>CAWEDY010000007.1:0-579236 GCA_963807935.1 uncultured Planctomycetota bacterium
CACCTGGGGTCCGGAATCGGCATTGAAAAGGGGCCCACCCCACAGATCTTCGTAAGCTGGATTCCTGGTTTTTTGAAACTAGGGAATTCAGCAAAGCGGAGTCAAGGATGCTAAAGGTGGAGGAATACGGCAGGATATGTCGTGCTTATCGCGATGGCATGAGCATTCGTGAGATTGCCCGGACATACGGGCATTCGCGACGGAAGATCCGGGAGGCCCGCGGAGGCGAGCCGCGGCCGTAGATGCTGGCGCAGCCGCGACCACGGCGGGTCTACGCGCCGCACGAGCAATGGATCGACGCGATTCTCGCCCTAGATGAGAGCGCCTCGCAAGCAACGTCATACGGGGGCGAAGCTCTTCCGGCGGCTGCGCGACGAGGAGCAGTATGTTGGCGGCGACGACCAGGTGCGGAGGGACGTTGCGACGAAGCGAGGCCGGCGTCGCGAAACCTTCCTCCCTTTATCGTACGAGCCAGGCCAATGGGCCGAGAGCGACTTCGGGCTGATCTGGGTCGACTTCCCGGACGGCCGCCGGCCTGTTCCGATCCTGCTCATGACGTGGGCTTGGTCGAACGCCACGTTCGCGATCCCGCTGCCGAGCGAAAAGACGGAAGCGATCTTGCACGGTACGGTGGCGGCGTTCGAGTTTTTTGATGCCGTGCCCAAGGAACTGTGGGGGGACAACCCGAAAACAGTCGCGACCACGATCCTCGGTGGCCGACAGCGAGAATTGAACCAGCGCTGGCAGGCGCTCGTGAGTCACTACAACTTCGAGCCGCTCTTCTGCCTGCCAGCTCGCGGCAATGAAAAGCCGCACGTCGAGAACCGGGTGAAGCTGCTCGAGCGCCGGTGGGCGACGCCGGTTCCTCGGGTGAAAGATCTGACTGAGCTGAATGTCTTCCTGCTTGAGTGTTGCCGGCGAGACTTGGAGCGGACGATTACGGGCCAAAGCGAAACGATCGGCGACGCTTCGCGCTCGAGTGGGCCAGTGCCTTGCCGGTCCCCCTTCGCTGGTTCGACGCCGCGGTGACGGAGGTCCGCCAGGTCGACAAGTACCAGACGGTCGCCTGGGAGAAGAACCGCTACAGCGTACCGCGGCGGCATGCCTTCACCACGGTCACGGTAAAAGCATACGTCGATTGCATCGAGGTGGTTCGCGATGGTCAGCGAATTGCCCGGCACGAGCGATCCTACGGCCACGGCGAGCAAGTGCTCGATCCGCTGCACTACCTGTCCACGCTGGGAGTGAAGCCAGCCTATCTCGATCACACGGACGTCTATCGCAATTGGCGTCTGCCGGCGGCGTTTACCCAGTTGCGCGAGCGTTTCGAAACACGCCACGGATCGTTGCCCGGCGCCGGCAATTTATCCGCGTGCTGCAGCTCTTGGCGGAGCACCCGCTCTCGCGCGTGGAACAGGCGATCCAGGCCTGCCGCGGCGACGGTGTCATCACGGCCGAGCGAATTGCCGGCGCTGCGAGCACCTGCGCTTCGCCCACGATCCATTTACGAATCTCAATGGGCAGCCCCTCTCGATTCCCCAGGTGCAGGTTCCGCTGCCGGACTTGCGCCGATTTGACTCGTTACTCTCTCACGGAGGAGAAGACCATGGCTCAGAAAGAAACGTCCCTGCTCTTCGCTCGAACCTCAAGGCGCTGCGGTTGCCGACCATGCTGGCCGAACATGGCAAGCTGGCCGGGGAGGCCGCGAGCAGCAATCAGGACCACCTCGAATATCTCTTGCGGTTGACCGAATTGGAACTAACGGCCCGCAGTGCCAATGCGCTCGCGGCTGCGCATTAAACAGGCGGGCTTCCCGGTGCTGAAAGATCTCGATGCCTTTGACTTTAGCGCGGCCGCCAGCCTCTCGAAGCCCAAGATCCTGGAGCTGGCCCGCTGCGGCTGGATCGACCAGCGGCAGAACTGTTGTCTGTTGGGCAGCTCGGGAACGGGAAAAACACACTTGGCCGTCGCCTTGGGCCTGGCCGCCTGCCGACTAGGTAAACGTGTTCGCTTCTTTACCGCTGCCGCACTGGTCAACCGCCTGGAGGAGATGCAGAAGCAATACCAGCTCGAGCGGTTCTTGAAGCAACTCGACAAGCTCGAGCTCTTGATCTGCGACGAGCTTGGTTACCTGTCGTTCAATCGCAGCGGAGCGGAACTGCTGTTCCAGGTATTCGCCGATCGTTATGAGCGGTCGAGTCTGCTCATCACCAGCAACTTGCCCTTCAGCGAATGGCAGCAGGTGTTCCAAGGCGAGCGGATGACGGCTGCCCTGTTGGATCGGCTGACGCACCACTGTGAAATCTTTGAGATGAATGGTGAAAGCTACCGCTTTCGGGAGTCGATGAAACAAAAGCGGACCGCCAAGGGCAAGTAACTCTCGGGCAATCGACCGGCAAAAAAATTCGCGAATCGCGCAACAAAATGGAGAGTTTACTCGAACCCAATAATTGAACTAACGGATAGCGGCCGCGCGAGACCAGTGGGGGTCTCGCGGGCCGCTCCCCAACTCAATCGGTGGACCCCTTTTCAACGCCCAGGTGGGTCCCAATTCAATGCCGATCTCCACGTGCCGATGGAGTATCCGGCAAGTCCTAGCTCGATGGTACCCGGTGGCCCCGAAGGCGAGCAATCGAGCTCGGCCGGAAAACCGGTGGAAAAGCCGGCTGCGAAATCGACTGGCGAAGCTCTGCCGGCGCCTGTTCCTTAGCGGCGGCCCGAGATCGGCCGTGCAAAACTACGTTTCCCTGGCATGGAGGCAAGATCATGGAGCGCGACATTTCTCAGCTCGTAGGCGGTAGGGCCGCTACGATCGTTTGTTGGTCGATCGGCGTTGTTGTCCAGGCGTTGGTTTGCGGCGATTGTCTGGCGGCCGATGGCGGTGACGATCCGCCGCCTTCCTTTCACGCGCAATCATCGTTCCGCTGCTGCGGCGTACTCGAAGAGTCGTATTGTTATCACCGACAACAGGCGGCGCACGGCGCTGCTTCTACCATTGAGCCCGCCAGCGGCTGGTATGGTTACGGCTTCCCGGTGCAGACATACCGCTGGGGCTGGTTCGGCGCGGAGCACTATTACCCGCGCGTCCTATGGCACGACGGATATTATGGCGAATGCTGCCGGTATTCGTATCGGCGTGGCTACTAGTGGGGGGGCAGCGAGCACGGGGCTGGGAGTAAGAACTCGAAGCCGAGAAGGGAACAGGCACATTTTGCTCCGAGGACTACACAAAACGAGCCGGTCCGCGGAGGCGATTAGCGTTGCAGGCCGATGTTGAAGCTGAATACTTGAGTGCTGTCGGTGTCGGCCTTGGCGACGGGGAAGGCGAAGTCAAGCGCGATTGGCGCCGGGCCCATTGCCGGCACGGTAATCCGCAGGCCGAGGCCGGGCGCAACGCGGAAATTATTTAGCGCGACATTCTCGTTGACGGTGCCGAAATCGACGAACGCTACGCCATGGATCGCGTCATCGGCCGTGAGTGGGAACAGGTATTCAACCGTGTTGATCAGCTCGAAATCGCCGCCGACTTGGACATTGCTCTTCACGGGCGAAGCGCCGCGGAAATCGAAGCCGCGAAGCGTGGAAAAACCACCGGCGAAGAAACGATCGTAAACCGGCGTGTCGTTACCGGAGAAGCCGACCCGCGACGATAGTGTGAGCACGTGCCGGCCTGAGAAATCGGGCCGTTGGCTAAGCAGAACATATTGGCGCGCATCGAGAATGGCCCGCGGGTACTGAAAACTGCCGACGACTCCTTCCAGCTCCAATTGCAGGAAATGGCCCTCCGTCGCCAGGAATGCGCTGTCGCGCGTATCGTTGGCGACGGACCACTTAAAGCCGTGTACCGCATTGTGCCCCACCACGTCGGTGAGTTCGGGGATGGGGACAGAGATGTTGCTGATCTCGACATCCTCGCCGCGGTACGCGACGGCAGTGGAGAGATCGTTCTCGACCCACTGGTAGCCGAGCGATACGCGGCCGCCAGTCCGCTGCTCATCCCAATCGCGATACTGGCGGGTGAAGAACGACCCGCTGAGGCCGAGGCTCACCGGCGAGTCCCATAGATAGGGTTCCTGAAAACTAACGAGGTAGCGTTGCACTTGCGTGCCGGGCGCCGCCTCGATGCGCAGCCGTTGTCCGCCACCGCGCCATGCCCGGCCGCTGACGAAATCGTCCCAGCTAGTCGGCGGCCGCGTGATATCGAAACTTTGTTCGTCGAGCAAGATTTGGCCGACCAGGCCCGCATCGGAATTGACAGCGACCCCCAGCATCAGCCGGCCCGTCTGCGCTTCGCTCAATACGACGTCCATATCTACGGCCGGGTCGGTGAGCATCGGTGCGAACGGCTCGGTCGGATAAGGCGCAGTGGGCAGCGGTGTTACGGGCGTGATGTTTGGGTCGGGACCAAGCACGCGAGCGGGCCCGGAAGGGGGCGGACCATACACGGGGGCTGGGCCATAGACGGGAGCCGGGGCAGCATACGGAGGTGCCGGCAACGGTTCCGGGGTTGAACTGGCGATTGGCGGCGGGCCAAATGCGGGAGCGGCCGGCGGCGGCGGGGCGAATACAGGAGGTGGGCTGCCGTACTGAGGTGGCAACTGCGGTTCGGTGATCGCTGCCTGGCGGACCGCGTAGGGATTGCTGCCAGCAGCGGTCGCGTCCGGGCCGGTCGCCCCAACGTTTTGCCCTCCGTATCCGGCCGCCGAATATCGATCGGCTGCCGTTTGAGTGCCGGCTACCGGTGCGGTTGAACTGGTCGGCGCGTAACTGCCTGAAGCTGGCGTTGCGTAGCCCGGCGCGGTTACCGGCTGATACGGGCTTTGTGTACGGATAACAAGTCGATGATAAGCGCTGGTGTCGTTTGAGGCGCCGGTCTGATTCGCCGGAATGGGATTGTACGGCGTGGTCGGATACGCGGCGGGGGCAGTGGTTGCCGACGCCGAAAGACTTTGCTCTGGCGCCGTGCTGTCGTCGTCGTATGGCGGGCGGCGTACCTCATAGCGCTGGGCGGTAGGCGATGGCGGATCCGGCGCCGCGGATTGCACGCCGCCAGCCGCGTCGTCGTCGAAGTACACATGTACGTCGATTTGATCGTCGCCCGGATTGACGCCAGGTGGAGATTGAATCTTATACGTCTGTTGTTGCTGAGCTCCAGCCGACCCCGCGATCGTATGTGGCGGAGCAATGAGCGGCGGGCCAGGAGACGCCGTAGCGGCAGGCGGTCCGACTGCCACGACACCGTCCGCGTCTGGACTTTGGCCCCGGAAGCCCGTGCCGGCCTTGCCTCTGGCCATTTCCGAATCGCCGAGCTCCGGTATGTGATAAGTGATCTTCGGCATGACGCCGTGTGCGGGGTCGGCCAGGAAGAGTCCGCTGGCCTGCAGCCGCCGTTCGCTGGCGCGAATTTCTCGGATATCGGCAATTTCGCCGGATCGGATCGAAAGTCGATTGAGTGCGGTCTGAATCTTCGTGTGCGGGTTATCGCCGTTGATGTGTACAAAAATATTGCCAACGCGCCAGCGCTTGCCTTCGTCGATGTGGTACATCAGCTTGAGCTTGCCCTGCTCTTCTAGAAAGATGGGTTCGGCCTTGATGTCGGCAAATACGTATCCTTGGCTGCCGTACAGCTCTTTGAGCCAGGCGACATCGGCGTTCATCTTGGCCTGTACAAACGGCTGCGGGCCCGGCGGCAAGGGCACCACGTAATGATAAAGCCTTTCAATGCCGGGACCGTTGGTGGCGTCGGGTTTCAATTCGACGCCCATCGCCAGTGAATCGCTGGAAAAAAGCTTGTTGCCGATAAACTCTACGCTTTCGACCTGGTATCGCGGCCCTTCGTCGATCACGAATCTGAGCGTCATCCACTTGTTCTTTTCATCGAACAGAAGCTCGCGGCCAACTTTCGCCTGGAAGAAGCCAAACGAGCGGTAGAACGCGGTCAGGCGGTTCACATCGCCTTCGATCAGGTCGCGATCGACGTAGCCCTTGAAGATCAACGCGATCGGCGGTTTGGACTCGATCTTTGTCTTGAGCCGGCGACTGCTGACAAATTCATTGCCAACGAACTCGACCTTCCAAATCTTTTGCGAAGTACCCTCGTTGATCACGAACACGATGCCCTGGTCGCTAGGCCTGTCGCCTTCGAGAACGCTGATCTGCACGTTGTTGTAACCGTTGCGGTGGTAGAGATCGACCAGCTTGCGGCGGGCCTCTTGCACGGCATACGGATCGACGGGTCCACCGAATTTGAGGCCGGTTTCCTTCTCGAGCTTCTTGGTGCGGATGCCGGAGTTTCCCTCATAGTAGACGTAACGAACCACCGGCCGCTCGACGACTTTAAAGATCACAATTCGCCCGTGGGGAGCCTGCTCGTAGGTGGGCTGCACATCGACAAACCAGCCTCGCGCCGCAAGCTTGCGAACATCGCGCTGGACGAGTGCCGGATCGAACGGCCGGCCAATGCGAGTCTGAAGCTGATTGAGTATTTGCGACGTGGGAATGGTGCGATTGCCGACAACGCGGATATCGGCGACCGGCTCATCGGTGGCCGACAGCGATGGCCCGGAAATGTCGCGGTTATCCGGCTTCTTGCCGAACATCGATTTCGGCATGTTGGGCATGCCGCCACCGGGCATTTGCTGAGCAAACGATTGCCGCGGTACGCTCGCCAGCGTAGCAACGACCGCGGCCGTGGCGATCGAAACGCGAAGATGGTGGTGCGCTGAAACACGTGCGGTTTCCGAATGGATTAAGGCCTGTTCGCCGCGGGAAGACGCTTCGCCGATTTTGCCGAGACGGCTACTGGATAAGGGATCGCTTTGGAGCACACCGCGAATTGGTACGGCGGACGGCCCACATGCGGACCGAGCCACTTGCGAAGTTCACATCCGACGGCCGCAACCGGCTGCCCCGCATCGCAATGCGCAAAAGCCGCGTAGAAATAGCCAAAATGCCGTCAATCGGCAAGGGCGGGTTGGGAACCAAAAAAAGGCCCATTTCCCCGGTATGCATGCAGCGATATCCAGGGGGAGAGGTTGGTGCCCGTCCCCATACGAAGGGTGTTTTGGAAGCGGCCGCATCAAAAAAACGCGAAATCTGGACGCAAAGGCGAGAAAACCTTTGACAATCGTAGTTGGGCCGCGTTAAGATCGATTTTGGACGAAAACTCTTCACCTTCGATTCTGGGAGTAGCTAATGAAGATTTCGATCTTTGGCGTCGTATGCGGCGCACTTGCTGCGCTAATTCTTGTGCCGACCGCTTCGGCCGGGACACTAATCTACGAGCCGTTTGATTACCCGGCTGGCCAACCGATTGCAGGTCAAACCAACCCATCGACAGGTACCATGTGGAACGCGGCGGGACCGGAGGGATCGGTGGTGCACTCTGTGGTGAGCCCTGGCCTCACGTCACCGTCCGGTTTTCCGGCTGCCAGCGGCAACGCCGCAGACCTACAAGGCAATGACACTGCGGCCAATAAGGAATTCGACCGGCTCGACATACCAAGCGCGTTCAATCCGGACACCACCCCGAAGTATGGCGCTAATTCCACGCTGTACTATTCCGCGCTCTTACAGGTTCCCAGCCTCGACGGGCTGACTATTCCTAACACGAACCTCAACGCCAATAACGACCTAATCATTGGATTCAACAACATCCAAGGCGCCTCCGGTTCACGACCCAGCAATTGGGCGGGAGAGCTTGTCATTCGCCTGGGAAGTGCGACTGGCACATACAATCTGGGCATCCGTGCCAGCAGTACGCCCAATGCCAATACTGCCAACCCCATTGTGCCCGGTCAAACTTACTGGACTGGCGACCTCACTCCCGGTACGGATACGCACCTGGTTGTCGTGCGATATGCGCAAGGCGCAAATGCAGGCGGCGACTCGAGTGATGACTCCAATAGTCTTTGGCTTGATCCAAGTTCCGCGTTCTTCTGTTTGGACGAAGGCAACGTGCCGGCTCCGGATGGAAGCTCGACCGGAAGCATCAACCAAGCCTCGTCCAGCAATAATTTTGCCGCGTCGTTGTTAATCGGCGCAGGCATTTCAGCCGGCTCTAATCCGGACCATGTTTATCTCGACGAAATCCGCGTCGGCACGACCTGGGCGGACGTAACGTGCGTTATGGTGCCGGAGCCGGCAACAGTCGGCATATTGGGTATTGCCGCCGTGCTGGGCCTGTTGGCGCGTCGGCGTCGCACTGCCTAAATTCAATGGTTGAACAGATTGCACTTTACCCGGGCCCCGCATGAAGATGCGGGGCCTTTTTATGTGTAACCCCGATTCCACAGAACGCAGTGACGCGTTGCGGGGATTGCGAGCTGGGCTGAATTGTCCGCCCAACTCGCCGGGTTTCCACTTGCGGCGCGGAAAGGGTCACAGATGCTGTACAAATTCGTCGCTGGCGACCGGCAAAACGTCGTCGACTTCGAATTGAAATGGGGGAAGAAGAAAAAACGCAGATGCGGCGTTTTTGTATTGAGCGATCGGCGCCGGCGCTGATAATGAGGAATCCGGAGGTGGAGAGGGTGGCCGCGCGCGTACGCGCTGTGCGGCCGTGTGTCGTCGTGTTCCTGGGAGAAAATGTATGACCACCCGCTCTGGTTTGTTAGCGCGTCGAAACGCAGCACGTGGGCGAGTTTCTCCGAAACTCGCGAGCGCGTCTCAGAGAGTCGCGGCCACATTTCGCGGTTTCACCCTTGTCGAATTGCTGGTTGTCATTGCGATCATTGGAATTCTCGTCGCGCTGTTGTTGCCGGCGATTCAGGCGGCCCGCGAGGCGGCACGGCGGGCGCAATGTCAGAATCACTTGAAGAACCTGTCCCTGGCGGTGTTGAACTATGAGAGCGCGAAGAAGAAGTTCCCGCCGGGGTTTGTTTCGCAGCCCTCGGAGGTTGAGGCCTGGGGATGGGCCGTCTTCATTTTGCCGTACCTCGAGGAGCAAGGGATCTATGATCGGTTAAAGCCGTCGACCGTCTTTTTGCAACCGGTCGATGGTACGAGGAAAGGACTGCGCAACCTGGCGGATGTATTCGACGCCGCGAAATCCAATCCGGCCGAGATTGTGCCGTTGCAGACGCCGTTGCCAATTTTTCGCTGCCCATCCGACACAACACCGGCCCTGGTGCCGTGTGATGGCAGTTGCGGAATCGTTAACCCCCCCCAAACACAAGTGGATACTGGGCAATGGGTACGGAGCTTTCTCGGCGCGTACGCAAAAGGTCTTAGCCCGATATTCATGCCTTCCGCTTCGAATTACGTGGGGAGCCGAGGGATGATCGATAATGCCTGTTTTGGCAGTGGTAGCGGGACGGTGGCTAGCCCATGGGTACCTGATCCCGGTTGCGCCAACAACGGCGTCTTCTACGGTAACAGCGAGATTTCGAGCAAAGAGGTCACCGACGGAACGAGTAATACATTTATGATTGGCGAGCGCGACCACTTCTGCCAGGCGGCTAGCTGGATTGGCGTACGGAATCCGGTAAATGGCTCCGAGACACATGGTTGCCCTTGGACGCTGGCCCATGTTGCTTTCCCGCTCAACTATCCGTGGACGTTGGCCTACGAAACCTGTACGGAATCTTTCAGTAGCGCACACTCGGGCGGCGGATTCTTCGCCTTCTGCGACGGCTCGGTCCACTTTATTAAAGATGACATCAGTTTTGATCTTGCGCTGAATTCCAAGACGTGTACGGTCGCCAAGACAGATCCGATGCATTGCAAATCCCAGATTGGAACGCGGATCATTGGAGTTTACCAGCGGCTCGCCTGGCGGGATGACGGCGAGGTCACCGACGAGTATTAGCAGCGGCGATGAGCGAGCAGTAAATCGGTTTATCTCTCACATTATGCCTGCGACGACCCACCAGAAGATTGCCCTCTTCGTGTTGCTTGCCGGCGTCGCTGGATGCGGTAAGAGCGGCCCGCAGGTGGCGCCGGTACACGGGCGCGTCACGCTCGACGGCAGGCCGCTCGCCTTGGCGGATGTCTCCTTTCAGCCCGATGGCGCGCAGAGGGCCTCCGCTGGCCGCACGGACGCCGATGGGCAATACGAGCTCGCCTACAAACGTGGACAGCCAGGCGCGATCGTCGGACCGCATACGGTGCGGATTTGGGTATCCCAGGAACTGGTGAAGCATCCTCCGCCGATTCCGGCCAGCTACGACACGCAGTCCAATCTCCACCGCGAGGTCCAGCCGGGTGACAACGAATTCAACTTCGACATAAAGACCGAAGGCAAGTGAGTACCGCTGGGCTCTCGTGCTGGCCGAATGAGCAGGTGCCTGTGCCATAGCAGACAGGAATGAACGTCTGCCCCATCGCATGCAACCAGCACTCGGTTGGAGACCGGTTCCACCCCGAATAGACGCCCCCCATTTTCGTGGGCCGCAACCTGCTGTTTTTTTCCGGTTTTTTGTTGACTATCCGTCCGTAAGTCACTAGCATCAAGTAGTTGCGACCGATACGCAAACAAAGCCGCGTGCTCGATCATTCGAGGCATCGCCAAGCGTCAATTCTTACAATTTGCCGCCGACCGATTATTTGTTTTCACACTGGTTGATCGGCCCGCGCGGCTACGATGTCTGGCGGGCCAACTTTGACAACGGCAGCCCCGGCAACGGTGGCGGCCATGGAGTGAGCAGCGTCTCCCGAGCTTGCTGGTTTGGCGCTCGCCGTGCTTGGGGCGGTGCGGCGTCGAAATCGAGCCAATTGCCGGCGATGAGGACCGGGGTTTGAATGCCGGAGAGACGGAGACGATGGCACACTAAGCTATTATAGCCAATTTGGAGTCAGCAGTTGTTGTTTAATCGCGAGCCTTTCCGACCCAATCAACCCGCCGCCGTTACAAAAAGGGATCCTGCGATGTCGTTCCGTACAAAGACTCATTCCGCGTCATTCACGTCCCACATTGTCTGCGCCGCTGCCGTTGTGGCCGTATTGACTTTCATGCAGGCTGCCAACGCCATTACGCTGTATTGGGACGCCAATAGCATGCTCGCTGGCACCGGGACATGGGACGACAACATAACGCAGAACTGGAGCACGACGAACGTTGTCGGCGCTCCCGACACTAAGTGGACTCCGAATGATGGGACGGTGGACGCGGATTTTGGCGGCCATGATGCCGGTGTAGGGGTTGGAGGGAGCGGAATGGGCGGCTCGGATGGTCAAGTTACCGTCAGTGGCACAGTCAACGTTAACTCGATCACCTTTGAACCTTTCTTGGGTAATTACAGCTTGTACGGTGGCGCGATCAACATCACCAGTCCGACTAATTCCATCGTGATGAAGACGACCACGTCTTCCACGGCCCGCCCCATGATCATCGCGTCACCTATTAGCGGCACCGATATCACGGTGGTGGCCAACGCCGCACCGGGAAGTATCAATTCCTTTTTAACACTTGGCGCCCCCGGGGTAGGCGCGACCAACACGTTCACTGGCGACTTGATCTTCGGAGGCTCCTTCCCCACGGGGTCCAATGGCTTTTCGCAAATCAACATCAATAACCCCACCGCTCTTCCGTCAACGGCGACTGTGAGGATGAAGCGCAATCTCTGCCAGCTGCTATTCACGGGCGCCGGCATTGCCGGCAGCACCGGCTACACGAAGGAGTTTTTCAACAACATCATTCTCAACGATGGCGTCAGCGGCAGGCTCACGCAAGGGATCGGCGCGGCGAATGACAGTTCCATGATCACACTCAGTGGCGTGATATCGGGCGACGCCAATCTCATATTCGAGCTCGGAAACGGCTCGGGAGGCAGTACGTTTGTGCTGAATAACCATGAGACCTACACCGGCTACACCAATCTCAATGGGCTGGCGGCAGAAGTCGTCCGTCTGGGAGTGGCGGATGCTCTGCCTATCGGTACGACTCTTATCGAAAACCGGGGTACGTTCGACATGGCAGGTTTCAACCAGCAAATTGGCGGACTCGATGGCACAGCCGTCGGCAACGGGGTCATTACCAACACAGGCGGGACAACGTCCACAATGACGATTGATGGTAACGTAACGGGCACTTATACAGGGATCATGAACACCGATATCGCACTGGTTCTGGCATCAACGAACACCGGCACGCTGACGCTCAACAACATGATCGGCAACACGTACACCGGAGGCACCACGATCAGCGGCGGCAAACTCGTGGCCGCCAATGACATCTCCGGCCAACAATCGGCGACTGGTTCCGGGCCAGTAGCGGTCAACAACGGAGGCACGCTGGGCGGCAACGGCGGCGTTGGCGATAGTGGGGGAGCGGGAACAATCACCGTGGCTTCGGGCGGCCATATTGCGCCGGGTCTGGCGAGCGGCACGACCATCGGCACCCTCACTGCTCAAAACGCGCTGTCGCTCAACAGCGGTTCCAGTCTCGATATCGATTTGGGTGCTCCCGCGCCCGGCGGAGGCACGAGCGACCGCGTAGACATGCCTGCTACCTATGGCAACTTTGCCCTGACTGTGCCCGCAGCGGCAAGCAGCATTGGAGTCAATCTCAGCGACCCGGCCGGCGGGGCGGCTGGCAACGGCACCTACATCCTGATGAGCTTCCAGGCGGGCCAGTACACCGGCAGCAGCAATGCGAGCCAGTTCCACACCAGCTCGCTGCCAAGCTCCAACAGTCTCAACGGCGCGACAACGATTGCTTACCACCTGGCTGACGACAGCAACACGATCCAGGACGGCAACCCGAACGCTGCCACCCGAGTGATCGTGACCATTTCCGGCGGACCAAACGCTCTCCTTTGGAGCGGCGCGGCGAGCGGCACATGGAATACGAGCGCCGGTAACTTCGATAATCTGGGCACTGGCGCGACCGGCATTGCGTTCGCGAGTAACGACAACGTCACGTTCGACGATACCGGCGCCAACACCGACCCCATTACGATCGCGGCCGGCGGTGTGCAGCCGAACATCGTCACGATTAATAACAGCGTCGCCACCACTTACACTTTCTCCGGCGGCGATATTAAGGGGAGCAGCGTTGGCGGCGGCGGTGGGCTGTACTTGAGCGGCTCGGGCGCAGTGACCATCAACAGCAACTACACTGCCGCCGGGCCGATCACGAGCAATAAAGTGGGCACCGGCACCGCGACCTTCAGCGGCAACATTACGGCCGCCACGTCTCTAACCGTCAATGGCGGCACGGTCACGCTCGAAGGCGCCAACACCTACACCGGCGAGAACACCGTCAACGGCGGCATGCTCGTAGTTGACGGCACATCGGCCACGTTTGGCGACGGGAACGTTACCGTCAACGCCGGCAGCGCGGCCATCTCGGCCGGCGTCGCAAACGCAATCCTCGATACGGCGACCCTTACGCTTGCTGGTGGCGGAACCGCAGATATGGCGGACACCGGTTTCATCGATCTAGCCGCTGGTATCAATGAGCAGATTGGCTCGCTCGTGCTGGGCACGACGACGTTCACCAGCGGGACATTTGGTTCAACTTCCAGCGGTGCTGCAAACATGATGGATGAGTATTTTTCGGGAATGGGCATTATCACAGTTGTCGGGGGCCTGCCGGGCGATTTTAACAGCGACGGCAAAGTGGACGCGGGCGACTATGTCACCTGGCGAAAAAATAACGGCACAAATAACGCGCTGCCGAATGACAACGGCCTGGGCGTGCCGATCACCACCGCTCACTACAACCTGTGGCGTTCCAACTTCGGCAATCCCCGGGCGCCGGCAGCGGCAGTAGCCTTTCTGGTTCCGCCGCAGTTCCGGAACCGGCGAACTTGCTGTTACTCTGCTTGGGGACTTTCATGATGCCAGTCGTGCGCACTCGCCGGCGAGTCGCAACGTAGTCTTTTACTCTTCTGTGGACAGCACGGCGTTTCACGGGCCACGAGCCGAAGTCGAAGCTCGGCCGCGAAGCGAAACCGGGTGGTAACGAATTCAACTTCGATGTTACGACCGAAGGGAAGTGATCCCACCGTCTCTCGCAGACATTTGTGTCTGGCGGATCGCGCAAATTGGCGGAGTGGAATGTCCACATCGGTAGCGTCTACCGCCGTCGGTCCGAAATCGGCAAACTCAGAGCGCGAGCGAGGTCGATGTTGGCGCTCGGTGTCGATCCGGCGCCGTCAAAAACCTGTGCTGCTACGGAACGGCTGCGTCGCAGGCCGCCATGCGTCTCCAACACGAGAAATCGCAAAAATATCTGTGCGTTTTTCGTGATGTTTAATCGATAGGCAGTTATACTGGGTACTATGGACCGGTTGCGCACACAGAGCCGTCGAGCATGGGCGGCGGGCACTTGCCTTCAGCGATCACGTGCACAGCATTGCCCTAAAGCCGGGACATTGTAATTGTTTAAATTGACGATTCGGAACGAGATCAAGTCTGCCAACGTTTTCATCGGTGCAGACGGAGCATTGCATGCGCGAGGAGCGGAAATATGAGAAGGTTCTTGATTCTGATTCTGTGTCTATGGACGACACCAGCGGCGGCGCAGTTGCTATTGTACGATGGTTTTGACTACACGCCCGGGGCTCTACTGGCGCCTGCATCAGACACCGATCCAAACAATCCGGATCCCGCGTGCCTGCACAATGTTGCTTACGACCTCGATTGGAGATATGTCGGCACCGGCTCGAACAGCGAGGCGCCGCATACTGCTCCTAATCCTTCGTCAGGTAGTTTGAGTTTTGCCGATGCGTACCCCAGCACGCCAGGCCTGCCGAATTCGGTTGGCGACCGGGTTGCCTACGCCCAAGAAACGGGGTCTGCTCGGATCAATGTTCCAACCGCTCCCGCTAGCGGCACGACGTATTGGTCTGGCCTTTTCAAGGTCCAAACGCTCGGCGACACGGCACAGGCGGATAATCCGGGAGCAATTATTGCGGGATTCAACAATTCGCAAGGTCCCGGCACGAGTATCAGCACGGCGGGCGCTATATTATATTTGCGACGAGCTTCGGTTACGGACCCCGGCGATACTACGGATTACCAACTGGGCACGGGCACGAACACCAATCAGGCCGGTTGCAGCTCTGGCGGCGCTTGCACGAACCGGATCTATGCCACTTCTGTACCGCTAGCTCCCGGCGATACCGTGTTTGTTGTTGGGGCATACAATCTTGTGAGCTCTGCCACGCAGGATGACATCGCCAGCTTGTGGATCAATCCGGATCCGGCCGATTTCGGCGCTGCTTCGCCGCCGACCCCAACGATTACAGCAATGTCCACCGGTAGTGCAGTAGACGCGATCGATCCCTTGTTTGGAGTTGCCAGTTTTTTCTTGCGGAATAACAACTCGATCTTCGGTACTGGTCAGGAGTGGTATTTCGATGAGTTACGGGTTGGCTCGGACTGGGCGAGCGTGACAACGGCTGGCGGCTTGCCGGGCGACTTCAATAGCGACGGCAAGGTGGATGCCGGCGATTATGTGAGCTGGCGAAAAAACAACGGCACGAACAACGCCCTGCCGAACGACAACGGCCTGGGTACGCCGATCACCTCGGCCCACTACGATTTGTGGCGCGCCAACTTTGGCAGTGGCAGCCCTGGAAGCGGCAGCAGTCTAGGCGGCTCATCAGCGGTGCCCGAGCCGGCAGGATTGTCGCTCGCGATGTTAGCAATCGGCTTCACCCTCATTTCCGCCCGCCGCTATGGCTGATCTTAAGCGACTAAGCGACGGCCTTTGACGTTTCTGCTCGACCTACGGCGACAAACGTTATTATACGCAGTGTAGGACTCGTGCCCGTCGCGGGCCCCAGCAGCCAGATCGCTTGCTTGGCTGCTCGGTAAGACTCATAATCAGTAATAGGGGCGGTATCATACATCAAGTAAACGGGACGTTATGGTTATGAGAGGCCGCACTATCGGCTCCATTCGTCGAAGCGGCTTCACGCTCGTCGAGTTGCTGGTGGTGATCGCGATCATCGGCATTCTCGTGGCGTTGTTGCTGCCGGCTATCCAGGCAGCGCGTGAGGCGGCACGGCGGGCTCAGTGTCAGAACAATCAAAAGAACATTGCGCTGGCGCTATTAAATTACCATGATACGCGGAGGAGTTTCCCGCCCGGTTTCGACGCGGGCAACAGCAACACGCTGCAGGTTCCTGTGTGGGGCTGGGTAGTTTTCGCGTTGCCAAATATGGAGGAGAGTGCACTCTACGATTCGCTGGGCCCGACGAAGCGTACGCTATGCGAATTGTTCATGAATGGCGACCCTAACGACTTGGCGTTATTGCAGAAGTCGCTAGCCCTGTTTCGCTGCCCATCGGACGATTCACCTTCGTTGTTGCCGGTTGATGGCAGCCCCGGCGCCAGCGCAACTTCGATACGGCCAAGTGCAACGTTCCCTCGGGATTCCAGCCGGCGACTTCCAACTACATGGGCAGCCGCGGCTTCGTCGATGCCGGCTGCCAGGCCGGAACCATCCCCGGACGCTGCCTGAGCAATGGAATTCTCTTTGGCAATAGCCGCATCGCCATGAAACAAATTAGCGATGGCACAAGCAAGACATTTTTGATAGGCGAGCGGGACGGCTATTGCGACTCGGGCACCTGGATTGGTGTTCGCAACGCCGATGGACCAAACATGCTTAGTTCTTACTACGTGCTTGGTCGCATAAGTGTCGATCTGAACTATCCATTTACCGATGCGGACGATACGTGTACGGAAGGCTTCAGCAGCAAGCATGCTGGCGGGGCGTTCTTCGCGTTTTGCGACGGGTCGGTGCATTTTATCAATGACGACATCAATTCCAGTCCCGCTGGCAATGATAAGGCGTGCGTCGTTAAGGCATATTCGGGCTCGCCCGCCGAGTGCAAGTCCACGCTGAACGGTGCTGATATCGGCATTTACCAGCGGTTGGGGTGGCGTGATGACGGTCTGCCGGTGGAAAACTACTGATGAAAGATCTGCGCTGGGGCGCTTTGCTGTTTTTGTTCGTGGTGGGCTGTCAGCATGGCCCCGAGATTGCACCCGTGAGCGGGAGCGTTACGCTCGACGGCCGACCTCTTGATTCGGCCGAAGTTTCCTTCGAGCCGCGCGAGGGGCGTGCCTCTCATGCCCTTACCGACAAAGACGGTCACTACCAGCTCCGCTATACGCGCGATACGATGGGCGCACTAGTGGGTTCCCACATCGTTCGCATCAAATCGTTGACTGAGCTTATGGGTCCAAATGGTCAATCGATTGTCCGGCCGCAGATTGTGCCGGCGCGATACAATACGCGGTCGGAACTGCACGAAGAGGTGAAATCGGGCCAGCAGAACGCAATCAACTTCGATCTGAAGTCTGGGAAGAAAACGTAAAGCGGGCATAATCCTGTTCATTAATCACTTCTCCTACGGGTGTTTCATAAATGCGGATCCAATGTTTCAGTTGTTTCTTGTTGGCCGTGCTGGTTGCCGGCTGCAGCAAGTCAGGGCCTGAGCTGGCACCGGTGCATGGCCGCATTACAGTCGACGGCCAGCCGATGGAGAACGTTGACATCACCTTCCAGCCAGACGGTTCGAAGCCGCCTTCCTATGGCCGCACCGACAAGGACGGGCAGTACGAGCTGGGATATAAGCGGGGTGTCACGGGGGCACTGATTGGACAACACACGGTGCGGATTACGGTCTCGTCGGAACTCGTGCATAATCCGCCGAAAATCGCGGCGAAGTTCAACACGAATTCCGAGCTCCGCCGAGAAGTCAAACCGGGCGATAACGCATTCAACTTCGATGCGACGACCGAAGGGAAGTGATCCGCTCGGGGGACAGACATTCGCGTCCGATCAGTGCAGCGACCGCCTTCTGCGGTTTCGTACCGATAATCCAGAGCAATTTGGTAGTCTTTTTCTGCCCCAATTCCGGGAATTACTGCATGCAAAGGCGATTTCGTCGCAAAAAAGAGAAATCTGTGCGATTTTCGTTGCATTTAGAGTACGACCGGTTATGTTGGTAGTATCACTATCATCGGGCTGTTGCGCGACGAAACGGGTGTCCTGGCTATTCGGTTGGAGAATCTCAATGACGAAGTACTTTGCGTCTTTAATTGCGGTCTCATTACTATTCGGAGTCCTGCCGACGGCACGGGCTCAATTGTATTGGGATATCAATGGTACCAATACCGGTGCGACGGATGATGGCGGCGGAAATGCCGCGGGCGTTTGGGACGCCGCTCCCGCCCCAATCAACGACTACAATCTCA
This sequence comes from uncultured Planctomycetota bacterium, assembly GCA_963807935.1. Lineage (GTDB taxonomy): Bacteria > Planctomycetota > Planctomycetia > Pirellulales > Lacipirellulaceae > JABDGM01. The sequence continues at coordinate 18,160 of CAWEDY010000007.1, forward strand.
ACGGTATCGTTGACGCGGCAGATTACGTGCTGTGGCGCAAAAGTCCCGGTGACCATTTCGGCGCCCCGGGATACGACCAGTGGAAGACCAATTTCGGCGCGACTGGCACGGGCGGAACCGCCAATTGGAGCACTGATCCCGATGGCAATGCGGCGACCATCGGCTGGATACCTGGTGAGGCGGCTGTGTTTGCCGCCGGCACCAATGCGTTTGGCACCTATACCGTGACACTGAGCGGCCCGCAGTCAGCAAGCTCGCTCACGTTTGAAGATACTGCAAACGTGACGATTTCGGGCGACGCGACCACACCTTTAACGCTCACTTCGGGGACAGCGAATATCAATGTAGTCGGGCCGTCGACCCAACTTGCCACGATCGATGCGGTCATCAGCGGAACGGATTTGGAAAAGGTCGGCGACGGGACGCTCATCCTGGGCGGCAGTAACATGACGACCAATAGTCTGACCAATACGTATACGGGAAACACAATTATCACGTCCGCCGTCCCGCCGTCCACCAGCACGATCCAACTCAACTCGTCGGATGTTATTCCGGATACCTCCGTGATTGTGTTGCAAGGCACCGGAGGGTCGGGCGGCAATAACGCAGTTCTCCAGATGAACGGCATGAACGACACAGTGCGGTCGATTTCCGGTACGTACGGCTACATCGATGTTGGCGTCGGAACGCTTACGATCAACGATCAAGCGGGCGATAGTTACACTCTCGGAAACTACGGGAGCTCGGCCCATCTAGTAGCGCAGGATGGTGGCAAAGTCATCAAAAATGGAAGCGGAACATTGGAACTTGCCGGCGACACCGGCACCGCCTTTGCCGGCGAGTTCATCCTCAATGACGGAACGTTGCTGCTAAGCCGCAATCAAGCGGTAGGCGCCGGCGGCTCCACCTCGCGGCTCACAATTAAGGGCGGCCAGCTCGGCAGATCCCATACCCCAACCGGTAACTTCACCTATTCGGTCTCGAACGTGGACCTGTACGTCTTTCGGTACGACCTGAGCGATGCGCCCGTGCGAACCTCGCAATTCTCCGCGGGTACCGTGACTACGTTGAAAGCGGATGACGTCGAGATGAACATCACGAACGATCCAACGGGAACTGGAATGTTCAATTTCGCTGGTGTCATCCAGAATAATGACCTGCTCGAGACTACTCCGCCTGATCGTGGAATTACGAAGACAGGTAACGGCATTCTCAGCTTAAATGGTGCCAATACATACAAAGGTCCGACGACAATCCGAGATGGGACACTCCGAGTTCCCGCGACCGGGACGATCGGTGACGATACCGGTGCTACGGCGGCCGCTCTTAATTTCTCGGCCGACTCTGGTACGACGGCCACACTGACCGTAAATGCAACCCGGCCGACCCCCTTTAGAAACCCAATTAATGTGACAACGGGCGATAACTACATTACGCATCTGAGCACGACAGCCAACATAACGGCTGGCGTTCAGGTGGAATTCAGTGGCCCGCTGACCGGGACGGGCGGCACGCTCAGTTTCCGAAACGATAATACCGGTGCCTGTGCCGTTGGTAATCATTGCGTGTTCGAACCGACGTTCACCGGGGACGGCTTCGATTTCGGCCAGCCCATGACCATATTTGGTCCGCAGGGTCCCAATTTGAACAAAGAAACCGAGCTCCGCGGCGGCAACACATCGGGTGTACAAGAGTTTTCAGGTGACATCTCGGGCGGCGGCAGCTTCCGAAGAGTCAACGCAAGCGGCACAACGATCCTGTCGGGCAACAACACGTACACCGGCGACACCAGCGTTGACGCTGGCACTCTGAGCATCGCCCACCCGTACCTCGCCGATGCGGCCGACGTGTTCCTCACGAGCGGCGCGATCCTGGATTTGGATTTCTCCGGTACGGACACGATCGACCAGTTGTTCTTCGACAACGTTTCGCAGCTAACCGGCACCTGGGGTTCCACTAGTTCGCCCGCTACCCATCAAGACGACACATTTTTTTCCGGCACCGGCATGTTGCTAGTGTCGACTCCCGGCAGCGGGAGCGGCAGCGGTCTTAGCAATGCTACGACGGTGCCCGAGCCAGGGGCGTTGTCCCTCATGATTTTGATGCTCGGTTCCGGCCTGATGACGTCGAATCGGCGTTGTCGCCGCCGGAAAAGCTGATGCCCGGTGGGACGGCCGAGTCGAGGCGGGGCCTTGGCCACAGGTAATCGACGCCTTATCGCGGCGGGTCGAAGAATGCCGCGCCAGAAAGGTCGGTCGGCCGACAGTAATAGCAGCACGAGTCTAGGCTTGCCTTACGGAGTTTGCGGTCCGATGACGTTGCGTCCGGGTGTGACCCAAACAAACGCCGGCTTTTTGCATTGAGTAGTTATCGCCGGCGCTGATAATGAATGCTTGGGCAATTGCAGGCCGGCCGCGCCGCCGATGACGCGCGTTGTTGTGCCAGCTTGTTACTGGGAGACAATGCATGAGCACGCGCTGTAGTTCACCATCTGGTCGGGCACATTCTAACCGGGCAGGCGCCGCGAGCGGCGCGACGCTTCGCGGTTTCACGCTAGTGGAGTTACTGGTCGTCATCGCCATTATTGGTATTCTCGTCGCCCTTTTACTGCCGGCGATCCAGGCTGCCCGCGAGGCGGCGCGGCGAGCCAAGTGCCAAAGCAATCTGAAAAACATTTCTCTTGCCTTGCTCAATTACCACACCGCGCGGAAGCATTTTCCGCCAGGCTTCGTCAGCACGGGTTCGGGAGCCATCGAAGCTTGGGCTTGGAGCACGTTTACGTTGCCGTACTTGGAGGAGCAGGCGGTCTACGATCGGCTGAGGCCGTCCGACACTTTTTTGGAACCAGTGGATGGCGCCAGAAAGGGAAAGCGAAATCTGGCAGATGTGTTTGCCGCAGCAAATAGCGACGTGTCGGAGCTTGTGCCGCTCCAGACACCCTTGCCAATCTTCCGCTGTCCGTCGGATACGACTCCCGACCTGATCCCGGTCCCAAATCCGCCCGACCCGCTCAAGACCCGGTTTGTGGACACCGGATCATGGGAGCGACATTTCAACGGCTTGTATGCGCCAACAGGCTTCCAGCCCTCTACGTCCAATTATGTCGGATCCAAAGGAATGATTAACTCGGGATGCACTGGATCGGTCGTGAGCGGCAGATGGGTCCCCGACCAGCATCGCTGCAACAACAATGGTGTCTTCTACGGCAACAGCAGTGTTGCGATCAAGCAGATTACCGACGGGACGAGCAAAACGTTCATCGTCGGCGAGCGGGACAAGTTCTGCCTGGCGGCCACGTGGATCGGCGTGCGGAATCCAGCGGGCCCGGACAGTTGGAGCTCAAATTGGGACATGGCACATGTCTTCTTCAAACTGAATTATCCATCCACCGGCAACCACAACACGTGTACCGAGACCTTCAGTAGCGCACATCCCGGAGGCGGATACTTCGGTTTTTGCGACGGCTCGGTCCGTTTCATCAGCGACGATATCAACTCCGACGTTATCGGCAATTCCGCGGGTTGTTACGACACGCCGCCGAGCAGCAGCTTACCGTGCATAGCCCAGAGCGGCACCCTTTCTATCGGAATATACCAACGCTTGGCGTGGCGCAATGATGGGCTCGTGATTAGCGGCGACGATTATTGAGCCAGCTTGGCAAGAACCGGGCGATAACGAATTCAACTTCGATCTGACGACCGAAGCGAAATAACCCTTGTTGCCGGCCAGAGATGGGCGATTGCTTCCACGAAGTGCATGAAAGCACACGAAGACGTTTTGTGACTCGTTGTGCTTTTTGTGCGGCTTAATACTCGTCGCCCATTCTGTCTAAAGCGTATCCGGCCCGAAGTTGGCGAACTCGTCGTACTCGGGCTGCTGCCAGTTTTCGAACCGCGTGAATTCGTGCAGCCAGGTGAGTTTGATATCGCCGACGGGGCCGTTACGCTGTTTGCGAATCATCAGGTCGGCCTGGCCCTTGACGCGATCGCGGTCTTCTTCGTTGGTTTGATAGAACTCATCGCGATGGACAAACGCCACCACGTCGGCATCTTGTTCGATCGCGCCGGACTCTCGCAAGTGGCTGAGCTGCGGCCGGCTATCGCGAGTCGCTTCCACTTGCCGGTTGAGCTGGGCCAAACATAAAACGGGGACGGACAGCTCGCGTGCCAGCCCTTTCAGTCGCCGCGAAATTCGCGCCACCTGCTCTTGCCGCGGATCGCGTGGGTTATCCGGCTCGATGAGTTGCAGATAATCGACGACCACCAGCGCAAGATCCTCTTGGCGCTTGAGACGGCGGGCAGTGGCCGCGATTTCTGTCATATTGCGGCTCGGCGAATCGTCGATAAACAGCGGCGTCCGGCTGACTTCGGCCGCCGTTTGGATCAGCCGGCGGCTTTCTTCAGCGCCAAGCTGACCGTTTCGCAAGCGATGGCTGTTGACCCGCGCGGGAGCAGAGCAGCCGATCGCCCAACTCCAGCGCAGACATTTCCAGGCTCACGAGCAACACGGCTTTGCCGGGTCCGCGTTCATCGATCGCGATGTGCTCGGCGATGTTGAGCGCCAGCGCGGTTTTGCCCATGCTGGGCCGAGCCGCGAGGATCACAAGCTCCGAATCGTGCAGGCCGCCCGTAAGTTCGTCGTAATCGATGAAGCCCGTTTCCAACCCGCCGTAGGCATGGTCGCGCTGCATGCGGGCATCGATTCGCGCGAGCGATTCGTGTACCACATCGCGCACGGGCCGGACCTGCCTGTCGCCCTTAGTATCGAGGATGCGAAAGACGCGTTCCTCGGCTCGGGCCAGCATTTCGCGAGCATTGACGCCCGTTTCGTACGACTCTTGAATGATGTCGGTGCTGGCGTGGATCAGCGAGCGCAGTACGGCTTTATCGCGGACAATGCGCGCGTAATATTCGGCATGCGCCGCGGTAGCAACTTCCTGGCCCACTTCGAGCAGGAACGCGGCGCCACCCACCGATTCGTACTGGCCGGCATCTTTGAGTCGCTGGCTGAGCAGGGTTGGATCGATCTGCCGGCCATCGTCGTGCAGGGCCAGCATGTGGCCGAAAATCGCGCGGTGCGCGGTGTCGTAGAAGTCTTCTGGTCGGACCAAGAGGGCGACTTCGTCGCAAGCCTCGGGCAAGAGGAGCAGACTGCCAATGACGGCCCGCTCGGCCTCAATGCTGCGTGGCGGTTGGCGATCGAGCAAATCGCCGAGGCCAGTGCCGGTTTCGCTGCGGGGCTTTTTTTCTACCGTGGCCACAGTTTCGATCCATCGTAGTTACAAAAAACCGAAAAGGGCGAGGCTCCTGCCGCACCGCGCATCATGCGGCTTGACCGCAGCCTCGCCGGCTGCCATTTAGCCGTTTGGCGAGTCGGCCGCCACCATTGGCACCACCCACACCTTGAGCTCGCCGTCCACCTCGCTGGAATAACGAACCTTCACTGTGTAGAGGCCCAGCTCCTTGAGCGGTCCTTCGAGGCGGATCTGATCGGCAGAAAGGTGGATGTCGTTAGCTTTGAGCGCCGCCACAATTTCGGCGCGCCGACACTGCCGTACAGGTGGCCGTCCTCCGTGGCGTTGGCTTCGATCGTGATGCTCTGTTTGGCCAATTCGGCCGCCTGCTTGCGCAGCTCGGCCTGCCGGGCCAATTCGATTTGCTGCAGCTTCGTCTTGTGCTTTTCGACCATTCGCTTGTGATGGTCGCTGGCGAGCGTGGCCAGTCCGTGAGGAATGAGATAGTTGTAGGCGTAGCCCGGCTTCACTTCGACAACCTGCCCCTGCTTGCCGACGTGCTCGACGGCGTGGATAAGCAGCAGTTCCACGCCGCCGCGCTGGCCCTTTGGAAGCGGCTTGAATGGGGTTTTTGGCGTGCGGCGGATTCTTCGTTGTTTAGTTTTCATTGGTCTGATATGGGAAGTGTGAGGTCCAGGCCAAGCCGCAGCGGCGACTTGCCGGGCGACCGGCGGCAAGCCGCCGGCTTGGGGAATGCTGGCTTAGAACGGAATATCGTCGTTTGGGGGCGGACCGCCCGCCGGGGTGTATTGTTCCGAATCGTCGTATTGCGGTTGTTCGCCTCCGGCTCCGCCGCTGCTACTGCGACCGCCACCACTTCGGCTGCCCTCGCGCGAGCCGAGCAATTGCATCCGTTCAGCGATGACTTTTAGCTTGGAATGCTTTTGACCATCCTTTTCCCAGCGATCTAGCTTGAGACGACCTTCGATCAGTAAAGGCGAACCCTTGCTCGATATACTCATTGGCAATTTCCGCTATGCGTCCGAATAACGTGATATCGACGAACAGTGGCTCTTCGACCCATTGGTCGTTTCGTTTGAAACGATCCTTGACGGCCAGGCCGATATCCGAAACAGCCATACCACTCGGGATATACCGCAACTCGGGATCGCGGGTGAGATTTCCGACCAGGATGACGCGGTTATAACTTGCCATGGTTGCTTTCTTTCTAATCTTTGCGACGCAGAATCGCGAATGCGGCCGGCAGCACGTGTTACTGAACACCCGTTCCGTTAACTACCGAAAATATCAAATCGGGGCGCGAAAAGCAAGAAAGCAGCTCTTGCGACAGATAGCCGCCTTAAGGCTTGCGCCCGATGTGGAAATCGCGTCGAGTTTCGTTAGTTTGCGATCTCCTCGTCAAACTCGGGTACCGGTATATTTCGTGTGGCGTCGCGACCAGCGGGCACGGCAACCGGGGGCGGGGCGGGCCCGGTTTTGGCGTGCTCCAAGACCGCTTCTACAAGATGCGGATGTACCTTGAGCACGAGATGTCGCAGGACGCCTTCGTGAATTTCCAGTTGCCGATTGAGCGCCGTGAGCATCGAGCTCGGGCCGCGGAAATAGATCAGCCAATAGGTGCCCTTGCGCTGCCCGGCTATCGGATAGGCCAGCCGGCGCTCCTCCCACAAGCGGCTGACGAGCACTTCGCCTTCACCGGCCTGAATCATCTTTTCAATCTCTGCCGGCAGGCCCGCACGTTCGCGAGCGTAGCGGTTGGGATCGAGAATGATCATCGCTTCGTAAACGTTCGTTCGTTGTTCCAAGTGAATACTCCCTGTGTGAAAAGCTAGAGCTAACGGTTTCAGTTAAACCGATTCATACCGGCTTCGATTCCCTCTGTCACCCAGCATTCAACCGCTTCAGCCGCCAGCACAATTGCGTCATCGACAACCGGCCGTTCGGCAGCGCCAAAGCGGCTCAACACGAAATCGGCGGCCTCCCACGAATTGGGCACCGGCCCAATTCCGATCCGCAATCGGCTGAAATCGTCTGAACCAAGTCGATTGATAATGTCGTCCAACCCCTTTTGCCCGCCCGCCGAGCCTTGGCTGCGAAATCGCAGCTTACCCAACGGCAGATTAAAATCGTCGCAAACAACCAATAAATCCGTGTGCGGCAACTGATAAAACGCAACCGCCGCACTCACGCTTCGGCCGCTGCGGTTCATCAACGTGTACGGCCAGAGCAAAAGTGATCGCTCTCCCGCGATCGTCCCATCGAACACACGACCATCGAACTTCTCCTTGACACTTCCCCCCGGGTTCCGCACGGCCAGTGCCTCAAGCACTTCGAAACCGATATTGTGCCGCGTTTTTTCGTATAGCCTTCCGATGTTTCCCAAGCCAACGATCAATTTCATAACCGCCGGGAGCACGGAGCCGAGAGCACAGGAGTAGGACAATGAAACTCCCCCGCTCCAAGGTCCCTGCTCACTCTTTCTCCTCGGCCGCTTCTTCTTCGTCCTCCTTGCCCTTGCCGATTACTTCCGGTTCGGCGGAAACGCCTTCTTCGGCCGCGGCCGCCTCTTCTTCCACCTCTCGCATCACGCAGTGCACGATCATGGCGTCTTCGTCGGAGAGAATAGTCGCGCCTTCGGGCAAGTCGACGATATCTTTTGCCGTAAGGTGCCCATCGATCTGAAGGTTGTTAAGTCTGAGATGTAACTTGTCGGGAATCACGTCGAGCGCCACCTCGATTTCTATCGAGTGGATCAACTGCTCGAGCACGCCGCCATCGCGAACGCCAGGCGCTTCGCCGCGCAACTCGATGGGCACATCGATCTTCACCTTCTCGCCCGCTCGCACACGGAGCAAATCGACGTGAAGCACTTGTTGGAAAAACGTATCCCATTGCACATCTTGCAGGAGGGCTTTGCCGCTGGCGTCGCCGTCGAGGTCCACCACTTTGGCTCCATGGCGGATCGAAGCCTCGAATTGGTCGGCCGCCAGCGTCAAGCTGACGGATTCCTCGCCGTGGCCGTAAAGTATGGCCGGCAGCCGGCCGGCGCGGCGAAGCCGCTCGTTGTTCCGTTTACCAAACGAATTGCGTTTTTCGACGTGAAGTAATTCGGCCATGGCAATGTGATCCGGGAACGCGACCTTTGTTGGATGCCAGCCGCCTGAGTGCCAGATCGGCCGATAGGCGGGGAACCAATCATTTTGCCGTTCTGGAGGCCGGCTTTCAAGCCCAACTAATTCGGGGTACTGGGTCAGTTTGCCTTCCTAAGGCCCGTCACCGAGGGATCCATGTAGGACGGACAATCCTGTCCGTCCTAAGTGGCAAACTGAACCAGGGAAAACCGCTATCGAAACAGCCGGCTGACCGATTCGTTGCGGTGGATTCGCTTGATTGCCTCGCCAAGGAGCGGAGCGACGGTGAGCACGCGGGTTTGGGGCAAATCTGGTCGTCTCGTAAGGGAATCGAATCGGTGACAACCAGACTATCCAAGATCGGCCGCCTTGAGTCGTTCGATCGCGGGACCGCACAGCACAGCATGCGTCGCGGCCACATGAATTTCCTTGGCCCCATGTTCGTGCAGGGTCTTGGCCGCGCCCGTGATTGATCCGGCGGTGCTGATCATATCGTCGAACATCAAGGCGACTTTACCGTCGACCTGGCCGCCCAGGATGTGGGCCTGCACCGTCGTTTCCGGCACTCGTGCGGCGCTTGTCGATGATGGCCACGGTGCCGCCAATCCTCTTCGCATGCCCGATCGCCCGTTTGATGCTGCCTTCATCGGGGCTGACGATGACGGCATTGGACAGGTCGATGCCAGAATGCAGAAAGTGCTCATTGAGCACGGGTGCCGCATAAAGGTGATCGACAGGCACGTCGAAAAAACCTTGGATTTGGGCGGCGTGCAGATCCATGGTGAGCACGCGGTTGGCGCCGGCCCGCGTAATGAGGTTCGCAACGAGCTTCGCGGTGATCGGCACCCGGCCTTCATCTTTGCGGTCTTGCCGGGCGTAGCCGAAATACGGAATAACGGCGGTGATACGCTCGGCGCTGGCGCGCAGGGCGCTATCCATCATCACCAGCAGTTGCATGATGTTTTCGTTCACCGGCGGGCAGGTGGGCTGGACGAGAAACACGTCGCGCCCCCGAATGTCCTCATTGATCTTGCACGAGATTTCGCCGTCCGGAAACTTGCCCAGCCCGATGTCGCCCAACGGCACCCCCAGATAGTCGGTAATCCGCTTCGCCAGAGACTGGTTCGCCGTGCCGCTGAAGATTTTAAGGTCGTTCATTTCGATTCCGGTTTGCGGGTGATTTTGGGTTGCGACTTAGGGCCGCGTTTCGCTTTCGCAGCCGGCCGTAGTGTAGGCGAACCCTTAACGGCCGGCTCGGCGGCGGGCCGAGCCGCCGGTTTGGCAGCTTGATTCTTCTTCATCTCGGCTTCGACCACGGCGAGCTCTTCGGGCGTGTTGACGCTCAGGGCCTCAATCGGCTGCAGCACGCACACGGCGTCGACCCGCTGGCCATCCGCCTTGAGGACACCGGGGCAGTCGGTCAGGTAATACTCGCCTTGCACATTGTTTGCGGTCAATTGTTTGAGCGACGATAATAACGAATCGGGGCGAAAGACATACGTGCTCAAATTGACTTCGGTTATCGCTCGCTGGTCCGGCGTGGCGTCCTTTTCTTCGACAATGGCGGAAAACTCGCCCTGTCGATCCCGGACAATGCGGCCCAAACCCTTTGGGTCCGATTTCCTTCCGGTGCCCAGCAAACACGCTCGTCGGCGGGCCGCAAACTCGGTAAGAAGCGACCGCAGCGACGAGGTCTGCACCATCGGCGAGTCGCCCGCCAGGATGAGCACGGGGCCTTCATGGCCGGTCCAGACGTTCCTCGCACATCATGATCGCGTGTCCGGTGCCCAGTTGCTCGGCCTGCACGACGAATTCAAGCCCGGGCTGATCGTTCAATTCGCGCCGCACTAAGTCTCGCGGTAACCCACGACCACTAGAATGCGGCTGACGCCGGCGGCTTGCACCGCTTCGATCACATAGCGGATCATCGGCCGGCCGCAGACCGGCACGAGCACCTTAGGCAAATCGGATACCATCCGCTTGCCTTTGCCCGCCGCCAAGATGATCGCCAAAGGTTGATGCATGAACGTTTGCGCTGGCGCACCATACGGGGATGTGTCAGCGATCATCTTGCCACGAAAAAACGGTTTTCACTAGTGCCGCGTATGAACGGCTCGGGCGTGATAGCGACCCACACTCAATTGGACCACGCGGCGGCCTAGGGCCTGCCACCCCGCAGGGTTCCTTAAAGATTGAACCTACCGTGAGTTGGCCGCGTAGAGGGTTTGGATTGAGTTTTGATCGGATCCTTGTTTTCACGGAGGTTTACTCTTGGAAGCTGCTCCCGCGGGGAGTCTGCTGGCGTGCTTGCGGCAGGTTCCCGATCCGCGTGGGGCTCATGGAAGGCGCCACTCATCTTCGGCCATGCTGGCCACAATTGTCTGCGCCGTGTTGTGCGGTGCGCGAGGTTTTGACGCGATTGCCCAATGGATTCACTCCCAGCGAGCGGAGCTGTGGTATCTGTTGGGTTACTTTCGCCGCCCGCCCACCAGCGGCGCGTATCGTTATTTATTGACCAAGCTCTCCCCGGATGTGTTGGAACGGGCGCTGCGCGAGTGGATCGTGCCGCTCGTCGAAGATCGGCTCGATCAAGCCGCAAGCGCGGTAGCGATGGACGGTAAAACGCTCTGCGGCACGCTGGGCGAGCACGGCCGCAGTTTGCAACTGCTTTCGCTCTTCGATCAGAAGACCGGCTGCGTGCTGAGCCAACTGGAAGTTCCGCAGGATACGAACGAAGCCAAGGCGGCGCTCGCGATCCTTCGCACACTGGTCCTCACAGGACGCGTGATCACGGGCGACGCGATGTTCTGCCAAAGCGAGATTTGCCGGGAAATTGTCGATTCGGGCGGCGATTATCTGATCGTCGTCAAAGGCAACCAGCAGGAACTGAAAGATACGATTGCCGGCGATTTCTTGCCGGGATTTTCCCCCGCGACGCGGCGTGAGCGCTTCCGATCCGTCACCCAGGCCAGCGCGACCGACAAAGGACACGGACGCCTGACGCGACGACGACTGGAGGCGAGCACGCGTATTGTGCCGCTTCTCTCTCCCCACTGGCCGGGCCTCGCTCAAGTGTTGCGACTGGAACGCACGACGCTCCGAGGTGGCAACACCACGCGCGAAATCGAGTACGCCATTACCAGTCTTGCGCCCGATCGGGCAGGTGCGGTGGAGTTGCTCGCTCTGTGGCGTGGCCATTGGGGCATCGAAAATCGCGAGCATTGGATTCGCGATACGCATTGGCGAGAGGACCGCTGCCGGGTCCGTCTTTCCCGAGGCGCTCATAACTTGGCCGCCTTCCGCAACGCCGCGATCAATCTCCTCCGTCTGGCCAAAACTACCAATCTCGCCGCTGCCCTCCGGGAAAACGCCTACCGAGTCGAGCGCCTCTTCGCCAGGCTCGGTATACTCAAACTTTGATTAGCCCTGTGCCACCCCGATCATTCGTTGACCATGGAGGCAAGCATTTTTAGAATAGAAATCACGATATTCCCGCGATGAAGCCAGCCAGCAAGCGAACCTATCGATGCCGCTTGCGTCCGTATTATCTCCAACGAGTGACGAAAAGCCCGTGGTTCGAGATGCAATAGAAAAAGCCGATCTGCTCATCGAAGCGATGGGTTGGATTCGGCAGTTTCGTGACAAAATCACGGTAATCAAGCTGGGCGGCAGCGTCCTGGAAGACGCCGAGTCGCTGCGGCATCTGTTGGTGGATATCGTGTTTATGGAAACCGTCGGCATGAGGCCCATCGTGGTCCATGGGGGCGGTGCGGCAATTTCGCGGGCCATGGAAGAGGCCAAGATAAAGCCGCGGTTCATTCATGGGCGGCGGTATACCGATGATGCCACGCTGCAAATCGTCGAACGCGTGCTGGCCGGGGAAATCAACGAGATGATCGCCGCCCGGATCGAAGGATTGGGGGGCCGGGCGATGCCGCTCAACTTCGCCGGCGAGACCGAATAACAACGTGCTATTCGGTGAGCGGATAACGTTGGCGGGAGAGGATGGGAAGCCGATCGACTTGGGTCACGTGGGCCGGGTCATACGCGTCGACCGCGACACGATCGAAAACTTGTGTTATGCCGGGCAAGTGCCCGTCATACCTTCGATGTGCGAGTCAGAAACGGGCGAGCGGCTAAACGTAAACGCCGACACGGCCGCCACCGCGGTGGCACAAGCGCTCGGGGCGGAGAAGCTTGTGTTTTTAAGCGATGTGAATGGCGTGCGGCGCGATAAGAATGATCCGGATTCCTTGATCCATTCGCTCACCGCCAAGGATGCCAACCGATTGATCGAGCAGCGTGCGATCGAAGCCGGTATGATTCCGAAAGTCGAAGCGTGCCTGGAAACGTTGCAAAAGGGCGTGCGCAAGATTCACATCATCGACGGCCGAATGCGCCATTCGCTGATGCTAGAGATTTACACGAACCAAGGCATCGGGACGGAGATCGTGTCATCGTGAATCACGATGATCACGAAGTGATGATATGACCACCGCAATCAGCATGATGAATCCCGAAACCGCGGAACTCTTCGCCAAATACGTAGTGCCGAATTACACTCGTTTCCCCGTCTGCCTGGTGCGCGGCGAAGGCTCGAACGTGTGGGACGATCAGGGACGGCGGTACCTTGATTTCTTTCCCGGCTGGGGCTGCAACCTGTTGGGGCACTGCCCGCCACGGGTCGTGGAAGCCATCCAGCAGCAGGCGGCCGAACTGATTCACGTGCCCAACACCTGGCACACCGAAGCGCAGGGACGTTGGGCCCAACTGCTTTCGGAGCGAAGCTTTGGTGGCAAGGCGTTCTTCTGTAACTCCGGCGCGGAGGCCAACGAGGCGGCGATCAAGCTGGCCCGGCTGCACTCGCCGGAGAGCCGCTACAAAATCATCACGTTTCGCGGCGGTTTTCACGGCCGGACGTACGGAGCGACGAGCGCGACGGCTCAGCCAAAATACCACGAGGGGATCGGACCGCTACTGGCCGGTTTCGCGTACGCGCCATTCGGCGATTTGGACGCGGTGAAGAAACTCATCGATCGGGAAACGTGCGCCATCTTGATCGAGCCGGTGCAAGGCGAAGGCGGCATCCGCATTCCGCCCGATGGATTTCTGCGAGGCTTGCGCGAACTGGCCGACGAGCACGCACTGCTGTTGATCTTCGACGAAGTCCAAAGCGGTTGCGGCCGCACTGGAAAGTGGTTTGCGTACCAGCACGCGGGCATTGTGCCAGATATCATGACGCTCGCCAAAAGCCTGTGTGGCGGCGTGGCGGGTGCGGCCATGCTAACCACGGCTGAAATTGCCCCCAGCTTGCGGCCCGGAATGCACGCGGCCACATTCGGGGGCAACCCGATTGCAGCTCGCGCCGGCATTGCCACGATCGAAATAATCGAAGAAGAAGGTTTGTTGGACCGGGCGGTCGAAATTGGTGAGCGATTTCGCCAGCTACTCGGTCCCTTGGTCCACGAGCTGACGATTGTCGAAGAGCTGCGCGTTTGCGGTCTGATGATCGGAGTCGAGCTCTCCGTTGAGGGCGCGGCCATTGTGCAACAGTGCCTTGGCCGCGGTCTGCTGATAAACTGTACGCAACAAACAGTGCTGCGGCTGCTCCCGGCGATGACGCTGAGCAACGACCAAGTCGATGAAGGCTGCGAGATTCTGACGGACGTCTTGCGAAATCACCCAACGACCAAAATTTGAGGCGATCCGACGGCGAAGGCCGTCGCCTTGGATAAATTCCCTGCTCCCCGCTGTCGGGCACTACCATGCGGCATTTACTAACGCTCGCCGACGTCTCCGCCGCCGAAATCCAGCGGATTTTTTCGATTACCGAAGATCTCAAAACCAAATTCGGCCAAGGATTGCGCGAAGCCTTGCTGCCCGGCCGGGTGCTCGCGCTATTGTTTGAAAAGCAATCGCTGCGCACGCGGGTGAGCTTCGAAGCCGGCATGGCCCACCTTGGCGGCAGCAGCCTTCTGCTGGGCGAGGATGCCGGGTTTGGCAAGCGCGAGAGCGTGGCCGATTTCGCCCGGGTGCTGAGTGAAATGGTGGATGTGATCGTCGTCCGAGCGAAGTGTCATGCCACCGTCGTCGAGTTCGCGCAACACGCCTCGTGCGCGGTGATTAACGGTCTGACGGACCTCGCACATCCGTGCCAGGTGCTTGCCGATCTTTATACGCTTCAGGAACACTGCGGAAAGCTCGCCGGGTTGCATTTGGCATGGGTCGGCGACGGAAACAATGTGGCTCGCAGTTTGGTCGAGGGTTGCGGTCATTTAGGCGTTCGCTTATCGGTTTGCACGCCTCCGGGGTACGAGCTCGATTCCCAATTTCTAAAACAGGCCAAGCGAGACTTTTCGAATCTCGAAGTCACGGCGACCCACGATCCGCGGTCCGCGGTCCGCGACGCCGCTGCCGTGTATACCGACGTCTGGGCTAGCATGGGGCAGGAGAGCGAACGGGATAAACGGCGACGCGACTTTGCCGATTACCAGGTAAACGCCCGGTTGATGGCTGCGGCGCCCCATGGCGCGCTTTTCATGCACTGCCTGCCGGCGCATCGCGGTGAAGAGGTTACCGATGAAGTGATCGACGGGCCGCAGAGTGTCGTCGTCGATCAGGCCGCTAACCGGATGCATGTTCAGAAAGGCATCCTGGTTTGGCTATTGGCAGCCCAGGCGTAGCGCTACGGCGTACCGGTTCCAGTTCCTGTGCCGGTCCCCGTGCCCGTTCCATTGGTAGGAGCGGGCGTGCCTTGTCCCGCGAATGTGAAAGTTTGCACGTCGCCGATCGTGGAAAAGACCGGCGCCACGGCGACTCGAACGTACCGCCGGTCGGCTGAAACTACCGCTGTGGCGCTCATCATGGTTCCTTCCGGCAGCGTAATGACAATGGGCTGGAAGCCAACGGCGCCGGCAGCTCCGAAGGCCGCTCGCCGAGCCAGACGATCCAACGGTCGAACCGGCAAAGCGCTCGGATCCGACCCGTCGGAAAGCTGCTGTGCTAAGACCGTACGGCTAAGAGTTTCCTGTCGCTTGACCGCCCCGGCAAGTTGCGCCGCTTCCAGCGTCTCGGTGCGTCGCCCGTGGTTGAGATCAAACACGACCATGGCATCCTTGTCACTGATATCGAGTTGTTGACGTTCGTGCTGCATCTCGCCCGAGCGCAGGTGGGTATAAACATCGACGGTCACCTTACCGGCCGCGACTTCGCCCCAAACGCGGTGAATTCGCACATGATACTTTCCCGCGAAGCCCTTTGGGCACACGTACACTTCGTTCGATACGTCGTTCGACTTTCCCTCGATCGCATAGCCATCGCCCAGACTCACGCCGCCGCCGTCGGTTCGAGGCTCGGTCGCCGAGCAAATTGTTCCGCTTGGCTCTTCGACCGATACATCGATATCCGCGCTGCCGGTCCACGATACGCGGACGACACAGTCGCGCACGACGGCTTCCTGCAGCTCCTTCAGAAACGCGTCCCGGTCCGCCTCCCGACCTTCGCTATCAAGCCGTTCAAGAGTCGCTTTCGCGGTACGTGAGGCCGACAATTCGATTTCGGCCATGTTTGTCGGCCACGCCTGGCTCAGGATTCCGACCGTCGCCCAGCGGATGCCTGCGATGTCGTCGCAGCGCTTGGCCGACCGCAAACCCAAAGCGTACGCTTCGCTGCGCAGCGGCTCTACTTTTGCCACTTCCTCGTAGAGCAACATGGCCCGTCGATCTAGCCCTAACCGCGACAGATAGCGAGCGATGTACATGAATTCGTCGGCGGAGGTGCTGAAGTCGGCCGCCGACATCACGGCCCGCTCGATTTCGCTTTTCGATCGACCCGCCAGCTCCATAGCGATACCGAGCGATTCATACATCCACGATTGTGGCTGGCCGTTTCGCAGCGCCGCATGGATTAGCGCCATTACCTGGTCAAGTTGCTTTTTGCCCATCAACTGCCGGACGGTTTCGCGGACCGCTGCAGGATCGGCCTGCGTGCTACTGAAATAGGTGTTCCAAAAATCCTCCGG
This sequence comes from uncultured Planctomycetota bacterium, assembly GCA_963807935.1. Taxonomy (GTDB): domain Bacteria; phylum Planctomycetota; class Planctomycetia; order Pirellulales; family Lacipirellulaceae; genus JABDGM01. The sequence continues at coordinate 34,565 of CAWEDY010000007.1, forward strand.
CTTTTGAGAAGGATCGATGGCAATCGGGGCAACTTTCGCGATTTGCGCCTTGTTGGCTGAAGTCTTCGACTGGGGATTCGTACTTGCCGGCTGTGCTGCTGGTTTAACTGTGCCGGCCTTAGACGTTGGCGTAACTTTCGTCTCGTCGCCGTTATCGGGAACGCTAAACAGACCACCACCACCGCCACCCAAGCCGCCGCCACCGCCGCCGAAGCCGCCACCACCGCCGCCGAAGCCGCCGCCCCCGCCACCGCCGCCGAAGCCGCCGCCCCCGCCCTGTTGGCCACCGCCAATTCCACCACCTCCGCCTATACCGCCAAGCTGTGTGGCGTCGATAGGCAGCACCAGGTCCGCCACCGGATAGACTTTCACGACCAGTTGCGTCTCGGCGTCCTCCTTGGTGGTGATCATCAGGACTTCGTCCTGAATAACGTACGTGAGCTGAAGGTTCTTGAGCATCAGTCGCAGCGCAGAGCGCAGCGAAATATTGTGCAAATTGACCGTTACGGGAGCATCCGTGCCGACACCAGCTTCTTCCAATGCCGCCTTGTTAAGCTGGACAGGTATGCCGTAGTCCAACTGCAGCTGGTCTGCCACGTCTTTAAGTGGAGTTTCGGCGTAATCGAGGCCGGTGGAATGTAAAGGCGAGCGCAGCGCCTTCTCGATACGTTGCTCCGCCTCGCCGGTGGCTTTCAGATCCATCGAGCCATAGCGGTCCTTGCGCCGGTTAGACAGCTCTTCCCAAATCGGCGCCGCGGGGTAGACAATCGGCGGATCATCCGGGAACGGAACCGACGACTTTTCTACCTCATACAGCGTGTCGAAATACTTCGACCAACGTTCGCCACGTGTAAGCTGCATTAAATAGTCATTCCGCCTGAATTCACCCGACGCTAGTGCCACAACCGGCGTAACGCCGACTGGATCGACCTGGTCGATCGTTGCGGCCACCTTAAGCGCATCGTCGTATCGACCTTCAGAAGTGAGCGCGTCGAAGCGCTCGACAAGCTGCTTTTCTTTTTCTCGGTCGCGTGACAATCGATCGTTCAACAAACGTCGTTCGCGGGCCGCCGCTTGCTCTTCCTGGCGCTGCGCATCGAGCTCGTCCTTGATCGATGCCTGGTGCTGCGCCTCACGCAGCGCAATTTGCAGTTTGTCGGTGAGTTGCGCGGAGATCAGGACTTAGCGCGGGCGCCCGTTCGACGTTCTGCAGCGCCAGCTTGAGATTTTGCATCGCCGTTTGAGGATCGTCCGACATGATGTGGCGCGCATCGATAACTGTGTTCTCAACCTCACGCCGCAACATCTGTCCAAAGACTCGCCGCTGCGCTTCGACCGTATCGAGCAGTTCGCCCTGTGGGGCAAAACGGTCGGTAAGCGAGCCGGGAACGGGGGCTGGTTGGTTCGCATTCGCTGGGCCAGTCGCCGGCGGCGGAAGCGGTGGACCCTGCGCCGGGCGAACCAGGTTCAAGTCGTTGCTCGGGGCGGCTGCCGGTGCCAAGGGCTGGGCCACTTGCTTGGCCTGTGTACGCTGCTGCTCGACCACGCGTTGCACGGTCATGGCTTTGATATTTCCCGGATCGCGCTCCAATGCGACCCGTGCGGCCACCTGGGCAGACTGAACGTCGCCGGTCGCGACCGCGCGCTCAGCCAGATCGGTCAGGCCATCGACGCCGGCTTCCACCAATCGGCCGGTCTCAACCAGCCCCGCGGAACCGAGCGTTGGCAACGTGATGCCGCCATCGCGCCGGGCGACATCAACAACCTGCGGCAAATATGCGTACGCGTCGCCCTTGTTTTGTGCCGTGGCCGACCAGTGCAATTCGGCCGGCTTTCCATTCACAACAACTTGAGCCCGGACCTCGATGGGCTTGTTCAGCGCTCCGGCAGCAGCGCCAAAGACAATCGTGTCGCGATCGGTTCGCAGCGGCGGCAGGGACTTCGGATAAACCTGGCCCAGCTCGGCCGGCCATGTCGCGCCGGTTGGCCAGTAAACACTGGCCCGCACCCAATCTGCCAACTGTGTGCCAACTGCGGCGCCGCGCCGCAGGTTTTCCTGTTTGGCGCGGGCATCGGTGATCTTTTCAGCATCGTTTGCTCGGATCATCGGCTCGGCGACGTACAAGTTTCCGCCCGTCTGATTCGACAGCGCCGCAAGTAGCCGACCATCGTGCTGCGGGCCGACCGAATAGCTGCTGACCGCAATGTGCTGCGCGGATAAAGACTCGACGAGCGCACGGAATGAATCGGCACCAATTAAGTTCGCCGAACTTCGTCCGTCGCCGATGTAGATTATGACCCGACCTTCCGGCCGCGCTTTATCGAACCGCGAGCTGGCAGCGCGCAGCACGTTTTCCATATCGGTCGCACCTAATGGCGACTCGCGACGCAGCGACTCCAAAGCACTCCGCAGCTCCGCGCTACCGGCCGCCAAAAACTTCTCGGTAATCGGCCGCGCTTCTAAATCCGCGGCGAACAATTGAACGCGATCGTGCGGATGCAATTTTGCCACGCACGCGTCGACTGCCGCCAGCGCGGTTTCGCGGTAAGCCCCAGCCTGGCTCGCCGAGGTATTGAACAGAATGATAACATCGCGCGGCTGATCTTGGGTCGCAGCGGCAGCTGGCGGCGTCAGGCTCAGCGCGAAGAATGTCTGGTCGGCACCGCGCGTATAAATGCCCAATTCAGCGGAGGCTTGCTGCGCGTTGGCCGCCAGTGCCGGGGCCCCAAAGAGCATGAGCAACAGGGCCGCCGATGGGAAGCATTCGAACACAGTGCGATACATGCCTCTAACCCAATGAACATTAGACATTTTTGACGCTCCGTAACGCAGCGATGAGGGGCGGCGTCGCTGTTCCGGTGTAGCCGCCTGTTCGGCGCGAGTCGCCCCAAGCCGGGCGATACCGCCGCTTATTTTCAGTTTATTCACGCCCCCGGACAAACGCCAATGGTTTTCGGACTTTTCACACCCCGCCGGTTCCCGCCAAAATGCCCTTTTCGAGACGAGAAATGCGGTTTTAACGCCCGTGGGGCGGCCAAAGCCACGCTCCGTACCCCCGATTGGCTGTCGGTCGCGATGCGCTGGACCTTAGTCGCCCCCGACCTTTGTTCGCTTGTGCGTGGGTCAATTCTTCCTAAAGTCAGAAAAACGGGCGTCCGCGCCGGCGTTCGGCCTCATATTTGCGAACGAATGACCGTGCGATATCGTATGGAAGAGCTATCGGGACCGCGTCGGCGCGAACCACCCATTTATCTTTGCCTGCGTCGGATGGGGCGTCTCATCGCGGCCGCACAAGCCTTTCTTAAATACCAAACGGGTGACGTATGAAGAAGTTAATCGTCTTTTGCGCGGTGAGTGCCCTGTTAGGCGCCGCGGTCGCGGCGTGGCTAGTTGATAGTCAAACCACCCTGATCACATCGACCGTAGCCCAAGAGCTGCGCCTGCCGAATCGGAAGACCCCAATGATGGTCGCCTCGATGCCCTTGAATCCCGGCCTCACTCCCGAAGAGCTAACGAATATTCGAGTGTATGACGGGGCCAATCGCGGCGTCGTCAATGTCCTCACCAAGACCGTCAGTTACGACCGCTTCTTCATGCTCCCGTCTCCGGCCGAGGGCGCCGGATCGGGATCGGTGATAGACAAGCAAGGCCATATTTTGACGAACTATCATGTCGTTGAAGATGCCAGCCAGGTTTGGGTTACCTTGCCTGGTGGAAAGGACCCTTATAAAGGCGAGTTGGTGGGGGAAGATCCAGACAACGATGTCGCCGTCTTGAAGATCGATGCCCCTCCCGAGGAGTTATTTCCCGTTCCGATCGGTTCTTCCGAAAATCTCCGCGTTGGACAGCGCGTTTACACACTTGGAAACCCCTTCGGCCTGGAAGGCACCCTCACGACTGGTGTCATTTCGAACCTCAATCGAACTTTACCCAGCCGGACCGGCCGAGAAATGAAGTCGATTATTCAGACCGATGCCGCCATGAATCCGGGCAACTCCGGCGGACCGCTCCTTGATACGGGCGGTCGGATGGTCGGCATGAACGTAGCCATTGCCACCAAGACGGGCCAAAGCGCCGGGTTGGGATTTGCCATTCCAATCAATCGCATTCGCCAAATCGTGCCGCAGCTAATCGCGCATGGCAAAGTTGTGCGAGCCGATATCGGCATTGTCGCGGTCAAAGAGATGGACAAGGGTTTACAAATCGTGCAGGTCAATAAAGGTGGGCCGGCTGAAAAGGCGGGGTTGCAAGGGTGGAAGAACGTGCGACGCCGAGTAACCCGTGGCCCGCTTGTGTACGACGTGGAACGCCAGGACCCCAGTGGCGCCGACATCATTGTTGCCATGGACGGTCAACCATTGGAATCGGGAGCGGCCTTTTTAGAAAAAATCGAAGAGCACCAACCGGGCGACCGAGTCGTGCTCACAATTCTCCGGCAAGGCCGTCAGTTGCAGGTGCCAGTTACGTTGGGTGCCAGCTAGGGCGCAGAGGGAGCGCGCAAGTTTTGGACAACCCACTGGAGTAACGCAGAATGCGCATTTTTTGTACAGCGCCCATCTCAACTAATAATTCTGCTTGGCATGTAATTTGATTTTCACCTGCTGTCAGCGACCACTTATCTACGCCGGTCGCTTCGAAGTCTGCGTTTTTCAGCGGAAAGATTGGCGAAGGCGGCGAATCAGCTAGCAGCCGTCGACCCCCATTCTTGCGTTTTCGACAAACTTGACGCTAGCTACCCCCTTTGAGTCTCCGTTCGGCTTGGCTAGGCTACTTGTGTTCTCGCCACGCGCTTGAATGCGTTCCAAGTGGTCGAGAACACCTGCCGAATCGGATATCCCACCTTAAATTGGAACACGACTTCGGTCCTTGCTGGCAACGCAAGCTTCGCCCAGCCAGGTGTTCCTTTCCAATGTTCGAATGAACGGCTCCGCGATGTCCCATCGCTCGTCCGACTCGGCAAGAAATGTTTTCACACCGCGTTGCGGCACGTCTGGAGCCAACCAGGAAGAAGGAGTTTTATGATGATCAATTATCTGGCGACCGCTACGATGGCTATTGGTCTATTGGCAGCGGCCCCCAAAGCACCTCATTGGGAAGCGAGCTATGGCAAGGCCCTCCAGGAGACCCGAGATGGCCAGGATCCGCTTCTCGTGGTGCTCGATAAGCCTAATAGCAAAGAGGCTCGGATCGAGCCGGCACTTTTGAGCGAAGAAAAAGCCGGCGACAGCTCGAAGCTGCTGCGGCCCTATCGGTTATGCCATGTGGATGTCACAACCGATTATGGGCAGAAAGTGGCCGAGGCCTTTCATGCCAAGAATTTCCCGCATGTGGCGATTATCGACAAAACGGGTTCGATGGTGATTTTCCACAAGTCGGGCAAAATCCAGCCGGCAGAGTGGCAGCAGATTCTCACCTCCCATAAGTCAGGCGAGAGGCCAGCCAGTCACCCGTATTGTCCAAATTGCCAGCGCTCGCAGTTTTAGTTAACTTGGCCGCGGCTTTCGTGGCTGAATGCTAGCTGAAAAACGACCGACAGGTCAATTTCGCAGGAAGCAAAACGGCGGACGGAGCCAGTGGCTTACGACAATTTGGGCGAAGCACAATCGAACGCGGCCTGAAGCAAGCTTCGGGCCGCGTTCTTTATTGGTCATTGGCCACTTTAGATTGCGAGCCTCGTTCTTGGCCTGGACTAATATCCAGCGACAGATCTTCGATCTTCCCAGCCCGAAGCCGTTCAATGGCGATCGCTCCCATGACGGCGTTGTCTGTGCAGAGCGAAAGTGGCGGCACATGCAACTCGTACCCATGTTGCACCGACGACTCCTGCAAGCGGTCGCGAAAGCGGCGATTCGCTGCCACGCCGCCGCCGACACAAAGAATACGATAGCCCGTCTTCTCCAGCGCCAATTCCGCTTTCCCAACCAGGCAATCACACACGGCTTCCTGAAACGACGCTGCGACATTCGCCACATCTTGGGGCCAAGTTGGCGAACGCCGCTCGACTCCGCCACTATGATGCTGCAACTTGCCTGGCCCCGCCACCAAATACCGCACGGCCGTTTTGAGCCCGCTGAAGCTGAAGTCCAGCCGCTGGTCGTCACCGAGTAGCGGTCGCGGAAAGTCGTAGCGCGTTGGGTCGCCGCCACGAGCGGTCCGTTCGATCGCGGGCCCGCCCGGATACGCCAGTCCGAGCAGACTGGCAACCTTGTCGAATGCCTCGCCTGCGGCGTCATCGATCGTGCCGCCTAGCGGCGTGAAGTCGGTCGGCCCGGCGCAGCTATAGAGGTTCGAGTGGCCGCCGCTGACGACCAGTCCCACGCAGGGAAAAACGTCCCGCCCACTAGCCAGCCGGCAAGCGTAGATATGGGCCTGCAAATGATTAACGGCCAATAAAGGCAAATTGCAGGCTAGCGCGATCGCCTTGGCGGCTGTAAGACCAACAAGCAGCGATCCGGCTAGCCCCGGCGTATTCGCCACCGCTACGGCATCCAGGTCGTCGAGCTCCAGGCCGGCCTTGCGTAACGTCTCGTCAATGACCGGCAAAATACGCTCAACATGAGCCCGCGAGGCGATTTCTGGCACGACGCCGCCGAATTTTTGGTGCAGCGCATCTTGAGAGGCGACGACCGAAGAGAGCACCTCCAGTCGATCGGTAACAATGGCCGCGGCCGTTTCGTCGCACGTCGTTTCAATCGTGAGCAGTTTCACGGCGGGCACTCGGTTGGCGCTTGGCCGAATCGAATATGATGCACCCACGCCGGCGGCAAATTCGCCATAACCAAGTCGCGGCGGATTTCGGTGCGCAAAAAATGACCCAATGTGCGGGCGATGCCCCGCAGCCGCTCCCGCTCCACCTGCGAGCTCACCAGCGACTTGGCCCGCCGCACCGCCACGTACTCAAAGAAGCTTAGTATTCCGTCCGGAGCGAGCAGGCGGCCGAACTTCCCCAAGATTCGATCGACCGACTCCACTGTAAAGTTATTGAGCGGCAGCCCGGAGATAATCAAGTCGTACGTATCGTGCTCTGGCAACTCTTCGACGCCGGCATGCACCAGCGACACCTGATTTCTGTCAGGGTTGGCTGCGGAAAATTCGTTCAGCCGTTGGCTGAGATGCGCGACAAAGTGTTCGTTTCGCTCGACCAGGACGAGGCGATCGCACGGCCGCATGTCGTGCAGGATTTGCACGGTTACGGCGCCGGTGCCCGGCCCAACTTCGAGAATGCGGCGGGCGATTGAGGCATTGTCCGAGGGTGCGACGGCGGGCATGTTTACGGTAGCTGAAGCGGCCTCGCCGTTGCGGACGAAGCGCGTTAGTGCGCGAGACAAACCGCGCCCACTGGGAAGCACTGCTCCCGTGCTATGGTATGCTTGGCGAAACTGCCGCCAAAAAACGCGATAATCGGCCCAGCGCTGACGCATGCAGCGCATTTTACGGAGGTGGGGCAGCCTTTCTAGCCTGTGTACGCGAGATTATTGGCAGGCTGAAGCCTGCCGTACTAGAAGTCGTACCACAAGCCGAAGCCAATCTGCTGCTCGAATTGATTGAACGTCTGGAACTGGCTTGATTTGCCGTTGAAGTAGTGCAGACCCATCCGCGCGACCTGGGCTGTTTCATTTCGCCAAAGCCAACCAACCTGGAGCGTGAAGTCGCCGCCCCAATCGACCTCCTGCCGCAGGTGGACGTTGTAGGCAGAAAACGGAGTTCCCCACGGACCCGTAGGCCCCGGTTTCGAGCACTCATCGCCGAATTGAATTTCCCAGGGTTCGGCGCCACCATCCGCGTTGAAAGCCCAGCCGATCTCGAAATAGCTTCGGACCTCTGGTGTCGGGTAGTACGACGCGCCATAAACAAGTTCGTCGCGCACGTAATTAATGCGACTTGCCAGGCTTCCAGGGTGTGCGATCGCAAACTCATCGCCGAGGTGTGAGCTCAGATGGTAGATCGCGAACTTGTATTGAAAGTTGTCCTTGCCGTAGGTCAGCGGCACGCCCACGCGATAGTCGGCGGTTTCGAAGTCGCGGATTTCGTTGAGCGTTAACCGGACCATCGCAGCGGCTTCGACGTCCAGTTCCCAACCCTGAGGAAAGGGTCCGTCGCCCGTTCCGTAGCGGAGCAAACCGGCGCGGCCGCCGAGCGTCCCGTCCCAAAACGAAGCCCCGCCGTTCGTTTCGCTTTCGGGCACAATGGCCAGCCGAGGTTCGTGGACGCCTGCCCAGTACGAGTGATAGATCACACTGCGAGGCAGAATTTGCCAATGCCATGCTTCCGGATCGCATGGGCCGACAACCGGCTGGCCCCAACCCGGGTCTGCGTTGTAGGGCACCGGAGTAATCACTTGCGGTGTCGTGTCGGGCGGCGGCGCAATCCAGGTCGATCCTGGCGGTGCCGCCGGAATGGTCTCTTGACCAGCAGCGACACCGTAATTGATCGGGCGTCCATTCGTATCGTAGGGCGATGGGAGCGTGCAGAGGCTTCCCGAGTCCAGACCGAGCGGGGAATTCGAAATGGCAGGCGACGCTCCTCCGAACAATAGATCCTGAGCGGGCAGCGTCTGCGCGAAAGCAATGCCCAGCGAGAACGTCAGCGCAAGCGCGGCACATTCGCTTTAGACAACTGCAATCAGCGCGACGAACCATGGCGGACGCGGCTCTGTGGGGTCGATCGAAGACGGCGGGAAACAACGCGAAATAGCGCGCACCCTACTTCATTCTCGGTCCAAATGGGGCCGCAAGTTAGCGGATGTCCACTGGTGCGGACAGAGGAGAGACCCCCTAACGAATCAACTGCACTGCCAGCAAACCTCCGGCCAACCGTGGGCAATCGACCTGCTGTGCACCGTCGGCTAAAATCAATCGGTTACTGAGAATTTGTGGGCTGACAGCCTGCGCGCATGATTGCATTGGCAGCATCGAGCCTTATTCATGGTCCTTTTGGAAGTATCGATCACGCCGCTGGGCAAGGGTGAAAGCGTAAGTTCGTATGTCGCGGAGTGTGCGGACATCATCGACCGCAGCGGCCTCGACTACGAATTGCATGCCATGGGCACGATCGTTGAAGGCGAGCTGGATCAAGTGCTCGATTTGATGCGTCGCTGCATCGAGCAGGTGGCCAAACACAGCGACCGGGTTACGTGTGCGGCAAAGCTCGATTTTCGCCGCGGTCATTCGGGCCGATTGAAAAGCAAAGTCACCAGTGTCGAGCAGAAGCTGGGACGCACCTTACACAAAGGCGCCGAGTAAAGATTTCAAGGTTTAATCGATGAGCAAGTCAGCAACATTCGATCCGGCTCTCGGGCATATCCCCAGCGGAATTTTTATTCTTACTGTTGGCACGGGAGCGCGGGCAACCGGAATGCTCGCGAGCTGGGTCATGCAGGCCGGCTTCGAGCCGCCGATGGTGAGCGTCGCTGTGAAGCTTGGGCGCTATGTTTGCGACTGGCTGAGCGAGGGCCAGCCGTTCGTGCTGAACCTGGTCCGCGAAGGGCAGAAGGCGTTGTTAAAGCACTTCTCCGAAGGCTTTCAACCGGGCAAGCCGGCCTTCGAAGGTTTGGAAACCACGCACTGCGCTCGCGGCGTCCCGATTCTGACGGACTCGCTGGGCCACTTGGAATGCGAGCCGGCCGGCCACGTCGACTCCGGCGACCACCGCGTCTTTTTAGCCAAGGTTGTCCGCGGCCGGCTGAATGAACCGGGCACGCGGCCGATGGTGCATATTCGTAAAAGCGGCGCCCGCTATTGAGCGACGGGGGACGGGGGAGGCTCCTGATGAGGGCCGACGGTCCATCGGTTCGCGGCTCTGCGAGAGCCTCGCCTTCCCGAGCACGCTCCGCATATAGTTTGTCATGCACGATGTCATTCAAGTCCGCGGGGCCCGCACTCACAACCTGCAGAATATCGATGTCGATATCCCGCGCAACCGGCTCGTCGTCATCACGGGCGTCAGCGGATCAGGCAAGAGCTCGCTTGCATTTGACACCCTGCTAGCCGAAGGTCAGCGGCAATACGTTCAGAGCCTGTCGGTTTACGCCCGGCAATTCTTCGAGCAAATGGAGCGGCCGGAAGTCGATCGAATCGATGGCTTGCAGCCGACAATCGCCATCGATCAAAAGCCGGCGGCGCCGAACCCGCGCAGTACCGTCGGCACGATCACAGAAATCTACGATTATCTGCGATTGCTGATGTCGAGGGCCGGCACGGTGCTGTGCCCGGAATGCGGCACGCCAATCGAGCAACAAACGCTGGCGGAAATCGAGCAAACGATTCGCGGCTTGCCGACCGATACCCGCGTGATGATTCTCGCACCGCTAATCCGCGGCCGGCGAGGTGCCCATCGTGACGTGCTCGAAACGATTCAGAAGGCGGGGTTTGTGCGGGCCCGGATCGACGGAGTCAGCTACCCGCTCGACGAAGTTCCCAAGCTGGCTCCGCAGAAATTGCACGACATCGAAGCGGTCGTCGATCGACTGGTTATTCGCGAGGGGATCGATGCGCGACTAGGCGAATCGGTGCGGCTCGCCGCCCGCCACGGCGAAGGCGTCGTAACCATTGTGTACCAAACGCCGAGTGAGCCCGCTTCTGCGGACGGGCGTGCCGGCGAAAAAACGTGGCACGAACGTTTACTCAACACCCGCTACGCCTGCCCACGCTGCGGCACCAGCATCGGCGAAATCGAGCCGCGCACCTTCAGCTTCAACAGTCCCTACGGCGCGTGCCCAACCTGCCACGGACTAGGTGCCCTGAACGTAGAGGCAGGCGGCTCGCCTGCGGCATCGACAGACGGGCCGTCTGCTACGATGCCTGAGCAATGCCCCGACTGCCGCGGCACTCGACTTCGTTCCGAAGCGCGGGCTTGCCGACTTGGCGGCTTGGTGATTCACGAAATCGCAGCCCTGTCTGTTACCGCGGCCATTGGCTTCTTTCGAGGTTTGACGTTTGCGGATGACCAGCGTCCTGTTGCCGAACCCGTTGTGGCCGAAATCCTGCGTCGGCTCGCCTTTCTCAATCGTGTGGGAACCGATTATCTAACGCTCGACCGGACCGCCGATACGCTCAGCGGCGGCGAGCGGCAACGCGTGCGGCTGGCCACAGGTATTGGGTCCGGATTGGTCGGCGTTCTCTATTTGCTCGATGAGCCGTCGATCGGCCTGCATCCGCGCGATAACGATCGGCTCATCGCCGCCTTGCGCGACTTGCAACAGCAGGGTAATACCGTCGTTGTCGTTGAACACGACGAAGCCCTCATGCGGACCAGCGACCAATTGATCGACATGGGGCCGGGAGCCGGGCGCCTTGGTGGGCGATTAGTTGCACAAGGCACTCCGGATACCGTTGCGAAACTCGCAGATTCGTTGACCGGCGCGTACTTGTCTGGCCGTCAAGCGATCCCGATTCCCGGCCAACGTCGTCCGCCGGCAAAGACCCGCGTCCTTCAACTGTCCGGCGCGACCGCACACAACTTGCAAGACATTGACGCCGATATTCCACTCGGACTTTTCGTGTGCGTCTCCGGCGTCAGTGGTTCGGGAAAGAGCTCGCTCGTGGTCGATACGTTGGCCCGAGCGCTAGCCCGCAAATTGCACGGCGCAGAAACGCGGCCCGCACCGTATCGAAGCTTGCGCGGAGTGAATCAGCTCGATCGGCTGGTGGAAGTGGATCAATCCCCCATCGGCCGCACCCCGCGGAGCAACCCTGCCACGTACACTGGGGTGTGGGATGACATCCGCCGCGTGTTTGCCGGAACGAAACAGGCCCGGCAGCGCGGCTACGCGGCCGGCCGATTCAGCTTTAACGCCAAGGGAGGACGATGTCAGGCGTGCGAAGGCCAGGGTGTGCGTCGAATCGCCATGAATTTCCTGCCCGATCTGGAAGTGACCTGCCCGGTATGTCACGGTGCCCGGTTCAATCGCCAAACGCTTTCAATTCGATATCGCGAGCGTTCGATTGCCGATGTGCTGGCCATGAGTATCCAAGAGGCCGCCGAGTTCTTTGAAAACCACGAATCCATTCGCCGCGTGCTCGCGACGCTGGCCGATATCGGGCTCGGTTACCTGACGCTCGGCCAGCCATCGACGCAACTCTCTGGTGGTGAGGCCCAACGGATCAAGCTGGCCACCGAACTAAGCCGCGGCGGTGCCGGGCACACGCTGTATATCCTCGATGAGCCGACGACCGGCCTGCATAGCGACGACATTCGCCGCTTGCTGGCCGTGCTCAATCGGCTGGTCGATCAAAGCAACTCAGTGCTCGTAATCGAGCACAATCTGGACGTAATCAAAACGGCCGATTGGGTGATCGACCTAGGCCCCGAAGGCGGCGCCGGCGGCGGCCGGATCGTCGCTGTCGGTGCGCCGGAAGAAATCGCCGGCTGCGCGGAAAGCCACACGGGGCAGTTCCTGCGACGTGTGTTGAAGTGAACGCCTCCGGACATTACTTGGGCAGAAGCGCTTGTAGACGCTGGCAGCGAGGCAAGTTACTATCAGTTTTTCGGCCTCTTCCACTTCGCGGCTTCGTTACTTATATCGCATCGCAAGGTCATAGCGCGCTCGCATGCATTGGCTCATTAGTTTTCTTGGCATTGGGGTGTTCATCGGTTTGGCGTGGCTCATGAGCTCGCACAAGCGTCACGTCAGCATGCGAATCATTGCAGGCGGCCTCGCGTTGCAGTTCGCCTTCGCCGCAATCATCCTGCGGACGACCTATGGCAGTGACTTCTTTGATCTTCTTGATAGCGCATTCACAACCTTGCTGTCCTGCGTCGATGCGGGCTCCGAATTTGTATTCGGGACCGGCTTCGCTGAGCACTTCTTCGCGTTCAAAGTTCTGCCGACGATCATTTTCTTTTCGGCATTCATGTCGATCTTTTACTATTACGGGGTGATGCAGTTCATCGTGAGCTTGTTTGCCCGGTTGATGCAGATGACGCTTGGCACGAGTGGTGCCGAGACGCTTTCGGCGGCAGCCAACATCTTCGTCGGCCAGACGGAGGCGCCCCTCGTGATCCGCCCTTACATTCTCACGATGACGATCTCCGAGTTGAACGCGATCATGATCGGCGGCTTTGCCACGATGGCGGGCGGCGTGCTGGCCGCCTATGTGGAGATGGGAATCAGCGCCAAGCACTTGCTGGGCGCTTCTGTGATGGCGGCGCCGGCCGGCCTTATGATTGCCAAGATTCTTCAGCCCGAGGTCGACGAGCCCAAGACGCGCGGCCATGTAAAGATCGACGTGAAAGACCCCAGCGCCAATGTGCTCGAGGCAGTGGCCAACGGGGCCGTGGGCGGTTTGCAGCTTGCCCTCAACGTTGGCGCGATGTTGATCGTATTCCTGGCGTTGATTGCCTTAATCAACTTGATCTTGGGCTCGCTGGGCGCGCAGTTCGGGTATGTGACGGCTGAGGGGAAACACGTCCAGAACGTTTGGTCGCTGAATGCCGCTCTCGGGTGGATATTTCAACCGTTTGCCTGGTTGATGGGGATTGAATGGAAGGACTGCTCGCGGGCCGGCGAGTTGCTGGGGCTGAAGATGGCGGCCAACGAATTTATTGCCTACGGTCGGTTAGCGGAGTGGGGTAAGTCGGGTAGCGCGGTCGAGATCAGCGAGCGGACACGGCAGATCATGACGTATGCGCTCTGTGGATTTGCCAATTTTAGTTCGATTGGTATCCAACTCGGTGGGATCGGCGGCATAGCGCCCGAGCGGCGCGGCGACTTGGCCAGGCTTGGCCTACGGGCGATGCTCGGCGGCACGCTCGTTGCATTCATCAATGCGTGCGTGGCCAATATCATGATGAGTTAATGGCCGGCGATGGCGGTGCTGCTACGCTCTTAGGCGGTCGGACCCGAATTTCAACGGGTGTCATGCGTCTGGATGAGTTCCGGCCGGAGCAGCGCCGCTGGGAACTGGCTGCGTCGTGTCTCGTGGCACACCGCCGGTGCCGCGTCCGAGCTCATACGCCAGTAGCGCGGCGACTGCCAGGGAGACATAATCCCACACCGAGAATTGATGTGGTAGCGCGAGCCGGCCCACGCGTTGACGCGACGGCTGCAGAGGATTGTTTTGTGGTGCGTCGGGACTCGCCTCCGGGTCGTGCTCTTTGGCACTGCCCGGCTCGCCAGCCGGTTTCTCTGCCGCTGCGAGCGCTTTGTTATCCGCCTGCGGAGCGTTGGCGGCTCGGTGGTTCGCCACAGCGGCGACGAGATACCAGCCACCAAGATACGCACCAAGGGCCAGCAGTACGGTGATCGCGCCGCGCAAATAGCTCGCATGCCCCGTGGTTGCCACGACTAGCCGTACTCCAATCCCCGTGAGCAGCGCGACGGGAATCGCCAGCCATACCTGGTCAAGTCCAAGCAGAAGATTAGCGGCGAACAACAGGCCAATGCCTAGCGCGGCACCGATGACGGCTCCAACAAGCGTCTTACCCAGTTGCATGGTGAGTGCCCTCCAACCGACCGATGCCGCGCGACATCAAGGCTCACCCCGCCATCACCAACCGCCACATTTGGGATGAATTCCCGGACCACCGCGCGATCAGAAAAGTATTGGTAACGCCGCGCTTAATAATCCCGCGCCGACTCGCGTTTTGAGCCGGACACTCTCTTTGACTGGAACTCAATCTATGGCCGGCCCTGCGAGGCGTCAATACATTTCTGCCGTATTTAGGCGACGGCACACGCAGTGAATATCGCGAAAAAGTTGGACTCGACAACAATTTTGCTGTACTCTGCGTGGGATGCCCGCCACGGGGTTGCGGCGGCATTTGGTGGCCGGCTGGAGTTCTCGATGCCCCGCCGCAAACCGGCATAACCATCGCTCACGCTCGCTCGTAGATCACCGCAATGCCCTGGCCGACGCCGATACACATCGTGGCCAGTCCCAGTGTGGCGTCGCGGTCGCGCATCGCGTGGATAAGTGTGGTGGAGATGCGGGCGCCCGACGCACCGAGCGGATGGCCGATCGCAATCGCGCCGCCACGGACATTCACCTTCGATTCCTCCATGTCGAGCATGCGAATGCAAGCGACGGCTTGAGCGGCAAACGCTTCGTTGAGCTCGATGAGGTCGATGTCTTTGAGCGTAAGGCCAGCGCGCTGGAGCGCTTTCTGCGTCGCGGGAACCGGGCCGGTGCCCATCACGGCCGGATCGACGCCGGCAACGGCTGTTGCCCGGACTTTCACCAGCGGCTTAAGGCCCAGCGACTTGGCGCGCTCCGCGCTCATCACCAGTAGCGCTGCGGCGCCGTCGTTGAGCGGCGAGCTGTTGCCGGCTGTGACGGTCCCAAGGCCGGGCATAAACGCGGGCGGGAGGGCCGCCAGGGATTCCATCGTGCTATCGGGCCGAACGCATTGATCGCGCTCGACGAGGATGCGATTGCCGGCCTCGTCGCGGCCCCAAATCGGGATGATTTCGTGGGAGAACTTTCCGGAGTGCCCGGCCGCTGAAGCTACTCCGCCGCCGGGGATTTTTCCGTTTTGATAGGCGGCCGTGGCCTTTTGGTGGCTTGAAAGGGCAAAGCGATCCTGTTCTTCGCGCGAGATTCCTTGCGTTTGCGCCAGGAACTCCGCGGTAATGCCCATCATGAGCGCGGCTTTACTGGTGCGCGTGAAAAGCTTGGGATTGAGGTCGATGCCGGCATCGATGGGGATGTGGTGCATGTGCTCCAGGCCGCCGACGATCTGCACATCCTCCGCATCGGCCCGGATTGCGTGCGATGCCTGGGCGATCGCCTGCAAACTGCTGCCGCATAGCCGGTTCACCGTGGCCCCGCCCGCTTCAACGGGCAGTCCGGCCATCAGGCCCACCGAACGCGCGACATTGAACCCCTGCTCGCGCTGTTGCTGTGTGTTGCCTAAAACAACGTCTTCGATCGCGGCCGGATCAACGCCGCTGCGCTCGACCAACGCGCGCACCACGGCCACGGCCAGATCGTCGGAGCGAACGTCGCGAAACACGCCCTTCTCCGGATGCGAGCGGCCGACCGGCGTGCGACAGGCGTCAACAATAACAGCCGTTTTCATAAAACTCACTGAAGAGAACTTGAACAGGTGGAAACAGAGAATGGAATTGCGAAAGCAAGAATGAGCTGGCGATGACGATGTAACTCCAAACTGTTCAGCGTTAGGTTATCGATCGATGTTTGGAAAGAAAGCACTCAGCTCTCTCTGTGTTCTCCTGTTCAACACTAATCGTAGAAGCGTGCGCCTCGTTGGGCGAGATCCTTGAGCATGAGCGTAGGTTCAAATCGTTTGCCGAGCGGAGCAAATTTCTTGAGCTTTTCGACAATTGTGGCCACTCCCACTTCGTCAACCCAGAAGAAGAGCCCGCCGCGAAACGGTGGAAACCCGATGCCCATGATCAGGCCGAGATCGACATCCCGCACGTCGCTCACAATCTTGTCTTCCAAAACTCGCGTCGCCTCGACGAGCATCGGCAAGAACAGCCGATCGGTAAGTTCATCGGATGAGAAATTGCGCTCGGCGCCGGCGCGGCACTCATCCACCAACTGGGCGACTTCTTGGCTTTCTGCGCCGCGCGGCGGTTTACCGCCTTTGGGCGCGGCATAATCGAAGAATCCCTTGCCGACTTTCTGGCCCAGCCGGCCACGCTCGAACAGTCGCTCGACAATCGGGGCCGGCACCGCGCGATCGGGGAATGCCTCGGCCATGGTGCGGCCGGCGTGAACGGCCACGTCGATGCCGACGACATCGTACAACGTGATCGGTCCCATCGGCATTCCAAACGATTTCGCAGCCCGCTCAATGTCGTTGATGGCCGCACCTTCGCAGAGGAGCAGCGCCGCTTCGGTCATGTACGGCAGCAACAGACGGTTGACCAAAAAGCCCGGCCCGTCGTTCATCACGATCGGCGATTTGCCGAGCCTGCGTGCGTACGCGGCGGCGGTGACCACGGTCGCATCGCTGGTCCTTTTGCCGCGAATCACCTCGACCAGCGGCATCTGCCGAACGGGGTTAAAGAAATGCAACCCGCAAAAGTGTTCCGGGTGCTCCAATCCTTCGGCCAATTGCGTTATCGGAATCGTCGAGGTGTTGGAGCAAAGAATGGTTTCGTCCGTCACGAGCGGCTCCAGTCGCGCGAACAGGTGTCGCTTTGCCTCGGCCTTTTCCACGATCGCCTCGACAATGATATCCGAATGGCAAAGTTCGATGTCCGAGAATGTACCGTTTACTAGCGGAGCAAGCTCGACAGCTCGCCGTACGTCCGGTCCCTTCAACTGCTTGTTGTAGGCGACTTCGTTCAGCACGCCCCGAACGCCGCGAGCCAGCGCAGCCCGGTCGGCGTCCATTAGCGCGATGGGAATGCCGCGTTTGACGTTCGCCGCCGCAATACCCTGCCCCATCACGCCTGCGCCGACGACGCCCGCCGACGAGATTTTGCGCGGCGGCACATCGCCCGCACTACCGATGGTCTTCTTACTTCGGTCGCGTAGGAAAAACACATTCAATAGTGCCCGGTTTACCGGCGTCCCGAAAAGTTTTGGAAACTCCTCGGCCTCCATCTGGCAGGCGGATTCAAGGTCTGCACCGGCC
Organism: uncultured Planctomycetota bacterium; assembly: GCA_963807935.1. GTDB lineage: Bacteria > Planctomycetota > Planctomycetia > Pirellulales > Lacipirellulaceae > JABDGM01. The sequence continues at coordinate 52,113 of CAWEDY010000007.1, forward strand.
GCCCCCAGCATGAGCTCCAGGGCGGCGAGCGGCGCCGGGTAGTGGCCCTTCGTTTGCTGCTGGATATAGGAGCTAGCCGTTGCGCCCAGAAATCCGAGTTCAGTTTCATCGATTTCGATCGGTGCGGCCCACCGCTGGCGATCGCGGCGGAAATCGCTGGACACTCGCTCTGCGCGGATCATCCGAATTGCCGCGGCGAGCAGCGCCTCGCCGGAAGTTGGAGAAGTGTCAGGTACAATGTCGTTGGCCAACCCCATCAAAGCAGCGGTGCGGGCGTCGATCGTTTCTCCCCCTGTCACAAGCTCGACCGCATTCGCCAAGCCGACCATTCGTGGCGTGCGAGCCGTTCCGCCCCAGCCGGGAAACAGCCCCAGTTTCACTTCGGGAAAACCGTACGCCGTTTCTGCGCAGTCGGTAAGGATACGCCGATCGCACCACATCGCCAGCTCGGCCCCGCCGCCGACGCAAATACCATCGATCGCCGCCACCGTGACGTAAGTTGATCGCGCAAATCGGCCGAGAAGCTGCTGCCCACGGCGGCAGAAGCTGGCAACTTCCTCCTTTGGCGCATCAAGCCAGGTGACGAACTCCTTCAAGTCGGCGCCGGCAATGAACATGCCGGGCTTGGCGGAGCGAATCGCCAGGCCCGCGAGCTCTTTTCGTTTGTCCAGCTCATCGAGATGACGTTCCAGCGACTCGAGCACGTGGCGCGATAGAATATTTGCGCTCGACTGCGGGTCGCCGATGGTCAGCACGGCGATATCGTTTTCGGGAAATGAGAGATTCAGGGTGGTGGCCGCCATGCGCGTCAACATACCGCAGATTCGCGAGCGATGGCAGCCCTGATGACTGGCCCGGCGTTTTCCGGTATAAGACGGCGAGTGGAGAATTCACAGTCACCAACCTGCAAATCGTGCGGTCCGTGGTGGCGGCTGCCGCTGCTGCTGGGAGTCGTATTGGCGGCAATTTTGTGGTCGCGCGGCCGCTTCCTGCGCAAAGCGCCGCCGGAAAACATCCAAGATCAACCCGGTCCGGTTGCGGATGCTCATCCGGGCGATAGCGTTTCGCTGGCTATCGATTTTGGCGGCGGCCGACGAAAAAGTTTCGATGCAGTGAAGTGGCGCAAGGGCATGACGGTTGCGAATTTGCTACCCCCAGCGCCGGATGTTGAGATTGTTCAAAGGGGCGCTGGGGAAGCGGCATTTTTAGTTGCTATTGACGGTGTATCCAATGAGGGCACGTCCGGACGTAACTGGACGTACACCGTCAACGGCCAAAGTGCCGATCGTAGTTTTGCCGTGTATAAGTTGCAGCCAGGCGATCGAGTCTTGTGGACATTCGGACCGTCGCGGTAAAATAATGTTGTCTTCTCAAGCTCGCATTGGAGTTAGCTCACCATGAAGCGGGATCGCCAACAACAAATACAAGATTTATTCGTATTCATCCTGCTTATCGCGATCGGCGTGGTCGGGCGATGGGGGCAGCCCGAATGGTGTGTCACCCCCACGGCAGCCGTGGCGATCTTTGCCGGCTTGTATTTTTCGCGAATCGCTATTGCTATCTTGGTGCCACTGGCGATCCTGGCTATCAGCGACCTAGGACTGCCCGCTTACGACAATATACCCGTGATGATCGCGACCTACGTTGTGATGACGTTGCCCGTTTGGTTCGGGCGATTGCAGCGCGGCGATCATCCTCGCTGGTTAGCCGGGATGCGATGGGGGCTGTTCGCGCTGTTGCCGGCGACACTGTTCTACTTGGTGACGAACTTTGCCGTGTGGGCGTTTCAGAGTAGCTATGAGAAATCGCTGGCGGGCCTGGCCCAATGCTACGTGGCCGCGGTGCCCTTTTACCGCTGGATGCTCACCGGCGACGTTTTCTATCTGGCCGTATTGCTCGGCTGCCTGGCACTAGCCCGCGCAACCGATCCGCGCAGCTGGATTAGCAAGAAGTCAACGCCGCTCTGAAGTTTTGCAACTTCCACTACGGTTTGGAAACGGCTGCTGGCGGTTTTCCAAATGTCTCGTCGGCTTTTTCAGCAGGCGCCTTGTCCGGCGGCGGCACGGCCTTATTGATCGCCAACGCCATCGTGCGGATGGCCTCCGCCAGCTTTAGCTCAACCGTATCCTTGCTGGCGGCCGCCGCCCTGGCGGGGTCAATTGCCTTCAGGAGATCATCGATCTTCTTCTGCGTATCCGCCGGAAGTGCCGGCTTCACTGTGGCGAGTGCGTTGCGAAGCCCGGTAAGCCGCGCCAATACTTGCCGTCGTGGGTACGTTTCCAGCTCGTCCGACGCTGTGCCTATCGCGCCGGGGCCAACGCCCTCAGGGCCAATGCGTGGGAAAGTTCTTACACCGCCGCCTCCGCCATATTGATCTTGAAAATCCTGGGCTCGCTTATCTTCTGCTGCGGCGACTTCGCGCGCAAGTGCGAATAGCGGCTCCGCGGTGCCCGCTGTGTCCAGCTTTGCGTCCTTGTAGGTGATTTTGTCAAGCATGGCCGCCACTTCGCAACGATCATCGAGCGATTTGCTGGTCGAGATCAAGTGGATGAGCGCAAGATGTACGACGTTGTTCTCTCCGGTATTGCCAAGCTTGGCCAAGACGCTGGCCGCTCGCAGCCGCAGCCAGGCATAGGCGTCAGGATCCATTTCCTGTATCGGCTCGTCATGCATGACGAGCTTCACCAGCGCGGCGCTCATTGCGGAAACTGCTTCAGCCCCGAGCGATTTGGGAAACTGAGCGTGACGTTCCAGCCCGATTACTGCACCTAGAATCACGGGCGGTGGAAAGCGATTACTCGTTGCGGCCATATCGACCACAATCGTGAGCGCTTTGGTGGCTTTTGGCAGCGGTTTCGGAGGCTGGTGGCCATCCGAGTATTTTTCATCGAGCATGCCGATCACGAGGATCGCGTTATACCGCACGGCCGGATGGTAGGAAGCGTCCTGAACGATTTTTCCCATTGCCTTGAACGCTCTGTCCGTCAGATCACTCTGCAGTTGGGCATTCGACGTCTTCCAGAGAAAGTACTTGAATATTTCATCTCGTAGCTTGCCGAGCTCGGCCAGCTTTTCTGGCTCGGGCCGGGTCATTTCCGGGAAATGATAGTTGTCAAAATAGTCATCGAACTTAGTCATGTTGTTGGCGTAAATCGTCGGATCCTTAACGCACTGTTGCGCAATCGCTCGGTTGCGGCCGGCCTTTTCATCCACCGGATCAGACTTAAATTCCTGCGCGGCTGCCTGGACAACGGTGCACGCGAACACCAATAGGGGCACGAGCGGCACGATATGCCGCAACCGATTGGCTACGATCAGAGAGTCGCCGCACACACTGAAGAGCCGCTTCGCCGACATCGCGAGTTCCTCTATCCCGATTCCCAATGACGGAACGCTTGTATCGCCCGAAACTTCGACTGTATAAACAGATAAGGCGACCGACCGACTGTACAAATCGCTTATTTCACTCTACCAAGGTTGATCGCATCCTTCAAGTTTTTAAACGGCTGCGGGCAGTACGGTTTAGTGTAGGCGTCTCGCTCCGCGACGCGCAATTTCCTCTCGCGGAGCTAGGGGGGCTACACTTTTAGCCTCTTTTGCACGAACGACGTTGCTCCCGAACACTTGCCAGATGACACTCCTGTATTGCGACCCGCGATTCTTGGATCACGATACGGGCGTTCACCCAGAGCGGCCCGTCCGGCTTAGACATATCGCGAACCGCTTGGAAACAACCGGAATTGCCAACCTGTGCGGGCGGCCAACATGGCAGCCCGCTTCCCGTGCTCGACTTGAACGCGTGCATGAACGTGGACACATCGACCGTGTCGCAGCAATTGCCGCGCAGGGCGGCGGCCGCCTCGATCCAGACACCGTCGTAAGCGCCGCTTCGTTTGACGTTGCCCAATTGGCGGCCGGCGCCGCGTGCGATGCGGTCGATCGCGTTCTTGGCGGCGAAGACAAAACCGCGCTGTGCCTCGTGCGGCCGCCCGGACATCATGCGCTCGCCGAGCGGGCCATGGGCTTTTGTTTGTTTAACAACATTGCGATTGCGGCTTGCGTTGCTCGCGATGAGCACCAACTCGACCGCGTGCTGATCGTCGATTGGGACGTCCACCACGGCAACGGCACGCAAGATGCATTCTACGCCGACGGTCGCGTGGGGTTTTTTTCGACCCACCGCTGGCCTTATTACCCCGGCACGGGTGCGGCGGATGAAACAGGCACCGGCGCAGGGCTCGGCACGACACTAAATTTCCCGATCTCGATCGGCACGCCGCGGCGAGACTATTGCGAAATGTTTGCCGCCGAAGTGGAAAGATTTGCCGCCCGTGTCCGTCCGCAGATCGTGCTGATCAGCGCCGGCTTCGACAGCCATCGCGCCGATCCGCTCGGCTCGCTCGGCTTGGAGACCGAAGACTTCGCCGTGTTGACGAAGGTGGTCAGCGACATTGCTGCCGTTCACGCCGAGGGCCGCGTCGTCAGCATTCTGGAAGGTGGTTACAACCCCCCTGTTCTGGCTGAGTGCGTTGAGACACACCTGCGAGGGCTACTGGCGGGCTAAGACTCGTCCATCGGTCATTGATCCCCAAACACCCGCGTGCTTTCTTCGTGGCGGATCGGCTGTTCGAGGTCGTCGGTCTTTACCTCGACCACGAGCCGCTGATCGCCGGGCTGCAAACCCTGCACGCGGAGGCGATACACCGTATCGGCCTTCGGCGCAAGCTGCTGGAGCGGCTCAAACACAAGGCGATTCTGCTCCGCCTTGTGCTGAGTTTCTCCCTCGGCGGAAATCAGCTTAAGGCCGGCCGGCAACTCAGCCGTAACCTGCACATTTGTGGCCGCCTTAGTGCCTTGGTTGACGATGCGAATGTCGTATCCGGTTTCGCCGCCGACCTCGATTGGGTCTTCCAGGGCGCGGACTTCGAACTTAATAGCTGCCAGGCCTTCCACCAAAACTTCACGCTGTGTGCTGCCGGTGAGTCCTTGCTGCGCATGACTCTCAACCTGCAACGTTTGCGGTCCGGTTTCGACCGGCATGGCGATCACTTCTACGGTTCCGCGTTCACCTTTCGGCAGCTCGGCCAGGTTCCAATAAACGGCATGGGTGGCCGCATCGTATTCGCCCTTGTTGTTCGCCTTAACGAACCGCATGCCTTTGGGCAGCTTGGTGACAATTTGAACATCGTGCGCGGGGGCCGTGCCGGGGTTTTCTACACTGACTTCATACGTCGCGGGTCGCTCCAAATAACGGCGCTCCGGTCCCTGAACGGCCACAGTCAGCGCCGGGGCGATGACTTCGAATTCCACCTGCTGTTGAACCTGCAGATTTCCATCGGCGCGGGCCGTCAGCGTATTGATAACTTTGCCGGCCTTTTCCGCTGTCACCACCAGGTCGAGGTTGCGAGTCTCGCCGGCGTGCAGCGTGCCGATTTCAAACTCCAGGGTGGGGCCGGCAGCGTGCTTGACATTCGGCGGCACGTTTTCAAACAGCATGACACCGGTCGCGTCGCCGCTGCCCGGGTTGCGGACTTCGATCTTTATGTGTTGCTGGTTGCCGATCATTACTTCGCTCGGCGCCGTCATGCGGATCGCCAATTGAGGCATCGTGCAGTGGGTTTTTATCGACGCTTGAGTCGAGTAGGACACTGTGGCCACGCTGCCGATATCGCCCTCGGTCTTCGGCATGACCTGCATTTCAACCGTACGGTCTTCGCCCGGCGAAAGTTTTCCAAGCTGCCACACCAGGCGGCTGCCTTCGCTCGTCGCGTTTGGCGACGTGCTGATGAGCTGTGTGCCTTGTGGAAGTTCGTCGCGCACGAGCACGTCTTCGGCCGACTGGCTGCCAGCGTTGCGGATTTGCAGGACAAATTTTGCGGGCTTTCCAACCTGAATTTCCCCCGGCGCAAACTTCTGAATCACAAGCGTCGGCTGCTGGGGGCCTTCCAGCGCCTTTTCGCCAGGCTTGCCCGTGCCCTGACCGGCCGCGGTCGGTTGGCCGGGCTGATCTCCAGCGCCTGACAGCATGGCGCCGTGCGACGACGGCAGCGGACGGATATCGGCGTGGGCGCGCTCCCGGACGGTATGGCTTGCACGCCACGTTGCTTCGAAGCCGTATCGCGAGTGGCGACCCGCGTCATACCGTTGGAATCGAGGGGGCGTAAAGTGCCGCCATTTTGTTGAACGTCGCGCAGCGGCCCGCCAAGATCGTTTGGAGCAGGCGGAAGAGGTTCGATCGATGTGCTCTTCGAATCGGCGACCGACGGCGAAGTTGGTTTCGAACCGAATGGGTTCACTGTCACTCCCTTTGGCGGCGCGGCGGGCTCGGTCGCTGGTGGCGCTGCATTGCCGTAACGGTCGCCGGGTGTCGGCGGCGTCGAGCTGCCAAAAGCTTGTTTCGCGCGGCGGGCCGCCTCGGTAATGCTCGTTTGTTGATCCGGCGCAGTGAGCGGCTTCGGTTCCGGAATTGGCTTGCCAGTTGTGCCGACGGTATCCGAGGCCCCGCCAATATTGGCCGAAGACGCTTTCACTGGCACGGCCAATGGCGTCTCGTCCGTCGGCTCCTGGCCTCTAGCGAGCGCGGCTTCGTGCGCGGGCACTGCCTTTGTAGCCGACGTCGGGTCCCCCCCGCTTTTCGTTTCCCCGTGGGATGCAAGGGCGACAGGGTCGGGTTCTTTTGCCTTCTTAGATTGTCGCCCGGGTGCTGGTTTTTGATGTGCCTTCTTATTTTTTGACGTGTCGTCCTTTGCCACTAGCGGCGTTGCCGACGGATCAAGCGACGATCCGTAGCGGGTATCGGCGGTCGGCTTAAGCAGAGGTTCATCGGCGGGCGTTGGTTCCGCGATGGCAGATCGCGCGATTGGGCTGGATAGCGTGCCAGCCGCTGCGTGTTTCGAGACGGGCTCCGTCCAGGCACTCGCGACAGCGTCTAAATCGGAAGCCGCCGGCTTCGTTTCGCCGTGGCTAAGGGCCGGTAGGGTCCAATCGTGCGTCTTGGCGTAATACACGCCGCCACCGCCCGACGCTAGCAGCGTCAACCCGAGCAAACACTTTGCCGCGAATCGCATCTTTCCAGCCATGGTAGATTGCCTCGCCAAACAGGAAGTCAGAAACAGATCATCGCGCGGGCGGCGCGCTGGTCGCACAACACCGGGCGACGTGTAGTAACAAAATCAATCGGACGGGCAAAGAGCATTTCGCAACTGGTATGGCGACAAATCCGTGGCTTCGATATAGACGACCTCGTTTGCTTGCGGAAATTTGGCCCGGACAAGGATCGTCTGCCATGCTCATTTCCCCGGTGATACTCGCGATCGCGCATTTGTCTGCATTAAGCGAACGGTTGCTTGCTGCCGCAGCAACAACCAAGCCAAGTCCAAATGGCTCTCCGTTCACCCCAGAAGAGCCGACGACGCTCACGCTGGCGCTCATTGGCATTGGCATTATCGCCGCGTACGTCGCGGTGAGGCGGCGATTTCGACTGCGGCGGGGACTGCATCAGACGTCCGTTCCGCCTGGGCATGCCAACGTCGCCCGCATCGAGACCCCCACTCGCGGCGCGGCCTGACCGCCAAAAAGAGCCCGGACCAGCATGGGTCCGGTTATTTATCGCGGTTCGCGTAGCGCCCTGCTTGCTCCGCTATATCGACGCCGACAAGCTCGCTCCAGGCTGAAATCAGTCGGCGAAAAACCGGGCCGGGCCGGCCTGTGCCGATTCTGTGTCCATCGCATTCGACGATGGGAAGCGCACAGATCGAGGTGCTTGTCAGCCATGCTTCGTCGGCCGAGCAAAGTTCCTCGACCGTCAAGCGGCGAGTACCAATCGGCAGGTCCATTTCCGCTGCTAGCTCCTGGACGACTCCTAAACTTACGCCGAACAGAATGTGCTCGTGGGGCGGCGAGACCAGCCCCTCGTCTTTCAAAACTACAACCACGTTGGCCGTCGTCGCTTCGCCGATGTACCCGTCCTGATCCAACAGGATGGCACGCGCACCGGGCTGTTTGGCCGCCGCTTCGCGATCGGCCAGGTAAAAATGCATTCGGCTGCGGCATTTGAGTTCCGCCGGCCAGCAATTTGGCGGCACCTGCCGAACGTCGCTCACCACCACGGGCAAACCGGTTTCATATTGCGACGCCCATAGCCGAAACGGCAACGGATCGCCGTGGACACAAACAGTCGGCTGGTCGTCCCCAGCCAGTCCCGGCGTGGCAAATGCCACGATGGACCAATCGTCGCCGGCCTCGATGAGCGCCCGGTTACGGCGGAGAAACTCGGGAATAGCGTGTGCAATTTGATCGATAGTTGCATCGGTGGCCAAGCCAACTATCTCCAGCGATTTCCGCAGCCGCCGCAGATGGTCGTCCAGCCGAAAGACTTCTCCCCGAAAAGTACGCAGGCGCTCGGTGACTGTAGCGCCCAATAGAAAGCCGACGTCGTCGATCGAGATGCAAAGACCCGAGCGCGGCAGCCAATGACCGTTGAGGTAGGCAATGACTTCGCCCATGGACCCAGTATAGAGGCGCCGGGATCAGCGGTCAGCGGTCGGGGCCATGGCCGCGATGCCAACCCGCAACCAAAGCATCAACCGCCATTTTTCGTTTCGCTCGCCGTCGCGGGACCTGCGTAGTCCCAGATCAAGCCGGCGTCGCCCGGTGCGCACACATAGCGCATCAAGTCGTGCTCCGAACCGACGTAACGGCTCACATCGCGATTGAAGATTTTTCCAGCGTACTGCGGGCTGATCCGCGTCGGACCGCACAAGCCAAGCGCCTGCGGACCGCCACGACCGGGAACCAAAAGATCGTAGTATCGCATGGCGGTATCTTCGCAATTGTTGATGAGCAACATGCGATTGACCTGGGTCATTGCCAGGCCATGATGCTGACCCTTTGCGAGCCAGTACGAATGAGTAGCGGCGGCCATCAAAACGGCGTTCATCGGTGCGCGATGTGGATGCACGTGCTCGCTCAGGTCCAGCGAGCCGCCAAGGCTGCCGCCGGCCAGGATGTGCAGCCCACCGGTGATGATTCGAGCGCCGAAGCTGAAACCCACCAGCGAAACGGGCGTCTCGGCCGGCGTCTGGTCCAGCAGCCAGGCCAAATGGTAGCCAGCCGGTTCGGTCCGCGCCGCCTTTTCTCGAACGTCGCGAAGCAGCCGGCCTACCTTGGACGACGGCCACGAAAAAATCACAAATCGAATTCGCGGTGCATCGCCTCCCTGAAGGATCAACTTGCGATACACATTTAAGCCCTCGCTCTTCGCCTCTCCCGGCCCAATCTGATTGCCGTGAACAAAAATAATCGTCGGCACCGAGGGATCGAAAGCCAAATAGCTTTCCAAATCGGACTGTTGCCATCGGCGATATCCAACGTCATCGCAGATCGCATATTTTTCGAATTTAAGGCCCGTTCGCATCGCTTTCGGATTGCCGCCTCCGCAGATGCTGCGCGTGTTGACGACATCGATTTCATCTTCAAGCCGAATGCCGTTGCAAAACACGCTTCCGTCGGCGGGCTTCGACGTCGCTGCCGTCCCGCTGGCCGTTTCGCCGGCGCTTGTCTTATTCGTCCCAACTTTGCTGGCCGCGGCTCCCGCAGCCTGGGCCGGCGAGGCCAACAAACCGGCCGCTAGCACCAGCGCGGCCAGCGCGCCTGCCAGTAACCGGCCACATCGCGACATGAATGGTTCCGCTGCAATCGTCATCGGGATGATTATCGACATGATTCCTACAAACCTATCTACCAGATTGGGGCCGAGCGGTTATAGGGCCGCGTTGCAACTCTACCACATAGGTAGGTTTCCGTGCTGGGAAAAATAGACCTGATCTGCTGGTTTTTAGCCACCCCACTGGGGGCCAATGTGGGAAAAAATCACCTGCTGCGTTTGCACATCCAATACCGCAATGTAGAGTTGCTCGGCCCGCCATATCGACCAACCCCTACCAGAGCAATCCGAATCGATCGTGGAGCAGCGGCTCGCCTGGCATATTCGCAACAGCGTTGATTGCCGGCCACGCAGCCGCGCCCGATCGATACCCGCCCACTGAAGTCTGAATCGGATAATCAGACAACGCTACCGAAGCAGTAATTCCCCCGCTGCTTCCCGAGGAGACTTAGAACCATGAAGAAGATGCTGACCTTGCTGGCCGTAGCGATGCTGCCCGCCGCTTCCGGCTGCTGCTGTGCACGACTTTGCCCGTTCTGTCCGTGCAATTGGTTTAACCGCGGCGCGGTGTGCGCACCGGCGCCGACGTATGTCGCCCCGCTGGCGAGTTCGACCTGCGCACCTGCGCCGTATGTGGCCGCACCTTGTGCGACATGTGCTCCGGCGCCATATGCGGCGGCGCCTTGTTCGACCTGCGCGCTGCGCCGTATGCTGGCGTCGCGGCCGTGCCGCCCATTGCGCCACCGGTAGCCCAAGGGATAATGCCGCAATACATGGCGCCTCCTGCCGCGCCGGTAATCACCCAAGCTCAACCAATGTACTATCAGGCGCCGCAGACGCCCGCTTACTATGCCGAGCCAGGTTGCTCCTACGCCGGTGTACCGAGTTGCTGCGGGCCCTCCATGGGCGCGGTATGCTATGGCCCGATGGACTGTGGCCCATGCAGCTCGTGCGATTCATGTGGTTCGTGCGGTTCATGCAATTCATGTGGCTCGTGTAACTCGTGCGGCTCATGTAATACCTGCGGCTCGTGCGGCAGTTGCAACAGCGGTTGCTGCGACGGCGGAGCCGCGGCGGCGACCGCTCCCACGCCGGACAAGTTTGTTGATCCGGCCCCACAATAATTGACGCGGCCCGCGAGCCTGCCGAAATCCCCGCCCTCCCACCCCGGCAATGCTCGCATCGCGAAGGCGGTTGATGTCGTCCGGGACATCCAATCCGCCCACTGGCCCTGCTCGGCTGCCCCATCCTGAAGGCGGCCGGGCAGGGCTGTTTTATTGGGGCCTTGGACCTCAGGTCCGGCAAGGCGAGCCGGACTTGTGCCGCTCTGCTCGCGGCGTCTACTCGGCAAAGTACAATAGAGATATGCCCCCCCAGAAATACCTATCGCGATATGGCGCCGCAATTGCCTGCGTCGCGGCGTTGGTTGCAGTCGCCCCGGCAGCAACGACCACCCCAAAGGCCGGCGCCGGCGACAAAAGCCCACCTGCCAGCAGCGTCCGCTTCGGCAAATCGCAGACGGTTCGCTTTCGCGTCGGGGCCGAGATTACGGCCAGCCGCGGCGCGTGTAAAAACATCCTGGCGATGGTCACCGTGCCGCTCGAATGCCCCGAGCAGCAAGTGACGATTCTCGCGGAAGACTTTTCCCCCGAAGTGCGCCAGGTGACGTACCGTCCCCTTCCCGGCGGCGAGGTGAAGCAGATGCTCATCTCCGTGCCCTTCCTGGCCAATGGCGCGACCGCCCACGCGATCATTACCACGGAAGTAACGACGCACACGATCTTGCCGCCCGAAAGGACCGACGACCTCAAAATCCCCAAAAAAATCCCCAGCAAGTTGCGGATCTACACCATCGGCAGCCCGTACATCGAGGTCAATCACCAGCGCATTCATTCTCTTAACAAGGAAATACTTGGCGATATTAGCGAATCGGCCACCGATTGGGAAAGAATCGAGGCGATCTACGACGCCGTGCTGAAGAAGATCGATTACGTCGAAGGTCCCGACAAAGGCGCGGTCGAAGCGCTGCGCGACGGCCAAGCCGACTGTCAGGGCCGCTCCGCTGTGTTCATCGCGCTCTGCCGGGTCAACAAAATCCCCGCGCGCATGGTGTGGGTCAACGACCATTGCTACCCGGAGTTCTATCTGGAACGCGCCGAAGGTGATGGCGAATGGTATCCGTGCGAATCGGCCGGCACCCGTGCGTTCGGCGAGATGCCGCTTGCGCGGCCCATTCTGCAGAAGGGCGATAACTTCCGCGTGCCCGAACGAAAGGAGCACCTGCGATACGCCTCGGATTACGCCATTGGCGTTCGCGGCGGCGGAACACCTACCGTGAAGTACATTCGCGATCAGGCACAAATGGATGTTGGTCGTTAGTCGTAGCTCTTGAGTCACATGGTCGAAATCTTACGACTCACAGCTATCGACTTGCATCTTTCTCCGCCAGCGCCGCTACGGCCGCATCTTCCAGGCCGTCCAGCGAATGGCCGCCCCAAACACTGCGGCCCGTGCGGTCGTACAGCAGGTACGTGGGCGTGCCGGTAATGCCCATCGCCTCGTAGGCAAACCGCGCATCGTAGCCGACGGGCCATTCCAGCCCGTCCCTCGTCTCGATGAAATTCTTCAGATGCTGCGCTCGGTACCCGCTCTCGAGCGACAGGCCCACAATGAGCAGGCCGCGATCGTGATAACGCTTGTTGAACGCGATGAGTTGCGGCAGATGCTGAATGCAGGGACCGCAATCGCTGGCCCAGAAATCCACGAGAACGACCTTGCCGCGTAGATCGCTCGTCGTAACAGGCGCCTTCGTATTGAGCCAACCACCCGCTTCGAGCGGCGGCAGCGGCTGGCCAACGTACGGATCGGCCGGTCGGGGCCGCCGACCCTGCAGCGCAATCAGCGTCGCCGCAGCCACCACCAGCAACGCGAACAACGCCCAAAACGATCCCCGCTCCTCACCGTCTTTTGCTTCGATGTTGTTCGTGATGCCGGTATTCAAGCGTGGAAAACCAAAGAGGATCAAAACGGAATGTGAACACGAGGTAACACAGGAAACAGAGCTTTGTCAAAGCTTGATTTTTGGATTAGCCGCAGGGCGCTAGCCCACGGTTTTTGCCGATCCAACCGTGGGCTAGCCCTGCGGCTGATTTGCGTATCCCTAATCCTTAGCGGTGACAAAACAGTCGTTTGCTGCACACTCTAAGCATACGAAGGTCCGGCGCTAAAAACGAGCGACGTTTCTGCTCATCTGCTGCTCTCGTTACCTCCTGTTCAACCTTTGGGATCTGTCACTCGATTCGCCTCCGCAGGCGAATCGTGTTCTCGACGTTGAGGTCCTCGCCCGGCTTGAACCCGACGGGTTCGGTGCGATCGATAATGTAGAACCCGCGGGGCCGCTTCACGTCGCCCGTGTCGCTGCCGAGCTCTTTGCCCAACATGTAGCCGTCCGGGTACACGCGGTTGTACAGATTGATAGTCGTTGCCGGAGAGTGCGCTACCATCGCCCCCCGTTGTTGAATATCGTATTCGTTCCAGTTCGGTGCCGGCTTCACCTCGAAATACCCGACGGTAATCCACACCGCAAAGCAGCCGGAGCGGTTCGTCACCAGGTTGCCCAACCGCGTCATCGGCTGATACATCATGTACGGATTGCGATTGGTATCGGTAAACGCATCGCCGCGCGACTCGCTGAACAGCGGCAATATATCGCGTTGCGTAATATCATCGTTCGGAACGGCTAAATTGGCTCGGTACGAAAGAAGATCATCGCCAAAGCCTGCACCGATGGTTCCTCCCACAGCAGTTTTTGGACCCCACATTTGGTCTGGGCCGCGACTATATGGATGTACGCGAAGCCATGAGGCATCGACCCCGTATTGCATCATTTGCACAAGCGGCACCAGATCGCCCGCGTCGGGCGACCGAAATGGATTCGCGAAGACAGTTGGAAAGCTATTGTTAAGCCCCATCGCAAACACATCCGGATACTGATTTGGGTTTTTCGCTGCGGGCGGCTTATCCACCGATTCGCCCACGGCATCCACTTGCGCATATCCGCGGCGGCTCAGCACAACGTCGCGCCACGCGGGTCCGAAATGACCAAGAGTAGTGCCTGCTAGTTTCGGCTTGCTATCATCTTGGTAACGGTGCATGATGCCATCGTAAACGTCCGACCAAACTGTCGACGGAGCTAAAAGACTTCCAGATATCGGCGGAATCCGCCGACCAGTCACCGTATTGAGATTCACTCGCCCGGGGTCGCGCTGGCGCGACACCTTGTTGAACGGCGGCTGGAAGAAATACCGCGGGTCGCTTGGGTCCGCGATATCCGTGCCGAGAGCTGTACCAACGGTGTTGACGGAATCGTTTACTCCCGGCACATCATTAAACGTCTCCGCGTTGAGCATCGTATCGGTGCCCACATATCGCGACGGCACCTGCACGTATTCCAGGATGCGGGAGAAGTTCGGCGCGCCGTACGGCAGCAGGCTCCCGTCGTTCGGGTCGATCACATAGCCTGCTGGCTCACTTGCTGCCGAACCCATAACTCCATTGCTGGACGCTGCAAAGACGTTTGCCAAACATCCAAACGGCGCTTGCATGACGGCCCACCGCGTCGCGTTGGGCACTGGCATTTGGCTGAGTTCCCAATTCCGCCAGGCCATACGGATTTGGCCGATTTGCCGGCAATAGATTCGGGTCGATCGTGGCGTACTGCCGCAGCATCTGCGCCTGCGAGGCCGCCGGCACCTTGAGCAATTCTTCGGCACTCACGTAGGGCCGGTTCCCCCACGCCAGCCATGGATTGGTGGAGCTCACCGTGATCGGCGGAGGACTTGTATTTACACTCCCGGTAGTCGCATTCACATCGTATGTAAAAATGAAGCGACCCGGCGCCGGTGCGCCGATGGCACTTACCGTCGGAGCTAATGAACCGGTTGTCGCCCCCTGCTTGTCATACAGCAACCCGAAGCTTTCGTTTCCGAAGCCCAGCGAATGCTCCAAGACCATGTTGCAGTGGCACTTATTAATCTTCTGAGGACCGCGAATGTCGTCGGGCGCCTGGTAGGGCACCTCATCGTATCGCATGGTCATTTGGCGGCCCGTTATCAAATCAAGAATTTCATTCTTCGCTGGTTTGCGAAGGTCCACCAGCGCGGGCTCCTGTGCCCAGAGCACCCGTTCCGGCGGCGCGACCTTCGTCGGCGTAGCACCGGCCCCCGCGGCGAAATTGAGCCGGTTCCAGAACCCGCGCTCGGTGGATCGGAAATACCAGACCTGCCTTCCCTGGGGCATATTCTGCAAGTATTTCGTCAGCTCACCCGACGCAAGCTCCCACGGACGCAGCTTGCCCTCGATCTCTGGCTGGTCCGCATGATCTTTACCGCCAATGATGTGTTCTTCGCTGCTGGGCCCGTTGAACGCGGTTAGGTTCACGGTCGAGGAATCGATCGTGCGGTACGGATTAATCGGCAAATTGGGCCGATGGAGGTCATTGCCGGCTGGGTCCTTGTATTTCCCCGGCAGCGGATTCCAGGGCAGCTCCGGATTGGCCAATCGTTGCAGATGAACCGTGCGGTAGTTGGCCGTCGTGCCCGTTCGCGTCAACTCCGGCGCAAGATCGAACGGCTTATCGTAGCTGCGTTCGTTGTTCGTCCCGGGGCTGCCGTTGGAATAGCTTCCTTCTCCCTCGGCGCCGAGCGGATCGAACGGATGCACGGTTTTCACCGGGTCGGGCCAGCCGGGATGTGTGGCTTTCTGCTCTTGGGCGATGGCCAGCTCTTTTTCCGCGGCCTGCTCCTCGCGCGGGCCATAGCCCCAGGGCGGCTCGCTGGCGCTCATGCCTTCCACCGGAATCGTTACGCACGGCTGATAAAAATTGCTATTCGGCGTTCCCGTCGGCGCGTTGCCGGCGGCATCCGAATCCTCAATGTTCTTCACCGTGCCCTGATCGTTGATCAGCTCGTTGTCGCGGCCAATCTCTACGGCATAAGGATCGAACGTGCCACCCATCTGAACCTTGTCCTTGGGATCGCCGCCGTTGGAGTCCACCGAGATTTGCTGAGTATTCGGATCCTTGCTGGGATGAAATTCAATCCGGCGAGTTCCCTGCAAGAATGATTTCGCGTTCCGCGTGTCCGATGTGTTTTTCGTGGAGTCGTCTTGCCGCCCGATCGTGGTCGTGTAGATATTTGGCAGCGGCTGCCCCGGGTTGGGCAGATAACGCGTACCGGCCGAGCCAATCACGCCGTACCGGCCGGGAAGAATCGGCGCGATCACCGGCGTATTCACCCCCTTTTGCTGTTCCAGACCGATCGGAATGAACTTCTGCGTGCGCGACCATTTGAGCAGCGGGTTTACATCGGACGGTCCATACGTAACGCCCGTCAATTTAATGTAACGATCCGGAATGCGCAGCTTGAACTTCTTTGCCGAGTAATCCCAGTCTTGCGCGTAAATGGTTGGCGTTACGCGCTGGCCCCAGCCGGTGCCGGCCTTCACCGTCGGCGAATTATCGGTCGTGAAGTAGAACTCCCGCTCGATATACGGGTACTCGATATTGAACAGGTTCTTCTCGGCCGGAACCTGCGTCGGCGTAAATGCCGAATTGAACTCCGCGTCGAAATCCGGATCGGGCGCCCGATACGGCGGCGGCTTCGTCGCGTCCCAACCTTCCACGTCTGTAACCATCCCCTGGTAGTAGGCAGGCAAAGCCGCCGGCTTCGACTTAACGTCCGGCGGCGTGTCGCCGACCTTCTGCGGCCTTCCCAGCTCCGAACGATCATTGCCAATTGTCGCGCGATCGTCGTTGCGGGCCCTCGGCCAATCATCTACCACAATCAGCCGCCATACCGGCGAGCGCTTGACGATGCCGTCAGACGGGTCAGTCGTCAGCGTAGCTTGATCCGCAATCGGAATGTTGGCCGCGTTAAACGTTTCCTTTATGCCCCATGTGCTCAACCGCGAAAGATCGACGCCCTTGAGAGGCACCCCATTGGCGTCTCGCGTGTAGTCCGGCAGGTAATTCGTCGTCCCATCCAGCCGCGTGTACAGCTCAGGCGGCAACTGCCCGTCCGGCGACCAGGGATTGTACAACTCGACAAAGAGCGAACCCCGGGGACGCAGCCGCTGGTCCATGTCCACGTCCGGATAGTGGTCCGTGCTGGTGCCGTCCATCTCATCATCCTGATAGTCGCTCGCTCCCTTCAGGTCTTCGGTGCGCCGGTCGTGGAACGCCAGCGTTTCGGTAATGAGCAGCTCGGGCCGTTCGGCGCCCCAGACCACGCCGCGCGTTTGGTTGAGGATGGGCAGGGCCCGTAACCAGCGTGATTCGAAATGCTGTCTTCTTGCCGTTGGATATCCCAGTTGCTTGATCACCTCGGCCGTGTTCTGGGTGGCCAGAAGTTTTCGTACCAGCGATTTCGTTGCCGTTTTCATTGGTCGCCGGGTCGCCATCGAGCGGAATGAGCGTGGCGTTTGCAAGTGTTGGGGTCGAAATTGGTCCCAACGCCCCAACCGTCCCAGGGGTTCTCGTCGTACTCGAACGGCGTCATGATGGCGTCGGCATCGCGCATATCGACGCAATTGATGGCCCATTGCGCAATGGTGCGGCACGTTAGTTTCCGCAGAAGAATCGCCCGCGCTTTCTGGTCAAACTGGTTGGTCGATGGAGTGGGGTCGGGAACCGGCCCCAGCTCAGCACGAATATTCTTGGCCATGCTGTTGGCGATGGTCGTGTCGAGATACCTGTTGATTTGCGGATCCTTCTCGTCCCACGGCGCGATGTAGTTCTCGTCCACCAACAGCAGCATCAGGCAATACAGTTGACGCGCGTAGAGCTGCCGGCCTTGCGACGCTAAATTGCGAACGCCGCCTTGTGCAGTCCCAACGGCCGGATGAATCGGCACCGCTTGGCCGTTCGTGTAATCGAATGTAATCGGTTCGGCGAGGGTGCCAATTCTCCGTTGACCATAGGCCAAAGCTGGATCACATGCCGTCGCCAGGCGCTCGTAGATTTTATTGCCGTTAAGATCGATAAAAGGTTCGCTCATTGTCTCGTTTACCGTTGCCGTTGACATCCAGGAACGGATCGCCAGCCTCCATGGGATCGTCGACGACGCCATCATTGTTGTTATCTTTGCCGTCGCCGAACGGCCGATTGAGGTCCATCCGCCGACCCGCAATTACTTCCGGCGCAAGCAGCTGTTGGGCCACTTGGCTCAATTGAACTTTCCGGATAAATCGCCAGATTGTTCTTTAGCCGCTCGTATTGCACGCGGTACTTTAACAGGTCCACAACCGTCGCGCTTTGCGGCGGCATGAGCAGTGGCAACGCGGCGGGCCGGAAGCCGTAGTCCCATTCATCACTGCGGCATAATCATCGGAGACCGCCCCAACCAATTTCGCCCGGGTCATCAACCACGCCATCGTTGTTGTCATCCACATTCGCCTTTCCCGGTTTGCCGTCCGCGCCATAGATCAAGCGGCTCAGCAGGTTTGCCGATGGCACGGGCAAATCGTAGCTATCGGTCGTCACCAGGTGGCGATTGATGCCGGCGATTTCTTGCGCGGCGGCCAGCACGGCGGCCGCGGATGGGTTCGTGCCGAACGCGTCGATCGCCGCTTTCTGGACGCGATTCGGATCGTAGTTCATCAGCTTGAGCGGGTCGAAATCGTTGACCACGTCCCACAGCCGGCTGGGCAGCGTGCCCGCGTCGGCATCGGTGGCCCGCAGCACCTTCTCCAAATCTGTCGGCGAAAGCGGCGCATCGTCGTTCAGGCCAATCTGTGCCGCCGGATCGTACGCGCGGTTGAAGCTGCGATCGATCGACGCATTGAACGCGGCTTGCGTATTCGCAAAGCTCGCCGCCCAGTCGTCCCGGCGCTGCTGGCTGCTCAAATCCAGTTCGTACGGCGAATTGGCCAGCAGATTGAAGGGCAGCCATTTGCTGGGATTCGCCAGCAGCGCCGTGTTTGGATTCAAGTCGTGGGTCGCTTCATATACGGGCTGGCCCGAATAATCGAGGCCCAGCGCGTAACGCCCCTTCAGGTCCGGCGGCGTTCCGAATGCGCTGGGTTGGCCGAATTCCCACGGTTGGCCGAACGCCGCGGGATGCCTGGACGACCACGGATAATCGAAGAACTTGATCTGCGCCGCCAAATTCGGCGTCGCTTGCTCGCCCGTGTACCAACGCGGCGACACAGCCAGTTCTTTCGTCTGGTTAATCAGATTGAACAGATAGTTCGTGCCAGGCGTGGCAGCTTCATTCGCCACATTTAAGTCGTATCCATACCGGCCATAGATCGCTTTGCCATCCGCGTCGAGCCGGCCAGTCAGCAACGACGCATAACTATCCACGGGGCCCGCGGCTTCCGATCGATTGCCGTACACCGGGGTGTAGCTCGGCGCGGCGCCCAACGGCGCGGGAAAGACCGGCCGCAGGCTGATCTCCGCCGGACCGTAGCCCAGGCCGCGCGACAATTGCAGCGTGCTGCGCACAATGTTCGGGTTCGCGCTGGTAGTGTCGTGGGCCAGATTGCCGGGCGTGCCACCCGTCAGATCGAAAAAGTTGGCTTTCGTCGTATCCAGAATTGGCGGCACAATATCGTCCGCCAGCCCGTGCGCATTGACGTTCAGCCGGCTATCCAGATCGATGACCAAAAACGCATACAGCGTTTTGTAGCGCGTGCCATCCTCGGTTTGCTGAATGGGATCGCCCAAGTCGACCCACACGCTGTCCGGCACGCCGTCGTTGTCGTTATCCACGTCCCACGGGCCAACAACTTCTGGAATCGGGTACGTGATCTGATATTGCGTCGGCGTCGATTTACCAACGGGTACTACGAGATTATTTGCGGCGCTTGGATTAGCAACCGAACTCGGATTACCACCGTCAAAGTCTGGATTGTCGTCGCGGATCGGCCGCAGCATGATCTGCCGCTTGATCGCGCAAATAAGCGCCGCCTGTTCTGGCTTAAGGCCAAATTGGGGATTTCCATTAACATCGTATGGTTGCAAGATTCCGCGCACCTGATCGTCCGTCGGTGTACTGCCGTTCGCTAACAGCATGAGCAGCCGGTGATACCAGAAATTGACGAGCTCGGGCCGGTGGAACGACGGCAGGGGTACATCCTCTAGGTCAAGGCGAAGGAAATTGCCCACGCCGGTCGGATTCGCGAAGAATTCAGCAACCGAATACGTCCCTTTGTCCGTAACCACGCGCCCTTGCGATCGCGGCGATACGGTTTGCAGGGCAAGGAACAGGTTCTGGAAGTCGGCCGCGTCGTAACCTTCGTTGCCGCCGCCGGGACCGACGTAGCCGCCGTAATTAAAAAATGGCATGTTTGCGGTGGGGTTGTTCAAGATGCCAAAGTTGGTAATCGCTGCGGGCGACGCGAACGGATTGAGCGTACCGGCCGGGGGTGAAGCGACGAAGTTCACCAGCGGGTTGAAGTACGCGGAGTTCGGCAACAGCGCGAGCTCGGCGCCGATATAGTTGCCGTTTGTGTCGGCACGAAAAAGCTCCAGCGCACTTAGCCGCGGCTGACCGACTGCGGCCAGCGGGTTGTATCCCACGCCGGTGCCGCTAAACGCCCGACCATTGACCGTGAACGAGGCCCCTGCTAAATCGCCGATTTCTGGCGGCCGCGCAGCGTCGATTTGCAACGGCTGCCCGTCCTTCCGCGGAACTGCCATCACGCGCAAGCGAAACAAACGCTGCGCCGTTGCCGTCGCCGTCGCCGGAGTAAGCTCGCCAAGGAATTCGTAATCCAAAATCCGCGTCGATCGGCCGGCCGCTGCGCCGCTCGTAATCGTCAACAGGCAACCGTTGAAGTATCCCTTAGTAAGTGGCAGAGGATAAGGCTGCGGCTCACCTACGACGTTGCGATCCAGCTTCAAGACATTGCCCAAGCCGAGTGGATACGCGCCGCCGTCGTACGGCCTTGCGTAATCGAGCCCGGCAGCAACGCTGTATGCGTTCTCGCTAACGTAGAGATCGATGAATTGGCCATTGGTCGGACCTAATTGCGCCGCTGCATTCCCAGCGAGCGCTCCCGCAAATCGTGTCACTTGCTTGGCCGGATCGTTGGGATCGAATGCGACATTCGGGGCCGGGCTGTAAATGACGCCTTGAAACCCATCCGTGCCGTACAGATCGCGCAGCAGGCTGTGGTAGCGAATGGCCGAGTGCTCGTTGTCGCTATCGCGCACCAGGTGCATTAGCGCCCGATCGAGCAGCCTCGTGGCATCGTTGCCGAGGCGATGGCCCTTGGCCGAGCCCTTGGCCGCCATCCGCGACTGGTTGCTGGTCATCAAGAACGCGGTGCCCATCAGCATGAACAGCACGAGCATGCTGAGCACGACCAGCAGCAAAACGCCGCGCCGCGGAGGCGTGCATCGATCGATGCGGGGCTCTCGACTCTCGACTTTCGACTCTCGACTTTTTATTCCCGTTCCACATCGTGCCTCTCCTGCGAGATTCGCCCACAAGCTATGACTGTTCCGGCTAATAGCTTTTTCTCTCGCGTCTTCAGTATTTCGCCCCTGATCTGCTGCTGGCCCGCTAGGGAAATGGCCACTGCGGCGTTGCTGTATCGGTTGAGCCGCCGCCGCCAAATGTGACCGACGACGCCCCAGGGCTCTCCAGCCGCAATGTCTTCGTGTGTACCGCCACGGCGCCGCGACAGATCGCGACGCAAAGTACGTTTGCTGCATTCGTATCGTTACTCGGATTGGCGGCCGGCTGCCATGGCCATTGGGCACCACGGACGGCAACGAGTCGTTGCGTATTTGGATCGATGCCGGACTTCCTTCATCGGTATCAACCGATAACACTTGATACCAATTCAACACGAAGCGGGGCTCGCCCGAAGGTGAACTCGTGGAGTAGTTGCTATTCGGATGGGGGCCGCACAGCATGATCCACTGGCCGATTTTGAGTCCGCTGAACGCACTCTGCTTGGTGTTGTCGCCCCAATCGGTCAACAGGAGCTCGCCGCCGTTGAGCCCTGTGGAAATGACGCTGGCCTTAACGTCGCGCTCGTTTTCTGCCATCGCGTTCAAGTAGTCAGGAAGCGAGGGCGAGGTGGCGGCGAGTACGGATGGCCCACCGGGAGGCAGCACGCGCTTGTAGAACACAACCACCGAGACATCGTAGGCAAAACCTTCCGGATCGCGCGCCATACCGTTTCGCGCCGCATTCGTCGTTGGCACGACGGTGACGATCCAGGAATAGTCGCCCGTCCATTGGCGGGCTAAAGGCGTTTGCGCTCGAAATTGTCCCAAGTTCTGTATTGCCGGCCGATCATCGCGCGGCGGCAGGTCGGTGGCCAAATCGTCGTTGCCGCGAAAGAAATGCTCAGCCATGGTTTTGTCCATTTGCCAGCCAGTAGTCGGCTGCCGGAACGTGACACGAGCGATTGGCCATATGCCGGTTGGACTGCCATTAGTGCCCCACCATGGTGACCACACAGACGTCGCCCAGGACGGGCTTTTCGCGTACCTTAAGAAGTCTCCGTATTGAGAAGCAGAAGCGGGAAATGTCGCAGCCGGAGCGTGACGCGATGGTTGCGGCGGCTTGTCAGGAAACGACATGGCGGCCACGCCCATCGGATCGATTACAAATGCGCTGCCAAACTGTTTTCCGATGAGCGTCGGATCGGTTGCCGCGGTTGGTTGATTCAAGGCTTCGCCGAGCGCCAGTGCAAATGGCCGCGCGAATGCGGCGCGCACCGAACTCACTGGCGGGCATCGGGGCATACTTCCCATCGGACGGAAACGTTTCATTCACTGCTACAGCAACCATTCGGCGGAACAATTACAAACCACGCGGCGGGGTTCAGCATCCCGCGGGCCATGATGTCGCTCATGACCGATTGGGCAATGGCCGAGCCGCGGTCGGCGATCTCGGCCTTCTGCATGTAGAAGCTGCCCACCGGAAACACCACCGCCACGCCCAACAGGCCCAGCGTGAGAATGCCCATGGCGATCAGCACTTCGGTCAGGCTCAGACCAAGGCGGAAGGCGGAAGGCGGAAGGCGGAAGGCATTTCGCCACTCGCGCCTCGCTACTCGCGCTCGCGCTCGCGCCTCGCTGCTCGCGCTCGCGCTCGCTGCTCGCGCCTCGCGCCTCCTAACAACTGACAACTGACAACTGACATCTTCCCAACCCTTCAATCACTAGTGCTCCTGGTGTAGGTCAGGCTTTAGCCTGACATGGACTGTGCGTCAGGCTAAAGCCTGACCTATCTCCCTCCCAACTGTTTCATCTCGCGAGTGAACTCGCGGGCGGCCAGGATTTGCGCCGCACGCATTTGTTCCGTCGATTCGCTGGCCATATCAAACGGCGGTTGAGGACTGGCCAGTACACCGGCCAAATCGACAAACGCATTCTCGATCGTCGCGATGCGGCCCGATTGCGACCCGATCACGATCCAGCGGCTCGTGCCAAGGAGCCAGTTGATCGGCTGGCGCAGCTTCGCCCGCTGCTCGTCGGTCGTGGCCTTCGATAGTTCGCCCGAATTGAGCGTCGGATCGAGCGTTTTACTCGTGGCGTCCGGCGCCGGAATGTTTTCGCGGCGGCCGACGAGCAGGTACACGTTATCGACCACCGGCTTGTCGAACACGTCGCTACTTTGAATCTGATCGAGCGGCAACTGGCTGAACGAAACCCGCGCCACCCGCCCCTCCGGCGCGAACATGATGATCACGCCCTCGCTGTTATCGTTCAGCCCCGGCACGTAAAAGTAATCGCCGGCGCCGACGCCCGAGGCCCGCAAGTCGATGGCCGTCCCTTCTGGCAACTGGTACGGCTCATCGGACGTGGACGTCGGCTGGCGCAGGATTTTGTAGGGAGCGGAGCGGCACCAATAGGGCGCCGGCGGCTTGCTACTGCCCGGCAGGCTGCCGATTTCTATGCCCGTGTCGTCGTAGCGCGGATTGACCTGCTGCCCGCTGTCGTTCAGCGGCTGAGCCAAAATCACCGCCGGGCGGTTCGTGCCAAGCTGCTTGAAATAGCCGTTTGCGTCCGACGTGATATGGACCAGGTCGCCGGCGCTGTAGTCCGCCAGCAGCTCGAACCGCGTGCCGTTGATTTCGATCACGTCGCCGGGTCGAATCGTGCCGCCGGGAAACAAATCGACGGTCCACCCCGCGGGTAACCCCGGCGCCGTCGTGCCGCGCGTCACAAAGCGGACCAGCACCTTGCCGACGAGATTCGAGTTGTTGCCCGGATTCGGATGGATGGCCACGCAGGCCCGCGAGTTGGCGTCGAAGCCGCAGTACGCCGGCTGCTGCTCGACATAAAACACCTCCAGGCACACGCCGTTGTCGTTGGCGCGCTTCGTATCTTGCGAAAGCCGCTTCAGCGCGATGCCGAACGGCCGGTTGTACGCAATCGCCCGCGACTGGGCGCCCGTGATGAACGTGTTGAGCCCGCGGGCCGCTTCGCGCATGCGGCGGTCATCGTTCGAGGGCGACATCAGCGGAATCGCCGCCGCGACAATCGTGCTCATAATGACGATCACCACCAGCAGCTCGACGAGCGTCATGCCGGGGCGGCGGAGTCGAAAGTCGAAAGCCGAGAGTCCAGAGCCAGCGTGCGAGCGCAGCGCGACTCCGCGCTTCCGGCTCCTGGCTCTCGACTCGATGCTCTTGACTCGCATACTACCGCTTACCTAACAAGTGATTGTGAATGTTGTCGGTAGCCGTTTCGTCGAAATTGTTAGGATCGACGAGGTGCAAACTCGTCCCCGGATAGGCCACGTGAGTTCCGTCGGACGTTTTCGTGTATGGCAACAATTGCGGGGTCAAATAAGGCGATTGCGCATTTACACTGGAGCCGAGCATTGCTTGCGGCGGCCAAGTAACGTAATCGGGATTATCGAAGATCCCCGGTGCTTCATCGCGACCGGCCGAGTAGATCAACGGCACTAGCCGAAACGCGAGTGGGTCGGAACGGAATAAATCGAACGGATCATGATCCTTTGCGGCAGCCGCCGGCCAATAATCTGTCGCGCTTGAATTGGTTGTTTGGAGATTATTCGCATTAAGCTGAATCTGCGAATCGAAGCCGGGCGCCCAGCGGAGAAAGTTAATGGGGTGCTTCCAACCATCCAGAAATTCAGGAGCGCCGTCCCCATCCGTATCGCCGATGCTGCTTTCGGCAAATAGCGACCTCGCTTCGCCGTCGCCGCAGGCTAGCGTCACGATCATGTACAGGCATTCGGCGCCTTGGTTCTCTTTGAGATCTGCCGCCGTATTGAGCTTTTCCGTAACGGTGTTCGTCCGACCAACAAGAGCCAGGTATCGCCGCAGATAGACGCTCGACAATGCTGTGCGGCCGTTGGAAGCGCCGGTTGTGTCCAAATAAAGCGGCAAACCCGGCGTGCTGTTCGGCATATTTCCCGAACCCACATCCGCGAGCAGCACGTCGCTCCAATGATCGGGAACCTCCATCAGCATCATTTCGCGAAGCGCATAAAGCCGCGCCTCGGCAAAGGCTTGGCCGCGAGCAGCAGGATTGTTGGGGAATTTGTCGTCGATCTTCTGCTCAACGTTCGAGTTCAGCTTCACCCGCCGCGTTTTGTAGGAGTCGTAATGTTCCATCAGCAGCGTGTGGAGCCGCTCGACAACGTGCTGCGACTGGGCCTCGCGGGCCGTTTCGCCGGCCACCGACGCCACGCCCAGCACCAGCGCGGCCAGTATCGAGATGATCAAGATCGTGATCATCAGCTCGATAAGCGTAACGCCGCGGCGAGGATGCAAGGCGCAGGAGCCACGGGGCAGGGAGTCGGCGCCGACGCACCCGCATGCCGGCCACCGGCAATTTGCAATTTGCAATTTCGGGCACCGCCCGAAGCGTGGTCGTGCATTTTGCATTTCTCTCTCCTCGCGCCTGGCCACTTGCCCCTACTTCTGTGCATCCTCGATCCGCGTCTCGGTCGTAAAGTTCACGATCGTATCGGCGATGTCGCCCACGAACGGACCATCCGGGAACAGTAAGTAGTCCTTGGCATCTTTCGACATGACGCCGTGTGCCCAAACTCTATTGAACGTACTGAACGCGTCGTCGTCCCAGCGTTCGTCCAAACCGCAATGAAGAATTTGGAACTTGTCCGGATTGACGTACACAATCGGCGGCACAGTACCGATGTTCGCCGTCGAAAAGGAGGGGTTTTGCTTTTTGAACGCGTAAACAGGTAATCCAGTTCCATTCGGCCCGAGCTTGCTCGGCTGTGTCGCCGCGGGTGAATCGTATCGCGACGGGTCAACGCCGGCCGTTATGTCGTATGCCGGATGACGCGACGTATCGAAGTACAGATAAGGTTGATCCGACTTCGCAGGCGTGTACTGCCAGAAATTGATCCGCCTCTTGTTGCCTTTGGGGTCTGTATATTCGACGAACCGATTCGTAGACCCGTCGAAGTAGCCGTCGGTCCCGCGCGGCGCTAGCCGGCTGACGTCAAACGGATAAACCCATTTGCGAGTTTCAATCGGGTCCAGCGTTCCATTCATCGGATCGCTAATAGTCGTAATGGCATACGAGGGCCCGCCCTCGCCCGAGATCGGGTACTTTGGATCGGAGCTAAAGCCGCCCAGCCAGAACACGAGCGCCTCGCCGGCCGTCATTCCGCCGGAAAGCTGCCCGCTAGTTTGCGTCGTTAGGCCGGTGAGCCGCAGGAGCAAATCGTCCGATTCCTGACTTCGCGGAAATGCCTGCTGCATGTGCCGCTTCAGATCGCTGAGGACCGTCGCCTCGTCTAGCGGACCCGATGAGCCATCCGTCTGGCAATTCGGCGGATAAGCGGTCGTTTTGTTCTTGTACTCGTCCATGGCATTGGCCATTTGATTGATTTCCGCCTTGGTGCGAGTTTCACGGGCCTTCTTCAGCGCCCCCACTGCCGCCACGGTAATCAGCGATGCCAATATGCCGATGATCGTAATCACGACCAGCAGCTCGATGAGCGTGAACGCGCAAGGCGCAAGGCGCGAGTGGCGAGGCGCGAGACCGATAGCAACGTGTTTCTGATTTATTGGATCCATCGCTTTTTCCCTGTTTACAAAGCCAAATAACGCGTTCTTCTTTTCTCGCGCCTCGCCCCTATTTACTCAGCCCTTCAATCAACTTGACCAACGGAATGAACAGTGCGATCACGATGAAACCCACCGCGCCGCCGAGAAAGATAATCAGCAGCGGCTCCATGAGCTTCGTTAACCCTTCGGTCAAGACAGCCACTTCTTCGTCGTACGTGTCGGCCACCTTGTAGAGCATCGTATCCAGCTCGCCTGTCTCTTCGCCCACATCGACCATGTTGACCACGATGTCGTCCACGATCCGCTGCTTGTACTTGAGCAAGTACAGCAAACCGCCGATCACCGGCATCGAAGTAATCCAGAAGAACAGGGCTACCGGGTGAAAGCCGGGCACCGAATGCTCTTTCATGGGCTTGGCGATCGCCTCGCCCTCGCGAATCGCTTCGGCCACCTTGGTGTACATCCGCTCGAAGACCGCGTTGCCGCTCGTGTCGCGCGTGATGTTCAGTGCCTCCAGGATCGGCACGCCGCTGGCCACCAGCGTGCCCAGCGTACGCGTTGTCCGTGCGAGGATGTTCTTCTCGATGAGATTGCCGAAGACCGGAATCTTGATGATGTACTGGTCCCAGCCGATGCGCCCGTGGCGGAATTTGCGAATCAGCTTGATCGTCAGCCAGATCGACACCGGAATGCCGGGAATCAAGTACCAATAGTGCACGCACCAATTCGAGATATTCACCAGCAGCTCGGTCATGGGCGGCAGCGTGAGCTGGAAATCGGTGAAAATGTCGCGGAAGGCGGGCACGATCTTGATCATGATGAACGTCAAAATGCAAACCGCCACCGTCACGACGACGATCGGGTAGATCATCGCCCCTTTGACTTTGCGTTTGAGCGACTCGGCCCGCTCCTGGAAATCGGCCAAGCGCTGCAGGATCAGCTCGAGCGCACCGCCCGCCTCGCCGGCCTTGATCATATTCACGTACAGCCGGTTGAAGCATTTCGGGCTCTTGGCCATGCCTTCGGAAAGCGTGGAGCCGCCCTCGATTTCGTCGCACGTATCTTCCAGCGAATACTTGAGCCGGCCGGCCTTGGCCTGTCCCGATAGAATTCGCAGGCTGCGCAGGATCGGCAGCCCGGCATCTTGCAAAATCGAAAGCTGCCGAGTGAACGTCGTCAGCTCGCGCGATCGGACGCCGCCGAACACGAAGCCGCGCTTCTTCTTACCCCCTGCCGCCTCGACTTTCTTGCGGCTCTTCTTGGTGGTGATCTTTGTGACGAAGTAGCCCATTTGGCGAATCGTCGCCTGGGCTTCTTCTTCGGTCGGCGCTTCGATCACGTCCTTGATCTCCGCGCCCGTTGCGTCCATCGCCTCAAATTGAAAAGTCGGCATATGAATTGTCCCGCTAAGTGCCCTGCGGCGCCGCGCGCTTTAGCGTCGGCCGCGAGGCCGAATCCGGCGTTGCCGCCGGCGCCAATCAAATCTGTTCTCCACGATGCATCTCACGCTTCCAAAATTGTTTCGCGCACGACTTCGTCGGGCGTGGTAATTCCTTCGAAACAACACTGAATTCCGGCCGTCCGCAACGGAACCATTCCCTGCTTGGTAGCCAGTGTGCGCAGCTCATCGGTCTGGGCGTTGCCCATGATCTTGTCGCGCAGGTCGTTGCTCATCATCATCAGCTCGAACAACCCGACGCGGCCCTTGTACCCCGTATTGTTGCAAACCTCGCAACCCGCCCCGCGATAGAACCGCTTCCCGCGCACCTGCTCGGAAGTAAGCTCCAGATCCTCCAGGATCTCCCGCGGCGGCGTGTATTCCTCGCGGCATTGCGAGCAAACTTTGCGCACCAGCCGCTGGGCCAGGATTGCCTCGACCGTGGCTGTGATCAAAAACGTCGGCACCCCCATATCCTTGAGCCGCGTGATCGTGCTCGGCGCATCGTTGGTGTGCAGCGTGCTGAACACCAAGTGACCCGTGAGCGAAGCCTGCACGGCGATCTCGGCCGTTTCCAAATCGCGAATCTCGCCCACCAGGATCTTGTCCGGGTCTTGCCGCAGAATGGATCGCAGAATATGAGCAAACGTATTGCCGATATCGGGATCGATCGGCACCTGAATGATTCCGTCCATATCGTATTCGACGGGATCCTCCGTGGTGATCAGTTTGTCCTCGATCTTGTTGAGCTCGTTCAGTGCCGAATAAAGCGTGGTCGTTTTCCCCGAGCCGGTCGGCCCCGTCACCAGCACGATGCCGTTGGGTTTCGTAATTACGTCGCGAAACTTCTTGAGCGTCGGCGCATCGAGCCCGACCGATGCCAGGTCCAGCGAAGTTACCGACCGATCGAGCACCCGCATCACCACGCTCTCACCGAACATCGTCGGCAACACGCTCACGCGCAGGTCCACCGGGTGGCCGCCAACCGTCAGCTCGATGCGGCCGTCCTGCGGCAGCCGCCGCTCGGCGATGTCGAGATTCGCCATGACCTTGATCCGCGTCGTGATCGCGAACGCCAGGTGCCGGGGGGGCGGCACCATTTCGTACAGCACGCCGTCGGCCTTGATGCGAATCTTGAATTCGTCCTCGAACGGCTCGAAGTGCAAGTCGCTGGCGTGCTCGCGGATCGCCATCAGCAGCACCATGTTGAGGAGTTTGCGGACCGGGGCGCTATCGGCCAGTGCCGTGACATCGTCCAGATTGATCGGCCCGTCCGCGCTGATGCCGGCGGCCGCCGCGGCCAGGTCGGCGTCCTCTTCCAGCGCCAGCACGATACTCTCCACACTATCGGTGCTTTCGCCGTAGTACCGCTCCAGCGCGGCGTTCATCGACGATTCGGTCGCCACCACCACGCGGATATTGAAGCCCAAAAACGTCCGCAGCTCGTCCTGCACGCTCAGGTTTTGCGGGTCGCACGTGGCGATCGTGAGCGTGTCGCCGTCAAAATCGATGGGAATCACTCGATACATTTGCGCCATCGGCGCCGTGACCATCGCCAGCACTTCTTTTTTGATCGTGATTTCGGCCGCGGAGGTCGTCTGCAACGAGAGCTGCTCGGCCAGCGCCTGGGCGAGCTGCTCCTCGTTGATGAGGCCCATATCGATCGCCACTTTGCCCAGCAATTGGCCCGGATGCTCGTGCTGCTCATCCACCAAGAGCTCTTGCTGCTCATCGGTGATGAACCCCATATCGACCAGGACTTGTCCGATGCGGCGATGTGCCATAGATGAAAATTCGGGATTGAGGATTCAGTGGTCAGGACCCAATTTGGCCAGCCTGCTTCAGCGGGCGGGAAATAATAAAATTCATCAAGCTGCGTGTTCCCCACCTTCTTCCTGCGGCTGGTCGTCGAATACGCCGCGCTCCGCGGCGGCGAACCGTCGGGCGAGCTCGTCCGCGCTGTTGCATTTCGCCAGGCCGTCTTCCTTGGTTATCACGCCCTGCCGCCACAAATTGAAAATGTGATCGTCCAGCAGCATCATGCCATGCCGCGCACCCGTTTGAATCGAGGACGTGATCCGGAAAATCTTATTCTCGCGGATGAGGTTGGCGATGCCCGGGGTCACCACCAGCGTTTCGAAGGCCGCCACGCGCCCGCCGCCGACCTTTCGCAACAACTGCTGGCAAAGGATGCCAATAATGGCCGACGCGAGCTGCGTGCGAATTTGCTCCTGCTGGTTCGTCGGAAATACGTCGATGATGCGGTTGATCGTGCCGGCCGCACTCGAAGTGTGCAGCGTGCCGAAAACAATGTGACCCGTTTCCGCCGCCGTGATCGCCGCCTCGATCGTTTCCAAGTCGCGCATTTCACCCACCAGGATGACGTCCGGATCCTGCCGCAATGCCCGGCGCAGCGCTTCTTTAAACGACGTTACATCAACGCCCACCTCGCGCTGGTTGATCGTCGATTTCTTGTGCTGGTGCTCAAACTCGATCGGGTCTTCGATCGTGATGATGTGGTGGTCGAAATTGTCGTTCAGATAATCCACCATTGCCGCCAGCGAGGTCGTCTTCCCCGAGCCGGTCGGACCCGTGACGATCACCAACCCGCGCGGCCGTGCGATCAGTTGCTTGAATATCTGCGGCAAACCCAGCTCATCCATCGTCCACATCTTTACCGGGATTTGCCGCAATACCATCGCGATGTTACCCCGCTGGCGAAAGACCGAAACGCGGAATCGGCACGCATCGCCGAACGCAAACCCAAAGTCGCAGCCACCCTGTTCCTGGAACTCCTGTTGACAACGTTCCGGCGTAATGCTCTTCATGAGCGCCTGCGTATCGGCCGGCTCCAGCACTTTGGTCTTGAGCTTCTGCATCCGACCGCTAATGCGCAGCACCGGCGGTTGGCCGACAGTTATGTGGAGATCGCTCGCTCCCTGCTTCACGCACGCCGAGAGCAACTTATCGATGAGAATCGTTCCCATTGTCCCTCATTCCCCTTTTTGCTTCGGATCGAACGACACAAGTGCGCAGGTCGTACATCCGCCAATTGGCGATGGCTTCGCTAACGGGCGAATTTTGCGATATGTGTTATCGAACTCGAGAGCAGCGTGGCCCGTTCGACTCGACTTGGCCTGCGCTTCCGGGAAAGCCTCTTCGTTATCCGACATCCGTTCGCTGAACGCCCGCGCCCGAGTTGCAGGCTCAGCAATCCAGAATGTCGTAGCCGCCGCACCGCCTTCTACGGCACCGATGGCAAGATGAAGACGAGGCCATCCGGCACCGCACTGGCCGATAGTCGCAACTATCCGGAAAATGCGGCGAACATTGGATTATTCGCTGAAATGCCCGCAAACTCAATAAAAGCCGCGATTATTCACTTGGCAGCACCCGCTGAACGCGGTTATTCGGACCGTTTGGCAACACGGAAGACCTCGTCGAGCGTGGTGATGCCTTCCAAAACTTTGCGAATGCCGTCTTCGTAAAGCGTTGCCATGCCAAGTTTTAGAGCTTCGCGGCGGATATCCTGGGTCGATGCGCCTTGAAAGGTTAATTCGCGGATTCGAGAACTCATCGTCATGAGCTCGAAAATGCCCAATCGCCCGCGGTAACCGCTGTGCCCGCAGTGGTTGCAACCGCGGCCCTTCATGAAATTGGCCGATGCCGCTTGCTCCGGAGTGATCCCCGCCGCCAACAGCTCCTGCTCTCGGGGCGTATGTGGCTGCTTGCATTTCGAACAAACCACCCGAACAAGCCGCTGGGCGAGAATGCCGATTACGCTGCCGGCCACGAGGTAAGCGGGCACTCCCATGTCAATCATGCGTGTAACGGCGCCGGGCGCATCGTTCGTGTGTAGCGTACTGAAAACCAAGTGTCCAGTTAAAGATGCCTGAATTCCCATCGAAGCCGTCTCGTAGTCGCGCATTTCACCAACGAGAATTATGTTGGGTGCCTGCCGCAGCATGGCGCGGATGATCCGGGCAAAATCGAGCCCAATCGTGTGCTTTACCTCAACCTGATTGATACCAGGCAGGTAGTACTCTACGGGGTCTTCCGCCGTGATGATTTTGCGGTCTGCGCGGTTTAGATCGTTTAGGGCGGCGTACAGCGTTGTCGTCTTGCCCGAACCGGTCGGGCCCGTCACCAGGATGATCCCGTTCGGACGCCGTATCAGTCCGCGGAACTTTTTGAAGTCCTTTTCCCCCAGCCCCAGTTGCCGCACGCCAACTTTGATGTTTTCCTTGTCCAACAGCCGCATCACGCATGACTGGCCATGATTAGTGGGCAGCATGCTCACGCGCAGGTCGAGCTCCTTGCCGCCCGCGGTGATCTTGATGCGGCCGTCCTGGCAACGGCGGCGCTCGGCGATGTCCATCTTGGCCAGAATCTTGATGCGTGAGAGCAGCGCCCCGAGTAACCGCCGTGGTGGGCTGTCGCGCTCCACCAGCACACCGTCGATCCGGTAGCGAATTCGCACCCGGTCCTCAAACGGCTCGATGTGAATATCCGATGCCCGAAGTTGCACGGCTTCGCCAATCATCAATTGCACCAGGCGCACGATCGGCGCGCTCGTTTCATCGACATCTTCCCCGCCCTCTTCGCCCCCTTCTTCAGTCTCGGTGAAGTCGATGGCGGTGTCGGTGAATTCCTGCAACATCGAGTCGGCGCTTTCATCGCCCATTTGGCCGTAGTTGCGGTTGATAGCCTCCAAGATGCTTTCGCGCGTAGCGAGCGCGATGTTCACCTTGCGATTGAGAATGAATTGCAGCTTCTCGAACGTTTCGTAGTCGAACGGGTCGCTGACCAAAACCTTGAGCGCCCCATCTTCCTCAGCCAGCGGAATGACGGCATTCTCGCGCGCTACCGACTCCGGCACCAATTCCACCACAGATGGCGGAATGGGCACATCGCGCAGGTCGAAAAATTCGTAGCCGTGCATATCGGCCATCGCCTGCATCACCTGCTCGCCCGTCGCATAGCCCTGCTTGACAAGGATCTCGTGGACCTTGCCGCCATTGTTTTTGGCAATAGCCTGAGCCTCGGCCAACTGCTCCGGGCCGACGATGCCCCGACCGACCAGAAATTTGCCTAAATCCGCCATCGCGCTACCGCTGATTCAACCTGTTCCGATATTCTGTTCGTGTTCCGCCAGCCAGTATGTTGCGTCGAAGCCGTCTCGGCGAGCCGAGCCGGACAAATCGATTTTATTCCGGCCAAGCGCAGGACACGCTGCCAAGGCTTGGCTATTCCCGCTCCAGAAAAGAGCTAACCCTAGATACTACTTAGACTAACGCTCATGACAACAACTGTCAACAAACGGCTCCGCTGATCCAGATAGGCCCCACAGCGACGCACGATCATACGGTTGAGATTGCCCGGATCGGAGCAACGTCGATACTCAGATCTCATGCGAATTCCAGCGGACGCGATCATTCCGGCCGCCGCCAGCCTCGAAGAGGGACTGGAGGAAACACGCACCGTCGTGCGGCTCCGCGTCCCCGAGCGACACCGCAAAACACTCGCCACCACGAACCCCCATCGAAAGCGCCTTCAGCGTGGCCGAAAGCGTCACCCGTCGCGTCAAACGCTGGCGGGACGGTGACATGCGCGAGCGGTGGTGCGTCGCAGCTCCCCGAATAAGAGTTCGGGCCGATGTTACCGGTTTTGTTACCTTTGGTGGATCGATCTGATAATACCCTGCTATACTGTAAACTATGTGGCACCCTGAGGTGCGCCTTTGAGTGCCACGCGGACAAGGCTCTATGGGCGCACCGATCCAGCTGCTAAGTATTAAATGCACGAATCGTGACACCATGAAGCCAAGAACAGCTGCAATCGCTTGGCTTGCTCTCCTGCTTTCTCGGCCGCCCGCCGCGCCAGCCGTTGGACCGTATTACGTGACCGACCTCGGCCTCTTGCCAGGAGGGCCGGCAGTCGATGCCTACGACCTAAATAACTTCGGGCAGGTTGTTGGGGTCAGCCGTGGGACCGTGCAACACGCCTTTCTGTGGACACCAGCCAAAATCAACGGTACCTCTGGATCAATTGGTGACCTGGGAGATCTGCCTGGCGGCACGGACACTAGCTCGGCGAATAGCATCAATTCTTATGGACAAGTTGTGGGGTGGAGCGACTCACAAGAATACGGTTCCGGTGAGACCGCGTTTCTTTGGAATCCAACCGAAGCAAACGGGACAAGTGGTTCGATGGTAAACCTCGGAGGCTTGTCCCCTAATTATGGCTTGAGCGATGCGCGGGCTATCAATTCAATCGGGCAGGTAGTGGGTATAGGCGACGAAAGCTTCAATCGCTTTCAATGGACACCGACGTCTGCGAATGGATCTACTGGTTCTATGATTGACCTCGCCACGGGTGGTTTCGATGGGACTGGGAATGCAAACGGGATAAACTCATATGGACAAATTGTGGGTGGTGGCGTGTATTCATTTTCTGGTGCGTTGCTGTGGACACCCGTGACTCCGAACGGAGGCGTTGGATCGATGGCCGACCTGGGGCCGTTATCACCCACGCTTCAGCAGGGAGACGCCACTGATATTAATGACTACGGTCAGGTGGTAGGGTCATACTACATCCCTCTCCCGGGCGACTACACCGTCCATGGCTTTTTGTGGACGCCTTCGACGCCTAACGGAATGACCGGCGCACTCGTTGACCTTGGTAATTCGGTTGGCGGGCTATTTCTCGCCTGGGGAATTAACTCACAAGGATACGTAGTTGGGCTCCGCAACGATGGATTTGCAGGGGTTTGGGTTCCAGACTCAGCCAATATATCAACGGGAACAACGTACAATTTGAATTCGTTGCTTGATCCGGTAAGCGGAAAGGGGTGGGTCGTCACCCAGGCTCGCGCTATAAATGATTTTGGTCAGATCGTCGGCTACGGCTTTTTCGACCCGGATGGTCCTGGCGGCAGTCCTAGAGCGCAACGAGCTTTCCTTCTAACGCCAATACCGGAACCAACGGCACTGTTTCTACTCACTTGCGCGGCGATTGTGATTAGCTCCAACGCCTCACACATTAGGCGCAAGCGCACATGATTCACCTAGCTGACCGTGATCAAATGCAAGCATCTAACGGATGGGAAAAGGGGCCAGAACTGCTCTGTCGAAAACCTGCACACGCTAGCTAAACCTGCGTGGTGACATGATGCGTAAGCATTGTTATGGGCACGACGAGCAAGTCGCCGAAGCGAATTCTTCAGGCGGCACACGCCATCGGCCAACGGCGGCTGCCCGCCTATTCGCATCGCTTCAGCGCGAGAAAATGATTGCTGACAGGGCGGAACAAGCCTAAAATCAGCCTCGCGTGCGACTAGAATTCCTGTCGGTCGAAGAACGAATGTCATCGTCGCCGCAATCGATGTCATCCAGAAGAACGTAGCCCGCATTCGTTCCAGTACAAAACTGTTCTAATGAATGAATCAAAGCATCGGGTCTTTCTCTGCGCTGCCGTTTTCTGCAGCGCAATCGTGGGGCGCGTCGACGCGCAACTCTACGGAATTGCTTTCGACACCAATGCGGCTCTTTATAGGATATCGCCCGCTGACGCTTCGCGCACCTTGATCGGCAATACGGGCCTGTTGTTTCCGGATGGTCTCGAATTCGGTCCCGACGGCAATCTTTACGCGATAACCAATGGTGTTGTCGGAGCTAACAGGACACAGCCCGCTGCGAAGATCGCGCGGATAAGCGAACCTGTTCCGCTCTCTTGCCCGGCATCGGGAAACGCCCCGAACGGTACGGTTGGCCGACGAAGCAGCCGCCCGGGGTTAGACGACGGCCAGAAAACTGCAAAAAAATTTCTTTACTACCTTGACTTGGGGGGTAGGGCATGCTACACTGGCGGCAATATTGAGCCCTCAATCGATATTGAGCGTGGCACAACTGGGAAACATCGTCGAACAAGGACAACGCTAATGAACATCAAGCTAAGCCGCTCTATAGCGGCGATCCGAGGTCAAGAACTTCGATCTGGGTCAGGCATCGGCGCGGTTTTCGCCGCCTTTGCAATCGTGTTGTGTGCTTCACTCGCGCACGCGGTGGCGGCACCAACCTATTCCGACAGTTTTCCCTCAGCCACCAGTTCCGTCGTCGCTTCCGTGGGGCAAATTAGCGCCAACGAATTCGGTTACTTCTGGAGCGTATCGCGTGGCGATAGTCTGTCTCAGGCTTTCGTTGGGACAGGCCTGGCTTCCGTTGACCAATTGGATTTGGATTTCGATATTACACAAAACGTCTTAGATTCCGGCGCGAGTACGAATTGGGACGTTCTGCTGAATAACGTCGTCGTCGGCAATTGGACGTGGAGCGGCACGTCCGGCACGGGCAACCTCCCCTTGTCTTTCAATTTCCCGAGTATCGTGGGCAATGGAAGCTACACGGTAGCGATGATTGTTACAAACGAAGTACCAGGCGGCGCCGGCTCCATCGCTATCGGGTTTCCCGGAACCATGACTCTCACGGGCGCCGTACCCGAACCGGCTACGCTAACTCTGTTCGGCTCGACATTCTTGATGTTTGGTGCGCGGAGCTTGCCTCGGAGACGACGAGGAAATTAAAGACGAATTAGGCCCGACCGTTCCGAAAACAACAGCTATGCAGCTTCGTTTTCGTCGGCGATCCTGACTCCCGTTTTGCGGCTGTATGGCGGGCGATGCTTGGAGTGAGCGCGCCCTCCGCCGCCTCCGGCCGGGAGCCGACCATCCCGACCCACAGCAGTAATGACGATGTGGTAACTCGAAATGCATGATTTCGATTGGGGTAAGATGGATTCAGCGCGCGTTCGACATCGTCTTCGGAAGTACGCCTGTTTTATCCGACCTTTGGCAACTGCGGCGTAAATGTCCAAAAGGCTAGGTGCGGGTTATTCCCCCAACGTCCGCTTCCGGCGCAGCAAGTGATGGTAGTGCTGCGCGAATCGGTGGGCTTCGTCGCGGACGTACTGCAACAGTCGCAGAGCATACGAGCGCCGGCTAAGCCGCAGCGGTTTGTTGCGATCCATGGCGTAAACCAGCTCTTCCTTTTTGGCCAGCGATAATACGAGGGGCGGGCGGATGTCAAATGCTTGAAATGCTTCCAGCGCTTTGCGGAGTTGGCCGATGCCGCCGTCGATCAGCAGGATATCGGGAAAGACGTCGCCGTCATCGCGCAGCTTGCGAAAGCGGCGGGCAACCACTTCGCGGATGCTCGCGTAATCGTCGATGCCCTTCACATCGCGGATGCGGAAACGGCGGTAACCGGGCTTGAACGGCAGGCCGTCGAGGAATTGCACGAGGCTGGCAACCGTTTCGTTGCCGCCCAGGTGGGCGATGTCGACGCCTTCGATATTCCGCGGCCGCGTTTCCAGCTTGAAGATCTTTTGCAACCCCGCTAGCCCCTTTTTGGGGTCAATGAAGAACACTTCGGGCTGCTCGTGCTTTTCCAGGTCGCCGCGTTCGCGCAGCCGTTCCAGCATTTCGATTTCGTCACGCAGCCGGGCCGCCTGCTCGAATTTCAGTGCGGCCGAGGCGTCGGCCATTTCCTGCCGCATATCGTCGAGCAGTTTTTTGCGGTTGCCTTCCAGGAACATGCGCAGCCGCTTGATGTCCTTGCGGTATTCCTCCTTGCTGATCCGGAAGTTACATGGGGCCGTACACTGATTGATCGACGCCAACAGGCACGGCCGAAACCAACGCCAGCGCTCATCGTCGGTCTCGATATCGAGCGAGCACGTGCGAAATTTGAACACCTTCTGCAAGGCCTGCACCGCGCCGCGGAGGCTGCCCGCGTTGGCAAACGGCCCGTAAAGCTTCACCCCGCTGGTGCGCGGCGTGCGGGTTACTTCCACCCGCGGATAGTCCTCGTGCGTCGTAATCTGCAGGTAGGGAAAGCTCTTGTCGTCGCGCAGGTCGCGGTTGTACTTCGGCTGGATGTCTTTCACCAACCGGGCTTCCATCAACAGCGCGTCGACGTCGGTTTCGGTCTCGACGAAATCTATATCGTACGCCTCGCGCACGAGGTGGCTGGTACGCTGGTCTTCAGCCGCTGCCGCCAAAAAATAACTACCGGCCCGCGACCGCAAGTCCTTTGCCTTGCCGATGTACAGCACTCGGCCGGCCTGGTCTTGGAAAAGATAAACGCCCGGGGCGCTGGGAAATTTGCTGCGCACCTTCTCGCACGCGCGGGCAAAAAACTCGGCCTGCGTCTTGGGCAATTCCGAGTGAGATTCCACGGCATCGCCCACTGGGCTTGTTTCCTGGACGCTGTCCTCATCCTCGTCATCGCGGTTCATCACGGAATTCTATCAAAGGCTGCCATTGCCGCGTTGCCCCAAGTGTTCTTCGCTTGACCGGTATTCCGGCCATTAGTATACTTGCATAGTGACGCAAATACACAAGGAGATTCACGTGACGCCGAAACAAGCGGCCAAATGCTGTTCGCCCATCGACGAATTGCTCGACCCCAAATTGTTCAAAGCCCTCAGCGATCCAACGCGGTTGAAGCTGCTGGCATGCCTCGCCAAATGCGGCCGGGCCTGCTCGGTGACCGACATTGCCGAATGTTGCTCGGTCGATTTTTCGGTCGTTTCCCGCCATCTGGCCCTGCTGGAACGTGCCGGCGTGCTGGAATCCAGCAAGCAAGGGCGGACGGTCTTTTATGCCGTTCGGTATCAGCTAGTTTCCCAATTACTTCGTGCGGTGGCTGACTCGATCGCGGCCTGCTGCCCAAGTGGAAAATCGTCCGCACAGAAAGGAGAATGCTGTGCGAAAGGGTAACCCCGCGCTGAAGGTGCTCTTTATCTGCACCGGCAACTCTTGCCGCAGTCAAATGGCCGAGGGGTGGACCCGCCACTTCTGGCCCCACGCAATTGCCGCAGCATCTGCCGGCGTAAAGCCGACCAAGCTTAATGCAGATGCGGTTCGGGTGATGGCGGAAGTGGGCATCAATATATCGCGCCAGCGGTCGAAGCACATCAGCGACTTGAAGGATATCACTTTCGACTACGTGGTCGCGGTGTGCGACGATGCTTACAAATCGTGTCCCGCGTTTCCCGGCTGCGCAAAAGTCATCGATCACGCGTTCGACGACCCGCCTCGACTGACCGAGAACACCACTGACGAAGACGAGCGGCTCGCCGTTTATCGCCGTGTGCGCGACGAGATTCCGCGGCTTTGTCTCCAAGCTTCCCCAAACCTTTAGTGGCACGCGACCAATCGCAAACGACACACAGAAAGGATTCACACCATGAGTCGTACAGCACAAGAATGCCCGAACGCTCGGCTGTCATTTCTGGATCGTTACCTTACGGTTTGGATTTTTCTCGCCATGGCGGCCGGAGTAGCGGCCGGGCATTTTCTTCCCGGTCTGGAGTCGTTCATCAATCGGTTCCAAGTCGGAACAACGAACGTTCCGATCGCATTGGGTCTAATCCTCATGATGTATCCGCCGCTTGCCAAAGTGAAATATGAAGAGCTTGGCGACGTGTTTCGGAACTGGAAGATTCTTGGACTGTCGCTCGTTCAGAATTGGGTGATCGGTCCTATCCTTATGTTCATCCTCGCAGTCGCGTTTCTGCGCGGCTACCCGGAGTACATGACCGGTTTGATTCTGATCGGGCTCGCGCGCTGCATTGCGATGGTTATTGTGTGGAACGACCTGGCTCGTGGCGATCCGGAATATGCGGCTGGTTTGGTCGCCTTCAATAGCGTTTTTCAAGTGCTCTTCTACAGCTTGTACGCGTGGTTTTTTATCACCTGGCTTCCGCCAATACTCGGCCTTGAAGGAAGCGTGGTCCAGGTAACCATGCTGCAAATTGCACAAAGCGTGTTGATTTACCTGGGAATCCCATTTCTCGCCGGAATTATTAGTCGGTTCCTACTGCTGCGGGCGAAGGGTCGAACTTGGTACGACGAAGTATTCATTCCGCGAATCAGTCCTATCACGCTCGTAGCGCTTCTGTTCACGATTCTCGTCATGTTCAGTCTAAAGGGCGATCAGATCGTGCGAATACCGTTTGACGTGATGCTGATTGCCGTCCCGCTTTTAATTTACTTTGTCGCGATGTTTTTAGTGAGTTTCTTTTTGGGCTACAAGCTTGGTGCAGACTATTCGAAGTCAGCGACCTTGGCCTTTACGGCGGCCAGCAATAATTTTGAACTCGCCATAGCGGTAGCTGTCGCGGTATTCGGAATTGGCTCGGGTGTTGCGTTCGCGGCAGTCATTGGGCCGCTTGTCGAGGTGCCGGCGATGATTGGGCTCGTAAGCGTCGCAGCCTACTTTCGGCGGCGGTATTTTGGCGGAAGCGCGGTCGGCCGGACGGGAATGGAAAGTTATCGAATCTGAGAGACTTCTTGCCGGAAGGAGAAATCAATGTCCCACGAGTCAAAGCCAAGCAAATAGGCGCCGCTGTTCTGTACTTATTCCAAAGCTTGCCTCAACATGGCCGAGATCGATTTTGGGATTTGGCCGAGCGAGTGAGGTCGGATCTGGGCGACGAGACCACGCTTTAGTGCCGAATGGGCAATTATTGGACGATCAAACCCCCGCGAATTTACGAAGCTCGGCTTCCATCCGATCGAGACGAGCGACGAGCTCCGACTTGGCCAATTCAAGGTCAGATAGTTGCTCCGGCGGCGTATACGTAAACATATAGAACTTAATCTTCGGCTCCGTACCGCTCGGCCGGCAGGCCACGTAGTTGCCGTCAGCGCCCAGATCGAAAAATACGAGGTCGCCCTTAGGACCGACGAGCGGCCGCGGCTTGCCGCCGACCGCCGTAATGGTTTGTTGCCCGTAATCGCGAACTTGCACGACGCGCTCGCCGCCGATTTCGGCCGGCGGGCCGGCGCGAAACTCGGCCATCACCTCTTTCATCCGCGCCATGCCCTCGCTACCGGGCATCTGCACCGAAACAGTCCGCTCCGCATGCGCACCGTGTTGCCAGAAGAGAGCGTCCAACTTTTCATGAAGCGTTTGACCGGCCGACTTCAATTGGGCCGCCAGTTCGCACAACAGCATCGATGCCACCGCGCCGTCCTTATCGCGCACGTAACTGCCGGCCATGTAACCGTGCGATTCTTCTGCGCCGTAGACGAACAGCTTGGGCCCGTATTGATCGATAGCCTGAGCGATCCATTTGAAGCCGACCAATAAGTCGCCAATCGTCCGCACGCCGTAACTATCGCCGATGCGGCGGACCATTTGCGTGGTAACCAAAGTTGTCACGATGAAATGTTGCGGCGAGAGTGTTCCCGCAGCGCGGCGACTTTCCAGCACGAAATCGGCCAACAGCGCACAAAGCTGGTTTCCCGTGAGCGTGTGCCACTTGGCGTCCTTGGCAAACGTGACTGGCGCCGCGCAACCAATCCGATCGCAATCCGGATCGGTGGCGAGCGTAACG
Source organism: uncultured Planctomycetota bacterium (assembly GCA_963807935.1). GTDB lineage: Bacteria > Planctomycetota > Planctomycetia > Pirellulales > Lacipirellulaceae > JABDGM01. The sequence goes on from CAWEDY010000007.1 coordinate 93,653, forward strand.
TCGGCCCCAATCTGGAGACCCCGCTCGATGATCGCATCAAACACCTGTGGGTTTTCCGGATTAGCCACGTGTCCCGGCACGTTCGGAAAATCGCCGTCTGGTTTGGAGTGCGGCCCGAATAATTCGACATCCGTAAACCCATCCTCCGCCAGCACCGGGATCACCGCAGTCGCCCCCACGCCATGCAGCGGCGAATAGATCACCTTCAGCCTACGCGACCCCAGCGTTGCCTGCGTCAGCACCGCCTGCTGATACTTGACATCCATCTCGTCCTGGCACGGCACGATTTTGCCGGCGGCCAGCATTTTCTCGAAATCGGCCCGGTGGATTTCTTGCGTATTCATCACACGAGCGATGATCCCTTTATCGTGCGGCGGCAGAATTTGTCCGCCCGTCGACCAGTACACTTTCACCGCGTTGTCGCTGGGCGGGTTGTGGCTGGCCGTCACCATGATGCCGCACGAGCACTTCTTCTCGCGCACCGTGAACGACAACTCCGGCGTAGCGCGGTACTGTTGCAGAAAGTACACTATGAACCCGGCCGCCGTCATGATTTCGGCGCACAGCTGGGCGAAGTGGTCGGAGCGATGACGCGTGTCGTACCCAATCGCGCACGATAGATTCGCCCCGGGACCGAGCGTGTCTTTCACATAGTCGGCCAGCCCCTGAGCGCTCTCGCCAATGGTCCGGTCATTGATGGCATTGGAGCCGATCGGGTACATTTTTCCGCGACGCCCGCCCGTACCGAATGGAATCACCATCCAGAAGACATCGTCGAGCACCTGCCAATTTCCGGCCGCGATATGCGCGGCCACTTCGTCGGCATACGCGGCATAGCGCGATTCGGTTATCCAATCACGAATATTCTCCGCGGCGCTGAGACTGAGCTTACCCTCGGCCACGGCCTGTTTTACCTTTTCCAGTATTGGTTGCGTTTTTTCCTGGTTCATTTTGGCAACATCGTCGTACTTTTCCTGCGTTGGGTCCTGTCCGGCAGTGCTAAATTAACACAGATATTGGCCATGAGTGTAGCCCTCCCGCTCCGTGAGAGGAAAATCATCCCGCAGGGCGGGATGACGATACTACGCGGTATCGTCGGCAATCTTGGCGACGCTTGCTGCGAATTGTGCCGCGACCGATAATGAGTTGCATTGGTGCTGGAATGGAGAATCTCGTTGAACGATTGTTGGGTTAAACACACGTCATCGCTGGCAATCGCAGTGATTTTGTGCGGCGCGGCCGCACTGCTGGCCAAGCAGCCGATCGGTCCGCAGAAGCGCCAGGCCTCCGAAATGGTCTGCCGACGTGCTGGATGCGTTCTTCCCCGACGCGCGCGAAAAGCTCGTCGGCACGCGGCCCGATTATCAGAAAGTGCAGGCGATTGTGGCGGCTGGCCGCGATCCGGACAAATCGCAATCTGCCCAGGCAAAGGGCGGCGGCTGGTCGAAGTTGATCGATGCCGAGACGATCGAAACGGAAATCAAACGACTTGCTCCGCAGGTAGCCAAAGCGACAACCACGCCGAGCGAGTTTAAGGGCGGCGCTTTCAAAGAGTGTCGGCGGCACTTTAGTGTGTTGGCCGCCCTCTTTGCCGTCGATGCGGAGTACGATGGCGAAGTCCGCTGGCAAGATGCCGCTCCGGCGCTTCGCGATTCGTTCGCCCGCGCCGGCCACAATTGCAAGGCGGCCAGCGATCAAACTTACCAAGAGGCAACCCAGCGCAAGCAAGATTTGGCCGACCTGATCGCCGGTAATCGGCCCAAGGCGCCCGAGACCGAGCGAAAGCCCGATTGGGCAAAAGTCGCCGATCGCCCGCCGCTTATGCAACGCATGAATATCGCGCACGAGGACCGTCTCAAAAAATGGTTAGCGAATAAGGGCGAGTTTACTGCCCATCGCGACGACGTTCGCCACGAATCGCAAATCGCCGCGACAATCGCCGATATCATCGGGCGCGAAGGGTTTGAGTATTGGGACGATGAACAGTACTCGAAATTTGACCGCGAGCTGCGCCAAGCCGCTACCGACGTGGCCGCAGCGGCCGAACGCGACAACTTCGAGCAGGCCCAGCAGGCCGGAAACCGTATGACCAAGGCCTGCGCGGATTGCCATGATGGTTTCGGCGGATGACCAGCCATTGGCCGCTGGCGGCCGACCGCGGCAAGTGAAATTCGGCCTGGCAGCCGACATTAAAATCCGAAGTCCGAAATCACGCATGTCCGATCAACTTCGCCAGCGCCTGTTCGCCGAGTTGGATTCCATCCGGCTCATTGATCCGCACTCGCATATCGAGCCGAAATCGGCGGCCTCGAAAACGCTGGCCGATATCCTGGGGTATCACTATTACACCGAGCTGATTCACTCGACCGGCATGCCGCGGGCCGAGATCGAGGAGCCGGACCTTGCGCCCAGGAAAAAGTCCGCCGACTGGTCGAGCGGATTGAGCCGCTCCGCAACACGGTCCAATACAGTTGGCTCTTGGAACTGGCCCGAACGTTCTTTGACTTACCGCCGGACGAGGATTTAACACCCGCCAACTGGGAGTCGTTGTACGACAACGCTGCCCGCAAAATGGCCCAGCCAGATTGGGAGCAGCAGGTGCTCGATCGCGCGAAGCTCGACGCGGTGTTCCTGACCAATAACTTCGACGATTCGCTGGAAGGATTCGACACGAACCGCTACGTCCCCTGCCTGCGGACGGATGATCTAGTATTTCACCTTGCAAAGCCCGATGTCCGCCAGCGGCTCGAAAAAGCCACAAACACAAACGTTCATAACGCGCAATCGTTGGGCAATGCAATCCGGAAGCTGTTTGAGCATTTCGTCTCAAAAGGCGCACGGGCATGTGCGATATCGCTGCCCCCGTCGTTCCAACCGTCACCCTGTTCCGCGAACGAGGCCGATAAAGCTATCGAATCGCTGCTGACTGGCAATTCCGATCCAACGGCTGCAAACTTCGTTTTCTGGACGCTCGCGCAGTATTGCCACGAATTTGGCTTGCCATTCGATCTGATGATCGGCGTCAATCGATCCGTCTATCGCGCGGGTGTCTACCAAGGTCAAGACCTGTACGACAGTCGCGTTTCGCTCATTCAATATCAGGAACTTTTCAACGCGTTTCCGCGTGTCACGTTTCCGATTTCCGTGCTGGCGAGCGTGACCAACCAGGAGCTGGTGAGCTACGCCTGGATCTTCCCAAACGTCGTCACGCACGGCCACTGGTGGTATTCGAACACGCCCGCTTATATCGAGCACGACGCGGCGGCCCGGCTGGAAGCGGTGCCGCAAACCAAGCAGATCGGGTATTACAGCGACGCCTACAAGCTCGAGTTCGTCCTGCCGAAGTTCGCCATGTACAAGCGAATTCTGGCCAAGATTCTGGCCGAACGTTTCGTCATCGATCGCGGCTGGAGTGAAATCGCCGCGGTCGATCTCGGCCGGCGCATACTACGAGGCAATGTCGAGCAAATCTTCAATATGAGATAGCCACGAAAAGCACAAACTAGCAATCGGGAAAGGAGGGTGTCGATTTTTGGCAACGCGGTTCCCGAGCGGCTTTGTCGCGTATTTTGTAGCCATGCGCCGGATTGAGTGAGCTTGCGCAGCGATTTTGCCACACGGCCGCCAAATTTGTTGAGTCGCCGGAAATCCACAGTAAAATGAAAGCTGCGATTTGCCATTCGTCCAAATCGCGCCGGCCCCGCAGCCGGTGGCAGGAACAGATTCTCTTCGCGCACGGCAACGCGCCCGCACTCCGGCTTTCGAGCAGACCCAATGAATCGGAAAATTCGGCGCGACGCCCCGCACGGCCACCGCTGTGCGCCGGCGGTGTGGCGCATTCTCCTCTTCCTCGTGCTTTGCACCGCATTTCTTTCGGCCGCCAGCCAGCACGCGCTCGCCGCCATTGATAGCGGCGGCGATGATTTGGCCAGCGCCGATTTGTACCTTCAGGCGGGTTCCGGCACCGTACAAGGACCGTTTACGGGTTCGGTAAATGTGAACACGCTGTTGGGCGCCGACCGGTTTTACAACGCCGGCTTCACCGGAACTCGCGCCGTAATGGCCAATATCGAGGCTGGCTACATTTGGAACGGCCACGAAACGCTCACCCACGTAAATTACATTCCAACCAGCGGCTCGGCGGCAGGTCAGGTCGATCGACACGCAACCTGGGTGGGAGGAGTGATGGGCGGACGGCTCGGCGGCGCCAACCCCGGCGAGTACCAACGCGGCATGGCCCCGGATGCGCAGCTCGATTCCGGCGCGATTGCCACAAGCTGGCCGAGCGGCAGCCCTTCCTACCCTCGCTACACCACGGCGTTCTACTTCAGCACAAACGGCATCTCGACGTACGGGCCCTACCGCGCCGCCTTCATCTCCGGGGTGCCCACGCTCACCGGCTCGCGGCCGGCCGACGTGGTCAACTCAAGCTGGGCCGCCGGCACGAGTTCAAACGAGCTGGCCGGCACCGATAACCTCGCCGGCACGCTAGACGCCTTGATCAACGAGAATCCGCGCACTTTGCTCACGTTGGCGGCGGGCAACACTGTCCCGAGCGGGGCCGGCCCGAATCGCGTCCCCTCCCCGGCAAGCAGCTACAACGCGATGACGGTGGCAGCTCTGGGACCCGACGGCGGTGCCTATGACGTTCCGAGCTATTTCAGCAATGGCGGCCCGAACAACTATTATGATCCGGTGCACGGCACGATCAGCGCCGTGCGACAAGTGGTCGATATCGCGGCGCCCGGCGAGAATTTTGCCACCGCTTACTACGGCGGCCAAACCGGCGGCAATGGCCCAACCGTCTATGGGCCAGCGAATGGTCCGGCCGGCGGACCCGATTGGTATTCACGCAATGTCAACGGCACCAGCTTCGCAGCGCCGACTGTTGCCGGCGGGGCCGCACTATTGTACGACGCCGCCTACGCCCGCCTGGGTTCCGATCCCGACGCGCGCGATGCCCGCGTGATGAAGTCGGTGCTGATGAACTCGGCCGATAAAACCCTCGGTTGGAACAATGGCCAGACCGCCAATCCAAATGGTTTGGGTGGCGTGCTCACCACTCAGGGCTTGGATAATCGGGTCGGCGCCGGGCGGATGGACCTCAATCGCGCGTTCGACCAGTTACTCAGCGGGACTACCGATGTCGCAGGCACCCTGCAAGGCCCGCTGGGTCTGGTGAAATCGACCGGCTGGGATTTTGGCCAGGTCGCGAAAGGCACGACCAATGACTACGTAATTAACAGCGATATTCAGGCCGGCTCGTCGTTCACGGCGACGCTAACCTGGTTCCGCGACCGGCACACGGTCGGCACAACAAGGTATAGCGACGCGAGCTTCGATAACCTCGATTTGGAGCTGTGGAGCGCCGCCAGTGGAATCGCAACCGACCTAATTTCCGCTTCGGATAGCCGATATAACAATACCGAGCACTTTTCGTTCGCTATACCCACGACCGGACAGTATTTGCTTCGAGTGCGCTGGACCGAAGAAATGTTCGATAACGTGGGCCGATTAAACATCGAACAGTACGGCCTGGCGTGGCAGACGGTTTCCGTTCCGGAGCCGTGTAGCATGGCGTTATCCGCCGTACTGTTGTCGTTTTGCCTCGCGTCCCGAAAACGATACCCCTAACAGTGATCCGAATCCGCGTATTGGCACACGGTCGTCAGGTGCAACGCTTCGACAATCCGTTGGTGAACGGATTCCACCAATTGTTGATCGGTCATATCGGCGATTTGTTGGTTCGTGATCGGCGGTCCAAAGGCGAGCCTAATTTGCGCGGGCCGAGGGAAGCAACTTCCGCGGGGAAGAGCGGCAAACGCCCCGTCGATCGCCACTGGCACGATCGTTGCCCCGCTACGCCGTGCGAGCAGACAAAAGCCTGGCAGCAGCGCGTGCAGCTTGCCGTCGGGCGTCCGCGAGCCTTCCGGAAACAAAACGACCGCGTTGCCTTTCTTCAGTAGGTCGATCGTTGCGCGAATGCCAGCCAGCGCACCGCGCTCACGGTCGATCGGCACCGCGCCGAGCGAACGAATCCACAAACTAAACGGCCAGAAGAATAAGCCCTGCCGAGCCAGATATTTCAATTGCCGTGGGCATGCCAGGCCTACCAGCACCGGGTCGAGGTTGCTTTGGTGGTTCGACACGAGCAGCACCGGGCCGCTGAGTGGCACGTGCGCCTTGCCCGCGAACCGATATTGAAACCACGCCTGGCTAATGGCATAGCACGGACACCACAATATCGCGTACCAAAACCAGGCTGCTACTTTCCGTCGGATCATTGCTCCTCACACACAACTTGCCGCTTGCCGGCTGGCCGTTGCCCGCCGATCGGGCACCGCCCCGTCCTGCCTGGTCGGCACTGCCCACATTATGCGGGTTGCTTCGATCGTACAATTGCTTCGAGCTTGGCAACGACTTCCTCCGGGGCAAGACCATCCGTCGAAACCTCGATCGCGTCCTCGGCCCTAACAAGCGCCCCGATTGGCCGCGACAAATCGCGCTGGTCGCGCAAGCGTTGGTTGGCCAGCACCTCTGCAAATGGAATGTTCTCGCCCCGAGCCAACAGATCACGGTGGCGCCGCCGGGCTCTTTCCTGTTCGTCGGCGGTGAGAAAGATCTTGCACTCGGCGTTGGGAAAAACAACCGTTCCTTGATCGCGCCCTTCCGTCACCACATCGTGACCAGCCGCAGCCGCACGCTGCCAGACAACGAGCTGGCCGCGAACAGCCGCGTTATCGGCGGCGTGATGAATCGCGGTAGTGATATCAAACCTGCGAATCGCAGCCGTAACGTCGTTGCCATTCAGTAGGACGACGTCGCCAACCAGTTCGACGCGAATTTCGCCCACAAGCCGGGCAAGCTGCTCACCATCCGCCAGATCGAAACCGCGCTCGCGGGCTGCCAGCGTCACTGCACGGTACATCGCCCCCGTATCAAGGAACCGAAAGCCGAGCCGCCGCGCCAGCTCTCGTGCAGCGCTGCTCTTACCCGCACCTGCAGGTCCATCAATGGTTACGATCATTTCAGGTTCGTCGAGAGCTAAGATTGGAAAGTCGAGAGCCAGGAAAACGAAGTCGACGTCTAAGAGACTATCCAAGAACCGTCGGGGACTGGCCGGGCACATCGCCGCCTGTTTCACCACTCCGCCGCCACTTGCTCCCAGCCATACGGTCCGATATCGATTTCAGCCCGTCCTTCGGTTATTGATAATACATCGGTCCGATTGCCGCGAAAATCAGTTTTCCAGGCCGCCTGAAAGGGGCGAAACGCGGCGAGGCTCGTTCGCGTCTGGCGGCCCTCGGTTTCCCGCAACCGCAGCCAGATTCCGCTCGCTGGTTCTATCAGCGATGCCACATACGTACACAAAACGTTTTTCGCACCAACGTGCAAGAACCACCCGCGCGGAGACCCGGGCGGATTTGGCAACGCGCATACAAACGGATCACCCGCCGCCATCAATCCTAACGCTGCGTGAGACGGATAGTGCTGGTCGAGCCCAATCGCGAACTGGAAACGCCGCCGTTCTTCTCCTGCGACCAATAGCAATGAATCGAGCCAATGCGAACCGGCCACTCGATGGAATGGCAGGCCCATGGCAAAACACGTCACGCGGCCGATCGCATCGTCCATTTCGATCCACTCGGACGATTCAAGACATTCGCGCGTCGTTTCATACCCGCTCCATTGCTTGCCGCGCCGGATCGAAAGCGCCTCTTCAGACCAAGCCAGCCGGCTGGCAATGTACGATTTCCAAATGTCTCCTTCGGGCAGCGGCTGCGGGTCGAGCTCGATGTCTACGATCATGACCGGTAGCCCGCGGGCCGCGCGCACCCGTTGTGTAAAGTGCGTTAGGATCTCTCCCGCCGCGCCAAGCAAGCGGCCCTGGGACGCGATCTCCCCCACCAGCGGATCGTTGCGCGTGATTTCGATTTTATCGGCGACCATTCGCGTCTCGGGCGGCTCAGCTCCTGTTTCATGGTGAAACACGAGCCGCTGCGACACTCGCGTGCTTCGGTCGCGATGCGTCCGCAACGATTGGATTCCCCCCGTTTTTTGGCTGACGGTTAGCTCCATTCGTTGGTTGCGCAGGGTTAACCCATCGGCCAGTGCCATTGTCGGGGCGGCCTCAGCGGAAGCGAGCGTCGTGTAGCCGCAGCCGGGTACGTCCGGCAGGTAATACGCTACGCCATCTTGCTGAACGGCCCGTGCATGGTCGAATTGAAGCGCACCCACGCCCACCAATTGCGTATGCGCCACGTTCCAGGGATTAATTGCCACCAAATTGGCCGCGCGCGTTTCCGCCGCAACCGATGCAGTGAATCCCGCGGTCGCGGCCAGGCCCGAGCCGATCTTTTGCTGTGCATCGCGCACAGCCTGGCGAAAAGCGTCCACCCGCGACGAAATCGGATTCGCGCCAAATTCTGTCCCGCTCGGATGCGAATACTCCTGCGGATTAAAGTTTGTCCAATCGTCCGGCTCGCGCGTTTCGCGAAAGTATTCGTCGAGCGTTACCAGCTTGCCGAGCACCGAGCCGTAGCGCACGGCATGGCGAAGGTCGTCGAAGTATTCGCTTGCGGCGCCGGGCCAGCCCGCCAGAAGGATCGTCGCCACGTGGTCATGCGCAATCGAGTCGCCGATTCGCTCGGCCAGTTTGAGCCATGTCTCGGCCCGCGACACATCGAGCGGAATCGCCGATAGGGCCTCGATCGACGATCCGTTGCCTGCGCCCCAATTGGTTTTTCGCTGGTCGGCTCGCGGCAGGCGCCCGCCATCGAACGCCGCGTGCAGCGCACCGCGAAAACCAAGGTTCTTGAGCACCACCGGCAGCAGCGGCGAGAACCCGGCTCCAAACTGGCCGAAGATTTCGTATTCACGGTGTAAGTGTCGGCGCACCGCTTGCTGTCCCGTTTCGAACTCGACCAACAGCGATTCCGGCGATTGGCCGGCAGCAATTCCACCGCGATACATACCGCCGACCAGGCACGCCGTGACAGCCTCCAATGCGCGCTTCAATTCGGCCAACGTGGCCGGGTATTCGACCGCCATCCGATCAAGCTGTTCGCCGGTGACGAGTAAATTCGTTGGCAAACCCCCGGCCAGTTTGGCGCAGCCCCTCTCCCAAAGTTGAACCGGCCAAAAGCGTGACATCGATCACATAGAAATCGACCGAATAAACATGGTTCCGCGCATCGGCCAGCAGGTCGAAAGCCCGACCGAGCTCTTCCCGTTCCAATTCACGGTTGCCCGTCGCCGCGGCCCCGGCGGCAGCCACCACAGCGCTCGTGAATTGCTCCGTATCGAGCACACTCGTGTAGCGCATCGCCCGAGTCAGCAACTCAACCTGCAAGTAAGCGTGCCCCAGCGCGAGAAAATCGGCGACACTCGCGGCCTCCACATTGGCTGGATCGATCGACGCGGCGCCGATCAAGGCGGCGATTGTTACCTGGCGAGATTCGACAGCCTCAACCGGCGGCGGATTACGCGGCACGGTCGCCTGAAGCCGGTCCGACCAATCCGGCGACAGGCGCTGGCGACTCGCCGGCGGAATGACCACAAGTTCGCCTTCCAATTCCACGGGGTCCGGCGGTTCTTCTGCCGGACGCAAGCCGGGCAGCGCCTGCGTCGCATGGATTAGCGAGGGATGCCAAAGGGCCGTCACGGCCGCCAGCAGTTCCGCAGCCGCTGGACCGGTAAGGTGGGTCGGAAAGTCGTCCAGGCTACGGCATGGCAAAATCACGGATGCGCGGCGGATCGTCATGATCGTAACATACTATCTGACAGCGTGTTAAGGCGAAAGCCATCGTCGAACACGGTTTGCACCCGTACGGCGGCTGTTGCCAAACGTGCGCTTGTAACCACGCGAGAAATCACAATACCCGGCCGCCTTGCTATCCAATCCAAAAAACAGGAGTAAAATAAACAGTGTGCGGTTCCGCCTCGTTCCTTTGGAGGATTCGGTGCCGCACTCGGCGCTTGAAGCAACCCATAACGTCTTGCAGGTTCGATGGTTGCAGCCGGGGGTAAGCCAGCCGGCGCCCCTTATGGCGTGGTGGCTTGCTGGTGAGTGCGCGCATACAGTTCCAATGGTTGAGGCACTCCGCGGCGAGACGATCGCGGCGGTTCGGAATAGAGGGTCGGTTATGGCGAAGAGTGACGCCGTTTGGGGCATCGATATTGGCCAATGCGCGCTGAAGGCGCTGCGCTGCCGTCCGCACGAGAAAGACGAAAAGCGGATGGTCGTCGACGCCTTCGACTACATCGAATACCCCAAAATACTCTCCCAACCCGAAGCCAATCGCGATGAGCTGATTCGCGAAGCCCTGCAGCAATTCGTCTCGCGCAACGATCTTTCCGGGGAGCAAGTCGCCATCGCCGTACCCGGGCAAAGCGGCTTGGCCCGATTCATTAAGCTCCCGCCGGTCGAGCGAAAAAAGATCCCCGATATCGTCAAATACGAAGCCCGCCAACAGATTCCATTTGCGCTGGAAGACGTAGTCTGGGATTACCAGCCGCTCATCGGCAGCGAAGACGAAGGTTACGCGATCGAAACCGAAGTCGGCCTGTTTGCCATGAAGCGCGACCAGGTCACCCGCGCGCTGAAGCCCTTGGAAGACGCCGGCATCGACGTCGAGATTATTCAGCTAGCTCCATTGGCGATTTACAACTTCGTTTGCTTCGATCGCTTGAATGTCGACGGGCCTTACGACCCAGCCAATCCGCCCTCCTCCACCGTCATCATTTCGCTTGGCACCGATACCACCGACCTCGTGATCACGAACGGGTATCGCGTGTGGCAGCGCAGCATTCCCATCGGTGGTAATCACTTCACCAAGGCGCTCACCAAAGAGCTTAAACTCACGTTTGCCAAGGCCGAGCACCTCAAGCGCAACGCGATGAAGGCCGAAAACCCGAAAGCCGTATTCCAAGCAATGCGGCCGGTTTTCAGCGACCTGGTGGCAGAGATTCAGCGGTCCATCGGTTTCTTTACGAGCAACAATCGCAACGCCAAGTTGGGCGAAATGATCGCGCTGGGCAATCCCATGAAGTTGCCGGGCCTGCAACGCTTCTTGTCCCAAAATCTCGACCAGCAGGTGAAACTCGTCGATCAGTTCAACCATCTGGTTGGCGGCAGTGCCACCGCCGGACCACAGTTCAAGGAGAATCAGCTTACATTTGGCGTCGCATACGGTCTCTGTGTTCAATCGCTCGGTGCCGCTCAGCTTCGCACTAATTTGCTTCCGGACGAAATCGTCACGACTCGACTCGTGCGGGCCAAAAAACCCTGGGCCGTCGCGGCGGTCGCGCTGTTGCTCGTCGGTCTGACGATTAATTACTTCGCCCACTATGCCGCGATTTTAACCGCCAATACCGACGATCCAATCATGAAGGCCCAGCTCACCGCAGCCAAGGGCGTAGCCTCCCTGGCCAATAACTTCAAAGCAGACAACGATAAACTTCTCGAAAGATACAACCAGCTCGTCACAACGGCGAACAACTTGCAGAGCAATGTCGATGGCCGATTGCTATGGCTCGAATTGTTGAAGGCGATCGATAGCGCTTTGCCCAAAGATACGCGGCCGCTCGATAAGCGCGCGGAAACCGACGAGGATATCGCCAAGCGCACGGAATTGCACATTCAATCGATGGAGTGCGAATACGTCGCCGACCTTACCAACTGGAAAGCCGCCATTCACTACACGCCGCAAGCCAAGCCGCACGCGGCGGCGACCGCTCAACCCGCCCCGGCCGGCGGCGCCGCGGCTCAAGCTGCCGGCGCTCCCGCAGAAGCTGCGCCAAACGCACCCGCGGCCGGCACTACCACGCCAACCGCCCCTGCCACCCCCACACCGGCGCCCGATCAGGCCGCCAATCCGGACGTGACTGCCACGGATACGTCCGGGCAACCGGCCGACGCCACCGCCGACGCCGGCCTCACCGCCGGCGGCTGGATCATCGAGTTGCGCGGCTATCATTTGCACAACAATTTGTTCGATAAGAACGTCAACGTCGGCGAAGAAGGCGAACAATTTGTCAACAGTACGTTTATCAAGAATCTGGAAACGGGTACCGTCAAGCTGCCGGACGGTCCTAATGGCAAGCTCATCGACGTTCCGATTTCGGAGCTGGGAATCAAGTATCCGGTCGTTCGAACGCACCTCAAGGTTCAACCAGTTACCTACGTTGCGGAATCGGCGGATAACGCGGCAGGCGGCGCGTTAATGAACGCGGGACCCGAACGTCCGGGCGTGGTTCCGGGCGCGGCTGTGGCCGGCGCCGATCAGCTTCCGAAGACCTTCCATCTTCGCCAATACGATTTCTGGATTCAATTCTGCTGGCAGCCTCAGCCACGCAGTCAGCGCCTGGAAAAAATGGCCCAACAGAAAAGCGCCGCGGCCACCACCGCACCAGCGGATGGCGAACCCGCCAAGGCAGGCCCCAGCTCATAGGAGTCAACGTTCCATGGATCAACTGCGCGTCGCGCTCGCCTGGCTGCAACGCCAACACTTTTGGGTGTTGACCGGTCTCGTCGCGCTCATTGCCATAGGTTGTTGGTGGAGTGCATCGGGCAAGCTGAGCAAGGCCTATAGCAAGGACGAAACCACGATTACAACCGAATTTAAGAATGTCCAACACCTTCGCGACGACCCCTTTCATCCGAATGCCGATGTCAACGCAAAACAATCTGCCGAAACAAAGAAGCAGGCCGAAAGCGTCGCCAAGCTGTGGCAGCAGCTTTACGACCGGCAGCGAGATGCGGTGCTGAAGTGGCCGAGTGCGTTGAGTCAAGAGTTTCGCGATTACGTCGAAAAGTTGCAATTCGGCGACGATATTCGGCCCGACCTGCGCAGCAATTATCAAAACTACATCGAGCAACATTTCCCAGAGCTGCCGAAGAAGATCAAGGCGCGCATGATGGACGTGAGCGAGGCGCCCGGCGCCGGCGGCTTCATGGGCAGACGCTCCTTTAGTCCCGAAGGACCTGGCGGCGCAGGCTTCGCGCCGGATCAGCTTCAAGATGACAACGATTATGTTTGCGAATGGCTGGACCAAAACGTCATCCGCGAAGAGTTGGACTTTCCACAGCGGCCCTCCTCGCTGCGGATTTGGTTGACGCAAGAAGATTTGTGGGTCTATGAAACGCTGCTGGATGTCATCGCCAACACCAATGGGGCAGTGCCACCGGCCGGCGCCACCCGCATGTCCAACGCCGCGGTGAAGACGATCTACTCGCTCGAGGTGGGGCAGGCGCAGCAAAATACAGCCGCACGCCCGGCCGTCTGGCCGTGCCAATTCCGGCGGCGGCCGCCACCGGCGGGCCGGGTCAGGCAGTGCCGGGCGGACCTGGAATGGGCCCTGAAGGCGGTCCCGGCGGCGGTCCCGGCGGGCGAGCCGAATACTCAACCGAAAACTTCGGCCCCGGCGCCGGCGGCGGGCAAATGACCGACGAGCAAGAACGAACCGCCAAGCTCTGGGGCCGCTACCTCGACGCGCAGGGCAAGCCAATACCGGTCGGCGGTGCCGCGCCCGCCGGGGGCGACACAACAGGTGCTACCGCGGGGCCCATCGACCTCTCGGTTTTCGGGTTGGAATACAAGCGTCTCCCCGTGCGAATGGTTTTACGGATGGATCAGCGCTGGTTGCCTCGCTTGATTGCCGAATGCGCGAACCAGCCATTGCAAATCGAGGTGCAAGAGGTACACATCAACACACCCGATGCGGGCGGCTTGGAAGCCGGGTCCCCAGGCGGTTTTCGCAGTATGGGCGAACGAGGCCCAGGCGGCGGTTCCCCCGGCGGCAATTTGTCGATCGATCACACGGTCATCGAGCCTTTTCCGCAACAGCCCAATATCGTGAACGTCGTGATTCAAGGCACAATTTACATTTTTAACAAGCCGAATAAGAGCATTCTGCAGCCACCCACCGACGAGCAGCCGTTGGCGAGTACCGGCGGCTGATAAGAGGAATTCCGCACGTAGGAGCGCTTAGCAATGGCGACCAACCTTAAAGGGCAGAGCGGCATTACGGCATTCTTGCTCCTTCACGGAGAGAAGATCGGAATCGCGATCATCGGCGTCGTTGCGCTGTGGTTCGTGTATGCTTCGTATAAAGTGCCGCGACTGAGCGATAAGTTTCAAGCCGACAATTTGAGAAACGAGATCAACCAGACGAGCAGCCAGATTAAGGACTTCACTTGGGACAAGGCTGCCGCCGATTTCCCCGACAAAGTGAAAAAGGCAAAAACCATTGCGGCGAAAAGTGACCTGACAGTCAAGGTGGACGACTTCGTCAATCGCGATTCCAACGGGAAGCCAGACTTCGCGGTTGACCGCGCTATCGTGGCGCCAATGATTCGCCGAACCGATCCGGCGCTGGTGAACGCCGTCGATGTGCGCGCCACGGGCGGCTCTGGGCTGTTTGCCTTCATTGACGAAGAAATCCGCAAGAAACAGCAGTTACGACTGGCCGCCGAGGCAGCCGAGCAAGCCGCAAAAGAGACCGAGAAGGCAAAGCGAGACGCGCAGAAGCTAAAAGAAGCCGGGGGGCCGGGTGGTCGCCGTAACACTCGCGGTTTTGAGGGACCGGGCGGCTCCGCCACCGAATTAATGGATCCAGACCATCCCAAGCGCCGTATGGTCGAGGGCACGGCGCGCCCCGCGGGCATTCCGCTGCAAGGCGGAGAGCGGATCGAGCGGGCCTATTGGGCCTGCGTGGTCGCCAAGGTTCCTATTCGCGAGCAGCTTAAACTCTATCAAGATGCATTTGAAAAAGCCCGCGGTTCCGATGCATCGAAGGATTTTCCGCAATATCTGGGCTTCATGGTTGAGCGGGCCGAAGTCCTACCCGGAAAAGACCTGGCGTGGAAGGCCGTGCCGCTGTACGACGCGCAGCACCAGTCCGTCGTTGCCAATACGCCGCTGACTTCACCCCCTTCTCACGTCGTTGGTACGGCAACGTTCGACAAGCTCCTTGAAGCGGCACAACGTTACTGGCCCGCGATAGCGCCCGATATCGTGGATGACCGGTACGTTGACTATCCGCTGACATTACCGCTTCCGCCGCTCGTCGGCCGAGATTGGGGCCCAGAGGTCTGTCATCCAGACATTCCGTTGTATCCGCCTCCATTGGAACAGGCAGCGCCGGAAGTACCGACACAACTGCCCCAACAACAGCCGGCTACTACCGACGTGAATTCCCCGTTCGGTTTAGCCGGCGCTGGCCAGCCCGGCCCCGGCGGTGCTCCTTATCCGGCGCCCGGTCGGTTCTCGGGTGAGTTTCCCGGGGGCCCTGGCGGCCGGTCGTCGTTTCGCCGGTTTAATCCCGAAATGGGGCCAGGCGGAATGGGCCCCGGCATGTCCGGTCCTGGCGCTCGTCGCTTCGGCACCGGCCCGGAAGGTGGCACCTCCTATCGCGGCGGCTCCGGCGGCGCCGCCACCCAACATACCTACCTGCCACCGGGTGTCGATTTCTATCTATTGCGGTTCTTCGACTACACGGTCGAACCCGGCAAAAAATATAAATACCGCGTGAGGCTTGTGTTGGCCGATCCCAACTACAACTTGCCCGCTACCGAGCTTGCTCCTGCCGTCCTCGATCGCCAGGCCAAGGAAGCTAAAGCGCACAACAATCAGCGACTATTTTTCCGCACCATTGAAACCTGGAGTGAACCCAGTCCAACCGTGGGTATTCCCATGGCGGGCAGTGTTCGGCTGGCCGACGTCAAGATTCCATCAGCCGAGAAATTCAACGACGAGCCATCCGCTACCTTGCTAGTCCAGGGCTTCGATGTCGATGACCGAGGCAGTGCGATTCAAGCTGCCATAGAAAAGAAGGGCTTTCAACGCGGCTCTGTCGCAAACATGGTCGAAGACGCTGAATACCTCGGCGGAGGCGGCATGTACATCGATACGCAGCCCGATTTTAAATTCCTTACCGGTATGACGCTGTTGGATATCGATGGTGGCACCAAGTTAACCAGGGACATGACCGTCCCGGCCCGCATCTTGTTGATGGGTCCTGCCGGCGAGCTGTACATTCGCAACGAGATCGACGATAAACCGCTCGTCGATTACCACCGCATGCTTTTCGAGAAGCCCAGCAACAAACATCTCGGCCCCGGCGGCGGGCCCGAAGGTGCGCCAGGCGGTTACGGTCGCCCGCGACCGTCCGGCCGTTCCCGCTAGCGGCCAATTCAATCGGTGATGGCATTGCCGACGGGCCATTCTCCGGCGTGGGCCACTCGTCGCGATGCGTGCCATTCGTTCTTGATGACGATGGCACAGCGGGAACCGGCGGCCTGTTCCCTATTTAAGCCGTCCGCGCTAGCGTCCGCCGCCGGCTCGGCAATTACTCCCGGAGTTAGTTCTTCCCAAAAGCGGGCTTGACCGTCCACTATCCCCACAGTAATTTCCCGCCTCTCATCTGCCCGGAACCGACCGCGATTGAATGTTTCGCCGACTTGTCTTGTCGAACCATTACGGTCGTACTGCGGTCTGGTTCCACCACTTCCCAACTCGACGCGTTTCAGCACCGGCCAAACGTAGAGTAAGCCAACATGCGTATAGCGCGGTCGATTGCGCCCCAACAAGGCTCACGTGTTGTCCTTTGCCATCCGGCACTAGAAGGAGAAGCGAGTTGAGCTCGAAACGAACACAAATAATTCTGTTAATCACCGTGACGCAGCTCGCGTCGTTCGGGTTCGGGAACGCCTTGCGCGCCGCAACCCCGGACGATCCGGTCGGATCGACGCCGCAGCCCGCACGGCCGATCATCCACAAACCGATCACCCGCGAAGATGCCGAATTGATGCTCCGCGAAGCTCACGGTGCGATCGAGCAAGGGCGGCTAGACGAAGCAGAAAAAATTGTCTCGCGAGTCGAAGATGCGCATGTCGAATATCCCTTTTTCCACGTCGGACCAACGGCTGCTTCGCTGCGTCGTGAGTTGACGCGCGCCGAGCGGCTGCATGCCGCTAGTAAATCCCTATCCCATGATCAACCGGCTGGCCCCAAGCGATACTTGCCTTTTTCGCGCAGCGGCAGCGGGCGACCGACTGTGACAATGGACCCGTTCACCGCGCGGAACGCCACCGCCGGCCAATTGTCGCCGCCTGCCTCAACCGCTTCGCCGCCCGTACCGCAAGCCGTGGCTGATCGCGGATCGGCCGGAATCTCGGCTCCAGCCATATTGCCGTCGTCCTCACAATCGTCTCGCGGTTCGGCGATCGATAACCCGTTCGCATCGGCCGGAATAACTGGCGGCTTGAATTCGCCGAGATCCATCGGCGATTTGCCCTCCACGGAACGGCCACTCAATTACCCCACCGCACACGCTGCCGCCGACGAGTACCCGCCCAGTGCTGCCCCGCGATCGACGCCTGCCATCTCTGCCCGCTCTCCCAATGACGCTACTGGCCCGAATTCACATTGGACGTTGCCGGATGCTCCTTTGCCGCGCGGACTGAGCGATCAACAGATTTCTGCGGCCAGCACCGAACTGACGCCGCCGCGACGATTGGCCGCCGATCCGCCCACGACCGATGCTCGACCCCCCAACAATCCCTCCAAACAACAAGCGCAGGAACGCCTCTCGGCTGCGCGAAAGGCGTTGGTAACCGGCGACATCGATCTTGCTGAAAAGCTTACGCAAGCAGCCAACTCACTCGGTGTTCCCGAGTCGCAATATCTGCCGGATGAAGATCGACCGTCGTTGGTGGCATGGGATATCGCCCAGGCGAAACAAAAGGAAAACCGGCCACCGCAGGCTATCGCGCGTTTACCAAACACTTCGTCGCGCTACGACGCGCGGCCCGCGCCAGCGCACGATCCAACGGCATGGCCTGACGAGCATCGTGAGGATGCAATGCAGGCCGAATACCGTGTCGAAAACGGTGACCAACAATTGCCTCCTACGGCCCCCATTCCGCCGAGCGTAGCTCGCCCTTCGCCGGTGATGCGGTCCTCGATCGCCAAGCATCAAGAACAAGCGGAGGGTGGACCACTCATGGTGGCAGCGCTACCGAAGAGGACGGCCGAAGAATCGCCGAAGGCCGAAGTGGTCGCGCCGCCGGCCGAAGATTTGCCGTTGCCGCCGCCGGCCGACAATTCAGCAGCGACCGGGACGAAAGACTCGGCCAAGCAGGAATCTCCAGCCGCCGTCCCCAGCGCGTCCGACAACAAGCCGCCGTCGTCCACGCCGCAACCTGCTGCACCCCAACCGCCTAAATCGTTGATCGATGCCGCGGACGAGACCCAACAAGTTCTCGCTCGCAAGCTTTCCGCCGAAATCGGCAAGCGCCAGTCCGAAGCGATTCGCTTGCGCGAAAAAGATTCGGAACGGGCGCTGGCCACGCTTCGCGAGGCGCAGCAGCTCGTGAACGAATCGAAGTTGCCCGAATCGTCGCGGCGCGAGCTTTTGAGCCGCATCGACAAAACACTTCACGATACCCAGGAATATGTGAAAGCGCACAGCGCGGAGATCGAGCTCGACAAGCGCAACGAAGCGGTGCGCGCCGGCGTAGACCACGACCGCGACGTCAAACTCAAATTACAACAAAAAATTGCCGAGCTCGTCGAGGAGTTCAATCGCCTCAACCACGAGCAGCGCTACGCCGAGGCGGAAATCATCGCTCGCCGTCTCAATGAACTCGCCCCCAACGATCCCGTCGCCGCTCAGGTTTGGCAGAACGCCAAGTTCATCCGTCGCGAGATGATGAACCGCCAGTTGGTCGACAAGAAAGAAAACAGCGTTTGGGAACAGCTTAACGCGGTCGAGGAATCGGCCGTCAATCCCGTCGCCGCCGATGGTCATGAACTAGTCTACGATCAAAAGCGGTGGAGAGACTTCATCCCGAAACGCAAAGGCTCGAAAGAGCGCGTCCAACGCCACACGGAGCGCGAGCTGGAAATCGAACGCCGACTCCAGACCCCCGTACTGCTGCGATACGATAACACACCGCTCAGCGAAGTGATGCACGGTCTCTCCGAATTGACTTCCGTGAATATCCATCTTGACCCCCGCGGCCTCAGCCAAGAGGGCGTCAACAGCGATACGCCCGTAACCATCAATCTCAGCAAAGAGATCTCGCTGAAGAGCGCGCTGAATTTGATTCTGGAGCCGCTCCACTTAAGTTATGTCGTCAGCGACGAAGTTCTAAAAATCACCAGTGAACAACTTCGCGACGGCGAGCTCTACACGCAAACCTATAACGTTGCCGATCTGGTTACACCGATTCCGAATTTCGTACCCAGCAACAACATTGGCTTACAGGGACTGATCAACGAGTCGATGGCTGCCGCCGGCCGCGGCCAGATCGGCGTCGGCTCGGGCGGGCCCACCGTGCTGGTAAACGACCGCGGGCAAAAGCCGGCCACCGGCCCCAATGGCAAGGTGTTGGCGCAGCAACTCGGCTCGACACCCGCCAATGGCCTGGCGTCTTCGAGCGTGCCCATCGGCGCCGGACCCGGCGGAATGGGCGCTGGTGCGAACGCCGATTTCGATTCGCTCATCGACCTCATCACCGCCACCGTTGCGAACGAAACCTGGGCCGAGAACGGCGGCGGACAGGCCGAAATCCGCCCCTTCCCCACGAATCTCAGCCTGGTTATCAGCCAGACTCAGGCCGTCCACGAACAAATTGCCGACCTCCTGCAACAGCTTCGCCGTCTGCAGGATCTACAGGTCACGATCGAAGTGCGCTTCATTCGACTGAACGATAGCTTCTTCGAGCGGATCGGCATCGACTTCGACCTGAACGTGAAGGACCACGGGGTCGATACTACGAATACCACGAACAATCCCTTCCAGCCGCTCGGTGGCACACTCAGCAATACGGTCGGTCTGAACCGCCCGGTAACCCCTACCAATCCTTTCCCCAACTTTACGAGCGACCTCGACATACCGTTCCGACAGAACAGCTTCGACCTGACGCAGGTCGTGCCGTTCGGCGGGCCGGTAGATGGCGGTTTGAATTTCGGCTTTGCCATCCTCAGCGACATTGAGGCCTTTTTCCTGATCGAAGCCGCCCAAGGCGACCGCCGCACCAACGTGCTCAATGCGCCAAAGGTCACGCTGTTCAATGGTCAACAAGCGTTCGTTGCCGATGCCACGCAGCGGCCGTTCGTCGTGGGCGTGATCCCGGTGGTCGGCGAATTCGCGGCGGCACAACAGCCCGTTATCGTCGTACTCAATGAAGGTACGATGATGACCATCCAGGCAGTTGTCTCCGACGACCGCCGCTACGTGCGCATGACTATCGTGCCATTCTTCACGCAAATTGGCAACGTAGACACATTCACCTTCGAGGGCTCTTCCTCATCGACTTCCAGCTCCAGCAGTGCGACCGACAAAACCGGCGATGATACCACGAGCGATAAGAAGGACGACAGCTCGTCGGATAATCACACGGGCGTTACCGTGCAGTTGCCCTCGTTCTCGTTCGTATCCGTCGTGACAACCGTCAGTGTCCCCGACGGCGGCACCGTGTTGCTAGGCGGCATCAAACGACTCTCCGAAGGGCGCAACGAATTCGGCGTGCCGCTACTATCCAAAGTGCCCTATATCAACCGCCTGTTCAAGAACGTCGCCATCGGCCGCGAAACCGACAGCCTGATGATGATGGTCACACCTCGCATCATCATCCAAGAAGAGGAAGAAGAGCGCCTCGGCATCGCGGCGCCGTAGCACAAATCAGCTCTCCGCGTTAACCCGCCATGTCTTCACTCGCCCGCCGTTGGATCGCCATCGGAGCCTTATTTGCCGCGATCGCTGTGGCACTCGGCGCGTTCGGTGCTCACGGCCTGAAGGACACACTTTCGGCGCCGGTTTCGTCGGCGATGATCTGGCTCACCGCCTGGCTATTTTCGAGACAGCCGTCCGCTACCAAATGTTCCACGCCATCGCGCTGATCCTCACCGGCCTCGCGCTCCAGCATCGCGCATCGACCGCTTGGCGCTTCGCCGGCTGGGCATTCCTCGTTGGAATCATCCTTTTCTGCGGCCCGCTCAAACTGCTGACTTTTGCCGATCCAACATGGAACTGGCTCGGCGCCGTCGTCCCCTTCGGCGGCGCTTCCATGATCGTCGGTTGGCTGGCGCTGGCTATCTGTGCGCTCAACCAGAAGTAGCGACGGTTTCAGCGCATCACTTTAAGCAGAACGCCCTGCCCGGCCGGCAAATCGAGATCGTTCCCGCACTTGGCCAGGTGTGTGTCCTCAGGTGAATACTGTTCCAGCGTTCCTGTGCCGATTGCGCCGTTGAGGTGTACCGCGGCCGTTCGCTCCAGCGACAAGTTCACTAACACGGCGTGATCAACAGTCTCGCCGTGCGAAGAAAACTCGCCAATCATGATCGGCGCATCGGCATCAAGCTTCCGGACGACCTTGCCCGGCAGCTTCGGCGAGTTATCCAGCGGCGCGGGTGCCGTGAAATAGACGCCCACCGATCGTAGCCGGCTAACGATCGGCCCAATCACCTTAAGCTGCCGATTGACCATCTGCAGGTACGACCACGTCGCCGTTTGGCCATGTTCGTTGTCGATCGGGCAGTATGCGTATCCTTTCTGCTTGTACTTGTACCAAGAAACGCCACGGCCCCCGGCCGCCAGCGTCGTCCACCCTTGCAATAAGAGATTGGCCGGCGACGGCGGCGTTGTCTTCGGCCGAATCTGAACGCAGGTGACGATATTCCAGAACGGCAGGCCGTGCTCCAGCGAAACGCGGCGGACCTCCAGCAGATCGCGAAAGTAGCTCGCCCCCGTTGCGCGGTCGCGCAGGTCGTTCGAATACTCGACCATGTAATTGTCGTAGCTCAAAAACTGCGGCTTCACCTCCGCCACGTAGCGTTCGAGATACTCAGTAAAGCTCTTGGCCTCGAGCTGCGACGTGCCCGGTGCCCCAGCCGTTGCATAGCTGGGCAGCAGGTTTATGTAGGCGAGCTTTCCCGGCGCATGCCGGCGAATGGCCGCTACGATCTTGCCCAGATACGCGAATTGCGACGCGCCAGGTTCATCTCGGAGGAAGTAGCCGTAGCATGCCGGGCTGCTACTTGTTTGCTCGCTAAGCTTCCGCACCGCTTTCTCGATCTGCTCATCCGATAAATGCTGCGGTTTCGTAAGCCCTAGCGAATCCTCCGGATAAACAATCGCCTTCAATCCTAGCTCTTCGCACGCAGGCAGATCGGCAACGCGCGGGAACCCGGCAAATGTAAAGTTGCACTCGGCCAAACTGGCCAGCCCGTGCACCTTATCCTCTGGCCCCTCGATCCGCTGCATTTGGTCCCACGGCAGAATCGCAAACCGCCCCGGCCGAAACGCTTCGACACCGGCCGAACCGGCCACCCCCTGGGCCCGCACCCCAACTGTCGCGGCCGATCCAATCAGAACCACAAGCAGTTGCAAAACCCTCGGGCACTGTCCCAATTTTGCGCCGGGCACCGTCGCCGCGACGGTCGCGGAGCAAAATGGGACGGGCACTATCCGCTCGGGGATCGTCCCCTTCTCCGAGACGGGTTTTGAAACTGTTCGCAATCCAATCATCGTGATGCCAACCTTTGCGATACGAAGTTTTGCTGTAAACATGCTACAAGCGTAACGTGATCCAACCGGCCTGACCACCGCCCCCAACACCTCGCTTCTGAATCCGCGATCTCTGTCCCCTCGCAGCCGGCTTGCCCCGCCGACCTCCACGGCGGAGAGCATTTATTCGTTGTTCCGGTGCATTGGTTTGCTCGGTCACAAGCTCAATGACGATGAGCGGCTTGGAACGAACGAGTGGTGGGTGGCCGATCTATTGCATAAACTTAACGTCCGCCACCAGAAGCTGCACAACTGGGCAGAGCGCTGCTGAGTCCGTAGCCGGCGAACGAAGCGTCGAGGTTATTGGATTCTCTGGGCGGACGACGACATCGACCGCCTTGGCCAGTTAGGGATCGAAAGTCAGGAATTCAATGCTTTTCCGCCCGTTGGTGACAGCCGCTGAATCTCGATTAGCAAAATCAATCAATGCAAAACGAGAATGGAGCCGCCTGCTTTTGCGCCTGCCACACCCTTTTTTACAATTGGACACCGGATAGATGGGACCAACCTCATTGAGTCTGCTGGATCGTCTTCAACAGCGGCCGCATCACGAGGACTGGGCCCGGTTTGTCGATGTTTACGAACCATTCATCCGAAGGTTTATCAGGCTCGACGCCAGGTTGTCAGCGGATGCCGACGACGTTTGCCAGGAAGTGATGCGAAAGATCATTTCGCACTTGTCTCGTTTTCAGCGTGGCCGCGAGGGTTCCTTCCGGTGCTGGCTGAAAACAATCACCGTCAACGAAGTGAACGATTACTGGCGGCGAAAAACCCGTGAACGCATTGTGAATGCCGGCGTTGACAACTTAATGGTCGATGCGCTTGCCGATCCGGCCGATAGCCTGAGCGAAGAATGGGACCGTGAGCATGGCCGGCACGTGCTGCGGCGGCTGCAAGAGCTTGTCGAACGGGAATTCGCTCCAACCACGTGGCGCGCGTTCCACCTGCGTGTAATCGAGCAAAGGTCATCCGCGGAAGTTGCAGCGACATTGGGAATCTCGCGCAACGCGGTGGATATTGCCAAATCGCGGGTGCTTTCCCGGCTTCGCCGCGAAGCGGCAGGTTTTCTCGATTGAATGGCGGGAAAGAAGTCGCGCTGAAAGATCGGCCCGGCTCGCGCGTTCTTCTTACTAAGGCGGCATCCTGCCCGCACACCTCCGAACGGCGGTCCCACGGCCGGATCGACCGGTTTTACGCGGTAAACCAGGTGGATTCCATGGTCTTAACGGCGAGAGTTGCGGCGTGGCCGGCTGCTTGCGATTGCCCCTCTGGAGTGGGTATGATGGGCGTGGTTTCCAACCACCGTTGGCATTTAGGACTGGGGCGGTCAAGTACACGCCAACCGATTATGGTCCGTTCGAGCCGATTGCGTGCGAAGGGCCAAACGAGCGCAGAACTCCATCCGTCACCGGACGAACTGTCCGGTTTCGCCTTGGGGTCGCTTGCCCCGGCACGCTCGGCCGTCATTGAAGCGCATGTGTATGGCTGCGATCGCTGCGGCGAGGCCGTGGCAAACGCGCCCGGCGACGAGTTCCTCGACGAGTTACGCGCTTCTCGCGCCACGAACTATGTGGAGACAGACGGCCGTTCATCGCCGTCGCACGATACGGTCGGATTGCCGCTCGAATTTGTCAGCGTTGGCGATTTGCCGCTGGAAATCCGCAACCATCCTCGCTTCGAAATTCAACGATTGATCGCCGAGGGTGCAATGGGCCGGGTGTACTTTGCCAGGCGCGAGATAGCGCCGCGCCGCTCGCCGTGAAGGTCGTGCGGCCGGATATTGCTGGCGATCCGCGGAAGGTCGAGCGATTTCTGCAAGAGGCTCGCGTTGCCCAAAAGCTTTGTCATCCCAACATCGCGCGAATGGTCGGTTATGAATCGGTGGGGCGCTCAGCGATGATCGCGATGGAATACATTTGCGGCCAGTCGCTGGCTCAAATCGTTCATCAGCGGGGGCCGCTGCCCGTGGGGGAAGCGCGAGAACATGTCCGGCAAGCGGCCACGGGGTTGGAGTACGCGGCCCGCCACGGCGTTGTTCATCGTGACATCAAGCCCCAGAACCTGATGCTCGACGCTGGGACGAAGCTGGTCAAAGTCGTAGATTTCGGCCTGGGCAGGCTGGTTGAGGAGCAACGAAGCGGTTCGCGGCTGACTCGCGAGGGCGAGATTCTCGGCACGCTCGACTACATTTCGCCCGAGCAGGCAGCCGATTCACGGAACGCCGATATTCGCTCCGATATCTACAGCCTGGGCTGCACGTTTTATTTCTTGCTGGCCGGTGCGCCGCCTTTTAGCGGCAAAAACGCCATCGAGTTATTGCGGATGCACGAAACTGAACCGCCCGTGCCGATTCGCACACTGAGGCCCGATGTACCCAATGAAATCGTCCGATTGCTTGAAGCGATGATGCACAAGGACCCGGCCGCGCGGCCGCAAACGCCGCATCACGTTGTGACGGCGATTGCCAATCGACCGAGTGCGCGGACCGTACGGATGGCCACCGCGCGAGCGACCGCGGCCGGCGGAGCGGCGTTCGACAAAATCGCCGTTGTTCGCGCATTGGCCTCTCCAGTGGTCTGGCTTCCGATTTTCACGGGCCTCGTATGTTTGATGTGGCGGCTGATTCGATAGGAGCGCTTTTTTCAACGTCCCCAATCGACGGGCGGAGAACCGAACATGGAAACGCAAAACAAAGAGCATCCGTCGGCGCTTCACCTGGCGGCGCTGGCGTTGGGGAAACTCAAGCCCGACGCGGCGGCCAAGGTCCAATCGCATCTCAGCGATTGCGGCGAGTGCCAAAGTTATATCTCCCATACGCCGCGGGACGAACTGGCGGAAATCGTCCGGCAGGCCAGGCACAAAGCGGCCGAGCAGAACACGCTGGCCACCGGTTTGTCCGGGACGATCGGCTTGCAGACGTCTCCGGGTTTATCGCCGCGCGATGCGGTCCCACCGGTGCCGCCCGGTTCGCCGTCGTCTGGGGCCCCCAGCAGCGTGCAGCATGAAGTTGGGGAAAACGAAATCCCGCACGACTTATTCGCGCAGTCGAAGTACCGCATCGTCCGCGTATTGGGCCGTGGCGGCATGGGCACGGTCTACCAGGCCGAGCACGTGCGGATGAAACGGCCCGTAGCGATCAAGGTGATCAATCCGGAGTTGGTGAATCACCCGCAGGCATTGTCGCGCTTCGAGAAAGAGATCGAGGCGGTCGCGTCGCTGGACCATACCAATATCGCCCGGGCGTTCGACGCCGAAAATATCGGCTCGCTGCAAGTTTTCGTGATGGAATTCGTCCGCGGCCAGACACTGTACGACTTCCTGAAGTCCCGCGGCCGGCTATCGGCGGTCGATGCCTGCCGGTGCGTGCGGCAAGCGCTGATCGGGTTGCAGCACGCACACCAGCACGGCCTGGTGCACCGCGACCTCAAGCCGCAAAACCTGATGCTCACGCGCGACACGGGCCAGATCAAAATCCTCGACTTCGGCCTGGCCAAGGCAGTGAGCGAGAACCGCCAGTCACGTGGGCTGACCAGTTCCCAGGCGACGATGGGCACGTATGCATATATGGCGCCTGAACAGGCCCTCGACGCGGCGAGCGCCGACATTCGGGCCGATATCTACAGCCTCGGCTGCACGCTGTACTACCTGATCGGCGGCGTCCTGCCGTTCGATTATGAGACCGACGCCAAGCTGCTCCTGGCCCACCAAAACGAAGTGCCGTGCCTGCTGCACGAGTTTCGCACCGAAGTTCCCGAGGCACTTTCGGCGCTCGTCGCCCGGATGCTGGCCAAGAATCCGGCCGATCGTCCGCAGACACCGAAGGAAGCGGCCGACGCCCTGCTGCCGTTCGCCCGGGGCGATGTGAACCTGTCGCCGGCGATGTTCGCGGACCCGTTGGCGCGACCTATCGCCAAGCGCAGTAACTTTGACCGCTGGAAGTGGGGTGGCATCGCAGCCGCACTCCTCTTCCTTGTTGTTTTCGGTGTTTGGGCGGCCGGATTGTTCGTTCGGACTCCGTACGGAACGATCGTCGTCGAGAACGCGCCGGCTGATGCCGACGTGTCGATCGACGGCAACTCCGTGACCTTCACCCGCAACGGCGAATCGCTTGTGATCGAGTCCGTCGAGCGCGGTTCACACCATCTCAAGCTATTGCAAGGCGGCCGCGAGATTCAGGCGAACGATGTGAAGATCAAGGTAGGCGGGCAATTGGTGACCGTGACGTTCACGCCTAAAGCGCAGCAATCCGCGGCCGGTCCTACACCTAAAATGCTGCCATCGGCCGAACCGCCTCCGACGGCGAAACTGACTCTGCCCGCTCCGAAATCCCTTGTGCCAGACAAGCTGGAAAGTCTTGCCGCGACGCCGTCAAGGCCCAGCGGTGACAAAGCCACTCCCTCGCCGCAGCTCAAAACTGCCGATGGCTTCGTGCCTCTCTTCAACGGCAAGGATTTGACCGGTTGGACGGTTGACGGCGATGATCCAAAAAGTTGGACGGTTGAGGATGGCGTCCTTTTGGGGCATGGCGGCGCCGACTACCGTACTCGCAACTACCTGCTGACAGATCGAGATTACGCAGACTTTATCCTGCGATTGGAATTCAACTTAGAGGCAGGATCGAGCACGGCAGTTGCCGTTCGCGCAATTCCAGGCGAACGTTTCCCGTTCAACGGCCGTCCATTTTTTGATCATCCGATTTTCAAATTGATCGAACAACGACCGACGAAGGAACAAACGGGTACGACTCACTGGATAATGATGCCAGGAGCATACGTGCCGCCAAACCATCCGGCCGTGCTGCAACCGGCTGGCTCATGGAATAACTTGGAAATGGAGGTCCGCGGGAACCACATTCGTGCGCTGGTCAACGGTGCAGAAGTGTTGGGTAAATCGACCGCACCGGGAGACAAACTTTCCGACGGAACAATTCCCGGTTTGAGTCGTGAAAAAGGACGCATTGGCTTTCAAAAACACACGGGACTTGTTCGATTCCGCAATGTCGAAATCAAAGAACTGCCGCCGACATCGGATGCAACATCGGATCGTCCGCCGCGAGAGCAAACGGCTTCCGCTTCTGGAACGGCGTTAACCGTCAGGGGAGTTACCTTTCCCGCCGGGGCCATTTCATTTGCCGACGAGGTCGTCTCGTTTGTCCGCGGTGCGGATACGAGATTCCATCAAAGCGATACAAAGGCGGTTCTCGGCAGTCCGGACGCCTGGGACAAAAAGTTCATTTCCCTCGGCCAGGGCGGTACGTTGATTGTGAAATTCAACGACAATGCGCTGGTCAGTTCGGGCAATTCCGACCCGGACCTGTGCATCTTTGAAGGTGGTGTGACAACAGAACCGATGCGGATCGCGATCAGCTCAAATGGGACAGATTGGATTGACCTGGGACGATTTGCGCGTGCCAAGGAAGCAGAGTGGTTCGTGAAAATCGATATCGACCGCGCCCCGGCGTTGCGCCCGGCGTATCCTACCGGTACGTCAAAATCGTGGATGTGAGTGACAGCAACTTCGGCGCCGGCAACGGCGGCGCCGACATCGGAGGCATTGGCGCGATTAGAACAATAGCGACGCCACCACCGGCAGCTAGCAATGATAAGGACCGAGCTGCATCAATGCGGAGTCAAAGCGATATTGAACAGCTTTTTCCGCTCAATAGCCGCTGGATCGGCTGGAGGACTCGTGACGGTGACCGGTTAGACGCGACAGGAACCGTCGTCGAGATCCACGGCAAAACGGTAGTGCTCGATTTCGGATCTCGTCGATTTCGGCTTTCGGTGGATGGCACCAACGTCAAGGTTCTTGGAGATGAGCCGGGGATAGGAAGCGCCTTTATCACTACCCATCTTAACCTTGCTGGCCGAGTCGTTGGTACCGAGCTTTCGTTTGAGGGAACCGAAGTTCGATTAGGTCCGAAGGGCAAAAGGCAGCTCGACCCAAGCCCACAAAATGTCAAGTTCGTGCTGCGACGTGAGGATGGACCTGTTCAGCAGGACAAAACTTCCGAGGAAATCGGTGCACCGAGACCGTCGCCACCAGCGGAGAGCCGCGCAAAACACTAACCGCGCGCCTTCTGGCCCGCCAAAATCCGCCGGGCAGGACCTTCTTCAGAAGGAATCGGTGTGGAAGGGATATCGAAAATTCCCTGAGAGATTTCGCAACCAGAACCAACTGCCATACGAGCTCCGTATCACTTCCCGCAAGGGCAAGGAATTCACTGGCGTGGCGACATTTGACGGCACGGCTCCCCGATCACGCGGCCAGTGGTGCGAGGTCGCCGGCAGCATCGAAAGGAATGGGAGCGTTCAATGGAAAACAAAAACGGGCTCCGGAACCGGCGACGCCGGGCCTAGCACTGCAACGCTGGTCGGCAACAAACTGAAATTTGAATTTCAGACGCGTCGTGGGAACGGACGCGGCGAATTAACGCTTGTTTCGAACGCCGCCGCGTCGTCGGACGCCCCCAAAAACGCCCCGCCCGGCGCGAATGAAACGAATGGAAAGTAACATACAAATGCTGAAAGATTTTACGACCAGATGCATTTTCATTATTGGCGGCGATGGTGTCCGTACAATCGACCAGTGAGCGAGTAACCAAAATGCCCATCCAAGCCACCCGACTGGAAACCGAAGAGGACGTGCAGCGGGCGCTGCGGGCGCTGCGGCCAGGGGCCGGGGCGGCGAAGGCACCAATCGCGGGTAGACCGGCGCCGGCCGATGATTCGCCGCCATTCTTTCGGCCGTCGCTGCGGCCGGCGACTCCCATTCTGACTATCTGCGACGACGGCGCGGAATCCGGCGAAGCGGTCCGCATCCGCAAGAAAGAATTCGTGATCGGCCGCACCGAGGGCGACCTCACCATTCCGCACGACGGGCAGATGTCGAGCCGGCACGCCGCGGTCAAACAAACCATGGTTAAGGACGCGGTGCGCTGGGCGCTCGTGGACCTTGGGAGCAAAAACGGCACGTTCGTGCGCGTGAGCCATGCCGTGCTCGAAGAGGGCATGGAGCTCGTCGTTGGCCGTACTCGGCTGCGGTTCGAAAATAAGTCGGCAGCGCAGGCGGTCAAGGCGAAGCCAGCCGCCGCCGAACAGTCGACCCAACTATGGCAACCGCCGCCTTCGGGCAACAACGCCCCGGCGATCGTCGAGGTCGCCAGCGACGGCGCAGCGCGGCGACTGCTGCTCAACAAGCAGGAAATTTGGTTGGGCAAAGACGCGGCACACTGCCAGATGGTGCTGTCGGACGACCCATTCGTCAGCGCCCGTCATGCCCGCATTCGCTGTGATGATGAGGGACGCTGGATCATCGAAAACAACAAGTCGGTCAACGGCGTTTGGCTCAAGGTCGATCAAATCGTGTTCAAGGATTCCTGCCGTTTCATGCTGGGCGAGCAGACGTTCCTGATTCAAGTGCCGTAACAGGAAACGCGAGTAAACGATGGCCGAGCGATCTTGGACAGTGGGAAGCCTGCCCGATTGCGATATCCGCATCGAGAATGCGGCCGTTTCGGGGCGGCACTGCCGGCTGACGCAGCGCGGCGAGTCGTTTCTTGTCGAAGACCTCGGATCGACCAATGGCACGTTTGTCGGTGGCGAGCGACTCAATGGCCCGCGGATTGTCCGCCGCGGCGACCCCGTCACGCTAGGGCGCAATACGCCGCTGCCCTGGCCGCCGATGGTGCGCTCGGTAACGATCGGCCGGCTGCCGGACAACGACATCGTGATCCCGCTCGACATGATTTCCGGCCAGCACGCCCGCTTGGATCAGGAGGGAGATACTGCGTATTTGATCGATCTCGGATCGCGCAACGGCACAGCGATCAACGATCCGCTGAACAAGGTCACGCGGGCCGCGATCCAGCCGACGGACGCGGTATACTTCGGGACGCATCGAGTTGCGGCGTGGGAGCTGCTCAAGGCGCTGCCTCGTGTGACCGCGCTCCAGGGCACCGCGCCGGAGGCGAGCGGCTCGGAGCTGGAACGCGAGCTGGCTTCGATGGAAGGTCAACGCAACGGGCCGGCCGGGAGTTGGCTTTGGCAGCGATTCGGATCGCGATCGAGCTGGGCTTGGGGGATCGCGCTCGAGCGCGTTGTGCGCGGTGCTGATCCTGGGCGCGCCTTGGATCTCCCGCCGTCAAATGGCCGACGACGCCGCGACGCCGCCCGAGGTTCAGAACGCCGAACCGCCTCAAGTGTCGCCGCCGTCTCCAAAACACGTTGATACGAAGAGCCTATCCCAAAACCGTCCGCCGATAGCGGGACAGGCACATGTTGATGCGAAGACTCCGCAAAATGAGCCAGTCCCCGACGGTTTGGAATCGGCGCCAGCGCCGGGTTCCAATGTCCCCCCGTCCATGCCGCCCGTGTCGGAGGAAATCGCCGTTCGCCGGGCGGAAAACGCCGTCGCGCGCATGGGAGAATCGGCTGAAAAAGCCCGGATCGAGGCGGCTCGAAAAACCCAGGCGGACGCCGATCCGCTACTCGAGCGCGGCGCGACCGATAAAGTCGCATCGGCGGGCGACGCGATTAAGATCGAATTGGACAAGGCGAAAGCGACGTATAACGAGCAAGTCGAGTTGGCGAAACAGACATTGCTGGCAACGGCCGAGTCGAAGCTCAAAGAGTACGCCGATAAGGGCGACTTCGAGAGCGTTAAAGAGATCAAGAGCCAGAAAGAGGCCTGGGAGCGCGACGGCACGGTCCCCTCGAGCGGCAAATTGTCGTCAGCAAGGAGCAAATACGCGGCCCAGATGCGCTCCGCGAAGACTGCGTTCCTTGGCGCTTTGCAAAAGGCGAAGAGCGAGTACACCAAAGCTCAAATGTTTTCCGAAGCGGAGGCAATCAACGGCGAATTGCAAACGCGAACGACCGGGGATCGCCGGTTGGTTCTTAACACTTCTGGCGAATCGAGTTCGCCCGGCGCTGCGACATCGTCGCAGCCGGCCGAGACGGCGCAAAGCCAGAAGATGCCGAATGTGGCCGATTTCGAGAAGTTCCTCGCACAATACGATCGGGCGTGGGAGGCAGCAAAGAAGCGTCTCGTACAGGCGATCGAGAATCGGCAAAAGGAGGTCATCAAATCCGATTTAGACGGCGACCAGAAACGCCGCCGCTTGGACGTCATCGAGAAGGACCTCCAGGAATTCAAGGAGTCGGCAACGCTGCCCAACTCGGATGACTTGCTCGACGTCGTGGTGGAACTAATCGAAGGGTATCAAAAAGTGGCCGCGAATCTGGAGACGACACGAGCGCCACTGGTCAGATCGGGCAGTCAAACTGAACGATCCCGGCGCGATTGCCAAACTCAACGCGTTGGAACAGCGGCTGGACAAGATCGTCGGCGGCCGCGAACAATTCTCAACGGGCTCCAAATGGTCCGGCAAGCGGCAAACAGAAACCGGGGCTTTGCAAATGATCCTCACGGTCTCCAACCGCACCGGCACGTCGTTTGTCGGCGAGCTAAGGCAGACCGCTGGCGGACCTGCGAGTTTGATGAAAGTCGAAGGCACGCTGGACCGCAATAAGGTTTCGTTCCAGACAACGGGGATGCTTCGCGGCAAGAACCGCAAGCTTGGTTTCAAAGGCTATTTGCTCAGCGATCGAATCGTCACCAGCGTGGAGGGGATTCAAGTGAATGGCAAACCGGCGATGGGCTGGATGAGCTTATGGCGTGACAGCGCGGGCAAAAGACAAGCAGGTCGGCGCGGAAAAGCCGCGAAGCATTGACGAGCATTGTCCGGTCCACGCGCGAGTAGCGCACAGACCGGTCGTATTTGCGGAGTCGCCTTACAAAACAACGGGTTTCCGACATTCATTCCCCCGGCCACATTCCGATCAGGCGCACTAATTAGCATGACTTGACCGTACGACCGAGGCGATTTGCTCGGCCAAAGAAGCGGGATGCCCGGACGCACCTCACGTCCGAGCATCCCTGGGGCACAGAGAGACAATTTTCACACGGCCGCGGCCGTTTCGAGCTGCAGTGCCAGGCGTTTTCGCGCCACGTGCAGCCGGCGCTTGATCGTGCCGATCGGCGCTGCGAACGATTCGCTCATTTCCGACAGCGACTGGCCGCGCACGTAAAACGCTTCCAGCGTATGCCGATCCAATTCGCCCAATCGCGAGAGGCCGCCGCGGACTTGCGTGGCCCGCTCGTTCGCCAGCACCACGTCCAGCGGCGTGCGCAACTCAACGCACGACGCATCGAGCGCCTGCGGTTCCGTCGCGATCATCGGCGCCCGGCGAACCTGCCGATTGATCGCCATCCGCACGGTGATCGACCGCAACCAGCCTCCGAACGCCGCCGGCACCTTTAACTGCTCGATCTTCTGCATCGCCTTGACCAGCACTTCCTGGCACAGCTCCTGTGCCTCGCTGTGGTTGCCGAGTCGGCGCAATGCGATGGCGTAGACCATCGGTTCGAACCGCGTGGCCAGTTCGCCGAATGCTTCCCGGTCGCCGGCTTGCGCGGCTTCCACCAGGTATTCAAGCGAAGTCGATTCTTCCGAGGTGGCTTCGTTCTCGATTTCGTTTTCGTAGAGTGCGGTGGTCATGATTCTCTCAACTTTCGCAAAAAAACGCTGAAGTCCGTTCAGTCGTTTCGAGGATGCCGCCAGGCTTAGCCTCCCGTTGGTCGCAATGCAGGCAAAGGCGCCACGCAAAGCGATCGGAGGGCTTGCTCAGTCGGCGGCGAAGATCATTTGCTGATTGAGTTGATCGCCGTGGCGATCGCCTCGATCAGCAGACGCCGACTGTGCCGCGCGTCTCGACGACGCCGACGCGCTGGTCGCGCGTTTGGCGAGCGTCCAAATACCGTGGACAAATCGCCATGACGGGCGTCATCGCCGCCGGCATGCGCTTTAGGGCACGCCAACTGGCAAGGCGCAAGGAGAGGCGGCGCGCGAGTTTCGCTACAAGAATGCGCAGGCGCCGACCGATGCGTCCCTTCGACGGCATTCGT
The DNA here is from genome assembly GCA_963807935.1 of uncultured Planctomycetota bacterium. Lineage (GTDB taxonomy): Bacteria > Planctomycetota > Planctomycetia > Pirellulales > Lacipirellulaceae > JABDGM01. Next base: position 127,196 of record CAWEDY010000007.1, read on the forward strand.
TGAACCTTGGCCGGTAATATGGATGCCAAGAATCGTGCTGTCGAAGTGATTGAATCGCATCGTTGCCTCGCTGCGCCTGGGCGCCGCTTAATAGAGAAACAAACCAAAAAACAGGGACATTTACATCGAAATCCGTCACTTGGCGGCCCGCAGGCCGCCACTCCTAATCAAGCTTCTCACGGGTTCTGCAGGAAGTCAAGCGAACGGCCGAGACGCAAAACGCCCGATTTCGCCCCAACTTTCCTCGCAGCCGCCCCTTTAGACACTCAGTTCGGCCTGCGGTTCGCGGCAACTGGCAAAAAAGTCAAAAAACTTTGAGGAGGATGCGGAATGCAGGGCCGGGGGGATTTCCTACTTTTCCTACTTCAGTCCCTGCATCCAGCTTCCTTCTTTCGAGACAGACAGCATTGGGTCCATGGCCCGGCACACGCGGACTGCTACCACAGCGAGCCGTATCACGTTCCCCCGAACCGACACCCAAACGATCTGCGTATCAAATCTCGTAACCGTAGAAGTTGGGATTGAAGAGTTTATCCATCTCATGGTCCTCAATCGCTCGTTGCATGGCGGCTTGGTAGATGGCGACGATTTGAACACCGGTGGGCGCTTGCGGTGCCGGCTCACTTTCGCGAACCGTTGGAAAGACGCCCGGCATGAACGAGCCGCCCACACTCGGAATAAAACCGTTGACGCGATTTTGGAACATGTGAGCCCCCGCTAGCAGCGCAAGCATTACTTTGTTGAGTCGTATTGCACAGAATCGACGACCGAGCCCGCCCGAATCGCTTAAATCTCCACGGTGCCGGTTACGCCGCTTATTCGAGCTAGTCTATCCAATTGGTCAAACTCTGAACTTCCGTAGTTCGTGTTAATCAATCTGGAGAAACTTCACGAGCAATTCTGATGCCCGCCCGAGTGTCATCCGCTGTGATTTCGGATCAACACTTCCCGTCAAGCTGACATTGACTGCACTCGCCAAAGAGATTTACAAAACAGCCAACATCGGCCTGCTCGATTGCGTCGGGGGGCCTGTATTCACCTGAATGCGACAACTGACTGGAAACTCCGGAAGTTTCGCAATAACCTGCCAATCGCAGCTTCAGCGCCAGGCTTACTGATGGGAAGCTCCCTTCCTACCGCGCTGAAACGCTTGATGATTGGCCAATTGGAAGGAGTCTGCGTTATGTCATCGTCTGCATTGTTGGAACGTGGTGCATCTGCGGTCGCACCGTTTTCCGGGCCGATCCCCGGCATTCAGCCCGGCTCGATTCCGGCCGGCTCGCCGCAGACCGCCAATTGGTGCGTTTTACCTCGCTGCAGCATCGAATTCGAAAAGACGTCCAGCGGCTGCAAGATTCATTGCCGTTGCGACGACGAAATCGCACGCGGTACGCTGCAGAATCTTTGCCGCATGCTGGCCGATGGCCTCTGCAGTTGCTGTTGCACCTGCAACGGCATTCCCTGCTGCCAGTGCAATTTCACCGTCGGCATTTGCAAGTGCGAATACACCAAAGATGGCTGCTGCATTAGCTGCACCTCCGGCGACAAAGCCTGCGCCGCCATGATCCAAGCTTGCTGCAATTGCCTCAACACCTGTTGCGAATCGGGTTGCTGCTGCTACGTCTGCTTCAACAATACACCCGTGTGCTGCGGTACTTCTGCATAATTGCTATCAATTGGGTCATTCCCCGGTGTTGCCGGAGAGTCGGACCGATCAAATCAATGCCCCGCGGGTAAGGTGGCCGTTTCACCGGCCACGCCCCCGGGGCATTTTCCTTTGCGCAAAAACAGCGGCCGGCCTCGTGCCGACCGCTGCTGAAATTCGCGTAACCTCGCCTCCAACAGGCGAGTTTTCGAAACTGCCGCGATTTACCGTTCCGTCCGCGTCGATTGGCGCTGCGCCTGGCCGCCACTCGCGCTCGCTTGTCCTTCGAGCTGCTTCATCAGTTGCTTGGCACGCTCCAGGTGCTGCTGAACAGTTGGCTGCGCTTGCTGTGCCACCTGGGCTAACTTACCTTGCCCCTGCTGACCGATTACTTCCAATGCGGCCAGCGCTTGGACGTGAGAGCCAATCGTGCACCCGACGAACGCCTTATCGAACTCGGCACCCGATTTCTGTTGCAGCTCGTCACGAGCGGCCTTCGTCGCACGCTCTGTAATCTGCCGATCGATTTGCATGAGTTGATGAATTGCACTGTTGCCGGCGCCCGAGCGTTCGGTCGTCGCCACGTTCGACGTGGCTTCTGAAGCCGAGCCTATTGCAGGCGATGCCGTTGGATTGGTCGAAGTACCCGGCGTTGTGGTCCGCTCCGATTCGGTCCGTGCGCCGAACGATCCGGACACGCCGTGATTGGCTCCGCCATACATACCGGCGAGCGGTTGCAATTTCTCGATCAACTGGCGATGGTCTTTGACCAGCTCCTGCGCAAATTGCTTCACGTCTGAATTCTCAGCTTTTTGTTGTGCAAACTCACTCAGTTGAACCTCCGACTGATTGTGGGCCAGTAGGCATCCGGCCAGGTATCGCTCGACCGCTTGGTTTTGACCGCCAACCGCGTTTTCGCCCCGATAATTGGCCGTCCGACGCTGCGGCGTCGCATAGGTTCGGTCAATGCGCTGGGTTGTCGCTCGGTCACTCTGCTGGGTCGACGATCTGTCAGATTGTCCGGCAGCACTCGACCGGTCCGAGCGCGTCTGCCCGGATGTCTCCTGTTCCGCCGCGGCATATCCTAGCAACAAACAAGACAGCCCGGCCGCTATTACACCAATTCTCAAACTCGGCGATGCGGACATAGTACCACTCCTTCAAACAAATTGGGGGTCCGCTGAATGGGACGACACGACGCCGCCCCGACTCCGGCCGAGTCCGAGCAAATCGAGTGCCGCGGTCACAGAGAAAGATTGACGCACGTGCGACCAAACGCCGCAACGCCCGTACTTATTGTGGTGGCTTTTGTGCGCCGTTGCCCGCCGCACCGGCCCCGGCATTGGGGTTGCCGCCGGCAGGCCAGCCACGCATCCGCTCGCCCATGCGAGCGATGACTGCTTGTAGCTCGGCGGGCTCGATCGCACCGTCGCCGTTAAGGTCGGCCCCTCGCAACATCACCATATCTTGGGGAGACACCTCATCTCGTGTCAGCCGGCCATCGTGATTTCGATCGAGTTGCATAAAGCGGGCCATCGCTTCGTTGCCGCGCCCGCCCCCCGCACCGGCCGCACCAACGCCTTGGGCTGGGTTGCCCGCGGCTGGTGCCGCACCGGCGTCGGCCCGTTTGTCGACCACCGTTATATTGCCTTTGTTTTCCTTATCCGCCTTCCTCAGCGCCGCCATCGCCTTGCGAAGTTCGATCTTCGTCACAACGCCGTCTCCGTCGGTGTCCGCGGCCGCCAACAAAGCATTGGCAAGATCTGCCTCCGCCGCCGCCTGATCCGCAGCCTTCGCTGCGTGGTCTGGATGCCCTTTATCTATTCCCTTGCGTTGGGTTGTTTCGGCAGTCGCGCGGTGCTGCGCACGGATGAGTTCTTGCTGAATTGCGCGGCCGCCGTGGTCGCGAACATAAATACCAGCGATACGCACAGAAGTACTCTCATCTCTTGTTCCTCCGTCCCGGGACTGAATTCTTGCCGCGATGGTCGCGAACCAAATCCGCAAATCGACTCCCAACGAGCCAATTGCATTGTAACGCGGTCGCGACCGCAAGGGGTAGGAATCCCGAAACGCCCGGTCCGTGTAAGCTGCTCGCTCGGGGAACGAAAGACCTCTCGCGGAACGAGAGAACGACACTTTTTTAGAAGGGCCTTTAGTGGCCAGGGGCTTCTTGGGCCTTACTTTGAACGGCTTCGGCCTGCTCTTTCATGGCCGCCGCTTCACGGGCCAGCTTGAATTCTGAACCCGGGGTATAGTACTGCACGTCGTCGGTCAGATACCAAGGACTGGGAAGCGTCTGGCCCGCCATTTCGACCTGGCAGCCGGCCAACAGCGTAACGGCCGGCAACAACGCCGCTGCCGCCAGCTTCCATCCGGCCCTGCATTTAGACTTCGAAGTGTCCATCGTTCGAGCCTCTCCGAGCTCAGCATGTCCGGGACTTCGATCGCGGCGCTTCCCACCGCCCCGCTCCGTGCATCCACATAATCGTTATCGTCCTCACAATCGGAAAAGCTTTGCAAAGTTTCAAAAGTTTGCCGCAGCCCCTGCGACGCAGCACCGCTAGCCCCTGCCATTGTTCTGCAGACCGGAACGTCGGTCCTATGACTTCATTCTGATAGAATGCAAGTGCTCTAGTTGTAGCTGGCCTTTGCGAGGCCGGCCGTTCGACGCTGGCGGTGCGGAATCTACCGGGTTCGCAGACCCCGGCTACAGGACAGCTTGGACAGCTTGAAGAGGTGTCATCATGAAGCTGACAGCAGGCAAGCGATTTCTTGCCCTGGTGCTGGCGCTGCTGGCGGCCTCGTCCGCGTCTGCCCAGCTCGGCGAAGAGATTCCGCACGCTTCCTATTACGCCGCGATGCAGGCGTTCTATTCGGGTGAATATCGCACGGCCGAGCGCGAATTGCACCGTGAAACGCAACGCGGCATCCATACGCCGCAATCGCGCTGGATCGATTCGATCTGTTACTACGCCATGCTTGGCGAGGTGCTTTACCACGAGGGGCGCAATGCGGAAGCATTGGCCCAGTTCGATCAAGCTTGCCAGATCTTGCTCGCGTATCCCAATTGGCTGCTGCAGGTGCGGTTCCAGTCCACGGCGAACGGGCCGCGGCCCGACCCGAACCACGCTCGCCGCGTTCCGCCCTGGGGACGCAGCGAGCGGACGTTTGTGATCGGTCAATTTCCAACGACGGAACAGGTGCTCGTGGGCGATCTCGATGCGAATAAAACCCTGCAGCAAGGCGGCGTTTATCGCACGCCAATGCTCTGGCGCGTAAACGTGATCGAAGTCATCCGCATGTCGGCGCTCGCCATCCGACGACGCAACGAGTTACTGGGACCGCTTTCCGTGCAAGATCCGATCTGCAAACAATTATCGGCCGTCCTGGCCGGCGGCAACCTGGCCCCGGCCAATCATTGGTCGGGCGCCTGGGTCGATCTGCTTCGCGGCTTGGCTCAGATCGGTGCCGGCAAGCTCGATGAAGCGGACAAGCTCCTCGGCCGATCGCTTGTTATCGCCGGGCAGTTTGATCATCCGCTAACGGGCGTGGGCCTGATGGAGCAAGGGCACATCGCGATGATTCGTGGCGATACGCGCCGCGCCACCAGCCTTCTGGCCGAGGCCGGCTTTTCTGCCTACTACTTCGAAGATTGGGACGTGCTCACCGAAAGTGCGCTCGCCGGCTGGATCAATCACTTGGCGATGGGCGGCGCCGGCCTGTATCCGCCATTGCAACCGATCGCAACCTGGGCCCAGGCAAATCGGCTGCACCACATCGCCACCAAACTTCGACTTGCCCAGGCGGAAAGCCTGTTGTGGCTCGGCGAACTGGCGGGCGGTGCCGGATTGGTCGATGATGCGGGCCGGCGGATCGGCGAGATGCGATCCGGCCTGCCCGGCATTCACCTGCTGTATCTGCAGGCGGTCGTTCACATCTTACAGGGCCGCATGGAACCGGGCGGAGAAGCGTTGACTCGCGCCCTCGCGGCGCAGGCCGGCACGTCGCTGCGCAATTTTCAAATCGCCCGCACGAATGCCCTATACGACTCCCGCGCCGCCTCGGCACGCGTGGCCGTCGATTTCTACGCCGCCCTTTTGGCCGATCCATCGCCCGCCGATTGGCTGCGCAACCCCCTCGACGCCATGGCCGTGGTGCAAACCGTTCAGGATGCTGCGTTCGACCGTTGGTTTCTCGCCGCCTTGGAACGCAAAGATGCCTCACTCGCGCTGCAAATTGCCGAACGGGCGAAGCGGCGGCGTTATTTAGCCGCGCAGCCATTTGGTGCCCGGCTGCTTGCTCTCCGCACGATTCTTGAATCACCGGAAGCGGACCTCTCGCGCAACGCGCTCCTCCAGCGACAGCAGATTTTCGCCACATTTCCCGAATACCGCGCATTGGCACAGGCCGGCCAACAAATTTACACCCAATTGAGGGCCGGGCCCGTACTGGCCGCCGCACCGGCCGATGCTAAGCCGCTCACCGCACTGTACGAGCAATGGGGCCGCAACGCGAACCAGCGGCAAGAAATGCTTGCTCAGTTAGTCGTGCGGCGATTGCCCTCCGCCATGGAATTCCCGCCCATGCGCACAACGCCTGAACTGCAAAAGTCGCTGGTCGACGGCGAGGCACTGGTCGTGTTTCACAGCGTCGGCGAGAACCTCTATGGGTTCTTAGTCACGAAGGCCAACGTGAATATCTGGCAGTTGCCCAATTCGCGGCGAGTGCGAACGGGTGTGGGGAATTTCCTGCACGCGCTCGGCAACTATGGCGCGAATCGCGACCTCTCCATCGCCGAGCTAAAAAGCGATGCCTGGCGCAAAGCGGCCAAGGAAACTTTTGCCGGCATCTTTAAAGATGCGCATCTCGACCTTGGCAAAACCACCGGCCTGATAATCGTACCCGACAACGTGCTGTGGTACTTGCCGTTCGAGGCCCTAATACCCACTGCCGGCAAACCGGACAAGGTTTTGGCCGATCTTTTTCCGATCCGTTACGGGCCAACTGCCGCGTTGGCCGTTTCCAATCCGCGGCCCCTACGGCGAGTCCAACACACGGCCATTGCCGCGGGCGACCTGAAATTCGCCGGCGAAGGGCCCGATCGGGACAAACTTCTGCAGGGACTTGTCGGCGCTATCGCCGGCCCGCTCGTACTTCCCGAGCCGCTCCAGCAACCCGCTCGCCTCGTATCGCCGCTACTTGACGGGCTGATCGTGCTGGACGACTTATCCGGCGATGCCATCGGCAATCCGTCGTTTCTTCTGCCGCGCTCGCGCAACGCCGGCAAAGATAAACTGAACGCCTGGACGACACTCCCCTTCGGCGGCCCCGAACGAATCACGCTTACCGGTTTTAAGACTGAAGCGGAACAAGGACTAAAGGGCACACGCCGCAGTTCGAACCGTACGCGCGTCGGCGACGAATTATTTCAATCTCTGTGTAACATGATGGCCGAGGGCGCTCGAACCGTTCTCATAACTCGCTGGCGGACCGGTGGCCGCACCAATTTCGATTTGGTCCGCGAGTTTGTCAAGGGATCGGCCGACACCCTTGCCGCCGAAGCCTGGCAACGCGCTTGCCTCCTGCGCGCGAAAATCCGATCGATCAAAACCGCGAGCCACGACTCAAGCATGCCGATGAACTGGGCGAAACGCCTACGGCCGACCACCCGTTCCTTTGGGCCGGATATCTGTTGGTCGATACGGGCCCGCGACCGGAAACACCAGAAACGCCGGAAGCACCGAAAAACGGTACACCAGTCAGCGCAAGCAACGAAAAACCTCTCCCACCACCCTCGAAACTAGTGGAGCCGGCCGGTAAAGCGCCGCTCCCCAGCAGCGAGAAAGAGCCGGCGGCTGAGAGTCCGCCCAAGTCCGCCAACGGTAGCGCAACAACCGACCAAGGCGTTGACTAATATTATTTCGCCGCCGATTTGCTCGGCGTGCGCCACAGGCTCGCAACCAGCAGGTCGCGAATCGCCGGCAACTCGCGCGGCAGGCGGTTGTACAGCTTGAAGAACAGCGCGTCGTGCGAACCGAACTCCTGCACGCGTTCGTCGCGTTCGATGTCCATGACGGCGTCAAATTGCTCGCGCGAATAATCCAGTCCGCGCCAGTCGATGTCTTCGTACCGCGGCATCCACGCCAGCGCACCTTCCTTTGCCGATGCGCAGGCCTTTACACGCTCGACAATCCACTTCAGCACCCGCATGTTCTCGCCGAAGCCGGGCCACAGAAAATTGCCTTCCGCGTCGCGACGGAACCAGTTCACCTTGAAGATCGGCGGCAGGTTTTCAATCCGCCGGCCAAAATCCAGCCAATGGCTGAAGTAGTCGCCCATGTGGTAGGCGCAAAACGGAAGCATCGCGAATGGGTCGCGGCGCACCTGGCCGAGTTGGCCGAACGCCGCGGCCGTCATTTCCGAGCCCATCGTGGCAGCCGCGTACACGCCGAATGACCAGTTGAACGCCTGAGACACGAGCGGTACCGCCGTGCTGCGTCGCCCGCCAAAAATGAAGGCCGAAATCGGCACCCCACGGGGGTCGTTATATGCCGGATCGGCCGACGGACATTGCGACATCGGCGCCGTGAACCGGCTATTGGGATGGGCCGCCTTCTTCTCGCCCCCGGGTACCCAATCGTTGCCCTGCCAATCGATCGCGTGCGCCGGCGGATCGCCCTCCATCCCCTCCCACCACACGTCGCCGTCGTCGGTGAGCGCGACATTGGTGAAGATCGAGTTCTCGCGGATCGTGGCCATCGCGTTCGGATTAGTCTTTTCGTTCGTGCCCGGCGCCACGCCGAAGAAACCGGCCTCGGGATTGATCGCATACAGCTTGCCGTCCTCGCCCGGCTTGATCCAAGCGATGTCGTCGCCTACCGTCGTTACATCCCAACCTTCATCGCGGAATTGCTTGGGCGGGACCAGCATCGCAAAATTCGTCTTGCCGCAGGCGCTGGGGAACGCCGCGGCCACATACGTTTTCTCGCCATCCGGACTCTTCACGCCGCTAATGAGCATGTGCTCGGCGAGCCAGCCTTCATCGCGCGCCATCACCGAGGCGATCCGCAGGGCCAAGCACTTTTTGCCCAACAGCGCGTTGCCGCCGTAACCCGAGCCGTAGCTCCAGATCACGCGCTCCTCGGTAAAATGCACGATGTACTTATCCTTGGGGTCCGGACTGCACGGCCAGGCAACGTCTTCTTGTCCGGGCTTCAGCGGCATGCCCACCGAATGCAGGCACGGAATAAACTCGCCGCTGGCGCCCAACGATTTGAGCACCGCCTCGCCCATGCGAGTCATGATCCGCATGTTCACCACGACGTATGGCGAATCGGAAAGCTGCACGCCAATGTGTGAGATATCCGAACCGATCGGCCCCATGCTGAACGGAATCACATACATCGTGCGGCCGCGCATCGAGCCGTCGAACTTCGGCGTCAGGACGGCCTTCATTTTGTCGGGGGGCATCCAGTTATTCGTCGGACCAACGTCGTCCTGATGTTGCGTGCAGATGTAAGTGCGGTCTTCCACCCGCGCCACATCGCTAGGATGGCTCCGCGCCAAAAAGCACCCCGGCCTTAGCTCCGGATTGAGCCGAATGAATGTGCCGCTGGCCACCATCTCTTCGCACAGCCGGTCATATTCCTCTTTCGAGCCGTTGCACCAATACACCTGGTCCGGCTTGCACAAAGCGGCCATTTTCTCGACCCAGTGGACGAGTGGTTCGAGATGGGGTCGTTGCATGTAGGGCTTGTCTGGGCATATCGTTAACCATGGAAAAATGTCACCCGACCTGTCAGAAAATTGTGCATCAAGCATAAGCCTTGAACCGTTCCGGGCGCCAACATCAACCGTATTCAATATTCACTTTAACGCCTGCCTGCTTGCGATTAATGACGTCACGCGTCTTTGACGCCCGCTGGTCTCCCACGTTTCTATCGATCCATATTGAAACTGATGAGGGCCTCGTAGTCGGCGGCTGTTCCTTTGGCCATGCAGCATTCGATAATGCGGCGGCCCAAGGGATCCAAGTCATCTTCGAGAAACTCGGCTAATTGGCGGCGGAAGAAATTGTACAGGATTTCGGCGCCTCGGTCGTAGCCATCGTCGCCCACCTCGGGTTGCGAATTGACTTCCAGGAACCAATGCGGAATCGTTGTTCCTTCCATTTGCATCGATTTCATCGCATGGCCGAGCAACGGGCACCTGGCCGGCACGATCTGCTCGGCGCGGAAACGGGCGTTGCCGCGGCGAGCCAAGTAATCGCGCATCAGCCATTGCGGCATAAAGCCGACAGACCAGCGCCAATGTGTTGATTGGGCACCAGCACGAAGCGAGTTCGCGGTGTGTCGAGAATCTGTCGCAAAAGCAGGTTTGCCTGGGTCACTTTCCTTCCTGTCGCGAATGGCCAGAAGGAACCGACGCCTTCGCTGCTCATGCCAACCGTTTCGCTGATGCTGGGATTGTCGTACCCGCGCGGTGCTACCAATCGCCACAGCCAGGCCAGAGCGGGCGATAAGACGTGAAACAAGCCCGATGATCCCGTAGCTGGGTTGCTCTCGCGTGCAGACGGCGTGCGAATTCCAAAGCTGCGGATATCGACAGAAACCGGCTCGTTCACTACTTCAGGCACAACGCGCCGCGGCATCACCACGCGCGGATTCGGGCAAGGACGCCCAGGCGCATCCTCGATGTGTTCCCAGATGAGGCACGTGGCATCCGGCTTGCCATCCATATTGAGCATGATGAGCGGCTCAGGTGGATGACAGCAGATCGATTCCCAATAAGGATCGGTGCCGTAATGCGTGATATGGTTGAATCGCAAGAACCAGCGTTTTCAGCATCGATAACCGAAAGCTTTTCCGGCATTCGTGGCAGCGAAGGATGGCACAAGGCCATGTCGTCGGTCACCGGACGCAGCTCGCATGCACGCGGAAGCGTGAGATGACGCTTTTCGTTGGTGACTACATTGCGGCCCAAGAGCAACTGCCCGTCGGGTTCGCGATGGACCGGCTCTAGCATTTCGCTTTTGCCGCCGCCGCTTGCGCCTTCGTGGAGGATCGTCACGACGTTGTCGTACGGCGTAACGACCTGCACCGTTGAGGCATGCGCGGTGATCCAGCCTTCCTGCTCGCCTTGATGGATGAGAACGCCGTAAATCCCCTTCTTCGCGCTTGGGCCCGGATACAGGTTGTAGGCGAAGATCTCGTGCAATTCGGGCAAACGGTGATGAACGACGATCTGGCGGCCGTCGAAATGCGTGTGCCGAAACGGCGGCGCCAAATAAATGATCGCTTGGGGACAAAAATCCAACGGCACCTGCGGGCCGCCCAGCATTTCCTGTAAATCGGCTAGCGCGCCGACGAAGAACGCTGCGTTCCGCGGAGCGACGAGCAACGTCGGGTAGCCAAGCTCTGACCGCTCGTGTAGAGGGGCAGCACAATGAGATCGTTTTCTGCGGGCACTTAGAAAGTTTCTTGCCGAAGCGCTTGGAACGGCATGCCGAATCGATCTCGAATCGGTCTTTATCGAAGGCAGACATCGGCGATGATCATGCAATCGGGATCGCGCTGCCGCATTGCGGATCGGTATAGTTGACGCACAGGCCGTTCTTGCAACGCGTCACTGTCGCTTCGACGACACGCCCCCGCCCCGGAATGTCGTACGCAACTTCAAACACCGGTTGATTCCCGTCGCCCAACGCCAATCGCAAAATGGACGACCGGTCGCGCGGCACCAAGAACGACTGGCACGACCCCAGGAGTTCTTTAAATTCTCGGGGTAAAGGCATTTCCTTATAGCGTGTTTCCAGCATCGAAGGCTCTCAAAAGTCGTTACATCGCCTGCGCCATGCGCGCGCGGGCACACCACTCGTCGAATTTCTTCGCTGCCTCCGATGCACATGTCCAAATCGTGGAGCAGTCCGTCGTGCACGCCGTATATCCAACCGTGAATCGTCACGTCCTGGCTGCGCTCCCAGGCGTCGCGGCGATCGTAGTGCGGGCCACGTTGACCACCTGCTCGACGACGTTCAGTTCGCACAGCGCCGGTGTTGCCTGCTTCGTCGCCACAAGCTCGAGCGCGTGCCGGTATTTGTCGCGCACATCCTGCACATGGCGGAGCCAATTGTCGATCAGCCCGAGTCGATCGCCGCGCAAGTGCCGCCAATACGCCTCCGCAGCCGTAATGGCCGCAGACAATAACGTGGCGCACGCGCAGCACATCGACCGCATATTGCATGACCGACAGGCAGTTCAGGTCGGTGTGGACGACCACGTTCGCGATGTTTCGATGGACAAACAGCTCCCCCGGCAGCAAGCGCACGATCTGATTGGCAGGCACCGGCTGTCGGCGCAGCCGATCCACAAATATTCGGGACTTTGCTGCCGTGTCAGCGAGCGAAAAAATCGGGCGATTCCTTGGTGATCTCAGCAGCCCACGCCTGGTTGTTAGCGAATAAGTGACTGAGCTTACGCATAGACGATCACGATCGCGAACCTTCGTTCGCTCCCAACCAGTAACCGTCGACGGCAGGCCACCAGAAATGGCCGATTCATGCCCGGCTCTTAATTTTGCCATGAGAGTCCGGCCATCAAGGGAGAAAAGTGAGTAAGAGGGAAGAGTGCTTGGAGGCTGGAGGGCAGCGGCGAGATGGTAGTGGCGACGGAGGAGATTGATCGCGGCGTTGCGGAAGGCGAAGTTATGAGCGCCTCGGGAAAGACGGACCCGGCAGCGGTCCTCTCGCCAATGCGTATCGCGAATCAATGCTCGCGATTTCGATCATGGCCACGCCACAGAGCGAGCAACTCCACCGCACCTGCCCGATCGGGCGCAGACTGGTAATGGCGTACTCGATTTGCCGTGGTGTTGCCACCTCGGAGCGCGTGCGTTCCAGTCGCAACACTTGAGCGAGGCCCGGCCAGTGGGAGAGAGAAGCGCACAATCGCGTGCTCGCCTCCAGACGTCGTCGCGTCAGGCGCCGTGTCCTTTGTCGGTCGCGCTGGCCTGGGTGACGGATCGGAGGCCACGCCGCGTCGCGGGGGGAAAATCCCGGCAAGAAATCGCCGGCAATCGTATCTTTCAGTCCTGCGGTTGCCTCTGACGACGATCAGATAATCGCCGCCCGAATCGACAATTCCCGGCAAATCTCGCTTTGGCAGAACATCGCGTCGCCCGTGATCACGCGTCCTGTGAGGACCAGTGTGCGAAGGATCGCGAGCGCCGCCTTGGCTCGTTCGTATCCTGCGGAACTTCCAGTTGGCTCAGCACGCAGCCGGTCTTCTGATCGAAGAGCGAAAGCAGTTGCAAGCTGCGGCCGTGCTCGCCCAGCGTGCCGCAGAGCGTTACCGTCCATCGCTACCGCGCTTGCGGCTGATCGAGCCGATCTTCGACGAGCGGCGCGACGACTCGCACCGCCCGTTCCAACACATCCGGGGAGAGCTTGGTCAATAAATAACGATACGCGCCGCTGGTGGGCGGCGGCGAAGAACCACAGATACCACAGCTCCGCTCGCTGGGAGTGAATCCATTGGGCAATCGCGTCAAAACTCGCGCGCGCACAACACGGCGCAGACAATTGTGGCCAGCATGGCCGAAGATGAGTGGCGCCTTCGATGAGCCCCACGCGGATCGGGAACCTGCCGCAAGCACGCCAGCAGACTCCCCGCGGGAGCAGCTTCCAAGAGTAAACCTCCGTGAAAACAAGGATCCGATCAAAACTGAATCCAAACCCTCTACGCGGCCAACTCACGGTAGGTTATAAGGACCTGGATCCAAGGGGTGCAATCTGGCTTCCATGACTTGTTTCGATTACGCTACCTAATCCTATCGAAGCTCCACATAATACGCGGCGAAAACTCCTATGAACGATTTATCCGAGCATTCCGCCCCACCCACTCCGCCGAAAACGCGGCGTTGGATGCGAATTTTCAAGAGAACCGCCGTTCTGCTGGCGGTCCTCGCGCTGTGCGTGGCGTACGCCCTTAAGGATTACGTTCGCACGCTTCATTCGCTCCGCCGTATTCCGGGCACCAAAGCGTACGTGATGGATTATTACGTCGACTACAACATAGCAGAGGTCAGGGCGCACGGCATCGACGTGAACCACGTCGAAGAAGGCTTTCTCAAAGTCTTCTGCCCCAAGTGGATTCTGCCCGTGGCGGCTCGCATGAAAGCCACGTTTCTAAGGGAGCCGATCGAGACAATCCCCACCGGCGATCACTGTTCCACCGTGGTGCTTCGCGCGAAAGATGGTCACGTCCTTTTCGGTCGCAACCTCGACTACAGCCACGACTCGTGCTTGATTCTCAAAGTCCACCGGCCGGATGGCCTGGCGTCGGTCGCCGTACTGGATTTGCACTATCTCAACTTGGACCGTGACGACCTCGACCAAACCAATCTCATCCAACGCATTCCGCTGTTGTTCGCCCCCTACTACCTGCAAGATGGCATGAATCAGTACGGAGTCGCGGTGTCCGATATGTCGGTGGGCGGCGTCAAACCACCCTACGATCCGGCCAAGCCGAACATCATCCACTCGGCCGCCATGCGCCTGATCCTCGACTATGCGAAAACGACCGACGAAGCCATCGAGTTGCTCAAGCAATTCAACATCTATTTCGTGGCTGAACGGTGCCACCTGATGATTGCCGATGCCACCGGCAGATCGGTGGTCGTCGAGTTCGTCGACGGCCAGATAAAACCCACTCCAACCCACGAAAGCTGGCAAATTTGCACCAACCATCAAATCTTCGGCAAATCGGACGCGGAAAACTGCCAGTGCTGCAGCCGCTACAACTTAGCCTCTGCGGAACTGACCGATCTCCATGGCAAAGGAAACGCGACCGACGTCATGAAGATCATGCAATCGGTCTCCAAAGCGAATTGGACGATGTGGTCCAGCGTCTACGATCTTTCCAGCGGCGATTTCGAGGTCGCCTACCGGCAACACTACGACATTCCATACTTCGATCGCCTTCGAGATTAAACGCTTGGCGAAAAGAGCACCGTCCCTAAGGGCGGTGCTTCTCACATCCGCTCGACAACTTCAATCCCGAGCAAATTTAACCCCAGCTTGATCGTGCGTGCAGCAAGATCGCACAAAATCAATCGGCTCGTACGCAGCGCTTGGCTCTCGGCCTTCAACACAGGGCAGTTCTCGAAAAAATCGCTGTACCGCGACGCCAATTCGAAGAGATACGCGGTGAGATGGTTCGGCCGATAATCGGCTACTACCCGGTCCAGCGCTTCGGCGAACTGCAGCAGCGATATTCCTAGCGCACGTTCCTGCGGCGTCGTCAACAAGATTTCGAGTTTCGAATTTCGAATTTTGAATTCATCCAAGCCGCCTTTGGCGAAAATGCTACGCACCCGCGCGTAGCTGTACTGCATGTACGCGGCCGTGTTGCCCGTCATGGCCAGCATCTTGTCATAGCTGAAGACGTAATCGCTGGTGCGGTTGTGGGCCAAGTCGGCGTATTTGATCGCGCCGACGCCAATCCGTTCGGCCACCCGACGCCTGTCCGCCTCCGAAAGCAGCGGCTCCGGCCGCGCATCGTCGTTATCTGAAACAATTGCGTAAGCCCGCTCGACGGCCTCATCGACCAATCCGGCAAGGCCCACGGACGTACCGGTACGAGTCTTGAACGGTCGGCCGTCTTCTCCCAGCACGGTGCCAAAGCCGATGTGCTGCAGCTCGACATCCGAGTATCCCCACAGCCGCGCCGCGGCAAAGAGCTGATCGAAGTGCAGCGATTGGCGATGATCCACCACGTAAAGAATCGCGTCCGGTCGCCACTCGCTCATGCGATATTGAATGGTGGCCAGGTCGGTCGTGGCATACAGGAAAGCGCCATCCTGCTTCTGGACGATCATAGGCACATCGTAACCTTCCATAAACACGCAAATCGCCCCGTCGCTTTCTCGGGCCAGTCCTTTTCTCGCCAAATCTTTCACCACGCCCCGCAGCCGGTCCTGGTAAAAACTTTCGCCCAGCGTGTGGTCGAACGCCACGCCAAGCCGCTGGTACATGACTTCGATTTCAGCGAGGCACGGCGGCAGGAACTCGCGCCACAGTTCGACGTTGGTCGGGTCTCCGCTATGCAAGCGGGCCGTTTCCATCAGCACCTCCCGGCCGATATCTGCATGCGCTGCCGCCAATTCTCTCATTTGGTGGTCGGTTTCGACCGCGGCGATCTTGGCCCGCAAGCCGGCCAGTTCCGTGGCCATGTCCTTTAGTTGAGACTCAGCCTGTCGCAGCCGCTTCGCTTCCTTTTTCGGGTCGCGCGAGTCGTTCGTCTGGGTCAATTGACGCTTCGCCTCGGCGATTCGCTCCTCCAACGCCGGAATCTTTTCCCCGAGAGCGTCTTGATACTCGACGAGCGAATTGACCAGCTTATACAGCCGAGTCAGTTCCTCCACCGGATTTTCTGCAAGTGCGGCCCGATCGCCGAAATGCTTGAATCCATAAATGATCATCCCGAACTGCGTGCCCCAATCGCCAAGATGGTTGTCGCTGATCGTGCGGTGGCCGAGAAACTTCAGAATCCGATACAGTGCATCGCCAATCACGGTCGATCGAATATGCCCAACGTGCATCGGCTTCGCGACATTCGGCGATGAATAGTCAACGACGATCGTGCGAGGCGCGGCCGCTGGTGAAACGCCCAAGCGATCGGCGTCCGCGCTGGTCTCCGCTAACTGCGCGCGCAGCCAAACGTCTTTGAGTTTCAGATTGATGAACCCCGGCCCGGCGATTTGCGGCGGTTCGCAAAACTCGGCAACATCGAGTGCCGCGACGATCTGGGCCGCAATTTCCCGCGGCGGTTTACCAATCCGCTTCCCCAGCGGCATCGCGCAGTTTGCCTGGTAGTCGCCAAACTTCGCATCTTGGCTCGTCAATACCAATGCGACCAAGCCCGGCAAATCTGCCGCTTCAACTCCGAAAGTCGTCAAGGCGACGCTGAATCGGTCGCGAAGTAGTGAGAGAATGTTCATTGAATCGCCATCGCCGGACACCGCCCGTTACCAATCCAAGACAAGGAGCCAGGAGAGAGGGAGACCAGAAATCAACTACTTTTTCTTCGTGTCTCGCGGTTTCCTCGTCTACTCTTTCCGCCATGGCAACGTCACCCGCGTCGCATGTCCCCACAAATCCTCCAGCGCGTAGTACGCCCGCCTTTCAGCGTCGAACAAATGAACCACGATCGTCCCGTAATCCAACAGAATCCACCGGCTTTCGTGGTAGCCTTCGATGCCCAGCCGGTGGTCGCCTAGCTCGCTTTCCAGAACCCGGTCGATCTCTTCGCTGATGGCGTGCAGTTGGCGGCGGCTGTTTCCGGTAACCAGCACGAAGTAGTCGAATTCCGTAGTCATGCCCCGCATATCGAGCACGACCACGTCCTCACCGCGGTTATCCTCGGCCGTGCGGGCGGCGGCCAACGCCAACTGCCGGCTGCGCTCCTGGCGAACTTCGGTGGTGGGGCTTGTTTCTGCGATGGCGGCGTCTACCTCGACTTGGTGAAGACTGTAACCTGCGGTCCAATTTTAACCGCCGCCCCCCTGGCAAGCCAGACAAACAGATAAGCAGACAAGGAGGCAAAGCGAATCCGGTTGACACCATGACCCCTTGGCGAAGTACACCCACTTGAATTTCCTTGGCTCATTGTCTTTTCCGAATGCACTGGCACGAATCGCGCTCGCGCGTGTATAACAAATCGCCGGTCGCCGTGCAAGATGAGGGGACCTCGTTGCGGCCATGTTTGCTTCGCCGACCAAACGCTCTACATTGACTCGGGAGACCAAGCGATGGATTGCGACCAAGTCTTCATGATCCTTACGCGCGGCCCGTTTCCCACGGGTGAGGCCTGGGATGAACAGGTCGAAGCGCATCTGGAAATGTGCGCCGAATGCTGGCGCCTGGCCGAAGCACTGCGCCCAGCCTTGGAAGTTTTTCAGGAAGCCGTGCCACCGGCCGAAAGCCGCGATTTGCCCGGCTATTGGGGCGATGCCCGGCCGGCCGCGGCCGTCATCGGGCAGCTTACGCAGGCGGCAACCCGCACCACTTTTGCGCCGAGTATTCGGCAAATGCCGCAGTCCTATCGCAATTATCCCCATCAACCGCTGGCCAGCGAGTTCTCGACCGATATCCTCCGCGCTATCGTATTCGCGGCGACCTTGACTGCTGCCGTACTCACGATCGCTTCGCTGTTCCGCGGCTAAGTATGCCTCCTGCAAGGAAGGCGGGGTCGTGGTATTGATTGCAAAAAATGTCGTCGTCTCGCTCAGCGAGACGCATTCACGAAGCTGTACACACTGGCTTTATTTGCATCCAGCCGTTTTTTGAGCTAGAGTTGCGTAGCAAGTTCGGCCGCTAGGCGCCCGGCGCCTGGCCGCTCTCTTGCCAACCTTTTCCGGGGCATTGGCGCTCGTCGCGTTTCGTTCGCCATTTCATGAGTCCGGCGCGCCATTGGCGCAATGCCTGCGTGCTGCCGTCGTTGCAACCGCCGCCATCAACATGCACCAAGCGACCGATACTTCTGCGGCCATCGGAGACGATCGTCGGGCGCTCACCAGCCAAATTGAAGCGTTCGTGGCTCGACTTCATCCCACCGTGGCCCGCGAGCGGCGCCACGATGACCGCACCGCAATTCCGGTCCTGTTTCGTCTGACGCCCTTAGACACGGATCACCAGCCGATCGAAGGCCAGGCTTCCATTGTCATCGGCAAGAACATTTCCCGGCGCGGCCTGAGCTTTTACCACGAGTGGCCGATGCCCCACCGCCGCGCGTTCATCGAACTGGCGCACCCCACTCTCGGCCGTTTCGCCGCTGAAATCGACGTGAGTTGGTGCCGCTTCACCAGGCCCGGCTGGTACGAAAGTGGCGGCCGGTTGATCCGATGCATCACGGAGAACCCGCCCCCGCACGGCGACGTGCTGCCACCGTCTGTTGTATCCCCATCCGTTCTTGCACAACCGGTGTGAGCTGAACTAAGGCGCCAGCGTCCAGATATAGGGGCTTTGCCGGCTGTGCGCATCGTACAACCCGACGATCGCCCCGGAGATGGTCTCGGAGCGGCGATCGCCCATGCGCAACGCCCTACCGACGTATTGTTGAAAGACGGACCAGCGACAGGTCGTTGGCCACGCGAGCGGCCAAGCCTATCGCCCCGTCGTAGCCCGTTGGCACGGTGGTGGCTGCGAACGAGAATTGACTATGAATCACGATGCCGTCGGCACGGGGCCACCCAACACCGTAGAAGCCAACCAACGCGATTCCCTCTCGCGGCAGGTCCAAGGACTTATCGACGAGGCGCATTCCACTCCCACCGTCGACGAGCGGCGGGGCCGGGACAGGTTCCCGATTCCCTATACCTTTCGGCTGATCCCCTTGGATCCAGATGGCAAACTCCTAACCGATGAGACGACCGTGGTCGTCGGCAAGGATATCTCGCTGTCGGGCGTTGCGTTCTCGCACGATCACGAGCTGCGTTGCCGCCGGGCGATTATTTCACTCGACCACCCGATGGTCGGCCGTTTCGCCGTCGAGGCCGAAATTGTTTGGACTCGCCCCACGCCAATCGGACTCTATGAAAGCGGATGCCGCCTCGTTCGCACAATCGACGGCCACACGGTCCGCTCGAAGGCCTAGCGGCCAAACGGTAGGTGCCGCGAGCCTAGCGGCGCGTTGAGGCGGTGGAACAGCGTCCAACCGCTCCGCGCCCCCGCGTCATGTTGCCCGTCCAAAAGCCAGTCCGCCTCGGCACGCGGGCTCCACGCGGCGGGGAATAGTTTGACCCGCATCCGCCGATTCGGCTATCGTCAACAGGCACATTCAGTGCCTTCTTTTTCTCGCAGGTCCCTTTTCAAGGAGGCAAGGCCATGAACGGGATGAAGCTGGCTATCGGCTTGGCATCAATTGCTTTGTCGGGGTTCGTCGCGTGCTGCTCGGCGCATGCTCAGGGTCCGGAAGGCGGCGCGGCGGCAAAAACAGCAGCGCAACCAGTCCACACTGGGCCCGAACGGTCGGTCCTTGCCAAAGGATCGAGACAGGCGGCCGAAACGGAAGCAGCCCCCGCAGAATTCTGCCAGTGCGTGGGCCGCGACGACGCCGCGGCGGTGCAAAAAATCGAGCAAGCACTCCGTGCCCCCCTTCATTCCTCCGGGCTCGATTTCTCGGAGACACCGCTTCGCGACGTGCTGTCACAGCTTCAGGTCGATTACGGAATCCCCATCCAATTAGATAAAGCCGCGCTCGACGAAGCTGGTATCGGCACCGACGCTCCGGTGACAGTTAGCCTTCACAACATCTCGCTCCGTTCGGCACTGCGGCTGATGTTCAAACAGAATCAGCTGAACTACGTGATTCAAGATGAGGTTCTGTTAGTTACCACGAAAGAGGCGGCCGAAGCGAATCTCAAAACGTGTGTTTACGATATCCGCAACATTACGGGCAACAATGGCGAGATTGAACCGGTCATCGATGCGATCGTCTCGTGTGTGGCCAAAGATACGTGGGCCAGAAATGGAAAAGGCCTCGCAGAGATTCGCCCAATCAAACCAGGCCTGCTCGTGATCACTCAGACGCAAGCCGTCCATGAAGAGATCCACAGCTTGCTGACAACGCTCGGCGAAATGCGCAACCACCATCCCTCGGAAGCCGGCGACGCCGCGCCCAAGCCGCCAACTTTTGCACCCGGCGGAAACAGCCACGCCAATGGTCCGGAAGGATCAGGCCCGGGCCGGCCAAGCGCCGCGCCAGGACCGGGCACTAAAGGCGCAGCCCCCGTCGCCGCGGAAAACCCATTTGGATAGCCATTGATCGTCGCCGCTCGCTGGCGTAGGGTGTGTCGAGTCCGCCAGACACACCTTCCCATGCACATCGGCCCCACCGAAATAATCGATACCTACGCCGAAGCGTTCGGCGCACGATACACGCGGCTTATTATCACGGCCGCTGACGACTACTGGCTCGACGCCGCCCTGAGATCGATCTCCGGATACGGCACCAGCGTGCTGGGTTGCGATGCCGAAGCCGGCGTCGAACAGCGGCTGCCCGTCGATCATTCGCCCGACGGCCGTCCCGCAGCCGCCGTGCTGCTCTTCGCCTTCACGACTGAAACGGTGAGCCAAGCCGCGCAGCACCGCGTAGGCCAGTGCATCCTCACGTGCCCCAGCACCGCCTGCTACAACGGTCTGCCCGACACCGGCGAGTCGTACTCGCTGGGAAAATACCTCCGCTACTTCGGCGACGGTTTTGAAAGGCAAGAGACAAAAGGCACGATTCAATCCTTAGCGAGCGGTGGCGTCCCCTCCCCCGTTTCTGGCTCTCGGCTCTCGACTCTCAGCTCCGGACCTTGTTGGCTTATCCCCGTCATGGACGGCGAATTCATTATCGAGGCCACTGCCGGCGTGGCCAAAGGCGTTGCCGGCGGCAACATCATCCTCCAAGCGGGGTCGCAAGCGGCCGGCTTGGCCGCGGCCCAACGCGCCGCCGGTGCCGTTGCCAATTTGCCGGGCGTCATCACGCCGTTCCCCGGCGGCGTCTGCCGCAGTGGCAGTAAAGTCGGCTCGAAGTACAAAGCACTGCTCGCCTCCACGGCCGACGCCTTTTGTCCCACCCTCCGCGGCCACGTTCAGTCGCAGCTCGTCGACGGCGCACAATGCGCCTACGAAATCGTCATCGACGGTGTCGTCCTAGCCACCGTCGCCGCGGCGATGCGCACGGCGATCGAAGCGGCGGCAGGCGACGGCGTATTAGCCATCGGTGCCGGCAATTACGGCGGCCGACTCGGAAAATATCCCATTCGGCTGCATGAACTGTTCAGCAAGCAATGATCACGTCGAGCCAATTAGCTCGTATCGCCGTCGTCGGAACCAGCGGCGCTGGCAAGACGACACTTGCCCGCCAATTGTCGGCAAGGCTGAATGCGCCACACATCGAACTCGACGCCCTCTATTGGGGCCCAAATTGGACACCAGTCGCCGCCGATCAGTTCCGCACCGCCGTCGATAAATCAACTTCCCAGCCGCGGTGGGTCTGTGACGGAAACTACAGCCCGGTTCACGACCTTGTTTGGCGACGCGCAACTACCGTCGTCTGGCTCAATTTATCATTTCCGGTCGTGTTCAGCCGAGCACTGCGACGAACGATCTCCCGTGGCTTCAACCGATCCGAATTGTTCGCCGGAAATCGTGAGTCATTTCGGCAATCCTTTTTCAGCCGTGACTCGATCCTCCTCTGGATACTCCAAACACATTGGCGACGTCAGCACGAATACCCCCGTTTATTCGGCGAGCCTCATCATGCCCATTTGCACATCGTGGAGGTACGCGCCGCCAAAACCGCAAACGCCTTGCTGGAAGCCGCGACGACTGCCAGCCACGGATAGTGGTACAGTTCGTCTCGTAGGACGGACAATCCTGTCCGTCCTGCGAATTGCTTGACCGACGCGGGCCTCTGCAAGCAAATTGCACCGCTACTCGACCGCGCCTAATGTTGTCGCCAGCCCGGCTACCCTGTTACACTAACAGTTCCCATTTCCAAATCCTAAAGACTATTTGCATGTTCTCGGAAGCATCTGACACGGAACCCGCTGATACCGCCTCGAACCGGCCCGAATCGGAAATCAAAACGGATTTACCGCGCCCTCAGCGAATTCTCATCGGCTCCGAGCGCGACCGCGGGACGCCGACCGAGGCGAAGCCCAAACCGGTCACACCGGCGTCGCCGCCCGCCGCGCCTGTCGCGCCGAAGAAGCGGGAGCCCAAGCACTACCCACCGCCGAATATTCGCGATCAACTTTCGCCCGATCTGGAGGCCGAATACCAGGCAGCACTCGGCGATATGTCGCTCGAAGCGCTGATCGAGCAAGCGGCCGGCGGCGAGGTCGCCGTGGAGCTGGCGCACCGAGTCCCGCGTTACCGCCCGCGTTTCCAAGGTCCATCGAGAAGACGTGTTCGTTGAACTTGGCGGCCGAAACCAGGGTGTCGTTCCGCTGCGCCAATTCGACGTGCCGCCGAATGAAGGCGACGAGGTCGAGCTGCTCGTCGTGCGATTCGACGCCGAAGAAGGTCTCTACGAGCTTACGCTCCCGACCGCCGCCGTCGATGTCGGCAACTGGGACGAGGTCAGCGAAGGCCAGATCATCGAAGTCAGCGTCACCGGAAGCAACAAGGGCGGCCTCGAATGTCAGATCGCCGGCATCCGCGGTTTCATCCCGATGGGGCAGGTTTCCATCTACCGCGTCGAAAACCCCGAGGAGCTTGTCGGCCAGCGGCTCGCGTGCGTCGTCACCGAAGCTAACCGTGATCGCCGCAACCTTGTGCTCAGCCACCGCGCGGTGATGGAGCGCGAGCGCAACGAACAGCGAGAGAAACTGCTGGACGAGCTTGCACCCGGCCAGATTCGCGAGGGCATCGTCCGCAGCTTGAAAGATTTTGGCGCATTCGTCGATCTGGGCGGCGTCGATGGTCTGGTGCATATCAGCCAGCTCAGTTGGGATCGCGTCAAGCACCCGAGCGAAGTCCTAGAGGTCGGCCAAAAGGTGAAGGTCCGGATTGAAAAGTTTGACAAGGACACGGGTAAGGTTGGCCTGTCGTACCGCGAAGTGGGTGCAAACCCTTGGCAGAACGTGGCCGCAAAATATCCGGTCGGTGGCCGCGCCACCGGCACTGTTTCTCGCCTGATGGAATTCGGTGCGTTCGTGAAGCTGGAGCCTGGCGTCGAGGGGCTGATCCACATCAGCGAGCTGGCGCATGGCCGCGTGTTTCGCGCCGGCGACGTTGTCAGTGAGGGCCAGGAAGTGGAAGTGAAAATTTTGTCCGTCGATCCAGAGAACCAGCGCATGAGCCTTTCGCTCAAGGCGCTGATGGCGGCGCCGCTGAAACCGGGCCAGCAGAAAGTGGCCGACGAGGATTTGCCGCTGCCGGCCGGCGCGCCAAACCGCCGCAACAGCGGCGGCAAGAACTCAAGGGCGGCGTCAGCGGCCCTTCGGGCGGCGACCAATTCGGGCTTAAATGGTAAGCTGCACCTCCGTCGCCGGTGCAAAACACAGGCACGGCATGAATCCCGGAATCAATTCCGGAAATCTAGCTGCGACGCCGCATAACCACGGTTGCGCTCAACGCGCTGAGAGCGAAAATAATTGCGGTCGGTTCAGGCACTTGCTGCGTAGCCGTGATCTCCTTCGTGGCGTCAGCCCGAAATGAATTCAAGAAGCCACCAGCACCCACCGACAATCCGCCGCCGCTGATGTTCGTTAACGTCATCGACATGCCGATCGAATTCGACACCAGTTGCGACGTCAACGACGGCAAGCCACCCATCACGGTGCCGTTAGTAATCGAGAAAAATGCGCCATTCCCTCCGCCAACCAGCAGGCTACTACTCAGGTCAACGTCTAGCAGCAACACATTGGAGCTATCGTACAATTTGAAATTGCCGCTAACAAAATTCTGCGCGAATACCCCGCCCCCCAAAGGTGTTGCCACACCAGCCGCCGTCGCGCCACTGAGCGTGTACGATCCGGTCGTTGCCGACATCGCAGAGAGAAAGTCCGTAAACAAGATAGCTGTTGCCTGATCGCCAGTTAAGCCAGCGGGATTGTCATCGATCGTGGAAAGGATCCCGCCACTTCCGCCGGAGAAGGTAAGGTCAGGCCCCACCCCACCTAAATCGAGTTTAATAATCGTTCCCGCGAAAGACTCGTGGAACATCAGAAAAGCGCAATCGCTGCGCTGGCAAATACCTTCAATAGAGTCTTCATCATGAGCGTCCGTAAATTCTGTTGACTGCCAATAACGCCCCTGGCAATGTTGCGAGTTTATCGATGCTGGCCGCAAACGAGTGCGAAGATCTTAAGCGAATACAGAAGATAATCCGCTGGCCCGGCGTCTCCCCCAAGTCGCTTCTCCCACAACTCTAGTTGTAGCCTAGCTAGATCGGGGGTGCAAGTATTCTTGAGGCAATATCCAGAAAAAAGTCTCCAGTAAGGTGGTCGTTTCGCAGCCACTTGCCGAGCCGTTGGCGGTTTTCCCGTACCCGTCTATATTTGGCCATTGATGCGTCGCGAACCTTGATCCTAGCAATTGGTCCGAAAGCATCAGGCCAGCACCTAAATCGTTGCGGATACCATGCTTGTCGTAATTCTGCCCGACGGCAGCCGGAAACAATTCGATCGCCCCGTCTCGGCGTACGATGTCGCCGCGGAAATCGGTCCGGGCTTGGCCAAGGCCGCGATCCTGGCCGAAGTCGATGGCCGGCAGGTCGACCTGCACAGTCCGCTGCCGCGTGAGGGCGAAATCCGCCTCCGCCTCCTCACCAAGAAAGACCCCGAAGCCCTCGCCGTCATGCGGCACAGCGCCGCCCACGTCATGGCCCAAGCCGTCATGCGGCTGTTCGAAGGCGTGCAACTTGCCTTCGGGCCTACGACTGGCAACGGCTTCTACTACGACTTCCGATTGGATCATGCGCTCTCCGAAGAAGACTTCCCGCGCATCGAAGCCGAGATGCAAAAGATCGTCAAAGCCGACGAGCGGTTCGAGCGGCTCGAAATGCCTCGCGAAGAAGCCATCGAGCTATGCCGCGAGCTGAACCAGGAATTCAAGGTCGAGCACATCCAAACCGGCCTCGCGGACGAGCGCAGCTTGAGCTTCTACCGGCAGGGCGAATTCATCGACCTCTGCCGCGGCCGGCACATCCCCAGCACGGGCACATCGGCAGTGCATTCAAATTGCTCTCTGTCGCCGGCGCCTATTGGAAAGGCGATGCCTCGCGCGAGCAGCTTCAGCGCCTCTACGCCACCGCGTTCTTCGATAAGAAAGAACTGGACGCACACTTCGAGCAACTCGCCGAAGCCAAACGCCGCGACCACCGCGTGCTCGGCAAACAGCTCGAGCTGTTCACGATCAGCCAGACCGTCGGCTCCGGCCTCATCCTGTGGCTTCCCAAGGGCGCCATCATCCGCCAAACGCTCGAAGACTATATCAAAGCGCGAGCTGCGCAAACGCGGCTACGAGGCCGTCTACACACCGAACATCGGCCGCGTCGAACTGTATGAAACCTCCGGCCACTTCCCCTATTACAGCGACAGCCAGTTTCCGCCGATCGAGTTCAAGGACGGCGAGCACTACCTGCTCAAGCCGATGAACTGCCCGCACCACATCATGATCTACCAGGCGAAGCCGCGCAGCTATCGCGATTTGCCGGTGCGGCTGGCCGAATTCGGCACCGTGTATCGCTTCGAGCAATCGGGCGAACTATCCGGCATGACCCGCGTCCGCGGCTTCACGCAGGATGATGCCCACATCTTCTGCACCGAAGAACAAGTTGCCGACGAATTTCGCGATTGTCTCGAAATGACGCAAACCGTGCTGGCCGCGCTCGGCATGAACGACTACCGCGTGCGCCTCGGCTTCCGCGATCCGAAGAGCGACAAGTACGTCGGCGGCGCGGCCGTTTGGGACCGGGCTGAGGCCGCGCTCAAAGGCGTCTGCGAATCGATGGACTTGCCCGACATGTCGATCGAGCCCGGCGAGGCCGCGTTCTACGGCCCCAAGGCCGATTTCGTCGTGACCGATTGCATCGGCCGCGAATGGCAGCTTGGCACCGTGCAGCTCGATTACAATCTGCCGAGCAAGGAGCGGTTCGGCCTGGAATACATCGGCGCCGACAATCATCCGCATCAGCCGGTGATGATCCATCGCGCCCCGCTCGGTTCGCTGGAGCGGTTTGTCGGCGTGCTGATCGAGCATTTTGCCGGCGCGTTTCCGCTGTGGCTCGCCCCGAGCAAGTGCGGGTGCTCACGGTCAGCGAGAAATCTGAAGCTTACGGCCACGAAGTGGAAAATCGCTTGCTCGACGCCGGCCTGCGCGTGACGGGCGACTACCGCGGCGCCAAGGTCAACGCGAAAATCCGCGACGCCCAGGTGCAGCTCATTCCCTACATGTTCGTCGTCGGCGAAAAGGAACGCGAAGCTGGCACGGTCGCGGTCCGCGACCGTTTCGAAGGCGATCTCGGGCCCCTGCCGCTCGATGCGGCCATCGCCAAGCTCCGCGAGGAAATCGACGCCAAAACAGTTCGCCAAGTCGCCCCCCGCCAGCCCCCTCCCGCGCCCGACGGCGACAGTCAAAACGAGTATTAGCTCGCCTGTACCCGGCGAAATTCGCCACTCCGGTTGACGAATCCGATTCTAGAGCCCAGATTTTCATAGAAGTCCTGGTCCGGTCGTTCAGTTGACGAAAACTAAGATGCAGACAAGTTTCCAGGATGTCTGATTGTCGCAGTCTGGAGCAAGCTGTCCGTTCTCCGAGACTTTTGCAACTGCTTCACAACAATAACCCAGTAGGAGTACTTGCCATCGCCATCGATCGTAAATCTCAGCGGATCAACGAGCAGATCCGCATCTCGCCCGTCCGCGTAATTGGACAGGAGGGCGAAGTGCTCGGCGTGATCGAAACGATTGACGCTCTTCAGCGCCCCGCGAAGTCGGCTTAGACCTGGTGGAAGTTGCCCCTCAGGAGAAACCGCCCGTTTGCCGCATCATGGATTACGGCAAATTCAAGTACCAGCAAAAAAAGCGGCAGCATAAAGGCCACACGCACCACGGCAAGAACAAAGAGCTCCGGGTGCGCCCGAAGATCGGCGATCACGACCTGATGACCAAGGTCAACCGGGCCAAGGAGTTTCTGGCCGAGAAGGACAAAGTGGTTTTCTCCGTCATCTTCCGCGGCCGCGAAAACGCCCACGTCGATGAAGGCTATAAGCTGGTCCAGCGCCTTACTCAAGAGCTGTCGGAGCACGCCAAGCTGGAGCAAGCCCCCCAAATGCACGGCCGCCGGATCGTGGTGATCTTCGCGCCGAAATAGCCTACTGCTCGTCTGGCGGGTTGTGTACGAGTTTTATGGAAACGCACGTCGAGTTTCGATCCGACAAGTTTCCGCCTTACGGCAGCGAGCAGTACGAAGTTAATCCGGGCAGGTATGGGAAGCGATTAGCAGAGTTTCTCCATAGCGGGCTGCTCCGGAGAGGCTTCGAAGCCGAGTATCCGGCTGCAGAGGATTGGGGCTGGATCATCGTGATCCGCAATGACCGATTCCGCTTATGGATTGGGTGCGGTAATTACGACGAATATCCAGACGACGGGTTTCTCTGTTTCATCGAACCACATACACCGACAATTCGAAGGCTTTTCCGAAAGATTGACGTCTCCGCCCAAGTCCGTAAGCTGCGCGATGCGATTGATGGGATACTAGCTGCCGATTCTGGCATTCGAGATAGGCGCTGGTGGACATACGACGAGTTTATGTATCCGGCGATAAGGAGCAGGCGTACACAATGAACCTGATAGCCAATAGCCAAATAAGGGCAACCCGTTACTAAGGGCAGCGCAAGCGGGACAATACACTTCAGGGTCCCCTTTTCGTGAAAGACGACCGGCAGTACAATACGGGACTCCCGCAAAAACAAGGGTGGCCCATGCCCAAGCAAAAGACACACAAAGGCACGAAGAAGCGTTTTCGCGTCTCGGCCAACGGAAAGATCAAGCACCGCTCGGCCGGCACCAGCCATCTGGCGGCGCGCAAGAGCCAGAAGCGGATTCGCAAGCTCCGCGGCACCGATACGCTCGCCCCCGCGATGGCCAAGGCAGTCACCAAGGCGCTCGCCGGCAACAGCTACTAGTAGGTTAGGCTTTAGCCTGACTCCCAACGGCGATCGCGTGAAACGATAGTCTAATTGAAAGCAACTTACGTCAGGCTAAAGCCTGACCTACCAACAAGCCCGCCGGGCACAACTAACTCCCAACGCATTCCGCCGCGGGGGCCTGGGCGCGCAACATCGACGAAGGGTTCCTTCGATGCGAACCACCATCGGTCCCGCGCAGGCGCCGAAGAAGAATCGTCTTTTCCAAAAAGCCAAGGGTTATACCGGCGGACGCCGCCGCTTGCTGCGGAGCATGAAGGAGACCCTGGTCCGCGCCGAGGCCTTCGCCTTCCGCGACCGCCGCAGTCCGCAAACGCGAATTCCGCAAGCTGTGGATCATCCGCATCAACGCGGCTTGCCGCGAACGGGGCCTGCGCTACAGCGAGTTCATCAACGGCCTCAACAAAGCCAACATCGAGCTCGACCGCAAGATCGCTCTCCGAGCTGGCGATTTTCGACCCCGCCGCGTTCGACGCCATCGTCGCCAAGGGCAAAGCCGCGATTGCGTAGCAATGCAACTGCGTCGCCATGACGTGCATTGTCCGCACCGAAGAAGCCGCGACATCGCCGCCATATTCGCGTAAACCGCGCGGCTTCCGGACCGAAGGCGAAGCGCGGCTCGTCGACGCCCTGCGAGCTGCCGGCCGATTGGCCATCTCGCTGGTCGCGGTGGTTGATGGTGAAGTCGTTGGCCATGTGGCTTTCAGCCCGGTCACGACGGAAGATGGCACAACCGGCCTCGGCTTCGGACCGCTCGCCGTCGTGAACGCCCACCGCAACAAGAGCATCGGTGCCTACCTCGTTCGTACCGGCCTGCTGGCCGGCAAAACGGCCGACTACGGCTGGACCGTCGTCCTCGGCGACCCCGCCCACTATGCCCGCTTCGGCTTCGAACCGGCGTCGAAAATCGGACTGACGGACGAATTCCGCGGCGGCGAGCATTTTCAAGCCATCGAACTCGTCCCGGCCAGCTCCCGACCGGTGCCGGAACCGTGCGCTACGCACCCGAATTCAAGGCACTCGCTTGAACAGGCTCTGCGACCGCCAGCCGGACGCAGCGCTGTCGCCCCCTAAACGCTTTACGGTTAAATTGGTCGCAACATCATTCAATACCCTTTAGCCCGACGGCCACGCCGTCCGAGGCATTTCAATCCCATGCCCGACGAAATCCTCCTCAACGAAGCCGCCTACGCCGTTTGGCAAACGGTGCAAAAGGCGGGCCGAACGGGATCGAACTCGGCGAAGTCGCCAAGCAAACCGGTATCGATCAGGCCCAAGTTTCGGCCGCCGCACAGACGCGGCTCAGAAGGGTTACTTCAATATCGCCGAACACGAGCGCGAACAAATTGTTGTCAGCGAAGGCGCGAAGGAATTAATCAACAAGGGTCTTCCAGAACAGCTAGCAGCAAGAAACTTGAACAATGTTGGTGGCCGCCTGCCGATGCCGAGTTCATCGCCTGGGCGAAAGCCAACTGATATTGCCCCAACGAGGTCTTCAAATGGGGCGGCGCGCGTGGTTGGATCGAGCGAGTCAAAAGCGATTCCGAACACTATCTGATACTAACCGACGCTGGCAAAAAGCGATCAAACACCGACGACGATATTCGAGCAATTGACGAAGATCGGCCACCGAAACCGCTGTATCTTGGTCAACTTGTCGGACGAGGAATTGATCTTGACCGTGTGCGAACATTACTCAGCAAATCGTCCCGAACTGGCCAAAATCAAGAATCGAACCGAGCGTGTGATATCAATAACTGACAAGGGTGCAGAAGCGATTAAAACTCGCGTCCGCAGTCGTCAAAGAGCGCAACACCCTCACCCCCGAAGACCTCGAATCCGGCGCCTGGCGCGAAATCAAGCTCCGCCCCTACGACGTCAAGCTCGCCGCCAAGGACGTCTACCCGGCCAAGATCCACCCGCTCCGCAAGATCATCGAGCAAACCCGCCGCGCGTTCCTCGAGATGGGCTTCGCCGAAGTCGTCTCGCCGATGGTCGAATCGGCCTTCTGGAACTTCGACGCCCTCTTCCAGCCGCAGGACCACCCGGCCCGCGACATGCAGGACACGTTCTACATGCGCCGACCCGGCCGACAACGCCGCTGCCCGATGCAAAGATCGTCGAACCGGTCCGCCGCACCCACGAAGACGGCTGGGAAACCGGCAGCGAAGGCTGGGGCTACACCTGGAGCCCCGAGCGCTTCGAAGCAAGTCGTCCTCCGCACGCACACCACCGCCGCCACGATCCGCGCCCTGGCCGCCAACCCCAACCCGCCCGGCAAATTCTTCTGCGTCGGCTGGACCTACCGCAACGAAACCATCAGCTTCAAGCACCTGCCCGTGTTCCACCAGGTCGACGGCATCATCATCGACGAAGAGGCGAACCTCGCCTCGCTCATGGGCACGCTGCAAGAGTTCTACTCGAAGATGGGCTTCGGCCGCGTGAAGTTCAAACCGGCGTTCTACCCGTACACCGAGCCGAGCGTCGACGTGGTCGTCTACATGGAATCGCGCGGCAAATGGCTCGAAATGGGCGGCGCCGGCATCTTCCGCCCCGAAGTCACGCTGCCGCTCGGCTGCAAATACCCGGTGCTCGCCTGGGGCCTCGGCATCGAACGGCTCGCCATGCTCCGCTTCGGCCTGTCGGATATCCGCGACCTCTACGGCACCAGCCTCAACGAACTCGAAAAGGTGCCGCTATGTCGCTGAAGAAGAGAGGATTGCAGGATGCAGGATGTCAGGGGGCAGGGGAAAAAGCTTCGTATGCCTTGTCCCTCACCCCCGCGTCCCGCATCCTGCATCCTATTCGCCGGAGGCGACGCGATGCCCATAGTGAACATCGACCTGGCGTGGCTCAACCGCCTGCTGGGCAAGCCGTACGAAACCGATACGCTGCGCGAATCGCTCGAGCAGATCGGCTGCGACGTGGAGGATGTCGTCGATATCGAGCGCAGCCGCTGCCCGCAGTGCGGCTCCTTGGTCGAGCACCCACTCGGCCAGGACGAAGTAAAAGCCTGCACGCATTTGCGGCTTCGAGTCGGAAACTGCCGTTCAAGCGCGCCGGCAGCCAGCAAGTGATGCGGTTAGACCTGCTGGCCGATCGGCCCGACCTGTTCGACGTCGGCGGCCTCGCCCGCGCACTCCGCGGCACGCTGGGCATCGAAAGCGGTTTGCCGAAATACGACGACAAAACCATCGGGCCTCACCGTAAAGGTCGATAAGTCGGTCGCCGACAAATCGAGCTACCGCCCATTCATCGCCTGCGCCGTGATGACGCTGCCGCCCGTCGATGAGACGAGCCTCGTCGCCATCATGAAGCTGCAGGAGAACCTCCACTGGGGCGTCGGCCGCGATCGCAAGCTGGCCTCGATCGGCGTCTACGACCTGTCGGCCATCTCCGGCGATATCACCTATCGCACGATCGACCCCGATAAAGAGCCATTCGTCCCACTCGGCATGCCCGGCAAAAAAATGACAGGCCGCCAAATTCTCGAATCGCACCCCAAA
Source organism: uncultured Planctomycetota bacterium (assembly GCA_963807935.1). Lineage (GTDB taxonomy): Bacteria > Planctomycetota > Planctomycetia > Pirellulales > Lacipirellulaceae > JABDGM01. The sequence continues at coordinate 159,052 of CAWEDY010000007.1, forward strand.
GGCGTCGCCTACGCCGAGCTGCTGGCCAACCACAAGCGTTATCCGGTGCTCGTCGATACGAAAAACCAAGTCCTCTCGATGCCGCCCATCATCAACAGCGAAGAAACCAAATTGAAGCAGGGCACCACGCGCATCTTCATCGACGTCACCGGCATCAGCCAGGCAGCCGTCACCAAGTCGCTCGATACGCTCGTATGCTCGCTCGCCGAAATCGGCGGCACGATCGAAACTGTCTCCATCATCGACGCCGATGGCAAGCAGCCGCACTACGCCAGACCTCGCACCGCGCTCGAAAGAGATCGACGTCGCCGAAGCGAAACGCTGGCTCGGTCTGCCACTCGACAACGAACTCAATGGCCGCCGCACTTCGAAAAATGCGATTCGATGTGGCGAGCCGATGCTAGCAATAACAAGTCTTCCGCCAGTTCCGCCCTGCTCCTTCCCCGCCTACCGTACCGACATTCGCCACATGGTCGATCTCTTCGAAGACGTCGCCATCGGCTACGGCTACGCCAACATCGAGCCGCGCCTCGTCCGCTCGATGACCGTCGGCGCGCCACGTCCCGAAGAGTCGCTTAGCGACCGCGTCCGCCAGGTTCTCATCGGCCTGGGCTTCAGCGAGATCATGAGCCTGCCGCTGACGACCGAGGAGCACCAGTTCGAGCGCCTGCGAGTGCCCACTCCCGGTCGGTATCCGCAGGTCGCCAACCCGAAACTCAAAGCTTACAACGTCGTCCGCACGCACCTGATGGGCGGCTTGTTCGAAGCTCTCCGCGAAAACCGCCGCCGCCCCATGCCCATCCGGCTCTTCGAAATCGATAACGTCGTCGATCTCGACGACGCGGCCGAAACCGGCGCCGCCGAAAAACGCAACCTCTCCCTCGTCGAAATCGGCCGCGAAAGCGGCTACGCCACCGCCCGCAGCACCGTCGACGCCCTCCTTCGCGAACTCGGCTGGCAAGTCGAGTACGCAGCCATCGACCACCCCACCTTCGTCCCCGGCCGCGCCGCCGCATTCACCGTCAACGGCCAACCCATCGGCGTCCTCGGCGAAGTCCACCCGGAAGTCCTCACCAACTTCGGCCTCACATACCCCGTTGCGCTCGCCGAAGTCACACTCCATCGCGTCTTCTAGGAATTTTCTCATGCAAAGTCGCCAAGACACAAAGACAAGACAGGCAGAACACTAATCGACGCTGATTTCCACTGGTGCTCCGTCAAATCCAAGTTTTCGGATTAGCCGCCGGGCGCTAGCCCGCGGTTGAAGCGGAAAAACCGCGGGCTAGCGCCCGGCGGCTGATGCACAAGCCCGAACTTTTGGTTTTGGCAGAGCACTAGGCTAATCGAGTAGGAAGATTGGTTACCCATTAGCGAAGATTAGCGCAGATAAGTGTTCCCGACTATTCCCTTTCGATCGCCATTCCGCTCTTTGGCCTTTGCTTCGCTCCTTGCGCGAGTCTACCCAGGCTCGCCTTCCATTTGCATCCACGGTGCGCATCCGCGATCATACTCTTCTGATGGAACCGACGGCCCCACAAACCATCGCCGAATTCCTCGCGCGAACGGTCGCTGATCGCAAAGACAAACCCGCACTGGGCTTCATCCGCGACGGCCAATTGCACTGGCGCACTTGGAGCGAGATGGCCGACGCTGCCCAAGCGCTAGCGGCTAAAATTCTTTCGGCCGGCATCGCATCCGGCGACCGCGTCGCCCACGTTTCGGAAAACCGCTACGAATGGATCATCACCGATCTTGCGCTACATTTGGCGGGCACCGTCCACGTCCCCATCCACGTCACACTTTCCGGCCAACAGATAGCCGAGCAAATCACCGACTGCGGAGCAAAACTGGCGTTCGTTTCCAGTGAGGAACTACTGGCAAAGTTCACGACCCACCTCGACCCACAAATCCCCGTTTGGCTCCACGACGATCGCCCCACAACTGCACCAACCCCGACATCAGCTTTTTCCGCCCCCCGCATCCCGCATCCCGCATCCTCGTCGCTCGCCACGATCCTCTACACCTCCGGCACAACCGGCCGCCCGCGCGGCGTCATGCTCAGCCATCACAACCTCGCTTGCAACGCGGCGGCCGTTTGCCAGGCGCATGGCGTTGATGCAAACCATACGCTGCTGGGCATCTTGCCGTTGAGCCATATCTATGCCCGGACATGCGATCTCTATACATGGGTATGCAGCGGTTCGCGGCTCGTGTTGGCCGAAAGCCGGGATAGCTTGATGCGCGACTGTCAATTGGTGCGGCCGACCGCGCTCAACGCCGTGCCGTTCGTATACCAGCGCGTTATGGAGGGTATGTGCAACTCTACCGCGACCGACGGACCGGCGGCGCTGTGCGCCGCGTTTGGCGGGAGGATCGTCATGCTATTTTGCGGCGGTGCGCCGCTCGGGCCCCAGGTAGAAGCGTGGTACGCCGAATGCGGGTTGCCGATTCTGCCCGGCTACGGAATGACCGAGGCGTCGCCGGTGGTGGCCGTATCGACCCGGCAGGACTGCCGACTCGGCAGCGTCGGCCGAGTGCTGCCGGCCGTCGAAGTGCGCATCGCCGACGATGGTGAAATACTGGTCCGCGGCCCAAACGTCATGCTCGGCTACTGGCAGGATGAAGCCGCCACTGCCGAGGTCGTCCGCGACGGCTGGCTTCACACCGGCGACTTGGGCGAGTTGAACGACGATGGATTTCTGTTTATCCGTGGGCGAAAGAAAGAGCTCATCGTCCTAACGACCGGCAAGAAAGTCTCGCCGGCCGCCGTGGAGGCACTTCTCACTGCGTCACCACTCATCGAGCAGGCCGCAGTCTTCGGCGACGGCCAATGCGGCCTCGTCGCCCTCATCGTCCCATCCGCTTGCGGTGTAACGAGGAGCGAGGAGCGAGGAGCGAGGAGCGAAACTTATACCGCCGAAATCGCCCGCTGTCTCGCCACGGTCGCCCACGAAGAACAAATCCACCGCTTCGCATTGCTCGATCGCCCATTCTCGATCGATCGCGGCGAGCTGACCGCCAAACTGAGCCTCTGCCGCACCGTAATCGCCCACAACTTCGCCCCAGAGCTAAACGCAATCAAAAATTAAACAGGACGGACGCTACAGACACGAGAAATCGGCAGCGATTCCCAAATTGAACTATCTCGCCTCTCGTGTCCGTCGTGGTGAAATAATTTGGAACGGTCCGTCATGCGTTATAAAGTATTACTCACCGATTACGCCTGGCCCGATCTCAATATCGAGCGCGATGTGCTGGCCGCCTGCGACGCCGAGCTGGTCGTCGCGCCGGACCGCGATCCGGCCACGCTCGATGAATTGGCCTGCGATGCTGACGCAATCATGACCAATTGGTGCGACGTTCCGGCCGAGTTAATCGACGCCGCGCCGCGCTGCCGAATCATCGCCAGGCTCGGCATCGGCCTGGACAACATCGATGTCCGCCACGCAACCCACCGCGGCATTCCCGTCACCAACGTGCCCAATTATTGTCTCACCGAAGTCGCCGAACACACGCTCGCCTTGCTGTTCGCCTTAGCGCGAAAAATCGGCATTTTTCACGCCAATTCCCGCGCGGGCCGCTACGACCTGGCGGCCGGTTTTCCACTGAGGCGGATCGAGGGTCAAACGCTGGGCATCGTCGGCCTCGGTAAAATCGGCCGGCGCGTCGCCGAAAAAGCTTCGCCTCTCGGTCTGAAAGTAGTCGCGTTCAATCGCTCGCGACCCCAGCCGCCGAATGGTGTAACTTGGGTCGATTTCGACGACCTGTTGCAGCACAGCGATTTCGTCTCGCTGCATCTGCCGCTTTCGGCGGAAACGCGTCACATGCTTGGCGCCGCCCAACTCGGCTTGATGAAACCAACTGCATTCTTAATCAATACGGCCCGGGGCGGACTCGTGGACCATGCCGCGCTCGCCGCTGCGTTGCAAAACAACCGGCTCGCCGGTGCGGCGCTCGACGTACAGGGTCGCGAACCGGCCGATCTGTCGCAGCCGCCCTACAATGATCCGCGGGTCATCGTAACGCCGCACGCCGCTTTCTATTCCGCCGAATCGGTTGCCGAGCTGCGCCGTCGCGTGGCGCACCAGGTCTGCCAGCGCCTCGCGGGCGGCGTGCCCGAAAACGTCGTCAACCCGCAAGTCTTATAGCTCGTCGCAATGTGGGGCCAGGCGTTTCCGCCCGCCTCCAAGCCCCCGCCGGCAGGCCCGGCGGCCTGCCCCACAGCCTAAAACCGACACGACCGGTATGTCCGTCCGTTTTGCTTTGACCACGCCCTCGTTGCGGCCTATATACCGTTGGGAATATCCCGCGAAATTCACTAGGAAATTCGCCCGATATTCGCCGCTGGATCGGTCTGCGCACGCGGATCCGGCGAGTCGAACCGGCCCCCGGTTCGCTGCTGCACACGCGGGGAATGTCGCGCCGCTGAGCGGCAGCCATTCGTTGAGTAAAGCATGGAAGAGCACAATTCGTTACCGTCTCCCCCGGAAACCGCCGCAGCGCTGTCCGCCAACGCCTTGCGCGAGCTGCAGCAGCGTGCGCAGGCGGTCCTCGCGGCTAGCCGCGACCAGGTGGTACGATTAGAAGCCGACATCACCCGGCAGCTCGATGCGATCGCCGCCACACTCAACGAGCAAACTGCGCTCGAAACTCAGAATGCTTCCGACGCCGATTCGCTACGCTCCGAAATTGCCCGGATCACCGACGAGTTGAGTAGCTCGCGTGCCGCCTGGCTGGCCGAACGGAGCGATTTGGAAGCACAGCGCGAGGAACGATCTCAAAAAGCGACCTCACTCGAAGCCGAACTTCAGACCGCGCAAGCCGAGTGGCGCAATCAACTGTTCGATTTCGAAGGCCGGCTGCGCGAACAACAGGATTCGTGGAACAATCAGCGTTCGGAATGGAATGCCGCCCGCAGTTCGCTAGACCGCGAGCGGGGCGAGCTGCAACAAAAATTTGACCTCGCTCTGCAAGACGTGCAGAGGTTGCGTGCCCGCGTTGCCGAGCTGGAGCAGGACCTAGCGCGCCGCCCGGAGTCGACCCAGGCCGATTCTGCCGAGTTGGTTGCGCTTCGGGCCGAGCGAGATGCACTTTCCACGCGGGTCGAGCACTTGGAACAGCGCCCCGCAACGCAGATCGATCCGAACGTCGAGCAGCAACTGTCCGATCTGCAGCGGCGATTTGAACTGGCCGTCGAAGACGTTCGCGAGCTCAAGATTAAAAACGGCAAGCTCGAATCGCAGCTTGCCGCTACCGGCAACCACCCGCACACGGAGCCGGATTCGGGCGGCATGGACTGGGAGTCGCAAAAGCGCCGGCTACTCGCCGCGCTGGAAGATAGCTCTGGCCCCAGCGATACCCCGGTGCAAAAGAGGGAGCGCGTCACGATCGAAAGCACGGTTGAAATGACCGACGCGATCGTTGCCGCAAAAGACCGGCAAATCGCCGAACTCCGGGCTCAACTTGCCGCCGGAAACGAAGGTGCAGCCTGCCGGATCGAACGCGATACCAAAGTCAAAGAACTTATCGACGCCGACGAGGTCATTGCCGAGCACCGCAAACGCATCGGCGAGCTGGAGCGCGAGATGGAGGAAAAGCTGCGCACCGCCGAGCTGGAGGTTTCGGTCGAGCGCGCGAAAATTGCCCGCCAGAAAATGGAGCTCGAAGAATTGCGGGCCGATCTCGAATCGAAGCGGCAAGAATACGAAGCCAACGGCGGCAGCCCCGGCACGGGCACGCCGCGACGCCGCTGGCTCTCGAAGCTCGGCATTACTGCCGAGGAATAAACTTTCGCCGGTTGCGCCCGTGCCCGCTGGCGGATTTCGCGCCCCATTATTTCACACCCTACCGCACCGATTCGGCATCCATGTGGTAAATCGCCATGTGCTTGCCTCCCACGACGAACTCCCGGATATCGAAAACCCCTTCCGCCGCCACCGGGCGAATCGAAAACTCCGCCGTCTTGCCCGGCTGCATCTCCACCAGGATGCAATCATAAAGCGCCGCCCCCTGCCCGAAGCAGCACTCCTGGTTGTCGCGCACCAGCACAAATGTTGTGATACCACTCTTTTGCGGCGTCGGCAGAATATAGCCGCGGATGCGAATTCGCTGCCCGGCCAGCGCTTCAATCGACTTGGTCAACATCGAGCGATGAAACGGTCCGCCCGGCGTCATCTCGAAGCGAAGATCGTCGAATGTCTTGTCGTACGGCCGATCGCCAACACGCGCCAACGCCACCGTCTTCGCGCCGGGCGCAGCTTGGGCCGGGGCTTCGTCGCGCTACGGCCGGTTGCCGCTGCCAAGGTTGAATCCACCTGGCCTCCGGTCGCCGGCATGCTCCCGCTGGCGCCCGCCTGCTTCGAATCGCAACCGGCCAGCCAGATCGGCATCATCGCTACAAGCACCGCGGCGAAATCGCGGAACACGGCGGCATGTAAGCGCGTTAGCATGAGAGCACCGCCGTCCTTCGTTCTCATGTTAATCGGCGTAGTCAGCCTTCAGCGAAAACACCGGCCGTGGCGCCCCCTGCCAGGCATATTGCGGCTCGATGTGCAGGGTGCCGCCGATGCGAATCACACCTTGGGAATAATCGACGCCCCGATCGCCAATCATGGCAACTAGAATCTGGTCGTGGTACTTGATCTTCGACAAGTCGCCAAAGCAACACGTGTTGTTATCGCGCACCAGCAAGAACTGGTGGATGCCCCGCGGCACGGTAACGGAATCCGGTCGAATGTAGCCCTTGATGAATATCTTTTGGCCTTCCAGCTTCGTAATCTCCGGCGGCACGGTAATGCCGCTACGCTCCTGCAGCTCGTCGGGTTTCATCGTGTTGAACGAGATCCGCGTATAGCCGTCTGGCACTTCGGTAGTGTAAACGTACCCGCCGTAACTCACACCGCCGATCAAGAACACGAGCGACAAAACCAAGCCCAATTTTGCCAACGCCCGGCCGGTGTACTGTTCCGGGTGCCGGCGGATAGTTGCCAGTGCCCGCAACGAGATGATGATCCCCACCAACGGAATCGGCGCTGTTAATAAGCAGCCGGCGAGAGAATTCGCGGCCGTGATCGCCACAAAAACCGATAGGGCACCGAGCACCAGCCCGATTAAGGCTCCCGTGTGAAGCGCGCGGTAGTGCAGCTCTTCCTCTTCGCTTGCGATCGAACCCATCTCAAGTGTTGCCGTACTCATAAACGCAATCGGTCTCGAAACTTTCTCTACACGGCCCCGGCCCGTAGAATCAGCCAATACACCCCCATCAATATCCCCGCCGCAACGAGCGGCACTCCCACAACCACCAACGGATTCGCGGGCCCCCTTGGCGAGACCACTTCAGCGGCCGGGTGAGTCGGCACGCTCGCAATGTTTGTCCCCTGCTGTGGTTGAGGCGACGCCGAAGCCTGCATGGCGCCAGCACCATTTGTAGCCCCGGCCGGCTGAACGGTCGGATCATAATTCGCCGGATCGGGAATCTGTTTCGCATCTGTCTTGTCGTCGCCGGGCGATGCCGCAAAACCCTGTTTCGGGTCGCTCACCGATGACGCAGCCACCACCCCCGCTTTCGCCGCGTTCGTCTTGGCAACGCCCGCGGTCGCAGCCGTCGCCATTCCCCGCGCTCGGCCCAGCGCTCCAAACGCCATCAGGCTGCGGGCCGTTTTCACCGTTTCCGGGTCGAGCTTCTCCAGCTCCGCCATCGCCGCCTTGGCCCGCGTGCCCACGTCGCCCGGCTGTTCACTCGCCACCGTGAGATAGCTTACCACTGGTTGCCGGACGTAGCCCTTGGCATCCGACTTCTTGAACATCTCGACGAGCCTATCCAGCACCGACCAATCTTCCCACCGCGACAAGTCCAATATCACCTGGTCTGCGAAATCGGGATTGTCCAGTAGCAGTCGCATCGCAGCCAGCAACCGCGGCCGCGGCACCACGCCCGTATTTCCGTCGCCGTGAAATCGCAGCGCCATGATCGTGGAATAGATATGAGTGTATTCCGCGTGCGGATTCTTCAGGAACCGCTTTTCTACGAGGTCGAGCCCGTCCGGCCCGCGAAGAACCAAATAACACGCCACTAGCGCGTCCAACCCCAGCTTCTTGCGTCGCTCCTGCTGCTGCACGGCTTCAATCCACACCGGCAGCCCAACCGGGCCGCCCAACGCCAGCGCCGCTCGCGAGGCCTGCTCCATCGCCGGCCTGATTGCCTCGAAGTCCGAGGTAATCATCGATTCCAACATCGGCACGTCTGCCTTGCTCCCGCAGATGCCCAGCATGGTCAGATACAATCGCCGTCGGCTCGGGCTCACCTCCGGATCAGTAACCCAGTGCAAAACCCGATCGTGCTTCATCCGCGGCCCAAGCTCGAGCAGCTCGGAGTAAGGCGCGCGGGCAAATTCGTCGTAGGCATCTTGCGCCAATAGCGGGTCGGCGTTCTCCAAGTAGTCCTGAAAGAAAACCAGCCGATCCGGACCGGCGGGCGGAACTGTCGCTAGCTGCTTAACATACTTCACCGCGCCCGGCGACAGCGGCAGCGGCGTCGTCCAATCGATCTTGTCTTTGCCGAGGCCGGTTACGAGGTACGTTCGCTCGCGGCTGGAATCGCCGAAAAACACGACCGCGATCTCTTTGGCGCCCTTGAGCTGGTCCTGGCCGCGAAGCACTTCCGTGATTTGGAATGTCGCGGTTCCCGAATTGGGGTCGCTGGCGTTGGCCGTGGCCGGAGCCTCCCTCAGCAACGTGGCCAGCACGACGGCGTCCGCCCCGCGAGTTTCCTCGCTAAGCGTTTGCGATTCGACGCTGCAAAATGGGCAGGCCGAAGCACTACTTGCTGCTGCCACACCGATCGCCAGTGCCGCAAATACAATCTTGAAAGAATACAATTTCATCGCTTTCCTTGCCCCTTTCACCCGCCTAAAGCGAAATTCATTCTACTCAATCCAGCGCCCGGCGGACACGCTCACCGGCTGCCCGCCAGCGCCTTGGCCACATCGGTCCGATAGGCCGCCAGCGCCGGCAAAAAGCCCACCAGCGAGGCCAGCACCACCAGCCCTGGTATTAGCACCAGTTCTTGCCAATCGAATTTGAACAAACTCAGCGCGATGCCGGTTCGTTCGACGACGTACGGGCTTGCCGCCCCGATCATGCCGTGCCCCAACAGAATACCGATCAGGCCTCCGCCCAATGATAACAAGATCGATTCCACCAGGATGATCGCCATCACCGCTTTGCGGCTGGCCCCCAGCGCACGCATGACTGCAATATCGTGGCTCCGCTCGGCCATCGAGTTGTAAATGCTCACTAGGATGCTGATCCCGGCCACAATTACCACCAGCACCGTCAGCACCAGCAGCACAACTCGCATCGGACCCACGATACTGTTCATCAGCAACCCGACTTCCCGTGCCGGCGCCACCGCTTGCGCGATTCTACTTTTCCCTTTGTTGATCTTGAAATTGAGATCCTGGGCCTCCAATGGACCCTTGCACAACACCAGGATCGACGTCACTTCGCGCTGCTCTGCCGGTAACGGCTTGGCTTGCCCTCGCGCCAATTGAAGATCGAGCGCGCGCTCCAGCTCATGCTCGTGCGCTTCCTCCGCTTCACTTTCCGTGCCGGCTGCCCCGCCAGGTGTCTCATTGCCCTTGGTCTCATCCGATACGTCGTGCGACGCGAGCGAGTGGCCGGGCATCAAGTAAAATCCCTCGATGTTCATGAACAGCGCACGATCGTCGGCCGTGCCGGTCGGTTTCAAGATTCCGACAATTTTCACCGCGTGATGAAGATCGCTTCCGCCAGCCAGGCCATGACTTGGCTGAAACGTGTCGCCGACTTTGAGACCCGAACGGGCCGCGACTACCGAGCCAATCACTCCCTCAAAAAAATTCTCGGTCTTGAAATTTCGCCCACCCGGCTGAAATTCGTAGCTTTTTAGCGATCCGTCAGAATTACTTCCGTAATGAATCTTGTCGAACAGCTCCGGCGTCGTCGCCACAACGCGGAACACCGAATTGTCGGGAGATTGATAACTGTCGCCAAGACACTGCGGAATTGCGATGGCGGTGTCGCGTGCAAATTCTCCGCCAGGCAGAAACTTCTGGTAATAACTGTACGGAATCGGATAGAGCGGCTGACCGATGTGATAAACCGTGCTTAATACCAGTTGCAGTGAGCCCCCCTTGCCGCCGACGATTAGGTGATACCCCTGGCCATTCTGATCGAATTGCCGCACCGTGACGCCATAGATCACAATCACAGCAATCATGACCGCCACGCCCAGTGCCATCGATAGCGCGGTAAGAGCCGACGCGAACCCGCGCTGCTCCATATTTCGCCACGCTATTTTCCAAAACGGCATATTGTTGACGGAATCGATTCCACCCAGTGTACCGCCGCGGTTTAGCTTACGGTCGCCATGACCCGGTTCAAATTCTCGAGGTGCTCCACGCGCTCAAACTGCCCGGCCACCTCATCCGAATGTGTCACCAGCAGCATCGCGACGTTTTCCGCCCGGCACACTTCGCGCAGTAGTTCGATCACCTGTTGCTGATGCGCCGGATCGATGTTGGCCGTCGGCTCATCGGCCAATAGTAGCACCGGCCGATTCACCAACGCTCGCGCCACAGCCACCCGCTGCTGTTCGCCCACCGAGAGAGCGGCAGGCTTGTGAGAAAGCCGTTGGCCCAGTCCAACTCGTCCCAGCATCTCGCTCGCCCGGCGGGGATCGTTTCGTTGGCCGGTAAATGTCATCCCCAGCAAAACGTTCTCCAGGGCCGAAAAGCCCGCCAGCAAATTAAATGTTTGAAAAACAAACCCGATATGCCGGGCCCGAAATCGGTCGCGCATCGCCTCCGGCAGGCAAGTGACATCGGTCTCCTGCACGACGATCTTGCCCTCGTCCGCGGTTGCCAGGCCGGCGATCACGTTGAGAAGGGTCGTTTTCCCGCCGCCGCTGCGACCGCGAATGACTACCTGCTCGCCCGCTCCGACATCCAATCGCGGCACATTGAGGATGGGAAGCCGCTCCCCATTTGGCTCCCAATACGATTTTTTTATGTTCTCCACCGACAGCATGGGGGTTATCGTTCGTTGGCCGGCCAGGCGAATTCCGCATCGCAAACCGTTGAAGTTTAATGACTTGAGTGCGGGCGGCAAGACGACTTCCGATCACTTTTTGCGATTCACTTTGCTTGCGGTCTAGCTCCCCGCGCTACGCAACCGCGACCCCATATGTTCGCTAGCACTTGCCACCGCCCCGGCAACTTCTACAACAACACACAGAAACTTTTACACGCATCGGCAAGGATCCTCGTTCTGCCTGCACAGCCATTGAAACGCGTGTCACACGCCCCAAACGCTGACGTGCCAAACACTTGGACCAATACCTAAGAAAACCCCAAGATACCGGCGCCCCTTGGCACGCCCTGTGCTTTATCCGCGTTCGGTAGAAGAGTGGGACGCCAAGCCGTGCGATCCGCGGGCGGGTGCATCGAACCGCGGCGGCCACCGGCGGCGTCCAGCAGATGAGTTTCGATGGTTCAACGTGATGGGCTGCCCGAAGGCAGCCCGCATTTTCTCCCCACCTGAGGGCCGACGAGGTCTCCCGCACCTCGCCGGCCCTTCTTCTTTCCCTTGCGTTCCGGGAAAACGCCGCCGCCACACTTGCGGGATGGTCGTTCTCAACCCGGCCAAATTTCTTTGTAGAAATCGTGCCTCCTCCTTGCTATCGTGGCCTTCAATCGATGTTCGCCGATGCGCCCCGAATGTGGCCCATTTTACGGTCGCCACGATGCATCATCCTGCAACGGATATCAGGACCGGCAATCGGGCAGCAGACGACACTGGTGGGTACCCAACCGCCGCAGAGCCGTAGAGATCGGCTCGGCGGCCGAATTCAGAATCGCCAGATACGCCCTGCCCGAAAACTGTTATGCGGTCACATGCAAAGGCCGTCGCGCCGAACGTCGATGGGGTCGATCAACTCGCATGCCGGCTGGCACGTTTCGTCGCTCAGTCGCGTCGCGCAAGATCGACTCGTGCACGGAGGGGCCCCTCCAATTTTTTCCAATAAAATACACGCCGCAGCGTAGCCCGCTCCGCGAGTAACGCTTGCGCAAAGCAATCCCTCGTACATTCAATCCATGATCGCGTCGTCGCATAATTCCGATCGCTCGCGCACCGCGCCGCACCCTGGCGCCCGCCAGCTCGCGCTCGAGTGGCTCATGGGACGGATCAATTATGAGCGGATCGCAGTCATTCCCTATCAGGAGCGACAGCTCAAGCTCGACTGCATGCGCCAACTGCTCACTCGACTCGGTCAGCCGGATGCCGGCATGAAGATCATCCACGTCGCCGGCACCAAAGGCAAAGGCTCAACGTCGGCGATGATCGCCGCGGTGCTAACCGCCGCTGGATACCGGACCGGATTATTTAGCTCGCCGCATCTGGAACGAATTGAGGAGCGGCTTGCCGTTGATGGCCAGCCTTGCTCCTCCGACGAGTTCGTCGCGCTCGTGAATCGATTGATCCCCATCGTGCGTGCACTGGACGATGAAGCGGCAGCCGACGGCGACCCGACCGGCGGGCCGACCTATTTCGACATCACCACCGCGATGTCGCTCGTGCATTTTGTAGAACGGCAGGCTGATGCTGCCGTCTTGGAGGTCGGCCTTGGCGGCCGGCTCGATTCCACCAATGTTTGCCTCCCGGTCGTCAGCGTGATTACGTCCATCAGCTTCGACCACATGCGCCAGCTCGGGAATACGCTAGCATCGATTGCCCGCGAAAAAGCCGGCATCATCAAGCCCGGCGTACCGGTCATCTGCGGAGTGACCGATCCGGAGCCGCAAGCCGTAATTGCCCAACTTGCTCGCGAACATGGCTGCCGGTTGATTCAACTCGGCCGCGATTTCCATTTCGAATACGAGCGCCCGGGACGTCCTCGACCCCGGTCGAGCGAGTACCAGGGGAAAACGAGAAGTGGCGACAGGATGGAGGAAAAACTGGGGCCTTGTTGTCCAGTCAAATCAGCTTTGAATATCTGGTCCCCGGACAGGAATTTCAATTACAACAAGTGCCGCTCGCCATGCCCGGCCGGCATCAGGCGGCGAACGCCGCCGTCGCCCTTGCCACGATTTCTGAGTTGCGCCATCAAAGATGGTGTATTTCGAGCGACGCGATGCGGCTCGGATTGTCGCATGCCGTATTGCCGGGCCGCATCGAAATTGTGCCGGGCGAGCCGACAATTGTGCTCGATACGGCACACAATCCGGCGTCTGCCCGAGCGCTCGTGGATACCCTCGCCGAGCTGCCTACCGCGTCACGCCGTACGCTGATTCTATCCATTAGCCACGACAAAGATGTGCCAGCCATCGTGCGCGAGCTGGCCCTTCACTTCGATCGCATCATTGTTACGCAATACCAGGATAATCCGCGGGCAGTTCCAGCCGGCGAGCTTTTGGAAATCGTTCGCGATATCGCGCCACGCGATCCGGCACTCTTATCCGTTTGTCCCACGCCGAGCGATGCTTGGCAGCATGCCATCAGCTCGGCGGTGTCAGGTGAATGCATTTGCATCGCCGGTTCCTTTTATCTCGCTGCGGAGATGCGTCCGCTCATTCAAGCCGCCGATGCCTCGGCGCTGGTGGGACGATAATGCGGCACCCGTGATTGGAACTGCCGCTCCCTTCGCACTTCCGCCTGGAGGTTCTTAATGAGTTGCGCGACGTACGGATCGGCCCACGGCAGCAAGTCGCGAGCCAGTGCTCCGCGCGACGTGCAAGAATTGTCCATGTCCGATACCGCGACCACCGTACAACGAACGCGATTGAAAGCAACCATTTTTTCGGTCCCCCTTCTCTGTTGAGGAGATTCGATGACAAGCTCGTGCGAGTACCCGTCTCGCACCAGATTCTCTGACTTCGACGAGGTCGGCTCGTTGTGAGCCATTAGCGTCCTGCGCCGGCGAGAATAACCGCCATTTCCCAAATGCGGTCGGAGATGGGGTATCGCACAACGTATGCCAAAACAAAAGCGGCCGGGATCAATTCGCCCATTGGATTTCCTAACTACTTACTCCATAATGACTTGAGGGATGTCAATTCGATTGTCGATGACTACCGCAATTGTTGGCGACGCCCTGTTAAAATTACGCCCGGCAGAGAAAGTGCTACAAGCGCCGAAGCCGCTACATGCCTGCAACATTAACCGCGATGCACGACGTGCAATTGCTTTTCGTCTAATTTTCTTTGCAGATACCGGACGGCTAATCGAAGCGGCTCATCGACAAATCCAGCGCTTTTGGTTGCCGCATCACGGCTGTCGCTGGCTGCGTCGGCGTGACCGAACCCATCGCGCAGGCTTCGGTATTTTTCGTAAGTCTGATATTCGTCGGGCGAAAGTTTCTGTTCGTATCCGGTGTCGGGCAGCACTCCCCACGTCGCATCATCCGGCACGCCGGCAGCGCGGTGAATGTTTGCCCCGCTGGGACGCCAAAAGCTCGCCCAAGTCAGCTTCAGCAGGCTTTTGCCCGATTGCAGCGGTAGCAGTTGCTGCACCGTCCCTTTGCCGTATGTGCGCTGCCCAACGACCACCGCGCGGCCGTTATCTTGCAGACATGCCGCAACTATTTCAGCCGCACTCGCGCTGTTCTGATTGACCACGACTGCAAGCGGCACTTCATCATAACGTCCGGAGGTCGCACTGACATAGCGATGTAGCAATACGTGCCCGCGCCCTCGCGTTTCCACAATCGTCCTGCCCGCAGGGAGCAGCATTTCGCAGACGGCCACCGCTGCATCTAGCGACCCGCCCGGGTTGTCCCGCAAATCGAGTACAATCGCGGCAACGCCTTCGGAGGTTAGCTTCTGCATTACATTGCTAAACTCGCCGGCGGTGCGATCACCAAACGACGTGATGCGAACTTGCGCAATTCGTGGATCGTCAGCCAGGCGAAATTGCCAGCCTCCGTCTTGATCGCGTCGATCGCCCAGAATGGATTCGAGGTTGATCACCTCGCGCACCAACTCGACCGTATGCGGCCGCGTTTCCGCCGCGCGTTCAATCGAGAGGCGCACGGTCGTGCCGGGCTCGCCGCGCATGAGGCGTAGCACATCGCTCATTTTCATGCCGATCGTCTGCTGGTCGTCGATCGTAACGATGTAATCTCCCGGCTGCAGTTTCGCTCGAGCCGCGGGCGTGCCGGGGTCGGGCGGCGCGACAATCGCCAGTCGATGCGGGTCGCCGGCGAAACCAATCCGCACACCGATGCCGCCGAACTGTTGATGTATTTCGCTACGCAACGGATTGGCTTCCGCTTCGTTGAGGAACTGCGAATGCGCATCGCCGTGCTCGTGGAGCACACCCACCATACCTTGCATCGCGCCGTCGAAAAGCTCGCGGCTTGGAACCGAATCGAGCGCGCCTGTCTGAATGCTCGCCAGTCCCTCGGCCACGTACCGGGCGTACGGGTTCTGCGCACCTCGCAAATAACAGGCGTACGATACGACCACCGCCAGCATCAAAACCAAGAGGTTACGGCGTGACATAGGCGTTTCCGCGAGCGAGCCCAACGATGCGATTGCGCAACTGGCGATTGAATTACGTTGCGCACCGCCGGGATGCTGGCCGATTGTCCGCTCTAATACGACAGATCGCAATGGCGGAAGGAAAAGCCGCACTCAGAAAGCCGATGCGAGTCGGCATTTCAGAACGCAAGCGCGGCTGCAATGGAGGCGGTCTCGGGGATAGGAACAAGTCGCCGGCGTCGCTTGAAAACATGCGCCGTCAAACTGCAAGCCTACCAATACCATTCACACCCGAATGAAGCACCGTGGTACAGCGGTCCGCCCGTCGTGTTGAGATACGAATAGTCCGTAATGAAAGTGGCCTGATTAGGCGCCAATGCGGTCGCTGTAATGAACAGGATTTCATAACCTGCCCGGAGCGAGACATTGGGCAGGACGTGATATCGGCCCTGCAGCTTGAACTCGCCCACGAACGATAGTTCGTTTTCCCGCAGGCGCAGGTTCGCATCATTATCGTCATCGGCCGTGAAATCCAGCCGCGAAGTGCCCAGCGCATCGTTTAGGAAGACGCCGCCCTTGGCCGTCGCGCCGACGCTCCAGCGCGGCGCCTGATACGTCAGGCCCGTGCCCATCTGAAAGCCAACCATGTCGTTATCGGTGCGGATCAAATAAGAACCGTCGTCGCCGGCGACTGCAATGTCTTGTGCGCGCCAATCCAACTTTTCTGCCAATTGCAAGATACGAATACCCACCAAATACTCGCGCTCGAAACCCGCGTTCGCGGCCCGGTGCCAGCAGCCGTTCGGATCCATGATCAGTTGATCGTGGCCAAGTCGCGAGCGGACATGGTAATTCATTTCAAAGCTATCAAGGTTGCTCTCGTATTGAATGGTTTCGCGCGTCGCTTGGTTGAATGTGCGGTTATGGCCGGCGATGACGAACGGCACAAATAGATCGTTCGGAAAAGTGGACGCCAGCTCGCGATCCTGTTCCCAGTTTCCACCGGCGAAAACGGTGAATTCAAGCGTATGATCGCGGTTATGAGCATCGCGAAATAGAAAGTTCCCAAGCGTTCCCCGCACCGAGGCATCCTCGCCCGGAAGAGCGCCATTGATAATCAAGATGCGATTGGTATCCAGAAAGATTGGGTTGAAGCCCAAGCTGGTATTATTATTTGGACCGAGGGTTACATTCGGATCCTCTGCGACGAATCGTTGGTCTCTGCGGGCCCACATGCGGTTATAGACGACTGCGTCTGTTTCGGCGTACCAGAATCCGCGTCGCAGCCACGTGCCGGTGCTTTCGATGGGCGCTATCTGGCCCCACAATCCTTGCAGATCGGGGTGATACTGATCGCACCCGTCGCCCGGATAGTAGCCATCGATCGGCTCGGTCGTTGGCGTCGCGGCAGGCGATGATAGACCTTCGCCGGTGGAGCGCTGCATGGTCGCCGGTGGCAAGGACTCGCCGTCGGACGAAGGCAACGACAAGTCAGGCGGCAAGTCGTCGCCCAAATCGGCAGTTGAAAGCCCTTGGGCGACGGCAAGCCCCGCCCAAAGTGCCGCTATCATGAACAGCCCGATCAGTCTGGTCGAGTTGGTCATGGATTGCATCTCCGTCAACAACAGCAGCGAGAATCGCAACGACTTGTTAAGCGCCCGCATTCGAACGCGCGTTCAACGTGCAACCAAACCGCCCGCGCACTCGTCTGGACGGTTCCCGTGAAACGTTAATCGACCTTATTCGCCCGTTAGTGCAGCAATAACCGTTAGAATCGGAGGAATCGCTATGGTCACTTTGATTGGGAATGTCTCCGTATTCTTCCTACTTTTGTTGGGTGCCCTATTTTTTGCTACGATGTTTGTGCCGCGAACGACTTGCGATATGATTTGGAACGCGTTTCACCCACCGATAGCAGCTTGCGGCGGAAGGAGCTAGCAATGAGTTCACCGCTTGAATCCCTGATCGCCACTGGCACCAAACTCTGGCTCGATTCGGTGGACCCCGATCTGGTCCGGACCAATCGCGCGCTCGGCGCTACCGGCGCCACATCGAATCCGATCATCATTTCGGACCTCGTTAAAGCGGGTCGGTACGACGACGAGCTGGGGCACTTGTTGCATGAAAAACAGTTGAGTGATGATGATGCCGCGTGGCAAATTACCGATCGCGCGGTCCGCAACGCGCAAGAAGTTTTTCTACCCGTCTGGAAAAGCACGAAAGGCGACAACGGTTACGTGAGCTTCGAGCTCGACCCGCTGCTGGAGGACCCGGCATGCACGTTGTCGCAATCGGAGCGAACGGCAAAATACATCGAGCTCGGAAAACGATGGAGTTCGGGCCATCAAAACCGCATGATCAAAGTGCCGGCGACGCGGGCCGGGATTGCTGCGCTCGAAGAGCTGAGCGCCGCTGGTGTGACGATCAACGTCACACTTATCTTCACGATGCGGCAGTACGAAGCGGCTCGCGACGCCATTTGGCAAGGCGCTCAACGCCGGCGATCGCTCGACGGTTTCAAAAGCGTGTACAGCATCTTTATTTCTCGCGTGGATGTGTACACGGAGAAGCACGTCGCCAGTCTATCGCCCGCCGCCCAGGGACAGGTCGGCATTGTCGGCGCAAAACGACTTTGGCACGCCAACCAGAAGTTTTGGTCGACGCGGCCGACCGCGCTGCGGCAGGAAATCGTCTTCGCCAGCACGGGAACCAAGAAGCCGGACGATCCGCCGTGGAAGTACGTGATCGCGTTGGCGGGAAGCGATATTCAAACAAATCCGCCCGCCACGAACGCTGCCGTGCAAAAGAGCGGACTAACATTCCGCCGCACCGTCGATGAGCTGCCGCCGGACGAAGTTCTCGCGGAGATCGATGCGAAAGTAGACCCGCAAAAACTGGAAGAGCAACTGATGCGCGAAGGCGTCGCCAAATTCGCCGATCCGCAAAAATCGCTACTCAAGCTACTCGGCGAGAAGCGCCGTTCAATAGCCGGCCAGCGAAATTGACGCGGCAGCACAGTGTAGCCCTCTCGTTCCGCAGCGGGGAATTTCATCGCGCAGAGCGGAGATGTCTACACGAAGTGCGGGTCGCCAAAACGGCCGGCATCTGATAGGATCATTGGGCAGCAATGCGTTGCCACTCCGTTGGCTGCTGCTGCGGCGTGGCCATGCTCGTCTCTATGATTCGCGACCAACCAATTCGGATAATCCCATGGCAGTCGATCCCTACGCGATGTGCCCCTGCGGCAGCGGTAAGAAACTCAAATTCTGCTGTGTCGATTTGGTGGGCGAGATCGAAAAAATTCACCGCATGATCGAAGGAGAACAGCCGAGGGCGGCGCTGCGGCACACCGAACAAACGCTTGCCTCCCATCCGGGCCGTGCGTCCTTGTTGGATCTAAAAGCGACCCTGGAGATGTCGCTTGACGAGATGGAAGCGGCGCGCAAAACCGTGGCCGAGTTTGTCGCCGCAAACCGCGATAGTCCGACGGCCCACGCCTGCGAGGCGATTCTGCTTGCCGAAAGCGACGATCCGCGTGCCGCGGTCGAATCGTTGCAGCGTGCCCTGGCGCTTGTGGAGCGCGAAATGCCGCTCCGCGTTTTCGAGGCGTTGGGCGCTGTGGGCGGCGCGCTATTGGAAAGCGGCCATATCCTGGCGGCGCAGGCCCACCTTTGGTTGCATGCCGCGCTGGCGCCGAAGGACGACACCCGATCGCGCGAAGTTCTCGCGGCGTTGAACCACTATTCCGGGTTGCCGCTGCTGTTGCGAGACCAGCTCCGTTTTCGCCGCTGGCCCGACAACGCTCCTTGGAAAGCCGAAGCCGAGAAAGCAACGCGTTTGGCCGACAATGGCAAGTGGCGCGGGGCAGTCGAGATGGTGGACCGCTTGGGCCAGCGCTACGGAGCCGATCCGGCGTTGGTGTTCAATCGCGCACTTTTGGGCGGCTGGCTGGCCGATGATCGTGCGCTCGTTGCCGGTTTGCACGCCTACTCGCAGCTCGACGTGCCGCCTGAAGACGCCATTGAGGCGGAGGCCATCGCTCAGTTGCTGGATCCCGAACTCAAGGAAAAGCGGTTCGATTCGACGGTCCAAGTCTATGCAATTGGCGACCTGGAATCTTTGGTGCAAAGGCTGTCGTCCGACAAGCGCGTGCAATCATTCGATATGGATCCAGAAGCGTTTGCACAGCATGATCAGCCGCGGCCGCGGTACACGTTTGTACTGCTCGATCGGCCGATGCCGCCGTCGAGCGCCGGCCTCACGCGCGATGCGGTGCCCCGGCTTGCAGGGATTATAGCTCTGTTTGGTCGCCAAACCGACCGGCCAGAGCGGCTCGAATTATCCATCGACAAGGGACCGGCATTCGATTCTTCGATCGCCGCGCTAAAGGAGATTGCCGGCGATGCGATTGCCGAATTGCTGGAAGAGAAGGTGATCGGCTCGGTGTCGCCTACCGATCAGGCGCTGAATTGGCGCTGGCATCCGCCGCGAGACACTCCGCCCGACATGCGGCGCCGACTGATCGACGAAGAACGCCGCGCAGCCATCGTCGAGCGCTGGCCGACACTACCACAGCCTGCCTTGCGCGGCAAAACACCCTTGGAAGCGGCTGGCGATCCGGAGCTGCGTATCCAACTGATGGCGAGCGTTCTCGTGTTGGAGCAAGGCAGCAACAGCGACCGCGACTCGGCAGCGCTGGCCGAATTGCGGCGCAAGCTCAATTTACCGCAACCGGATTTGATCGAGCCCGGCGGCCAAATAATGAGCGCACTTCCGCTGGTGCGCGTACCGCGGCTGAACGTAGAAGCCCTGTCGGATGACGACCTGATTATTCTGTATCGGAGGTCGATCCTGGTCGGTGCGCAAGCGGCCACGCTGCGACTGGCTGGCGAAGCGGTGCGCCGCCCCTCGTTGGCCGATCGCATTCCGGCGGCCGATGCCTATCAGCGGATGATTGCGGTCGAACGAGATCCCAATCGGGCGCTCGCATTAATTCATGCGGCGCGAACAAAGCCAATCCGCCGGCCAATCGACCGCGACTTGGGATCTGGCCGAATTGGAGTTGCACATCACCAGCGGCGATGTTGACGAGGCCAAGGAAATGCTAGCCCGCATCGAGCGCGATCATCGCGACGATCCGCAGGTGGCGGCGGCTTTGTATCAGTTGCTGTACGAGACGGGCGTCATTGCCGATGAACAGCCGGCGCATGCGCACGCTGCTCACAGCATGGCGCCGGCGGCAACCGCCTCGAGCGGCGAGGAGCCGGAAGGCGGCCGCATCTGGACGCCGGACAGCGATCGGCCCGCCAGCGGTAAATCGGCCCTGTGGACGCCATCCTAAGTCGGTCGGACTTCAGTCTGGCAAGAACCGATAACAAGATCAGACTAAAGCCTTCCTCAAAGTGACACGCCGCGCCACCGACGACGATCGCTACATGGCCCACGCGTTGGCGCTCGCCGCGCGGGGCTTGGGCGCGGTCGAGCCGAACCCAATGGTCGGCTGCGTGATCGTCCGTGACGGCGAAATCGTTGGCGAAGGCTTCCACGAACGATTTGGCGGTCCGCATGCCGAAGTGAACGCGCTGGCCGCGGCAGGCGATCGCGCTGCCGGTGCGACCGTCTATGTTTCACTGGAACCGTGCTGCCATCAGGGCCAGACACCGCCTTGTACGCAGGCACTCGTGCGCGCCGGCGTAAAGCGAGTCGTCGTTGCTGTGCAGGATCCGTTTCCGCTTGTGACTGGCCGCGGCATCGCGGAATTACAGGCAGCCGGCATTCAATGCGAAGTGGGCGTCGGAAATGCCGACGCCAATTGGCTGCTTGCGCCGTATCGCAAGCTGATAGCGACAGGCCGGCCATGGGTTATCGCGAAGTGGGCGATGACGCTCGATGGCAAGTTCGCCACGCGCAGCGGCGACAGTCAATGGATTTCCAGCGAGGCATCCCGCGCTGGTGCATCAGCTTCGCGGACGCATGGACGCCATTATCGTCGGCAGCAACACTGCTCGCTTGGACAACCCGCTTTTGACCGCGCGCCCGGCCAATCTTGCCGACGTGAAACGGGCCGCGGCGCGGATTGTCGTTGATTCGGCCGCGTCGCTTTCGCTTGAAAGCCGGCTCATGCAAACGGCGGCCGATTTCCCGGTGCTGGTTGCGGCGGCTCAAAGCGCGCCAGCGGATGCGTGCCAACGATTGGCCACCGCGGGCGCCGAGGTTTTCCACTGCATGGGAAACACGCACCCCGAACGGTTTGAGTCGCTACTCGATGAGCTCGGTCGGCGACGCATGACGAACGTGCTGGTCGAGGGCGGCAGCCAATTGCTGGGAATGTTGTTCGATATGCGGGCGGTGAACGAAGCCCACGTATTTATCGCGCCAAAATTTGCGGGCGGCGCGGCAGCGCCGGCGCCGGTCGGCGGCGATGGCGTTGCGAGTATGGCCGACGCCATCAAGCTCGCCGACATCGCGATCGAAGAGCTCGATGGCGACGTGTACGTGCATGGTCGGATACGTCCGTAGTCGTCGGCTACCGCCATGCGCGTTAGCTATCGACGAGTTCCAGCGCCGCCCAGCACGTGGGGTCTTCGTCGAATGGAAACGCGGGGCCCGTGGAGAACGTTTGCAAGCCCAGCTCGCGGTCATACACGGCATACGTGAAACCAATTTGCCGGTGCTGGTGCGGATCGTATCCACCCAGCGCGGCCGCCGGGACGAACGCCGCGAGTGAGTATCCCGATTTGGTAATTTTCGCGGCAATTTGCAGCTCGCGCGGCCGGATTGGCCGGGCGTTCTCGCGCGCACGATTAATTAAGAGTTGATCTGCCACTGGCTCAGCGTTTTCGTGGCCGCCGCCTCCCGGAAGAAAAACGTAGCGATGGCAGTAGCGACTTGCCCGGTGGATGTTCAGCGTTGCTCGTGTATCGATCCACACCTGGAATCCATCGCTATCTTCCAGTCGTCCATCGCGACACCAAACGGGCTGCTGCTTGCCTTCGACCTTGACATTGAACACCAGGCCTTCCGCGCTCCAGGCCATGCGCACATCAGCAAATTGTCGTTCGCGGTCCGCCGTGCCGCTGTCTAAGTCGGCCAAGTGGACTAGCTGAAAGGAAGTGTCGAGCTCGATGCCGCCCGCTTTCCAGATCGGCTCGCGGCGCAGCACCGGCACGCTAAAGCGGAATAAGAACCGCGGAGCGAGCAGCGAATTAGTTGGTTCGGACATTGATGGAATTTACTAGACGGCAAGTGAGCGCTGGGCTGCGAGCGAATCCAGGTGCGCCCTAAAGAAAGCGGCCACGTTCTCGCTGTGCAATTCGTCGGACGTAACAAACCGCAATTTGACTTGATCGTGATCGTCGCCAATGGCCAGTGAGCGCTCGGATCCGAGCTCTGCCACGCCGCCCAAATGAAAGGCGCCTTTGGGCCCATTCAGCACCAGATCGATCCCCGCCAGACGCTTCGTGAATATGGTTGCCCAGGGCTTCCGCACACCGGGCACCATCAAATAAACGACGTTCTGGTTGTTCCATAAGAACTGTCCGCCGGGCACAGCCTCGGCCAACATTTCCAAAAGTTCTTCGAGCACTTCGGGGTTCCATGCGGTTTTCTTGCCGGGTGGAAAGCCCTTGCGAGAGAGATGCCACTTTTGCCCCAATACTTTCCACGGCATGACATCTTCCGGCTTGGTGCCGATCCGGTCGGTGAATTTCTGAAATCCCGCAACAGCGCGTTCCAGGAATGTCCAGAACGCGGGCGTATCGACCTCCTGCCACGAATGCGCGTCGATTTGCACTTCCTGCCACGGGCCGCGCAAGTGTTTGCACTTCACTCGCGGTCCGCGGCCGTAGGCTTCGATCTCGTCCAGATCGTTGAGCGGCTTGAAGTCCAGATCGGCAACCAGCTTGTCGCGCTCGAAAGTCTTCTTCGCGGTTCGGAACTTTAGCTTCACCAACCACCGCTCACCGGTGATTGCGTGAAAGAACCAGCCGTCCGATTTTTTGGCTGCCGTGATTTCCACGATCGTACGGCTGTTCCAATTCGTTGCGGCAAAGTCGCCCAATTTCTGTATGCGGTTCTCGATCGCGTCGAGGATACGACCGTCCCATTTGCACGCTCGGCCGTCGCGGGCGACGCGATCCTTGGTGTGCCAGCGGCGGCCATCGACTTCCCACGGCATACGCGTATCGCGCCCGACGTCGTCGATTTCGAGGTCATCGGCGCGGGGGGCGGTCACCCTGTCGGGATCGTACGGCTTGCGTTTGACAAATGGGCCGGCCGTGAGCACCGGGGCAAGGGCGGCTGCGGTGTGGGAAACGGTTGCGGATTTTGTATTTCGGATTTCGGAGCGCGCTTTCTTCGTCTTGGCACCCTTCCTGCTCCGCGATCCGCGATCCGCAATCTGCAATTGCTCGACGATCTGTTCCGGCGTGCCGCAAGCGACGACGTTTCCACCATCTGCGCCGGCCTCTGGCCCAAGATCGATCACCCAGTCGGCCGTCTTAATGACATCGAGATTGTGCTCGATCACGACGACCGTGTTGCCGTGGTCCACGAGCCGATTGAGCACATCGAGCAACTTTGCCAGAGTCATCGAAATGCAAGCCGGTCGTCGGCTCGTCGAGCAGATAAAGTGTCTGGCCCGTATCGGGCCGGGCGAGCTCGGCGGCCAATTTCACGCGCTGAGCTTCGCCGCCGGAAAGCGACGGCGCGCTTTGGCCAAGCGTCAGATAATCCAGCCCGACGTCGCAAAGCGTTTGCAGAATGCGGCGCACTTTCGGGATGTTGCCGAACAGATCCACGGCCTGGCCGCACGACATGGCGAGCACATCGGCGATCGACTTGCCGTGGAACCGCACGTCGAGCACATCGGGATTGTAGCGCAACCCCCGGCACGTTTCGCACTCGACCCACACGTCGGGCAGAAAATGCATCTGGATGCAAATCTGGCCGTTGCCTTCACAGGCCTCGCAGCGACCGCCGGGCACGTTGAAGCTGAACTGCCGCGCGCTGTAGCCGCGGAGTTTCGATTCCGGGAGCTGCGAAAACAGGTGGCGAATCAATTCAAAGACCCCGGTGTACGTTGCCGGATTCGATGTCGGCGTGTTGCCGAGCGGCTGCTGATCGACGCGAATGACTTTGTTGATATGCTCGATGCCGCGAATCGATTCGTGCGCGCCCGGCACGGTGCTCGCGCGATGCAGCGTCTTTGCGAGCTGATTGTACAGAATATCTTCGACGAGCGAGCTCTTGCCGCTGCCGCTGACACCGGTGACGGCGGTGAGCGTGCCAAGCGGAATCCGCACGTTAATATTCTTCAGGTTGTTATGTCGTGCGCCAACGACTTCGAGACAAGGGAGATCATCCGTAGGACGGACAATGTTGACCGTCCGGCGATCTCGCGCATCGAGGGAACGGACAGGAATGTCCGTCCTGCGGTTCGTTGGCACCGCGATTGCTTTCTTGCCGCTCAAGTACGGCCCCGTCACGCTGCCGCGCTGTTTGGCGATCTTCTCCGGCGTACCGGAGGCAACAATTTGCCCGCCTAACCGGCCGGCGCCGGGGCCGAAATCGAACAGGCCATCGGAATTGGCGATCACTTCGCGATCGTGCTCGACGATGAGGAGCGTGTTGCCCAGGTCGCGAAGTTTTTTCAGCGCGGTTACGAGCCGGGCATTATCCCGCGGATGCAGGCCAATCGTTGGTTCATCGAGCACGTACAGCACACCGCACAGGCCGCTGCCCACCTGGCTGGCGAGGCGGATGCGTTGGGCTTCGCCACCGGAAAGCGTCGGCGCGGCGCGGCCAAGCGTGAGATAATCGAGTCCCACATCGACGAGAAACGTCAGCCGATTGTCGATTTCGCGGATCAATTCGCCGGCAACTTTCTTTTCGTTGGCCGCAAGCTTCCAGGTCTTTACCTGCGATAACAGTTCGCCCAGCGGCGCGCGACCGATCTGATCGAGCGTGCGATCGCGGAAGCGGAAAGCGGCCGCATCGTCGCGCAACCGGCTGCCGCCGCACTCGCTGCAATCGATCTCGCCGACGAATTGCTCGAGGAGCGTACGCAGCTTCGGCGAAAGTTTGGAGGCTTCTTCAAGCGCGGGATAGAGGCCCTTGTATTGGAAGCGAAACAGAGGGCGATCCGTTTGCGACGCTGCGCGAGCCGGACGGTTCTCCGCCCCGGTCGGGGGCGAGGACGACCTGGCTCGCTTTGAATCGTAAACGTCGATCCACTCGTCGCCGGTGCCGAATAGCACCGTGCGTCGCTGTCGCGGTGAGAGGTCGTTGTATGGCACATCGATCGGTACCCCCGAGTGTGCCGAAAGAGCCGACAACATTTGCTGCGACATCGCCAAGCTCACATTGGGCCACACCAACAGCGCGCCTTTGGCGAGCGGCAGATTCGCATCGCGCATGAGTGCGGCCGGGTTCGCGCCGATTTGTGTTCCCAGGCCTTCGCAGGCCGGGCACCAGCCTAACGTGCTGTTAAACGAAAAGTTGTGTGGGTTGAGCGTATCGAAGCTTCGGCCGCACTGCTCGCACGCCAGGTGCTGACTATGTACGCGCACCGGCCAACGCGACTCCGGAACATCGTCCGCCGGGTGCGCGACATGTACGACGCCCTTGCCGAGCGCGAGCGCGTTTTCCACGCTGCCGGCGATTCGCGAGCGGGCATCCGCCCGCGCCACGACGCGGTCCACCAGCACCTCCACGGCGTGCTTTCGACGGCGGTCGATGGTTGGCGTTTTGTCGAGCGAATGCGTTTCGCCATCGACTCGCACGCGCACGTAGCCGGCGCCGCGCAGCGATTCCCACAGCGTTTCATATTCCTCGCCGACGTCGACCTCGACCGGCGCCATAATGTAGAGCTTCGTGCCGGCGGCCTCCTCGAGCAGCTTGTCGACGATCTGATCGCCGGTTTGCGTGCCGATTGGGATGTCGCACTCCGGGCAGTAGGGCTGCCCCAATCGCGCGAAAAGGATGCGGAAGTAGTCGTAGATTTCCGTGACCGTGCCGACGGTCGAACGCGGCGTGTGGCCGGTGTTGCGCTGCTCGATCGCGATCGCAGGCGACAGGCCGTCGATGTGATCGACCTGCGGCTTTTGCATCTGGCCGACGAATTGCCGCGCATACGAGCTGAGGCTTTCGACGTACCGCCGCTGGCCCTCGGCATAAATTGTGTCCATCGCGAGCGACGTTTTGCCGGATCCGCTCGGTCCACAAAGCACGGTCATCTGATCGCGAGGAATTTTTACATCGAGGTCGCGCAGATTGTGTTGGCGGGCGCCGCGAACCGTGATGTGCGTGGTCTGCGGGGCCTTGGCTTTTGTTTTTGCCTTCCCGTTGGACCCGCGGCGGCTTCTTCGTGCGAATTCCCAACAGCGGTGCCAGCGCCCGCCCCGTGTGCGAATCGCTATTCCGGGCCACGTCTTCCGGCGTGCCGCAATCGACGATCTGCCCACCGGCTTCGCCGCCTTCGGGCCCAATATCGATGATCCAATCGGCCGTCTTCACGACATCTAAATTGTGCTCCACCACAAGCACAGTGTTGCCGAAATCGACAAAATCGTGCAGCACTTTCAAGAGCAGCTCGATATCGGCGAAGTGCAGTCCGGTCGTGGGTTCATCGAGCAGGTACAAGGTGCGCCCCGTCGATTTCTTGACGAGCTCGCGGGCCAGCTTGATGCGTTGCGCCTCGCCGCCGGAAAGTGTGGGCGATGGCTGCCCGATCTTGATATAATCCAAGCCAACGGCGTGCAGCGTGCTGAGCTTGTGATGGATCGAGGGAATGTTTTCGAAGTGCGCGAGTGCTTCCTGTACGTCCATCTCGAGGATCTGGGCGATATTCTTTTCCTTGTACATGACCTGCAGCGTTTCGCGATTGAAACGGTGGCCGCCGCACACCGGGCAGGTGACCCACACATCAGCCAGAAAATCCATCTCCAGCCGATTGGAGCCGTTGCCCTCGCATGCCTCGCAGCGGCCGCCTTGCACGTTGAAGCTGAATCGGCCCGGCTTGTAGCCGCGGCGCTTCGATTCCGGGAGCTGCGTGTACAGGTGGCGGATATCGTCGAACAACTTGATGTACGTGCCGGGATTCGAGCGGGGCGTGCGGCCAATCGGCGATTGGTCGATGACAATCAGCTTATCGAGTTGATCCACGCCCTCGATGCGGTCGTGATCGCCTGGCTGCCCCTTGCCGCCCATGAGGTCGCGCAACAGCGCTTCGGCCAGGATGTCGTTCACGACCGAACTCTTGCCCGAGCCGCTGACGCCGGTTACGCACACGAAGGCGCCGAGCGGAATCTCGACGTCGATGTTTTTGAGATTGTTGTGGCGGGCGCCGCGGATCAGGAGCGAGGAACGAGGAGCGAGGAGCGAGGATTTGCCCTCCGTATTCTTCTCGCGCCTCGCGCCTCGCGCCTCGATTCGCCTCTTTGAAGGCACCTCGATCTTACGCTTTCCGGACAGGAACGCACCCGTAACGGATCGCGCTTTGCTTGCAATTTCGTCGGCCGATCCAACGGCTACCACCTCGCCGCCGCGCACGCCGGGGCCGGGGCCGAAATCGATCAAGTGATCGGCGGCGCGCATCGTTTCTTCATCGTGCTCGACAACGACAACCGTATTGCCCAAGTCGCGGAGCTCGGAAAGTGTACCGAGCAACTGCTGATTGTCGCGTGGATGGAGCCCGATCGACGGCTCATCGAGGATGTACAGCACGCCTACCAATCCGCAGCCGATCTGGCCGGCGAGCCGGATCCGTTGCGATTCGCCTCCGGAAAGTGTCGGCGCCGTTCGCTCCAGCGTGAGGTATTCGAGGCCGACGTTTTGCAGAAAGCCAAGCCGCCCGCGGATTTCTTTGAGCACCTCCGATGCGATCTGCGTTTCGTTTCCTTCGAGTGCGAGCGCCGCGAAAAACTCGGCCGCGTCGGATATTGCCAGCGCGCTCACTTCGGGCAGCGTTCGCTGTGGCCGATCGGCAAACCGGGCGCTGGTCGTTTGCACCGTGACGGCGCGGGCCTGCGGATTGAGTCGCTCGCCCGCGCAATCGGGGCAATGGATCACGCTCATGTATTGCTCGAGCTGGCGGATCTGCGGCGTGCTCTTGCTGATGCCATATTTTTCCAAGAATTCTGGAATCAAGCCGTCAAATGTGCCGCCGTATTTTTGAGCGGCCTTGCCCGCCCGCCAGGTGAAGGTTATGTGCTCATCGCCGGTGCCCCACAGCCAGATATCGCGATGCTGCTGCGGCAAATCGCGCCATGGCTTTTCCAGTAGCGTGCCTTCTGCCAGCGCCAGCTTACGCTCCATCGTTTCCGCGACGCCGCGGTAGATATGCCGCTTCCATCGCCCCAAATCCTTCCACGGGCCAATCAGCTCGATACAACCTTGCACGAACGACTTATCGGGGTCGGGGACGAGCCGCTCGGGATCGAAGCTAAAGAACTCGCCCAGCCCGTCGCAGGTCAGGCACATTCCCTGCGGACTATTGAAGCTGAACAGTTGCGGCGTCGGTTCGTCGAAGCTGATGCCGCAATCGGTGCAGGCGAAATGCGAAGACAGAACGATGTCGCCCGGCTGTGTGCCGCGCCGCTTTGCAGCAGATGTGAGTTGCGAGGCGCGAGGCGCGAGAGATTCCGCGTCAACATTTCCCGCCGCGCCTCACCACTCCCGCCTCGCGCCTCGTCGGTCTGCGTAGCCACGATGATGTTGCCGTTGCCGATGCCAAGTGCGGTATCCACCGCTTCGGACAGGCGCGTGCGTATGCTTGGCCCCGCTTTGAGCCGATCGACGACTACTTCGATGTTGTGCCGCATCTGGCGGTCGAGCGACAGGTCATCGGCTAGCGACACGAAGCGGCCGTCGACGCGGGCCCGCACGAATCCCTGTTTGCGCAAGTCTTCGAACAGGTCCCGGTATTCACCCTTTTGACCACGGATGACAGGAGCCAGTACGGCGAATGAAGCTCCGGCCGGCAATACGAGGACCCGAGCGATAATCTGCTCGCGACTTTGAGCCGTAATTGGCCGGCCGCACTGCGGGCAATGTCCGTGGCCGATTCGGGCGTAAAGCACGCGGAGGAAATCGTAAATCTCGGTGATGGTGCCGACGGTCGAGCGAGGATTGTTGCCCGAGGACTTCTGCGAGATGGAGATCGACGGGCTGAGGCCGCTGATGTGGTCGACCTCGGGCTTGGGCATCTGCCCCAAAAATTGCCGGGCGAACGTGGACAGACTCTCCACGTATCGCCGCTGCCCCTCGGCATACAGCGTGTCGAACGCCAGCGAGCTTTTGCCGGAACCGGATACGCCGGTCAGGCAAATCAGCTTGTTCCGCGGCAGCGTCACATCGACGCTGCGCAGGTTGTGCTCGCGGGCACCACGGATAACGATATCGGAAGCGGGCATCAATGCGCCGGTTGGTTTTGCGAATCGCGAAACTGGTTATTCTATGGCTGGAACGACAATCGGAAAAGGCGACGAATTTTCGCCGAAACGTCTCACGCCGATGGCTGCAAGCAGCTTGCAGTACGAACTCTTGGATTTCGGCGACGGCCGGAAGTTGGAGCGGTTTGGTGATGTGGTTCTCGATCGACCGAGTCCTGCGGCAGGAGGATTGCGAAAATCGTGGCCCCGGGAGTGGGCGAAGGCGACCGCGCGCTTTAACGGAACCACGACTGAAGGGATTTGGACTCCGCCAAGCAAGGCATGGAAGCCGGGGAATTGGTATTTCGAATATTGGGGCAACGCGGCGCGATTCCAGTTATCGCTCGATGCGTTGCCATCGGGACAAGTTGGTGTCTTTCCGGAGCAGGATGGGAACTGGGACTGGATCGCGCGGCATGCGAATAAATCGATGCCGCATGCAAGGCCGGGACCGTTACCGAAAGTGCTGAACTTATTTGCGTACACGGGCGCGGGCACGCTGACGGCCGCCGCAGTGGGCGCGGAGGTGATTCACGTCGATGCAGCGCGGAGCGTTGTCGATCGAGCACGGCGGAACGCTCACATTTCTGGCCTCGGTGATCGAGCTATCCGGTGGATTGTGGAAGACGCGATGAAATTCTGCCGTCGGGAAGTGAGGCGCGGCAACCGTTACGATGCGGTCATTCTCGATCCGCCGACGTATGGGCACGGACCGAAGGGCGAACCGTGGAAGATCGCCGAGCACCTGCTGCCGCTATTGCAGATG
Source organism: uncultured Planctomycetota bacterium (assembly GCA_963807935.1). Lineage (GTDB taxonomy): Bacteria > Planctomycetota > Planctomycetia > Pirellulales > Lacipirellulaceae > JABDGM01. The sequence continues at coordinate 189,765 of CAWEDY010000007.1, forward strand.
TGTGGTGAGCTTACCGCGGTGAACCGTGCATTCGTGCTCGTGACATGCCATTCGCCGAGTATAGGGCCGGCGGAACTTTCGGCCTACTTGTCTGAGGGCATCTTCGGCCATTGCGGTCAGCGGCCGGCGGCCGGCGAGTTGTTTCTCGAAACGACCGATGGTAGGCGTTTGCCGAGCGGCGTCTACGCGCGCTGGCCGGCGTAGTTAGCCCCCGGTCAATGACCGGGGGCTAAGTGGATTGTCCATTCGAACGCTTCGGAAAAGTTCGCGACAAATCGACAATCGGTGCGCCGCCGCTGCGCAGCTCATCGAACATCGCGCGCAGGCGGAGCGGGTCAGACGGATCGAATTCGACAAGCGCCCGCACCACTTCTTCCGCCATCTCTCGCTTGCCGAGTTTTTCGAGCGACAAAATAAGCCCGCGGCCCGCTTCGAAGAAGGGCTGGTTTGCCGGTTGGGAATACAAGAGGGGCTTTGGCAGATTTGCGCGGCGGAGCGTTTGCAGACCGAGTTGATAGCCTGCGCCGTAGTGGCCGCGGGCCAGGGGCAGGTCGCCTGCCGCCTGCGCGAGGTCGCCGAGCAGCGCATGCGCCGCAATGAACTCGCTGCATCCGGAAAGAAGCCAGCGCAATTCGTCGAATGCGACGTCCGTTTCGCCCGCATCGATCATCGCCTGGACTTCTTCCAGGTCCTCGGCCCGATCGCGCACGCAGCGTGGATGCACGAACATCCAACTTCGACCATCGATCGTTCGGCGCACGCTCAGGCCGCTGGGGGAAGCAGGCGGGCGGCCGGATTTAGACCTGCGCTTCGACACGGACGGACCTGTGGAAAAGACCAATGACCAGGCACTAATTACCAATGGCGATCATTCTAATCCATTTGGTCTTGGGAATTTGGTCGTTGGCAATTCTTAACTAAAGCTGGCCGCCCAACTCGTAGATTTGCTCGGCGTCGAGCACCGCGTCGTTCGTCTCAAATAGCCGGCGAATGGCTGCTTTGTGCAGTTTCATCTTCAGGCCACCGACGCCGATTGCGCCGTAGCAAACCTGCCCATCGTGCTCCACCGCCTTTTCTTGCGGCCGAATGCCGCCGATGCCTGCCGGCGGCACCGCGTTGAGATCGATCGCCACCTGGAGTTGGGAGCAGTGGCGGCGAACGGCGTCGGGCAGCAGCTCAATGCCGGGCGCACCGGCGGCGATCGCCACCGCGGCATCGGACAACGCGTTACGCAGCGCTGCCTCGTCGCGCACTTCGTGGGCTTGCAACTGGGCGTTCGGAACAACTTTGCGGATATCGTCACAGACCTGCTCGGCTCGTCGCAATTGTCTCGATGCGGCGCGCACGACGGCGCGCTCACCCGCAAGCAGCCGCACGACTCGCCGCCCCACGGAACCGGTCGCGGCCAGGACCGTCACGGTTTGGCCGGCCAGCGATAGGTGCTTGCGCGCACAGCACCGCGGCGGCGGCCGTCGTATTGGCGCCATTGGAGTCAAGCATCACCGAGACGCGCATCGGTCCGAAAAAACACTCGCGCGCTTTGGCGAGCAGAGCTTCTCCTGCCGCGACGTCCGTGCCGCCGACGAATAGCGCGGTATTTTTCAGCTCGGCCGGACTGCGCGTGAACATCGCGCCGTACACCAGGTCGCGGACCGCATTGGGTGTAACACTGCCGTGCCGCAGCAACTGGTCGACATCCGCATCGATCGCAACCACGGCGTCGAAGACGCTCGGTTGCGCGTCCGTATCGAGGCAGAGGAGGATTTTTTGTGGGCGACATGATCGCAGAATTTCGGATTTCGGGTTGGAGGTTTTCAATCCGCAATCCGCAAGCCCAAATCCGCAATCGTCCAAATGTTAAAACCCGCGGAACGGGTGCGCCGCTTTGTCTTTGCCGGCCAGGATTTCGTCGATCGTGGGCTTGCCGGCCATCGCGTTCTTCAGCGATTCCTTGGTGGCTTGATAGTTGTAATCGTAGATCTTCTTATCATCGGCCGCATCCCAATGGATGAACACGCCGCAGACGCAAACGAAATCCTCGGCCTGCTTCTTGGAGATCACGCCTTCGGCGACCGAATCGGCGACTGCCTTGGCGACGGCGGCTTGGGCCGGGCCGAACATTTGCACCGCCTGCTTCGCGCCTTTGATGGTGACTTTCGTAATCATCACGGTGGCCGGCTTGGCGAGCAAGTTTGGCGCCAGCACCGCCAACAGATTCGAGTGACCTTCGCTCTGCCGTGCCAGTGCATTGGCAAACGCGACGCCTACCGGGCCGTCCTTGCTGCCAATCAAGAGGTCGATATGGGCGACCTCGTTGCCTTCGCCCGCGAGGGCTTCACCGATGAACATACTCATGCGTAAATCTCCTAGGTAGGTCAGGCTTTCGCCCGACGAATCGTTCTTTGGCTACAGAGTCCCTTGCAACAAAATGATGGCCGGAAAGCGAAGAATATCACACTAAGGCCCGTTTGCAAGGGACCGGCCACCGAGGCGATGTCTACGGCTCGCGGAACCGCTCGGGCTTGCTGGACAAATCCGCTGGATTCTGGAAGAATGAAAGCATAATCTGGCTGCTGTGCGCCTTCTGGCTACTGCCAAGCCGGCCGAGGCGTTCGCAATGTGGCCGGTGGCCGCAAGTTATTATTTTTTCTTATCTCTTGCCGGACGGAACAGATTCACGCTCTCAAACGAATGGAAGGGGATTGTATGAGGCACGAACATCGAGGCTTCAGCTATGTAGGGGCCTGTCAAGTGTTGATGGGTGTTTACATTTATTTCTCTCATGGTCTGAGTTGGCTCGTTCACTCCCCGCTGTCATTCTTCCTCAAGGAAGGAAGTGAGCGTTCCAACATGCTTTCTTTCTTGGTTTTGACCTCGCAGACGCCTCGGGGGGCGCATTCAGCTATTCGAGCTCAGGAGGACATGCCTCCGGCCCATGAGATCTCATGCGCGAGCGACGACGCCCATTCACGCTCACGAGCTCTGGACGGTGAGTCCCTGGCCCAAAAAGCAGCTCGAGCTGTCGTCCCTCGTGTTTCACTCCGAGGTCCCGCAGTTCAATCGTCACGCGGCCGCGCGTGTTCGGTAAGGTTCTCCTTTGATGACGGCGCTGTGCATCCAGGTCAAAAGCTTGCGGGCGATGGCCACCGCGGCCGCCTTGTGGCCGCTGCGCTTGGCGATTCGCAGGAAGACGCGCCGCACGTGTTCATCGGTGCGGATGGCGGTCCAGGCCGCCTGTTGCAGAATCCACCGCAGATCGGCCGAGCCGGTCTTGGCGATATGGCCGATCCGTTGTTTTCCTCCCGAGGCGAACACCCGCGGATTGAGTCCGGCATAGCGGCCGATCGCCTTGGCATCGGCGAATCTCTGGAAGTCGCCGATTTCCGCGATCACGGTGGCGGCGGTCACGAGCGCCACGCCGGGGAAGCTCACCAGAATCTCATACACCTCGCGGACAAGTTGTGCCGAACCACTTCGCCGATGGTCCGCTCGGCCTGGTCCATCTGCCGCTCGGTGAGCGCAAGCTGATCAACGCACTGCCAGAGCATCTCCACGTGCCGGGCCGGCAACTTCTCGCCTTGCCCCTTGAGGTAACGGATCAGACCGTCGCTTTGCACCGCGCCGAGCCGGGCCGGTTGTTGGCGTTCATGATCGATTTCACGCGACACAACACCCGCGCGTGCTGTCGCGAGAAGCCGTTGCGGTGACGAGTGATGTCCCTCAGGATCTGCACCTCCATAGGCGGCGCGTAACTGGTCGGCAATCTTCCGGCCGAGAGCAGCTCGGCAATGTTCAAGGAGTCTTCGCGGTCGGTCTTGAGCCGCCGGCCGGCCAGCGCGCGGGCCTGCGTGGCGTCGGCCAAGACGAGCTTTTCGACCAACGGGCTCGAGCATCTCCCACAACCAGCGATAAAAACCCACGCTCTCGATGGCCACCGTGTGCGGCCGCGGCAAGCCGGCGAAGTACGCGGCAATCTGCTTCCGGCACTTGCAGGAAATCTTTTGGAACGACACTTCCCCGCAGCAGCCGCAGAATACACAGGCCGTAAGCGTGTCCTTATGCAAGTCAACACCGACGCACCAATGATGGTTGAGCGAACATTCCAGGAATCTCCATGTACGGGGTCGAAGGAACCAATTCACTTCCGAGAAGCATAACCGCTTCTCTCGACCCTACATGGTTTCACGCTGGTCGAGCTGCTGGTGGTAATCGCGATCATCGGAACGCTGGTGGCGCTATTATTGCCGGCCGTGCAAAGCCGCGCGAGGCGGCACGCAAGAATACCTGCACGAATAACCTCAAGCAGTTGGCACTCGCCGCTACCCAGATGGATTCCTCGTTGAAAAGGCTGCCCGGCTATTCCAACGAGTTATTTAACCCGAACGGCTCGAAGACCAACGGCATGTTTGATAAGTCATTCGCCCGGCGTGCCAGCTGGGTCGTGAGATTGTTTCCGTACATGGAACAATCGGCGCTTTGGGATTCGTGGTCGAATGCATTCGGTACGCAGCCGCCGTCTCCGTATGTCGACGGGCTGACATGTCCCAGCCATCCGCCCGAGACGCCCGGCCAACCGTGGCTGGCCTACGTGGGGAACGCCGGCTGGGCGTTTACCGACAGTGGCGCGCCGGGTCGCGGCAGCGACACCAAGGAGCACCCGGCCAACGGTATCTTTTTTGACAACAACAAGAACACGAACATCGCGCCAAAGGATAATCGCGAAGGTGATCCGGCGATTCAGATGTCGCTAGCCCAGGTTGCCGATGGTACCACCAAAACGATGCTGCTGTCGGAAAACTTGCACATTTGGTACTGGACTTATGGGGCGAACGACTCCGCCGCCAACAGCACCGATAGCAGCACCATTGTCGACACGAAGCATTTGTTCGGCTTCGTTTGGAAGAACAACCCGGGGCAATACGATCGCATCAACGGCGACAAGTACTACGATCAACCGACTCCGGGTCTGCCGGCCTCGATGGAGGTATTTGCCGACCCAACGAACTACGAGACCTACGGCTATCCATCGAGCGCACATCCGGGCGGCGTGAACATCGCATTTTGCGGCGGGCAGGTTCAGTTCGTCTCCGAAGGAATCGAGCCGCAAGTATATGGGCAGTTGATGACATCCAACAGCAAGCGCTCGAACCTGGTTTGGGGTGGCGTTGCCGATAGAAAACTGCCACAACCGTCGGACGATTCGTATTGATTGAGTATCTGTAGCCGGGGGGGGTCTGCCCCGGCCCGTTCCGCGTTGCCGGCCTCATCGAGGCCGGCTACAGATCATTTGACTTCGAGCATGCGCTCCAGCGCAACGAGTGCCCAACGGGCCGTCTCTTCATCCACTTCGATGACGTTTACCGGCGTGCCGGCGGCCAGGTTTTCCAGGCTCCAGCATAAGTGCGCGAGATCGATGCGATACATCGTGGCGCACATGCACACGACCGGCGAAAGGAAATAGATTTCCTGCTCGGGATGTTCGTGCTTGAGCCGGTTCACGAGGTGCAGCTCAGTGCCGATTGCCCATTTGCTGCCGGGGGGCGCGGCTTCGACCGTCTTAATGATTTTGCTTGTCGAGCCCGAAACATCCGCCAACTCGAACACCTCGCGCGGGCACTCGGGATGCACCAGGATTTTGATGCCCGGATGCTTCTCGCGAAACATTTGCACGTGCTCGGGCCGGAACATCTGGTGGACGCTGCAGTGCCCCTTCCAAAGGATGACTTTACTTTTCAGCAATTGCTCTTCACTGTTGCCGCCGAGCGAATCGGCGTGCGGGTCCCACATGGGCATTGCATCGAGCGCGATTCCCATTCCGATGGCCGTGTTGCGGCCGAGGTGCTGATCCGGGAAGAACATTACGCGGCTGGTGCGGGCGAAAGCCCAGCGCAGCGCGGCCTCGGCATTCGACGACGTGCACACGATCCCGCCGTGCCGGCCGACGAACGCTTTCAAATTTGCCGCCGAGTTGATGTACGTTACCGGCGTGATGTCGCTCGTATCCAACACTTCGCCAAGCTGGTCCCAGGCATCGACGATCTGGTCGATGGCGGCCATATCGGCCATCGAGCAGCCGGCTGCCAAATCTGGGAGGATCACGGGTACGCGTTCGCCATGGCGCTCGGCGAGCTTTTCGGGACGGTTGGCCAGGATGTCGGCCGTTTCGGCCATGAAATGGACGCCGCAAAACACGATGTAACGGCATTCGCTGCTTTCGGCCGCATGTTGGCTGAGGCCATAGCTGTCGCCGCGCCAATCGGCAAGCGCGATGACTTCGTCCTGTTGATAATGATGCCCCAGGATCAAGAGCTGCGGTCCGAAACGTTTGCGGACAGCTTGAATGCGCGCGGTAAGCTTGTCGTTCTCCAGCGACTTGTAGGGCTGAAGCTCGTAAGCGGGCGGCGGCGCTTGAAGAGTAGTCGGCATAAATGGAAGAGTTCAGGCGGAATTTGATGGCAGCAGTGAAGGCACTTCTCTTCACGATTATACGGCAAGTGCCAACCCCCGGCGAAGCGCTGGGCGTGGCAGGACAGGCTGGGCGGTACACGCCCGACGCTCTGGAACGGGCGTGCATTTTGCCGCTGAGACGACACCGGATGTTCACATTAGGGCTTGGGGAAAGTTTGCGGGGTGGTTTGGCCGATAAGGCATACGTGCTTGTGCGCCTTCAGCGGCAGGGAACTATCGGATAACTCATGGCCGAACCAACCTCCGAAAATCTGGACCCATCGGCCGCAGCGCCGCAGACCGCTCCTGCTCCGGAATCGGCCGAAGCGGCCACGGGAATTGACGCCGAAATCAATCGGCTGCCCGTGTACGCCCGCGGCCTCATGCAAATCCGCGTGCCAGTGCAAGTGACGCTGGCGTCGCAGCGCAAGAGCATTCAGGAAATCATCGAGCTCGGCCCGGGTTCGATCATCAAGTTCGAGAAGACATGCGACGAGCCGCTGGAACTATGCGTCGGTGATCGGCCGATTGCTCAGGGCGAGGTCGTCAAGGTTGGCGACAAATTCGGCCTGAAGATCAGCGGGCTGGTGAAATAGAGCGGCGGCGGACACAAGCTGTTCGCGCCTCACGAATCAAAAAAACCTGCCCCGAACTTTCGTCCGGGGCAGGTTTTATTCTTATCGCAGTCGATCGCGAGGGGCTTCAGTTAGCGCATGAAGCTCGTGCGAACAACGTTGCGTTGCTGACCAACCGAGGCGTTCGGATCAGCCATGGGGCGGGGAGGAATCGGCTTGACCGAGGCGCCGGCTTCCGCTGGGGCCCGGGGAGCTTCGTCCTTCTCGCCGGATTCGTGGTAGCCACCGTTGCAACCGCAGCCGCTCGTGCAGCCACCGGAATCGCAGCCGCAGCTATTGCAACCGCAGCTCTGTTCGCAGCAGCCGCAACCGCAACCGCAGCAGCTATTGCGATGGAACATGCCGCAGAGGCGATCGAGCAAGCAGCAGTGGTGACTGCAGCAGCAGCTCGAACCACAGCTGTTGCAGCAGTTCTGCTGGCAACCGCAGCTCTGTTCGCAGCAGCCACAGCTATTGCAGCCGCACGAAGGCTCACAGCAGCTGTTGCAGCAGCAGCTATTGCGATGGAACATGCCGCAAAGGCCGTCCAGCAGGCAGCAGCTTTTCTTGCAGCAGCAGCCCGAACCGCAGCTATTGCAGCAGCAGCTCTGTTCGCACAGCCACAGCTCTGTTCGCAACCGCAGCTATTGCAGCCGCAGCTCTGTTCGCAGCAGCAGCTCTTTTCGCAGCAGTTGCTGCAACCGCAGTTGCTATGGAAGCAACCGCAGAGCTTGTCGAGGATGCAGCAGCCCCCGCCATTGCAGCAGCTATTGCAGCAATCACAGCAGTTGTTCTGGCATCCGCAGCTCTGTTCGCAGCAGCAGCTCTTCTCGCAGCCACAGCTTTGATCACAGCAGCACGACTTTTCACAGCAGCTACAGCTTGGCTCACAGCAACAGCCGCAGCCAGAGCCGAGCATCCGATCGAACAAGCAGAAGCCGAAGCTTGTGCTTGTCAGGGCGATGCTCACCAGGAGCGCTCCCAAAAAGTTCCACTTCATCGGACATCGTCTCCTATATGTAGGAACCACCCAGGCAGAAGATTGGCCGACTTCCGGCAACGCGCGATGCCGCCCCACGCCGAAGTGTTGTGTCGGTCGTGAGTGACGGACGCAAGGCTACGCCGTTTTCGGTAGGCGGGTCCGGCGTAAGGGGCACTTAAAAAGTGCCGGGAGTCGGAATCAGGCGGGCTGCTTTGGAGGGTTCCCACGGTTGGGCGTCAACACCAGTCGAGCCAATCCTTGGCTCGAAAATCCGGGCCGGGCTGACGCGCATACTAATTGCCGCAAGAGGCACGCGGGTGCATCGCATGCGACAACCATCGTATCGACCGTCTGCGGAAGAGCGCTTGAATCAAGCGCAAGTAATTTTCGGCACTGACGTTACCGCAACTGTTACGTTGAGTCTGCACGCCGCGAAAGATGGTCAAAGGCTGACGTTTCTCCGGATGATTCCGCCGCGCATGGCTCCTGAGCGAAGTGTTTGATATAGTTAGGAAAGCTGTGCGGCCATCGCATCCGTCTTGAGTTTCGCGTTGCGAATTCCCGCAGTGCGCAAAACGAGCCCGCAAATTCCCACCTATTGGCAGAAACCGCGGCTGCCAGCACCTTGCCCGACATGGTTCATTGCCGTTAGGGTAAAGTTTGACGGCCGGGTAAGATTTGCCTTTCCGCGAAGTTTCCCGTATTGATTCCATACATAAGGGCGGAGTACCGCAGTGATGAGCGTTCTTTCGACCATTCGCGTGGCAAGTCTATCAACAATGGCCTGGCTGGCGGTACTGGTCGCGACCAGCGGCGCGGCGACGCCCGATCCGATGGATTGGCCGAACTGGCGCGGGCCGCAGCAGAACCGCGTCTCCACGGAAAAGGGCCTCGTCGAGAAGTGGGATCCGGAGCGGTGGCCCGGGCAGCAACCTGCTGTGGAAGAAGAAGGACTTCGCCGGGCGGTCCACTCCGATCGTGCTGCGCGGAAAACTCTACACGATCATTCACGATCGACCAGATACGCCGGACGAGGGCGAGAAAGTTGTTTGTGCCGACGCGGCCACAGGCAAGGTCCTGTGGGAACATCCCATGAATGTGTACCTCTCCGACGTGCCGGCCGACCGCTCAGGTTGGTCGAGCTGCGTCGCAGACCCGGAGACGGGACGAATTTATGCACAGAGTGTTTGCGGTTACTTCTGCTGCTTGGAAGGGGACACGGGCAAATTGGTGTGGGACCACAGCCTGCACGAAGAGTACGGTTTGATCTCGACCTTCGGCGGGCGAACGAACTTTCCCCTGGTCTTCGAAGATAATGTGCTCACCAGCGCCGTCGTCGTCGGCTGGGGCGACGCGCCGAAGTGGGGCCGCTTCGCGCTCCCCGCGCACCGCTTCATGTGCTTCAACAAGGCCAATGGCGAACTGCGGTGGATCAACGGCAGTAGCATCAGCCCCTACGATACGACGTTCAGCACGCCCACCGTGCTGCCGATCGGCGGACAACAACAAATCATCTTCTGCTCCGGCGATGGCGGCGTGTGGTCGCTGCAGCCACGGACCGGAAAGGCTATTTGGAGCTATCCATTCGGCCGGGCTGGCATCAACATCTCGCCGCTCGTGACAGCCGACGGCCACGTGTACGCCAGCCAGGATTGCGAGAACACGTTTGGCACCGGGCGGGGCTCGGTGGTCGCGCTGGATGGCACCGAATCGGGCGACCTGACGGGCAAGGAATTGTGGCGCAAGCTGGAGATCATGGCCGGTTTCAGCTCGCCCGTCATGCTCGACGAGCGGCTGTATGTCGTCGATAACAGTGCGAAGCTCTTCGTGTTCGATCCCAAAACGGGCAGCATCATCGGCGAGAAAAAGCTCGCCAACACGATGCGCGGGACGGGTGTGGAGGGCCCGACCCCGCTCGTCGCGGACGGGAAAATTTACATGGTGACCGGCGGCGGCCAGTGGTTCGTGCTGAAGCCCACGGCCAGCGGAGTTCAGATTCTCGACAAGATTCGTCTTTCCAACGAATTTTGTGATGCATCGCCGATCGTGTCGCATGGCCGCATCTACATTACAACCTCGGATGCAATGTATTGCGTGGGCAATTCGGACCACGAGCCGCAGGCCGCCCCGATTCCCCCGGCGCCGAAAGAATCGTTTAGCGGCGATCAAAAGGTCGCCACCGTGCAAGTTGTCCCGTTCGACGTGGTGCTGGCGCCGGGGGCAAACAGGATTATAAGGTCCGCCTGTTTAACTCCAAGGGGCAGGAGATAAAAGATCGGCCGGGTTCTGGCGGGTTCAAATTCTCGGTCGATGGTCCGGGGGAGATCAGTGGTCGCGGTCAGTACGAGGCGCCCCGTGAAAAAGAGCATCAATGTGCGCTCGTTACCTGTAAGGTGGACAACGTTGTCGGTACTGCGCGCATTCGCATCGTGCCGCCGCTGCCCTGGAAGTTCGATTTCAACCACGATGAAAACGTGCCGCTCACCTGGTTGGGCGGGCGCATCCGCTGGGAAGTGCGCGGCACGGGACGGCGAGAAATACATCGCCAAGAAAACGGTTCTGCCCACTCCCAAAAACCCGCACAACAAGCTCGGCACCCGCAGCTATCTGTGGATGGGCCCAATCAATCTTTCGAACTACACGATTCGAGCCGATGTGCTGCTCAAAGAACGCAAGGTGGAAAACGGTGAAAAAAGATGTCCGACGTGGGCCTGATCGCCAGCGGTTACGAATTGCGGATTCGTCCGGCTAATGGCGTATTGTAGCTGGATAGCTGGCTGTCGAGCGACTACCGCCAAAACCAGCAAGTGAAATTCCGGCCGAGGCCGGATAAATGGTACACGTTAAAGCTTTCGGTCATTCCCGAGGGCGACAAGGCAACAGTGCGAGGAAAGATTTGGCCCCGGGATGAAAAGGAGCCGGCCAATTGGACCGTCGAGATGGTCGACGCCAGGCCGAACCTGCACGGCACGCCTGGCATCTACGGCTTTTCGCCCGACGCGGAGATTTACCTCGACAATTTGCAAGTGACTTCCAACTAGCATGAACCTCACGATTTCGTACTACATTCACCACGACAGCTCGAACGAGACGACGATCGGTTCCCAAAAACGCGCTGCGTACTCCGTCAACGTACGCTGTTTTCGTCGCGCCGTCGTGATTTAATTCCCCAGAGCAATCGATATGAACATCCAACGAATCTTCGAACTCGCGGTGGTCTTTAGTTGCGTTCTTGGAACGGCTGCGGTTGCTGCCGATGCCGCCAAATCACGCTCAGGCTCCGCGTCGGATACCACGCCCGCCAACACCACCATGGAGTGGAATCAATGGGGCGGCTCGCCGATGCGAAACAATACGCCCGTGGGCCACAATATCCCGACCGAATGGAATATCGGCGCATTCGATTATCGCACCGGCGCATGGGACTCCTCGAAAGCGAAGAATATCAAGTGGGTCGCCCGGCTCGGCTCGCAGAGCTACGGCAGTCCGGTCGTCGCCGGCGGCCACGCGTACATCGGCACGAACAACAGCGCCGGTTGGCTCAAGCGGTTTCCGCCCGATCACGACCTCGGGTGTTTGCTTTGCTTCGATATCAAAGACGGAAAATTTCTCTGGCAGCACAGCAGCGAGAAGATGCCGACCGGCCGCGTTCACGACTGGCCGCTGCAGGGAGTGTGCAGCACGCCGCTGGTCGAAGGCAAGAGGCTGTGGTTCGTCACGAATCGCTGCGAAGTGCGTTGCCTGGACACCGAAGGCTTTTACGACGGCAAAAACGACGGCCCTTACAAAGCCGAGGAAAACACCAACAAGGACGAGGCCGATGTCGTCTGGGTGTTCGATATGTTCAAGGAGCTTGGCGTTTCGCCGCACAACATGTCCGACTGCTCGGTAACGAGCGCCGGCGATACGTTGTTCGTGTGCACGTCGAACGGCATCGATGTGGCGCACAATTACATTCCCGCTCCGAACGCGCCCAGCTTCATCGCGCTGAACAAGAATACAAAGGAACTGCTATGGACCGATGCCTCGCCGGGGTTGAATATTCTGCACGGCCAATGGTCGTCGCCCGCCTACGCGGTGCTCGGCGGCGTGCCGCAAGTGATTTTCGGCGGCGGCGATGGCTGGCTCTACAGCTTCGCGCCGGAAGGCGATGGCCAGGGCCAGGCGAAGCTGTTGTGGAAGTTCGACTGCAATCCGAAGACGTCGCACTACAGCCTCACAAAGGCGACTCGGAACCACATTATCGGCACGCCCGTGATTTATGACGGCCTGGTGTACATCGCGCTCGGCGAAGACCCGGAGCATGGCGAGGGTACGGGCCACTTGTGGTGTGTCGATCCGACCAAGCGCGGCGACGTCAGCCCCGAGTTGGCGTACAACTCGAAGGACCCGACCAAGCCGATTCCCCCCAAGCGGCTGCAAGACGTGATTCCGGAACAGGGCGATTTCGCCCGGCCCAATCCGAACTCGGCCGCCGTTTGGCACTACAGCCAAGTTGATCAAAATGGCGATGGCAAAATCGATTTCAGTGAGACAATGCACCGCACGCTGGGAAGCGTGGCAATTAAAGACAACGTTCTTTACATCGCCGACTACAGCGGCGTGTTCCATTGCCTCGATGCCAAGACCGGCAAGCCGCATTGGTCGTACGATATGCTGTCCGCCTCGTGGGGATCGCCGCTGATCGTGGACGGAAAGGTGTACATCGGCGACGAGGATGGCGACGTCGCCATCTTCCGCCACTCGGCCGACCCGAATGTCGCCATGCAAAAAGTGGGCGGCGAAATGAAGCCCTACTACGGCGAAATCAACATGGGCAACAGCGTCTACACCACGCCGATCGTCGCCGACAACGTGCTGTACATCGCCAACCGCACCTACCTGTTTGCGATTGCGAAGGAAGGGAAATAGAATTCGCGGTCGAATTTGTTTTGATGTGAGTTTCGACGATGACAAAGCGCGTCCTTGACGTCGGTCAGTGTTCGCCCGATCACGCCACGATCCGGTCATATCTGACGCGCAACTTCGATTGTGAGGTCGAGCAGGCCCACGGCGCTGAAGATGCGCTAACCCGGTTGAAGAATGAGCAATTTGATTTAGTGCTTGTCAATCGCAAGCTCGATGCCGACTACTCGGACGGCATCGAGGTGATTCGCCAGCTTAAGGCCGATCCGGACACCTCGAACGTCCCGGTAATGCTGGTTACGAATTATCCCGAGCATCAAGACGCGGCGATTGCGGCCGGCGCGGTCCGCGGATTCGGCAAGCTCGAATACGACAGCGCGGAAACGCGCCAGCGACTTGCGGCTGCGCTCCAGGTGAGCAACGAGTCGTAAAGCCGCGATGCTCAATTCGCTGGGTGTGAGAATCGATCACTCCACCACCGGTTCCTTCACGGGCTGCACGAAGTGAGGCGATTTGCCGGAGGAGGTTAGCTCCTTGGCCTTTTTGTCGGCCTCTTTCTTTTCGCTGAACTCGTACAGCGCAACTCGCTTGAGCGACTGATTGAAGACGCCCCAAAACGCCTTGAGCCGCACTTCTTTGGCGCTCTTTGCGCGACTCTTGCGCTTGACCGGCGCCTTTTTTGTGGCCGATTTCGCGGCCGCTGACTTTTTCGGCGCGGCCTTGGCTTTCTTTTCAGCGGCCTCGACTTCGGCGCGTTTTTCCTTGCGACGAACAACTTTGGCGGCCATATTCCAACCGGGGCAGTGGGTTTTGGGTGGGCGAGGAATGCGACGTGCCATCCTACCCGATTCCATGACCCCTGGCTACCGGCTGCCGCGAACCGCGCGACGTAGTTTTTCAGGATGGGTGGCACAAACATGCCGACTGTGGCAAATGCACCAATTAGAGCGAGACGCGCAGCAGGTTCGCGCGAGCTCTCATCGCGGGCTGGAAGTAGATGATCGGCCGATGCCATCGGCCGTCGCGGGCCATCGCAGCGCGCTGGCGTGCCCAGTAAAACGTTTCATCGACCTGTCGCTGCGGTAGCTGGCCGTTTTGGACATTCGTAGCCACCGCCTCGACGAACGCGACCTCCGATTTGAGCCGGGCTTGGAGACCCACGACCAATCGATCGCGAAGAGTTATCGGTCGTTGCGGCTTGGCAGGCGTTACATCGATCTTTTGAACGGCTTCGGCGGCGTTCGTATGTTGGGATATGCGACCGATCGCCGTCAGTACCAAAAGCGGGATCAAAAGTACAAGTAAGCGGATTCGACTCATGATTGATCCGTAAGAAAAGAAGATGAAGAGACGGGCGATTTGCTCGGCGAGGCGCATTTGTCCCGCGAGCCACTGGACAAGGCGACAACGTGTAGCAAGTTCCGCGTATTGCGACAAGATGGACAGCGTCGATTCATGCCGAAAGAGGAAATTCAGCATCGCGGCATGCGGTTTGCCATTAGCTATCGAAGTGCCCACCGGCACACCGTTTGCTTGCTCGAATTTCTTGAAGGCAAGCCGCAAAAACGCGTGACGCCCGCCTTCCGTGAACTAGAATTATGAGGTAAGGTTTGGCTCCCGCGCACTGGTGAAGTTCGGCTTTAGCACGGGGGCGAACTAGTCGATACAATACGCGGCCCTTCGCAACAGCGACTGGCTGCGAAATTGAAATCAAACTCCGGTTGAATTTCCGTCGGGAGGACCATAATAACGATTGGCCCGGGTCGATAACATGGCTGTGCGCAGCACGGTCCGACCTCGCCTTTCTTCGAGCGACTCCTCATCGTCGCAATCAACCGGACGTTTGAAATACGAAAGGCCGCGGTTGACGCCTCATGCGTTCAACCGCGGCCTTTTCTTGTTCGTTGCGGGCGGCTTAGCAGGGGCGATAGGCGATTACCGTGAGATCATCCGGCTTCGAAGGGGCGGTGCCGCTTGGGCTTGCCATGCGCTTCTGCGCCAAATCGACAAGCGTTCGAACGGCGCGATCCAGAGGCCCGCTGCGAATGGTTGCCACAATTTCGTCGGGCAGCAAATTATCGAACAGCCCATCGCTCGCCAGCAGGAGCGTATCGCGCGGTGCCAATTCGGTGGGAGGACCAATTTCGATCCGCATTTGGTCGGAACCGATCACGTTGGAAATGACGTGGCGCGATTCATGATGAATCGCGTCCTCCTCATTCATCAGACCAGCTTCGACGGCATAGCCGATCGGTGAATGGGGGATGGTCTGCAGTTTGAGCTTGCCGCGCTGGCCCGTCACAAGAATCGCCGAATCGCCGACATGGTAAGGCCTGATCGTGCCGTTTTGAATTTCGACGAGAGCGAGCGTCGTAGCCGCACCAGTTCCCAGCTCGCGGACGGCCTGATTTGCCGCCTCGATTCCGTTGAGGATGCCGGCGCGGAGATCAACGGGCTCGCCATCTTCGGTGGGTGAAGGCGTGACTTCCTGGAGCGATTTTTGAATTGTCTCGATGGCCAAGCGACTGGCGCGTTCTCCGCCGGCGTGACCACCTAGCCCGTCGGCCACCGCCAATACGCCGCTCGTTTGGTCAACAGGCCAAATCGCGGCAACATCTTCATTTGGCGTATCTTTTTGGGGCGAGCGTGTGGAGAATACGGCCGCAGTGCCACCAAGGAATTCAAAGGCGGCGGCCTCTTCCATCTGGGCCTCGAGAAGCAGGGCCCCCACAGTGCGCCGTCGCGTCGTGCGGCGTTGGCCGACGCCAACCACCGTGCCAACGGCAAACTGAGCTTCCAGGGGCAACGTGGCGCCGGTGCTCATACGTCGTTCTATGCCGGGGTGAAATGCGAAATCGTCTGGCCGTGGGAAATGGCGAGGACGCTGATTTCGGAGTGAGTGGGCGGGCGCATGGGGTTGCGACAAACGGCGCGAATGGAGATTAGTCTGTTTTTCGCGGCCAATCGCCGAAAACCTATTGCATAATAGGAGAAAACCGGGCAGGTACCAACGAAAATTGCGGGGTTCGCCGCCGCTAGCTATGCCGGCACTCGCGACTTAAACGATTGGTTATCAAGAAGATAAGACGTGCGGCGGCCATTCTGAAATCTGTGCGAAGTGATTCTTTTTTGGGCCGGAAGGGTGGGATTTTTCCGACTTTTCCGATCTCCGCCCCGAAACGGGCCGCTAATCGGAGGCCATCCGGGAAGATGTGAGGGGCCATTAGAGTGCTGACCGCCAAAGCGGGTCCGGCGGTGAGCGCGGTAGATGGCGCTGGGAGGCATGTCAGTGCATTAGCCGCATTTGTTCGAGGCTAGCGAGCTCGGTTTCAAGCCACGACTCCAATCGCGACACTGTCGGCATCTGGGTCAAGATCATCATCAGCAGCGCGACGGCGATGTATAGCGCGATAGCCCCGGTGTTCCAACAGATATGCGATGCAGGAAAGCAAAGCCGCACATTCCAGCAATGCGGCGCAGATGATCGTGCGAGTTTGGTAGATCGCGCCGAGTGGAACCACGTCGCCCAACTCGGCGGCGTTGGGCATGTTTTTCACGAGGCCCCAATCGGATGCATGGCCACTTAACAGTGATTGCCGCATGCGGCTGACAACCAAGCTCGGTACGACGAGCGAGGCAATTCCAATGGTAACGGACATGCCAACAGCGCTGTAGGTGACAATCGGTTGGGGTGCAGCCGCCGGGCGGGCATGGTTTGGAATGAGAAAGATTACGACCGCCAAAAAGCCGAACACGCCGGCAGCCATTGCGCCGACGATGATTTGCAACGTGCGGACGACCGTTCGAACGTGTTGGCGTTGAGAATCGCTGAGCATGATACCACGAGAACTAATTCGAGAATCGGCGTCAATTGCAAGTAGCGCCGATCGCGACCGTACGTTGTCGCAACTCGTGTTTAACCTGGGACGTATACCCTTTTGACAATCTGCGGCGGAGCCGAGCCCTGGGGCGGCCAAAAATACTTCGGCTAGGTGCGGCCCGGATGAGGCCTTGCGCGAATTGCTCGCCGGAAATGAGCGGTTTGCCAGCGGGCGACCGAGCAGTCCGCACCGGAAAAGTAACACTGGTCAACTGACTGGGGCCGCCTGCCAGGTTGGAGCGATGAATCACAGCGACTCTAGGGGTTATGCGGCCGCCCAAGCAGAAGAGTTTCAGTTGCCGGCCGGCCGATGAAATTGTAGGGAGCAAGCGGATTCGACAGATCGGAATTGCTCTCACCCCGCGGAAGCGAGAATTCGAGCCGAATCGACGAAATAAGATGAATTACGGCTTACACGATATTCTTGCCGGCGCCCGCAGCCGAACCTAAAATTAAACCAGGGGAATATCGGCTCGAGAAGAAATCATCCTGCCGATCGGATGCGCCGCCGTTTGGCGCGGGAGCCGTATCGATGTTCCGGACATGCTTGTTGCCGCTGTGCGGATTTGCAGTGCTGATGGGTGGCTCATCGGCCGCGCTGGCCCAGTATAACAGCACGCAATCGAGCACCCCCAACCAACTCGCGCTGCGATATGCTCAAGAACTGATGCTGAACTCGCAGCGGCAGTCCAGCCCCTCGACCAGCGCTGCCCGCATTGGGCTGGGAGTCGGAAGTTCGATGTCCGGCAGCAAACCGTTTGCCGGGTATTCAAATGGTCCCGCGGTAAGTCCCTATCTCAACCTGTTCCGCGTGGACCTGGGGGGTACCAACAACAATTACAGCACGCTGGTGCAGCCAGAATTGCATCAGCAGCAGGTTAACCAGCAGTTGGAGCGGCAGAACTTTCAGGCGTCGCGGCGGTTGCAAGCAATCGCAGCGCAATCGGACTACAACCCGCAAGGCTCGAAGGCAGAGTATCCCACGGGGCACCAGACCGTTTTTATGTATTTCGGTCATTATTATCCGGCCACGCGCCCGCGGCCGAAGAAAAGATCCCAGTACTAACAGCGGCGCGCATCGCTAGCGCCGCAGTTTTAGCAGTCTGGCGTCTCTGTGCCGACTGCATGCACCTGGAGCTTCAGGTGTGGCTATCAGCGGCGAGCCGTCTTGCCTCGAACGGTGTGCCTTTGCTAAAAGCTTCGCCGCTCATCTCGTTTCGATTTCTTTTCTGCCATTCCTAGCGGGTCTTTTCTAGTGCCGCGCCAAACAGGCGCCGGTTGATTTCCTGTACGGCGCCACTTGAGTGCGCCGGCACCAGCCATTTGCCCGCGCGGTCGATCGGAACATTCCATGTCTAACGCCTGCGCTTTTCGACGAGTTTGTTTTGGTGCAACCGCATTGATTGCCGTTTGGATCTGTAGCGGGCAAGATGCCGCGGGCCAAACTCCGCTCGGAAACATTGCGCTAATGGTTTACTTTCGATGTTGGGAACCGCGCCTTCCAGCAATCCGGCAGCCTCTTATCCGCAACCGATGGTCGTGCCGCGTCGCGCGCCTTTAGCGCGGCTGATAGAAAATCCAGATCAAACGAATGGGGCTCCGCCGTTTGCGCTTACCGACCAGAACGGAACGGTTCAGCGATACGTCGAACCAGTGCCGGGGATCGATCTCGGCGCCTATGTCGGCCAAGTGGTAGCCGTTCGCCATGACACGGGCCCGACTCTGTTGGCATCGCAATTGGAGCTGCCAGCACGGCCGCTGTATCCGAGGGTTGCACGTTCGGATGATGGAAGATACGCGGCGCCGGCAAGCGCGCTGCCCAAGTTGTCTCGGGGCGGTTCGACTGGAGTCATCGAACAAGTGCAGTATGTCGATAACGACGACGCGTCGGTCCAGCTTCTGCCGGATGACGTATCGATATCGGACGGCAATCCAGCCGCCGCGGGACGTGTGATGCCGCTGCAAACGATGCCATCGGGCGGCGAATACCCCGTATTCACCGATCAGATGGGACCGCCCGCCATGGAAGGACCGGCGTTCGGTCAGCCATTTGGACCCACGCCATACGGCCCCGGCGGCATGATGACCTACCCGAACCAGATGATCGGACCGTGTCCGAATTGCGGCCGCTACCATAACGGCATGGGCTACGGTAACGATCCCGGTTGCGGACAGCCGTGCAACGAATGCCAACCCAATCCCAATCGAGCGCGACTTTCGGCCGATTTTGAGCTGAGCTTGCTGCGGCCTCAAATAAATGAAAACGCGATCGGCAAACTCTCGGAGGAGTATCAGGTCTCGCCGCGGGTCATTCTGGCATTTCAAGGAGTTGGCAACCTGGATGGCCGCGTGCGATTTTGGCACTATGACCGCAATACAGACCTGCTGGGCTCCGACGACGACGTGGAGATCAGATTCGATGTGCTCGATATCGAAAGCATACACCGCTTTGCTGGCTGCCGTTCGCAGCTAATAGTCGCCGCAGGCGTTCGACTGGCCGGAATTCACCTCAGAGATTCCGAAGACGACAAATCAAATGCCGATCTCATTGGCGCGACGCTCGCGGCCGACGGCCTAACGCCGCTGGTGGACTTCCCCCGCGGGCATTTTGGTTGGGTGTATGGGGGGCGGCTGTCGATCCTCGGCGGCGATTGGCGCGGCGACGATAGCGACTTCGTCGATGGGCAAGTCCGCAACGACAACCTGCTCGTTCATGAGCTGTATGGCGGCGTCGAGGTCGCTTGCCGGGTTCGAGCGATCGACCTGCACGCCCGGCTGTTGTTCGAAATGCAGAATTGGAAGAGCGACGTGCTGGCCGAAGGCGCCGACATCGAATCGATCGGCATTTTCGGGCCTGGTCTGCAACTGGGCGCCGATTTCTAGAAGCAGCTCGCTCCGCTTCGCTTCCTCTGCAGTAGGACCGGGTGAGTTAGAGTCGCCGCCCAGCAAGGCACGCTCCTCCTGCCCTCCCGCAGAAGGGAGAGGATTCTTAATCCGGCCATGCCGGTTGTGCTGCACGCACAACCCTCGGGAAGAAACTTTGGCGATTCTGCGCGTCTGTTTGCCCGATGTGCGGCGCATGGTTCGTTTGTGAACTATGGTTCATATGGCGGGATTGTGTATTCGCCAATTGGCTTTTCAAGAGCCAAACCACGGCGGACGCACGGGGCAAACTTTTCAACTTTTCCTTGTCTCAAGTTGTCCGCGGCATTTCCTTCGGGAAGCAGCGGATGGCGCTTTCGAGCTGCGTGCGACGCAAATTCAGCACCATGACACGCGCGTTTGGCCAACGACGGCGAAATTCCCGGCACGGTACAACGGTCGTCGAGACCGCGCTGGTGCTGCCCGTGTTTTTATTGTTCAGCCAGATCGCCGCGAAGGCGCCGCCGGCACAATTAATCTTTGACCAATAACGGAGGGCAGACCTGCGACAGACCGATTGCTACGTGCGGATTTGTTAATCCACTTGAGGAATCGTGAGGGATACTATCATGACCCGACAGTTACAATTTACTTTTCGCAATGTATTGTCAGCACTTATTGGAACAGCAAGTCTCGTTGCCGCCCCACCCGTTTTGGCGGACTCGTCCCGCGTGATTTCCGTCGAGGAACACTGGGAGTTGCAGCTTGCTGAACCGGATGCAGCTCGCAGTGCGCCGCAAACGACGATGGTAATGTCGCCTAGGGGCGATTTGAGCGGCACGCACTTTCTGTTCACGTTGAACCACGTAGCTGCTCCCGACTATCAGCCGGGCGGCATGCAGGTGCAGCTCTGGGAGGGCGAGGATCTGGTGAATCAAGCCGTTGGCCACGAATCGGCGGCGCTCGAGCATGTAAACGAGACAGTGCGCTGGGTGCAGCGGATAGTGCTTGAGGACGGCATGCTGAAATTTCAAGTGATCGACGGCCAGTCGCAGACGTGGCCCACCTTCGGCGGCGACGACCTTTCGCTTACCGTGACGACGACGCAGAGCTCGCTCAACAGTTATCGGCCGAGCGTCTCTCTCGGCGAGTCGCAAGTCGGCTATGCCGAAAACCGCGTCGCGTCGCTTACCCTTACGAAACTCGTCTGGGTTACGGACGACGGACAAGTACACGAACAAGATGCGCCAATTCCAATTGATACGAGTCTCGGCGACTGATTTACCCGTCACATGTGTTTCGAATCAAGATGTGTTCGCATGATGAACACAACACAACGCGAGGGATACAACGATGAAACGCCACCGTGGACGAAATAAACAGGTCCGAAGGGGCGCCATTACCGTTTTGGCTGCGATTATGGCCATTGTGCTCGTCGCCATGGTGGCCTTTTGCGTCGATATCGGTTACGTGCTGTCGGCCAAGGAGGATCTGCAACGATCGGCCGACGCTTCGGCGCTGGCCGCGTGCTGGGAGTATGGCCTGCAGTTGGCGAAGGGTAACAGCTCATCCGTGGCAACCAGTTACGCTCGGACCACGGCGGCTCAATACGCCGCGCTCAATACCGTATCCGGCCACGCGATGTCGATGGACACGAACGCGAGCAACGATCCGGATGGCGATGTCGTATTCGGTTACATCGCCGACTTCAACAACTCGCAGAGCGCGTTTCAGGCCAATAACCCCAATGGGATTAACTCGGTAAAGGTGCGGCTTCGCAAAAGCTCGTCGATGAACGGCGAAGTGCCGTATTTCTTTGGCGAATTTTCGGATTGAGTGGCCAGTCGTTACAGGAAGAAGCGATCGCCGGCATCATTGGAGATGTGAAAGGATTTCAGACGCCGAGCGACGGCAGCAATGTGGACATACTGCCCTATGCGCTGGACCAACAAACTTGGAACGAACTGATCGCAAACAGCGGCAGCGACAATTACCACTGGAACAACACGACGAAGCAGGTCGAAGCCGGTTCGGACGGCTTGGTCGAAGTCAACTTATTTCCACAAGGCACCGGTTCGCCCGGCAATCGCGGCACGGTGGACATCGGTAGCCCCAACAACAGTACGTCCGATATCTCCCGGCAGATATTGCATGGAATATCGGCGTCCGACTTAGCTCACTTCGGCGGCAAGCTGGAGTTCGACGACACCGGCACCCTGTCGCTCAACGGCGATACGGGGATTAGCGCCGGCGTGAAGGACGAACTGGCCTCCATCATGGGCCAGCCGCGGATCATCCCGATTTTTTCGACCGTCAGTGGCAATGGGAACAATGCCCAGTACACGATCGTGAAGTGGCAGGGAATTCGGATCATGAACGTGAAGCTCACAGGCTCGATGTCGCAAAAGAACGTCATGGTTCAAGTAGCACCTGTGGTGGCCAAAGGCGTAATTCCCTCGACCACGACAGGGACGAGCAAGTATGTGTATTCACCGGTTGTTCTCGTGAAGTAGGAATGGAATACGGCAAGCTGATCGGGAATTCGACGTGCCGGCAACCAAAAGATTGGCAGAATAGTCATGCTGAACTGCATTCGACGATATCGGCAACGGGGCTTGAGACCGGCGTGCGTAGCCAATGGACATGGTCGCAAACTGCGTAGCGGCGCCAGACGGCAGCGGCGCGGAGCCGCCGTGGCGGAGTTCGCAATCGTCGCCCCCGTATTTTTCATGATGATTATCGGCTTTATTGAGTTTGGCCGAGCACTGATGGTCCAACAGGTATTGATCAATGCTTCGCGCGTGGGAGCACGGCAGGCAATCACGACCGGAGCGACCACCGCCCAAGTTGAGACCGCAGTTCAAAACTACTCATCCGGTGTCGCGGTAAACGGAGTATCTGTAACAGTTTCACCCGATCCGGCCGCCGCTGCTCCAGGTACGACCATTACAGTGAACACATCGGTGCCATTTAGTGATGTCAGTTGGATGCCGTCCGCTTGGTTCTTGGGCGGAAAAACCTTGCGGGCCAGCTCGCAAATGCGTAAGGAAGGATTTGAGTAGCGGCTGCTTGAGCAGTGAAGTTTGCGGAATATTATCGCTCGTTTCGACGACACCCTTAGGACGCGGTAGTGTGGGATTATCAGTTCCTTTTGCAATACTGAAGGAGACCGACGATGACGTGGCAATTAAAAGTTTGTCGTCAGCTAGCACCAGCGATCGTTTTGATTGGCGGTGTTGGTTGAGCCTGGCGGTGGCAGCCAGTCGTCACGCGTGATTGTGGTTGAGGAGCACTGGGAGCTCCATCTGGGCCAGCCAGATTCGGACCGCAGGGGCACAATTGACGATGGTCATGTCGCCGACTGCCGATGTAAACGGCACGCACTTCTTGTTCACCCTGAATCATTCGACGGTTCCCGACTACCAGCCAGGCGGGATGCAGGTGCAGCTTTGGAATGGCGAGGAACTGGTGAACGAAAGCATGGGCAACATAACGGAAGCTCTCCAGAATTCCGAGGAAACCGTGTGCTGGACTCAGCGGATTTCGCTCCACGACGGAACGTTGTCCTTTCGCGTGCTAGATGGCCAGTCAGAGACATGGAATTCGTTCGGGGGCGACGACCTGTCGCTCAATGTGCCCACTTCGCTTACTGCGCTTAACAGCTATCACCCCAGCGTGTCGCTTGGCGAATCGCAAGTCGGTTACGCCGAGAATCGTGTTGCTTCGCTAATCCTTACGAAACTCGTCTGGGTTACGGAAGACGGACAAGTACACGAACAAGATGCGACAATTCCAATTGATATAAGCCTGGACGATTGATCGAGCGTTGTGAGACGTCGGGTCGCGTCCGTGTTGTTGCGACCGACCAACTTGCTTTCAACCGGAGGAAATTCGATGAAACGTTACCAAACGAGCAGCCACCTGGAACGCAGGGGCTCGATTACAATTTTGGCAGCAATCATGTCGGTTGTGCTCGTGGGCATGGTGGCGTTTTGCGTTGACATTGGTTTTGTGCTGTCATCGAAGGAGGAGCTGCAACGCTCGGCCGACTCGTCGGCACTTGCGGCCTGCTGGGAATACGGGCAACGACTTGCAAAGGGGACAAACTCGTCGGCAGCCGCCGACTATGCGCGCTTCACGGCGGCTCAATACGCCTCGCTGAATCAAGTCACGAAGCACGCCATGTCGCTCGACACGAATACGAGCAACGACCCCGACGGCGACGTGGTGTTCGGTTACATTTCGGACTTCAAAAACTCGCAGAGCGCCTTTCAAACAAGTAGCTCCAACGGATTCAACGCGGTAAAGGTGCGGCTTCGCAAGAATTCATCGATGAACGGCGAAGTGCCGTATTTTTTTGCTAGAATCTTCGGTATGAACGGCCAGACCCTCCACTCGGAGGCTACTGCCGGAATCGTCGGAGATGTGAAAGGTTTTAAAGCGCCGACGGATGGCACCAACGTCGAAATTCTGCCCTATGCGCTCGATCAGACAACCTGGAACAGTCTGGTGGCCGAACAGCGGCAGCGACGATTATCACTGGAACGCCGCGACGAAAACCATCGAAGCCGGGTCGGACGGATTGGTCGAGGTCAACTTGTTTCCGCAGGGCACCGGATCGCCCGGCAACCGCGGCACCGTAGATATTGGCAGTAGCAACAACAGCACGGCCGATATCGCGCGGCAGATCGTACACGGCATCTCTCCGTCCGATTTTGCCCAGCTCGGCGGCAAGCTGGAGTTCGACGACAGCGGGAAATTGTATCTCAACGGCGACACAGGGATTAGTGCCGGCGTGAAAGATGAACTGGCCTCCATAATGGGACAGCCGCGGATCATCCCGATTTTTTCGACCGTCAGCGGCAACGGCAATAACGCCACAGTATACGATCGTCAAATGGCAGGGCGTTCGCATCGTGAATGTGAAGCTCACTGGGTCGATGTCGCAAAAAAATGTCATGATCCAAGTAGCGCCCGTAATAACCAAGGGAGTAATCCAGTCCACAACGACCGGCACGAGCAACTACGTGTATTCACCAGTTGTACTCGTGAAGTAGGTGCCTGTTAAATGACCAATTGCGGATCGCCCCGGCAAGCTACGAGATCGGATCGTGGGATGGGACTTGCAACCTTCAAAGGTAAGCGAGGAAAGTAATGTTGCGTTCTGCTTGTTGCAGGCCGACGAATCGTGCGTTGCCGGCGCCTATGCGCGCCGGGGCAGCTGCGGTAGCGGAATTCGCGATCGTCGCGCCGGTTTTCTTTTTGATGGTAATCGGGTTTATCGAATTTGGGCGGGCCCTGATGGTGCAGCAAGTTTTGATAAACGCGTCGCGCGTGGGAGCGCGTATGGCGACAACAACGGGAGCGACAACTTCCGCCGTGCAATCCGCAGTGGAAGCCTACACGACCGGTGTGGCAGTCCCGCATGTTGCCGTTTCGGTATCCCCGAATCCGGCGACAGCCGATCGCTGGCACGGTGATGACCGTTACGAACGCACGGTGGCCTTCAGCGACGTGAGCTGGATGACGTCTCGCCTGGTTCTTAGGGTGGTAAAACGCTTACGGCCAACTTCGCAAATGCGCAAGGAAGGTTTTGAATAGTGAATGCCTGTGCTAAAAACGTGCTTGAATTACGTCGCTCGTTTTTACGAGCACCCTCTAGGCCGCCGGCCTGACCCACCGGCGGCCTTCTTTATTGTCCATGGTCAGCAGCCCGTAGTTCGTTGTAAAGGAAACGCTCCACGCTCAACTTCTGACAACGAGCCGCTAACGAATGTCCTTGGGCGATTGGCGCTTCTGTTGGAAATATCGTGAGAGTATTTCGCCGCAGGGCTGAGCGAGGATGCCGCCGATGACTTCGGCGCGGTGGTTGAGCCGCGGGTCGTCGAGCAGGTGATAGAGCGTCGTCACCGCGCCGGCTTTTGGATCGGCCGCGCCGTAAACAACCCGCG
Source organism: uncultured Planctomycetota bacterium (assembly GCA_963807935.1). Taxonomy (GTDB): domain Bacteria; phylum Planctomycetota; class Planctomycetia; order Pirellulales; family Lacipirellulaceae; genus JABDGM01. The sequence goes on from CAWEDY010000007.1 coordinate 215,406, forward strand.
GCATCCGGGCAAGGACAACGGCGCCCGCACACATCGGGCACGGCTCCAGTGTCACGTAAAGCGTGCAGCGCTCGAGCCGCCAACTGCTTCGCGATTGGGCAGCCTGCGTGATGGCGATCATTTCCGCGTGGGCCGTGGGATCGTGAAGTTGTTCGCGTTGGTTGTGGGCGGCGGCGATGATGCGGCGGTCGTTGCTCGCGGGGTCGTGGTAGACGACGACAGCGCCGATGGGCACTTCATCCTCTTCCATTGCCGCCTGAGCTTCGCGCAGGGCGTGCTGCATAAAGATTTCGTGCGGCGCAATGTTCCCAATCGATGGCTGCGACATAACAAAACGACGCTGTAAAACGTACCGTACAATCACCACAAATCGCACAATCGGCGATTCAACCGGCTGGCAGCGGCGAAACGTTTTGCTTTCGGCGCATTTCGTGCGCGCCCTCCGGTTGACTGCGATTGAAGTCAAAGTACGATTTTAGTGTTGCATTTAACCAAATTCGAAGTCCGCCGGAAAATTGTCCGAGATTGGCGCCATGGATCAACGATTCTCGCTCAAACATCGCTATTACGCGATCGTCTGCCTCTCGGCCCTTACATGGCTGATGCCAGCAGCTTCGGCGGTGTCGGCTATGCCGGCTGACCGACTGCTGGCGCTTATCAGCGACACGGCGGCGCAAGTCCAACTCGCCTACCGGCAGCATCCAACCGAACGAGAGCATCGTCGGGAGCAGGTAGTGGCCGTGGTGGCAGCCTGGCGCACGGCGAGCCGCAGCGAACTGAACAACGAGCGACTCGCGACTTGGTTGCATGCCGCGATTCTGAGTTCGATGCCGGGTTCGCGCGAGCCGTTGCCGCCGGCTCCGAATTTTGCTGCCAAAATTAATAGCGATCCGGCCGGAAGTTCCGTGGTGAAGAAAGCAGCAACTTTCTCCAAAACAAAACCGGATGCGGATCCGTTCCGCGACGATCCGGTGGGCGAGTAGTATCCGAAGTGCCCTAGCTCACGGATGTTGAGAGGGGGAGACTTCCACCGAACTGTGAAGCTCTGGCTCTGCGGCACGGTCGGGCGTCGCCCTGCCCGTATTGCGTTACTTGCCGCCAGTTTTACCGCCAGCTTTGCCACCGGCTTTACCACCTGCGGCAGGCGTCTTTGCGCTGGCTGCGGCAGCCGGTGCCGCGGCAGCAGCGCCCTCTGCGGCGACAGCGCCTTCCTCTTCTTCCTTCTTCTTCTTTTTCTTCTTCATGGTGAGCTTGCGCACGCGGACCTTCGGCAAGCCAAGCGGCGAATCACCTTCTTTCCAGCGGTCGGCCTCGCGCAGCCGGGCGAGCCGCTCGACGCGCGTCAGCACGCTGCGGTTGCGGGTGGCCCCGCGCCTTACTCGTAAACTCTTGTCGATGGTCATGCGTTAGACTCCCGATCGATATTCAATGATTTCGCGATAGCCCATCAGTATACGCCCGCGGGGACATTGTTCTCAAGTCAGAATGCCTGGTTTTTCCTCCTGTACTCAGGTGAAAAACCCGGTGCTTACCTGCTACAATTTGGACTAGGGTTTGCGCCTCCAGATCGCTAGTCGCTTACAATTGGGGCTCACGCCATGAACGAAATAGATCGGCGGCGATTTTTGGGAAGCGCGGCCGGGGCCGCTGCGGTGTTGGGAACGACGACGGGACTGCGCGCCGCGACACCGCCGGAAATAGCGGCGGACCGTGCGAGTACCGCTGACCGGCCGCCTGCGCCGCCGATGATCGAGCTGGGCAAAACGAAGATCGAGATGTCGCGGCTTGGTCAGGGCACAGGCGTACACGGCCACAATCGCCAATCGGATCAAACGCGGATGGGCTTTGCGAAGCTCGTCGATCTGATGCATCATGCGTACGATCGCGGCATTCGGTTTTTCGACTTGGCCGATCTGTACGGCACCCACATTTATTTCCGCGAAGCACTCAAGCGGATGGAGCGCGACAAGCTAGCGATCCTTACAAAGGTTTGGTGGCGGTATGACGGGCCGGAGGATCAAACCAGTTTGCCGGAGCGGCGGCAAATGGCGCGGACGACGCTGGAAAGATTCCGGCACGAGCTGACGACCGACTATCTCGACATCGTGCTGCTGCACTGCTTGGTGAAGAAGGATTGGGACCAGCAAATGGGCCCGTATATGGACGTGCTCAACGACGCCAAGGCGAAGGGACAGATTCGCGCCGTGGGTTGTTCCTGCCACAACCTGGAGGCGATGAAAACGGCCGCTGCGTGCCCGTGGGTCGATGTGATGCTGGCCCGCATCAACATCAAGGGTGGCGACAAATTTATGATGGACGGCTCACGCACACAGGTCGAAGCGGTTCTGCGCACTGCCCGCGCGAACGGCAAGGCGATCATCGGCATGAAAATCTTCGGCGAAGGCCGGCTGGCCGACGAACGTGACGCCTGCATGAAGTACGCCCAGGGGAACGGCCTGTTGGACGCCATGACAATCGGCTTCCACACCCCGGACCAAATCGATGACGTGCTGCGGCTGATGCACAAGCACCGGGTGAAAGCGTAGCCGGCTACTCACCAATAAAAGAGCTTTTCGATTTTGCGGGCGCCATGGAGAGCGCGGACGAGTACCATTCCAGATTTCCGCGGCTCGTAGAAAATAAGGTAATTGCCGTGAGTGAAACGGCGCAATTCGGGGCGGAAATGATCGACAACTTCACCCGTATAAGGCTGTTTCGCTAAGAGGGCGTAACAGTTTCTCAATCTCTTCCAGCGCGGATGGCCGCCGTTAGACTATCGGGCGCGATGTACCCCGCAATGTCCAGTAGCGTCGTCGTGCCCCTGTATCTATAACTCACCGCATGCTCCGCTGGCGATTTTTTCTCGGCGCGGTTTTTATTGGCGCCCTCGTCGCGCTGTGCTGGCTCGATGCGCGGGCCGCGCTGCCAGGCTCGTATCTGTTGCCGTTGGCGTTGGTTGTGAGTTTGCTCGGCGCGGGCGAATTGCTGGCGATGTTTCATCTGCGCGGCCACCGGCCGCTGCCGTGGGTTGCGTATGTCGGCACGGCGCTGACTGTATTGGCGGCTGGTGTGCCGGGCGTCTTGCCGAGCCCTTGGCGTGGCGGCACGGAGGTAGGGCAACTTGGTTGGCTGGCCATTGGCCTGGCGCTGGCGCTGATTTTGGCATTGGTCGGCGAGCTGCGGCGATTTGAATCGCCGGGCCAAGCGAGTACCGACCTGGCTCTCTCCTGCTTCGTCGTTCTTTATGCGGGCGGATTGATGGGGTTCATTGTGCAGCTACGACTGCTGCACCTAACCGCGGACGACCAAGGAGACTGGGGATTATTCGCGTTGGCGTCGTTGATCGCCACTGTCAAGATGAGCGACACGGGTCAGTACACGGCCGGGCGACTTTGGGGGCGACACAAACTTGCGCCAATGGTTAGCCCGGGGAAAACTTGGGAAGGCGCGATGGGTGGCTTGGTCGTCGCGGCCGCGACCTCGGCGCTGCTTGTTTTTTGGCGACCAGACATTTCCGTTCTTCGGACCAGTAATCACTGGAGGGAGATTCGAGCCGCGCTATTGATTCGTGCCGTCGTGTGCGGCGCGGTGCTGGCCATAGCTGGAATCATTGGCGATCTGGCCGAATCGTTGCTGAAGCGCGATGCGGGCGTGAAAGAATCCAGCGCGTGGATGCGAGGCTTCGGCGGAGTGCTCGATCTGCTCGATTCACTCTGGGGGGCGGCACCGGTCGGCTACTTGTTGTGGGCTTTTGGCGTGTATGGGCCGTGAATGGCCCGGCGCCAGGCCGTGGAGCGGCCGATCTAGCCGCGATCCGGATGTTCCCTATAATTGGAAGGCCGGCTGCAATTGATTGGCCGGTAAAGGGTTGCGACGCGAGTTGCCTGCTTTGCTAGTGCGTCGCGCAAGCAATTGGGTATAGTTGGTAGATAGCGCTTTTAACCTGGGAACCATAGCGGCGGCCAGAGTGCGGCCGCATCTTTTGATGATCGAAGCGACAATTCCGGTCGGCAGCGCCGATGAATTGGTGATGCTGCTGGGTGCGAGCGACCAGCATCTACGGCGCATCCGCGATTCGGTGCCGGCCAAGATTTCCGCCCGCGATGGAAAGATCCACGTCAGCGGCGACGAGCAGGCCGTCCTGCAGGCCACCGAGATCATCGAGCAAATCAAGAACACGGTCATTCGCGATGGCGCGCTCTCGCCCGAGCAAGTAACGCACATCATCAAGCAGATAACGGGCGGGCCAACCAATGGCCGCCCGGCACCGCTGGATGTTCGACAGGCCGGACGGATCATTCAACCGCGAACCCCCGGCCAGGCCGAGTACGTCGAGGCGATTCGCACGCACGACCTGGTGTTTTGCAGCGGCCCGGCCGGAACAGGCAAAACGTATCTGGCCGTCGCCACCGCGGTCGAATCGCTCAAACAGCGGCAGATTGGCAAGATCGTGTTGGTGCGACCAGCGGTCGAGGCGGGTGAGAACCTTGGCTTTCTGCCCGGCGACATGCAGGCGAAGATCAACCCCTATCTGCGACCGCTGCTCGATGCCCTGCGAGAGATGATGGAGTACGAACAAGTCAAGCGCTACATGGCCGACGACGTGATCGAAGTCGTGCCTTTGGCGTACATGCGGGGCCGCACGCTGAATAACGCCTTCATCATCATGGACGAGGCACAGAACACGACCGTGCCGCAGATGAAGATGTTTTTGACGCGGATGGGTTTGCAGTCGAAGGTGGTCGTATCGGGCGACACGTCGCAAGTCGACTTGCCGTCGCACACCAAGAGCGGGCTGATCGACGCGATCGGCCGTCTGCGGGACCTCGAAGGCTACGCCAACGTAGTGTTGACGCGAGAAGACATTGTGCGGCATCGCCTGGTGCAAGAGATCGTTCGTTGTTATGAGGAGGGCCCGCGGAAGAAACGCTAAACCGCAAGCGTCGGCGTTTCGACTCGGAAAGGGTATGAGTACAGGCAGCAAAAAGAAGCGGCGCATCGATCGCGTCACCTCGGTAGAGCTGCCTCCCGGTGTGTTGGGGCACTTGTGGGGCCATTTACGCCGCGGCCACGTGCTGGTGCGGTTGGCCATGTGCGCGCTGGCCGCGGTAATCTTGTGGGCGATCACGCAGGGTTGGGCCCCGCCGCAACCGTATCATCGGGGCGACGTTCCCTCGCGGAACATTGTCGCCCGGACGCAATTCGAGCGTGAGGACCCGGAGGCGACCCGCAAGGCCCAGGACGAAGCGCGTAGCCTGGCCATTGCCACATACGATCAAGATCCGTCGCGGCTCGAGCAGCTTCGCGCGAAGCTGGAAAACGAGGTTACCGAACTGCTGGCCGCCAAGTCGTTGGCCAAAGTCGATAAACTGTGGGATTCATATCGGCTGCCATTGGCTGAGGGCACGCCCAAGCCGACGCCGCAGGAGCGAGAACAGCAGTATCAGAAATTTCGCGAGGCGCTTTCAGCCGAAGGCGGGTTGGATAAGTTTAAGACCGCGCTCAACGAAGCATTTGCGCCGCTGCTGCAAAAGGGGCTGATGGATAAGCTTCCGCCGGAGCACAACGCGAACGCCCTGACAATCGCGGTGCGGCCAGTGGGAAGCGAACCGGGGTTCGAGCAAAAAGTTCCGGTTAGCGACGTGCTCATAGAAAACGCGCTAGGTACGCTGCAGAAGACGCTGCAACAGAAAATGCCGTCGCTCGACGTCGCCGATCGAGTTTTCGCCCGCTTGAACTCCTCGCTGCCGACGACTCTCAAGTTAAATGTGGCGGCGACGCGCCAGGAGCAAAAGAATGCGGCTGCCGCTGTAAAGACAAAAACCGAAGTCATACCCGCCGGCACGGTGCTGGCCAATGCCCGGGATTTACAGGGTAACCCGCTTCCGATCGACGACGCCGCGCTGGAGAAGCTCAAGCTCGAACACCGCACCGAACTCGATCACCGGCCGTTTCTGGCTAAGTTGTCGCGCTCGCTGGCCGTGCTGGGCATGTATGTGGCGCTGTACGTGCTGTGCGGCTTTTACATCTACCATCGCGATGCGCGGATCGTAAATGATCTCAGCCGGCTGGCAACGCTGTTAAGCTTGGTAGTGGTCACGGTGACTCTGATTATCGTCACCAGTAATGAATGGCGGGCCGAAATGGTCCCGCTGATGCTGTTCGGCATGATGGTCGCGATTGCCTACGAGCAAGAAATCGCCTTGCTACTCTCGGCTGCCGTCACGCTGGTTAGTGCCGTTGCATTAGGTTACGGGCTGGCCGACGCGATTGTACTGCTGGCGGCTACCGCGGGGGCGATCTTGCTTCTGGGCCGGGTTCGTAGCCGCAGCAAACTACTGTCGGTAGGATTTTTGGCAGCCGGCGTAGCGGCGCTCACGACACTCGGCGTCGGTACGTTGGAAGGCACGCCGATCTGGCTGACACTGAAAACGGCAGCCCTGCTTTCCATTTGGGCCGTGATCGCCGGCTCGCTGATGACATGCCTGCTGCCGATGGTGGAAAAGCTCTTCAATGTTCAAACCGATTTGAGCCTGATCGAGCTTGGCGACCCGGCGCATCCGCTGCTGCAAGAGCTGATCCGCCGCGCACCGGGAACTTACAACCACTCGATTACCGTGGCGTCGCTGGCCGAGTCGGCGGCCGAGGCTATCGGCGCCCGCGGGTTGCTGGTGCGCGTCGGCGCGTACTTTCACGACATCGGCAAAATGCTCAAGCCGGGATACTTTGCCGAAAATCAGGGCCAGGGCGACAACCGTCATCGGTCGCTGGTCCCCGCCATGAGCACGTTGGTCATCATCGCGCATGTGAAGGACGGCGCCGATCTTGCGCGGCAGGCGAAGATTCCCGAGCCGATCATCGATTTCATTCAGCAGCATCATGGCACGACGCTCGTCGAGTATTTCTATCGCCAAGCCAGCGAGAGTAAGAAGTCGAACCCCAACGACAGCGAGGTCGATGAAAGCTCGTTTCGCTATCCGGGGCCCAAGCCACAAACCAAGGAGGCCGGCATTTTGATGCTGGCCGACGCCGTGGAAAGCGCGAGCCGGGTGCTGGTTGAACCCACGCCGGCGCGAATTGAAAGTCTGGTCGAAGAAATCAGCCGCAAACGGCTGATCGACGGCCAGTTCGACGAGTGCGGCCTGACGCTGGAGGAAGTTCGGAACATCGGCGACAGCTTGGTTAAGTCGTTGACGGCTGTGTACCACGGCCGCGTCAAGTACCCGGATCAGGAAACGGCGTAGGAGACGTAAGGAAGTAAATTTGTGAGCAGCAACCTCCAGGACAGGCCCTCTCACGCACCAGGCACCAGGTACCCGGTACTCGCTATGGCTGATGAGTCGCCTGAAAACGGCCTCGATACGGTTCCGTTCCAAATCGCGTTGTCGAATCAGCAATCGCGCCACACGGTTGACGAGCGTCGATTAATCGAGGCCGCGCGTGTTGTTTTGGCCGATTCGCCGTTTACATCGGCCGCGATCAGCCTCGCCGTTGTGGATGACGCCACCATCCACGAACTCAATCGGCGGCACTTGGACCACGATTGGCCGACTGATGTCCTGAGTTTCGTGCTGGAAGAGGCAGCAGGCCATTTGGAAGGGGAAGTTGTCATAAGTGCCGATACGGCGGCGGCCGCGGCTAAAGAATTAGGCTGTTCGGCCGGCAGAGAGCAATTGTTGTACGTCATTCACGGCATGCTGCACCTGGTCGGGTACGGCGATAAATCGGACAGCGAAGTGCGGGAAATGCGTGCAGCCGAGGCGCACTATTTGCGGCAGTTTGGCAGTGAGCCCGGATTTCTGATGGATGATGGTAAGAATTTGTCGAACGCGGCGATCGCTTCGGACCTGCCGCGGCGGAGGGCGGCGCTGTGAATTCGGATGCGCTCCTCTGGATCACGATTGCCAGTTTATTGGCGGCGTGCATCACCGCCATCGCGGCGGAATCGCTGCACTCATTTTCGCGACATGATCTTGAGCAAATCTGCCGGCGCCGCCGGGCACCCGAACGATTTGCGGAAATTCTTCGCCACCACGAGCCCGTGGCGCTGGGCGTGCAGATGGTCGTTATGCCGCTGGTCGCCCTGACGGTGGGCGCCGGAACAATTTGGGCATGGCAGGCCACCGCGCTGGCAGAATCGCAACCGTGGCTCCTGTTCGCGCTGGCCGTGATCGTGCTCGGGCAACTGGTTGGCGTGGCAACCATTTGGCTTCCTTGGACGGTATCTCGCATCTGCGCCGCCAGATTTCTCTATATGAGTTGGCCATTGTGGCAGTTCGTGGGCCGCTTGGCGAAGCCGCTGGTGTGGAGTGCGCACGCGATGGACGCTTTGCTGCATCGCATCGTCGGGCGCTCGCAGCCGCGGGCCGACGAGGAATCCATCGAGGAGGAAATCCGCACGATTCTCAGCGAGGGACACCGCGAGGGGCTGCTGGAAGAAGAGGCCCGCGAAATGATCGAGGGCGTTATCGAGCTGGGCGACGCCGTCGTGTCTCACATCATGACGCCGCGGACTGAAATCCACATGGTGCAGATCAATGCGCCATGGGACGCCGTGATCGAAAGCATCATCGAATCGGGCCACACGCGCGTGCCCGCCTACGACAAGACCCGCGACGACATCGCCGGCATTTTGTACAGCAAAGACCTGTTGCCGGAACTGGCAAAATCATCTGACGAGCCGCGCAAGCCGCTAACCGACCTGCTGCGGAAACCGCTGTTCGTCCCCGAAACCAAGCCGGTCGATGATTTGCTGAAATTATTTCAAAAGAGCCGCACCCACATTGCCGTCGTTCTGGATGAATACGGCGGCGTATCGGGCCTTGTGTCCATCGAAGACGTGCTCGAGGAAATCGTCGGCGAGATCGACGATGAATACGATCAGCAATTGGAGGACGCGATTCGCAAGATTGATGACGATGTTTGCGAAGCGCTGGGGCGGGCACACATCCACGAGATCAATGATCTCATGGACTTCGATCTGCCGGACGACGCCGACTTCGATACGATCGGCGGCTTCGTGTTTGCCGAATTTGGCCGCGTGCCGTCGGCGGGCGAATCGATCACGTGGCACGATTCGCTGCGGGTAATTGTGCTGGAGGCGTCGCGCCGCCGCGTGAATCGCGTGCGGTTGGAGCGGATTCGCAAAGAATCGCTGGAAGCCGTGTGAGGAATGAGTCCCCTTTGTGCGCCGTGAAAGGTGCGAGTTTTCAGTGGGTGCAAGTCCCACCCGGCAAGTGTCGCTCCAGCCGGTAGCAATCGGAGCGGCGGTGGAGGTAACGAAGCCGTCGAAGCCTTCGATGGAAAGGGTCGCCTTAGGCGACTCCGCGAGCAGGCAGGCCGTAACGCGAGTGAACGCCGAGCAGGCCTCGAAACGAGGTAATGTGGGAGCCGACCCGCCAGACTGACGGGGAAGGCCGCCGTCGCTGGAGAGGACACGAGTCGAGCGACAGCACCTCAGCGGTCCCACCGGGGTAGTGGCGACGGCATGTCTGCACAGGGAGATCGACGCAACACGGGAAGCCCCAGCGGTGGCGGCGCGTGACCTCAACCGGACAGCCCGCGAGGGACAGGCCGGGCCGTGTGGGGTGGCGGAGAGGTCCGTAGTAGCGATGAAGCCGGGTAACGCCGGTGGAGCGAAGGGGCCTTAGTTCAAGGTCAACGCAAGAAGTGGCGCGAGAGCCGGGAGATTGGCGATGAGCCTACCAACTCTCCGAACGGTTCAGAAGCTGCAGGCGGCGTTGCATGCCAAAGCGAAGGGATCGCCCGACTACCGCTTCTACGCGCTGTACGACAAGGTGTACCGCCAGGACGTGCTCTGGACACGCCTACGAACGCTGCCTGATCAACGGCGGCGCGCCGGGCGTGGACGGCCAGACGTTCGAGGACATCGAGAGCGTACGGCGTGGAGCGGTGGCTGGACGAACTGGCGGAGGAACTCAGGAACGAAGACGTATCGTCCGCAGGCCGTGCGGCGGGTGTACATTCCCAAGCCGGACGGCAAGCAGCGGCCGTTGGGCATCCCGACGATCAAAGATCGCGTGGTGCAGATGGCGGCCGTGCTGGTCTTGGAGCCGATCTTCGAGGCCGACCTGCAGCCGGAGCAGTACGCCTACCGACCGGACCGCAGCGCGCTGGACGCCGTTGCAGGCAGGTGCACACGCTGCTGAACACGGGGCATACGGAGGTGGTCGACGCAGACCTGAGCGGCTACTTCGACAGCATCCCGCACGCCGAACTGATGAAGTCGGTGGCCCGTCGCGTGAGCGACCGGCACATGCTGCATCTGATCAAGATGTGGCTGGAGGCACCGGTGGAAGAGACCGACGAGCGGGGGCGGAAACAGCGAACGACCCGCAACAAGGACGAGGGACGGGGCACGCCCGCAAGGCGCTCCGATCTCGCCGCTGCTGGCAACCTCTACATGCGACGGTTCGTGCTGGGCTGGAAGACGCTGGGACACGAGCAGCGTCTTCAGGCTCACATCGTCAACTACGCCGACGACTTCGTGATCTGCTGTCGCGGCACGGCCGACGAGGCCATGGCCGCGATGCGGGACATGATGGCGACGGCTGAAGCTGACGGTGAACGAGACCGAAGACGCACGTCTGCCGCGTGCCGGACGAAACGTTCGACTTTCTGGGCTACACCATCGGGCGCTGCTACTCGCCGCAGACGGGCCGAGCCTACCTCGGCACGCGCCCGTCGCCGAAGAAGGTCGCAGCGGCTCTGTCGCGAGATCAGCGAGCTGACCGACCGCGATGCGACGCTCGCTGGCACGACGGAGGAGATGGTCGGCCGGCTCAACCGCAAGCTGATGCGGCTGGGCGAACTACTTCCGCCTGGGGCCGGTCAGCAAGGCCTATCGAGCCGTGGATCAGCCACGTCCGCGACCGGCTCCGCCAGTGGTTGTGTCGCAAGCACAAGGTGCAGGGTCGGGGATACGACACGCTTTCCCGATCGCGTACCTGTACGAGCAACTGGGCCTGATCCAGCTTCGTGCGTGCGCGCCGCAACTTCCCGTGGGCGAACGCATGAGTCCCTTGTCCGAGAGCCGGATGCGGGAAATCCGCCCGTCCGGTTCGATGAGCGGGAAGTGGAAACGGAGCATGGTCGAGGCTAGTGAGGCACCGGCAGACGAAAGGGCCGGAAACAGATAAGCCTCAACCTAAACCACCGCGCCACTTCTCGACTCTACATTTCATTCGCGAAGAGGTGTTCGTCCAGAGTCACAGCAGCGATGACGAAGGGTGGGAGCTGCGCTGCGCCACGGCGCCCGGCCAAGAGGCCAAGCCGGCCATTTTCCTGGAACTTTTTTTTGGCGTGCTCGGCACTCGCTGCGTATAACGTATTGGGGGGCCATGCCGCCGCCCATGCGCGGCGGCCGGTCAGGTGCTGACCTCCGCGCGACTGGGACCGACCGAACAACACTTCGCATAACTTCCAATCGTGCAAGTAATTTCTAATAAATAGATATCTGAAGTTATCTCGGATAATCGCAGTAATCGTAAAACAAATACAAACACAAAAACAAATAGAACTAGACGATGAATAGAACCACAATTTGAACCTACATCGCTGGAAAATACGACAAACAAATCGGGCGACGGTTTTATAAGGTTCGAACTGTGCACTGGCGTCAGTACGTATGCGAAATGTTTTCGAAAAAATGAATTGATACGCGATTAATATCATCGGCAATTATCGACGAGGTCGTCCTTCGGACGGCCTTTTTTGTTGCGCTCCTCGATATCACGAAATGATCGAAAACAGTTCAATGCCCCTTACTCATGTTTACACATTCGGACGGCAGCGCTTTGGCGCGTTCGTCATCGACGATCTTAATTACTTGGCGCATCCGCCGCCACGTTCACGAGGCGAAGAACTCACGTTCATCCATCATTTCATTGTCGCCTGCCACCAACTTTGGTGGCATTCTTTGTTTTGGGAGTTACAAAATGGTCAGCCAGATTCATTCGTCCGACGACAAATTCTGTTGCAAACACTGCCGCAAGCCAATCAGTAAAGACGAGCACGAGTTGGGGCGTGGAAGCTGCTTCGATTGCTTCAATTGGAGCGACTTCAGCGATCGAAAGCGCCTCGATCAATCCGGCGCCGCCTCGGCGTGTTTAGCAACCAGATCCAAGCCCGTGGCAGGAAAACGCGATTCGAGATTTAGAAGAAGCTCGCGCGGGTTCGTGGTTGGACGAAGCCTGATGTCTTAATCGTTATTCAAAACTTTACCGTGCCAGAAATGCCGCCGCGAGCGGCTGCTTTTATTGGTACACAGCATTATGAAAGTTACAACATGTCTCGAAAACCAAAATGAATGATCTTTGCATTTGCCTTTGTCTTGCTGCGGAGCTCGGTTGCAGGGTGAGACGCAAACGAAAGAGGTTTATCGTTTCTCATCCGCATTTTCACCACAAGCTAACCATAAATGCGTCTCAGCACGTTCCGCCTCCTTCGCTGCGCATATGGTTAGATGAGCTCATCGACAAGTTCATCTAGCCTTGGATGTGACCACGAGTGCTCACGGACGAGCCTCGTGTCTTGTTCCACCATCCGCAGCGGTCTGCATTGTGACTGGTCAGTCTTGCAGTGGCTATGACGTATGGGGCATACCGTAAGTAGGTGGTGGCGCGCTGCCGAATTAACAGCGTGAGAGAATGAAAGGGGACGGGAGTCAATTCTGTTTCACGGACACTAGCCAATTGATCCGCGCGGGAGAACTGACTCACTTCCGCTTTATCATCCGTGTTTGCCGAATTTGGCCGCGTGCCGTCGGCGGGCGAATCGATCACGTAGCACGATTCGCTGCGAGTGATCGTGCTGGAGGCGTCGCGCCGCCGCGTGAATCGCGTGCGGTTGGAGCGGATTCGCAAAGAATCGCTGGAAGCCGTGTGAGTGATAGCTAATCCGCGGGCGGCGAATTGGGTGCATGCAGAGGTGCGATCTTGCGCATTTGCGCTCTGCTCTTGACCGGGCGCAAGCAAGCCGCGTATTTTCCCGCCCTCGTCGTCCAGGCCACCTCTGTGCGCTCGCTGTCTGCCGTCATGGGTAAAGCTTCCATGTTGCCACGTCTTGGCTCGTTTCGCGCTCGCATATCCAGGGCGGCGTTCATTGGCGCCGCGACGTTGTCGATATACGTTGCCGCGCCGCAAGCGGGGCGAGCCATTTGGCCCTGGAGCACGGCGGAAGCGCCCGTTGGTTCGCCGCAATGGTGGAAGAGTCACCAGGCAGACGCCGTCTTCACACCACATATGGGCTTTAAAGTTGAGGGTGTGGATGGTTATTTCGACGGTAGCGGTCGGCCCATACAAGGGCCGGTGTCTGAGGAGCGCGTCGTCGAGGCGAGCCAAATGAAAGACGAAACGGGGCTTATCCCGCAGCTCGATCCGCGCGTGCAGTACAACAAAGTGAAGGCGGCGGTGGGCTTCGGGCCCAATGAACAGATCGCGCGGCAAGACTATGCCGAGGGCGATCGGCTGTTTCACGAAAAGAACTACAGCGCGGCGGCGACCGCATTCAAAGCCGCCATCGAACGCGGTCCTCATTCATCGATCGAACAAGACGCGATGTTCATGCTTGCCGAAAGCTATTTCTTCGACGATCGCTACGTCAAGGCCCGCGATTCCTACGACGCTGTGGTAAAGCAATATACGAATACGCGCTATCTCGACACGGTGATCGATCGCGAATGGAAGATCGCCCGCTACTGGGAGCAATGCGAACAGTACAGGCGCGATTGGCCGCTGACGCCCAATGGCTGGGACAAGACGCGGCCGTGGTTCGACACCATTGGCCACGCGATCAAGACCTATGAGAACATCCGGCTGAACGATCCGACGGGCCCGCGCGCGGATGACGCGATCATGGCAATGGCGAACATTTATTTTGCCCGCGGCCGATACGATGATGCCGATTATCACTACACACTGCTGCGCCACGAATATCCGCGGAGCGAGCTGCAGTTTGAAGCCCATCTGCTGGGTCTGCAAGCCAAGCTGCGAAAATACCAGGGCGAGAATTACGACGGCACGCCCCTGGAGGAAGCGAAGAAATTGGTGAAGGAGCTGAATTCGCAGTTCGCCGGCCGGCTCAGCACCGAGGAAAAGCAGCGATTGGGAATCGTCGAGGCACAGCTCAATCAGGAAATCGCTACCCGCGATTACCGCATGGCCGGTTACTACGACAAGAAAAAGGACTTTGGTGCGGCTCGCTATTACTACGCCCAAGTGATCAAGAAGTACCCCGATACGGAGCTGGCCCGGAAGTCTCAAGACCGAGTTGGCGAGATCAAGGGCGAACCGGAATCGCCGGCGAAGCCATTGGGATTCCTGGTGGACTTGTTCCCCGAAAGCCGCGAGCGGTCGCGAGTCGCTCGCATTCCGGAACTGCAAAAGGGCGGTACACGGCTGGCCGAAGTACCCAATACGAATTCCGGACAAAGCGAGACCGCCTCGCAGCCAACTACGATTAAATAGCGATTGTTTTGGCAGCGAAGCTAATATCTCTCGCCAAGGCGCTAAGCCGCAAAGTGTGTCTTGAATGATTGAATTTCGGACGTTGTCGAAAACAGCCATCAATGAGCGAAGACATTGCGACTTCGCGTCTTTGCACGCGATTGGTTTTCTTCGTGCGCAACAAGTCGCGTGGTTGAAGAGCCTATCCCGGAACCGTCGGGGACTGGCCGCGCACCATCGCCGCGATGGTCGTGCGGAGTCTTCGGAGCAAAATGTGCCTGTCCCCCTCTCGGCTCTGGGTTCTGAGATCGGCTCTAAGGCATTGGCCGCATATTCGTCGTGATGTTGACGGGGTGCATCGGCTACCATGCTGGTACAGGCTCGCTCTATGCACCCGACGTCGCGACCGTCTACGTGCCGATGATCGAGTCGGACAGCTATCGTCGCGATCTGGGGGAGCGGCTTACGGAAGCAGTCGTGAAGGAAATCGAACTCAAGACGCCGTACAAAGTCGTTAGCACACCGAATGCAGATAGCGTGCTTTCTGCCCGCTTACTGACCGACACGCGAAAAACGATCATTCAAAACGGCTTCAGCGATCCGCGTGTATCCGAAACCGAGCTGCGTGCCGAGGTGACGTGGCTGAACCGCAGACGGCAGCCGATGGTGCCCGCTCAAATGATTCCGATACCGGCGGAGCTTCTGGCAATTAGCCAGACGAGCAACCTGATTCCCGAGGCCGGCCAGTCGGTCGCCACGTCGCAGCAGCAAGCCATCGAGCGGCTGGCGCAGCAGATCGTTGCGACGATGGAAGCGCCGTGGTGAGTGTCTTTCTTTCTTTTCAGAGCGATCTCGACAAGTTGCAGGGCGAGTGGGGCAACGGCGCGTGGCCGAAGCGTTGCGGTCGGACAAACCTGGATAGATGCAATCGGAGTCGAGCTATATCCGCGCAAGCGCGCTGGACACTTCGTAATCGCACGTTGGAATTTGCGCGGCGACCGCTCATCATGGGCATCGTCAATGTAACGCCGGATAGCTTTTCGGACGGCGGACGGTTTTTCGACGACGCGGAGGCCGTTCAGCACGCGCTGCAATTGGCGGCCGACGGGGCCGATTTGCTTGATATCGGCGGCGAAAGCACTCGGCCCTATTCCGATCCGGTCGCGGCGGACGAAGAGCTGCGGCGAGTGCTGCCCGTAATTGAAAAGCTCGTCGCAGAGATCGACATTCCGATCTCGATTGATACGAGCAAAGCCGCCGTCGCCCGTGCTGCAATCGCAGCGGGGGCCGAGATTATCAACGACGTGACAGGCCTTTCAGGCGACCCGGCCATGATCGGTTTGGCGACGGAGGCAGGCGTTGGCGTGTGCGCAATGCACATGCAAGGCACGCCGCAAACGATGCAAGATAATCCGACATATACAGATGTTGTCGCGGAGATACGCGACTATCTGCGCGAGCGGCGCAATGCGCTCATGGCGGCGGGAATTGCGCGCGAGCGAATTTGTCTCGATCCGGGCATCGGTTTCGGCAAAACGCACGAGCACAACATTACGCTCATGCGGCATTGCCACGAGTTTCACGCGCTCGGCTGCCCGCTGTTGGTCGGCCACTCGCGCAAAGGGTTCTTGGGGAAGCTCATCGGCGACAAAGAGGCCGATCGCACCAGCGGGACGGTGGGGGCCGCACTTGCGCTGGCGGTGCAAGGCGTGCAAATTATTCGCGTGCACGATGTGCGACCGGTCCGCGAAGCGTTGCTCGCATTCGAGGGCGCCGGTGGACTGCAGAGCATAGCTCAGGGCTGTGACAGCATCGTGAAATGCCAGGCAGTGGCTGACCTGCCGCGGGACGCCAACATTGACCCAAGTCGTGCGATTGCGGATACTTAATGGGTTAGACGCCGAGCGTCGCGATACTGCGTTCCCACGCAACGCATGGGAACTAGGATGGGGAAAATGGCCACGGCAACTGAGTTGAATCTCGATACGTATTGCGCGGAGGTCGCTGCGCGCGCAAGCGAGCTTCCATCGAGCTGGCCACGGCCAGCCGGCAGACGAAAAACCAGTGGCTGCGGCGATCGGCCCAACTGTTGCGCGAGCATGAGGATCGGATCACCGAGGCGAACGAGCGCGATCTGGCGGCGGCGCCTGCTTACGGATTGACCGAGGCCCAAATCGATCGGTTACGGCTAAGCCGCAAGCGAGTCGAGGAGATTGCCGTTGGGCTGGAAAAAATCGCCGACTTGCCGGATCCGATTGGAGAAATCATCCGCACCACGAACCGGCCGAACGGGCTGCGGATTGACAAGGTGCGGGTGCCGCTGGGCGTTGTGTTTTTCATTTACGAATCGCGGCCGAACGTGACGGCCGATGCCGCGGCGATTTGTGTGAAGTCTGGCAACGCCGTGATTCTCCGCGGCGGCAAGGAAGCCGTGCATTCCAGCCAGGCGATTGTTGAGGTGCTACACGACGCGGCCGACGAAGTTGGCTTGTCGCCGGACGCGGTGCAACTCGTAAGCACGACGGATCGGACAGCGGTCGGCAAGTTTCTCGGCATGCCGCAGTACATCGACCTGGCGATTCCGCGCGGCGGCGAGGGGTTGATTCGCCGCGTGGCCGCTGAGGCTAAAATGCCCGTCATCAAGCATTTCACCGGCAACTGTCACGTGTACATCGATTCGGCGGCCGACTTGGCGATGGCCCGGCAAATCGTACTGAACAGCAAGTGCCAGCGGATGGGCGTTTGCAACGCGGCGGAATCGCTCGTGGTGCACGCCGACGTGGCAGGAGAGTTTTTGCCGATCATTGGCGGTGAGCTTCGCAAGCGCGGAGTGGAGATTCGGGGCGATGAACGGACTTGCGAACTCGTGCCGCAAGCGAAACCGGCAAGCGAAACAGATTACGCCGCTGAGTTTTTGGGCCCCGTGATCTCGGCGCGTGTCGTCGGCTCGGTGGACGAAGCGATCGAGCACATAAATCGGTATGGTTCCAAGCACACCGATGCGATTGTGACCAGCGACGAAACGGCGGCACAGCAGTTCGCCGCGCGGGTGGATAGTTCGGCCGTCATGATCAACGCCAGCACGCGATTCAACGACGGCGGGCAGTTCGGCCTGGGCGCTGAAATCGGCATCAGCACCGATAAGTTTCACGCGCGCGGGCCGTGCGGGCTGGAAGAGCTGACCAGCTATAAATATGTTGTCCACGGAAATGGGCAAATACGCGAATAGGTGTCAGGTGCCAGGTGTCGGTTATTCGAGTTCTGACATCTGACACCTAACACTTCTGCAAGGAGGCAGCATGAGCGGCGATGTTCTCAGCCAGGCGGAAGTTGAAAGCCTGCTCAACGCGATGGATAGTCGCGAGTCGGACGTTATTGCCGACGCGGCCACGAGCCGCATCAAGCATCGCGACAAAATATCCCCGTATGATTTCAAGCGGCCGGAGCGCGTCGGTAAGGAGCAGATGCGCTCGTTGCAAACGATGCACGAGGCCTTTGGGCGTAATTTTGGCGCCGCCCTTTCGGCGCTGCTGCGCACAATCGTCGAGTTGAAGCTGACTAGCGTCGATCAGCTTACGTATAGTGAGTTCGTTTTCAGCCTCGAGAACCCCACTTGCTTCAATCTCATTCATGCGGCGCCGCTGGAAGGCCAGTTGATTCTGGATATAAACCTGTCGCTGTTGTTTCCCATCATTGATCGGTTGTTGGGCGGTGGTAGCGATCAGGCCACCGTGGTGCGGCGGCCGCTGACTGAAATCGAGCTGCGGCTGGTGTCGCGGATCACCGATTTGTTCTGCAAGGAGATCAAGCACGCCTGGGAAAACGTGCTCGAGTTAGAGCTTTCGATCGACCGCGTGGAAAGTAACCCGCAACTGGTTCAGATCGTGCCGCCCAACGAAGTGGTCGTGCTCATCAGCTTCGAGCTTACGCTGGGCGGCTCGCGTGGCATGATGAACTTCTGCATCCCGTTCAATTCCATCGAGCGGATAAGTGCGCGGTTATCGGCAAATAGTTGGGTCAGTTACGGCAAGAAACTGGCGACGCCGGAGAATATTCAGCGGATCAGCGGGCAACTGAGCGATGCTCTGGTGGAAGTGGTCGTCGATTTGGCGGAGACGAACATTTCGACCTCCGATCTGATTGGCCTGCGAGTAGGTGATATCATCGCCACGGAAAAGGACGTGGAACGGCCGTTGGTGGTTTCGGTTGAAGGCCGCCCCAAATTCCACGCCAAAGCGGGCGCTTTCAAAGGACGCAAGGCGATCCAGGTCGTTGGAACTATCTGAGTGCGGCGCGGTGCGAGAGTGGCCGCCGGCATTACATCGGAACTGCCTTTGCCCGCGGCGGCAGCGGCGGCAGCGCCTGTTCCAGCACGCCGCGGGCTCGCGGCCAAATCAAGAGGCCCTCGACGACCATCCACAATTGCAATAACAGTGTAATGGCCCCGATGGCGAAAAGTAGATGATCGCCGGTGTAATACCAGCCCGTTGTGCCGTTGAACATTTGCCAGACCAGCGCCCAGGCGGGCATGACGATCATCAGCAGCATCGGGGGCACCAGGAACCAAACGGGTTTGTTTCGGCGCCAAAGATAAAAGGCGGTGACCATGAACGCCAGGCCGGCGAGCAACTGGTTGGTGGCGCCGAAGAGCGGCCACAGGTACAGGCCGCCGTACCCGTGTTTTCCGGGCACGCCATCGGCCGAGGCCGGGCCGCGCATCATTGCCAAGACCATTGCCAGAACGACGGCGAAGAGCGTCGCTACGTACTTGTTCGTCAACGGCCGAATTCGCAGCGTGCCGGCGAGTTCTTGGATCACGTAACGGTGCAGCCGCGTGGCCGTGTCGAGCGTCGTCGTGGCGAAGCAGGCAACGAGCACGGCCATAACGGCAACGCAATACCTCAGCGGCAGGCCGATGGCGGTGAGGAAGTTCGCCCCCCTCGACAAAGCCGCCCACCATTTTGCCAAGGGTAAAGCTCTTCCACCCAGCGGCCGGATTGTACTGGGCGTGCCACGCTGCGGCACCGACCAGCGGCTGGCCGTCCGGGCCATGCCGCAGCTCGAAACTGTACGGCCGAACGACTTGCTCGCTCGTCACCCCTGGCGCCGGCTGGCGATCGAACAGGCCCATGCCCAACCCGGAGCAGCAGGCCAGGATGACGATCACCGCCAAGGCTGCTTCCAATAACATCGCGCCGTAACCGACGTATTGGGCATCGCACTCGTTCGCGACTTGCTTGCTGGAGGTGCCGCTTGAGACGAGGCAATGAAAACCGCTAATCGCCCCGCAGGCGATTGTGATGAACAAAAACGGCCAGATCGGCGGCGCATCGGCCGGCCATTGCACCATCGGGACAACGGCCAGTGCGCTCTGGTGCAAATCGGCGTGCCCCGAAAAGCCTGCGATGCAGATTCCCAATATCAGCGCCGCAAGCGCTAACAGCAATTGCTGGCTATTGATAAAATCGCGCGGTTGCAGCAGCATCCACACCGGTAGCACCGAGGCGAAAAAGCAGTAAACGAACAGCGCCACGGTCCATAGCACGACCGGATTGAGCGTATCGACCGGCAGCCCGAGCGTACTCGACAAGCTCGCGCACCACGAATTGGGAATCGATATCGGCAAAAAGTAAGCGCCTAGATACACGGCGCCGTACAAAACGAACAAGCCGATAATCGACGGAGCGAAAATCCCGCCGCCGCGGCGATACAACCAAAAGCCGATTCCCACGGCCAGCGGCATCGCGATCCAAGTGGAGAGGACCGACTCGGGATAGAGATCGAACAATTGCGCGATCACCAGCCCGAAGATCGCGAGGACCACGGTCAGCGCGAAGAATAAGATCAGCAGGAATAGCAGCCGGGCCCTGGGAGCGATCAGGCGGCCCGCGATATCACCCACAGTTTGCCCGCGGTTGCGAAGGCTGACGACCAGTGCGCCGAAATCGTGGACGGCGCCGATGAAGATCGATCCGAAGAGGACCCAGAGCAGGGCCGGCAGCCAACCCCAAAAAACGGCAATCGCGGGGCCAACGATCGGCCCCGTGCCCGCGATGCTGGTGAAGTGATGGCCAAAGATGACTTCTTTGCGGGTCGGAACAAAATCGATGTCGTCGCGCAGTTGCCGGCTGGGCACATCGGCGCCCGGATCGAGGACGAACACGCGCCGCGCCAGCCAGCGCCCGTACGTGTGGTACGCAATGATGAAACCGAAGAACGAGCCGAGGGCAATCAGGAGCGTGAGCATGGCGGATTGGGGTAGAACGGATTAGTCGAGATGCGGTCTGCGCTTCGATGCATGCTTGTGCCGGTGTATCCTTATAATATCAGCGTTCGCGCCGCAGTCGCAACGCCGTCGTGTTGGTTTACTCAATTCGCTGGTCCTCATATAATGCCCCGAATTGGCGGGGCTTATACTCGTTAAGGAAAGCGAACCGCGTGTGGCTGAGCACGTCATTATCATTGGCAGCGGACCGGCCGGTTGGTCGGCGGCGATCTACGCTGCCCGCGCTGAGTTGAAGCCGCTCCTTTTTGAGGGGGCGATCACCGAAGAGAATCGGCTAGCCGGTACTTTGCCATTGGGGCAACTAGCACTGACGACCGAAGTTGAAAACTATGCCGGCTTTCCTGCGGGCGACTT
This sequence comes from uncultured Planctomycetota bacterium, assembly GCA_963807935.1. GTDB lineage: Bacteria > Planctomycetota > Planctomycetia > Pirellulales > Lacipirellulaceae > JABDGM01. Next base: position 236,511 of record CAWEDY010000007.1, read on the forward strand.
GAAGCAGTTTCTGCAGACGGCCATCGAGCCCGACCGCCTGCCATATCTGAACTGTATTGAGCACAAACATGCGGTCACCGGCCCGGAATTGATGGAGCTTATGCGGCAACAGGCCTTCAATTTCGGCACGCGCATTATCACGGATGATGTGGTCGAAGTCGATCTCGAGCGCCGGCCGTTCGTCGTGCGGACTCTGGAGGGCAACTCCTACGAAACGCACGCGCTCATCATCGCAACCGGTGCCCGGGCCAATTATTTGGGCCTGCCATCTGAAGAGGCATACAAGAATCGCGGCGTGAGCGCGTGCGCGGTCTGCGATGGCGCACTGCCGAGGTTTCGCAACAAGCCGCTAGTGGTAGTGGGCGGCGGCGATTCGGCGGTGGAAGAAGCGACATTTCTCACCAAGTACGCCTCCAAGGTTCACATGGTTCATCGCCGCGACAAGCTGCGGGCCAGCATGATCATGCAGGAGCGCGCGCTGGCGAATTCAAAGATTCATTTGGAATGGAATCAATCGCTGGAGGAGGTCCTCGGCAATGACAAGGATGGCGTCACGGGCGTGCGACTCGGCAGTACGGTGGGCGGCGGCCCGCGCGAGCTGGCCGCCAGCGGCGTCTTCCTTGCCATCGGCCACACTCCGAACACGCGTTTGTTGAATGGCCAGGTCGAACTGACCGAGAAGGGCTACATCCGTTGGGCGAAACCGTTTCGAACGCACACGAGCGTCGAAGGCGTGTTCGCGGCCGGCGACGTGGCCGACGACTATTACCGACAGGCTATCACGTCCGCTGGCACCGGCTGCATGGCGGCGCTCGACGCGGAGCGCTGGCTCGCCGCATCGGGTATCCACTAAACCCTTAGCGTCGGCCCCCAGGCCGAACTACGCCCCCGCTGTCCAATGAAAGTAAGCCCCAAGTGTCCGACATCAAAATCACCGTAGAAAACCGCGCCGGCCGCAAATGTGCCTCCAGCGGCTCGAAGTGGGAACCGGTCATGGGCTACAGCCGCGCGGTGCGCAGCGGCAACGTGATCGCTGTGACCGGTACGGTCGGCGTCAATGCCGATGGCTCGTACACCAAAACCGTTGGCGAGCAAACGGCCCGGTCGTTGGCCATCATTCGGGCTGCCATCGAAGCGCTTGGCGGCAAGTTGGAGCACGTTATCCGCACGCGAATGTTCGTGACGGACGTGAGCAAGTGGGAGGAAGTTGCCCGCGTCCACGGCGACGTTTTCAAAGATATCCGCCCCGCCACTACGATAGTGGAAGTCGCCCGACTGATCGACGGCGACGCACTTATCGAAATTGAAGCGGATGCAATAATTGCCTGACGGGTGCAATTACCCAATTGCGTCTGTTTCTTGCAGGACATGGTTTGCAGCAATCGGAAGTCGATACTATGAGTCACGACGATCATTCGATTGACCAAGCGCAGAATGTTGAGACCGACCTGCGATTTCCATCGGGTAAATGGATTGGCTGGTTCAAGCAGAACTCTCGGAAAGCGAGTGCTGGGGAGACGAACGTGGCTCGGTTCGCTAATGTAGTGGCGGATGCGGCTGCAATTGGTGCTGCCGTTGTTTCGGCGGATTGCTGACGGAGCGTAGCAAACGTGATGGAACGCATTTCTGTTCAAACAGCACGCGGTGCGACGGCAATCGGCCGCCAGGTGACGCTCCAGGGTTGGATCCGCACGCGCCGCGACTCCAAGGGCGGCTTCAGTTTCTTGGAACTCAACGACGGGTCGTGCCTGGCCAACATTCAGGTCGTCGCCGACGCGAAATTGCCGAATTATAACGCGGAAGTGAAGCAGCTTTCGCCCGGGTGCAGCGTGACGGTGCGCGGGGAAGTAAAGGCTTCGGGCGGCAAGGAGCAGGCGACAGAAGTTCACGCGGCCGAGGTCATCGTTCACGGCTGGGCCGATCCAGAACAATATCCGCTGCAGAAAAAGCGGCATTCGTTCGAGAAGCTCCGAGAATGGGCGCATCTGCGACCGCGAACCAATACGTTCGGCGCAGTCGCCCGCGTGCGAAATCTCGTCTGCCGTTCGATTCACGACTTCTTCCAGGAGGAAGGCTTCCTTTATCTGCACACGCCGATCATTACGGCCAGTGACTGCGAAGGCGCCGGAGAGATGTTTCGCGTCTCGACGATCGATCCGGCCAAGCCGCCACGAAACGAGAAGGGAGAGGTTGACTTCGGCCAGGACTTCTTTCATCGGCCGGCGTATCTCACTGTATCCGGCCAGCTCGAAGGTGAGATTTACGCCACGGCCCTCGGCAAAATATACACTTTCGGTCCCACGTTCCGCGCCGAAAACTCGAATACTACGCGGCACCTGGCCGAGTTCTGGATGGTCGAGCCCGAGGCCGCGTTCTTCGAGCTGGAAGACAACATGGCGCTCGCGGAGCGGTTCTTGAAGCGAATCTGCGGCGATGTGCTGGCCAATTGTCAGGAAGACATGCGGCTGTTCGCCGAGCATGTGGACAAGGTCGTAATCGAACGGCTCCAAAGAGTCGTCGACAAGGATTTTCGACGGCTCAGCTACACCGAAGCGGTCGACATCCTGAAATCGTCCGGCAAAACGTTTGAATATCCGGTCGAGTGGGGCCACAACTTGCAGGCGGAACACGAGCGCTTTTTGGCCGAAGAAAAATTCAGCGAGCCGATCATCGTGTTCGATTACCCGGCAGCGATCAAACCGTTCTACATGCGCGTGAATGATGACGGTAAAACCGTGCGCGCGATGGACGTGCTGGTACCCGGTGTGGGCGAAATCATCGGCGGAAGCCAGCGCGAGGAGCGGCTCGACGTGCTCGAGCGTCGCATGAGCGAACAGGGCCTCGACACGGCCGACTACTGGTGGTATCTCGACCTGCGGCGGTTCGGAACCGTGCCGCACTCGGGTTTCGGCCTGGGTCTGGAGCGGATGGTGCAGTTTGTCACCGGCATGGCCAATATCCGCGATGTGATCCCCTTCCCCCGTACGCCGGGCAATGCGGAGTTTTGAGCCCGCCAATGGTCGGGTGAATCGGCCGCGGCTCTGGGATCGTTACAGTCGTTATGACCGGCTCGTTCCTGCACGATTTGCGAACCGGCAAATCATGAACTACTTTTTCAATGGCGGGTGCGCATTGCGCAGCGCGGGCTGACAAACCGCACTAGCCAAAACTTTTCGATCGTCTTTTCATTTGGGCAGGTAGCGATAGGGTAGCGCTGGTTCGGCGCACGCTGCCGCCGCACGCCCGGCGATACGCAATGTCCCTCGTACTTCCCATAAATGGCGACGCGATTCGCGAAACGTTTCAGGCATGGAACGCTGAACGGGATTCGCTGGACGCACAGCTCAGCGAGTCGCTTTCCGCCCTTACGGCTTATCAATCGCATCTTGATGCTTGGCAGCAACAGTTAGCGCGAGAGCGCGATGACCTACGAACCGCGCGCGAGCAGATCGAGCGCGATCAGGCCTCCTGCGACAAAAGTCAGACTGCCGCAGCAACGGCGATGGCCGCCGACTTGCACGCAGCCCGCGATAAGATTACCTCACTGACGACCCTGTTGTTAAATCGCACGGAAGAGCTGCGCACGTTAGACAATCGCCGGGCCGAATTACAAACGGAACTCGAACTGGCTCGAGCGAAGGAAAAAGAACGAATTGCCGCGCTCGATGAGCAGCAGCGCGCGGTAGAGCAGGAAAGAGCCCAGTGGTCCGCAGAACTCCGGCAACTGCGAGATCTGCTCGAACGCCAGCTTGACACACCGCCGCCCGAAGCGCCCGCGGCTCCGGTAACCGCGCCGTTGGTTCATCCTCAATCAGCCGGCAAGGGCGCCCACATTATACCGTGCGATAACCCCCTGCTCGGTTCGATCGTCGAGCAATTTGGCAAGTTACGACAACAGCGAGCGGTCGAGCGGCACGCGAACAAGTCGAGGTAGCAACATATGACGGTTCGGATACATTCGCCTAACGTGGTCCAAGCCATCGCGCCGTGGTCTATTGCCGCAATCGCAGGATTAGTCTTTGTTTGCGGTATGCTTTGGCAAAACGCCAGCTTGCTCGGCGGCGGCGCGACCATATTGTGTCTCATATTCTATCGAACGTATTCGGCGCCCGAACGCGCGCAGCCGGACGCGAAATACGACGACCGTCGAAAGACGCCCGGCAGCGGCGAAGGCCCGCGGCCCGGCGATGCGACTCGCGTGCTCCAATCACTCGAGCGCGATGGAGCCCCCACCAGCACCGACGCGCTTGTCGACGAACTGTTCGCCAACGGGCGATACGCGCTCATGTTGCGGCCGGAAACCAAACAGCATCTCACGCAGACTCACATCGTTCGGGCAATTCGGCAACTCGACGAAGCGATGGCTTTGGTGCCGGCCGGCCGCGTGCTCGTCGGGCAGCTCGCCGAGCAGTTGAATGCAGCCTGCGGCCAGACAGATATCGATCCCAAACTGTTCCAACGCAACCTCGTCGATGTCGAGGCCATGTACTTGGATCGTTACTGCATCAGCAACGCTGAGTATCAGCGGTTCATCGATGCGGGCGGCTACGAGCAGCTTGAGTTTTGGCATGAAGAAGCGCTGCCGGCTTTGCTGGACTTTGTCGATCAGTCGGGCGCGCCGGGTCCGCGATTTTGGCACGACGGTCAATTTCCGGACGGCGAGCAGCGATTGCCCGTCGTGGGCATCAGTTGGTACGAAGCGTCGGCCTTTGCCCGCTGGGTCGGCAAGCGTCTGCCGAGCGACGCGGGATGGACCAAAGCGGCTGCGTGGCCGATCGAATCTGCGCCGGGACGCATCGCCCAGCGACGCTACCCGTGGGGCGAATCGTTCGATGTGCGGCGAGCCCATTTGTATACGCTCGGGGCATCGGGCACCGGTGCCGGTCGATGAGTTTCCGGGCGGGACGAGCGTGGGCGGCATCCACCAGTTGATCGGCAACGTTTGGGAATGGACCGCTACGCCGCTGATCGAAGTGACCGATCCGACGCTGCACGTTTCCGAATCGGTAATGAGCATTCGCGGCGGCGCATTCGATACGTATTTCGAAAATCAGGCCACTTGCCACTTTCAAAGCGGCGAACACGCGCTGTCGCGCCGCCGGAACATCGGCTTCCGCCTTGCGCTGCCAATGAGCGATCTCGAAGCAGTCGCCAACACCGACGTGCCGATACAGTTATCTGAAGCAGAGGAAGTCCCAGAGTCGTCCGCTGAACCAGTCCTGGTAACGCCATCAAGTCTCATAGCCCCCTGCACCTGAAAGCCACATCCGGAATCCTACGCCATGTCCCATCTCGCTCAAATTCCGCTCGAAACGTACCTGCTCGCGGAGCAGGCCGCCCCGATTGCTTGCCTGGTGTGCGATCACGAAAACTGTTGCTCGGCGGCGCGGTGCCGCAATTGCTCGGCGCCGATGTCGCTGGCGCACAACGTGCATTCCGTAAAGCAGCGGCCCCACCTGATTGCCGTGATCGGCGCCAGTGGCGCTGGCAAAACGGTGTATCTCGGGCTGCTGATGGACATGCTGACCCGTCACGTTGGGCTGTTGCGATCGACGACCCGCGGGCCGATGTCGATCTCGCTGCAACAAACGACGACAACCGCGCTGGCTACAGGCTGGTTTCCAGAAAAAACGGTAATGACACCCGAACATTGGCATTGGGTGCATTGTCAATTCAACTGTCGGCGTCGTCGCCGGCCGCTGGAGTTGGTGATTCCCGATATTTCCGGCGAAGCGCTGGCCGTGGAAACCGAGCGGGCGGGCCGGTATCCGGCCATCCGCTCACTGTTGGCCAATTGTGCCGGCGTGATGGTGCTGGCCGATGCCGAGCGGCTGCAAGCGGGCGATCATTCGCAAGACTTTGTCACGCTTAAGGTACTGTCGCTGATTGGCGAGTTGCGCGACGAGAGCGTGCACTCCCGGCGCAGGCATAGTGCAGAGCGGCGGCCGCTTGCGCTAGTGCTCACCAAGGCCGACAAGTGCGAGGCCCTGCACGAGAACCCGCGCGAGTTTGCCGAGGCGCATGCCGCCTCGCTATGGAACGATTGCCGGTCGCGTTTTCCGCGGCTCGAAGTGTTTGCTTGTTCGGTTACGGGCGCGACCGCTTACCGCGACAACTACGGCAGACCGCAACAAGTGCCGCTGCGAATCGAGCCGCACGGCGTGATCGAACCGTTCGGGTGGCTCATGGCCGAATTGGATGAAAACTGGAATAGCCCTGGAGTCGTAACCCGTTTATGCGGCCGGTCGCGGTGAGACGCCCGGCGATCATGGAGTTTTGGATGCCCCCACACGATCGCGAGCATTTTGAGCAGGCATTGTTTCAGCCGGCCGCAGCGCCTGCGCAGAAACGCGACAACGCCACTTTCGGCTGGTCGCACCCGCCCAGGTCGTGCGATGCGGAGACAGTCGCCGACCCGATGGCGCGGCTGGAATGGCTCGATGATTTGATGTTCGCCGCGATCGACGGCGACCCGGTGGCGTTGGACTGCGCCGCGGATGCCTGGCACAAGTCATTGGATGATCTAGGCGACGCCGCACTGGAGGAATCTCGCGTGCAGTATTTGCACCGCGCCAGGCGGTCTGGCACTCACTGCGCCACGAGCCCAATCATCCGCCACACAAGGTTTTCGCGGCGATCGAGATCATCTCGTTGCTGGCGGACAAGTCGCGATGAGCAATGCGCTCATTTCGCATTGTCGCTCTTGCGTGTTTCAAAAACCAATAGGTATGCAACCGCGGGTTTGCGTTGTTGATCCTTGAAGTTAGCGAAATGTCCGTCGAGGGCGTTGAGTTGCACAACGTAGGTATGGCCGGGCTCAAGTTTTACCGGCAGAACACACGTCTTTTTGTCCTTAAGATAGTGGGGTTTGCCGGTTGATTGGGGCGTGGTTTCGTCGGAGATCTGGCCCCACGACCAGCTCTTGTCGAGCATTTTTTTGCTGTAGGTCACACGAATCTCGGTAATATTCGGGTCGACGTCGGTAAGACCCGCTTGGGGCTCCGTCTTGACGACAACGGCCGGTAATGAAGCCACGCTAAACTCCTGGCCGAGCCCTAATCGGCCAAAGCTCAACGTGCCGCACAGCGCACACATCGCGACAAACGTACCACGCGTCATGACAAGCTTCCTCCTGTAGTAATGTTCAACTGGCTTGACTTGGTAACTGAGCTATTTGCGAGTCGTGAAAGTCAATAAGTATGGCTCGGCCGGGCGGCCGTCGCTGTCTTTAAAGTTGTGATAGTTGGCCGAATTCAGCCAGATGATGTATTTTTTGCCGGGCTCGAGCTTGACGGGCATGACACACGTTTTTTCGTCCTCCATGTAATGGATTTCGCCGGTGCTTTCCGGAAACGAGTCGTTCGACAGCTGCACCCACGACCAGCTTTGGTCGGCCATCGGCTTGTTGAATGTTACGCGAATTTCGGCGAGCACGGATCGACCGCGCTATTGCCGCATTTGGGGACGGTTTCGGCGACGAACGGTCGATCGGCGCTCCAATTGTTGGGTGTGGCGCCGATTGACGGCGCGGCGGCGAAGGGCGCGATGCTACTGGTCGGCGGCTGTACAAGTTGCTTCAAGCTGGCGGTGATGTCCGCGAGCGCGGCCTGGTTGGCACGCTGGCCGGAATAAAGTTGAGCGGCCAACAGGGCTACGGCCGCTAGCAACACGATCGAAAGCGCCATTTGAATGCGTTGCCACATGATTCGTTCTCCCAGGAGCGTATGCCGGCACTTCTGTTGAATCTTTGCGACGTTGCCGAATCGGGTTAAGGCGGCGTTGCGTGCCGCGTCGTGCGACATGCCTTGGAGGACGTTTTCCCGCGTGCGCATCTCGACGTGAAACTCGAGTTCATCGACGATCTCTTGCTCGATTTGGCCAATGGGCCGCGAATCGATGGCCGGCCAGGCACCCGATAGCGTATCGATGAACGTCATCGCCCTATGCCCCCGTGGCCCGAGAGCCAAGAACGCTTGCGATGGCGCCGACCAAAGATTGCCACGTCTTGGTTTTCGTCTTGAGCTGCGCGCGGCCGGAAGTTGTCAGCCGGTAGTACTTCGCCTTGCGCTTGGTTTCGGATAGTCCCCATTCGGCTTCGATCCAGCCGCGCCGCTCCATGCGATGCAATGCCGGGTAGAGCGAGCCTTCCTCCACCTGCAGGAAGCCCTCCGTCGTATCTTGAATGTGGTGGGCGATTGCGTAGCCATGTTTCGCGCCGGCTCGCAACGTGCGCAGAATGAGCATGTCGAGCGTTCCCTGCACCAGGTCGGTTCTGTCCGGCGTTTTCGGCATAGATCTCCTGACTCGTCCGATGGTGAGCGTCAGCTTACCGCCGTTCCCATAGAATGTCAATGGGGTGGCATAGATAATCTATGGGAATGCACGAAGTGGTTGTATTTTGGCAATGTGTGCGGCTAGACCGACGATGTGGCGGTCAATCTCATCGACGCCAGAAACTTGCGGAAAAGATAATGACTATCGTGCGGGCCGGCCGATGCTTCGGGATGGTACTGCACGCTGTAGGCCGGGACGTCGCGATGCGCCAGGCCTTCGATCGTTCCGTCGTTGAGGCTGCGGTGCGTTACCCGCAAAAAATCGGGCAACGAATCTTCCGCCACCGCGAAGCCGTGGTTCTGCGACGTGATTTCCACCGACCGGGTATCCAGATTTTGGACGGGATGATTCGCACCGCGGTGGCCGAACTTGAGCTTGAAAGTCTTCGCGCCGCACGCCAACCCGAGCAATTGATGCCCCAAACAAATTCCGAAGATCGGCTTCTTGCCCAAGCAGGCAGCGAATGGTGCCGATCGCGTATTCGAGCGGCTCGGGGTCGCCGGGGCCGTTGGAGAGAAATACGCCGTCAGGTTCCTGGGCGAGTACATCGTCGGCCGTTGCCGTGCCAGGCAAGATCGTCACGCGGCAGCCCTGGTCGACCAGGTGCCGCGGGATGTTCCATTTCATCCCGTAGTCGAGTGCCACGACGTGCGGCGTCGAGGCGCGAGGCGCGAGGCGCGAGGCGAGAGTATTTTCGGCGTCTACGTCGCCGCCCGATCCGCGCTGCTCGCGCCTCAGGTGCGTCCATTCGCTAAGCGGTTGTTGCCATTCGAAGGGCTGATCGGGCAGGACTTCGCGGACCAGATCGCGCCCCACCAGACCCGGGCTGGCCTTGGCCTTGGCCAACAGGCTGGCGTCGTCGAGGTCGCGCGTCGAAAGCACACCTTTGAGCGCGCCGCGGGAACGCAGGCGGCGAACGAGCGAACGGGTGTCGATCGATTCGATCGCCACGATTCCGTGCTGCACCAGATATTCGCTCAAGCTTTGCTCCGAGCGAAAATTGCTCTGCGTGCGGCTGTGTTCTCGCACGACAAACCCTGCGAGCTGCGGCCGCTGGCTTTCGACGTCCTCGGCATTGACGCCGTAGTTGCCGATCTGCGGATAGGTCATCGTGACGATCTGGCCGCGGTAGCTCGGGTCGGTGAGGATTTCCTGGTAGCCGGTCATCGACGTGTTGAAGCAGACTTCGCCATCGACTTCGCCATCGGCGCCGATGGAAGTGCCGGTGAACACGGTGCCGTCTTCGAGTGCGAGTTTGGCGGGTTGGTCCATGAACGAAAGTATAAAGGGCACGGGGGACCGGATACAGGGGACAGGCAGTGTCTGAATTCAAAAGATAACCACAGAGGGCACGGCGTACACCGAGCTGGTGTTTGAACTCTGTGACCTCAACGGTTCCGGAAGGGTCGAGAGCTGAGTGTCGGGGTCGCCGCTGCGGGTCAGGCGCCGCCCTGCTCGGGTCGCTTGTGTACGACCTTCGGCGGCGCTTGAAGCTGGTCCGTAAGGTTCTTCACGCCGGGCACGCCGCGCATCGCCTTCGTCAGCGCCATGCGCTGGTGATCGTATTTCAATTTGCCAGTCATCGTCACGCTTCCGTTCACGACGACAGCCTTGAGCCCCAACTGCGAGCCGCCCGATTGTTGCAGGCGCCGATCGACGAGCTTTTGCAGGGCCTTGTCGGCGGCCGGGTTTTTTCCGAACATGGTTCGATCCCTTCGTAAGAGGAGAGGGGGCGCCGCGCAAAACGCATGGCGTCCGGAAGGGGAATCGACCATAGAGGCCGCAGTCGGACAGTGAAAGAAGATCGCCCGTCCAGCCGTTCATTCTACACCGCCGGCCCAGCCGCCGGTCGCAATACTCGAAAAGTATCAAAGAATGACAGCGATCGATGGCCATTTTCGAAGAGATGGCCACAATTGCGGGACTTTCGCCCGACTAGGCAGCTTGTGTGGCCGCCTGAATTCTCTCTGTGCTCTCCGTGCCTCGGTGGTGAACCGATCGTCGGATCGGGCCGGTAAGCGAACATCTTTTCAAATTCCAAAGCACGGGTAGTAATCTTCGGCCAGGGAAGAATCGGTTACCGATAGGATAGGGATCGCGCGGTGGTAAAACGACCCCCAAGCGACACCGCATCTAAAGTATTCATAATGGGACAAGACGAGAGAAGAAAAGGGGTCAGAACTGCTCAGTAGAAAACCCTCGATTTTTTGGTGTACAAACACTCCAAGGAGTTTTTCGGAATGTCAAGAATCGCGCCATTCATGTGGCATTGACTTTCCGTGGTGGCGTGGGAGCGAGAGCTTTTCTACTGAGCAGTTCTGACCCCTTATTTTGCCCTGCCCTTATTCTGCCTCGATGGTATATCGTTTGCACCGCTTGTTAATCTCACCAATCAGCGGTCCGCCACGTTGTCTCGGCTACTCTTGCCGCACCTCGTAGGGTCGCTCCCGATTCGCGTGCGTCAGCCGAATCGGCCAAAACGTCACCCCAAATTTGAAGAAGGAGATGAGACCATGTTGAACATTCGACGAACACGAGGCTGCATAGTTGCGAACTGCGTGGCCTGCTTGGCGATTGCCGTCGCGAGTGCCGCACTGGCCAACGAGGCGCAAAACTCCAGCAAGCCGCAGAAACAGGATCAGCAACAGGCCACTGCAAGCCAACAACAAGTGTCGCAATCGAACAATCAAGCCGCGGCCCAGTCGCAGGCCAATCAAAAGAATCAGCAAAGCCCTCGAACTTATCAACGCGAGAACAAACCCGATCAAGCCCAACAGACCGCGCAACATAACCAGTCAAGCGGCAAGCGAGGCGCCAGCCTGGGAGTCAGCATTACCAGCGACGAGGACCAAAACGGCGTCCTGGTTGTGCGAATTCTCCCCAATACGGCGGCCCAGCGCATGGGTCTTCAACGTCGCGACCGCATCATGACGCTCAATGGCGACAAGGTTCGCTCGGCCGATGATTTCGTCTCCGCGATTAGCAATATGAATCCGGGAGATCGAGTGGAGCTTAAAGTCGTGCGCAACGGCAACGAACGGACCATCCGCGGCGAGCTCGCCGGCTATTCGGAATCGGTGGTCGAAACTCAGGGTCCCAGCGGCAACCACGCGTATCGCCGGTTCCAGAGCTACATTGAACCCAACCAGCGAAACTCGGAACAGGCCGCCCGTAATGAGAACCGCAGTTATCACGAAGGCACGCAAGCCAACTACGAAAATCGCGGCGATTCAAACCAGTCGCGGTATGGCGATATCGATGCCCGCGTGACGCGACTCGAACGGCAGATCGAGCGGATCACGCAACAGATCGAAGACCTGGTCAGTAACAACAACCATGGTCAGCCGGCCAGTGCGCAAAAAACCGCGCCGCCGAATACCAAGACGAAGTAGCTTCGGCGTCCGCGATTTCTTTCGCAGGTGGTCGAATGGGGCCGTGAAGTACGAGCAACCGCGCCCGGGCGACGAAGCTTCGTTCGGTGCGCGGTTTGTTATTGGCGTGTGGATATCAGCCTATATCAGAACCCCACGTGCCATATCTCCAGCCCGCCTTCTTTATCGAGAAATTGTTTCACGCCAGGCAGCTCGCGGATCGATTTCTTGATCGCTTCGGCTTTTTCTTTGTCTTTCACTGGCTGCACGTCGAACGCATCGCCCGTAAGATGCCGCGAAATCTGTGCCGCCTTCGGCCCCAGTTTTTTGAGCGTCTCCAACAGCCCCGCGGCGATTTGCTTCTGAGTCTTTGCCTCCGGGTGATTGTCGACCCACTTTTGGCACGCCTTGCTGGCATCGTTCATCGCGTACGTTTTCTCAATCCAGTCGCGTTTCTTAACCACATTCCCGGCCATCGCGTGCGCCTGCCCGGCCAGATCGCGGCGACCGCTGGTAAACACAATGTCTGGATATTCCTTTAAGAGTTGTTCAGCAGCCTTCTTGGCCTTCGGCGACAATTTTAGAGAAGCAACATCCCGCGTTCCCCGCGCCTCCGCGACATGGCCGATGCCACTCACCGCCAACACAGCAATCAGGGTTAGTATTTGGATTTTCACAGCTAGCCGAGAAGTTGTTATTGCGATTGAAATGGATCGGTTACCGCGCCGGCGGATACTGTTTATATTGGGACGTATGAACGAGCGGACTTCAAGCCCTGCCAATCATTTTCCGGAGCCGGCGGCCCCCAATCCCGTGATGCTCGCCACGCGCAAATATGCCTGGCGCTACGTCGGCAATGTGGCCTTCTGGATCCAACGCGTCACTGGCGTCGCCCTCGTCGGCTATTTGATCGTGCATGTCCACACGATTCACGATCTGCAGGACCCCGAGAAGTTCGACGCGGCGTTGAAACTGTTCGGTACGCCGCTGTTCAAGCTCGGCGAGATCGCGTTGCTTGGCACGGTAATCCTCCACGCTCTTAACGGCATCCGCCTCACGATGGTCGACCTCGGCGTCGAACTCACCCGCCAACGCCAGTGGTTCTGGTACTTCGCCATCGGCGTCGGCGCCGTCCTGTTCCTGGCTGGCGCCATTCCGATGTTCATTTACGGCATTTTGAGACATCAATAAATTGAGCCACAGAGGCCACAGAGATCACTGAGGAAGACAAGGTGAACGATGAAAACGAAGTATTTCTCTGTGATCTCTGTGGCTAGTTTGATTTAGTTTGGTGCGGAAGAAACATGTCAGCTCGCGCAATCAACTGGTACCTTCAACGCATCACGGGCGCCGCCCTGCTGGTGCTGCTCATCATGCATTTCTGGGTCGAACACTTCACCGCCGAAGTGCGGACGCCGACGGGCCTCACGTTCGAAGTTATCCAGCGCCGCTTCTTCCAGAATCCGTGGTTCGTCGCCGTCGATATCACGTTCCTGTTCATCGCCCTCTACCACGGCCTCAACGGCATTCGAAACATCTGCCTCGACTACACGTTGGGCACGCGGTTTCGGACGCCAATCACGATTGTGCTCGTGCTCTTTGGCATTTTCGTGGCGTACTGGGGTGTAGACGCATTCGTAGGCAATCCTCATCTCAACAATCGGGCGGACGAAGTACGGTCACAGGCGACACATGTAGAAACCGGCCGTCATTGCTAAGCTGATGCGGATTTGATTGAATATGGAAATTGACGCTCCGGAATTCCTGCAAGAGTTATGTGCGATCCGGTCCATTCGGCCGTGGTCGCATTATGTTCGTCGCTCGCCGTGGGCATTACGTAAAGAGAACTTCCACACCGCGTTTGCCGGCAAGATGGGACTTTATTGCTTCTGGTGGAGTGGACCGCGGAAGAAATTCCTCAATCATCTAGCTCGGTATCAATACAAGGGAGAGCGGTATCCGGGGCCGAACGTCCTGGACTTGGAACACGATCAGTTCCCAGTGTACGTGGGCATGACCGTAGCAAGCGCCACAAATCGCATGCGCCTGCGGCTAATACAATTTGCGAACCTCGTAAGCCAATGGTTGGTCAAGGAATCTCGGCTGACCGAGCCACCGGCAACTGGTTTTCGCTTTCACAGCTTTGAATTGTTCGGTTTTCGGGACCGAGTTCGATCCAGCATCGCCGCGAGGACTGGGAAACCTCAAATATCCTTCGCCGATGCCCAGGAGTATCTTTTAGCTCACCCTGCCGAATGTCGCGACTTGGTTGCAGAATTCCAGGAGGATTTCCGTTCCTTAGTGTTCGACAATTATTCAATATCGTTTGTTTCGTTTGCTGACGAGTCGGACTTATTCTATGCCGAGGCGCTGTCCATCGGATTGCTACGTCCACCGTTAAATCACACGTGAACGGATATTCGAAATGAAAGCTGTTGTAGATGATTGCATTGTGAATCTCGTGAAAGGCCCAATTTATTGGTTCTACGAATCGGCAGATATAAGAACTTTAATAAGAGACAAGGTTCCAAGCGACCTAAAGGGCGTTTACTGCCTTTGGTGGAAGGACCCCAAAAAACTTCCGAGAGCGCCAGCAATCTATTTGGATGCCGGGCGACGTGGCAAGCAGCTCCGTGAGTTGAAATTGCATGTTCACGGCCTGAGTGATGCAGCAGCCATGTATGTCGGCAAGGGACACGTATGTTTGCGTCTGTGTTCACACGTGAAACCGGTATCAAAGTCGACACGCAATCCCCACTGGTGGATGACGCAAATCGTGAAAGAATTGGAAACCGGTGCGGCGATTAAAACTCATCTGGGTTTTAGCTTCATTGAGGAGCCGAATAGCTTCGAACAGATTTACACCGAAAACCTTGCTATCGGTATTCTGAGGCCATGGTTTAATCTGCGGTGCACAGCCTAACTTTCCGTCGTGGCCAGCCTTACACCCAATATCACATGCTTCCCATCGACGACCTTTCCTGCGACGTCCTCATCCTCGGCGCCGACGGCGCCGGCATGCTCGCTGCGCTTCACGTCCCCACCACGAACCCGCGAGGCCGCATCGTCATCGCCGAGAAAGGTCTTATCGGTGTCCGCTCGCTTTCGTCAAATCACATTCATCTCAATCGCGGCAAGATCGGCGCGAAGTTGGATGCGGTCCGGGTCGTTCATATCGAGTAGCCTCGCTGTGGCGGCCGATATTCGTGAGTCCGATTATCCGATGGCCCACCAGAGCAAAGTGTTCGCTCCAACTGTCGGTGCGCGGGTTGAACAGCCGCGCGAGCACCTCCGTCTCCGGGTCGATTGAAGACAAATTCGGCCCCTTACAGAGGTTGCATCGGCGGCATGCGAGCGCCAGGTTCTCGGGATCGTCGGTTCCGCCGTGTTGTCGTGCGCGTATGTGCTCAATGTGGAACTTCGCCCAGAGCAAGGCGTCCTGGGGAATTCGGCAGTATTCACACCGATGTGCGGCGCGATTCCGCACAAATTCGCGGATTGCTTCGTTCATGTTCAGCCGCCGTTGCGCTGCAGCACGAGGCGAGCTTTGGCTTGGAGAATGGCAATGAAATCGATGGCCCGCACGTAGGTCTCGTATTCCTCGCGCTCAGCCTCAGTCAGTTCGCCTTCATTGCACTTATCGCCCAATTCGTGCAGTCGCTGCTGGGTCGCCTCATCGGCGCGCCAAGCCACCAGCCGCCGAGCGGACTCCGGCGTTAGGACATCTTCGATAGGATCAAAGATTCGATCGAGAAGAGTTGCAGTTGCCATACCTCAACTATACTGCAAATCATTTGAACAGGAAAGATTGATAACTGCCGCCGCCCACGTTTCAGCGGCCTCACCATTTAGTTCGGGTGGGCAAGCGACTACAATTTGTGAAATTGGTTGGCGATTCGCCCTCACCCCAACTCTCTCCCATTGGGCGAGGGAGTGTTTTACATCCCCAGCCCCTGGCCCCCATTCCCACCACATGCTTCCCATCGACGACCTTTCCTGCGACGTTCTAATCCTCGGCGCTGGCGGTGCCGGCATGCTCGCCGCGCTGCATGTTACGACTGCGAATCCGCGGGCTCGTATTGTCATTGCCGTGAAAGGTCTCATCGGCCAATCGGGTTGCACGCGCATGGTCCAAGGCGGCTACAACTGTGTGCTCAACTCGGCCGATTCGTTTGACAAGCATTTCGACGACACGATCAAAGGCGGCCAGTTTCTCAACAACCAGGAGCTGGCCTGGGCGCTGGTGCATGACTCGCCGGACCGGATTATTGAGCTTGAAAATCGCGTGGGCTGCCTGTTCGATCGCAACGCCGACGGCACGATCCACCAGAAACCGTTCGCCGGCCAAAGTTTCGACCGCACCGTCCACAAAGGCGACCTCACGGGCATCGAGATCATGTCGAACCTTCGCGACTGGGTCTTCGAGCAGCCGAACGTCACGGTGCTGGAAGAAACCCGCGGGCTGGATTTTCTCACGGCCGGCTCGCGCGTTGTGGGGGCGGTGCTGTTGGACAACCGTCGCGGCCGGTTCGTTGCCGTTACCGCCAAGGCCACACTCTCCGCCACCGGCGCGGGCGCCACAATGTACCAGATCAGCTCGCCTTCGCTGGAAAAGGCGGCTGACGGCCAGGCCATGGCCGCCCGGCTCGGGGCTGAGTTCGTCGACATGGAGATGATGCAGTTCCACCCCACCGGCATCCTGGCGGGCAAGTCGATCGCTACGGGCGGCCTGTTGGAAGAAGGCCTTCGCGGCGCGGGCGCCCGGCTCTACAACGCCCTCGGCGAGCGCTACATGGAACGCTACGCGCCCGACAAACTCGAACGGGCCACGCGCGACGTCGTCAGCCGCAGCGGCTACATGGAAATCATGGCCGGCCGCGGCACAGCCAGCGGCGGCGTGCTCATCGACGCCACCCATATCAAGGATGTCGCCAAGCATTTCGCCGGCATGGTCGACCGCTGCCGCGAATACGGCTTCGACCTGGTGAACGACCGCGTCGAAGTCAGCCCCAGCAGTCACTACCACATGGGCGGCGTCCGGATCGACGTCGACTGCCACACCAACATCGAAGGCCTCTTCGCCGCCGGCGAAGACGCGGGCGGCGTCCACGGCGCGAATCGCCTGGGCGGAAACGGCGTAGCCGACTCGATCGTCTTCGGCGCCCGCGCTGGGGATACCATGGTAGAAGACATTAGTCGTAAGTCGCTAGTCGTTAGTAGCGAAGTTGGCGCGGCGGTGCGAGAAATCTGCGCCCGCGGGCTGCAACCACTCGAGCGAACCACGGGCGAAAACCCCTTCCAACTCCGCGACCGCCTGGAGCGCGTGATGTGGACCAAAGTAGGCGTCGTCCGCAACGGCCCCGACATGACGTCCGCCCTCCCCGAAATCCAAGAGATAAGAGAGCGCATCAAGAACGCCTCCGGCTCCGTAATCCGCTCCTCGGCAGGAGGAGGTGCTAGGGGAGCAGGTTCGCCCGACATAGCGAATGGCTCATCGAGCGACTTCCGACGCCTGACACCTGATACCCGAAACCGGACACATTCGGCTATCTACAACGCCCCGTGGAACGAAGCCATCAACACCGAAAACCTAAGCGTCATCGCCGAGATGCTGACCCGCAGCGCGCTAGCCCGCGAAGAATCCCGCGGCGCCCACTACCGCAGCGACTTCCCCAATCAAAATATCGAATGGCTCAAGAATATCTGCATGACGCCCCTACCCGACGGCGGTTTTCAGATGGCGTATCGCCCGGTCGAATTTACTCGATTAACGCCGCAGGAGCTGAAAGAACATCGCGAGCGTGCGGGCCTCAAGACGCTACCAGCCATCGACGACGAATGACGACGCCCACGCAGCGTTCTATCACTCGTGCGATTCAAATATCGTCGTTTTGGGATACTCGCTCGACCACGCGAACCACTTCGCTTGCGTGCCATCGAGCCACTCGAGCGTCCAGCCCTTCAGCGCGCCATCGACTGCACGGCCCGCAATGTCCCAGTGCGAGCCGGTTTCCTTATCGACGAACGGGCTCGTTGCATTGCTCTCATCCTTCGACAACGTGACTTCTCGCGGTTTCTCTTTGCTGTCCTTGCCCGGTGGCGAAGCAATCGGCCGATAGGCGGCCGCGCTCTTCGTTGGCTCATACCACAGCACAACGCGCGAATGGCCGTCGACTGTTTCTTGAATCAAGCCCTGCTTCGCCAGTGTGTCGACCGGATAAACGCGGGCCTTCCCATCATCGAACACGCCAAACACCATCGCCTCGGCCGGCAGCCGCTTGTCGACCGGGCCACGGCTTTCGATCGAATTCTTGTCAGTTCCGGTCGGCAGCGGCACCGGTTGGTACTTGTCGAACATCTCATATGCGACATTTCCCGGGTAACGCTTCAGCCAATCGCCCCAGTCGCTTATCAGCGTCGGGAGCGGCTTGAGCCTTGTGCCTTTCTTCGGGCCATCGAACGCCACGCCGGTCAAACATGAGTAGAGGGTGCCGTCTTTATGCTTCATCACCATGACGCCGTTTCGCCAGCCATAAAACGTGAAATCATACGACGGGGCAAATCCACGAGCGTAACCGGCGTCTGGGTCGTACACAAACACTCCGTAGCTGTCGCTGATGACGCGATAAGGATTGAGGAAGAAGCGCATCGGTATGGCGCCGCCATCGGAATAACCGCGGATCCAACACAGGACCCGGTCATCATCGCGCAGCTCCGAAGCGCGCCGTACTGCTTCAATCCGGCAATGCGAGCACTTGGGATTCACAAGGGTTTTATAGGCATCTGGCAAGGCACGAACGTCGGTTGGCTCCACAGCAAAACCCAGGCGCCCGACTAGCACAATCAACAGCGAGATAACGACGCGCATTACTTTCTCCTGGTTGCATCTTGCTCTTCGAACACCCCTAAGCAATCATGACGTCAATCCAGCCGAGTTGCAACGTGACGGCCGAGAGGAAACGGAGAGACATTCAATTCCTTCGTTCTCTCTATTGCCTCCTGTTAAAAAAGCGGTATTCTTCTTCCCTTGCATCTTTGCGACTTCGCGTGAGGTATCCTTACATTGTTCTAGAATGTCCCGCTCGGCTTGCCGGAACTGCTTGAGGATTACGTGACCGAAACACCAGCCACTCCCGATCCGGCTTCCGCCAGCACGCGGATCGCCGCGATCGATGTCGGCTCCAACAGCGTTCGGCTCGTTGTGGCCGAGGTGCTCACCTCCGGCGGCTACCGTGTGCTCGATGAAGAGCGCGAGAACACGCGGCTTGCCGCAGCTCTGACGAAGTCCGGACGGCTCGATTCTAAGGCGGCCGATACGACGGTCACCGTGCTCCGCAACTTTCTGTCGATCGCAGCCGGATACGGCGTGAACGAAGTTCGCGCGATTGGCACCAGCGCGCTTCGCGATGCCGAGGACGGCCCCGAGTTCTGCGACCGCGTTCGCAAAGACCTCAAGCTCTCGATCGAAGTTATCTCGGCCAACGAAGAAGCGCGGCTGGCATTTTTGAGCGTTGCCCGGGCATTCGATATCTCGGGCCGCAAAGTGGCGGTGGCCGATATCGGCGGCGGCAGCACCGAAATCGTGCTGGCCTCCTCCGGACTCGTGGACCAGGTTTACGAAACGAAGCTCGGCGCGGTCCGCGTGGCCGAAGAGTGCGGCGTCACCGGCCGCAGCAGCGAGAAGCGCGTGGCCGGGCTCCGCGACTTCATCGACCGCGCCCTCAAAAAGCAAGTCGGCAAGCCGCCGTTCGTGCCCGATATGCTGTTCGGCACCGGCGGCACATTCACCGCGCTGGCGTCGATGATCATGGCCCAGCAAGGAATTTCCGGCCAGCCGATGTGGGGCTTCCGCGTCACGCGCGCCCAAATCCGCCATCAGGTGTCCGACCTGGCCCACATGTCGCTCGAACGCCGCTGCAAAGTCAACGGGCTTACGCCTCAACGCGCCGACATCATCGTCGCCGGCCTGGCGATCATCGAGCGGATCATGCGACACCTGCGTGTGAATGTGGTGCAGGTGCACACGCGCGGTGTCCGCGACGGCCTTTTGCTGACGATGGTAAATAGTAGGAACACCGCGTGCGCCGCCAGCCCTGTCACGCAGAGCATACCTGCTGCGGCCGTGCCCGCCGAGGAACGCCGCGCCTCCGTCGAGGAGTTCGCCAAGAGTTGCGGCGTCGATCTGCCGCATGCCCGACAGGTTGCCCGCATCGCCGGGTCTCTCTGGCAACAGCTTGCCGTGCCGCTCGGCCTGAAGCCCGAAGACCGCGAGCTGATCGAGTCGGCTGCCCTGATCGCGAACGTCGGCTACCTCATCAATTTCGAGGGGCACCATAAACACAGCTATCATCTGATCGTCAACAGCGAGTTGCCCGGTTTCGAGCGCCGGCAGTTGCAGATCCTGGCTAACGTCGCCCGGTACCATCGTGGCTCGCGGCCCAAACGAAAGCACGAAAGCTTCAGCGAGCTGTCGAATGAAGATCAACAGCGCGTCAACGCGCTGGCCGCGATCTTGCGGTTAGCCTTGGCGCTCGATCGCACGCACCAGCAGCATGTGGGCGAAGTGCGGGCGCGGGTTCGCGATGACGTGGTGCGGATCGTCGTCCAATCGCAGGGCGATGCCGATGTTGACCTCTGGGCGGCCGAGCGCAAGGTCGATCTGTTCGAAAAAGTATTCGGCCGCAAGGTCCTCTTCTCAGAGCGTGGATCGGACGGCCGGCCGCGCAGCAAACGCCGCTCTCAATCCGTACGTTCCAGCCGCAGCAAGGGGAAAAAGCGGTAAGTCGATATAAGGAACTCTAACAAAACCGACTTCGGGAGAGGGGGACTTGCACAATTTGCTCCGCGGACTACGCAAATTGAGCCAGTCCCCGGCGGTTTTGCTAGAGTTCCTAAGTACGACCGTGGCGGAATAACGTTGCGACCTGAACAGGTTTCAATCTCGGGAGGGCGAGGCTCCCGCCGAAAGCCAAATACTTATAGGAAGCCCTTAGTCACGCGCTTCGCTTTCCAAAAAACGGGGGTTGAAAGTCGCCCCCACCGTTCCGCAGTCTATTTTTCGAACGAGACAGAACCAAAACATGCTGGCGGGGTTAATATAATGCACAGCAGGGTAATTCATTCCCCACTTTCGACAGGGAAAACTATGACCAAACCATTGCGCCACTTTACGGTCGCGTTCGTGGCCTGCCTGGTCTTGGCGACGGCGGCTTCCGCCGGTCCTAAGAAACTGAAGTCGAAGCGTACGCACACGCGGCCTGGGACAGCCATCGGCGATAAAGAAAAACTGACGATCGAGATCACCGGCGCCGAAGGCCCGCAAGCCACCGCGGCGCTTCAAAAGTCGTTTGCAGCCAACGGCCTTCAGGCGACTGTTCACGAAGGCAAGCGCGAAAGCAAGAAGGGCAACAGACCTCTCAAGCTGATGGCGCAAGTCGAAAAGACCGCCGATCTGAGCTTGTGGAGCAAAGCAGTCACTTCGGCAATTCCTGCTAATCGAGGTCAATCGCCGGCGTTGGAGCTGGTGATGTATGTCCCGCTTACCAAAGAAAATGTGCAGCAAGTCGTAGCCCAATTGGAGAAAGTCAAGGGCGTCGATGCGAAGCACTCGACGGCCGACATCAAACGGGGCACGCTGCGCGTAAGGATCAGCGGTGCGGATCATGTCACGGTGGAGGAGATTTCGAGCTCACTAAAAACAGCAGGAATTACCCCTCATTTTGCCAAGGCGTTGCGTACCAAAAAAGGTTAGCCCTCCGCGTTTCACATTCGCGCTAAGCTTCTCCCTCTAACACAAAGGTCCCGCCGATCATGGGTGGGGCCTTCGCTGTTTCCGATTGACGCAAAATCGCAACGCGCTCATTGCTTGCGATCGGAAGGATTCGAGATTCGCTTGAGCCAAACCGCCATTTCACCCGGTCCGCGGTTGGCCCAAGCATAATATGGAATCGCGGTGAAAGAAACTGGCTTCGTCGCCGTGGCTTCTTTGGGCAATTTAGCTGTCCGCTGGGCGGTGCCTTTAATCACTTGTACGCCGCCCAGCAGGTCTTTGCGAAACTCGGTCGTTAGAGGCGCGTCGTCCGCAAGGGCAAGGTCCAGCACTTTGCCGGCGTCCACATCTGGCCACTCGACACAGTACACGATTGGCCCGCGCATCAGGGCCACTCGACCACGATCGCTCTCCACTTTTTCGTTCGCAACCACACGCCGCACCGGCATCGGCATCTCAAGCGTTATCGTATCGCCCGGCCGCCATGGCCGATCCTTAACCACGGCATACCCGGAATCGCCATGGAGGTCGAAGATCGGGCTGCCATTGAGCGAAATGTTGAAGCGTTCTTGTCGCCGCGTGTCCAGGTAAGTATACAAATTGCCTGGCAATGCAACGTTGCTCCACCAGCCAGGTGTGCGCACGTGCACTTCGAATCGCTGTCCCGCGGATTGCGGTTCGAGTTTGATCTTGACCCGCCCGTCCCAGGGATAATTCGTTTCTTGCTTCACACGCACCTTGCCGGTGGAGAGCTGCACGTCGGCCGTGCCGGCTACATACAAGTTGATGTAAAGTTTGTCGTCGCGCGCGGCGTACACATAGCCGGGCACCGAGGGAATGAACCGGCAAATGTTCGTCGGGCAGCACGCACAGTCGAACCACTTGCTGCGGGAGTAATTACCGGCAGACGACAAGGGGTTGGGGTAGAAAAACGTTTTGCCGTCGAGTGCGACGCCTGAGATTGCGCTGTTGTACAGCGCCCGCTCCAACACATCGACGTATTTGCCGTTGCCGTGCAACAAAAACATTCGCTGGTTCCAGAAACACGTCGCCAGGTTCGCGCACGTCTCGGCGTACGCTTTGTCGTTCGGCAGTTGATAATCCTTGCCAAACGCTTCGCCTGCGCTGGTTGCACCGATGGCCCCCGTAATATACGTCTTCTTGCCGACGGCATTTTCCCAAAGCCGATCGACTGCTTGACGGAGTGGTGCGTCGCCTGTCAACGCGGCAACATCGGTCGCGGCCGAGTACAGATACATCGCGCGCACCGCGTGGCCGACTGCCTCTTTCTGGTCAACCAACGGTTTTTGGTCTTGGGTATAATCGCCCCACAGCATTGGCCGATCGTTCGTCGGCCGGCCACGAACGCCCAGAA
This sequence comes from uncultured Planctomycetota bacterium, assembly GCA_963807935.1. GTDB lineage: Bacteria > Planctomycetota > Planctomycetia > Pirellulales > Lacipirellulaceae > JABDGM01. The sequence goes on from CAWEDY010000007.1 coordinate 259,360, forward strand.
AGAACTTCGCCAGTTGCAGATACCGCCTGTCGCCCGTCGCCCGGTACAGTTTCACGAGCCCCAGCTCAACCTCGGGGTGCCCGGATGGCAGCTCCAGCTTGCCGGGACCAAAGGTATCGGCCAGTAAATTCGCGTTCTTCTTCGCCACGTTTAAAAAAGTTGGGTCGCCCGTTGCGTCCCAGTGGGCGACCGCCGCCTCGTACATGTGGCCCACATCGTAAAGCTCGTGGCTGTCCTTCTCACTCAGCCACTTCTTGCCATCTCGAGGGTAGCAGCAGACGAGTTGCCCCCTGCCCTTGGCAATGCGATCGCGAGCCGTCCACGCGGTATAGAGGTAACCGTCGTCCTCTTGCGCCGCAGCCACCCAGCCAGCCAATCGATTCAGATAGGCGGCCAGCTTGTCGTCCGGGTGGATCATTAGCGAATAGGCGGCCCCCTCCATCACCTTGTACACATCGCTATCGTTGAAGCCGGCCATGCCAGTCCACTTTGCATCCGACAACCGGGCGGCCACTTTGAAATTCTCGATCCGGCCCGTCTCTTCGCACATCTGGAACGAAATCGGAATCGTCGCCGTGCGATTGATCTCGAGTCGGGCGCCCAGAATACATCCGTGAAATGCACGAGCCGCGCCGGAACCGGTTGGATCGGGTAATCGAATATCGGCGCCGCGCCATGCGCAATCGAGGCGCATAGGCAACCAGCGAATACGGCTAACTTGACTCGAAACGCATTCATTTCAGCGCGCCTGTATGTATCATCAAAAGAGCGCGTCCCACGCTACGATTACCAGCATGACTGCGCCCACCGCGAGTTTTCCCACGGTTCCCCAGATTCGGCCCGTAAATGCGCCGCGTCCGGCGGCTATTCGCTCTTCGTGGGCGCGACCCTTCCAAGCTTCGCCCAAATAGGCGCAAAAACGCGCCTGCCGCGCCGCCCGCCAGGGCCATTACGAACGGGCCGAGGATCGGTATCGGCAATCCAACCATCAAGCCGAGCACGCTCCCCACAACCGCGCCGACCATCGCCAGCGCGACGCCTCGTTTGCTGGCGCCTTGTTTGGCCGCGCCCGCCGCGCCCGCGGCAAACTCAATGATTTCGCCGAGGACCGCCAGGCCGGCGAGGACGGCGACCGTTTTCCACGACACGCCCCGTCCGTCCGCCAACGGCAGCAGCCACGCGAATAGCGCAGCAAATCCCAAAATGAACCAGTTCCCCGGGAGGGTCACTAGCGAAGTAAGCCACGCCGCACCGCAGGCCAATACTAACAACAGCGCCCACAAGTAGTACACCCACGCCACCATGCGGTTGATTGTAACCGTATCGACGATCAATCGCAGGGGTATTGTGCGTCAAAGCGCATTTGTATGGGAGCGTAAGAACTCCGCAACTGCCGATTTGCTCGTTTCGCCACCCGCCACGCATCAAATGACAAATTTCGCAGCTAATCGACAGCGCTGGCGCCCTCGGCGCTGGCAACGAAATTGCCGTCTCACTGCTGCACCACGGTCTTGCTCATTCGCTCGGCCAAGCGGGCTAGCGCCCGGCTGCAGTCCTTGGGGTCGATCACAACTTGCAAGATGCTCGGCTGGCTGCGCTCTTTCCAGGCGGCATGGAGCGCCTGATCGAACTCGCCTTCCGTGCGAATGAGATATCCCTTGCCGCCGCCGAGCAGCTCTGGGAGCCGATGATACTGCCACGGCTGAATATCGTTGAACGGCCAGTCGCCGGGGTGCAGCAGCCGCTCGGTGCCGTAGCCATTGTTGTCGAGCACGATGACCACTGTGGCGAATTTGCGCCGCACGAGATTCGACAGCTCCATGCCCGTCATTTGAAACGCGCCGTCGCCCACGATGGCTACCACGCGGGCCCCCGGCCGCGCTACGTGAACACCTAGCGCCGCGGGTACGGCAAATCCCATCGATGTGTAGTACGCCGGGCTGATGAATTCCGTCTTCCCGTGGGTTGTAAGTTCGGTCGCGCCGAATAGTGCGTCGCCCACGTCGGCAATTACCACCGTGCCATCGTCAAGCTGCACATCCAGCCGGTCCATCAGCCGCGTCACGGTGATCGTCTCGGCGGGCCGCAACACGAACGGCTCTTTTCTGAATTCGGCCGGCGGCGCCGGCGGCGGATTCTTCGGTCGTGGACCACGTGCCGCCAGCGCACGCACGAAATCAACCAGTTGCACGTCGTGGTAGTGATGGTACCGCACGCGACACTGCTCACTCGTCACATAAATGCAATCCCCCAATTCGAGCTCGGCGGTGTAGATGCCGAGGTTGAGGTCCGTCATGAACGTGCCGAGCAGCAGCACGCAATCGCTGGCCTCGATGTACTTGGTCACCTCGTCGTTACCCAATGCACCCTCGTAGAGCCCCATGTACAAAGGGTGCGTTTCGGCCACCACGCCCTTGCCCAGCATGGTGGCCGCCATGGGAATGCCCGATTTCTCGGCCAGCCGAACGACTTCTTCTTGCAGCCCGAACCGGTGTATTTCCACGCCCAGCAGCAACACCGGCTGACGTGCGCTTTCGATCCGCGTTACCGATTCATCGATTGCTTCGGCCAGCGCGCGGGTGTCGCTGCGCAACTCCAACTGCTTATAGGGCGGCGATGTTTCCGGCCGCACGTGCACCATGTCGCGCGGGATTTCAAGGTAAACGGGCCGCTTGTAACGCGCGCAGGTCGCCAGCGCGCGGTCAATCTCCCTAAATGCCGAGGGCGGATCGCTCAGCTCGGTGCCTGCAACGCACAGCTTTTCGAACACGTCGTACTGTGTTCGCCAATTGCGAACCATGTGGTGCAGCAGCGGATTGTGAATCCGTTCGCGCAGGCCGGGCGAGCCGGTGATCATCACCACGGGCGACTTCTCGGCATACGCCCCGGCGATCGAGTTGCACACGCTCAATCCGCCCACGCAGTACGTCACGCACAGCGCGCCCATGCCGTTCACGCGGGCGTAGGCATCGGCCGCGAAACCGGCGCAGTCCTCGCGCGTGCAGCCGACCACGTTGAGCGAGCTTTCTTCCAGCATCGTGTAGAACGACAGGATGTAGTCGCCCGGGAATGCCGAACACATCGCCAATGCCGTAATCTTGCAGCCGGCGGATGAGGTATTCTCCGATCGACAGGTTGGAATTGTTTTGCGTTGCCATCACAATCCTGCAACTTTCAGCGGACGTTTTACGCGAAGGCGCAGCCTCGGCACACTGAACAGTTTCAGCGGGAAGTTCGAATTCAACCGCACACGAATTTTCGCCGGCTGCTTTCAGTAGCGATTAGCGGCAATTCGCGTTCCAATCAGAATTTGCCAATCCAGTGCGTTCATTCTCTGTGTCGGCTGCATTCGTTCCGTGACATTATTTGAGTGAGTCCTTAGCAGCAAGATTATACGACACTCATCCGGCAGGTTTGCGCAGCCCAAGGGGCGGGCCGCGAATCGACCAATAAAAATAGGGCTCCGCGTTACTTGATTTCCACCCCAAAAGGCCTCATCCTAATACTCTCCGCCGCCCAGCGCCGAGGCGGCTTTCTATTCACCACCGAGAAATCACACCGCTAACAGTAAGCTGCAACATGACTATTTTACATTTCTTTTCTCGCCCGCTCACGATCGCGGTTTCGGCTGCGCTGATTTGTTTGGTCGCGGCTTCGGCCGACGCTCAAAAGCTCAAGCCGGCGCGAGCCAACGAAAATACGTATTTGCCGGTCGTCGCCCCGCAGACCTTTGAGGAAATTTACGAAAAAGACTCCGGCGAAAAAGACAAGGTGATGGCCGACCAAAAGGCGCTCCTCGAGAGGCGCTACGACCTGCGCAACAATCCGTCGAACGTCCAAATGTCTGGCAAGCGAAAGGCCGTGCAGCAAGGGGTCCGCGTCAAGCTGCCCAACGGCACCACTTGGGAAAAACTGGCCAGCATGTCGCCAGAGCAGATCAAACGGCAGAATTTGTTCCCGATGGGCTTCCGGCCCCTCCCGCACGTGAAGCATGTCACGGGCGGCATGGTGTTCCCCAAGCAGGAAATCGACATCATCAAAAAGAATGAGGCCCGCGACCTGCAACGGTTCGACGCGGACTTTGATGTTCCCGATCAGTTCACTCCTGAATTTCCACCACCAGTCTTCCTTACCAGCCGGCCCGACTTGGGCGACGTCTCGCAAGGCGAGGTGCTGAACATCAAGAACTATTACCGGCTGTTGTTCGCTAAAGTTACCCCCGTGCAAATGGAAGGTATGCGTCTGTTGCTAACGCCCTTTCCACAGCAGCAGTTCAACCAGACCGAAGACCGCAAAGTCAAAGAGCCGACCCTCGGCGTCGCCTGTCTCGATTGTCACGTCAATGGCCACACCAACGCGACGTTTCACTTGAACCCGGACACCCGACCTCAGGCCGATCGCCTCAGAATAGATACCGTCAGCCTGCGGGGGATGTTCAATCAGCAGATTCACGGCTCGAAGCGCTCGCTGCGTTCTGTAGAAGACTTCACCGAATTTGAGCAACGTACGGCCTACTTCGATGGGGACCACGTCATTGCCGCTAAAAAGGGCCTCTTTCTGCCAAACCGATCGGATCAAGTCTCGATGATGGCCCAAATGCAGAACATGTTCGATTTTCCACCGACGCCGAAGCTCGATGTGTTCGGCAAGCTGATACCGGCAAAGGCTAGCGAAAATGAGCTCGCCGGCGAAAAGATATTTTACGGAAAAGGCCGCTGCGCAGAGTGCCACACGGGACCGTTCTTTCTCGATAACCAGATGCATGACCTGCACCTGGAACGGTTCTATAAGATTGAGACCATCAACGGCCAGCGCAACATGCCGGATGGGCCCATCAAAACATTCACGCTCCGCGGCATCAAGGATTCGCCGCCGTACCATCACGACGGCCGGCTACTCACGCTCGACGACACCGTTGAATTCTTCAATTTGGTGCTGTCCCTGAGGCTAACCAAGCAAGAGAAGAGCGATCTGGTGGAGTTCATGCGCTGCTTGTAGCGGAGGACGAGGTGCCCGCCGAGCCGATTACAAGAACCTATCCCAGAACCTGGGGACTGCCCCGTCTTCGGAGCAAAATGCCTTTTTGCGCGACGGTTCTGGGATAGGCTCTTAGCGCTCGGTCGCGTGACTGGGGGCTAATTTTGAGGTCTCAAGTATTTTTAATTCCCGCGCAGACATGGAAAAAATTCGGTGGGGCGAGTTGAGCACGGCGAAGATCGGCCGAGAGAAGGTCATCCCCGCAATCCAGCGCAGTCAATTCGGCACGGTCGCGGCGATCGCCTCGCGCGACTTGGCTCGCGCGAAGAATGTGGCGGACCAACTTGGAATCGAAAAGGCGTACGGCTCTTACGACGAATTGCTGGCCGACCCGGATATTGACGCGGTTTACATTCCGCTGCCTAACCACTTGCACGTACCCTGGTCGATGCGCGCCCTGGCGGCCGGCAAACACGTGCTGTGCGAAAAGCCGATCGGTCTGTCTGTCGCCGAAGCCGAGCAACTCCTGGCGGCGGCCAATGCTCACCCCCGATTGAAGACGATGGAAGCCTTTATGTACCGCTTCCATCCGCAATGGCAAACCGCACGCCAATTGGTTCGCGACGGCCGCATCGGCCAGCTTCGCACGATCCACTCGCAATTCTCGTACTTCAACGACGATCCGCAAAATATCCGCAACCAGCCAGGCATGGGCGGCGGCGCGCTCATGGACATCGGCTGCTATCCAATCTCGCTCTCCCGCTTCCTCTACGACGCTGAGCCGAATCGCGTGCTGGGCCACATCGAGCGGGATCCGGCCACGCGGATCGATCGGCTCACGTCTGCCGTATTGGAATTTGCTTCGGGAACTGCCACGTTCACCTGCGCGACTCAACTCGCGCCCTACCAGCGCGTCAACATATTTGGCACCGCCGGCCGAATCGAAATCGAAATTCCATTCAACGCGCCGTCGGACCGGCCTTGCCGGATTTGGCTGCAATCCGGGCCGGAAGCCGAATCGCTCGAAGAGATTCGCTTCGACGTGTGCAACCAATACACGCTTCAAACCGACGCCTTCGCCCGTGCGATTCTCGATCGCCTGCCAGTCCCCACGCCGCTGGACGATGCCGTTGCCAATATGCGCGTCTTGGAACGCGTGGCCGCCAGCGCCGATAGCGGCGCCTGGTCTTAGCGGCCTATCCCAGAACCATCGGGGACGGGCCTGGCACCATCGCCGCGATGGTCGCGCGGAGTCGTCGGAGCAGAATGTGCCTGTTCCGCTCTCTGCCGACGGTTCTGGGATAGTTCTTAACACAATGAGTCTACATCGCCGCCGATCGTGGCCGCATCCGGACCACGAGGTCACAAATTCGCGCTTTCACTTCGCGGGTCTGAATTATTTCAGCCCCGTCGCTGGAGCATTTGGCTATACTGAGGTCCTGGTTCGGGCGACCATCGCCGGCTCTACCCAGATATATATCTTCTCTCTGGGTCGTTTCACTTACACGGGGACTTTGCCATGACGACGCGAAAAAATATTGGATTTGTTATCGCTCTCGCGATGCTGGTTATCTTTGCGTATTTACAGGCGGCGATGGCAGAGAAAAGGGGCGGTTTCACCTTCGCCGGCAAACCGAACAACAACAGCAACAACAAAGACAAAGACGACGACGATCAGAATAACGATCAACATAGTCGCGACCGCCACCGCGATAACAACGACAAGAAATCTGGCTCGACGCAGGTGCAGCAAAACTTCAAAGGCGGCCAAGGTAGTTCGGACAAATCTCAATCGAACCGCCGCGATCAGAAATTTGGTCCGCAGATACAATTCGGGCAGCAATCGCAAAATGCGCAACGCTCTCAGCAGTCGAACGGGCGCTTTAGCTGGCAAACGCAAAGCCACCGGGATCACCACGAAATCAACAACTGGGTCGTCAAGTTCGATGGTTCGACGCCGTTTTCAAGCAAGTGGTACAAAGACCATCCGAAAGCCTGGCACTATTCGCATCATGATGATCACGACGCATGGAGATTCGCTACGGCTGCCGGCGTCCTTGGCTGGCTCGGCTGGCAGGCCGGCCATCCGCATGGCTCCGTGGTGATCTATGAGCCGATGCCTTACGAGACATTCTTTGCGCCGGGCCAGGTCTTCGACCCGAACGCCGGCGAGTGGATGCCGCTCGGTGCGTATTCGCTGATGATCGGGCCCGCGGACGCGAGCACTCGAATGTTGGACCTCGCGGTCGACCGCCGCGGCCACATCCACGGCTCGTATTACGACATGATCAGCGGCGCCACGTACCACGTCGCCGGAATTGTCGACCAGCGCAGCCAGTACGCGCAATGGTCGCTCGAGTCGAACCGCCAGCTCACGTTCTTCACGCCACTGGGTGAGCTCTTGCAGCCGCAAAGTGTGGTCAACGTAAGAATGCCCAGCGGCCAGCGACAACAATGGCAGCTAGTCCGCATGGAACGCGAAAACTAGCGCGGGCGAGGCAACGCGATTTTAAAGCGTGGCACGCGCGGAGTTTCGACGGGGCTTGGCAAAGACTCACCAGCCCTTCGGCGAACCTCAGGGTGTGACACCCGGTCGACTCGCGAGCGCCGTTACAGTTTCCGTGGTCACCGGCTGCACGACGCCCCGGTCCGTAATGATCGCGGCGATCAGCTCCGCCGGTGTCACATCAAACGCCGGATTATAAACGCCTGCGCCGCGCGGCGCAGTCTGCTTACCAAATCCATTGGTTATCTCCTCCGTGGCCCGCTGCTCGATGGGGATATCGGCGCCTGTTGCGATTGCCAAATCGAACGTCGTCATCGGGGCAGCGACGTAGAACGGAATTCCGAATACTTGCGCAAGCGTCGCCACGCTGAATGTGCCGATCTTGTTCGCCGTATCGCCATTGGCCGCGATGCGATCGGCACCGGTAATCACCGCCTGGACCCGACCTTCGCGCATGACTTGAGCGGCGGCCGAATCGCAAATGAGCGTGGCGTCGATGCCCCGCTCTTGAAGCTCCCACATCGTCAGTCGCGAGCCCTGCAAGAGCGGCCGCGTCTCGTCCGACCATACGTGGGGCCGTTTTCCTCGGCGTGAAAGCTCGAAGATCACGGCGAGCGCCGTGCCGTCGCCGCCGGTAGCCAGCGCACCGGCGTTGCAGTGCGTAAGAATGCCGGCGCCAAGCGGTAAATCGGCCAATAAATCGGCACCGTGTCGCCCCATCGCGGCGCACATTCGCCGATCTTCTTCGTGTATCGCCTTGGCTTCCTCCAGTAGTCGACGTGCAACATTTATGTTGTGCGGAACCTTCCGCTCGTCGAATGGGATTCTGGTTACATTCGGTCCCAGGCTCGGCGGAAAACCGAGTCGAGTGGCTCGATCCTGCATTCGCTTTACGGCCCAACTCAAGTTTACCGCCGTGGGTCGGCTGGAAGCCAAATAGTCGCAGGAGACATTGATGCACGATCGCAAGAAGTTGGGCGTCTTGTCGATCGCTTCTTGAATGCCAAGGCACACCCCATACGCCGCTGCGACGCCGATCGCCGGGGCGCCGCGTACACTCAGGCGTTTAATTGCCTGCCACACATCATCCGTGTTGCGGCACTCCAGATAAACCGTTTCGGACGGCAAGCGAGTTTGATCCAACAGGACCAGATACCCGTCGATGTCGCCAACCCAACGAATCGTGGCGAATGGTTCGGACATAGCAGGGATCACGCCACCTTGAACCGCGGCGAATACGAGAGGTCAAATGTCTCCGCGACGGGTTTGTTCGTGATTTCACCGTTGCAGAGGTTTATCGCCCGGGCGACTGGCCGCAACTCGCGGGCCGCGGCTTCGATGCCGCGCTGGGCAATCTCGATCACCCACGGCAGCGTCACATTGCACAGTGCGAATGTGCTCGTGCGGCCAACCGCGCCCGGCATGTTGGTCACACAGTAGTGCACGACCTCTTCCTCGATATACGTCGGATTGCTGTGTGATGTGGGCCGGCTGGTGGCGATGCAGCCGCCCTGGTCGATCGCCACGTCGATGATCACGCTCCCCGGCTTCATCCGCCGCAGGTCCTCTGTTTCCACGAGCCGCGGCGCTTTTGCGCCGGGAATCAGCACGGCGCCGATCACCAAGTCGGCCCGGGCCAGTTGCTCGCGGATCGTGTGCCGATCGCTGAACAGGCAATCGACGTTGGGCGGCATCACGTCGTCGAGATATCGCAGCCGCTCCATGTTGATATCGAGAATGGCGACATCCGCCCGAAAGCCGGCCGCGATCTTGGCAGCGTTCGCACCAACCACGCCGCCGCCGAGAATCGTGATGTGGGCCGGCGCAACGCCCGGCACCCCGGCCAGCAGAATTCCGCGGCCCATCTGCGGGCGCTCCAGATATTTGGCCCCCTCTTGAATGCTCATCCGCCCGGCGACTTCGCTCATCGGCGTCAATAGCGGGAGCCGCCCCTGGTCGTCGGCCAGTGTTTCGTACGCCACGCAAGTGGCACCAGTCGCCAGTAACGATTCGGTCAACTGGCGGTCGGCCGCCAGATGAAAATACGTGAATACCACCTGTCCCTTACGAATCAGCTCGATTTCGCTCGGCTGCGGTTCCTTTACCTTTACAATCAAATCCGATCTGTCAAAAATCTCTTTCGCTTCACCCACCAGCTCGGCGCCCGAGTGCAAATAGTCGTGGTCAAAAAGGCCCGAACCCAGCCCGGCGCCGGCCTCAATCAGCACTTTGTGACCGCGGCGGACGAGTTCCTCCACTCCTACGGGCAGCATTGCCACGCGGTACTCATCCTGCTTGATCTCTTTCGGCACACCCACGATCATGACAATGGCTCCAGCTCCCAACGAAAACGCGCCCCTGCAACCGGCGATGGAATTGGTTTAATGTAAAGCGCCAATGACCAAATCCCAATGACCAGCACTTCCTAAATCCTCCAGATCGGAGCCCGCCGCGCAAGCAAGAGACGAACTGGCATGTTACCTCCGCCAGTGCATCGACTTCCGATCCACGATATTTGCTGAATGATGAAACTAAACAAGACTTGGCTTCCGCTGGCGATCTTGGCCGCCGCCTTGGTGCTCTGGGCGATCCTGTTTGCGGTCGGCGCCTACCTGGAAATCGGCATGGACCAGTCGCGCCACGACCTGCGCAAGCCGCTGATCATTTTGGCGTGCATGGCCGGGTTTCTCGTATTTTGGGGCTTGGCGTTGTGGTTTCGCTCCCGACGCCAACCGCCGCGGCACGAGTGATACCCGGCACTCAACTCGACCGGGTATTTCATCTATTCGTCTCGCCCTTGTCCATCCTATCGGCTAACGGTAAACTATCTGATTCTCACGATTTGCACCACTTTGGCCGACTATCGGCCGCACGCGAAACATGAAAACCTACATGGCCAAGCCCGGCGAGGTCGAGCAGAAATGGCACATTATGGATGCCACGGATCAGGTCGTCGGCCGGCTCGCCAGTCGTATTGCGGTGATCCTCATGGGCAAGCACCGGCCCACGTACACGCCGCACGTTGATACAGGCGACTTCGTTGTCGTCATCAACGCTGAAAAGGTGAAGTTCAGCGGCAAGAAATGGGAGCAAAAAGAGTATCGCTGGTACACGGGCTACCCGGGCCAAAAATCGGTCAAGGCCGCCACGCGCCTAGATCGCAAGCCGGAGCTGATCCTGCGAGAAGCCGTCCGCCGCATGCTGCCCAAGAATAAGCTCGCGTTCAAAATGATCAACAAGCTCAAGATTTACAAAGGCAGCGAACATCCGCACCAGGCGCAGCAGCCGGCGCCGTTGGAGTTGGCAGCGAAATAAACCGTAGGTCAGGCTTGAGCCTGACGATTCAACAACTCATTTGTCAGGCTAAAGCCTGACCTACTTTCACCCCTCGTTTTCTCGCATGCCTACCGCAGAAAAAGTCATCGACGCCCTCGGAACCGGTCGCCGCAAAACCTCGGTTGCCCGAGTGCGAATCCGCGCCGGCGACGGCAAGCTCGTCATCAACGAGCGCTCGCTGGAAGACTATTTCACGATTCAGCAAGACCGCAATGCGGTCGTCGCGCCGCTGGAGCATACCGGCGTGCGGGGCAGTGTCGATGTGATCATCCGGGTCCATGGCGGCGGAAGCACCGGCCAGGCCGGCGCCTGCATGCAAGGAATTGCCCGCGCCCTGATGCGGTATGATAGCGATCTCGATGCGAAGCTCCGCGAAAAGAGCTTCCTCACGCGCGACGCCCGCATGAAAGAGCGCAAGAAGCCCGGCCTCCACGGCGCCCGCCGCGGCACGCAGTTCTCCAAGCGCTAGTTGCACGTAGGGCCGTTTCTCCGAAACAGCCCATTCCGGAGCCACGAAGTTCGGGTTGTGCCTGGCATTCGCATGCGTATCGTCAGGCAACGCCGGACCTACGTGCCGGTGTGATGCTTCATTTCCGTGTGCCCGGCGGTGGCACTCTGCGCCGCTGCATGCTTTAATGGGCCACGAACCGGCCACTGTTTCCCCTACCCTGTTCCCTGTCTCCCCTCCGCGCATGACCGACATCGAACCCAAACTCTTCGTGTTCCTGCTGTCTACATTTCTGGGCCTGGAAGTGATCCGCCGCGTCTCGCCGCTGTTGCACACGCCGCTGATGTCGCTCACCAATGCGATCTCCGCTATTTCGGTTGTCGCCGCGATTCAGGTCATGGCCGAGGGGCATTTGCTGACAGGCGGATATTCGACTTTTAACAAGACTTTGTGCACGTTGGGAGTCATCGCCGCCACGACGAACATCGTCGGCGGTTTCTGGATCACCGACCGCATGCTCAAGATGTTCCGCCGGGAGACTCGCGACCGTGACTAACTGCACCGCCATCGCCCAATTATTGGCCGTCGCGACGCCAGCAGAATCGGCCGACATCGCCAATTCGTGGTTCGGGATCGTTTCGTATCTGGTAGCGGCGGCACTCTTCGTCCTTTCGCTCAAGTGGCTGAGCCATCCGCGAACCGCACGCCGTGGCGTGCGCGCCGGCGAAATTGGCATGGCGGTGGCCGTCATCGGCACATTGCTCATCTATCGGGCGATTTCTTATGAACTCGTTTTCACAGGCATGGTGATCGGCGCGCTCATCGGTGCGCCGATGGCGATCTGGATGCCGATGACAGCCGTGCCGCAACGGACGGCCCTCTCGCACGCGTTCGGGGCGCTGGCGGCCGCGTTGGTCGGCACGGCGCATTATTACCGCCTCCTCAACGAGGGCTCCATCGATCACTTCACAATGGGTGTACTGGCCGCAGAAGTGCTGCTGGGCAGTCTTACATTTACCGGCAGCCTTGTTGCATTCGGCAAATTGCAGGAACTGATCCCCAGCACCATCAAGGGCCTGCCCCAGCAAAACGCGATCAACTTTTCGCTGCTCGGCGCGGCAATGCTGGTCGGAATCTGGCTCACCTTCTCTCCGTTGTCCTATATCTTGTTTCCGATCTTGATTTTGTTAAGTCTTACTTTCGGCATCTTCCTCGTGATGCCGATCGGCGGCGCCGACATGCCGACCGTCATCTCGCTGCTCAATTCCTACGCCGGCCTCTCGGCCAGCCTCATGGGTTTCGTGCTGAACAATTTTCTCTTGATCGTAGCCGGTGCGCTGGACGGCTCCTCTGGTCTCATTCTGTCGATCATCATGTGCCGCGCGATGAACCGCTCTTTCACCAATGTGCTATTTGGCCGCATGGGCGCAGTCGAGCGCCGCTTCTGCCGACGACGTCTACGGCGGCAAGGTCAAGTCGGCCAGCGCCGAAGACGTCGCCATGATTCTCGACGGCGTGCGGCGTGTAGTCGTCGTGCCCGGCTATGGAATGGCCGTTGCGCAGGCGCAACATGCCGTGCGCGAACTGTACAATCTGCTCGAAGAGCGCGGAACTGAGGTCGAATTCGCCATCCATCCCGTCGCCGGTCGTATGCCTGGCCACATGAATGTCCTATTGGCCGAGGCCGATATTCCCTACGACAAGCTTAAAGAAATGGACGAGATCAATCCCAGCTTCGGCCAGACCGACGTGGCGATCGTCATCGGCGCGAATGATGTCGTAAATCCGCTGGCCAATACGGATCCCAAAAGTCCAATTGCGGGCATGCCGATTTTGAACGTGGGAGAGGCTCGTACGGTCGTCGTGGTGAAACGTAGTCTCAGCCCCGGATTCGCGGGTATTCCAAACCCCCTGTTTGCCGCCGACAACACGCTGATGCTGTTCGACGATGGCAAAAAGGCGATCGTCGATTTAGTCGCTGCGATGAAAGCGGCGGCTTAAAACCCCCGGCTTTTCATGGGTATTGCTTCTTAGCATCGGCGACCCGACCGAATTTACGAGTGGGAGTTTCGAAACCGACGCCCGGTCGCTTCGGCCCGCGATTGCCCCCATTTTTTCACCATACCCAGTTGAAATGCCTCGGGCGATTCGTTAGAATCAGCCGATAGCATATATTGAGATTCATTCTCAACATTAACCCCCATCACAGCCATGCGTGAACTCGTTTCCATTTCGGCCCTTCGACCCGGTCAGTTCGCGGAGATCGGTGAACTGGTTGGATCGCTCGCTCACATTCGTCGACTGCAAGAACTCGGTCTGCGCACGGGCGCACTCTTGCAAATGATCCGTTGCGGCTCACCGTGCATTCTCCGCGTCGATGGCAGCACGCTTTGTGTTCGTGATGATGATTCGTTGCGCGTTATGTTGCGATCGAGGAATACGGCATGACGCTCATCGCGACCGAGCTTTCCGTCGGTGAGTCAGGTCGAGTCGTTCGAGTCGTCGGGGCCAACGACATCGGGCGGCGGTTATTAGAAATGGGAATTACGCCGGGCGCCGAAATCCGCCGCCTTGGCGCCGCCCCGCTTGGAGATCCGCTCGAATTCGAGCTCCGCGGGTATCGGCTAAGCCTCCGCAAGAGCGAAGCGCAGCAAATTGAAATCAAAGAGGGTCCAGGATAGTCGATGTGGGGCACAGGGCTATTGAACAACGTCTCTGGCTTGTCCCATCCTTTATACTGGAATCCACTTGCTCAGTGATCCGTCGTTTAATCGTTTCTCATGTCCACCGCAGCCCCGCCGAAAACGATTCGCGTTGCCATCGTCGGCAATCCCAACACGGGAAAATCGACGCTATTCACGGCGCTAGCGGGCGTGCGACAACGCGTTGGCAATTATCCCGGTGTCACCGTCGAAAAAAAGACCGGCGCTCTGCGGCACGGCGGCAAATCTTTTGAACTGATCGACCTGCCCGGCACGTATAGCCTTGCGCCGCGCTCACCGGACGAAATGGTGACGGTCGATGTGCTTTTGGGCCGCCGCGACAATGCCGGGCCGCCCGATGTCGTGCTCTCCATCGTCGATGCGAGCAACATCGAGCGGAATCTGTTTCTTTTAAGCCAGGTTCTTTCGCTGGGACTGCCGACGGTGGTAGCGCTCAACATGGTCGATCTGGCCCGTGACCGGCAGTTCGAGATCGACATCAGCGCCCTGTCGCAGCGGCTAGGTCTGCCGGTAGTTGCCGTGCAAGCCAATCGCCGCATCGGCATCGAGCAGCTCAAAGCATCGCTGGCCGGCGCTGCGATCGGCGCTGCATCGCATCGGGAAAACCCGTTCCCCCTCGCCTTTCAAGAGCGCACAGCGGACCTTGCTTCCTGGCTGAATGAGAATTCATCGCAGCGGATGCCGCGGTTTCTCGTCGAGCGGCTGCTGTTGGACGGTGACGGCTATTTGGAACGCGAGCTGCTCAATGGCAACGCCACAGAAGGCTCGCAAAAAATACGCGCAGCCCGCGATTCGCTCGCCGCGGCCGGCCTGCCGGTCCCCGCGGTCGAGGCGATGGCGCGCTACGATTGGGCCGCTCGAGTCCTTGATGGCATTTCACGCCGTCCCAATGACCATCGCCCCACCGCGACTGATCGCATCGATGCCGTGCTCACCCACAAAGTGTGGGGCACATTGATTTTCCTCGCCACGATGGCCGTGCTGTTCTCGTCCATTTTTAAACTCGCCGCGCCGTTGATGGACTTCATTCACGACGACGCGATTGGCTCGCTCGTTGCCATCGTCCAAACGCTCATGCCGGCAGGCGCACTCCGCTCACTCGTTGTCGATGGTGTGATCGGCGGCGTTGGCGCCGTCGTTATATTCCTGCCGCAAATTCTAATTCTCTTTTTATTTATCGCACTGCTGGAAGATTGCGGCTACATGGCGAGGGCCGCGTTTTTGATGGACCGGCTCATGGCCGGCGTCGGCCTGAGCGGCAAATCGTTCATCCCGCTGCTCTCCTCGTTCGCCTGCGCAGTGCCCGGCATCATGGCCACGCGCGTGATCGAAAACCGCCGCGATCGGCTGGCCACGATTCTCATCGCGCCGCTCATGAGCTGCTCGGCTCGGCTGCCCGTGTACGTAATTCTCATCGGCGCATTTGTGCCGGCTCAGTATTTCCTTGGCGGCTTCATCGGGCTGCAAGGTCTCGTGCTGTTCGCCATGTATTCGGTCGGGGCGGTCGTGGCGATCGGCGTCGCCTGGCTGCTGAAGAAAACGCTGCTTCGCGGCGAGACGCCGCCGTTTGTCTTGGAAATGCCTAGTTATAAGCTGCCTTCTGCGCGTACAGTCGGTTTCCGCATGGCCGAACGCGGCTGGTCGTTCGTGGCCAGGGCCGGCACGGTGATTTTTGCGGTCACCATCGTGATCTGGGCAATGTCCTATTATCCGCGAAGCGAAGAACGAGTCGCTACCGCGATCGCCGCACGGCGCGCCCAAATTAACAATGATGCCGCGGCTGTCGCCGAGTTCGATAAACCAGAGAATATCGGCGCCCTCGCCGCCAGCTTGCATCAGCGGTACAGCTTCCTCGGCCAGGCCGGCCAATGGATCGAGCCCGCCGTCAGGCCGCTCGGTTGGGATTGGCGGATCGGTTGCGCTGCGATTGCCTCGTTCCCCGCGCGCGAAGTTGTGATGGGCGTGCTGGGGGTGATTTATCAACTCGGCGGCGACGTCGATATTCACCAAGAAGGCGATCAACACCGGCTTCAAAACCAGCTTCGAGCCGCCCGCTGGGACAGCACCGGCTTGCCGGTATACAATCTGCCGGTCGCCCTTTCGATCATGGTATTTTTTGCGCTGTGCGCGCAGTGCGCGGCGACGCTGGCCGTAATTCGCCGAGAAACCAACAGTTGGCGCTGGCCCGCATTTACGTTCGGTTACATGACAGCACTCGCGTACGTCGGCGCATTGTTGACTTACCAGATCGGCATCCGCATCATCGGTTAGCATCGGCCGCGAGGCCGAAGCTACTTCGATGTGCGTTGCCACACAAACAGCATTCGGCCTCGCGGTCGACGCTAAGCATTCCAATGTAAAATGCAAGACTTTCTCGCCATCCTGATTGCCTTGAGCGCCGCGGCATTCCTGGTGCGCCGCTCGTGGCGGCGGCTCGCCGGCCGCCGTACGGGCGCCTGTGGTTCGTGCTCCAATTGTCCGTCGAACGGCGCGGCAAAATCGCTGTCCTTGGTCACCATCTCGCCGGATATGTCTCACGCAAAGGCGTTAGGAATTCGGCAACAGACGTCCTCCCAGATTTGCGATTAGCGCCTTTGCGTGAGAATTCATCTCATGGGCAACGCGACGGAACGCAAGTCGGTTGACGAGAAATTGGCGCCGTCTTTCTCCGCGGCGCAAAGGCAATCGCTCCGCCGCCGGCTGTTGACTTGGTATGCCGCAAATAAGCGCGATCTGCCGTGGCGCCGCTCGCGCGATCCGTACCGCGTGTGGATCAGCGAAATCATGCTGCAGCAGACGCAAGTCGCCACGGTCGGCGATTACTTTGAACGATTTATCCGCACGTTTCCCGATGTGCATCGCCTGGCCGCGGCCAACGAATTGGAAGTATTGCGCGCGTGGGAGGGGCTCGGCTACTACCGCCGTGCCCGGCAACTTCACGCCACGGCTCACCTCATCGTCGCGCAAAACGGTGGCGAATTTCCATCGGAGCCCGGCGAGCTGCAAAAACTTCCCGGAATCGGGCCGTATATAGCGGGCGCGATCGCGTCGATCGCCTTCGACCGGCGGGCGGCCATCCTGGAAGCAAATACAATCCGCCTGCTGAGCCGGCTGATCGCCTATCGCGGAAATCCGCATTCGCTTGCCGGCCGGCGGCCGCTCTGGCGGCTAGCCGATGAGATTCTGCCACAAAAACACATCGCCGAATTCAACCAGGCGCTGATGGAGCTCGGTTCGCTAATTTGCACGCCGCGCGAACCTGAGTGCCGCGCGTGCCCTCTATCGTCGTTGTGCTCGGCACGCGCCGCCGGCTTGCAGCACAAAATACCATTGGCAAAACCGCGGCAAATCTACACCGAGCTGCGCGAAGTGGCGGTCGTCGTTCGCAAAAATGGCAGCGTTCTCCTGCGACAATGTCGGCCGGACGAGCGGTGGGCCGGCCTGTGGGACTTCCCGCGATTTGCCGTCGAATCCCGCGGGCACAGTTTTGCTCGCCAAGAGATTGCCGCGAAGGTGGCATCGCAAACTGGAATTTCATGCGCACCTGGCGCACTTTTGAAAACGATGAAGCACGGCGTCACTCGCTACCGCATCACGCTCGATTGCTATCAGGCGAAGTATGTCGCCGGTCGCGTCCGCACGAACAAAACAGCATTGGTGCGGTGGTTGCGAGTCCGTGATTTATCCGCGCTGCCATTAAACTCCACGGGCCGCATAATAGTAAATCTGATCGCCTAGATGAACGGCGTCTTTGTGGCCGTTTTTCATGGGCACCGCGATCCTAGTGAATGGAAGAGGCGTCTACCATAAGCTCTCGCCGCCCCGTTCAAGGATGCTTATAAAGCCAGTGCTTTTTTGCCAGCCCCCATGCCCACTTCCTTCGTCGATGCGCCTGGCACGTTCCGGCCCATGCTGTGGCTAACACTGCCGGTGCTGCTCGAACAGATCCTCCACATTCTCGTTGGCTTCACCGATCTGTGGCTCACCGGCAACTTCCTGCCCGGCGAAGCGTACGTCGCCGCGATGACGCTCATGATCTACGCGCTGTGGCTCGTGGGCAACGTGTTCGGCATTGTGGCACTCGGTTCGACCGCCATGGTTGCTCGATTCGTCGGCGCACGGGATCGCGAGATGGCCAACCGCGTGATGAATCAATCGATCACCATCGGCCTGATATGGGCGTTGCTGCTGATGGCTGTGGCGCTGCCCCTCGCCGGCTATTTTCCGCTCATGATGGGGCTCAAAGGTACGGCCGCGGCCGCCGCTCATCGTTATCTTTCCATTGAATTTTGCGTCCTGCCCGCCGTGATGGTCGAGCGAGTTGCTATCGCCTGCCTGCGCGGCGCCGGCGATATGGTCAGCGGCCTGGTCACGATGGCGATTGTGAACGTCATCAACATGGGCACCAGCTACGCACTGTGTACCGGCCTCGGGCCGCTTCCCAAATTAGGTTGGACCGGTATCGCACTCGGCACCGCCATTGGCCACTGTTGCGGGGCCACGATCCTGCTCTCGCTGTTGGCCGGCGGGCGAGCCGGTTTTCACCTGCGCCCGGCGGCATGCAGCCCGACTTCCATCTCATTCGCCGTATCTTAAAGATCGGCGTCCCCGGCGGCGTCGATGTGATTCTTGTCAGCATATGCCACTTGATCTATTTGCGGATTGTGCTATCGCTGGGCGATATCGCGGCCGCCGCGCACGGTGTTGCCATTCAGGTCGAAGCGCTCGGTTACATGCCGGGCGGAGCGTTCCAAATCTCCGCCGCCACCATGGCGGGCCAATATCTCGGCGCCCGCGATCTCGTGCGCGCCCGGCATAGCGTCGTTATGGCCTGCGCTGGCCACGGCGATCATGGTGGCAGCCGGCGTGTTCTTCTATACGGCCGCCACGCCGCTGGCATCGTTCTTTCTTGGCGGACGTGCGTCGGAAGTCACACCGTTGGCCGCCCAGCTATTGCGAGTCGTCGCCTATGCCATGGCGCCGCTCGCACTGGTGATGGTCCTGGTCGGCGCGCTGCGAGGCGCCGGCGACACCCGCTGGCCGCTCGCACTCAATCTGCTGGGAATCGTATTTTTCCGGGTGCCGCTGGCTTTCTATTTGGCCAATGGGGACGTCCATTTACCGTTGGTGGGCTGGATGATTCATGGCGCCGGCCTGGGTGTGATCGGCGCGTGGTACGCGGCCGTGATCGACATCATCGTCCGCTGCATCTTGTTGATGCTCCGCTTTCGGCACGATGCCTGGCAACGCATCGATGTCTGACCGTTTCGCACTACGGGCGCCATTCAACGGCTCTCCCTCATCGATTACACTACTGCAACCTCGTTTTTCACTCCGTGCCCTATCATAAACCGCTTTCGGTCCGCACATGACTGGTTTCATCTGGCCCATCGACGGCAGCATCGTCGGTGTGTACCTGCTGGTGACGATGGCCGCAGGGCTGGCCATGCGGCGGTATGTCGGCCGCGTCGATGATTTTCTACTGGCCGGACGCGAAATGGACGTCTTTCTCGGCATTGCCTCGCTCGCGGCCACCGAGTTCGGCATCGTCACCTGCATGTACGCCGCCCAGAACGGCTACCTGTACGGCTTCGCGGGCGCCACCCCCGGTATTCTGATGGCACTCGCGATGCTGGTGGTCGGCCTCACCGGCTTTTGCATCAAGCCGCTGCGTGATTCGGAAGTCCTCACGATCCCCGAGTTGATCGACAAACGTTTTGGCCCCCGAATCCGCTGGGCCGCCGGCATAGTAATCGTGCTCGGTGGCCTGCTGAACATGGGCGTCTTCCTGCGCGTCGGCGGAGAATTCCTGGTGCTTGTCTCCGGACTCGACGCCCGCTATCTCAAAATCATGATGACCGCTCTTTTGGTCGGCGTCGCCGTCTACACCATCCTCGGCGGCATGCTCTCGGTTCTTATTACCGATTTCCTGCAGTTCGTCGTGATGAGCGCCGGCCTGATCGCGGTCACAACACTGATCCTGGCCAACGTCGGTTGGCAATCGATGGTGCATGCGGTCGAATCGAATTACGGCTCGGGCGGATTCAATCCGTTCGTCAATCCGAAGTTGGGCTGGCCCTACGTCGTCTTCAATGCGCTGCTGAATTCGGCCGTGGTACTTACCTGGCAGACCACGATCGCCCGCGTGCTGGCCGCCAGAGACACCGCGACCGGCCGCAAAATTTACACTCGGACGAGCTTCTTTTTCGTCTGCCGCTTTCTCATCCCCGGCCTGTGGGGCATTGCCGCGCTGGCCACCGTTGGCCGCGTCGATAACACCCTCCACGCCATGCCCCGTTACCTTGGCACCGCGGTCCCCGCCGGTCTGATGGGTCTTTTGATCGCCGCGATGCTGGCCGCCGATATGTCCACCGATTCTTCCTACATGCTCACCTGGGGCAGCGTCATTTACAACGATATCCTGGCGCCCTTCCGCCGCACAAAGTGGTCCGAACGCAAAGGCTTGCTGGTCAACCGGTTCATCATCGCGCTGATCGGCGTCTTCCTGCTGATCTATGGTTTGTGGTATCCGCTTAAGGGCAGCTTGTGGGACTATCTCGCGATCACGGGAACGATCTACCTGGCCAGCATGAGCGTGCTACTCGTGGCCTGCTGCTACTGGTCCAGCGCGAACAGTTGGGGCGCCGCGGCCAGTATTACCGTCAGCGCCACCATCCCGATCGCCTATCTCATACTCTCGCAGGCCGAGTACACAAAAGAATGGGCAACTGCAAAGATCGGTCCGAATTATTCCGGCATCGCCGCATTCGTGCTCTCCGCGCTGGCGATGGTTGTCGGCTCGCTGCTCCGCCCGCACTTTCGACCAGCAGCAGTCAGGGAGGCGTTCGATGCCTGAGCATTTGTTTTGGTGGCTACTAACGATGGCGTGCGTCGTGTGGTATTCGACGATCACTATCTACGTAGCGATAAAAGGCATCGCCGACATTCGCCACATGCTGCGGCGCCTGTCGGTCCGCAAGGCGAATGACCGCGCGACGATCGATTCCCACGAGCGGCAGTAACAAGCCGGCGTCCGAAAACCGACGGCCGAGATCCGGCGTCCTTGCGCCACTGTGATAATCCTCACAATTCCAACCGTGACGAATCGAAAAAACAACATGCCCGCCAGCGTGGTAGAGTTGAAAATGGCCGCCGCGCGCTCGGCCGCTTCTTCACGCCGCGAGTCGTCGCATGTCGTCCCCGTGGGTCTTTGATTCGCTCACGCCGCAATCCGACGGCACCACGTTGGTGCCGGCCCGGGTGCTGTCCAGTGCGGGTGAGACAGGTATCCGCGATCAGGCTGCCGCCGCACCCGCGCCGCGAACGATTTTCGCCTTGCACCTGGTGAACGGCGAACATTACTCCGGCGCCGAGCGCGTGCAGGACTTACTGGCCCGGCAATTGCCGCGGTTCGGCTGCGAAGTTGGGTTTGCGTGCGTCAAACCGCAGCGTTTTCCCAACGCGCGCGAGACCAAAACCGCGCCGCTGGTGGAAATGCCGATGCGCGGCCGGTTCGACTTCCGCGTGGTAAAGCGGATTGCCGAAATGGTTCGCGGCGAAGACTACGATTTGATCCACGCCCATACGCCGCGGACTGCGCTCGTGGGCCGGTTGGCCGCCCGACGCGCCGGTGTCCCCTTTATTTACCACGTGCACAGCCCGGCCGGGCGGGATTCCACCCGACGACTGTTCAACTGGATGAATGCCACGGCCGAATGGGCTGCCGTGCGCGGCGCCGACCGGCTGATCGCCGTTTCGCCCAGCATACGCGACTACATGATTGGCCGCGGCATCCGGCCCGAGCGAATCGTTTGCGTGCCCAACGGCGTGCCGGTAACGAACCATCAAACCGAACGCCGCGCGCCCACGGGCACCTGGACGCTCGGCGCCGTCGCGCTCTTCCGTCCCCGCAAGGGTATCGAAGTTCTGCTCGAATCGCTGGCGTTGCTGCGTTCGCGCAATGTGAACGTGCGGCTGCGCGCCGTGGGTGGTTTCGAAACACCACTCTACAAGGCCGAGGTCCTCGGTCTGGCCGAGCGACTCGACCTCGCCGAGGCAATTGATTGGATCGGCTTTACGCGCAACGTCAATCGCGAGCTGGCCAAGATTAACCTGTTCGTGCTGCCCAGTCTGTTCGGCGAGGGATTGCCGATGGTTGTGTTGGAGGCGATGGCGGCCGCCCTGCCGGTTGTGGCCTCGCGCGTAGAAGGCGTGCCGAACGCCGTGGCGCATCGCGAAACAGGCTTACTCGTCGAGCCGGGCAGCGTGAGCCAGCTTGGACAAGCGGTCGAAGAAATCATCGCTGGCGAGATAGATTACGGCGCGCTGAGCCGCGGGGCCCGGCGACGTCACGCCGAATCGTTCTCCGATACGACAATGGCTGGTGGCGTCGCCGCCGTGTACCGCGAAGTTCTGGAAAAGAGATAGCCCGGCCATCTTGGCTGTGTTCGCAATGCTATCTTGGTTCGATGCTTCGTCGACGCCACATCGCGATGGAGCGTATCACTCCGGCACAAGATGGGTCGGCTATAGTTCGACTAACGCGGCGGCACCGGTTGCGGCGTCTGCGCGAGCGGTATGTTTTCCACAACCCGCTTCCAGCCCGCCGGAGTTCTCGGCCGGTCGAACCACGCCTGCACGCGATCGAGCGCGCCGTTTATTGTGGCCTTCTCAATGTGGAAAATGTATATGTGCCGATTGCCGTTGGGCATCTGCACCTGCATGAATAGAGGCAATAGCCGCTGCCGATCCAAAATCACATCGACTTCGCTGAAGTTGGCCGCCTGCTCCTGAAATTTCGGCTTTGCGTTAATCCAGACCTGCGTATCATCTTGGTTTTGTTGATCGATCCGCATCCAGTACCGCTGTTTCAGTTTTTCTGCATCGGCGCCAAACAAAAACGGCAGCGGGCCATCTGCAATTGCTTGCCCTTGTAACTGCGGCGGGATTGGCCGTTCGACCAATAGCTTCTGGTCATGGCGATACTCGTAGATCGATTTTCCGTCGCACACCCAGTGTTCGCCGATCGCATCGGGCTGCTTTACCCAGTCGCCTTGCATTACGGCCGGCGGCGGCTGATTGGGCGGCGCCGGCTGCGCGCGAAACGTGTTGATTTCCGTTATCTGAAAACTGCCTTTGTCGGGCTTGTGATAGCTCAACTCGCCCAGATTCTTGTTGAGCGGAATATTCCTGTCTTTGGGGCCAAACGCCACATCGAATTCCCGACGTTCAAATGGGCAGCGAAAGGTTACGATCTTGCCGCTCGCAGTCTGCCAAGCGCTGAGCACCTGATCGAGCGCCGCTTGCTGCAGCGCATTGAGTTGAAACCCATCGGGCACTTGCGCGGCAACCTGTTGCGCCGGCTGTTGTCCCGCGAGAGGCGGCGCCGCTTGCTGTTGAACCGCCTGCTGCTGTATCGCGCCTTGCTGCGCAGCGGCATCGGCGACGATCACCAAAATTGCGAAGGCGACGAGGCCGTAGCGCGAGAGAGCACATCCGCATTACTCGTAAGGGTAGAAGGGCGGAGCGAAACGGGGGCGGGAACTATAACTGCCGTCCACCGTTTGGCCTAGACCGACCTGCGAGGCAGACCCCCCCCCCCCCCCCCTTGCCATGCTATCGTCGCCCGCTGGCAACGATCTTGACGACCGACCCTCGCGTGCCGAAGATGCTCGGCCCGGATCGCCCCACCAGCTTTTGAGAACCATGAAAACCGATATAAAAGCCACAATGCTCCGCGCGGCCGCTGCAATTACGTTCACCACAATGCTGATCGTTGGCCATGCGGCCGGCCAGCAATTGCCCGATCGCAGCGTGCAACAGGCCACCTTCAGCCGGCCGGCGTTTGGCGATGCCGTGCAAAAGGTCCGCTTCTCCCGGCAAGCCGTTCACAAGGGGGATGAGGTCGAGCAAAATATCGCACTTGAAATGGGGCTGACGATGACGATGCGTCAAGCCAATCAAGTAGTGGGAAACAATCGGACCGTGGTGCACACCCATCAGCGGCGCATCATTACAACGACCGTCGTAGAGCGAGATCTCGCGGCTGCTGTTACAGTGCGCTATCCGGTCGCGACCAAGCAAATGTCGGCAATCGACGGCGGGCAAGGCGATGCCGCCGATACGAACAGCACGCCCGCTCAATCGCCCCCGATGCCGCAGCCCGTCCAGGGGAAGGCCTATGTCTGCCGCCGCGAGCCGGGCGACCAGGGACAGCTTCTCGTTACCGACGAGGCCGGCAATCGGCCACCGACCGACGAGTATGAGATTGTCGCCCGACAAATGCAGATGGTCGGCCGGCCGAACCCGTTGGCACAGTTCCTCACCGATCGAACACTCTCCGTGGGCGAGAAGGTCGAGCTGCCCAGCGGCATCGCCAGCCAGATATTCAACTTGGGCGAGCAATTTGGCAAAGTGACGCGCTTCACGCTCACGCTTCAAAAAGTGCAGCCGGAAGGCGGTGCGACGTGCGCCGTTTTCCTGGCGAGCGTCGAAGCAGCGTCCAACAACTCGACGCAAATGCGACTCGACGTCGAAGGACCGCTCGTCGTCGATATCGCGACTTGCCGCGCTCAGAGAATCGGCCTGATCGGTCCAATCGGCTTGTCTGAAACACGCGGCAGTTACAGCACCGCTTACCAGATAATCGGCACTGGCCGATTGCAAATGAGCATCGTATCGGCCTATCGCGATGCCCAGCGATGATGCCTCGCGTGCTGCCATCGCTGTCTGTTGAGTTGCCGGCACCTTCCGGTCCATGCCGGGGACTCCGCCTGCGCTGACTGGGGGACTCCAACGGCGCCGGCTTCAGTGGCAGCCGGCGCAAACCATGCGCGCCGGACTTGCGTAGTAATCGATGCGATTCACTTTCGTCCCGGCGTCGTGTCGCGACGCTAGCAACTGAACTCGGCTGTTGTCCGATTGTCTGAACATGGAGGGATGACAACATGCAGCGCGCCGATTCTCAAACCGCCTTAGCACGATTGAATTTATTGGCAGCTCCAGAAGCCCGCAGCGCGAGAAAGGCGCTGCGCTTTTCGAATCTTACTTGCGCGTCGAGCGTATATTTGGCTCTTGCGCTCGCCGCGCCGCCGGCGGCATTCGCCGCGCCGTACGTCGAGTTTGATGTCGCACCCACGGCCGAATGCCGCGACGTCACACCTCCACAACGCATTGCGCAATATCCAAATCAGCGACTGATCGAAGTCACTTTGCCCGTTTCGGTGCGGTTTCACGGCGCGGCTATGGACGATGTGGACGAACTCGCGATCGAGATCAACGGCTCCTCGGCCGGCATGCGAGTTCACGATTTCGCGCCGGTTACGCAATTAATGACCGATATTGCCCACGACATCGAAACCACCAAGATCACAAACAAAAAACGCTCGCTCGACGGCACGCTGGGCGGCACCCTGCCGATTCCCGGCGCCGACGCTGCAGCCCACCTGACGCCGTCCATCACCGCAGACCTTTCGGGCTGCGAAACGGAAACCGAAAAAATCAACCGCCTGCCGCCCAAGTACGCGGTCGTCGTGAGCGGCACTTCGTCGCAAGGCCGCGGCGTATTCTTCAAGCTGAAGCGTTCCTCGCAGACATCACTCGAAGGCGTCCACGAGTTGGCCGTTACGTTCGTCGCTCCGCGCATCTGGCAGCGATCCGAAATCCAAGTTGATTGCGCGGCACGCGGCCAGCGAAAAATGTTGTGGATGAAACAGTCGGCGACCATCGGCCAGACGAGCCGCATGGTGCAACTTGTGGCGATGAGCGCCAAACCACTGCGTCAGGTCGTCTTAAAGCCGGCTGAGACCGACCAACCCGTGCCGAAGGCCGCCACGGTGGGCCGAAAAGCGGTGGCCGCGACGGCGCCCCAATGGCGCCCATCGCGACAGGCGGCCGCAAGCGCCGATGTCGCCGTGCAACTTACTCCGGAACCTGCATCCAAAATCAAGACGTCGGCGGCAGAAACATCGGCCACGAAAAACGCCGAGTGATCTCTCGTTGGGGGAAGGTTTGCAGGAGGAATTCCGGTTGTATAGCCGCGTCCATGGGTTTGCGTGCTTGGTGGCGGGCAGCCTGCCATCAATTTGATTTCCGCGCGTCCGCTTGCGGACGACAATTTTATATGGCCGCCGCTGCCGCCTAATCGCCAAAATAATTGGCGGCGGAGCCATATTTGTAGCGTCTTTATCAGCGTGGCAACCAATTTCAGCTATCGAGCGGCATGCGAATTGCTGCGTATGTTTCACCTAGATTGGTGGTCCGCTGGGAGTGCGCCTGTCTGCGGTGCGACCGCAACCCAGGTGGACTGCCGCACCGCGGTTTGCCTTGTCCAGCGCGATGGCGGATGTAAAGACTTCCACTGCGCGTTGCACTACTTTCGTTCCGGTGCGAAGTGAGGTTTGAACGGTGGTATAGTTGGAGTAGGAGCTCTCCGGTTATACGTGGAGGAAATTCTATCATGCGTGCAATAACTGTTTTTAAGGGTTTGGCCGTCGCGACAATGGTTGTATTGTTTACGGCAAGTGCCGGTTATGCTGATCACGATGGCAAAGATCATGGTGGTGGTAATCGGTCGTTCAACGGAGGCGACGGGTCGGGAGGCGACAAGGGGTCGTCGCGCTCGTTCATCGGGAACAGCGATCACAGCTCCCATGGTTCGTCCGACAGTGGTCGCTCCTTCTCGCGCACTTTTCGCGGCAATCAGGATTCGGACAGCCATTCGGCACATTCGTCTGACTTCGGTCAACGCGGGCAATCCGGCAATCCAGCATTTCAATTCAAGTCCGATCATTCTGGTTCGCAGTTCAAACAGGGCAATCGCGAATTTGAAGTTCGGCGACCCACGGAACGCAGCCCGAAAGACCGCGACCTTGTGAATCGCGAATTCAATCAATGGCGCAATATTTGGAATGGCAACAAGGGCGATGGCCACGACCACCGCGACTGGTCGAATAGCTGGAAGAATAGCGACCGCTTCACTGTCGCCGATCGGATTCGCAACGATTGGCGCAACCGTCACGATAACGACGTACCGTTCTCTAGCAGTTGGTGGAATGGCCGGCATCGCGGCAATTATTGGGGCTTTTGGGGCGACTTTGCCCGCCGCGACCGTCATCCCTACTACTGGTGGTCGTGGGCAACCGGACCAAGGTTAGCGTCGTGGTTGGTATTCGGTTGGCCGACGCCCTACTACTGGGATTACGGTCCGGGCGAATACATCTCGTACGATAACGGAGCCATCTATGTGAATGGCCGCTGGTACGAACCGGCGCCCGTTTACTACGATCAAACGGAAAGGCTTATCGATCAAGCGCCGGAGCTCACGGCGGAATCGGCCGCCAGATTGGATTGGCAGCCGCTGGGCGTGTTTGCGATCACACCGGATGGAGTTGGCGATCCGATGGTCACCGTGCAGCTTGCCGTGACGAAAGACGGCGTGATCGGCGGCACCGCGTTCGACCCGAAGACCGGCGCAGCGTTCAATATCAAAGGAATGGTCGACAAGCGATCTCAGCGTGCGGTGTGGTCCTACGTCAATGACCGAAACAATCGGATCTCGATGGAAACCAGCATCTATAACCTGACGCAGCCGGAGGCCACGGGTCTTGTGCACTACGGCCCGACCGACATGCGTGTTATCGAGCTGGTGCGGCTGCAACAACCGGGCAACGAGTCGTCGCCCGCGGGCAACCTACCGGCGCCCGCCGTGCCGTAATTGTGCGGAATCGATAGAGTGTGGTCATCCCGCTCCGGGAGATGATTTCCCTCTCCGGTAGCGAGAAGCGCCAGGCGCTGAAACCTTTGCAAAGGGAATGCAGGTCGAATCGATCTGCGTTCCCTCTATTTATTGTTGGAAACATGGATTGCAGGCATGCTTCGGGAAGTGACTCGCAACCGCGCCATGCACGCTACGGCAATTCGCGAATCCGCAGCTCTTTGAATTCTACCGGGGCGCCTTCGGATTCAAGGCACATGTAACCCGACCGCGGCTGGCACCCCGCCCCACCGGAAACTTCTTCGCCATTCACCCACAGCCGAATCTCGCCGTTGAGGCAGCGGACGTAATAATGGTTCCACTGCCCGAACCCTTTGCTCAGGTTCTTCCTGGGAAAACTCCGCTCGCCCATCGGCGCGGCGGGCGGAAACGGCTTCATGTGAGCGGTTCCGACGGGAAACACATCGCCGTTGGTCGTGAACCATTCGGCTTTCTTGCCGGTGGCCTTTTCATATTGCTGGGTATAGCCATGATCCAGCACTTGCACTTCGAAACCTGCTTGCGGCAGCTTGCCGGGTTTCAGATTGGCAAGCGCAGATTCCGCCGTCCACACGAATATGCCCGAGTTTCCGCCGGAGCGCAAATGTTGCCATTGCGCGACCAGTTCGAAATTCGTGTACTGTTTCTTCGTGCGCATGACGCCGGTCGGCTGACCGGTGCAGTGAATGATACCGTCCTTCCACGTCCACGTGTCTTTCGAGCAGTTCACGTTGACGAAATCGGTCTCGCCCAGCTTTCGCCATCCGAGCCCCGCGCCATCGATAAACGCTTTGGGCAATGACGCGTCTGCGCCGGCCGCGGCGGCGATCGCGCCAAGCAGCGTAAGTAAGGCAACCATATACAACAAACAATTTCGCGTCATTGCATTCATTGTTGTGCCCCGGATTTATTTGGTTTCTACGTAAATTGAATGCGGCGCGATTTGCACCGCTTTGCCATCGATGCTCGTAGTCACGGGCTTGTCCGTGGAATTGAGCGCGAAGACCTGCTTATCGCGCCGCGATGTCCACACGCCGTCGAGCTTACCATCGGCGCCTTTCACATTTTGCAAACTTGCCGACAGTTCCTGGAGCCACTTTTTCCCCGTTGACGATATGCCCACGCGCTCGACCTTGGAAGCGCCGCCCCACGTATTGCCTTCAAGATTTTTGATCGGCGTAGTGCCCACCACGACTACTCGCCCACCTGTGCGCTGAAAGGCGGTGAACTTCGCCAGTACCGGATCATCCACCACGGCAGCCTGATACACGACCAGCACTTTATACCGCTGCGGCGTGAGCGCGCCATCCAGTATCAGTGCTTCATCGAGAACGTCATATTCGCAAAGGTCGCGCATTTCATTGCTGGCCTGGATGGTGAACCACAGATTCGCCCCCAGACGATACAGCGTCGTGGGACAATAAACGGCGATTTGCGTCTCGCCCGGTTTGCCCGTTAGCAAGTGGACGTATTTGTGAATGTCCGCCGCATGTTGCTCGAATTCGTACGTGAAGAACTGCGCGGCGCCGGACGAGGCATCGGAAAACAATCGCCGCACGAACGTTTTCTTATCCAGCGCCGTCGCCGGTTCGGTGCCTTCGGTGACGCCGTAGAACTGGTAAGCGGTGCCCATCCACTTGTCGGCAAACACGGCGCCTTGGCAATCCGCAGGCTGAATCACGATGCCGTATCCCTTGGCCATTTTCGCGTACCCCGGACAATACGTGCCCCATGGTATCGGGTTCACGCCACCCGCGCTGCCGCCCGGTTTGATGCGAACTTTCGAAGCGGGGTAATATTTCAGCACCGTTTGCAGCGAACGCTCAGCAAAATCGATGATCGCCTGGTGATACCACGTAATGAAGTCGAGCCAGCGCCGCTTGTCCTGGGCGGTCGGAAACGCTTCCGGCGATGGTTTGAAACCAGAACGCGCAATCTCTTCTGGCGCCCGCACGCCGTCGAACGATGCCAAGTGCGTTGCCCACGCGCGATTGAGTTTCGCGACGTCGCCATACTTGTTCTCCATCGCAGCCTGAAATACTTTGATCGCAAACTTATCGCCGCACCAATATCCCTCATGGCAATGGCCCATGTTCACCCAGTCGGGCACCGCCAGCGGGTAATTACCTTCGCCATAAGGACCCAGGATGCACGCATAAACGTCGTCGATCCGCTCGCCGAAGTGCTCGTGCAAATTCTTGTAGAAATGGTCGTACCACTCGATCGTGCGCGGGTCGAAAATGGAGAGGTAGTTCGTCTCCTGGCCGTGCTCCAGGCACCGCATCAGCGTGCGATTGGCCGGCTGCTCGCGCAACCAGACAGGTGGAAAATGCACCCAGCAGTACGCAACGTATTTCAGCCCCGCCTTGTGCAGCGCCCCCTCCATGGAATCGTGCTGCTTCCAATTCCAATGATCCGGCTCGCGCTCCACGGCTCCCCACGCGATGTAATCCTCGTCTGCCACCAGCCCCAAAGTCTTCTGCCGAGCCAGCCAGTCGGCCGCGGGCGGTGGCTCCAAGACGTTCGGCCGCGGGGATGCGCCAATTGGTGACGCCTGAATGAAGCCCACCGATAAATTTCCCGTGGATAAGTTCCAGCGCCGGCCATCGAATGACCGCTCTTGTGCGACGGCTGCGGTGTTGGAACCACATGCGACCAACATCGCGACGACGATAATTCGCGGAATCGAAATCCTGGAAAGGCGGCTGTCGCGGTCGTCATCGTTACTCATAGCATTGACAACAGCTAGAGAGTGAACCACCCTATGTCAAGGTGCGGTCTGCTCGGTGAATGCCTAGAAATCCACCCCTGTCAACCGGACGCTAGCGCGCTCCGGCTGATCCGATCAGCCGCGGGGCGTAGTCGCCGGTGTTAAAACCGCTTGTAGAAAAAAATCCTCTCGCGGCTCCGGCCGCGAGTTCAGCCGAACGGAGGGAAAGCACTTCAATTGAGGCTACAATGACACAGGAAATTCAAATGATGTATAAGTTCAATTTCGCGATGCGACCAATCGCCTTTGTTGCCGCGGCGGTTGTTGCGGTGTGTTATTGCCTGTCTTGCGCCGGCAATCAAGCCGGTGCGAAGCCGGCCTCATCCAGGCCCAATATTGTACTCATCCTGGCCGATGATCTCGGCTGGACAGACCTTCACTGCTTCGGCAGCGATTTCTATGAAACGCCGAACATCGATCGCCTGGCGCACGACGGAATGAAATTCACGCAGTCGTATTCGGCCTGCACCGTCTGCTCGCCGACACGCGCGGCACTGCTGACGGGCAAATACCCGGGGCGGCTGCACATCACCGATTGGATTCCCGGCCAGATGCCAGAGAACCCCAAGCTCATCGTGCCGGATTGGACCAAGTATCTGCCGCTCGACGAAACCACGATCGCCGATGTCCTGCATCAAGCAGGTTACGCCACGGCCAGCATTGGCAAGTGGCATTTGGGTGGTGAGCCCTATTATCCCGAGAAGCACGGCTTCGATATCAATGTTGCCGGAACCGAGGCCCCGAACACAAAACACTATTTCTCGCCGTACCAAATTGCCACGCTGCCGGATGGGCCTAAAGGCGAGTATGTCACCGACCGCCTGACCAATGAAGCGATTCGTTTTATTGACGCCAACCGGAGCAAGCCGTTCTTTGTGTACTTCCCGCATTTTGCGGTCCACCTGCCGCTGCAAGCCAAGGAAAAACTGATTAACAAATATCGCGCCAAGGTGCGGCCCGGTCAGGCACAAAACAATCCCGTTTATGCGGCCATGATCGACAGCTTGGACCAATCGGTCGGGCGCGTTCGCCGCGAGCTGGAAAAGCTTAAGTTGACGGACCACACGCTGTTCATCTTCGCGTCGGACAACGGCGGCCGCGTGCCGACCACCTCGAATTTACCGCTCCGCGTCGGCAAAGGTTCGTGTTACGAAGGCGGCACGCGCGTGCCGTTGATCGTTTATTGGCCCGGTGTCACGAAGCCCGGCAGCATTTGCGAGACGCCGGTTATCAGCATGGATTTATTTCCGACGATTGCCGCCTTTGCGGGCGTACCGCTTAATACGGAACCTGCGGCGCCGCACACGTTGGACGGCGTGGATTTGGCTCCCTTGTTGCACCAAACGGGCAAGCTTCAGCGCGACGAGCTGTTCTGGCACTATCCGCACTACCAACATTATCAATTGGGCGGCGCCACCCCGTACGGCGCGATTCGCAAAGGCGACTTTAAACTGATCGAGTTCTTCGACGACATGCGTGTGGAGCTGTACAACCTGCGCGACGATATCGGCGAACAGCACGATCTGGCCACCCAGATGCCGGAAAAGGTCGCCAAGCTTCGCAAGCGGTTGCACGATTGGCGAACCGAGGTCGGCGCACAAATGCCTACGCGCAATCCGAACTACGATCCGTCGAAACCGGAACACACGCCCAAAGAGCAACAAAAACCGGAGACCAGGCTCGAGACATTCAAGAAACAAGCACTCGATAACTAAGGAACTCTAATAAAACCGCTGGGGACTGACTCTATTTGCGCAGTCCGCGGAGCAAATTGTGCCTGTCCCCCTCGAAGTCCGCGACGAGTGTCTTGTCGCGCTTCTTGTGGCTACGGCCGTTAGCGAATCGAACGACGGATGAGGAACCATGATTTTCAACGCGCGTTTATCTTGCGGGTCGATCATTATTCTTGTACTTGCAGTCACGGGGGTGGGTGCGGCGTCGACGTCGCCGCCACACGACAAGCTCAATGTCCTCTTCATTATCTCTGATGACTTGAACAACTTCGAAGCTTGCTACGGCGACCCGCGTGCGAAAACGCCGAATATCGACAGACTCGCGGCGCGCGGCGTGCGCTTCGACCGCGCCTATTGCCAGTTCACATTGTGTGGGCCCAGCCGCAATTCGTTTCTCACCGGCCTGTATCCCAATAGTTCCGGCATCCTGGCCAACGGGCAGATTTTTCGGCAAACCATCCCTTCGCACATCAGCCTGCCGCAGGCATTCCGCCAGGCCGGCTACTTCGCGGCGCGGCTCGGTAAGCTCTTTCACTATGGCGTGCCCACCTCAATCGGCACGGACGGCGCCGACGACCCGGCCTCCTGGGAGCTGCAGATGAACCCAGCCGGAGTGGATCGCCTCGTCGAGATGCCCAACATCTTCACATTTAAGCCCGGCCAGTTCGGAGGCACGTTGAGTTGGTACGCCTCGCCGCATCCGGGCGAACAGCATACGGATGGCCTGCTAGCCGTCGACGCCGAATGGGTGCTGGAACATTGTGCGAAACAGGACCGGCCATTCTTTTTGGGCGTCGGCTTCTTTCGGCCTCACACGCCGTACGTCTCGCCAAAAGAGTATTTCGATCTATTTCCGCAGAACGAAATGCCGGTCGTGCGCCACGTGCAAGAAGACCGGGCCGATATTCCGCCCATCGCGCTGGCCAGCTACAAGAATCCGCCCAAGATGACAGACGACCAGCGACGCGAGTGCGTGCAGGCCTACTACGCGAGCATCTGCTTTATGGATACACAGGTGGGGCATGTCGTCAAAGCGCTAGATCGGCTGGGACTGGCCGATAACACGGTCATCGTATTCACCAGCGACCACGGCTACCTGATGGGCGAGCACGGGCTGTGGCAGAAGATGAGCATCTTCGAAGAGTGTGCCCGCGTGCCGCTGCTGATCGTCGCGCCGCGCGATGCAAAGCACGGCGCAGTCGCCAAGGCGCCGGTCGGGTTAATCGATTTGTATCCCACGCTTACCGAACTGTGCGGCGTGAAAGCGCCGGACAACTTGCAAGGCCAGAGCCTCGTGCCCATGCTCAAAGACTCGAACGCCGCAGGCCGCGGCTGGGCCCTCACCCAGGTGACCCGAACCGGCGGTAAACGCGACGCGAAGAAACGCCTATTTGGCTACAGTTTACGAACGCCCCACTGGCGATACACCGAATGGGACGAGGGCAAGCGCGGACGCGAGCTGTACAACCACGATCGCGACCCGCACGAGTTGACGAACCTGGCCGACAATCCGGCGGAAGCGAAAACCGTGGAGACTCTTACGAAACAACTTCATACAGCGGTTGCCGCCAGTTTTCCACCATCCGGCCAAACGCCGCCGCTTCACGCAGGCGCCATGTGGAAGCCGAATCTTACGGACCCTTGATGGGGGTCCGAGCAAACGGATTGCCGCACCTTGCGCGGTATCAGGTCAGCATCGGCATTGCTGTTGCTGCATCCGTTTGCGATTTCTAAAATTAGCCTGTCCATCGGACGAGTTTGGCAAGAAGCCGTTGCAAGACCTGGACCAGACAATCTTGCTTGCCGGCGGACACGCCTGTCTGACCCACATCATGTTCGGTAATTTCCGCGGTTCCGGCCTACTGTTGTTCGGACAACGAAAGTTCAGGCCCAATCAATGAGCGAACCTGCCCCGCGGAATTTATTGGCAGAACGCTTTCGTCCGTTGCCGCGCGAAACATTCTTTCGCGTGGTACCCGCTTTCGATTCGCTGCGGAAATACTCGCTCCACGATCTGTCGAGCGATACGATGGCGGGCCTCACGGTCGCCGCCGTAGCCGTGCCACAGGCCATCGCCTACGCCCAAATCGCCGGCATCCCGCCCCAATACGGGCTTTACACGGCGATCGTCATGACGGCGGTGGGCGCACTGCTCGATTCATCAAAACTACTGATCAACGGTCCGACCAACGCAATTTCGATCGCCGTGCTCAGTGCCATGGTCGGCTTCAGTGGGCCCGAACGAATCCCGGCGGCGATTCTGTTGGCGCTCATGGTGGGTATCATCCAAACGGGAATTTCGCTGCTGCGGCTGGGTGACCTGACGCGCTACGTATCCCACGCGGTGATCGTCGGATTCACGCTCGGCGCCGCCGTTCTGCTCGCGCTCGATCAGCTCAAGAACCTGTTAGGCTTGACCGCAGTCGGCGGCGGCGAGGATCACTTCCTGAAAAGAGTCTGGCTGACGCTCTCGCATATCGACCAAGCCAATCGCACGGCGATACTGATTGGCCTGGGAACTATCGGCATTGCGCTCGCGATGCGCTGGATCAATGCGCGGCTGCGTCTCCGGCTACCCGAGCTTCTACTGGCCATTATTTGCGCTACGCGCCGTGGTCTGGAATTGGAAGCTTGACGAGCAAGGTGTCAAGATTGTCGGCGCCATTCCAGCCCAGCTGCCGTCGTTTGAATTGCCGCAGGTAGAGTGGTCTCGCGTCCATACCCTGGCAAGCAGCAGCCTGGCAATCGCGCTACTTGGGCTGCTCGAAGCGATTTCGATGGCCAAGGCAATCGCGGCCCAAACGCGGCAAAAACTCGATATCAACCAACAGTGCCTGAGCGAGGGAATTGCCAACGCGGTTGGAAGCCTGTTTCATTGTTTTCCCGGTGCCGGCTCCCTTACCCGGTCGACGATCAATCAACAGGCCGGCGCGCGGACGCAATGGTCGGGCGTAATCGCGGCCGCCGCTGTCGCACTCACCGTCCTGTTGTTTGCTCGGTCCGCTTACTACATTCCAAAATCGGGATTGGCCGGCATTCTCATACTCTCGGCCTGGAGACTGGTTGACCGGAAAGAGCTCGCCTACTACTTGCGCACCACACGATTCGATGCCTGGATTCTTGCACTAACGGCCATTTCGGCCGTGGCTGTTTCAATCGAGTTCTGCGTGTTGATTGGCGTATTTCTGTCGTTCGTGCTCTACGTGCCGCAGGCGGCACGCGTTCGGCTTACCGAGCTGATTATGACGCCCGAACGAGTAATTCGCGAACGCCTCGCGGCGGATGTGCCCTGTAAACGCATTCGAATTTTCAATTTGGAAGGCGAATTCTTTTTCGGGGCGGCGCCCGAGCTGGAACAACATCTCGACTCGATTCCTCGAGCCGCCGAGGAAGGTGCCCGAGTCGTCATCTTGCGGCTCAAGCGGGTCCGCAATCCCGACGCGGTGTGCATGAGCGTGCTCGATCGCTTCTACGAGCGCATGCACGCTGCCAATGTCGCGGTCCTGCTTTGCGGAGTTCGGCCAGATTTAATGAAAGTGATCGATTCGAGCGGCCTGTTTCGCCGCCTCGGCCCCGCTCACGTCTTTGTATTTGAGGAAACGGGCAAATTCTGGACCAGCACATTGGAAGCGGTGCGAGTTGCCTACGAAGTGATCGGAGACGACGTCTGCGACGTCTGCCCACGGCACGCGGAAAGCCTGAATAAGAAAGACGGTTGGTATTACTTGATCTGACGACGCGTATAGCCCCCTCCACAAATACTGCTGTCGCTAGTCCGACAACGCTTCCCAGCGAGTGATTGCAGCGATATCGCTCGAATCGAGATGCTAGCTCTCCAATGTCTGCCAGCAACAGATCCTTCGCGCGCCTGTTAGATGTTTTTCCGCATCGGCGGCTAGGAACACGTCGCCGTCGCGGTGCGATGCACTGGGCGCGCCAGTCCGGCAATTTGTATCGATTGCTGCGAGTAGACCTTGTTTCCCAATCGTAATGAACGAAGCATTTATTCGACGCCGAAGGAGACTCTACATACCTGTAAATCAAATCACTTTTCAAACGGCGTCGCACGCTGTGCCGCAACAGTTGCAGACTGTGCCGCAACGGCGGTCTTTGCAATGGTCAAGTCGTCCGCCACTTTGCGGCTTTGTCTATCGCTTCTGTCGCTCATCGTGTGCGGCTGCACGGGCGTTTCGGAATACTTCCACAACGCTTGCAAAGTCGGCCCCGATTACAAACCTCCCGCTGCGCCGGTCGCTTACGCTTGGATCGATTCGACGGATAAGCGGGTCCGTACGTCGCGCGACGATCTGGCCGGCTGGTGGACGGTGTTCGACGATCCGCTTTTCAACAACATCATCTGCCAGGCGTATCACCAAAACCTTACGCTGCGCGAAGCCGGGTACCGTGTACTTGCAGCACGAGCGCAACTCGGCATCGCCAATGGCAATTTCTTTCCTCAGACGCAGGACGCCACGGGCTCGTACCGCCGCATTGGCTCGGGTGGCACATTCTTTGACCAGTGGAATTTCGGCTTCAATCTGGCCTGGGAACTTGACTTCTGGGGCCGCTTTCGCCGCGCCATTCAATCGGCCGATGCGTCGCTCGATGCATCCGTCTTCGATTACGACGATGCCGTCGTCACGCTTCTCGCCGACACGGCGAGTGATTACGTCACGATCCGAACCACGCAAGAACGCATTCGGCTCTTGGACGTCGTCATTCGCGTTCAGGAAGACGTCCTGCATTTTATCGAAGAACGCGTAAAGGCGGGCCCCAAAGGCACAACTGACCTCGATAGGGCCCAAGCGCTTAGCAACTTGGAGCAGAGTCGGGCGCAGCGAAATCAGTTCTTAATCGACCAGCGAACGGCCGAAAACCAGCTCTGCATTCTCTTGGGCATTCCCGCCGTCGATTTGACAAAAATGCTCGCCTCCGGTCCCAAGACCGATATCCCTCTTGCGCCCGGTTACGTGGTGACGGGCATTCCGGCCGATTTGCTCCGGCGGCGACCCGATGTGCGGCGCGCCGAACGCCTGGCCGCCGCGCAGGCCGAGCAGATCGGCATCGCGGAGACAGACTGGTATCCGGCGGTTACAATCTCCGGCACGTTGGGATGGCAGGCACAGAATTTGTCCCGTCTATTCACACCCCAATCGCTCAACAGCAATGTGGGGCCGTCGTTCCAATGGAACCTGCTCAACTACGGCCGGATCATCAACAACGTTCGATTGCAAGATGCGCAGTTTTGTCAGCTAGTCGCCGCTTATCAGAGCACCGTGCTGCAAGCCGACCTGGAAGTCGAAAATGGCATCGTCACGTTCGTACAAGCGCATCAGCGGGCCGACGACCTGCGCAAGAGCGTCGACGACTCCTGGATCGCGCTGCAAGTGATCGTCGCGCAATATCAGGCCGGCTTGGGCGGTATCGACTTCAACCGCTATGCCACGATTCAACAGAACCTCATCACCCAGCAGGACCAGTGGGCTCAGGCGCGGGGCCAGATTTGCCTGGGGTTGATTCAGGTCTACCGCGGCCTGGGCGGCGGCTGGCAGATCAAGTGTTCCCCTCCGCCCGATAAGCGCGGCATTCTCTCGCTGCCGGTTGCCGCCGCGGATGGTTCGGCCGCTACGGCCGGCAATCCGGCGACATCGGGAAACAACGCCGGTTTCGTAGCCGCCAAGCGTCTTCCCGAATTGCTCCCCCCTCCTCCGGCCCCATAACATACCGCTCTTTGGCGACTTCCTGTCGTCCTCGGCCGGGTCCTGCATCCCCCCGGCCCGCCGCTCGATTTGGGCCACGTGGCCTTGATTTCAGTTAGTTTATTTGTATAAACTATTCATGGCAGGTAACTAAGACGGCAGGCTCTCGTTGGGGCATTGTGGGGTTCCATGGCTGCACGAACGAATGCGCACGTTTCGTCCAACGGATCATTGAAGGAGTTGCAAGCGGCGGCGGTCCACAAAGCCTTACGCGCGCTTGTCCGCAATTTGCTGAGCGTCGACGACTCGATGATGGACTTGCCACTCCGCCAGCTAAAGATTTGCATGACGCTTTATCGGCACAGCCGCTCGATGTCGGAAATCAGCCGCGAGCTTGGACTCTCTCCCAGTGCCGTTACTCA
This sequence comes from uncultured Planctomycetota bacterium, assembly GCA_963807935.1. Taxonomy (GTDB): domain Bacteria; phylum Planctomycetota; class Planctomycetia; order Pirellulales; family Lacipirellulaceae; genus JABDGM01. The sequence goes on from CAWEDY010000007.1 coordinate 297,727, forward strand.
AGTCTCCAACCGGCTGGAGCGCAGAGGGCTGATCGAACGCGTTTTCCAGGACCAAGACCGACGTGTGAGGAAACTGCGGCTCACGAGAAAAGGACAGCAACTCGTGCGCTGTCGCGAGGCGAAGCAACTTCGTCGAATTACTGCCGCCTTAAACATGCTGTCCAAAGACGAGCTCAATCACATCATGTCGGGTTTCGAAATTCTCACCCGAAGTTGCACACCCGCTGAGACTGCCGAAATCTAAATGGCTCGGTGCAAGCCGATCAGGGTTTACCCACGGCTTGTCTCGAAAGGCGAATCCTTATGAACCGACTTTTAACGTTGGCCGTACTCGTTGGCGTCGCTGCTGGCGGGACCGCGCTCTATAGCAGGTTTTACAGCTCCGATTCACAGACGGAGCCGTTTCGCATGGAAACGGTCACGCGCGGCGATCTGCACATCACCGTTCACGCTACCGGAACGGTCGAACCGGAAGGAACCGTCGACGTTGGCGCTCAAGTCGTTGGCCGCATCAAAGAACTCGGAAAAGATCCGCGTGGCCAGACTGATCCCAAATATGCCAACAAATCGGTTGATTATGGAACGCCCGTTGCCAAGGGAACGGTTCTAGCGAAGGTAGATCCGGCATTTGCCAACAAAGCGGTCGACTATGGCTCGCCCGTGGTGGACGGAATGGTCCTGGCCCAGATCGATCCGGCCATCTACAAAGCGCAATACGATCAGGCCGCGGCGTCGCTCAAGCAAGCCGAGGCGCACGTCCTGCAAACGGAAGCTCAGCTTTCGCAAAGCAACGCCGAATGGGAGCGCGCTCAGCGCCTGCGCGAACTGAAAATTCCCAGCCGTTCGCCGACCGGCGACGAGAGCGGAAGTCGCGGCTTGCAAATCAAAGCCATTTCCGACGCCGATTACGTTCTCGCCCAAGCCAACGCCGAAAGTGCCAAAGCCGACGTGGAAGCTGCCAAAGCTGCCGTCCTGCAGCAGAAGGCGACCCTGGCGCTGGCGGAAACAAATTTGAAGTACACCACGATCGTCTCGCCGATCGACGGCACGATCATCGACAGGCGCGTCAACGTCGGACAGACCGTTGTCTCGAGCCTGAACGCGCCCAGCTTGTTTCTGATCGCCCGCGATCTGCGCCGCATGCAAGTGTGGGCTGCCGTCAACGAGGCGGATATTGCCAGCGTGAAACCGGGCACTAAGGTGCACTTCACCGTGGACGCACTTCCGCAGGATGTCTTCCACGGCACTGTTGTTCAGGTCCGCTTGAACGCGGCGATGACTCAAAACGTTGTGACCTACACCGTGGTCATCAGCGTCGATAACTCCGATATGAAGCTGCTACCGTACTTGACGGCCGACGTCTACTTCGAGGTCAATGAACGCAAAGACGCGCTGCTCGTTCCCAACGCGGCGCTGCGATTCCGGCCGACGCCGAAGCAGATCGCCAGCGCTTCGTCCCCAGCCGATATGGAAAAGCGTCCGAGCGCATCATCGGCCCACTTGGGTCGCCACACGAAGAATGGAGCTACTGCCGCCAATAGGAGCCGAATATGGCAAGTTGTTCCCGGGACCGCAAAGGTTCGGCCAATCGAGATCCAGACAGGGCTCAGCGACATGGCCTTCACCGAGGTTTTGAGCGACGACCTCCACGAAGGCGATGAAGTCGTAGTCGGCGAGGCTCGGCAGACGACTTCATCAAGCGGCGACACGACCAATCCGCTGGGTCCGCCTAAATTTCGAGCCAAGCGAACCGAATCCAAGAGTCCCAGCTAAGTAGTTGTGCCGCGATGGAAACGATCCGACTGGAAAACATCTGTAAAACGTACCACTTGGGAGAGGTGGACGTTCCGGTTTTGAGGGGAATCTCCTTCTCCATCCAACGCGGCGAATTAGTGGCACTCATGGGCGCGTCGGGTTCCGGGAAAAGCACGCTGATGAATATTCTCGGCTGCTTGGATCGGCCTACATCCGGTCACTACTGGTTGGATGGCCGCGAAGTCGGACAGCTCGCAGCCAATGAACGGGCGCTGGTCCGCTCCGAAAAACTGGGGTTCGTCTTCCAGAGCTTTAATCTTCTGGCGCGTACAACGGCTACCAGCAATGTCTCGATGCCGCTCGACTATTCCGTCACGCCGGTACCGGTAACTGCGGCGCTGGATCGTGCAGGCCAACTGCTGGAACGAGTCGGACTGAGCCATCGGCTCGATCACATGCCGTCCCAAATGTCGGGTGGTCAGCAACAACGCGTGGCGATCGCCCGCTCGTTGATCAATCAGCCTTCCCTCCTTTTGGCGGATGAGCCGACAGGAAACCTCGATTCACACACGAGTGTAGAAATTCTGGAAATGTTTCGCGAACTGAACGCGACCGGCATCACCGTAATCTTGGTGACGCACGATCCGCAAGTGGCCGCGTACGCCAATCGCATCATCCATATTGTGGACGGCGTTATCGATAGCGACACCGGGGCGCAAGACCACGCGGCCGCGGCTACTGCGTACGACGGAAACGGCAATGGGCACGCGTACCCTACCGATTGCGCGGTTCCCGTGGCGGTCGGAAATCTTCTTGCGGCCGCCGGTACGCAGACCGCTCGTTCCGCCGCCCGAAAGTCAAGAACTGAAATCCGGCTGCCGTCGCCCCAGCTCGAGACAGAATCGACCACACAAGCTGCTCCGCACAGCGTGCGCACCAAACATGCAGCGCGAGGCATGCTGGCGGCGCTGTTCCCGGCCAGCGTGCGTACGGCCGCCAACGCGCTGCGACGCAACAAAATGCGCTCCGCGCTCACCACGCTCGGAATCGTCATCGGTGTTGCCGCCGTAATCGCCATGGTCGAAATCAGCCAGGGTTCGAAAGCGTCGCTCATGCAGACGATGTCCACCATGGGCGCGAACAACCTGCTGATCCAATCGGGGGCGGCAGCCAGCGGCGGAATCAGTTGGGGATCGGGCAGTCAAAAAACGCTCACGCCCGAAGATGCGGACCAAATCGCCAAGGAGTGCGACGACGTCGCTGCCGTCGCGCCCATCGTTCACATCCATGGGCAGTTGGTTCGAGGAAACCGCAATTGGACCCCCATGAGCATTTACGGCACGACCCCCGATTACCTTGTCGTCCGCGATTGGGACACCATGGAGGCGGGCGATATGTTCACCGATCAAGACGTGCGGAATAGCATCAAGACCTGCGTCATCGGCACAACGATTGCCCGCGAGTTGTTTCAGGGCGAGTCGCCCATCGGCAAAGATATCCGTCTCCAAAATGTAGCCCTCCGCGTCGTCGGCGTTCTCGGAAAAAAGGGGGCCAACATGATGGGAATGGACCAGGACGATATCATCCTGGCGCCGTGGACCACGATCAAGTATCGCGTCTCGGGCACGAATACCGGCGGAGCGAGCAGCGACACGACATCGAACCCAAATACATCCAGCGGCTCGATTTCGACCGATACGAAGACCCTCAACGATTTGTATCCCGGCACGGTAGCGGTCTACCCGCAGCAATCGAGTGCTCAAGCGCTGAATCATCCGCAGCGCATCATGTTTACGAACGTGGATCAGATCCTGACAAAGGCCGCCTCCGCCGAGGCCATTCCCAGCGCCATTTCACAGATCACGGCTCTGCTGCACGAACGGCACCACATTCGCGCGGATCAGAGCGACGATTTCAACGTTCGCGATATGAGCGAGATCATCAAGACCCTTGGATCGATGTCGCAAATGATGGGCGCTCTGCTCCTCATCGTGGCGATGATCTCCCTGGTGGTCGGCGGCGTGGGCATCATGAATATCATGCTTGTCTCCGTCACTGAGCGAACCAAAGAAATCGGCGTGCGCATGGCGGTGGGAGCACGCAGTCACCAAATCCTGCGACAGTTCCTGATCGAAGCCGTTGTTCTTTGCCTATTGGGCGGAGCGGCTGGCATTCTCTTCGGCCGCACGGCAGCTACGATCGTCTGGTATTTTCTCCATTGGCCCATCACGGCTTCGTATCCAGCAATTGCCGCCGCCTTTCTCGTCTCGGCAACCATCGGCATCGCTTTCGGCTTTTACCCGGCCTGGAAAGCATCGCGGCTCGATCCAATCGATGCGTTGCGATATGAGTAACTTCTACGCGCAGGTGCGAATCGCACCAATTTACTTGGCGCTGAGTCGCCGGGGCCGCCGCCATCACTCTTGCCGATACGATCGCGCGTCCGACATCCGCCAGGTCCAATCGCACCGTCACGTTTCCCGCGCCGGTTGGTTTGATCAATCGCTCGTCTCGTCCGCCCGGCGCAATCGCGATTTCATCTCTCGAAGATGTCGCCCCCTCCACACTCAACCTACCGCGTGCCGGCTTCTTTCCAAAGTTATACGCCACCAGCCGCAGCTCATTCATCGCATCTAATTGAAACGCACTCTGCTTGGCATTTCCCTTTCCGATTAGCTGCAACACCACCGGACATGCTTTTCCGGAGCGCCACGGAGCCTTCGCCGGCGGCGGCTCCACCCGCAACTGCTGTGAGCCGCCCCGCGGCAAGACCACGAAGACCGGCGCACGCGTCAGCTCGATTCTTTTCGTGTGCGGCATCTCGCGACCAAGATAATCGTACATCTTCTCTGCCGGATTGATCACAATTGTCGTCGGCTTCGTTTCGCTCCAGGCCACGAGCGTCTCTCGCCGTGCCCCATCCACATCCGTCCTGAAAACGTAGCCCTTCAACTTCTCGTCCCCCAGGTCCACGTGGCCGATTGGCTCCGCGCCGTTTAGAAACCGGCCGACTGCCGCAAACGCGACGTAGGCCGGCCGCGGCGTCAGGTCGGTGTGTACGAGCCCGTATTGCAAGTTGCGTTCGACGTAGTGCCCAAGAATAAAGTAAAACGCCTTTTGCGTTCCTTCGTGGAGCGCTTCGGCAAATACCTTCGACACCCGGTAAGCCTGCACCCGCAGGTCAGCGTCGGAGGGTTCCTTCGTCTTCTCGTCCGCCCAAAAGATTGTCAGGTTAAATTCCGTCGTCCACATCGGCCTGCCGCCGCTCACCGCCCGGTGACGTGCGTACACCCGCGGATATGTCGGCAGCGCCGTGTAGTGGTGCAAGTCGTATCGATCGAAATACGGGTAGACGTCGTTCGCTCCGAACTCATTGAGCGTCTCCGCCCGATCGATCGCGAACACCGCTTCACAAACCGGCAGTTGCGGATCGCCCGCCTTTAGCCCGAGGTACGCCGCCTTTTGAAACGACGCGATCTCGCAGCCGGTGTGGCCGCCGAAAACATTGATATCGGGCTCGTTCCAAGGCTCAATCGCATCGGCCAAGCCGTTCCACCGCTTAGCCAACCCATGATAAAACTCGTAAACATCGCGCAGGTCGTCTGGGAAGTGTCTTGGATCTTTCGCCGCCCAGGCTGGCGAGATGTGATTTACCTGGAGCACCTTCAGCCCGGCTTCGTGCTCGATCCGCATCGTCCGCTCGTAGCGAGTGTCCGTCGCCCAGGTGCCACGCGCGGTTTCGATCTCCGGCCAACTTGCCCGGTCGCGAACCCACCGTACCCCCGCCAATCGGCACAGCTTGCAAGCATCGCGAACCTGTTCCGGGTCCGGATAAAACCAGGACATCGAAGCATCGAGCGCGATCGGCGTGTCCTCTACGGCGGCCACCTTCGCCAGCACCGCGGCCGTGATCTTTGCCGGTCCATTCTGCTGGTGAACTTCGAAGTATCCCGTCGGCAGCTTTCCCAACTCGGCCGCACCATTTCGCCCTGTCCCCTGGCCGACTTCATTCCCGTCCACATCGATCGCCCGCCACGCGGTCCACGTCGCTGGCACGGCCACTCGGACATCATCCCCCGCAACGAACACGTTCCCCGGATGGTCCGCGCCGCAGACGTTCCGCGCACCAAACAACCCAACGAACAGGATAAGAGCGTGTGACAAAATAACCGGGGACGCTTCCAATTTTGCGAAGTCCAGGGAGCAAAATGGGACCTTCTCCTTCTCGGAAGCTATCTTGTTACACGCGCTATGCTTTATTCCAAGAAGACGAGAGCGATACACAATAGACCACCTTTGCAAGCCGATATAGCCCAAGACTCCAAAGTTGTTGAATACGCCGAGTCGAATTGAAAGAGCCTCCGCGTCTACTATCATTGGTCATGGGTTGCGGCGTTTCAAGGCGTTAAAAACCGGATGTTTTGGCGACTCTGCATCTTTCGTCGCGTCGCCGGTTGGCGCGAAGACGACTGGAAAGCTGCATGGACTTCCACGATACTTATAATGCCGCCTGACGGTTCGTAGAAACGTAACGAAAGAACGCCGACATGCAACGCAATTTTTTGATATTGGTTTCTCTCTTGCTTCTTTTCGGCGATTCCGGCTTGAGCAGCGCCACCGAGAAGCCGAATGTGCTCTTCATCGCCATCGACGACCTGAACCATTGGGTTGGTCATCTAGGGCGAAATCCCCAGACGCGCACCCCCAATATCGATCGACTTGCAAGCTCGGGCGTGACTTTCACCAAGGCCTATTGCACGGCGCCGGCCTGCAATCCGTCGCGCGCTTCGCTGATGTCTGGTCAGCGTCCCAGCACAACCGGCTGTTATTTGAACGATCAGAACTGGCGACCCGGAATCAGCGAGGATAAGCTGCTCAACACTCACTTCTTTAAAGCAGGTTATAGCGTCTTTGGCGCCGGCAAGATTTATCATGGGGCGGCCGATCGGGGCGGCGATTGGACCGAGTATTTCGCCGGCACCCCCGCGCCGCCGAATTATCCGCAGGACAAAGACGATGGCGTCGGCGGCCTCAGGTTCGGCCCGCTCGCCTGCAGCGATGAAGAGATGCCAGACTACGCCGTCGTCAGCTACGGTCTCAAGAAGCTGAAGGAAAAGAGCGACCAACCATTTTTTCTCGCTGTCGGCATTGTCAAGCCGCACCTGCCTTTCCGCGTGCCAAAGAAGTGGTTCGACATGTTCCCGCTCGAAACGATCCAACTCCCCCCGCACCGTGATGATGATCTGGACGACTTGCCACCTGCCGGCGTGAAGATGGCCAGACCCCATGGCGATCACGCGCGAATCTTAAAATCGGGCCGCTGGAAAGAAGCGGTCCAAGCGTATCTGGCCACCATCGCTTTTTGCGATTCACAAGTGGGTCGGTTGATCGATGGCCTTGAGGCTTCCCCGTACCGTGACAACACGATCGTCGTGTTGTGGAGCGATCACGGCTGGAGTCTCGGCGAGAAAAAGCATTCGCGCAAGTTCGCACTATGGGAAGAGCCGACGCGCACGGTTTTTATCTGGCGTGTTCCCGGGCTCACACGACCGGGTGGGGTGTGCGCGCGATCGGTCGATTTCACGAGCGTCTACCCCACGCTCTGCGAGTTAACCGGTCAGCCGTTGCCGGCCCACCTCGATGGACGCAGCATTGTCCCGCTACTGAAGAATCCACAGACTGTCTGGGACACGCCCGCGATTACGACCCAAGGCTTCAAGAACCACGCGGTGCGCAGCGAGGGATGGCGTTATATCCGCTACGCCAACGGCGACGAGGAGTTGTACGACGAGAACGCCGACCCGCTCGAATATGTAAACCTCGCCAAAACGGCCAAGTATTCCGCGCAAGGCCGAACTGGCGAAATGGCTGCCGCAGACCGATGCGCCGAATCTCCCCAGAGGTCGCCGGGATAGAAAGCCAGACAAGTCGAACACAAAGAAGACAAGCGCGGAGTAACAACGTCTAGCGACATCCGTCAACCGCCCCCGGTTCGATTCTGTGCCGGCCGCAGCGTTGACCTTCTTCGCACGGACCATCGGTTCGCTTTACGGGCGTCATGTTTTCGCCCCCTGCGCAAGTATTCGCACCGGCAAACCTCGCCGCAAAAAACATCTCGCACTGCGGGATGGTAATCATCGAAAGCGGCGGCCACGTTCCCGCTCAGCAAAACCTTCGCCAGCGAGCGAGAGTGGAAGCAATACACCATGCCGCTATCTTCGTTCAACGGAACAACGGCCACGACGTGACCGCAATCCTTTTTCTTGCCGGCCCGACGGAGGGGCGTTTCAATTGTGGCTCGACGATGTCGGCCTCCTCTATTGAGGACAGCGCGGCCATTGGTCCTTGGAATCGGAATGCGTCATTCCCGCGCCGGCGGGAAACCAGAAATTCGGACCTATCGCCTGGATTCCCGCCCTCGCGGGAATGACAAGTAGCATGAGCCGCTGGTGTCATTTACTGCGCAGTTCTCAATAGCTGAAACACTTTGTTCGAGCCTCCGGGGTCGAGATCTGTTACACTAGGGACATATCCGGCTTCTTGCGGAGTGCCTTATTGACTGGTTCGCTCCCGCCCACCACACCGATTGATGCTCAATAAAGGCCTACGAATATGAGGGTTTGTTCGATCTCGCCGCGCAGCGTCCGCGCATGGTTTTGCGCCGTGGCCTGGGCGGCAGTGAATCTCGTAGACTGCAATTGGGCGGCGGGCGATGACCGGATCAATTCGGTATTCGTGATCGCAATGGAGAACCACAACTGGACACAGCCAATCTCGGACACTTCGGCGCCGCACCAGATCTTCAATAATACGAACGCGCCATTTATTAATAGCATCGTGAATTCATCCTTCAACGGCGGCGCGCTGAATCCGCAAGTCACGTTGTACGGTACGGCTTCGCCCATCAGCATCAACTCACACGTTTCTTACGCGACTGCCTACCACAACGTTCTGGCCACGCCCTCGGGCGCCAATCCCCACATTCACCCTTCGGAGCCCAGCTATATTTGGGCGGAAGCGGGCACGAACTTCGGTGTGACCAACGACAACCCGCCGTATGGCTCAAACGGCAACAACCAGAACACCACGGCGCACCTGACCAGCTACCTTCATCAAGCCGGGTTTTCCTGGAAGTCGTACCAGGAAGATATCGACACCGACAGCGCCGGCTACGTGCTGCCGCAGAACCAGTGGATTTCTCCGATCAGCAACCGCTCGGGGACGTACACCACAGTGGCGAACCCGTACAACGGAAGCAAGCAGTACAATTACGCCGTGAAACACAATCCACCCGCATTCTTCACGGATACCAATGGCGGCAATAACGCGACCCCCTCCAATCCGGCTGCCATCTACTACGCACCCTTGCAGCAATTGCAGATCGACCTGAACAACGACGCCGTCGCAGACTACAACTGGATTACTCCCAACCAGTACAACGACATGCACTCGTCGCTATCGGGCGGCTATAAGGGCCTGACGGGCGACAACGCCTCCGTCAAACAGGGAGACGACTTCCTGGCCACCGTCGTACCGATGATCATGGCCTCTCCAGCGTACAGCAACAACGGCCTCATCATTATTTGGAACGACGAAACCGAGGGCACCAACCGTGACGATTTCAATCATACCATCATGGAGATTATTATTTCGCCGTTGGCCAAGGGCTACGGCTATGCCAGCTCATTGAATTACACGCACTCGTCGGACCTGAAAACGATGCAAGAGATTTTTCAGGTCGGACCATTACTGGGCGACGCGGCCGCTCCGGGAACGCTTGATCTATCCGATTTGTTCGTGCCGAATACGATTCCTACTACAGTGTCAACTGGCGACTACAACCACGACGGCACGGTCGATGCGGCCGATTACTTGGTATGGCGCAAAGGCCTTGGCCCCACTTACAACCAAGCCGATTACCGCGTCTGGCGCGCGCACTTTGGCCAACCCGCCACCGGCGGCTACGGCGCCGCGGCCTCCCTAGGCGCCGCCGTGCCAGAACCGTCACCGATGATGATGCTTCTTGTCGGTACGCTGGCAGCCTGTTCTTGCCGAAGTCGGATGGCTACAGGCGGTTTCTAAACCAGAAGCTAGCGCCCCGCGGTTGATCGGATCAGCCGGTACGCGCTAGCGTCCGGTTCTCCTCGCGTGGCTTTGAAACTGCGTGTAGTAAACTCGTTCGCTTGTGACACGGGTCGAAATTCAACGGGTTCGGCGCTATACGGTTCAGCTTTCCAACGCGGATCGCTGTGTCAAGGTGCTCAATTGCTTCACAACACTGGGCCTGGAGACGAGTCTCGCGTGTCGCCTTCGGCCAAGTAACAGGCGCGCGCACAAGCATATCGGCTATCAGCAGCAATAGCCCATGGGTCCTGCAATAACAGCGCTTGCGTCGTGCAGCTATCGGCTTCGACTTGCCAACGATGTCCATATTTTACATCGATTTGATCAGAAGTTAATGGATTCTGTACCGGATTCTGTATCCGCTCATCACCGTGTCCGAACTAAATGGTAGTGTGTCAGAAAACCGTCGATTGTTGACGTATGTCACGGGCGCGATCTTTTTCCGCGCCGCCCGCCTGGCTCTTTGACGCTACCCTTGCGCCACAGGCTAACCCAGCCGTTTGTCGAGTGGCCCGATACATCGTTTCCCGCTGCTCGAAGAATAATTCTGTCACTCAGCAGATAGCCGTTGAATTCAAACGCCCGCTCTTTGCCGCGTTTCATCGTTCCCGTGTCGAAGGCGATTCTGTTGCCCGTCAATGTTCCGTGGACTTCCATCAGGCCCGGTCGCCCAATTTGCCCCACTTGCTTCAGCTCGCCTTGGAAATCGTTGTCGTGAACATCGCGGATTGTCAGGTGCAATTCAAAAGTCTGGTCAACGACTTTCTTTCCTCGCCTCCCAAGGCCGTGCTTGGCGAAACTTCCCGACCAGACCGAATCCTTGACGAAATGCTCGCGGCCACCCGCGATCGTTTTGAGCTGCTCATCGAGCGCCGCGATCTTGGCCAACTCGTCGGCATCGTTTTTGCGCCGGCGTCTGCGGCAGAGGCTTGCCGCACCTTCTCGAGCTGCACGAACATCTTCTGATACTCGTCGAGCACATCGACTACCGCCGGCAGCAGCACGTCGGAGCTGGGCAACGTGCCGTTTTTCTCCAGTGCGACCTGATCTTGATTGATTTCATCCACGAGCGCTTGCTTTTCGCCGGGGGAAAGATCCGAGCGCTCAACCTCGGAAGCCGCGCGTTTGACGGCCGCGAGCAGTCTTTGCTGCGCCCGCTGCACGGCGCTCTCTTGCCTGGCAACAATCGCGTCTGCTTTTTCCGCGCCCACGGCGGTAAGTGGCCGGCCGGCGCTCGCGCCCATGCAACTCCTACGATCAAACCACATTTTAATAGTCGCATGGCGTCACCGCAAAACTGTTCATTTTTTTTCGGAGTTGGATCGAGCCGCGTTCACTCATGTTTCTTGGTGCTTGCCGCCTTCTCGTCCTGTGCCGTATCGTTCGACTTCCCCGCCGGACCGATTAGCATGTCCGCTTCGTTGAACCATTTGTGGACCGACTTGGCAGTTGACGATCACCCGCGTCATCGTCGAAAGTGCTTCTTGCAACTTTGGACGGTCGCTGTGCCATAGCCACCAACGTTCGGCGAGGTACTTTGCCTGGTCATTCTGTGGACGGCTTTCGCGGTCGGGCTTTACACTCGACTCAATCAGACGCAGAAACTCTGGATACTTCATTCTGGCGTCGTCAAGCGTCAGGCCTCCGAGATAGATTATGAAGCGGTGGTGAGACTGATCCGGACTAGAATTGATTTCTGCGCCGCCGATGTACGGAAAAATCCGATCCGAGTACTCAGGATGGTCTCTGACGATTTCCTCCATCGTGATGATTGGGTGAGCACCTGAAACGCTGTCATCGAATGTGAAACCGGCACCGCTTGGGTCAACGCCGTGATGGCTGAATGACAAGTTGGACAATAGTGCCGATGGACTCGCATCTTGGTCGCCTTGAAAAAGGAAGGCAGAAATGCGATTGACTGGGAAGCCATCAAGAATTGGCTGAAGATGCCCCGAGGACACTCCCTGTTTTGCAACATGGACGACACTGACGACTACCGCAGCAATGCCAGGCCACTTCATCCGTTTTCGAGCAGCGTAAATGCAGCCGCCCCGCAGGCAAATCGGTAGAAGCGATGCCTCGCGAGTGTCGCCCTGTCCAATCGTGTTCGTGGCGAGTAGTCCAAAGCAGCCGTCGTTGCGGATAAGGTCGAAAGCGCGACGGAAGAAGAATCCGCAAAGATCACTCTTACCGTTGCTGTCAACGTAGATAAGAGTGAGGAAGTTCAAATACGTTTCGCCCTGGCTCTGAGTTACAGTGTTTTTTTGGGCAAACGGTGGATTGCCCACGATTGCATCAAACCCGCCTGTCGGCTTTCCTTTCGCGTCGACCGTGAAGACTTCGGGGAATTCGATCTGCCAATGAAATGGACTGATCGGGTGTGGCCCGGCCCTGAACGCTTTCACGATCTCCAGCCAACGCTGGACATTTTCGGCCTTGCCGATGTGGTCCCTGGGCTTCGCTTAGTAGTTGTAGATATTCGGTACGTTTCGTTTGCCTTGCACGATCCTTCTCCGCAGCAAAGAATGCGGCAATCGACTAAATCCCCAACGCGGCGCACTCGGTCGAGCGCTTCGTCCGCGACGGCCAAATCGCGTTGATGGTCGGCATACGGAACGTCATCGCGAGCAGCGAGAATCTTGCGGCGGAACTCGGTCGCCCGGTCGATCTGATTTTTAAGTGACTTGCTGAGAAACTCCATCTGCTGATCTGGCTGCCAGTGGAATCCGATGATCTGCTCGCGCGACAGGCCGACCAGTGAATCCCCGGCCCGCAGCGAATGATCGAGAAACGTAAACGGATGATCCTTGGCCAGCGTCGCGAGCCACAAGCTGACAGCTTCGACAGGTCCACGGCCATCGGGTTCTTGTCCACGCCGTAGAGACACTGCTGAGCAATCAATCGGCGGGCGTGCAATAGCTCGTCCTCGTCCGGCGGAAGTTTGGGAACGGAGTCGTGAACGTGCCAGGCTTTGACGAGTTCATCGCCGAGTTGCCGGCACACTTCCACCAGAAACGCGCCGGACCCCATCGCCGGATCGCAGACTTTGAGGTCAAGAAGTTGTTCGGGCGTTGGCTTGTCGCCGAGTTGTTCCAAAATCGGTCGGAGCGTCGTGCGAACAATCGGCTCGGTCAACGAACGGGGCGTGTAATGGGAACCGCTGCGGCGACGTTCGTCGCTGGGTTGCAGGACCATTGCCCCTTTGGAAACGACATTCGGCGTGACGAGCTTGGCGATTTTCTTTTCGAGCGCGTCCAGTAGTTCTTCGAGCGTGGTCGCCTTTTTGAGCGCATCGAGCGATTGCCCTGTAACGTCTTGCTCAGCATTTTCTTTGAGCCACTTTGCGCGGTCGGCAGCTTTCGTGGCGAGTAGTTCCTCCAAATTGATTGTTGTCGGTGCGCCGTGCGATTTCTTGGGCTTGATGGCAATGGATCGGCCTTGGGCGACTTGCAGGTCGAATCCCATCATGGTTTCGTAAACGCCGCCGATCTGTTCAACATCGAGCGTGCGGTAACTGAGCCGTTCGCCGTCGAGGATCAGGAGGTTGCTGAGAACGCGGAAGATAACGCCGTCGGCGACTCGCGGCACGAAGGCCACTTCGTCCGGCTGGCGGGCCGTTTTCCAGGGACGACCTTCGAGGAAATTGTAGCGGTCTGGATCGAACAGATAGCCGTGGCGGGGTGGAATCTTAAAGTCGCCGTGGCTACCCCCTTCGTAGATCAAGCGAAACAACGTGAGAAGTTGCGCCCAGGCTCCGTAGCGCTGGTTCATGGTGTCGGGAAAGCGGCCATCATCGGCGCGGAGCCGCTCAAACAATCCGGTGATGGAATAGTAGTTGGCAAACACCGGATCGCTGGTGAGAAGTCCTCGGTCTTCTGCAAATAGAACAAAGACGAGCCGCATGAGGACGGTGAGCAAGCCCTGATAAACATGGTTTGGATTTTCGGCTAGAACTTCGCGGAGAAGTTCGCCTTTCGATTGATCGTCGGCCGCTTGAAAGCCGCGCACGAGTTCGTAGAGGGCAGCCAGAACTTGTTCGGCCAGTTGCGTGCTGACGACGTTTTGGTATTTGCGGCTGTCGGCCAGAATCGCGGGGAGTCGTTGCTTCTCGCCAAGGCTGAACAGCCGCTCTTCGCACAAGAGCATGTGCAGAGCGGCGAAGACTGGCCGGCCGGCGACTTGTGCCATTTCGGAAACGGCGAATGTGGCGTAGCCGCTCGTTTCACCGCGCGGGGCATAGACGAGCCGAATCTGCGTGCTGGTGACGAGCAGCCCGATGGGAACGCGGGTCTCGCGGAGCAGCCGCTCGAACTTGGCGTGTGGACTGGCCTCCCAATTTCGGTTGTCGTGCGTGGCTACGTCGTCGAGCGCCGTGCCGGAACGTAGCGATTGGATCAGGAGCATCCAGGGGTGCTGAGGGTCTTTCGGTTCGTACTCGCGGATTACGTGCGTGGGGCGCAGCGTTTCGTGATATTCGGGAAGGACGACTTCGAGGGGTGCGTACTTCGGATCGCCGGCGACGACGGCTTCGAGGTCGCTCTCGCGCCAATTAAGTACGGTGCGGGTGAACTCGGCGAAGCCGCGGAGTTCGGGAACGATCTGGTCGTCTTTATCGCGCGGCAGGCACGCCAGGAACCGCTGATGGTCGGGGAGGATGTTGCGGTTGATGTGGGCCTGGGCCGACAACATGGCGGGAATGGAAACGACAAGACCCACTGGCTGGACGTAGCCAAGCCATTCAAGGTGGGCGAGTGTTTCGGGATCGCGTGCCATCAGGTCATCCTGTTACCGGCCAAAGGTAAACCAAGCCGACGGGTTCGATGCGGGTCGCCTTGACGGAGTAAAGGTCTTGGATGCGGGTCGGTTCGCTGCGAAGCTCTTGGTCGAGTGCCAGTAGGCGCTTGGTCCAGTATTTCCGATTCGATTCGAGTTGCCGTCGTTCGTCCTCTTGTTCGCCGAAGTCGATCTTAAGTTGTCGCGTGTCGCATTTGTCGAGTTTGGCTGCCGTGGCGGCGATATGTTTCTTTTGGGTTTCCAGAATCTCGCGCATGGCCGTGGCCTCGGCCGCGCCTCGTTCGAGGAGCTTCTTCTCGGCGTCGCGGGCGTACTCCTGGCCACGGGTTTGCAAGTGCGGCAAGAGTTGCTCGATGTCGTGCGGGGCAGCGGATTGCAGTTGTTTGAGAATTTCTTGGGCAACTGGTTTACCGGTGCGGGCGATGAATGCTTCGTCGAGGAGCGCCAGTGTTTTGGTTTCTGCTTCGCGGGCGTAGGGACTTAGGCTTCCCTTGCGGACCTGCGGGTCCGCCCAACGGGCCGTGATGGGGATTAGCTCTTCGTGTAGTCGCACTGCTCCGGGGCCATAGAGGCTCAACCGGCCGAGTAGAACGACACGGGGAATCGCGTCGGTCGTTTGAGCAAAGCAAGCGCGGGAGAGGTCGTGATGCACAAAGCCTTGGGCATTGAAACGGCCAAGCAGCCGCTGCACAACGCGATGCTCCAGGTGCAAATGGACAACCTCGTCGTCTAGCCGGCCGGAATCCTCGAAGACAACCGGGCGGATAGGCGCTTCGTTGCGCCATTGCCAAAGCTTCTGGTCGGGTTTCCGCCGCACGCGCAGCGTGTCAATCGTGTCGGCCCACGTTGGATCGGCCCCTTCTCGCTGGTCGATTCCAGGGAAGGTCATGCGCGGTGGTCCGCTTTGGTCTGGTTCGTTCGCAAGTGGTTTGAGTGGCTCGGCCCCCAGCAGTTCCAAGGAACTGGAAATCGCAGAGCGGAAGTGTTGTTCGTCCAGGCCGATGCTTTCCTTGGACGACTCTAGCAATGTCCGCAAGCGGTCAATTTGCTCGCGGAGCGCCTGCTGCCGCTGGCGGGTGACTTCGAGTTCGGTCTCGATGCTTTGCTTGTGTGCGTCGTCGAGATTGGTCGCGCTGATTTCCTTTTCCATTGTCGCGACCGTGTCGCGATGGATGCCTCGCTGCATGGTCTTCATCAATTGGGCGTCCAGCACCGTGTTCATGCTGCCGAGTTCTTCCTTGATCTTCTCGCTCTTGCGCACGAGCGCCGCGAGCACACGATCTTCGGGGCGCTGCGTGATAGAAGAAATAATGGCAATAGACGACCGGCTGCTCCTGCAACTTGCGGTCGATGCGGCCGTTGCGCTGCTCCATGCGGCTGGGGTTCCACGGCACGTCAAAGTGAAAGAGATTGTGACAGCGGGCTTGGAGATTCAAGCCTTCACGAGCGGCGTCGGTCGCAATCAGAATGCGAAGCGGATACTTCTTCGGGACGGCATTGAATGCCTTTTTGATCGCTTCGCGTTCGTCGTGCGGCGTTGGGCCATGGTAGACGGCAATGCGGTCCTCGCACTTGTCGGTCCCATCAATCGTTGCCGAAAGCTGCTGGACAAGGTATCGCTTGGTGTCGTCGTACTCGGTGAAGATGATAACTCGCGTGTCGTTCCAGGCTGCGCCATTGCCACCTCGCTTGCCAAGCGGCGGAAGATTTGGGCACATATGCTCACGAATCCACTCCACGAGTTTGAGAATCCGAGCATCCGGCGTTGCGCGGAATTCCTCGGCGATCTCCGTCATTTCGTCGAGGAGTTTCTGTTCGCGGGCGAAAAGTTCTTTGTCGGCTGCGCTCGCGAGTGGCCCGGCAGTGGCGACAGAAGCGGCTGTGATTTGGGCGTCTTCCTCAGCCTGGAGCTGATCTTCCGCCAGAGTTGCCCGGTCATCGTCACTGCCGACGCTTCCGGCCAGAAGGTCGAATGGTTCGGCCATTGCCTCGTCTACTTCGCTTTCCGCCTTGGCTTTGTCCCATTGTCGCTGCACGGTGCGGCGGTGGACTCGCAACGTCCGAGAGAACGCTTCAATGGAGGACAGGAGCCGTTGCTGCAAATTCGTAATCAACAGCCCTGCGGCTGCTTGCTTGCGTTTGGTCTCGCCGCTGAGACGTTGCTCGCGGAGCGTGCGATATTCGTCGAGTAGTTTGGAAAGCCGCAGTTCTGGTGCGCCTGCCGGCAAGCCCTTGATGTCGATCTGCACGACTTCGCGTTTGGGAAAGCCGCCTTGAATTTGGCGCAAGTCATCTTTGAGCCGTCGGACCATGACCTCGTCGAGCATCTTCTGCTGCACGGGCACACCACGGCAGAATCGTTGCGGATCGAGAATTTCGAGTAACGCGGAAAAGCTGTTCGAGTGCCCATTATGCGGAGTGGCGGAAAGAAATAGACGATGCTCGAAGCGCGGGGCAAGCTCGCGGATCGCTTTGGTGATTTGAGAGTCGATGGCGTATTTTTGACCGCTTGCCGGCGCGGCGTGATGGGCTTCGTCGAGAATTAGCAGCGTCCCGCTGCGGAAGTCGCCCAGCCAATCGCGGAGCGTGGATGTGTACGCTTCGTCGATCAGCAACCGATGAGACACGAGGAATCGGGAATGCGTACTCCATGGGTTGACGCCAAACCCGCGTTCGCGGCGAACACGCTTCATGTAGTCTTTGTCGAGAATCTCGAACGTTAGACCAAAACGGGTCTCTAGTTCGTCCTGCCATTGCAAGAGCATTGACGGCGGGCACGAGACAATAATCTCGCGGGCTTTCTTTCGCAGCAGTAGCTCGCGGGCAATCAATCCCGCCTCGATTGTCTTGCCAAGGCCTACGTCATCGGCAATGAAAAGATTGACTCGTGGAAGCCGAAGCGCCTTGCGGAGTGGTTCAAGCTGATAGGCGTCGAGTTTGATACCTGCCCGAAAGGGAGACTGGAAGAGACGCGGGTCGGTTGAGGTGACGCAGTTCCATTTGAGCGTGTTCAGATACGCCGCGAAGAGCTTGGATGGATCAAAGCCCCGCGTGGCGATCAAATCCCATGCTTCGCCCGTCAGAACTTCTGGATCAATCTCCCGATCCCAAAGAACGTCGAGTCGCTGTCCTTGAGCATCATCGTCAACACAAGACAGCGAGACGAGCGGACTGTCACCGGACTTCGGAGGCGGTGTTGTGTTTTCGACCAGATAGAGCCGTTGGCGAATCTTGGCGATTTGACCTGGAGCCGGCAACTTCGTCGTAAGTGTCATATCGCCGCCCCGTTGCAAAAACTGTCTTGTGCAGATTGATTAATGGCGAGGTGTTTTGATGAACCACATTCTTTGTCCGGGCGGATCATGACCGAGCCGCAGTTCGTTGACGAGAATTTGATCGGCGGGACGAAACTTCGATGACATATCGCCATCCGTCGCCGCTATTTTCCGCTCGTATGCTATGCCCCCTTTCGCGCAAGGCCGTGACGGTGCGCGAAATCGTCGGAATAGATACGCCGACCTCTTCGGCCAGCGCAGGCGTGGAGTAGTCGCCCGAGCGAATTAGCTCCAAGACCGTTTGCAGTCGTCGTTCGATCTCTAACGAGCGTTCGTACAGCATCGCCGTGTCTCCGTGGGGAAGTCATTTGTCTATCCGGTGCTGATAGACATGTCAATCATGAATCTCCCATCCCAAGGCGTCGTTTGGTGCGGGCGATCGGATGCTGCTGGGCCGGCTAGATGGAATTGCGCCTAATCAAGTTCCAGCAAGGTCACGTAATCGTCGGCTCCCTTTAGATATTGGCCGCTTGAGGCGCAAGTGCCGTTAAGTGCGTTACGCTGCGGTGCGATTGACGCACTTTCAGGCACCGTCATTGATGCGTTTTTCAAGTTCGGCCAACTCGGCTAAGACCTCATCAAAGCCAATAGGCTCCGATAAGTACATTGCACGCATCGCTTCATAATCCTGCCGAAGAGCCGCTGCCCGCGCTTCCGGAGGAAGGAGTCGAAACGTTCCGGGTTTTGCAAGGTCGTAGTGTGCCCAGCCACTTCCAAAGAATTGCGTCTTCCAGCCTACTACCCGGTCTCGCAATTCCTCGTTTGCGAGCGCTGACTCGACGACAGCGTGTCGAGCTAATGCCGCGGTGTCGGCATAGTGGCGAGAGAATCGGTCGGGTGTGGGTTTTTCTGCGGGCCTGTGGTACTCGACGTGGAGAATGGTCGCCTTCTCCCAAAAGCTCCGTTCAAGTTCCAAGGCGACAACATCGCATTGCCAATCTGCGAACGCTTCTGGGATGATTCCTGCTATTATCGGTGCGATCGGGTGACGGCCAATGGGCCGCTGGTCGGTGAGTGAGCCAAATTCAAGTTTGACTGACCGCCTCAAATACTCGAAACCCGCCGGCTGCGTTGACGGATAACGGAACAGTAGCACGGGCGAGTGAGTAGCGGGATCTGTGACGTACTCGAACCATCCCGCGCGGTTTTTTCCCAAAACTGATGCGACTGCATCCTCCAACACAGGTGCGATTTGATTTTGCACGGCAGCCGCACAAATAGCTTCGGCATTCTCCATCCATCGGTTAGCTTGCGTGCGGCTGGCGCCCACTTCCGGAAGTTGCAGGAACTCTGGCGACAAAGACAGGTCGATGTCTTCAGAGAATCGGTCAATCGCTCCGAAAACCTTTGAGAGCGAGGTGCCACCCTTGAATACAAGGAATGAGGCAAACTGTGACCGAAATAGGATGCCAAGAAGCCAGCTTACCCAAAAGTCTTTTTCTAGCAGTACTGGCGATAGGCTGCGTCGGGCCGCCGCTTGCTCAAAGTACAAGCGCCGTTCCTCGTCAGGGAGGTCTAAAAATCGGAACTTCATCGCTCCTTCTCCGCCAATGCTCGAAAAATCGGATGCATCCACGCGGGAGCGAGCTTGATGTCTTTCAAAAGCTCGCGGCGCTTACTTGCCGGCAAAGTACGTTTGAGGTGGTCAATTCTGGCCGGCGTTATGTGTTCCTTGCCAAGCTCGCGAAATGCCTGAATTAGAAGACCGCTTAAGCGGTCGGCCGCTGCCATGTTGCGTGGCGTCGTCCGTCGAAGCTGGATTGTCATCGGGCCGATCTTTGCCGTGCGGCTTTGGCTGTCGGTGAGGAAGATCGCCTTTGCCGGGACTTGCTCTGTCAGCCCAAGCATGTTGGCAGCGTAGGCCCCCGTCGGCTGTAGGCGGGCACGATCACGCCCGGCAAGCGGCGGCGCTATGGTTTCGGCGGAAGGCAATAAAACCCCGAGTTTGGGATGCTGCTTGGGATAATCGTAGATTCCACGCGCGAGGTGACGTATGGTCCCTTTCTTGGAAAGTCTGTGAAGGGCCAAGCCGACCGCCTCGCGGCCACCTAAGTCGAGAAAGTCAGTTGGGACGTGGACTGAACCCCTCCCGCTGCCATATATGCGGGAAACGACTTTGCTATCAATACTTTGCGTCGATTTTCGCATAGTCATCTTGTAATAAATAATGGCATGTTTTTGTTACAAGTCAATGCTCTTTTTTGGCCGATTTTGAGCTATTAAGGCCTGATTTAACCCCATTTGCCGTCATCTTAATCGTATGGCTTTCAGTGGGGATGAGGGTCAACCCTAGATGCTTAAGGATCGCGTCGCGGAGCTTTTGATCGCAGTGTTTTCTTTCGGAAGCGGAACAGGGAAGAGGGAAGAGAGTGGGGGTCTGGGGGCGGGAACTGGGGCCTCTGGTCCTGCCCCCGGATGGTTTCAAGGGATGAGAGACGTTTCATGGACGAAACGACGACTCAAGTAAGGCTCGGTTCTCGGTCCTTGCGTTGCCGCTCCATTGCGATGCGTTCCTGGAACGTCATCTGCGGCTTGATCGACGAGTTCTGAGCCGTTGTTTCGGCGGGCGTGAATATCTCGGCCGGCAATACGGCAGCCTCGGACTTATCCCCGGCTCAGTATCAGGAAGCGCCTCCGCCCGGCGGCGAATGCGTGCGGTGACCGGCTCCTCGGCAGAAGAATGCTTCTGCCGGCGCGCTGCGGCGTGGCCTCGATGCTGTGCGCTGCTTTGAGTGACTTGATCTTGTCGGCGAGTTCGGACACGCTCGGCCCTTCATCGCCCGGCTGATGGGACGTTGCTGAAAGTCTCGGCCTTGAGTTGGTCACGCAAGCTGGTCAGTTCGGAGAGGTAGGCATCGTGCAGGAACGGCTTGCCGAGACGTGCCTGGTAGTCGCGAAGCTGTGATTCGGCGATGGAAAGGTCTTGCCGGACGCGGTCGCATTCGGAGCCGTAGCTACTGGCCAGTCGTTCGAGAGCATTGAGGACGGCACGCGGTCCATGGTGCTCCCGCGACAGCGTGGACTGACGAGTCGTTGCACCTTCCAGATATACGTCGGGCGGGAATTTCGGATGAAGTACAAGTCCAAATCGCAGGCCCCGGTAATTGCCGATCGGGATGCGGGTCGTCTCACGACGTTTTTCGGCAAGCCATCGAGCTTGCCGCCGAGAATCTCGGGTATGTCTTCGCGTGGGTACGTGCGGCCGCCGATGGTGATGGGGTCGGTGGCGTGAGTTTTCGTGGTGGCCTCGTCGGCGGAGAGTTTGGACAATCGGCCTGACAGGCTGGCGATGGTCGCCGGCAAGTCACGCACCTTGCGGCGGGCGACGTATTGTTCGTCGAGGTGGTTCTTTTTGAGCAAGGTGAGCCGTTGCAACTCGGCGTCGGCCTCGGCAAGTGTCAGTACCGCCGGGTTGCCTGACGCAATCGCCTTGACCTCGGCATAGGAGAGTTCCTGGCCGCCGATATCCTCGGCCCGGCGGGCGGCGTTGTCGCCGGTGATGACCTGGCCGATGAACCGGGCCTTGGTTTCGAGTGCCTGCCACATATAGGCGTCAAACGATCCTTCGGTGACGTAGCGGTAGACCGCTACTTCCTCGTTCGTGTTGCCCTGGCGGAGAATTCGGCCTTCGCGTTGTTCGACCTCGGCCGGTTTCCAGGGGGCGTCGAGGTGATGCAGTGCGACCAGGCGTTTCTGCACGTTGGTGCCGGTGCCCATCTTCTGCGTGCTGCCGATCAGCACGCGCACCGAACCGTTGCTGACTTTCTCGAAGAGAGCCTGTTTCTTGGCGTCGGATTCGGCGTCGCCGATGGCGGCGATCTGCTCGGCCGGAATGCCGGCAGCGATCAGTTTTTTGATGATGTCGTCGTAGGCCGAATAACCCCAGGCGGTCGGGTGAACGCCCATGTCGCAAAAGATCATCTGCGTGCCGCGTGTCGCCGCGGTCCGCCGCCAGATGGCGGTGACGTTCTCTACCAGCCGGTTGACCTTCGATTCCGGGAAGTCGGGTGCGGTGGCGGAGAGCATCCTTGCGTCGGTGGCGAGTTTGCGTCCGTCGGTGGTGATGTTGAGCGCGTTATCGATCCTGGGATCGACTTTCTGTGACCGCAAGCGTTCGTAACGCTCCACCAGTTCCTGCTGGAGCACGTGCTGCTCCTCGGACATCGGGCAGGCGACGATGATGGGCTTGCCGCTTTCCAGGCGGGGCCGTGGCAGGTCGAGCATTTCCGCCGTCTGCACGTCGGAGAATGCCCGGAACATCTGCTGGAGTTCCGGCAGGTTGGTGAAGCGGGCGAAGCGGCTCCGGGGCCGAAGGCCCGCGCCGTCCGGAGAAATTTCCATCGTGTCGATGACTTCGCCGAACGTGGCCGCCCAGGCGTCGAAATGTTCCAGGCCGCGGCTCTTGAGTCCCTCGGGGTCGAGGAATCGCTGCATCGTGTACATCTCGACCATCGTGTTGGTAATCGGCGTGCCGGTGGCGAACGTCACGCCGTGGCCGGGATGCTGCTCGCCGAGGTAACGGGCCTTCATGTATACGTCGAACGCCCGTTCGCTGCCGCCGGTCTGGATGCCGGCGACGCGATCCATCTTGGTCGGCGTCTCCAGGTTCTTGAAGTAGTGGGCCTCGTCGATGAAGACGTGATCGACTCCGAGTTCGTCGAACACCAGCCCGTCGTCTTTCTTGTCCTCGGCGAGCAGGTTTTTCAGGCGTTCGGCTCTCGCGGCCTTCTGCTTCTCGATGGTCTTGATGAGATTGCGGTTGGCACCCTTGGCGCCCGCGTGTTCGCGGAGCAGCTCGTCGTATTCGGCGATCTGCTCAAGGAGGAACTTCTCCTGGTAATCACGCGACATGCCGATCCGCTCAAACGATGAATGGGTGACGATGATGCCGTCCCATTCGCCGCTGGCGATCTTGGCGGTCAGAAACTTGCGGCGGTCCCGGCCTAAGTCTTCCTTGGCGGCGACGAGCAACCTGGCATTGGGGTAGAGCTGCATGAACTCGCGGGAGAACTGCTCCAGCAAGTGGTTGGGGACGACATACATCGGCTTTTTGATGAGACCGGCCTGCTTCATCTTCATGCCGGTGGCGGCCATCGTGAATGTCTTGCCCGCGCCGACGACGTGGGCGAGCAGCGTATTGCCGGAACTCATGCCGCGCCACACGGCGTCGTCCTGGTGGGGCCGCAGTTTGATATTCTGGTTCATGCCGGGAAAATCGAGATGCGATCCGTCGAAGAGGCGGGGCCGGAGATTGTTGTACGTGTCGTTGTACATCCGCACGAGCCGCTCGGTGCGATCCGGATCGGTGAAAACCCAGGAGCGGAAACGCTCCTTGATGAGTTTTTGTTTTTCGCGGGCGGCCATCGTCGCTTCCTGGTTGACCACGCGCTCCTCGCGGTCGCCGTGGTCGATGGTGTCGTAGATGGTCGGCGATTTCATGTTGAGAGCCAGCTCTAGCAGCCAGGTGCCGTTGGCCCGCGGCGTTCCATACTCCGATGTCGCGGCGACCGACGCTTTCGCAGCGTAGTCGGCCTCGATGCTCCAGACGGCATCTTTTTTCAGGTGGGCGACCGGGACGGAGGATGGCTCGACATGGAAAAGATCGGCCGCGAATGCCTGGATGTCGCTCTCCGGTATCCACGGTGCGCCGAGATTGGCGTCAATGTCGCCGGGCAGCACGTCTTCGGGCTGCACGGCGAGCAGGGCGCTCGGCGTTGCGGGAGTATTGCGGTCCCGCGCGCTCGGCGGCAATGAGCTTTTCGCGGACGTTGCCGGAAAGATAGGCGTCGGCGGTCTGCCATGTTTTGGACTGCGGATCATGGAAGATCAGGTCGCCCAACTCGGCTAATGACCTGCTCCTCGTGCTTGCCGTAGAGTTCGGCGATGAACGGCAGGTCCACCGTGCCGCGTTGATTGAGCGAAACGAGCAAACCTTCCTCGGCGCTGCGGACGTGGGTGACGGGCGGGGTCTTGCCGACCACGTCTTTCGTCATGATGGCGGCCTTGGCCGCCTTTCCGGTCACCTCGTCATAGTCCTCCAGCGACATGACGAGCATGGCGTCGGGGTCTTCCTTGAACTTCACGAGATTGGGCATCCGGCGGATGACGTTGCCGTTGGCGGTCGAGCCGAAAGTGGTTTTGTTGATCGGGCCATAGGTGTGGCAGAAACTGTCATAGGCTCGGTTAAGATCCCGCCGTAGCCCGTCGCGATTCTCGTCGGGCCAGCCTTCGTTCTGTGATTGCAGGACGCGGCGGGCGCGGTCGCGCAGTCCGATAAGGGCGGCAAGGCGTTTGCCGGTCATGGTGCCGTCGGCCTTGAGCGTCGTGCCGCCATAGACGACGGGCACACCTTGCCCGCCCTGGGATTGATAAATGACGCGGTCGTCACCAACGAAGAAACTGCCTTCGCCGATGTGGCGCTCAAGCGGCGGCGGTACGAAAACCGCGGCGGGTTGTTCCAGGACTGGACTTGCTTGCAGCGGAGCGTACTGCGGCAAGCGGCGAATTGCTTCCTTGAGTTGCCCGGCCAGGTCGCCGTTGCCGGTGACGCTGTAACCCTCGCCTCCGTAGAGCGTGTCCTTGCGGGTCCAGTTGCCAAGAACCATTTCGGGATGATTGAGGAAGTAGCGATTGATCGGCACGTCCATGCCTTCGATGGAAAGGGGCGCGATGCCCAGCCAATCGGGATCGACGTGGTTCGCAGCCTGGCCGGGTGCTCGCTTGCGAAGAAACAGGATGTCCGTCACAACGGCCGTGCCTTCGCGTTTGAAGGCGTCGGAGGGCAGGCGGATCGCTCCGACGAAGTCGGCTTTGTCGCCAAGGTACTCGCGGATGGCGGCATTCTGTTTGTCGAGCGTGAAATGCGTCGTGACCATTGCCAGCACGCCGCCGGGCTTGAGGGCGTCGATGGATTTGGCGAAGAAGTAATCATGCAGGGACAGTTTCTGCCCCCGGTAATCGAGCTTAAGATCGGCGAACGGCACGTTTCCGATCACGCCGTCGATGCGATCCTCTGGCAGCTTCGTGTCGCGGAAGCTCTCGATGCGGATGTCTTGATCGGGGTGCAGCGCGCGGGCGATACGCCCGGAGATGGAATCCAGCTCGACGCCGATGAAGCGATGCCCATCGCTTCCCTGGCTCATGAAATTTCCCGTGCCGCATCCGGGCTCCAGGATCGTGGCGTTGCTGGGTACGCCTAATCGGGCGATGGCCTCGTGGATGGCAGTGATGACGGTCGGCGAAGTATAGAAGGCGTTGAAGGTGGTGCGTTTGGCGCTGTCATATTCCTCTGGCGTTAGCAGCGATTTCAGCTCGTCGCCCAGGGTCTGCCATGTCGCATCCTTGTAGCGGCCGGTAACCGGGTCGGGGAAAATCGACAAGGCAACGGGGCCGAAACCGGCGAAGCGGGCGAGCACCTGCTTTTCTTCTTGTGTGGCGCGGCGCTGCTCGTGCTCAATGGTCTTGAGGGTGCGGATGGCGGCGAGGATGTCGCGGGCCTTGGCTTTTTCGCCGCTGGCGATGGCCGCGGTGGCGGCCGGATTTTCTGACGAGTGATTCGGATCGGGTGGGTTGGAGTCTTCGGCTTGTGCCGGTGTGGTCGTGACCGGCGGTTGTGCTGTTTGCTTGCCTGCCGGCAGTTCTGGTTCTGCGGCGGCGGGGTTATAGGTAAGGAGTCAAATAGCGACCGTTGGCTTCGCGATGCCTTCAGCCGCGCGACGATGCGACTGCGGATGAACGCCATTGCTGCGTCCAGCGAAAGCGGCTCCGTTGCGTCCGCCGGAGACGCGGAGGGCAAACGATCCTCCATTTCCTTGAGCGCCATCTCCATTGCCTCGCTCGCGATCTGGCTCTGGTCGCTCTCCGGCTTCGCTTCGGAAAGAGTTTCCTTCCAGGCTTCGTGGCTGGACTTCAGTTCCTTGGCGTAGAACTCCATCGCTGGGAGCAGCTTCCGGTTCTTTCGGAGTTGCTCGTGCATCTCCGGTCGCTGTCTGAGGAGTTCGAGTATGATCGTCTTGTACTGCATGTTGGTCTCCATTGTGTTGATAAGGTAATTTGTTTTCAGGCTCAGGCGTCTTGGCTGGGTCGGGTGGAAATAATGTGGATTGTCGCCAGTCCGGCGGTTTCCGCGCCATCGTCAGGAACCATCACGGCTAACCGGTTCCTGACATTGCCCGGCCATCGGGCTGTGCTCTGCCCATCGGAGTAGGCTGCACCGCGTGGTCATCGTGACCTGCCGTGTTCGTCATTGCGTGTACCGAACGCCTCTTTTAAGACCTGGCCTGCCGCGACCCCGGCCATGACAATCATGGAGCCGAGAGCGACATACTGCACAACCATAGCTAGACGCTCGTCGTTGCAGTACTTCGACATCATCTGGGCCTCGGCGCCGAGGTCGCGGAAATTATAGGTTGGGGGAATGGTCATAGGATGAGTCCTTTCCGCTTAGAAGGGCAGCTCTTGTCCCGTCTCGATTCCCTTCTCCTGCCGGATCATCTGGCGAACGGCTTGATACAGCCTTTCAGCTTCGATCCGCGTGGCCATGGCGGATTCAGCAGGGATCGGGTGTACCCATGCGCGGTCGGCAGGATTCCATCTGTATCCAGCCTCCTTCATCGTGTCGATGACTTCCTGGCTCGGCTTATCCTCGGGACCGCCTTCACCAAACTTGATCCCCATTTGGCGGCGGCGCTTGCTCTCGAAGAGGCGGACTCCGGCGATATTGTCTGCGGCGATGCCGAAGGGATCGGGTGCAGAGACCCATTTCTTTTGTCCAACCCTTTCGGCGAAACTCTGCCCTTCTGCTTCGGTTTCCGCTGCCGCCGGCTCGGCGACGGCTGTGGTGGTTTCCGTTGACTCTTCCTCCGGTGTGCGTTTACGTGATGACATGTGATGATCCTCCTTGTTGAAATGAGGGCTAATCGTTAACCCTCATTAACGATATTAACACGTTTCTATATCGCCGCGCAACAAGGCTGAGTGCGGGTTACAGAGGATTCGTGCTACGAAAGCTAGAGTTTCCGCGCACGCCGGCCGTTGACATCGTTGCGATCCGCAGTTGTCGGATGTTCCGCAAATCATGTGGCATATCGCGACGAGGTCGCGAAAACATTTTTTGCCAGCGCAATGATTGCGTGTGCTGAGGGCACGGTCGATAAGCGTTGTCATCTCGGTTAGACCGGCGCCGCAAGCAGCAAGCGCTTGCTGATTTCCGCAGGAAGTCACTCGATGCAGTGCATAGGGGAGACGCCTGTACCAAAATACATAAACAAGCTGGCAAAAAACGTGGGTGTTTCACTGCGTCACAACGCAGCGATACATTGGGGGAGCGCTCTTCGGAAGAGCGGAAGTTTTAGGGTTACAATGCAGCCGAATTCCGGCTTTGGCCGGCTCGGAACGATGGTATGGATGCCACTCGCGTAGATGCGATTTAGCATCAGGATCAGATTGGCCGAGGGCTGGTGATGTAAACTGTTCGGTTGATTAAGAGCAAAAGGCCGAACGGAGGCGCGTTATGGCCCGTCCGAGGGCAGCACGCTGACATTTACCAATTAAGCAATCAGAATCCTTGGGGAACTAACGCTTCCTTAACTACGGCGCGGTTAGCATGGAGCATGCCCGCCTCTCGTCTTCATGGCTTTACGCTCATCGAGCTTTCCATTGTGCTGACAATTATCGGTCTGCTGGTGGCGGGCATTCTGGTTGGCCGCGATATGATTCATGCGGCAGAGATACGCGCCACGATAAAGCAAGCCGAATCGTTTAACGCTGCGGTCAACACCTTCCGGCTTAAATACAACTGCTTGCCCGGTGATTGCGCACAGGCGTCCGATTTTGGGTTTGGCGGAAATGGTAATGGCAACAGTCAAGTGGGTGAGGAACTGGATAATTTTTTCGATGGTTTCGCCGAGCGAATAGGCTTTTGGGGACATCTGCAAACTGCGGGTTTAGTACAGGGGAAAATGATAGACATCGATACCGGCGGTGGCGGGGGTTATCTTGTACCGAAAGTAAAGCTGAACGCACGCGCGGGATGGGCGGTGTTCGCTTGCATTGACCCGGGCTATTGTCCGTTCTATTCGCATTTGCAAGGCAATATGTATTGGATTACCGGTCAGGGCGGGACTCCGGATTCCTTTGGCGTAGCAAAGCTGCTGCCGTTTGACGCCTACACGATTGATCAAAAAATCGATGATGGATTTCCACTATCGGGGAATGTGCAGGCAACGTGGGTCATCGTGGGTAGCACTTGGGGGCCGTTACCGCCCGAAGGAGTCTATAATCCGGGGCCAGAATATTGTGTTGTCAACGGCTCGCCATCCACGTACGAGCTTGGACCCACTTCGGAATTATGCGGATTGGTGATTAAGGCTGCGTTTTAGCACGAGTGCCACGGCGACGCGGTGGCGAAATTCCCCAACGCTACTTCCGATAGCGGCAATTGTTTACGATCAATTTTGCTATCCATCGCATAGGCATCGATAGGAAGAAGGGCACCGACGATCGGCCAGCCATCTTCCCCTCCCGCCCTGCCAAAGCTGGAAGTCGAGGATGACGGACGCATTTCATTCCAGTTTCCGGCTGGACCCGAAGGAGTTGCCAGCGCACTTATGCTCGCATGTCACGCACTGCTTGATGTAATACAGGTTGCGAGCATTCGGTTCGGCTTGGGGCTAGAGGATCGCACCAAGCAATTACGAATGCAAGTCAACCAAATGAAGCAGGACGTGCCGTAACCATGCGCGGTATGTCGTGCTTAGCGGTGGCTTAACCAGAAGCCAGCCGCGCTTCTGCAAGCAAATGCGGCGATGGTGCGCGAAGTGCTAACGATTCGTTAACTGCCGCGCTGATAGTATAGAGAATGCCCGCCTCTTGTCGTCACGGTTTTACGCTGATCGAGATTTCGATCGTGCTCCTCATCATCGGGTTGTTGGTCGGCGGCATTCTGGTTGGCCGCGATTTAATTCATGCGGCGGAACTGGGCCGCGATATGCACGAAGTTGACAAGATGAACGCCGCCGTGAATACATTCCGGCTGAAGTATGGCTGTTTACCTGGGGATTGCGCGAACGCCACGCAATTTCTAGAGGGTGCTTATGATGGCAATGGAAACGGAGTAATTGATACCGCCTATTCGGAACAAGCAGCACTGAATCTGGGAGCAACTCCGGACGGTGCGTTTATTAGGTATGAGATAGCGTATGCCATAGATGATCTGGCGCGTGGCAATCTGATTCCGACACCACCTTTCGAGGCGGACGATGAGTTTAGCTCAATACCTACGAATTTAGAGACAGTTCTGCCCCGGTTGCCTTATGGGAAACATTTCGTTGTAGTACCGGAAATCGTATGGGACGCACTTCAGGGCTACATATTAACTGGTAAACATACTTTCCGACTTGGTGTCACGAGTGAAGTCTCAGCGGAAGTAGGGACTGCGTATTTCGGTACGATCCCTCCACGTTACACACCGTCCGATGCGTACTTTATTGACAATAAAACAGACGATGGTAAGGCAATTTCCGGACACGTGACTGCCGGTGCTAACGACAATGCTCACGGGCGCTGTCTCGATCCGATATCCGAAATTGTCGGGACAGGAAGTTGTTCCACGTTTGGAATGACCGCAGATTGCGAATACGATCTATCCCTAACCGACAAGTCGGTTGGATTATTCATCGAGGCCAATTTCTGACATACCGCCGCATCATTGCCGACGCGGTGGTAAAACGCTGTCCCGATTATCCGCAGGCCCGCCTAGCCTCGGCCAGCAGGTGCTCTGGATTATGCGATAGGTGCTGGTAGGTCCGGGCCAGCGTGCTCGGATCGCGGTGGCCCATAAGGATCGCGACAGTCAGCGCATCGATGCCGTTCTTCAGGGCATTGGTCGCCCATGAATGACGCAGCGCGTACAGCGAGTACCGCGGCGCCAAGCTGCGTGTTGCTTTCTGCGTCAGCTTGCGGCGGGCTTCGGCAAGCAGTTCCGCTTTCGGCTTTTCTTGAACCTCGCCGCGGATGGTCCAATGCGTGGCCAGTGTCTTGGCGAATTCGGCGGCTTTTCGGTCGTCGATTTTTTCGCCGCGGGCCTTCATGACGGCTTTGCCCATGCGGACCTGTAGCCGGTCAAAGGCGCAGCCGATGGCGTCCTTCGTCCAGGGCCGGCCCTTCTTGTTGCGAAAGAGCGAGCCGGTTGGGAACTGTTTGACCAGTCTTGCCGTAATGGCGGCTGCCCGCTGCGTCATGTAGACGACACGGGGCATCGATTTGGTTTTCGCTTCGGATGGCGGAAACACCCAGCGGCTTTTTGCTATATCCACATGTCGTGCCTCCACTCGCAGAGACTCCTGCGGCCGGCAGCCGGTCTCGTAGGTGACGGTGAGCAAGTCCGCAAAGGCCGGATCGACAACGTAGTCGAGCAGCGTGTTGAACTCTTCCGGAGTGATATACACTTCGCGGGCTTGGCCGCCCGGCACTTCCATATGGGCAATGGGATTGGTCTCGATGTAGCCTTGTGCCACGGCCCATTTGAGGGCGCGTTTCACCGACCGGATCAAGTTGCGGCGGGACGTTTGGGCCAAGTGAGGCAGGCCCGCCCATTTCTCGACGTGGTGCGGGCGAAGCTCGTCGAGGGTGAGTTGGGGATGCTGCTCGACGAAGCTTTGCAAGCGGCAGCGATACCATTCGTAGGTTGCGGCTGACCGGTTCCGCTCGACCCAATCCAAAAATGGGTCCATGACGGCGGCGACTGAGTCGGCGACTACCTTCTGGCGGCGTGGCTGCCGCATCAGTTCATGGAACCGGTCAAAGGCCTCCTTTTTCTTGGAGCCAAGTTTATGACGGGTGCCATTGATGGTGACACACCAAATTTTGCGATCTGCGCGATACCAAGGCTGGGCCCTGCGAGCCATTGCAATACCCTCCAGCGAAAAGAGGCCGGCGAAATAACCGGCAAGCCGAAGGGTGTGCTGCCGGGACAGGACACTTATGTGTCCCGTCCCCTTTCATATGCGCGAGGTCGGGCAATAATTCTGTACCCGATTCTGTACCCAAGCTTTTTTGAATTGACGTAAGTCCAAGCGCGCCCGGCAGGACTCGAACCTGCAACCCCTGGTTCCGAAGACCAGTGCTCTATCCATTGAGCTACGGACGCATAGCAGCGGGGAGCACGGGCGCGGAGTCTGAATTCTATTCTTTGCTCCTGTCGCAGCTGCTCCGGCCAAACCGCTTACGTTTTACCGCAAAAGCACTGCCGGGGCCACTGCTACCCCGGTTTGATGAATCATTATTTCTTGCGCGAAGCGCCGGCTTGTTCGGGAAATTCCCGCTCGTAGCGTTTCACCAGCGCGTCGGGCCCGGCGCTGGTGAAGTACATCGTGCCGCGGATTCGCTTCGTTTCGCCAGGGTGCAAACCGCCGATGCGGAAGTCGGAGTGAATGCAGACGCCGACGCCTTGAAACAGTTCTTGGTAGGGCTCCCATGCGACGGCCATAATTTGCTCTTCGTCATTCGAGAAGCAACCGACTAGTCCGTTTGACGGTACAAGTGAGCTGAGTGGCCGCGGGTTAACATCGTAGCGATCGACGTTCGCCGGGCAATACACCTGGCCCGGTGTGTAGCGCGCTTGCGTGGCCCACGGCTTTGTCGGCAGCCGAGTCAAGCGGCCATCGATGTACACGAAACAATGCGGCAAGTAGGTCTGCTGTGTGAGGCCGGTGAACTTATCGACCCGGATACATGGCTGCGCCCAAACCGCCCGCGAGTCTTTGTTGGTGGGATTTGTCGCCACGACGTGAAAGTCCACTGCGTCGGCATCGTCATCGACGTAGCGCGTGGTGATTTCATGACTAACAATCACGCCGTCATTGAGCGTGCACTGGAGCTTTAGCGAATGCCTATCATCGGCGGCTGCGAGCAACTTAGTGTGGTGGCCGATGACAGTCTCTTCCCAAGCACGATTCGTCGAGCCACCGCGGCAATAGGCTTCCAGATAGTGCACGCGCATTGCGCCGCCAGATAGCGCGGGGCCGGTAATAGTAAGGTAATCATCCGCCCACGCGAGAGTGAGACGCGACGCAGTGTGCTCCGCAGCAAGACCGAAGTACGCCGTACCCAGTACCACGACGGACGCCGCACACCATCGCCGGAACGCACTATTTATGTGGCAAGCAATCATGGTGGAATCAGGATACCATCCGGGGGTGTGATGTTCCATAATTGTCGCGCCGATGGCGTCGTTGGGACCGATAAGGCCCGGCCTAGAAACGCATCACATTCGACACCCTAGGCATGTGCTGCCGCCGGGGGCATGGACCCTGGCTACAGATAAGGGATTTGTTATGTGCAACCATCGATTACTCGTAGCGGCCGCGGCAGTCGTGCTAACTGCATCGTCCTTCGCCGCCGCCGATTCGTTGGACGATATTCAGCGGCGCGGCGTGCTCCGCTGGGGCGGCGATGACAGCGGCGGCGGGCCGTATATCTACGAGGACAAGGATCACAAGCTCACTGGCTTTGAATTCGAGCTGGCCCAATATCTGGCCGGCCGGTTGGGCGTGCGCAGCCAGTTTGTGAATTCTGAGTGGGAGATGTTGCCACAGCTGCTGGACCGCGGCGACATCGACGTCGTGCTCAACGGTTACGAATGGTCGAACGAACGGGAGGCTTCGTGGTCGTCGACCGTTCCGTACTACATTTACAAGCTGCAGCTCATGGCGCGCAAGGACGACCAATCGATTCGCTCGTGGAACGATTTGCGCGCCAGCCTGGCCGGCCGCGCAAGCTCGTCGGTGCGCTCCGCGATTCTGCCGCCGAGCGCTACGTCGGACAGCAGTTTGACGACGAGGTGGACCTGAAAGGGTACCCGGAGATCATCAACGTCATGAAATTGGTCGAGCAAGGCCGGCTCGACGCGACTGTGCAGGACGTGCCGGTGGCCGTTTTCTATGGTCACGACTTTCCCGAACTCCACAACGTGGGCGAGCCGGTAGCGCCGGGCTATTACGTCGCTTTCGTGAAGCACGACGACGAACGGCTGCGCGGAAAGCTGAATGATGCGTTTGTGAAAGCCATGAACGACGGCACGCTCAAGCGGATTTACGAAAAGTACGGGCTGTGGAACGAGGAACAGAATCGGCTGGCCGCGGTCGCGCAGAACTGGCCGCCGATCGTTGAAAACGAATCGTCCCGCTGGACCCACTTTCCGTATTACGTGTCGCTGTTGCTGTTGGCGTCGTGGACGACAATCAAGTTGTCGGTCCTCTCGATGCCGCTGGCGATATTGATCGGCCTGTTGGTGGCGATTGGCCGGCTATATGGACCTCGCTGGCTGGGCGTGCCATTGGAAGCGTACGTTGAATGCCTGCGCGGCACGCCGCTGCTGTTGCAGCTTTTCGTGATTTACTACGTGCTGCCCCAGCTCGCGGGCGTGACGATTCCGGAATTCTGGGCTGGTGTGCTCGGACTGGCGATCAACTACTCGGCCTACGAGGCCGAAAATTACCGGGCGGGTCTGCTGGCAATTCCGCGGGGACAATTGGAAGCGGCGCTATCGCTCGGCATGAGCAAGCGAACCGCCTTGCGACGCATCATCGTGCCGCAGGCGATGCGAATTGTCATCCCACCGGTCACCAACGATTTCATCGCGCTGTTCAAGGACACGTCGGTTTGTACGATGATCAGCGTCGTCGAGCTTTCCGGCATGTACCGCAAACTATTTAACGATCATCCACAGATGATGCTCCAATTTGGAGCCGTCACCGCTTTGCTGTACCTTGTAATGAGCTACCCGCTGTCGCTGGCGGCGCGGCGGATGGAGACTCGATTTAAGAAAGTGGCAGTGTGAAAGATGCATCATGATTGAGGTCCGCCGGCTCGTAAAAAGCCACGGCTCGCTGCGTGTTCTCGATGGCGTATCGCTTGCGGTGAGACGCGGCGAAGTGGCCGCGGTGATCGGCCCTTCCGGCGGCGGCAAGAGCACGCTGCTGCGCTGCATCAACGGCCTGGAACCGTTCGAAGGTGGCGAAGTGCAGGTCGATGACGTGCGACTTTGCCCGGGCATCGCACCGCGTCAAATGGCAACCGTTCTCCGCAAGCTGCGATGCCGTGTGGGCATGGTCTTTCAGCAATTCAACCTGTTTCCGCACATGACGGTTTTGGAAAATGTATTGTCCGGCCCGTTGTACGCGCTGACATCGTCCGCGCGACGAATCCGAAGTTGAGGCGCGGCAGCTTCTGGAACGTGTGGGACTGGGAGAAAAGCTGGCCGCCCGGCCGGATCAGCTTTCTGGCGGCCAGCAGCAACGCGTCGCCATCGCGCGGGCGCTGGCGATGAAACCGGAAGCCATCTTGTTCGATGAACCGACCAGCGCTCTGGATCCGCGCATGGCCGGCGAAGTGCTGAGCGTGATCACCGACCTGGCTAAATCGGGCCAGACGATGATCGTCGTGACGCACGCGATGGGTTTTGCCCGCACCGTCGCCCACACCGTACACGTGATGTACGACGGCCAAATTGCGGAGTCCGGGCCGACCCAGCGGATTTTTGAAGATTCGCAGGAAGACGTTACACGGACATTTTTAGCACAAACGAGGAGGGCATAACCCATAAGCGGCTCGTACTTGGTACAAACGACTTATGCTTTGCTGCCCATATAGGGAAAAATTATGAAACGGCGTTGCTCCGAGCGCGAAATCGCCGACGCCAGTCCGCACTATTGCAGCCAGGTTAGAAATTGGATCACGGCCAGCACGATGCCCATAAAGACAACGATCCAAATGGCAAATCGCAGCGCATGAATGAGAATATCGCCCATTTCTTCGTGCCGTGTGGCCGCGCAGACAAGACTTACGCTGATAACGAGCGGCAGAGCGTACCACAGCCGCATGGCGCCGAGCGCCGCAAGCAGGCACGTGGCGGTGGCCGGCGCAAAATCGGTGACACTGATCATGTGTTGTCTCGCGGAACATTTCTCTTGTCGTCGGGGGGCGATATCACAAGCGGACCTCCGTAGGCGTCGTATATTGCCAGAATATTGAGCAGCCCGGCGATGACTGTGAACACCGTGCCGATCTCAAAATAATCGCCCAGTTCATAGTTCCACTTGGCCAGCTCGTCGGGATGCACGACCTCGTGGCGGGGATCGGTGAGATCATTCGAAATCAATAGCGCTGGCCTATCGGGTGGCGCTGAACTGTACGGCGGACGCTCGAAATTGTCGCCGAAGATGGGCGACTTGCCCATGCGGACCCGTTCGCGCTGCACGATTGCCGGCAGCGCCGGCAACCCGGTGCCTGCCTGGCAAATGTATTGCCATCGCTCCAGGAATTGCTTAGAGAACACGTCGGCAGTCGCGGCGTACACCACGCGCCCACCGCCAATGTACAGACCGTAGTAGAACGTCCCCACGATGCACACGAAGAATAAGACGCCCTTGCCCGTGCGGCCCTGATAGAGGTGCCCCAACCCGGGAACGAGCCAGGCCAGAAACGCCGCCAACCGAGGATCCTTCAAGTTGATTTCGAGCACCGATTCGTCGCTCGTTTTCGTTTTGGAGGTATCCTTGGCCATGTCAACAATACAAAATTCGAGTGCCTGACTCCTGGCGGTCAGGCTTGCGCCTAATCACCGGGAAGAGTCATCATTTTAGAAGGCGCCGCGATCTGTTCCAGGTCAATTATTTACGGGGACAAATGGTGGGCTGGCGACACCGGTATTTCGCTCTGTTGCGCCATTTATTGGTGCTTGCCATGGCAAAGTGATGGAAACCAAGCTAATCTCAGCAAGATGAGCCCGGTCACCGGATCTCGGCAAGACGAGAATCCACAGCGGCGTTCGATTCATGCGTGGATTCTTACTGCGTTTCCGGCTCGCCGATCTTGCGAAGATACTCTGCCAACTGCGCTTGCAGGTCCAATAATTGCTGCCATTGGGTCAGATCGATCTTCACGTCCGTTGCACCTTCGGGCCACGTGGCCGAATGCAGGAACGAACGACTTTGCAAGTGCAGGTATTCGAAGATTTCCGAGATCTGTGCCGCCTGGCCGGGGCTCAGGCCGGAGGGCAGCTCGGGCGGCGCCGGGATATGCAACGTGCTGTGCAGACTGTCGGAGGCGCCCCATCGCAGCTCGAAGTCCGCGGCATTCGGATCCAGGTGACGCGACATCTTCGCCGGATCGAGATCATCGGTCACCTCGAGACCGTTTTCCCGCAGATCATCGATGCGGCCGACGATCTGGTCCCGCGTGCCGTACAGTAGCAGGCTGCGGCCAATTGCAATCACGTCGCCATAACGAAGGATGCGAAGCTGGACATCCTCGCCATTGACGCGCGTGCCGTTGGTGCTTTCCAGGTCGGTGAGCACGAGCTTGCCCGAATCTTCCTGAATTTTAATGTGATACCGGCTAATCCGCTCGTCGTTGAGCTGAACGCCGTTGCCTTCTTCGCGGCCGATCGTCACCGGCGTGGGCAAGTGTTCAAAGACGCGGCCGCGGTCCGCTCCGTCCAATATTCGCAATGTCACGTCAGCCATTGATAGTGCTACACCAGTTGCGAAGTGTTCCGCTGCGCAGAGAGATACGCTTTCAAGTCGCAGGGATAGATTTCACTGAATCGCGGTCGCGAACTTCGCCAAATTCAACGGTGCGCCGCCGAGCCGTCCCTTCAATATTCGCTCTATTGCCATTTTGCACGATTCATTGATTGTCGGCAACAGGCGGGATTCAAAAGTAGTATCAAGCATAGTGTAGACGGCTTGCTCTGCGAGACGACCACACTCGCCTTAATGGCGAAAATGGCGCCGACTCGTAAAGATCAGCGGAATGCGATGCTGGTTGCAAGCGGCGATGACCTCGTCGTCGCGACGGGACCCGCCCGGTTGTATGACGGCCGCGACGCCCGCTTCCGCGGCGCGGTGAATGGAATCGTCGAACGGGAAGAATGCGTCGGAGGCAAGCACAGCGCCGCGGGCCCGATCGCCGGCTTTTTTCACGGCGATTTCCACGGCATCGACGCGGCTCATCTGGCCGGCGCCGACGCCGACCAACATTTG
Source organism: uncultured Planctomycetota bacterium (assembly GCA_963807935.1). GTDB lineage: Bacteria > Planctomycetota > Planctomycetia > Pirellulales > Lacipirellulaceae > JABDGM01. The sequence continues at coordinate 334,778 of CAWEDY010000007.1, forward strand.
CTCTTTCGCCAATACGATCGCGTTCGATTTCACGAATCGGCAGACCGTCCACGCGAAACGCAGGTCGGCGAGTTGCGTGTCGGTTGGCTTGAGTTGCGTGACGACTTTCCAACCCGTTTCGTCATCGGGTTCGTCGTCGGCAGTTTGACACAGCATGCCGCCGCTGATTTGACGGTACTCGCGAAAACCATGACCGGGCTTCATCTCGCCGACAGCTAATAGCCGCACGTTGGCTTTCCACTTCGGTTTGGTCGTGAGGATCTCAAATGCTTCGGGCGTGATTTCGGGCGCGAGGATGGCTTCGACGAAACGATCCGGTTCACACAAGAACGCAGCAGCCGTTGCGTCCACCGGAGCGTTGAAACCGAGTACAGAACCAAACGCGCTTAGCGGGTCGCCTTCCCACGCGCGGCGAACGGCTTCGCCAGAGGTGTTCGCTGTTGCAGCGCCGCATGGATTGTTGTGCTTCAACACAACGACACTCGGCGTCGGCAGCAAGCGAACAGTGGCTAGCGCGCTGTCGAGATCGAGCAGATTGTTGTACGACAGCTCTTTGCCGTGAAGTTGCTTTGGCGCGTACGAGCGAATCATCGTTCGCGTCTTGAAGTGAATAGAGAGCCGCCAATTGATGTGGATTTTCACCGTACCGCAATTCCGCTTCGCGTTTCAACCGAATGTGCTGACGCGGCGGAAATGCTTCATGAGAAATTCCTCGCGTCGAAATCTCACCGTCTGCATAGACGTTTCCTAAGTAGACAGCGATCTGCGTGTCGTACAACCCGGTCGTCATAAATGCCAAACTTGCGTAGAGTAGACGCATTTCCGGAGTGGTCGCACCGTATTTCGCGAATCGGAGCAAGAACTTCGTCGTATTGATTGGGTGTAGTAACAACCGTGACGAATTCGTCGTTCTTCGCTGCGGCGCGAATCAGCGTCGGCCCACCGATGTCGATATTCTCGATCGCTTCTTTCGCCGTGACACCCGTCGCGCGCGACCGTCTCTCGAAACGGATACAGATTCACCACGACCAGTTCAAAGGGGACTATGCCTTGGGCGGCTATGGCAGCCATGTCGTCGGGGCGGTCGCGGCGGCAGAGGATGCCGGCGTGGATTTTGGGGTGGAGGGTCTTGATCCGGCCGTCCATCATCTCGGGAAAGCCAGTGTAGGCGGCCACCTCGTGGACGTGGATGCCGGCCTCTTCCAGGTGCTGGCGGGTGCCGCCACTGGCGAAAATTTCGACACCGGCCGCCACGAGCCCCTGGGCGAACTCGATAAGACCCGTTTTATCGCTGACGCTGATCAGCGCCCGCTCGATCTTGGGAGAGGTCACTGCCACCTCCCATCGCCCATCCGCGGGCCCGAATTAATTGCCATGAAAAATCGATAAGGCGGCATGAACAAGCCCAGACTGGGAAACGTATCGCTTGGTAGGCAGACAATCCCGGCGGTGGCGGTCTTCCCCAGCCATTCTAGATCGCCGCCTGCCCAGAGCTATTGGGGGCCGATGGTCACCCAGCCGCGGCCACGATAGCACCTCTCGCCGTCCCTTTCAACCTGCGGCCCGGGCCACCGTCCCCCCCTCAACCCGCGGCCGATTGCAAAGGGGCGGCGATTTTTTTGCGCCCGATTCTGCGGCCTGGATTGTCTCGTTTCTCACGTTGCTTGCGCAAACCTGTCGCACTGGGCGTGCGTATCTTACTTGTGTCCGACTTAGGATTATTCTTTCGTTCGCTGGTCCAAACGACGGACCGGCATCTTGGGTGGCACGACGCCGCTAGTTGACATTGCTCGGCTCGCGCACGATGATCGGTTGTATCGCTTGTGCTGATTGACCCGGCAAGTATCGAGTCACCGGCACGGCGGTCATAACCCTGCGAGCAAGGCCGAGCGTTAGAATCGCGGCGGGCGATTTTGGCGCTATGCATCGGGCAATCGGTTCCTTGCACTTCGGTTGGCGCAACCTGTAACGGGCCTACCGTTCGGGCGACGAGCAAACGCAGAAAAAGTGCGCGTACCTTTTTGACCGGGGTCATTTCGTGTCCTATATTCCCTTGGCCTCACAGCACAGACCCACCGGACGCTCGCTGGTTCGGCACGACGCACGGCATGATGCACGGCAGGCGCCTGACCCTAGAAAACGGATAACATCGATGCGACATCGGGTACCTGCCTTTTCGCGATTTTATGTTTATTTCTTAGTCGTTTCGGTCGTGGTGGCGCAAGCCGCCGAGCTGCACGCTCAAACATTCGGAAAGCCGAGCGTGCCAACGACGGCGACGGGTTTCAGCCCCGGCGAGACGCCAAGCGCGATTGCTCGCGTGCTCGAAAGCGGCCAAAAGCTGGAGCTTAGCGGCCACTGGGCCGACGCGCTGAGCCAATACGAAGAAGCGCTCCACGAATATCCTGAAGATCACGCGCTGCAGGCCAAGTTCGATATTGCTCGCCTCCACTACAGCTTGGAGCAGCGGTACGACGACCGCAGTTTTCGCGATTCGCTGAAGACGTTGCGGTCGCAGCAATCCCTCGACTTGTATAACGATCTTCTGAGCAAGATCGACGCCCACTATTACACCGATCCGCCCTGGCAGGATATTGCGCAGCGCGGCGCCACGGCCATGGATATCGCGCTGGCGGACGAAAATTTTCTGCGAACGCATGCGATTCGCGTACGCGGCCAGCAAATCGATCAGTTGCGTTCGGAAATCGTGCAGTTTCCGGGGCACTATAAGATTGGGTCTTCGCGCGACGCCTCGGCAGTGGCTTCGCAGGTCGCCAGATTGGCTCGCCAACGAATTGGCCTGAATGAAAACGCCACGTTGCTGGAATTCACCGCGGCGGCAGCCGGCGGGTTGGATCATTACTCGGCTTTCCTGACGGGCGATCAGCTCCGCGATATTTATTCGCAGATTGAAGGCAATTTTGTCGGACTGGGCGTGGAGCTGAAGGCCGATCAGGGCGCGCTGAACATCGTCCACGTAATTCCGCACAGCCCAGCCGAGCAGGCTGGGATTCACAACGGCGATCGCATCACGGCGGTCGATGGCCAGGCGACAAAATCGCTTTCGACCGACGAAGCCGCGTCGCTGCTGACGGGCCCGGAAGGCAGTACCGTTCGAGTGACGGTCAATTCGCCCGGCCAAGCGCCGCATGAGATCACGATTCGCCGGGCCAGCGTGGACGTGCCGAGCTTGGAGGACGTGAAAATCCTCGATCCGGCGACGGGCGTGGCGTACGTCCGCATCCCGGCATTTCAGAAGACGACCTCGGCCGATCTGGAGCAGGCTCTTTGGGAGCTGCACGGTAAGGGTATGCGAAGTCTGATCATCGACCTGCGCGGCAATCCGGGCGGCCTGCTGACGGCGAGCGTGGAGATGGCGGACAAATTTATCGCCGACGGCGGAATCGTCTCAACGCGCGGGCGTAGCGAGCAAGAGAATTTCAGCTACCGCGCCCATCGGCCCGGCACATGGCGAGTGCCACTGGTGGTGCTCATCGATGGCGACAGTGCGAGCGCGAGCGAGATTTTCGCCGGGGCAATCAAGGATTCGGGCCGGGGCAAGATCGTCGGCACGCGGTCGTATGGTAAAGGTTCGGTTCAAGGCATCTTCCCACTGGGTAAGAGTGGCGCCGGCGCACGGCTAACGACCGCGAAGTTTTACTCGCCATCGGGCCGCGCAATCGCCAATGTTGGCGTGACCCCCGATATCGACGCCCGTCGTGTGACCATGGTGGCCACCGGCCAGCAAGTGTCGGGCGACAAATACAAAGTGGGCTTCCGCGGCGCCGAGGGGATTAACGCCTCGATGGCGAACGGTGCAGCCACAGGCAACGCGGCGACAAGCGTCCCCACGAACTCCGGCAAGGATTCAGTTCTTGAGATCGCGATTGGCGTGGTGCGGGAACTGCCCGTCGCGCAGCTCTAACGCGAGCTAAACGGCAGGCGGCCCGGCAACGGTTTCGATTCTTTCTGCTCCTTCTGGCTAACGGCGAATAGCTGACGGCTTTAAAAAAAATGAAGGGCCCTCTGGGCCGGGGACCGGCGCGACGGAGTGCGCGGGCGGTCTCTTTCCCAACCGTCTGAGCGCAATTTGCTGGGGTCCCAATGGGGGCCGGCGGCAGGTTTGTGGGAAAGCGCTCCGCGTCTCTTCCAATTGGCATTGGAAGTCGTTCGTGGCTTCTCAAGCGGCCTGCCTCCGGCGAGCGCTACGGCAGCTACGCCCGGACGGTCATCTCATGAGGACGAGCCTAGCACAAGTGGTGGCCAAAACCAAGAAAAACTTTTGGAGTTGAGCGGTTGCCCCGAATGAGGCTATCTAGGGCAGCGCACCTCGTTAGGTTGACGGGGTTTAGCGCGTTGTCGATACTCGGAAGCGAACTCGAACTCGTTCTTTTACGGAAGGATGCGCGCCATGGCCAGCGATGAAGATGACGACCTGTACAACGAGGAATTTGATTTCGTGGACGATGACGAGGGCGAACCTTCCAATGGCGATGATTCGGAGATGGCGGAGGATGCCGCCAACGAAGAGGGCGAGGGCGAAGAAGGCGGTGTGGACGAAGGTGACGAACCCGTCGACGAGTACGGCCGGCCGGAGACGCCGCCAGCGAACTACGTCGTGCATATTTACGAACACAAGAAGCTCAAGCGAACGATCGATCGGCCGTTCACGCCGGAAGATGCCGAGGCGTTCGCGACCGAGTTCAATCGCACGTCGAAGAATTATGGACGGATGGCAATCACCAGCAAGAACGATGCTACACCGAAGAAGAAGATAGATTAAGGCACATGCGGAAAATGAACCACGACGGCACGACGGGCGGGCCCAACAAGTTGCGAAGTCAAATTGCCCGGGCGCTAATGGCCGTATTGATCTTTGGCAATGTGCTTTGTCGTGCCCAAGCGGAATTGCCGAAGGAGATTCGCGTTGTTACTTACAACATTCGTCATGGGGAGGGCATGGATCACAAGGTCGACCTTCCGAGGATTGCGAAGGTGATCGCGGCGGCGAAGCCGGATATTGTAGCGCTGGAAGAAGTCGATCAGGGGACGAAGCGGACCAGCGGCGTAGATCAGCCGGCCGAGTTTGCGCGATTGACGGGAATGCGAGCGGTCTTCGGCCGCAACATTAGCTACGACGGCGGCGGGTATGGGACGGCTGTGCTCACAAAGCTGCCCGTTCGATCTTGTAAGAGCGTGAAGCTGAAGTCGTTCTACGAGAGCACGCCGAAACACCAGGAGCAGCGCGGGGTGCAGGTGATAGAGCTTGGCGAGCGGAGCGAAGCGGGGCTGTTGTTTTTATGTACGCACTTGGATTTCAGACCGCCGGATGATGAGCGGCTGAATTCGGCTCAGACGATCAACGAGCTAATCGACAAGCGCGGTTCTGAACCGGCCATTATCGCGGGTGATTTCAACGCGTTGCCGGATAGCAAGCCCATTCGAGAGTTGGCGAAGAAATGGAAAATCGCGGGGTGGAGGGACGGGACCGAGTCGCAAGTTGAGGGCGGGCAGCCGGATTCCAAGTCGATCGTGACGTTTCCCGCGGATAAGCCGGATCACTGCATTGATTACGTGATGTGCCGGCCGGCGAATCGGTGGAAGGTGGTCGAGCTGCGCGTGTTGGATGAGCCGGTGGCGTCGGATCATCGGCCGGTGCTGGCGGTGCTCCAGCGGATTCCGTAGTTCTCATTCGCGAATGCGGACAAATAGTCGCTGGACGCGCGGCAGCCGGCGATGTGCTTGAGCGCGATTGTCCACTGCGTGCATTTGATCTCTTCGCGATGGCGCCGCTTAGTCGATCGCTGCTCCAGGACCTTCCCCTTATAAATCCAAAGGGGAAGTTGTGCGGTCTCTTACTGGAAAGGAGCGGCAAAATGACTCAGCGAATTGAATATACCAAGGTGTCGCCGACGGTCATGAGAGCGATGTTCGGGTTGGGAGCGGCAGTGGAAAATTCGGGGCTCGAACATTCGCTTGTGGACTTGGTGAAAGTGCGGGCGTCGCAGATCAATGGCTGCGCGTATTGCCTTGATATGCACACCAAGGACGCGATGGCGCGGGGCGAAACGGAGCAACGGCTCTTCTTGCTCAATGCGTGGCGGGAAGCGCCGTTTTATACGGCACGCGAGCGGGCCGCGCTGTCATGGTGCGAGACGCTTACGCTGATCGCCGAGCGCAGCGCGCCGGACGAGGTGTTTGAGGAAGTGCGGAAGGAGTTTACCGATGAAGAGCTCGCAAATTTGACGCTAGCGATTGTGACAATCAACGGCTGGAACCGCATTGCGATCGGATTCCGAGCGGATGTAGGGAATTATCAGCCAGCCAGTAATCTGAAAGTGATAAAGGCGGCGCGGGAGAAGGCGGGGGCGGCGACGTAGCAGCGATATTGAAATTGTCGCAACCACGGTTGTGTCCTATGATTGTATAAATGCCAACGGTCTTCCGCAGCGGCCCGTATCGGTTCTTCTTCTACGCGGGTGATCGGGAAGAGCCGCCGCATATACATGTCGAGCGGGATGATAGCGAAGCGAAGTTTTGGCTGGATCCGGTCAGGCTTCAATGGAGCGTCGGGTTTTCGGCGAAGGAAATCAATACGATAGAAAAGCTGATCGGGGAATATCGGCAAGACCTTTTGGAACGGTGGAATGAGTTCTTCAACGGTTGATCAATCTGTGACTGCGTCAAGCGTGCGTATTGAAGACGAAACGTTAACATGCGAACTTTCGGATGGTCGGGCCCTTTCGGTGCCGATCGCTTGGTATCCGCGGTTATTGCATGGCACTGTGAAGGAGCGGAAGAATTGGCGATTCACTGGCGCAGGTCGCGGCATCCATTGGCCGGAACTTGATGAGGACATCAGCGTCGAAAATCTTCTCAACGGCAAACAATCGGGTGAGAGCCAAGCATCGTTTAAGAAATGGCTTGAAGCGCGGCCTCGTTAAGAATTGCTGGCTTGCCAGCACGTCGCTCGCTGCACTTCTCGTTTGAGAACGCCGATCTGGATGATATAGGCCGGAGTTTATCCACCACGCTTCTTGCCCCGCCCTTTTTATTATTGAGAGCGAAATGCGACGGATTGCATGGTTGCTGTTGATGGTTGTCGTGTCGGCCGCCGATAGCGGGTGTGCGTGGTCCGATTTCTGGAGTTCGGTCGCGTATGGCGTCAATGGCGCGGGGTACCGGCGGGAACACGGCGACGACTCTGACTTTCGTGATCGCTACGAGCAGCAGGCGCAGGCGGCTCGGGAATACAATCAGACACCTCGGTAGTTCTGGCTGCGCGGGCCGAATTTTTGCAAATTCAGCTACGGCGAATGCGGCAGGAATTGGGGGTGCCCGCGCTTTCTTTAAAACACGGGCTGGATGTTCTTGAGGCGCTGCTCGGTTTCGACCATGAGTGCGTCTTCGGCGGCTTCGGTGTCGGCTTCGTAGGTGGCGCTGAAGCGGAGGAACGGGCCGGCGTCATCCCAAGGAACGGTGCAGATCGATTGCTCGGTGATGAGGTATTGGCTGCACGCTTCGGCGTTTTCGAAATTGATGGGGCCGCCGCCGGGGGCGCCGTTGGCGAAGCCGCGCGGGGACGGGGCGTAAAGGAAGTACGTGCCGCCGGGCATTTTGCATTTGAAGCCGCAGCGCTGGAGTGTGGCGACTAGTTTTTTCAGGCGACGTTCGTACTTCGTGCGCGTGTGGACGGGAATTTCGGGGTCGTCGAGGCCGGCGATCGCGGCTTTCTGGATGGCGATGAATTGGCCGGAGTCGAAGTTGTCTTTCACGTTGCCATAGGCGCTGATGATTCGTTCGTGGCCGCAGACCCAGCCGATGCGCCAGCCGATCATGTCGAACGCTTTGGACATTGAGTGGACTTCGACGCCGACATGGCGTGCGCCGGGGATGGCGAGAAAGCTGTTTGGCGGGCGGTCGTAGCTGAGGACGCCGTGGGCCGCGTCCTGAATGATGACGATGTCGTTTTTCTTGGCGAACGTGATGGCCCGTTCGTAGAACTCGGGCGGCGCAGTGCGGCCGGTGGGGCTGTTGGGGTAGCAGAGGACGAGGAGCTTGGCTTTCGCGCGGACTTCGGCGGGGATGCCGTCGAGGTCGGGCAGGAAGTCGTTCTCGGCCGTGAGCGGGAGCTTGTAGACGATGCCGCCGTAGTAACCGGTGTGTGTGCCGGCGATTGGGTAGCCGGGGACGGTCATCAGCGTGATGTCGCCCGGGTTGATGAAGCAGGCGGGCAACATGGCGAGGGCGTTTTTGGAGCCGATGCAGGGGCAGATTTCGGTTGCCGGGTCCAGGGCGACGCCGTATTCGCGCTGCATGAAGCGGGCGGCCGCTTCGCGGAAGGCGGGGATGCCGTTGTCGGAGTATCCGCGGTTTTCGGGTTTGTTGATTTCCTCGGCCATGCGGCGGCGGACGACCTCGGGCGCCATTGAGTCGTTTTCGCCGATGCCGAAGTCGAGCAGCTTGCGCTCGGGATGGTCGGCCAGTGCTTGGCGTTTGGCGCGCTTGATCTTTTCGAACTTGTAAATGGCGGTGCCCTTGCCGTAATTGGCCCCGCCGATGCGGTCTGCGAACAGCGATTGGATGTAGGAATCGGACATGAGGGATAGGTTAGCGGAAGGTGCTTTGCGTAACAATCGCCATGGGATGTCGGCGATTAGCGCCGGCGGCGACGCCGAATCTCGCGCGACAAGAAATCGACGGCAATTTTTAGCGGCGGCGGATTCGGCCTGGCGGCCGACGCTAATCGAGAATTGTGAATAAATCTGCGCGTGCCGCGGGTCTTTATAATAAACGCCGATGAGCGAAGCGAGCATGCACGAACTGGCGGCGCGACTGGCCCGCGGCGAGGAGGCCGCGTTTGCCGAATTGTATGATGCGTGCGCCGACCCGTTGCATCATTATTTGGCAGTGCGGCTTGGATCGCGCGACTCGGCCAGCGATGTGCTGCAGACGGCATTTCTGCGAGTGGTAAAGAGCCGGCGGCGATTTCGGGGCGTCGAGAATCCGGTTGCATACGTGTTCCAGATTGCCAGGAACGAGGCAGTGCGGTGGGCGAAGCGGCGACGAGGGAACATTTGCCCGCTGCCGGTCAGCGACGTATTTGCGGTCGCGGGCAACGAATGTGACAAAAAAGAGGATTCGGAAGTGGTGGCAGCGGCGCTCGGCCGTTTGGCGGCCGATGATCGTGAGTTGGTTGAGTTGAAGGTCTTTTCCGGGCTCACTTTCCGCGAAATTGCGGACGTTTTGGCAATGCCGCAGGGAACCGTGGCGACGCGGTATCGGCGGGCGCTAGAATCCTTGCGGCCGTGGTTGGCGAAGCAGTTTCGGTGAGGTGGAAGAATCTCACCCAACGGCGCTAAGGCGAGAAGATTATGAGTGATGAGCATTTGGAACAAATCGAACGACAAATCGCGTCGATGCCGACATTTGGTTCGCCGATGGAATTGCGCGATAAAGTGCTAGAGCGCACGAATCGGGAATTGCGGGCGGCACGGTGGGATCGGCGGTTGGCGCGGGCGGCGGCCGTGCTGCTCGTGGTGGGAATTGGTATGAATGCGGCGATTGGGCTGCGGCCGAGCCTTTCGGGAAAACATAGTGTGGCGAGTAGTCGTGCGGCGGAAGCACGGCAGTCGCTGGTGGATACGGCGGTGGTAGTGGCCCAAGCCACGGATGCCGGGACAGCCCTGCAATTTGCACGGCAACTGGCGGCGATGACGGGCCACGAATTGACGGCCGACGAAACGGCGGCAATCGATGCCGCGGTGCAGCGGCAGTCGCCGCATGGCGAACAGGGAAATGACAGGGGTTAGACCGATGCGGATTTGGCCGACGAAGCGTGTGTGGAAGCGGATCGGGCTAGGGCTGGTGATACTGTTGGCGGTGGCCTTCATCGCCAATGGATTCATGGCATGGTGGACGGACTACCGCTTGCAGCGGAGGATCGCAGCGATACGCGCGGCAGGCGACCCGGCGTCGATTGCCGATTTGGCGCCGAAGCCGATTCCGGACGCGGAAAACGCCGCCGCAATCCTCGCCAAGTTAGCTCCACGACTCGACGAGTTTGGAAAGGACCACTGGCACTTCCTTGATAAGATAGCATTGGGAAAAGATTACGACGAGCGCAGCGACCGCGGCGATGCGGCAACGCCCGAGCAGATTGCAGCTATCGAGAAAATCCTAAACAAGTACGCTGACATCGATGCTGGATTGGCGGCGGCTGCGGCTTGTGACAAGTACGCGTCAGTGTGCGATTTTTCTGTCGGTTATTCGAAGTTTCTCGAAGGCATGCTGAAAGAGCCACTGAATGTTCGCACGGGTGCCCGATACTTGGGATGGCGAATGGAGTCGTATACGGCAGCGGGGCAGCGCGACAAAGCTGTACAGCAGGGCATCGAGTTGTTGAAACTTGCCCGCTTGTACGACCATGAGCCGCTGATGGTCAACATGCTCGTGGCGATTGCATTGCGCGGGATTGCCGTTGATCCGATTTACGATGCGCTTGCAGCGGGGCCGGTGTCGCCGGCGATGCATGCCGCGTTGGACCGGGAGTTGGCGTTGCAAGATGATCAGCAGCGAATGGTGCGGGCTTTGAAAACCGAACTCGGGTTTTCCATTGATGCCATGAAGGCAATCCCAAACGTTGGACAAGCAGGCGGTCCGCCAGTGTGGCTTTTTCGCCTAATTGGCTGGCCCTTGAAACTCATGTATATCGGGGCGCTCAATTACGAAGAGGTCCAAATTGCGGCTTTCGAGCAGGCTTCGACTGACGGGCGCAGGAAAGTTCGCCGGCATCCGGCGCTGCCGGAACCGACCGGGTACGGTGTGCTCGCCGACTTGATGATTCCGGCCACGCAAGCGGCGTTCAATGCTGATGCGCGGTGCATCGCCGCAGCTGCGAGCTTTGCGGATCTTCAATGCATTGCGGCAATTTGCGGAGAAAAATGGCCACGAGGCGGCTGGATTGCAGGATTTGGGTTTGCCGAAGGAGGCGACGATCGATCCGTACTCGGGCGAGCGGCTAAAGCTCAAGCACACGAAGGACGGGTGGATTGTTTATACCGTGATGACCGATGGGGTCGATAATGGGGGCGATTTCATGGGCCTGCAAGATTTTGGTGTGGCGCCGCGGCGATTGCGTTTGACGTCGAAGCCGGAAGAGTCGGCGCAAGAGCCAGCGGGGGCGGCGAAGCAGTAGGCGGTGGTTGGCGGCGGTAGATTCGGCCTGGCGGCCGACGCTAAACGGCGGATTATTTGTTTAGGTCGGCGGCGACGCCGAATCTGCTTGTAAAGGGCTTCAATTCCAATACACTTGCCGGCATGTTGGGGTGGCATCTTATCTTCTCGACGTACGGATTCTGGCTGCCAAATGATCCGCGAGGAAGCGGATCGACGCGCGTGCGCGGACAGCATATCTACGCGGCCGGTGGCGAAGCGACGAAGGTGCATACGCGCCAAAGCGTCGCAAATCGGCCGCACGACGTGGGCCTACGACGCATGGCGAAGGCGGCACTTAAATATCCGGCGGTGGAGCTGACGGGAGTCCAGGCGCGGGCGGTGGGGCGCGGGATCGGTGCGATTTGTCCGAAAACTGAGCTGGCCGTTCACGCGTGCGCGATTTTGCCAGACTATGTGCACTTAGTAGTTGGCAAACATCCGTTCGATGGTGATGAGTTGATCGCGTGCCTCAAGCGCGCAGCGACTCGCTGGATGAACCATGAATGTTTGCATCCGCTGCGTGAGTTTCCGCGAGCGGATGGAAGGTTGCCGCGTCCGTGGGCCGCCGGTGGATGGAACGTAATGTTGTTTGCGCTGGAGCAGATGCGGGCGGCGATTCGATATGTGGAGGAAAATCCGGTGAGGGCGGGGTTGAAGCGGCAGCGGTGGTCGTTTGTGGTGCCGTATGAGGGGTGACGGCTAGCTGCGGTAGATTCGGCCTGGCGGCCGACGCTAAACGGGTGATGCGTTAATAGGCGCTGTTTCCGTAGAAGGCGAACGCATTCAGGTTGGTGCGCTGCCCGACGAGCGCGACGATTGCATCCACTTCGGCATCGCTTAGTGGCGCGACGAAAGATTCGGCGGGGCGGCGGGCAACCGTGTAGATTTGCACGAGCTTCAATCGGCCGCCGGCGTTTGTGATTTCATTCAAACGGTCGCAAAACGCTTCTAGCTCGGCTGGGGACGGCGGCTGGCCGTTCACCCGCATGAAGAGCGATTGGATGACGAGTGGGCGTACGCGCGCTGCGGCCGTGATGTTGTCCAGAATCTGCCGGAAGGGGATCGGTGTGCGCTCGACGAGGTGGTAGTACTCGTCGGTACCGGCTTCGAGCTTGGCCCAGATTTCGCCGTTGTTCTCGTCGAGGATCGCCAAGCCGCGCTGCACGTGTGGGCGGTGGAACATGCTGCCGTTGGTGATGAGAACCATTTTGAAGGGGGAAGGCGGAAGGGGGAAGGCGGAAGTGCTTGTTGGCGGTCGATTCGGCCTTGCGGCCGACGCTAAGCGGGATTGTGGTTCGAACTCGCGTTTCACGTCGGCACACTTTTCGATGATTTCGTCGAAGTTTCTGTAGGTCGTGGGTTCGCCGTCGCCGGAGAAGGCGATGTCGTTGAGGCGGCGGAGGTGGGGCGGCACATCGTGGAATTTGGGCGTGTCGTAGATTCGGCCCGACGTTACGAGGTCCAGCGTGGAGCGAAGCTCATCGAGTAATTCTTTCGTTTCGACGAATTGGGTATCGCTTTGGCTGCGGCGATCGACCTGGCAGTAGATGCAGTCGAAGTTGCAGATCTTGTCCGGGTTGAGGTTCACGCCAATCGAAATGCCGCCGGAGCGCCGGCTCAGCACCGGGTAGACGAACCGGTTGTGCTCGAAGAGGCGGGCGTGATCGGCGTGTAGCGGAAGAGTGGACAGCGGAGAATTCTGGGTTCAGGGTTCAGAGCGGAATAAAAATAGCCTTCGGTTGCTAAGTTTATCATACTCAGCGGGTTGCGTTCGAGGCGGCGTTTTGGCCATGCCGGCTACTACGCCCATTGTCCGGGTTGGTGTATGTTCATGGGAGGCGGCGGGAATAAGCGGCCGCCAACGGGGCGAATCGAATGCGGGATCGTAGCGGCGGTGTTCAATCAATGCACATTTTCTCTCGGACAGGAGAGGACAGCATGAAACGCAAATGGGTTCGGGCGTTTACGCTCGTCGAGCTGCTGGTGGTGATCGCGATCATTGGCGTGCTGGTGGCATTGTTGTTGCCGGCTGTGCAACGGGCGCGGGAGTCGTCGCGGCGGTCGTCCTGCCTTAATAATCTTAGGCAACTGGCCATAGCTGCGACTCACTTTGAAACCCGGATGCGGCGCTATCCGGCATTGATGGACGAATTGCCGTATCAGCGGCGTGTTTCCGAAAGCGGCGAACGGTTGACGACATGGCCGGTGTTGCTCCTGCCGGACCTTGAGCTGGGGTCGGCCTACGACGAATACTGTAAGGGCAACAACCCGCTACCATCGATTTACGTTGCGACATTTTTGTGTCCGAGCGATGCGTCCAAACCTCGGTCGGGGAATTCGGACAGCTATGTGGCGAATGCGGGCGCTGCCTTCCCGGCGAAGAACCAACGGCCGTCGAACGGCCCGTTCTTAAATCGGATTTACGATCCAAAAGCGTCCGTGGTGGAAGGTCACTGGCAGGACGGAAAAGACCACACGCTGGCATTCAGCGAAAGAGTCGACTTACTGGGGGGCTACGACGATATCGGGTGGGGCGGATTGACTTCTAATCCGAATGACAGGGCAAAGGACCCAGTCAATCGGGATAAGATCACCGATCCGGGAATCGACCGAACATGGGGTCCGGTGTTTGTATGGCAGACGACGTCGAATTTGAAAGAAGCGTACATCAATGGGCCCACCGCAGCATGCGACACTGGGGATCAGTGTTACCCAAATGTAGCAACTACGGGCCGACACATCGGAACTCAATGCAGTCTCGATTGCAATATCGTACGTGCCATCAACTCCAAGCCATCGAGCGAGCATGGCGGCGGGGTGAACGTGGCGTTTGGAAGTGGGCGGGCCATGTTTATACGGGAAACGATCGACTACGATGTGCTCCGCGCTTTGATGACGCTTTCGGAGAAGCACTCCGATTCGCCCCGGCCGGACTTCGTGCTCGATGACCAGTCGTATGAGTGACGACTGGACGTGAATGGGCGACCGGGGGCGCGATTCGCGGCTGCCCGTGGGCAAAACGCTACCTCATGCGCTTTCTCTGTAGCCGAAGTGACAGAGACGGCGGTAGAGGTCGCAGCGGTGAACTAGCTCGTCGTGGCTGCCGATGTCGATGATCTGGCCGTGGTCCATGACCACGACACGGTCGGCCAGCGAGATCATGCTCACGCGGTGCGTAATCAGGAACGTGGTGCGGTCGCGCGAGAATTTCTGGAGCACTTCGAAAATAAGCTGCTCGCTTTCGATGTCGATTTGACTGGTGGCTTCGTCGAGCAGCAGGATTTCGGGGTCGCGGAGGATGGCGCGGGCCAACGAAATGCGTTGCCGCTGGCCTCCGGAAAGGCGGCTGCCACCGGGGCCAACCAGCGACTGGTAACCTTCCGACAGCTTTTCGGTGATGAATGAGTGGGCGTAGGCGGCGCGGGCGGCCGCTTCGATATCGGCCGTCGAGGCGTCGGGTTTGCCATAGCGGATGTTGTTTTCGACGGTGTCGTTGAACAGCAGGATTTCCTGCGACACGAGCCCGAAGCGCAGCCGCAGATCGCGCAGGCGAACATCGCGGATATCAGTGCCGTCGAGTGTGATGCGGCCGGCGGTGGGATCGTAGAACCGCGGCAGCAACTGCATCAGCGTGGTTTTTCCGCAGCCGTTGGGCCCCACGATTGCGATCGTTTCGCCGGGGCGGACTTCCAGATTTACGTCGCGCAGCACGGGCTTTTCGGGGTGATAGTGAAAGCTGAGCCCTTCGAATCGCAACCCCCGCTTGAGCGACGGCAGCGCGACCGGCTGCGGCGGATCGAGGATCGTCGGTTCGCGGTCGAGCACCGCGTACACGCGGTCGGCGGCCGCCACCGCCTGCTGAATGTGGCTGAACTCGTTGGACAGCCGGCGGGCCGGATCGCTCATGCCGACGAGCATGGCGAAGAAAATGCTCATCATGCCGTGGGTCAGCGGGACATCGCTAATCTTGATGCCGAGGATGTGCGTCTGCTGGCCCAGAACGAGGTAACCGCCCATCACGGCGGCCAATAAGACCATGCCGATGCCGAGCAATTCCACGGTCGGCGCGACCAGCGAGCTATACGTAGCAATGCGCATTTGGCGGCGGAAATACTCTTTGGACGATTGATTGAAGCGGTTGCGTTCGGCCGCTTCCATGGTGAACGCCTTGATGAGTTTGATGGCGCCCATCGTCTCGGAAAGCGTTTCATAAATCAGCGAAAGCTCCTGCATCGCTCTGCGGTGGGTGCGCTTCAGCGCTTTGCCGAGCCAATGGATCGAATAGCCAGCCACCGGCGCAATGAGGATCGTCAGCAGCAAGAGCTGCCAGCTAACCCAGGCGGCAATGCAGAAACAGACGAGCGTCTTGAGTGGTTCGAGCAGCGCCTGGCCAAACAGCCGTTGGACGCCCTGGTTGATCGAATTGAGGTCCGAGGTGCAGCGATTCATGAGGTCGCCGCGGCCGGACTCGGTGAAATTCGCGATATCGAGCCGCAGCACCTGGCGGTAAAACTCCATCCGCAGGTCGTAGCCGACGATGTTGCCCAGCCGGGCGACAACAATCCCGTTCCAGACGCGAAAGATGTTTTTGATACACGTGCCAACAACCACAAACAGGCAGACGGCCAGCAAGGTGCGAAAGGGCGTGCTCGGCATCCAACGATGGGCGAGCGGAGCGAGAAAATGGAACCGGGCAGCCCGGGCGTGTAAACGTTGCGGTGATGCTTCGTGTCGCGCAGTTCCTGCACGACGCGGGTGACAATTTGATCGGGCGGCAGCTTTTCGAGCGATTGTAGCCGGTTTATGTAATTCGCAATCCGGGTTTTTTCGGCGATTTGCACGTCGTTCACGTTTGCGGATTTCGGCGAGTGCTGGATGTGCTCGTCGAGTTCGGCCTCTCGCCGCTCGATTTCGGCATGAACCTGCCGGCGAATTTCGTCGGCTTTGCCCGATTTGAGCGATTCGAGATGGTCGATCCAGGTGGTCGATTCGGCCAC
This sequence comes from uncultured Planctomycetota bacterium, assembly GCA_963807935.1. Taxonomy (GTDB): domain Bacteria; phylum Planctomycetota; class Planctomycetia; order Pirellulales; family Lacipirellulaceae; genus JABDGM01. The sequence continues at coordinate 350,992 of CAWEDY010000007.1, forward strand.
TTCCTTGTCGCTCTCGGCGATTTTCTGGTCGATCCACTCCGGCAACGACTGGTCGTTCATGATCACGTCGACGACCGGAAACACCGCCGTCAGATTGCCGCCCCACAGGAGGGCGATCACGACTGATGTGAACACGCACGCCACGATGTTGACGCGGTGGACGAGGGCGATTTTCAGCGCGCGAGCGAAGTTATTCATGGAACGAATGACGGCGGCGGTTTGCTGTCGCTGCTGGCGGTAGTAAGTGTTGAGCGGGTCGCGGGTTGTAGCAAAGTCCCGGTGAAGCTCCAAGGGCGGACGGATGCGGGGTGCTAGCGACCGTCGGTGGTGCTTCGCATCGGCGGCAAGGCCGAATGTCGGCGGGGTGGCATTATTGCGGCCGTGCCGGCAGTAGATTCGGCCTGGCGGCCGACGCCAAACCAGCCATGCGATTTGTTGGATTCCGCGGGTTATGCCGCCGATACCAGTTGTATCGACCCGGCCCGCGTGCGCGCATTTTGGCTCTCTTCTTGGCGTGCAGCGGCGAATGCGGTCCTAAGGGGGGAAAGATGAATCGCACGTTTCTCGTGCTTGCGCTAGCGGTATCGTGTTGCGGCGGCTGCCAATCGATGCGCCCGAAATGTGGCCAGGCATGCGGCGGCCAGTGCAGTCAACCATGTTGTGAGCCGTGCCACGTGGCGACGATGAGACACGCGCCGCGGCCGGGTGGGTGTTGCGAGGGTAGCAACGAGCCGTGCGGACGCGGCGGCAATCTGGAGTCGGATTGCCCCGGCGGAAATTGTTGCGTCTTCGATCGTTATCGTGGCCAAGAGGATGGGCCCGGTTACCCGTGCGGGCCGTACGATTGTTCGCCCTGCAATTCGCCCGATTGGGGCTGCACGGGTCCTCGACATCCGATGGGATACAAAACCAGCCACGAATGTTATTGTTCCAACGACAATTGCAACGCGCCGCAATGTGAAGCCTGCCAGCCTCCCGGTCCCGGATACTGCGGCGGTCCTCCATCGCCCGGCTGCGCTGGTTTCCCATACTGCGGGTGCGGCCCGTCGGGTGACCAGAATTACAACTTCAACCCAGGACCGCCGGTTGCTCAAACGGCGTATCCGTATTACACGTTGCGTGGTCCGCGCGATTTTCTGCTGAACAATCCGCCGTCGATCGGGCCGTATTGATGGCGGATGGAGGATGCCGGATGCAGGGGGCCAGGTGTAGCAATTGAAACTGCGTGAATGGATTCACGCCGCATCAGCCGCCATCGGTGCAAGGAAGCGCCAGGGCGGCTGGTTTTGTTTTGGGGACTGTTTGACATATTTATGTCAGCAGGATATGCTTTGATGTATGCGAACCACGGTACGACTAGACGAACATATATTGGCCCAGGCAAAGAAGCTGGCGGTAGATACCGATCGTACGCTGACGCAGGTCATTGAAGATTCATTGCGGGCGGCGCTTGCGCAACGACGAGCGAAGAAACAGTCGAAAACGGTCAAGCTGCACACTTTTCGGGGCGGGAAAGGTGTACAGCCGGGGGTGGATCTAAGCAACAACGTAGCACTGCAAGACCTCATGGACGAGTACGATGGACTTTTTGGACGTTAACGTGCTCGTCAACGCGTATCGCCCCGACGCGAATCATCACAAGGCTTTTGCTGCCTACCTCCAATCAAAGGCAAATGGCAATGAGCCATTCGCCGTTCCGTCACTTTCGATAAGTGGGCTGTTGCGGATTACCACCCATCCGCGAATTTTTGATGCCGCCAAGTCCACTCGACGACGTATTAAAGTTCGTGGAGCAATTGCAAGAATTGCCTCATTGTCTTTTTGTGCAGCCTGGCGATCGCCACTGGAAGATCTTTGTTGAACTATGCCGCAAAGGAAACGCTCGCGGGAATCTAGTAACGGACGCGTATCTGGCAGCAATGGCCATCGAGCTAGGCGCAGAACTCGTCACAGACGATCGCGGGATGGGGCGCTGGCCGGGCTTGCGCTGGCGGCATCCGATTGATCGCTAGCGCGGACGACGGGCGGCTCAAGCTCCGGCCACGAGTGCAATGTTCTGCCCGCCAAAACCAAAACTGTTGGTTAAGATCGTGCGGACCTTTTTTTCGCGGGCCTGGTTGGGGACGTAGTCCAGGTCACAGTTGGGGTCGGGCGTTTCGTAGTTGATCGTGGGCGGGACGACGCCGTCGCGCATCGCCATCAGGCAAATAATGAGCTCGGTGGCGCCGGCGGCGGCGATGAGGTGGCCGGTCATACTTTTGGTGCTGGAGACGGGCACTTTGTAGGCGATCTCTGGGCCGAACGCTTCTTTGACGGCGAGCGTTTCGACACGGTCGTTCACTTGCGTGCTGGTGCCGTGGGCGTTGATGTAGTCGATGTCGGCCGGGTTCTTTTGGGCGTCGCGAAGCGCCATCTTCATGCAGGTGATCGCGCCGCGGCCTTCGGGGTGCGTATCGGTAATGCGGAAGGCGTCGGCAGTGGTGCCGTAGCCGAGGATTTCGCCGTAGATGGGTGCGCCGCGTTTCTTGGCTCGCTCGTAATCTTCAAGGACGACCATCGCGGCGCCTTCGCCCAGGATGAAGCCATCGCGGTTGAGGTCGAATGGGCGCGACGCTTTTTGGGGCACGGCATTGTTCTCTGAAAGCGCAGTGAGCAGGTTGAAACCGGTGACGCCGAAGGGGTGGATCATGCTGTGAGCACCGCCGGAGAGCATGACATCGGCCTCGCCGCGGCGGATGATTTCGGTCGCCTCGCCGACTGCCTGGCTGCTGGCGGCGCAGGCGGTGAGGCAGTTGAAGTTCGGCCCTTCTGCGCCAAAGTGCGTCGCAACATACCCGACCGGCATGTTCGGTTCCTGCTCCAGCTCGAGTTGTGGATCGAGCCGTTTGAGTCCTTCTTGAATGAAGGCGGCGAGGTCGAGTTCGCCGTTTTTGAGCGCGGCCACCATCATGTGGCTGAAGTTGTAAAAATCCTGCTGGCCTTCGCCGGCGCCGAGGTAGACACCAAAGCGGTCGGGGTCGACAGTCCCCAGCACGCCCGAATCATTGACTGCTTGCCGACCGGCGCCGATGGCGAAGCGGGTATGTCGGCCGCGCTTGTCCCACACGGCGGGGTCTTCGCCCGAATCGGCCACCGACCAGTTTTTAACTTCAGCCGAGATGCGCGTGGGGAAGTTGCTGGCGTCGAACAGCGTTGTGTAATCGACGCCCGATTTGCCTTCTTTAAGATTGTCCCACAGCTCGGGAACGGTTGTGCCGAGCGGGGTTACGCAGCCCATGCCGGTTACTACTACGCGTCGTCTCATGGCAAAATCCTGTGAATGGATGACAGAATCAATTATTCAAGGGTGTCATTCGGGTGCCTGCGGGCAGGGCACTGTAATCTTCGACGCAAAGCCTGGTGCCGTCGGGACGGACGCCGACTTCGAAAACGCCAACGGCGCGGAGCCAACCGAGCAGGTCGGCCGGGTTAAACAGAACCCGCCCTTTGGTATGCGGGGTGGAGTCGGCGTCGAAGCGGGCAAAAAATATCTCGGCGTCGCAAAAGGGCCGGCCGGCGATGTCTCCCTTAACACTGACCGCGGCTCCGACATCGTTCACCTGTTCGATGACGGCCCGGTAACGGATGACGTCGCCCGGCCTCGCTTCGCCGTCGAAACTGCAGCGCGTGAACTTGGCGAGCACGACGAGTTCGCTGAACTGGTAGAACTCGCTCACCAGCAGGCCGGCGCATTGGGCCATCCCCTCGGCTACCAGGGTGTTGGGCATGAGCGGATAACCGGGAAAGTTATCCCGTAAGTGATCCTCGCTGAGCGAGACACACTTCACCGCCGTGGCGTGCGAACCGCTGACGAATTCGGTAAAGCGGTCGAGCCAGAACCAACGCATCGTGGGGAGGATGGAGGATGCAGGGGGCGGGATGCTGGGGAAGCACCTGGCTTCTGCGTTTCACATCGTGTTTGAGGTAAGTTGACTGGATTCCCAGGATGCGCGATGTAGCGAGTCGGGACGGAATTGAATGCCTTTCCCTGGCCCACGCATCCTGCATCCTGCACCGCCTTCAGGCGGCGAGCTTGTGCTCGACGAAATTGCACATATCCTGCACGGTAAGTTGTTTGGCGAGGTTCATTACGCTGGGATCGGCTTCGAATCGCGACAGATCGGCAAACGGCATCCGCTCTTTGAGCTTCGACAGACCGGCCGAGTTGACCTTTCCGTCTTCGACATATTCGGTGTTGGTGAGGATATCTTCCGGGAAGAGCTCGCCGCGCTCGATCTTGATGCCGAAGGCTTTTTCCAAGCGGAACACGATATCGAGAAAGTCGATCGACTCGGCGCCCAGGTCGCCTTGGAGCGTAGCCTCTGGCTTGACCTCGTCCTCATCGACGCCCAGTGCATCGACCAGAGCCTCTTGAACTTTGGAGTAGATATCCGATTTCGAGCTTACCGATGCCATCGCTGTGTGTTCCTCCGAATAGGTTTTCGCACGCCGTGGCGATCAACCGGCAGATGCGGTCATTGAATTGGGTAGAAGTAGCTTTTTCGTGCGACGAAAGTGTTGAATTATCCGTTCGTCGATTTCGCGAAGCGCGGGGTCGCGATCGGCCAGGTTGTAGCGTTCCAGACTAATCCGGCCGCTCAGCGTGGAGCGCTCCCCGATCCGGCCGTCGACTTTCATAGTGGCCAGCCGGTCGTCTTTCTTAAGGATCGACACCGTGACATCGAGCGATTGGCCGGGAGCAACGAAATCGGCGTACTTTATGTTTTTGGCTTCCTTTAAGGATATGATGCTGCAGGCAAAGTTTTCGCTCAATCTCAATAACCAAGCCCCAGCTTGCGTGGCGGCTTCCAGCATAAACACGCCCGGCAACACAGGGAACTCCGGGAAATGGTCGGCCAAGTATTCTTCGGTAAGCGTGACGTTTTTGACCGCCGAGAGCTCGAGATCCGGCTTGAAGGATCGGATTTTGTCCAGCAACCAAAAACGCATGGATTCGAATATCAATGAGAGCTAGAGGTTTCGTTATTTGGGCTACACGACCGAAGTCTTCCCGGGGCATGGGTGAACCCATTATCACGTCCCGTGGCAAAACGACAGGGGGTGTGCCACCCCGCGGAATACAGCCAATCCTGCACAGCGCCTTGGAAACATGGGAGAAATAGCGAATTACGGATTATAACTGCCACGCTGGCATGATTCAACGGTTGTTTGGAGGACGTTGTTTAGGGCAAACTTGCGAATCCGGCAAGGCGGGTGGAGGGCCCAGTGGTGCCGTGGGGGCCGGCCGCCGTTTGAGCTGTTAGAAAACACGACAGTTTGGCCGCCCGTTGCTAGGGGCCTGTCCGAGAACCGCCCACAGAAAGGTGGGCAGTCACGTTTTGCTCCGAAGACTCCGCACGGCCATCGCGACGATGATGCCCGGCCAGTCCCCGACGGTTCTGGGATAGGCTCTAGGTGCGCTTACGTTTGCGGCCCTGGGGGCGGAAGCGGTCACGGATTTTTGCGACTGTCTCGACCAATAGCTCGACTTCGGCCGGCGTGTTGTAGAGATAGAAGCTGGCACGGGTGCTGGCGGTGATGCCGAGGCGGTCGTGCAGCGGCCAAGTGCAGTGGTGGCCGGCGCGAACGGCGATGCCTTGTTGGTCTAGGAGCTGAGCGATGTCGTGGGCGTGCGGCTGCTCGAGGGTGAAGCTTACCAAGCCGGCGCGATGTTTGGGCGTGGGGCCGAGGATTCGTAGGCCGTCGATTTCGCGGAGTCGATCGTATGCGTAACGGGCTAGCTCGTGTTCGTGTGCCGCGATTTTTTCGACGCCAATGAGGTTGATGTAATCGATCGCGGCGCCTCGCGCGATGGCAGGGGCAATTGGCGGCGTGCCGGCCTCGAACTTAGCCGGCAACTCGGCGGATGTGAAGCGATCGTCCCATACGCGATCGATCATGCTGCCGCCGCCGAGGAAAGGTGGCATCGCGTCGAGCAGCTCTTCGCGGCCGTAGAGCACGCCGATGCCAGAGGGGGCGAGCATCTTATGGCCACTAAAGGCGAGAAAGTCGGCGCCCAGCTCGCGGACGTTCGTCGGGAGGTGGGGCACGCTTTGGGCGGCATCCACGAGCACGACCGCGCCGGCGGCGTGGGCTCGACGGGTGATTTGGCGAATCGGATTGATTGTACCCAGTACGTTGGAAACTGAAGCCACGGCGACGATCTTTGTGCGGTTGGTGAGCAGCGTGTCGAGCGCATCGAGGACCAAAAGGCCATCGTCGGTGATGGGGATGTGGCGGAGCACGGCGCTGTTGCGCTCGGCCAATTGCTGCCACGGCACGAGATTCGAGTGGTGCTCCATCGTGGTGACGAGGATTTCGTCGCCGGGCTTTACGTTCACGTCTCCCCAACTGCGGGCGACGAGATTGATTCCGGCTGTGGTGCCGGGCGTGAAGATGATTTCGCGCGCGTGCTCGGCGCCGATGAACTCGCGGACTTTTTCGCGGGCCTCCTCGTATTGCTCGGTGCTGCGTTCGCTGAGCGTATGGATGCCACGGTGGACGTTGGCGTAATCGCGCTCGTACACGCGGCGCAGCACTTCGATCACCTGCCGCGGGCGCTGCGTGCTGGCGGCGTTGTCAAGGAACACCAACGGGCGATCACCATGGACGGTCTGCTGCAGGATGGGGAAGTCGTCGCGCAGCGTGGCCGGCAGCAGTGCTGCAATTTCTATCTTCGCGGGTGATTCGAGAATTGTCACGGATTGTTCAGGATGCAGGATATGGAATGCAGGGGGCAGGGATCGAACTTGAACGCCTGGCACTGCTCGCCGCATCCTCGATCCTGAATCCTTTGCTTGTTATTCATTTGCCGTCGCGGCCGATGGGGGAGTGCACCGCCGATTGCAGTACCTTCCAGGAGAGCAGGCAACACTTCTGGCGGTTCGGTGTAAGCCGGGTGCCGTAAAGTTTCAGCATGTCTTCTGCGGAAAACTCTTTGGCTTCGTCGACGGTTTTGCCCTGCATTTTTTCCAGGAGCATCGAGGCCGCGGCTTGGCTGATTACGCAACCCTGGCCGGCGAAGTAGCAGTCGCGAATCTTGCCGTCGTCGCCAAGCTGCAGCTCGATCCGCACGACGTCGCCGCATAGCGGATTGTTCTCTTCGTGCGCATGTGTTGCGGTCGGCAGATGTCCACGATGGAACGGGTCCTCGTAATGATCGAGGATATGCTCCTGGTAGATTTCTTCTTCGTCGATGGTCATGGATCAAAACAGAGTCAAGGATTCGCGACGATTTGTCATCGCATCCGTGTTCAAGTCTACGGCCGGCGGTACGAGACGACAACCGCGGGGCTGCGTTACGCTTGGCCTCTAAAAATCGTTGCCGATCGGCCACAGTTGTGTTAGGCTGACACGATTGGCGAGAAACCATTCTTTCAGGGCCGTTCGGCACCTGGACTTTGATGTGGGGAGGTTCGTGATGGTGGGCAATTTTCGCGTCTGGGCCGTCGTTTTCATCGCACTGTGGGTGACGGCCACTTGTTCGAGAGCGTCACTCGCCGAAGACGTGGCGGGTTCTTCGGGATCGGCCCGGGCGAGCTCAGCGCCAGCAAACAGCAATTTGCAGCGCGAGTACGCGCGCCTGGCGCAGTTGCTCAATTCGAGCGATACGCGCGGGCAGGAGGAGGCGGCGGAGACGTTGCTTAAAGTGCGTCCTGGTGACGTGGCAGATCCAAATACGCGCAAATTGATAGCTCGCGGATACCGAAGCCTGGCCACGGAACGGAACGGGTTTCACAAGGAGCAAGCCATACAGGGCCTTGTCATTTGGGGTGGCAAGTACAGCGTGCCGATCTTGGTGGAGTTGCTCGAAAAAGACAAATTTGGCAGCGAGGAGTTATACGACGCGCTGGCGCAATTGAAAGATCCGCAAGGCGCGGAGGCGGTGACTCGACAGTTGGGTAACTTCTTCGGCCGGGATAAGGCGGTGAACGCGCTGCGCAAAATGGGTTCGGCCGCGGAGGACGCGCTGATCAAGGCGGCGCCATCCAGTAATGCGGATGTTTCGCTCGCGTCGGTGCAACTGCTGGGCGAAGTTGGCGGGCAGAAGAGTTTGGATGTGTTGCAACGGGCAACGAATGCTCGCAATCAGCGAGTCAAATTGGCGGCCCGCGAATCGCTGAAGCGAGTTCGCGCCCGCCAAAAGAGCGGCGAGTCGGTGGACAAGCCCACCGTGGCCGCCGATCCCAACTCGCCGTTTGCCGAAGGAGGCGGACCGCCGGTTGATATTACAGGCGCAATACGAGCAAAGACTTCACCGCGACGGAGCCTCGCAATTTGCCGGGCGTTCACGACTCTCCGTTGAAGGAAGGCTCGATGGAAGAGCCCGCCGACTTGGATGAGGGAGACTGGTCGCATATCAACGCCCTTTTGCCGGGCGACCCGGCGGGCGCGGGCGTGCCGGCCGATCCGGCCAAGGATGCGCCGGCAACCGATTGGAAGCCGCAGCCGGTGAGGCTGGGCAACAGGGCGGACATCCGCGAGCGCCCGAGTGCGATTTCGGTGTCGGGCGGCAAATCACCCATCGCCGTCGTCATTCATACGGATCCGCTCAACGCCAGCATGGCACGAATGGAGTACGTGAATTTGAGACAGCGGCGGAGTGTCGGTTCGTCAAACGTGGTGGGTGGCGTGAAGAAGTGCTTTTTATCGCCGTCCGGTGCGCGCGTACTGTTCGTGGCCGAAGAGGGCTTTCACAATCCCAAGGCGAGGCTGGATGTATGGACGATGGGTGGCGGCAAGCCGGCCGAACAAGCCACGTGGTGGCCGTTCGCAACGAGCAAGGGCCAGTGGGGAGCAAATGAAATTACATGGGCCGATTGGGTGGACGATGAGCAATTGCTGATCGTCAACGGCGAAGGCACGGCGGTTTTATGGCGGCTCGACAGCAAGAGTCCGAAGGCGATCTATCAGATCGATGCCAATGGCCGATGTACGCCGGCTCTCAGCCCGGGGCATGCCCACATGGCCCTCGCGACGCCGCGTGGCGTGGAGATCTTTCGCGCCGTTGATGGGCGCTGCCTGGCGCGCATGGACGATGTGCGTCCGGCGCGGGGGCCGTGGCATTCAACGCCGACGGCACCCGGCTGGCCTGTGTTTCGGGAAAGAGCGTTTATATTTGGAATGCGACAACGGGAAAGCTGGAGCGGGATTTTGATTGTGCCAATCTTGGCTTCGGCGACCTGACGTGGTTAGATAATGATCATCTGCTCGTCGGCGGGACCGATATTGTGGACATTCAGCGGCGAATTATTCTATGGCGCTACGAAGTCCCGAGTTTGCCCAGCACCGCCGCTGGGCCGTGGCGATGGCTCGTCATGCAAAACAACAATATCCTGGGACTGGTCCCGACTCAAATGCTGCAAGAAGAGGTGCTGGGGGCCGCTCGCGATCTCGATCCGGATGCCATCCTGGCGCTGAAACCAGGCGCGAAGGTCAGTCTCGATATTCAAATCGGCGGCGAGGAGCGGGCCAAGGCAGAAGCGGCCCTGCGAGCCGCACTGGAGCAAAACGGAATGCAAGTCGCGCCGGACCAGCCGCTGAAGCTCAGCGCGCGGATTGTAACCGGCAAGAGCGAAACGAAAGAGTACGGCAGGGGATTCTTCTTTCGAGAAAACGTGGAGCGCGTTACGACGACTGAAAAGCGCTACGAGGTGGAGTTGACGGTGGACGGCCAGAGTGCGTGGAAGCAAACGTCGACATTGCAGTCTTCCGGCGGTCCGCCGGTCATTTGGATGAAGCACGGCGAATCGGCACAGCAGACACTCGATCGGCAAAACGCAGATCGAGCGGCGCATTTCGCCTTCAGTGCTTCCCTCCCGCGATATGTTGTGCATCCGAAGTACGCGGGGCCGTTGGGGACTTCGAAGATTTCACTGGGCGGCGGATAAGCAGAATCGGCGATCGCTGGGCTAAGCAACTGGCTTGGAACGCGGTGCATTATTGCACTGAAAGCGCCACGGCGAGGGCGATTGCGGCCGTTTCGACGCGAAGCGTGCGCGGGCCGAGCGAGACTTTTTGCCAGCCAGCCGCGAGGGCGGCGGCAAGCTCAGCATCGGTGAATCCGCCTTCCGGGCCAATGGCGATCTGATCCGCGTAGGGCGCACATTGCTGCGTTTCGATGTCACGCAATGCCGGGCCGACGCGGTGGGCAATCAGCCGGCGACCGACTAACATCGAGTCCTCCGGCGACCGGCTCCAATCGGGCCAGTCGGACGCGACCCAATCGGTCAACCGCCGGGGTTCGGTAATCTGCATGAGCCGGTTGCGGCCGCATTGCTTCGAGGCTTCAATGACCGAGCGGCGCAGGCGCTCGAGCGAATTGGCGTCCGGTTGGGCCTGGGATCGTTCAGTAATCAAGGGTACGACCCCCGACACGCCCAGCTCGGTGAGCTTCTCGACGAGCCATTTCTGGCGATCGCCCTTGGGAAGCGCAACGCCGACTACGAGCACGAACGGCAATTCGCGACCAATTTTGTGTCGTGCGACGATTCGCAGATCGACTTCCGCGCGATGCAAGGTGTCGACGATCGCCTGAAACTCGTCGCCGCTGCCGTCAAAGAGCGTCACGGGGTCGCCCGCGGTGGCGCGCATCACGTGCAGCAGGTGGTGGGCTTCCGGGCCGGCGAGCGTGACGCGGTCGGCGGTGACGGGAGTCGCTGAAAAGAATCGCTCGGACATGTATTCGGTGACGATGCGTGATGCGGGGAACAGCGTAAAGTATTCAACCTCGAGCCCCTGCCAACGGCATCTCTCGTCCTGCATCCTTTCGGAGCTGTTTGCTATCAGCTATCGGCCAAACGATGGGCAGCGCGGATCCTGTTAAAGTGCTGCGGTAGATTGTACCGACGATGACGAAGGCGCGTCGTTATCTCCATCTCCGCTCGCCGATGCTGGCGTTCGCCAGATCGAAACTGCTAATCAAAAGAAACAACATGGAACATCAGTCTTTGCCGCTGAAGCATTGGGGGCTGGATCGCTGGCCGTTTTGCAGCTCGCCGGGCGTTGGACAATTCTATCCGACGGCGGGGCACAACGAAGCGCTGGCGCGAGTTGAGTATCTGGTCGATGGCCGCCGACGCCTGGGCGCTTTGCTCGGCGACAGCGGCGTGGGCAAGTCGTTCGTGTTACGGGTAGCCGCGGAGCAGCTTAGGCGGCAGGGCCGGGCAGTCGTGCTGGTCGATTCGCTCGGGGCAACCACTCGCGAGCTACTGTGGCAGGTTGTTTGCGGCTTAGGCACGTTGCCACGCGAGGACGCAGATACGGCGTGGCTGTGGCGGCAAATTGTTGACCGCATCGCGGAAAACACGATGCAGCGAGTCGATAGCGTGTTGCTTGTCGATGATGCAGGCCAGGCGGGCCCGGACCTCATCACTCAATTTGCGCGGCTGGCGCGGCTCGACGCTTCCGCAGATCGCGGAGGGTCGCGATGGACGATTGTCCTTGCCGCAGAGCCGGTGCACGCCTCGAGTTGGAATGAAACGCTGCGCAACCTGGTCGATTTGCGGATCGATGTATGCCCTTGGTCATTGGACGAAACGATCGGCTACGTGCAAACCGCTCTCGTGGAAGCCGGCCGGATCGAACCGTTATTTCAAGACGATTCGCTGGCGACGCTGCACGAACTTTCCGGCGGCGTGCCACGGCAAGTGGCGCGGCTGGCGGATTACGCACTGCTGGCAGGCGCGGCGGCGGGGGTGGAGACGATCGACGCCGGGATCGTCGAAGCGGCGAACGACGAAGTCGCGTGGCCAGCGGCGGCGGCAGCGTATTAGCGCGGCCGCGACAGAAGTTCGGGTTCAGCAACGTCGCGTTCGGATTCGATGAGCGGAAGTTCGGCGCAATCGAGATTCCGCACCTGGGTTTCGACCGGGGCCAATTCGGTGATTTGGCCATCGGTCGCAGACGTGTAAAGCTGCTCAAACTTGCGAGCCTTGGGCATGACGCGCGACTCGAAGGAGCCGACCGCGTTGTTGTACGCCTTGACCGATTTGTTCAAGCCGTCGCCGATGCCTGCGACGTGCGTGCAGAAAACGGCGAGCCGTTTGTAGAGTTCTTTGCCCAAGTCGCAAATTTCCTTGGCGTGTTCGGCCAATGCTTCCTGCTTCCAACCGTGCGCAACAGCCAGCAGCAACGATATCAGGTTGCACGGCCCCGCTAGAATCACGCGTTGCCGGAAGGCGTCTTCCAAGAGTTCGGCGTCGAGTTTTAGCGCTTCGCTGTAGACGGCCTCGGTGGGAAGGTAGAGCACGACGAATTCCGGACAGTTGTCCAGACTTTGGTGATAACTCTTGCTGCTGAGTTGCCGGATGCGTTCGCGGACGTGGGCGGCGAACTCTTTGCACTTGGTCTGGCGAGTGAGTTCGTCTGCCGCTTCAGCCGCTTCGAGAAATGCTCGAATCGGCGCTTTGGCGTCGATCGCCAGTTGTTTGCCGCCAGGAAGGTGGACGACGACGTCGGGCCGCAGTTGGGAGTCGCCGTCCGAGATCGTTTGCTGTTTGGAAAAATCGCGGCCTTCAGACATGCCGGCGAGCTCCAACACGCGGGCCAAATGCATTTCGCCCCATTGGCCGCGGACCTCCGGCTTTTGCAGGGCTTTGACTAATTTGGACGTTTCCACACCAACCTTCGACGCCGATTCGTTGACCACGCTGATTTTGGTGTTGATTTCGCCGAGGATGATTCGAACGGGCTTAGAGAGTTGATCGAACTTTTCGTTGTTCTTCTCCAGCGCACTGGCTGCCAGTGCCGCGAACGTGTCTTTGAATTGCTTTTCGGCGGTGTTGAGTAGCTCGATTTTGTCCTGGATTTTCTCTTGGTCCTTCTGCAGCGTGGTTTGCAGCATGACGTGCTGCTGCTTCAAATAAGCAATTTCTGCATCGCGCTCGTTAAGCTTTTGTTCGGCCAGTGAGATGGCTGTGCGCAACTCGGCGGCGCGAGTTTCGTGGGCGGTTGCTCTTTCCTGAGCGACGCGGATATCGACTAGTGCAATGCTGCGTTCCTGCTGGCGGGCCTCATCCAGGCGGCGGCGCAACAGCAACACGATGACGCCGCCACCGGCTGCGAAACCGATGACGAACAAGATGACGGGGAGGACGATATCCATTTTGTTCCTCGGTCGCGTTGACTGACGGAAAGTCAATCCAAAGTGTACATCCGTCAATATGACGGGTAGGTGGTGTATGCGCCTAGTGTGTCCGGCGTTTTTTCGCGAATTGGTCAGTTTCCGACAACGTAAACGATTGTTCCGAGCGCGATGGCCACCAACGTCGTGGCGATGAGCAGCGTACGGAGGCTGAATCGCTTGGACCACCGTACCCATGGTGCGGCAAAAAAAGTGCCGAAGAGCACGGTGGGAAACCATAAGGGTATTACTATGCGATCTTGATCGAAGGCGAAGCGCCTAAGCATCGGCGATCCGAACGGGTGAGGTCCATCGCCCTCAGTTCCGTCGTCGACGTAGAAGTCTTCTAACGCTGTGATGCCTCCCGTCCAGCCCGGTCCATTCCTTGCTACTAGGGACACCGTAACCGGGTCGCTAGTCCAATTGAGTTCAAATTGTCCTTCTTGAATCAAGCAGCAGGCAGAGGTCGTCGGCGAAACAAGTCGGATCGCTGAGTAGACGTACCAGTAACCGCATACCCACAGCACCATCAGCGACACGCAGAGAACCACGCACACAACCGACCACGCGATTCGCAGCTTGCGGAATTTCATCGAGCCGCTCCGAACAACCAGGCATTTTCGGGCGCTAATTGCACTCGGCAGAAATTATAACAGCGCAAAAGACAGCGCTAACATTTGGTGGTGGTTGAGTACAGGGTTAATGTGAATTTCAAAAGTTAGGATGGGTCGGGTCTGCAAGACACACCCTGCCCCTCTTTGCCGCGAACTGCGGGCGTTTACGACGAGCTGTGGGGCGGGGAATTGTTGTGGTCGCAGCCGCCTGGGGGCGGCCGCTAAGCGCGCTAGATAGTTTATGCCGCGTCTTCGGCAATTTGGCGCTGCCATTGGTCCCAGGTGAGGCGAACCTGTTCGAAGCGGCGGGGCTCATCGTCGCCTACCTGATGTCTCCGACGGCAGCGGACCATGGAAACTTCTTCCTCCAGAGCGGCCAGCCAGTCGGGCAGGTCGAGGCCGGCGCCGGCGGGCTCCTGAGCCAGGCTGGTGATCTCCTGTTGCAACGCCGCGAAGGGAGCACGATCGGGCGTTTCGGCCGCGGCGATGGCGGGTCCGACCAAAGCGCGCACGCGGTCGATTGCCAGCGGCCGGGTGAACCGCTCGCCCAGCCGCTCGGCCACGCTCGGCAGGCGGACGCCGTACTGGTTGCACAGTTCCTCGAACCGAGCCAGATTATCGTCGGCCGTTTCGGCAGTCCGTTCGGCGAGGGCTTGCTGCCACAATTCGGCGGCGGCCGGGCGGTTGTGCCGCACGAGGATTTCGTGGGCCATCACGACGGGCCGCAGGTTCCAGGCCACGCGATCGTACGCCGCTCGCAGCCGCAGAAAATCGACGAGCGTGTACAGCAACTCGCCGTGGTCGGAATGAGTGGTCGTGGTGTTGTAGTCGCGGTACTCGCGATAGTTTTCGACGACGGCTTCGAGCGTCATCGAAAGCCACTTGGCGGCCTCGTCGTGCGGGATGCGATTCCCAAGCTCGGCCACGAGTCGAATTTCATGTGAGTCGGGATCCTGCTCTAAATTCGATAGCCACACGGTCGCCCGCTGATGCAAGATGGCGCGCAGGTTTCCCAGGTTGAGAAATTTCTGCGTGAAAAGGTCGGAGCCATATCGCTCGATGAACGCAACAAAGGCGTTCCACTCATCCTCGTCGGCAAGTCGTTCGACGACGCTCAACCGCAGCGTGCGACTGTGGGCGAGCCAGCGATTGAGCTGGCCTTCGGTCAAATCCTGCAGAGCTTCCACGAGCATCGCGTCGGAAGGGCGGGTGGCGTGGCAGGGAGCGCGATTGGCGGCCCGCGGCGCATCCCAATCTTCGGCCGATGCCACGAGCGCTCTGACAATCGCCTGATAGCCGTTGGCAAACAGGCGGTCGTATTCGGTGACAGCGCCGGGTCCGACCGGGTGGCCGGTTTCCATCGCCTGAGCGATGTCGAGCAATTGGCACGTTTCTCTAATGAGTCCTAACCGCGGCAACCAGTTTAAGAGGTCTTCGAGTAAGCGGCCCAGCGCTCGTGCGCGAACAATTCGCTTCGGGCGGCCACCTTTTGCGAGGGGGACGTAAAGCAGCTCTTGCTCGGCGAGCCATTTTGTGAATGTTGGCCAGTGGGGCAAAATCGCCGCTGCGTCGCCGGCCAAAATGCCTCGCAGCACATCGACCGAGGCGCCATTGTCGATCTCGCATTCTTGTACCTGGTGTTCGGCACTTTTTTCGGCCTGACTGGAGGCAGCGAGTATCAGCCGGCCCGCCCCCCCGGTTTCGACGCAGGTGGCGATGATGTGCTCCACCAGCGATTCCTTGATCATTCGCTGGCGGTCGGACTCGACCATCGAATCGTGCGAGGCCGTGGGCTGTGCGATGGGGTAGCGATGTACGGCATCGGCGAGCTCCAGTAGGCGGTCGTATCGCGACATGGCTTGCTGGCACCAGCTTTCGTGCAATTGCCGGCGTTCGGGCGGGTGGGCTTCGTCAATTTTCCAGGCGATTGCGACGTGCCGCCAAAGCCGCGCGACGGTGGATAAAAACGCGAGCCGCTGAGCGAGCCGCTGGGCTTCTTCTTCGAGCTCAAATTCAGTGCCGGGAGTGAAATCATCGATGATATCGGCGTCGTAACCATCGTCGGTGCTGTCGCGGAAAACCATATCTTCGTAGGCGGCGCTGAAGCGCTCTTCGGATTGGTCTTCTTCCCATGATTCGTCGTCATCATCTTCGTCGTCGAGCGCAAGGTCGTCGGCGTCATCGTCTAAACCGTCGTCGGCCAATTCGAATTCGGGCACCTGCCAGTAGTTGTCGGCGCTGGCTTCCAAGTGTTGCAGGAACTTGGCGACCAATGGCCACTGGTCGATACCACTGGAATGTTCGTATTCTTCAACCGCCCGCAGCCAACGCAGCGCCAGCGGGTGGAACGAGGCGTCGCCATCCTCCAGCGGCGTGTATTCGACCTGGCTGACCCACTGCAGCATGAGGGCCATCGAGGCGACTCGGTCGCCGCGCTCCAGAAGTGCTTCGACCACCAATTGAAACGCTTTGGGCGAATCGAATTGGTCGACGAACAATCGCCAGAACTTCACGTCGCCTGCCGCGGCGCCGGCTTTGTGCCAGGCGGCCAGGGCACCGGCCACCAAATTCGTGGAGACTTCGATTTCCTTGCCGACGAGCCGTTTGACACCGCTCACGCTGGCGGTGGCGTACTTATCCCACCAAGCGGCCAGCCGATCGAGTGCGGCGGAAAAATCGGCTTCGCGTTTTGCTTCATCCAGCGCAGCGGCTTCGGTCCACGCGCGGGCACACAGGCCGAGCACTTGTTCGACCAGTTCGATCAAATCGTCCACGCGAAAATCGCGGACGGTGTTTTCGAGCGCGGGAAACAGGCTAAAATTGCCGCCAAAGCCGACAATGTTCCAAGGGTCAACCAGCGCGCCGCATTCAATGCCGCGCCTCAGCAGGTCTTCAATTTCCGGCAGGTGCCGGGCCACGGCATCAAGCTGGTGAGCGTCGACCGCCTGGTGGCCGGCGGTGAGCAGGCAGTAAATCTGGCACAGCATCCGGGCTGAAGCAATACGCACGCCGTTGGCTTCGGCTACCGCGGAGTCCGGATAACCCATGCGGGCGTAAAGCTGCGCCAGATGCACGTGCTGCATCTGAATGGCGCGGCGACGAGCCAGCTCGTGGTTCAAGTGCTGTCGAGCGCCGCCGAATGGTTGGCGGGTGCGCTGCGACTCGGCGCGCAAACGATCGCCTTGTGGGCCGGTCGTGTGGGCGAGCAGCTCCTCGTAAAACTGATCGCGATAAGCGGCGATGTGCGGCAGCAGATTGGACAGGGTGACATCGGAGTTATGGCAGGCGGGTCCGTTGCCGGTAGTTCCGGAGGCCATGAGGATGGTGCCGGCGAGCACGGCGGCTGCTTCGAACAGCAGCTCTTCGCGGCTGCGTGGGGCGTTAGCCTCCTGTCCGCATCCGCCATTTGGCGAGTTGACGCGGGAAAGCATCGCGTCGAGCGTAACTTGCTGCAATACAAAACGACGGTAGTAGCCGCGATTGTCGACGCGGTGCGGGTCCCATTGGCCGAAGTGGTGATTCGGCCGTTTGCTCGCAGGGTGATCGAAGTCGTAAGCCCGCGGGTCGATCGCCAGCTCCTCGACAAGCTGCGGATCGAACCACGCCTGCTGGCGGATATCTGGATCGGCCCGGCCGAGAATCGCCAGGGCCCTTTCGACGAGCTCCTGGTAGATTCCGGGGGCGACGCCGACATCGTGGATGTACAGCGGGATCGGGCAGACGCGTTCGTGCGCATAGGGCTCCATTTGTCGTTCGGATTCGAGGACGGCGACCGGCCGATAGCCGAGGTAATTATTCAGCATCTCCAGCGCACCATCGACGATCCGTTGCGTCGCGTTCCAGGGGCCCAGTTGCGATAACAGGGCTTCGAAGGCTCGGCCGAGAAAGAGGGGACGCCACAGCTCGCGGTCGGATTGGTGCCACAAAACGTCGCGATGAAACGCGCGATATGCAGGCAGAAGATGATCTCGTAACAAGCGGACGACCGCGCGCGCCTGGCTCACGTCGCCGAATGCCGAGGTGCTAGTCGAGAGCTCGTTCATCCGCCTCTCGAGCCAATCGCAGAGCGTTTGGGCCGGTTGCTGCTTCGCGTCGCAACATCGTTCGATGGCGGCGAATAAAGCGTCGATGGCGCGAAGGAATTTCGGGTCGGTCACACCGCTAGAGAAATTCAAGTAACCGACGGCTTCTTCGAGCAACGCCGACATGGCTGCATCGGGATTGGCGGTCGACGTGGTCATTCGGCTAGATCAGAAAAGTGGTCGGCCAAGCAGGTGGCGAGCCATCGAACCGCGATTTTGTGGGGCAGTCGTTCCTGGCTGCCAGGCAGACAGGAGTGTCTGCCCCACATTGTTTTTGCACGATCAATTTCCGGTGTGTAATGTAAGGGATGATGCAGCGGGCGGTCCATGGGGTGAATTTAGCCGCTCGGCAGGGTCGTACAAACGCTTGCACCACGTTATGTGGAATGCATGGTTGCTGGTGAGCCGAATGGGATCTATGTGACTTCCTGACGCGTGCAGTCGATGAATTCTTCACTGAGGCGATCATTATCGCGAACTGGTACAATTCATGTAGGCGCCTGTCGCTTCGCGAGACCGCATTTCATTCGTTTCGCGGAGCAAGATGACTACGCTTTTATCCGGCAGCGACTCAACTGGAAACTTGAACTGAACGGTCATCCATGATTCGCATCATCAAAGCACACGGTTGGGGCTGGACGACAAACTCGATCGTGGCCGCAGCGGTTTTATTGGCGGTTGCAATTCTCGTCGGCGACGCATACAGCGCGCATCGGCTGATTGGGCAGGATGAAGCAACCCGGCTCGGCCTGACGCGGGCCTGGTTCACACAAGTGCGGCTCAATGACGCACGCCATCGGATTGAGCGGGCGGTGCTGGTAGGCGATCGGCTAACCGTGCTCACCAGCGCTGGCGTGGTGCAGGAACTAAATGCGTTGACCGGCGAAACGTATTGGATCGCGCCCATCGGCAACGAGAACTATCCGAGTTTGGGACCTTCGGCAAATGAGAAGTTTGTGGCGCTGCTGAATGGCTCGACCCTGTATGTGCTGGATCGGGCCGACGGCAAACCGGTGATCATTCGTCCGGTTGGCGGGGCGCCGGCGCCGCGCCGGCGCTCGCCGATAAGTACGTGTTTGTTCCACTCGTGAACGGCCGGATCGAGGGCTATTCGCTGGGTCGGCAGAAGTATACGCCGTGGTATTACCAATCGTTTGGCCGGGCCATGGTTGCGCCACTGGCGACGCCCGAAAGCTTTGTGTGGACCACCGACGCCGGTTACTTGTACGTGGGCAACAGCCAAGTACTGGGGATGCGTTATCGACTGGAAACGGGCAGCGACATCGTCGCGCCGCCTGCGTACCACAAGCCCTATGTGTTTGTGGCGTCGATGGCGGGCGAATTATTTGCGATGAACGAGCTTAGCGGCGCCCAGCGGTGGAAACATCCGACGGGCTTTCCGATATTGCGCGCACCGGCCGCCGTTGATGACCGGGTGTTCGTTACGTCTGCGGAGCCGTCGCTGCACTGCGTGGACGCGACCAGCGGAAATGCGCTGTGGGAGGCGCCGCATATCGTCCAGTTTGCCGCGGCCAGCAAGAATCGCGTTTACGGGGTTGACGATTTGGGGGCATTCGTCGTGCTGAACGCGGCCACGGGTGCGATGCTCGCCCGCGTTCCATGTGATTGGCCCATCCATACTTTGGTGAACGATCAGACGGATCGAATTTACCTGGTCTCCGATGACGGAATGGTGGAGTGCCTGCACGAAGTGGGCGCCAAAAAGCCGTTGTATTACAATCCAAAACCGGCGGAGGTCGAGAAAAAAGCGCCGCCCGCCGGGAGCCAACCGGCCTCACCGGCGATCGCGAAGCCGATTGAACCAACGGGTGAGAAGGCGCCAATCCAACCAAAAGCCACCGCACCGACGGAAAAGCCCATGGGTGATGAGAACACGAAGCCGGAGAAGAAGACTGACTTCGGCGTGGATGAGAACCCATTCGGGCAATAGCTTAGCCGCAAGCGATTGGCGGCGAATCGGACCGCCGGATCCGCTAGCAGCGGAATCATCTTGCTTCGTGTCGGCAGGCGCTACTATCCTTCCGTGTCATGCGCAAGGACGCTAAACCCGCTGAATCAGCCAGCCAATCGCCGTTGTCACTCAACCGGCTGCGCGAAGCTTTCGCGGCGATGCTGGGGGGGCCGTCGGCTGAGGCGACGGCGCCGCGTAGCCAAGTTTCTCCGAAACTTGGGGATGGCACTTTCGGAGAAACTGCCCCACGTGGATGCGACATCAATCCGCGATCGGTGGTAGAGGCGATGCTGTTTGTGGGGCGACCGGATAACGGGCCGCTCTCCGCGCGAGCTGGCGGCGGCGATGCGAGGCGTGAGCCCAACCGAGATCGACGCCGCGGTGACCGAGCTCAATTCGATTTACGACGCCGACGGCGCGCCGTACCGGATCGAGCAAACCAATGCCAGCTACCGCATGCGGCTGCGTGATGAGTTTCAGCGGATGCGAGACAAGTTTTACGGGCGTGTGAAGGAAGCGCGGCTGTCGCGCGCGGCGATGGAGGTATTGTCGGTGCTGGCGTATAACCAGCCGGCCACCGCGGAGCGATTGAACGAGCTCCGCGGGGCGCCGAGCGGGGCCGCGCTTTCGACGCTGGTGCGTCGCCGCCTGGTGAAGCTGGAACGTTCGCCTCAAGCAGGGGGACAGCCACGGTATTCGACCACGGCGCGGTTCCTGAAGCTTTTCGGATTGGAGAACCTAGAGGATTTGCCGCGCGCAGAAGAATTGGAAAAGGTTTAGCGGCGAGGGGGAAATTCGGCACCGCTTGCGGAGCGAAACTTCCGCCAAATCGGGCCACATTCCCGCCGTAGCGTGGTCTGCTGCTGGCCGAGGGCACCGGGAAAAAATCTTCCGAAGCCGAATAGTCATGATAAGTTGCGTCGAGTACGGCACGTATCGCAGCGGCCATGGCCATGGCGTTGCCGAATGCCATCCGGGCCGATTACGATAGTGGTGGACCGGCGAAGGGCACCGGGAGTATCCGGTGCGTCTGATCCGCACGGAGTTTTCAATATCGGCCGGCCGCGCGAGTTACTGCTTTTCTCTAGTTTGGCGCTCATCCAGACCGCGAGAGGTGTTTCTCGAATCAAAAACACGGTGGTGAATTGCCGGATGAAGGTATCGGCCGCTGGTTTTCGTTGCTCCGCTTCCCCTCGGCCGTCGGGCACCCGTATGTCATGCCGCATTGGTCGCGATGAGTTGAAGGCTCGGCTTCAGGCCGCCGGCCCGGTCATTTTGCCGTCGCTGTTGGCGTGCGACTTTACCAATTTGGAGCGGGAGGTGAAGGCGGTGGAGGAGGGCGGGCGCCGGCCCTTCACTTGGATGTGATGGACGGCCACTTCGTACCGAACATCAGCTTTGGCATTCCGATCGTCGAGGCGGTGCGCCGGATCACGACATTGCCGCTGGACGTGCATTTGATGATCTCGCGACCGGCGGAATACGCGGAGCGTTTCCGTGATGCCGGCGCCGACTCGATCTCGATTCACGTGGAAGCAGTCCGCGATCCGCGGCCGGTGCTGGATAAAATTCGTTCGCTAGGAGCGCTGGCCGGGTTGGCTCTCAATCCGCCGACGCCGCTATCGGCGATCGAAGCGAGTTTACCGTTTTGCGACATGGTGCTGGTAATGAGCGTGATGCCCGGCTTTGGCGGACAGGAATTCGACGATGTGGCGCTCGCGAAGCTGGGCGAGCTAAGTGCCCGGCCGGATTGCGGCGCCTTGTTGGAGGTCGATGGCGGGGTGAGTGCGGAGACAGCCGGTGCATGCGCCGCAGCGGGGGCGGAGCTGTTCGTCGCCGGGACGGCGATCTTTTCGGAAGAGGATTATGCGGGCGCGATCGAGCGAATTCACTCCGCCGCGGCTACAAAGCGGCAACGCCAAGGTGTTGCTCGAGAGTAGCATTTGCGTATTTGTAGTTGAGGTTGCCAGACTTCCGAAAAAGTTGGGACTGATAGAATTCTTTTGAATTCCGCTACCGGGAAAATTCATGGTGCAAATACTTTTGATTCGTCCTGGCGCGACCGAATACGACCAACAAGGTCGCGTTCAGGGAACGCTGGACATTCCGCTGTGCGAAGACGGCCGACAAGAGGTTGGGGCAATGGTCGCCGAACTGCGCGATCACCCGATCGCGGCTATTTACGCGAGCCCTTGCGAATCGGCCGATCAAACGGCTGAGGCACTGGCTGGAGCGCTCGATATGAAAGTAAAGACGTTAGACAAGCTGCAAAACCTCGACCAAGGTTTGTGGCAGGGGATGCAGGTCGCCGACGTAAAATCGAAGCAGCCGAAAGTTTATCGCCAATGGCAGGAGCAGCCGGAAAAGGTCTGTCCACCGCAGGGCGAGACATTGAGCGCGGCCAAGCAACGGGTTTCGGCGGCGCTCGCCAAGCTTCTTAAAAAGCACAAAACGGACGCGATGGTGGCAATCGTCGTGCCGGAGCCGTTGGCGAGCGTCGTGCGCAACGTGGTGCGAAACGAGGAGTGGGGCGACCTGTGGCAGCGGCCGACCGATGCGGCGCAATGGCAGCTAATTGACGTGCCGGAGGCCGTGGCCGCTAAATGAGTCGCATTTGCCAGGAAACGTTGCTGCGATATGGTCCAAGTCGCTTGCATGCTATGATCGAATCACAATGGCCACGAGCGAATCCCACACGGCCGGCAAAACGAAGATGACGCGAGAAAAGCGCGGCGTTCCCGGTGGATTGTGGCTCCGCTGCGAGGACTGCGGCGAGACGATCTTTCGCAAGGAAGCCGAGCAGTTGATGAACGTCTGCCCGGAGTGCGGGTACCACATGTACCTGAGCGCACCGATGCGGGTGCGCTTCATGCTCGACGATGGTACGTTTGAAGAATTGGACGCGAGCCTGTCGCCGACCGATCCGCTGGGCTTCCGCGATAAGAAGGCGTATGCGGAGCGCATCAAGGCCGAGCAAGCCCGAACGGGGATGCGCGACGCGGCGCTGACGGGCACCGGAATGATCCGCGCCCGCCGGGTGGCGTTTGGGGTCACCGATTCGGCGTTCATCATGGGAAGTATGGGATCGGTCGTTGGCGAGCGGCTGACGCGGCTCGTCGAGCGGGCAACACGCGAAGAAATGCCGCTAATCATTATCAGTGGTTCGGGCGGCGGCGCGCGGATGCACGAAGGCATCCTCTCGCTGATGCAAATGGCGAAGGTGACGGCCGCGTTGGCACGTTTTGGAGAGTCCGGAGGGCTGTTTATTTCGGTGCTGACGAATCCGACGATGGGCGGGGTGGCGGCCAGCTTCGCGTCACTGGGCGACCTGGTTTTTGCCGAGCCCAAAGCGCTCATTGGCTTTGCCGGTCCGCGGACCATTAAGGCCACGCTGCGCCTGGAATTGCCGGAGGGTTTTCAAACCAGCGAATTCTTGCTGGAGCACGGCTATATCGACCGGATCGTCCGCCGAGCCGATCTAAAAAGCGAAATCGCCCGGGCTATCGACTACTGCGGCAAGTAGCCCGTTCGCAGCAGCGCTCGTATATTGGATTAAGTGTTGCCTGATCCAATCTCGGCAACATGGCGTGTGGGCGCAAGCGACCCAAATAGTCCAAGAATATCTCGTGCCAAGACGCGAAGGCATAGCGCCGGCATATGTGAATTTTGAACAGGAGATAACAGAAGGAACAGAGGGTAGCTGTTGCTCTATTTACTTTGCCAGCTCCCGTTCAAAACGTGAATTGCGTTCGTTGTGACTTTGCGCTCTTGCGTGAGTTTTTTGTTGAACGGTTACAATTCCGCCGAGCGAGTAAAGGCAGCGACCTTCGCATCTATTCGACGATGGGCATCGGACAATTCTTCAAGTCGATTCTGGAAAGCGGCAAAGTGGATATTGCCGCCCGGTACGAGATCATGCGCGAAGCGGTGTCGGGCACGATGTCGAACTTCCATATGGCCCGGGATCGAGAAACCCAGCAAATCGTCGGGCTGAAGATATTGGACAAGGCCAAGACCGATGCGCTCGAAGCGCGCTTCAAAGGACTCGATAAGCCCACAGAAGGTGAAATAGCGGCGTCGTTCAAACACCCGCAGATCGTTACTACCTATTCACACGGAATTACGACGAACGACGAGCAATTCCTGGTAATGGAATTCCTCGACGGGCCGGGGCTGAATTCGCTGATCATCGGGCAAAGCAACTTGCTGGACGGCAACCGGCTCAACCTGGCGCGTCAGGCGGCCCAAGCGCTAGAGGCCGTTCACGAGGCAGGGTTCATCCATCGAGACATCTGCCCGCGCAACTTTGTCTGCTCGCAGGACGCCAGCTCGCTGAAGTTGATCGATTTCGGGCTCACCGTGCCGGCAGAGAAGGACTACATGCTTCCGGGCAACCGCACGGGCACGCCAAATTACATGGCGCCGGAGGTGGTGCGCCGCAAGCCGACGGATCAGCGTCTGGATATCTTCGCGTACGGTGTTTCGATGTACGAACTGTTCGCGTTCGATCTGCCGTGGCAGCGCGGCACCGATGGCCGGGCCGCGATGGCTCACGGTTTGAGCGATCCGCCGCCGCTCAAAAAGTTCTATCCCAAGATTCATCCGACTCTGGAGGCGGCCATCCATAAGTGCATGGAAGCGGTGCCAGACAATCGCTTTCAGACAATGTCGCAATTTCTCAAAGCCATTTCTCGGCTTCAGCACGAGGACGTCTGACATCGGGCGTATGTGCCTGGCCAATTCCGGTAGGACGGACAATCGTGTCCGTCAAATCTGTTGGACGGACAGGATTGTCCGTCCTACAAGGGAGTGGGCTCGAATCGCGGCGTTCTGATAGCACCCGGAGGCCGCAAAATCGCTACAGGTTATAGGTTGGCTGGTATACGGACCGATAATGGAAGACGGCATATTGTTGACTTTGTTCACTAAGTTAGGTAGGATTGTCACGCATGTCCGCCATACCCAGCCGATTTGACTACCATTTTGATGCATCTTTGGCCTCCAACGCGCCATCCAGCCCATTGAAGTTAGTCATGTTCGACAGCACTGCGATTGAAGGGCATCGGAGGGCTACGAGCGGGCTTCCGCGGCCGGGCGCCGGTTTCCACCGACTGGAAGCGACTCCAGAACTATTAGAAGGTTTGCAAGCAGCTAGCAGCCGCCTGGAGACGGCTACGCCTGAGGAGATTATTTCCTGGGGTGTCGAGCACTATGCGCCGTACCTGACCATGGCCACGGCATTCGGGCCCGAAGGCTGCGTGATTCTTTCGATGCTCGCCAAGATTGCGCCGGGTACGTACGTGTTTAATCTCGAGACGGGCTACCAGTTTCAAGAGACATTAGACCTGCGCGATCGGATTGCGGAGAAGTATGGCATAGAAGTCGATCTGCTCCAGCCGGAGCTTTCGGTGACGGACTACGAAGCACTTCACGGCGGTCCGCTGTATCGCACGAATCCGAACCAGTGCTGCTTCGACCGCAAAATCAAAACGCTCCAGCGGGCATCGGCAGTGATGCACGCCTGGATGAGCGGCATCCGCCGCGACCAAAGTACAGATCGGGCACAGGCCGCAATCGTCGGATGGGACAAAAAATTTGGCCTCGTGAAAATCAGTCCACTGGCGAACTGGACGAAAAAAGACATTTGGAAACGAATCAACGACGAATCAATTCCGTATAATCCGCTGCACGATCAAGGATACCCGAGCATCGGCTGCTGGCCATGTACGCGGGCTGTCGCCGCGAACGAGACCGATGAGCGCGCCGGCCGTTGGAGCGGCATGAAGAAGACCGAATGCGGTTTGCATTCGATCAGCGAGCAAGACGGCAGTGGAATCTAACAGGATGGAGGATGGGGGATGCAGGGGGCAGAAAACGAGATGTGCCCCACCATCCAGCATCGCGCATTCCGGATCCTCACATGAAACTCTCCGCCAAGACTGAATACGCTTGCCTCGCGATGTTACAGTTGGCCGCGGAGTATCGCAGCGGCGACCCGCTACAAATCCGTCGGATCGCGGCTGAGCACGGCATACCGGCGCGGTTTCTGGTGCAAATCCTGTTGCAGCTCAAGGGGGCATCGCTGGTGGCAAGCACGCGCGGCGCCGCCGGTGGATACCGGCTCTCGCGTCCGCCCGCCCAAATCACGCTGGCCGAGGTGATCGAAGTGATGGATGGGAACGAACGTCCGTCGACGAATGCCGGTAAAAACACGTCCCTGGTCGGGTCGCTTCTGCAATTATGCCGCGAGCTGGACGAAGTCCAGCGCGACCGGCTGGCCGACACCACGTTAGCCGATCTCGTCGAGCATGCTGCTCGACACGAGCCGATGTGGTATATCTGAGCGGCAATTGCAGCCGCAATGCGGAGCGTGAGGGCGGCTACGATCGTTGTGGATTGGCCGCCCCCAAACTACACTGGAATCTGCGAAAGAATTAACCACGGAGGCACGGTGCGCACGGAGGATAGCAAGGCCAAGAGACGGGGAGACAAGGAGCCGTGGAGCAGCGATCAACTGACCAACTTCCTTGTCTCCCGGTCTTTTTGTCTCCCGGCCTAGCCTTCGTGCGCGCGTGGTTCCGTGGCTATTTTTGTGGAGTGGTCCGGCATCACCAGGCGGATCGGAAAGCATCGTGGCTGAGCGAGAAGTCGTCATCACGGGGGTGGGCATCGTCTCGCCGATCGGAGTCGGGCGCGAGGCCGTGTGGGACGCGATCGAGTCGCGTCGCAGCGGCGTGCGCCCGTTGCCTCATCTGGAGTCTGTCGGTTGGCTGGCGCCCTTTGGCGGCGATGTATCCGACTTCGATCCGAAGGAATTGATTCAGCCGCGGAAGAGCATCAAGGTAATGTCGCGCGACATTCAGCTCGCGTCGGCGGCCGCGGAACTTGCCTGGCAGGATGGATGCCTGTCGCAGGCGACGCTCGCCCCCGAGCGTTTCGGTGTGTTGGGCGCGGCGGGGGTCATGTATTGCGATCTGGAGGAGCTGCGCATTCCATTCCTCGAATGGATCAAGCAGGAGGACTTCGATATTCACCGCTGGTCGCGACAAGCGATGGGCGAACTGTATCCGCTATGGATGCTGAAATACTTGCCGAATATGCCGGCGTGCCACATCGGCATCCGCTACGACGCGCGCGGGCCGAACAACACGATCGCAGAGGGCGATGTTTCGCCGCTGTTGGCGCTCAGCGAGGCGGTCGATGTGATTCGCCGCGATCATGCCGACGTGATGATTGTGGGCGGCACGGGTTCGCGGATCAACGTGTCGGACTTAATGTGGCACCGCGGCGCGCGGTTGGCGCGCAATGGTCAATTGCCGCCATCTGCCGTTTGTCGGCCGTTCGATGCAGGCCGAAGCGGGCAAGTGAACGGCGAGGGGGCGGCTCAGATCGTGGTCGAGGACCGCGATCACGCCGAGCGGCGGGGAGCGCGCATCCTGGCGCGTGGCCGGCGCCGCCACGCGATGCGAGCCGGCGGCCGAAGGCAAGAAGCCGACGGGCGACGCAATTGCCCGGGCAATTCGCGCGGCGCTGGCGGCAGCCGGCGCGAAGCCGGGCGACATCGGCCACGTCAATGCGCACGGCAACAGCACGCCTGAGGATGACCCGATCGAGGCACGAGCCATTCGCGCCACGCTCGGCGACGTGCCCGTGACGGCGCCGAAAAGCTATTTTGGCAATCTTGGCCAGGGCAGCGGGATGGTGGAGTTGGTCGTTAGCTTGCTCGCGATGTCGCGCGGCGTCGTGCCGCCTACGCTCAATTTTGAAACGCCGGCTGACGATTGCCCGGTCAATGTGGTAAGCGCGATGCAATCGACCAGTCGGCCGGCGTTCGTCAAGCTCAACCACAATGCGACGGGCCAGGCGGCAGCGGTGGTGATTGCGGCAAGCGAATGATGAATGGCCGAGGACCAATGACCAATCAGACGATGTCTGGATTGGTGATTGGGATTTGGTCTTTAGGAACTCTATTGAGGACAGCGCGGCCATTGGTCCTTGGAATCGGAATGCGTCATTCCCGCCTTCGCGGGAATGACATGGAGCACGAGCTGCCGGTGTCGTTTACTGCGCAGTTCTCAATATCAAAAGCGACTTCGAGAGGGGGACAGGCACAATTTGCTCCGCGGACTGCGCAAATTGAGCCAGTCCCCGGCGGTTTTGTGAGAGTTCCTTAGTCATTTCCGCCGCATCGCGCGGTCGATGTCGCGTTTCATGTCGCGCTGCTTCACGGCGTCGCGTTTGTCGTGCTTTTGCTTGCCGCGGCAGATGCCGAGGAGCACTTTGGCGCGGCCGTTCTTGAAATACATTTTGAGCGGCACGAGTGTGAGGCCTTTTTCGGTGGCTTGTCCGGCGAACTTACGGACTTCGCGGCGGTGCATGAGGAGCTTGCGGCGGCGCTTGGGTTCGTGATTGAGAGCGTGCGAGTAGGCGTACTCGGCAATGTTCGCGCCAACCAACCAAACTTCCGCGCCTTCGACGCGGCCATAGGCTTCGTCGAGCGAGAGCTGGCCAGTGCGGAGGCTCTTCACTTCGCTGCCCACCAGGGCGATTCCGCATTCGAGCGTATCGAGCACCAGGTAATTGTGCCGGGCCTTGCGATTGTCGGCGATGACGCGTTCGTTTTTGTCGTCGGTCCGCTTGCCGCTTTTTTTAGACTGCGCCGGTTTTTTCGGCCGGCTTCGATTTATTCGTCTGCTTTGCCACTAGTGCTCCGTCAAATCCAAGTTTTCGGATTAGCCGCCGGGCGCTAGCCCGCGGTTTTTCCGCTTCAACCGCGGGCTAGCGCCCGGCGGCTGATGCGCCAAGCCCGAACTTTTGGTTTTGGCAGAGCACTAGGCTAGCATACAGCACGACCCGCGGCGTTTCGAGGCGCCGCGGGCCGCTGGAATTCGCGATGAAATAAGTGCTGGGGACCGCCGCGTTATTCGTAGTCCTTTTCCGCCAATGGCGGTGCGGATGTGGAACGGGCTGCCTTGATGTGCCCATATGGCGGTCGAGCGTCGCTATATCGTCGGATCAACGCACTTACGGCCGTTGGGCGTCATCAATTGCTGGTAGACGACGTAGTCGATATCGTCGCGGAGGAACATGCCGTGCCCGTCGCAGAACGCAACATTGACGCCACCGCTATGGGCGCTCGCGGGTCGAGCGAAGCGGGGCATCGCGGGATCAAAGGTCACCAGATCATCGCGATTGCCGTTTATCCGCTCCTGATCGTTAATCGTGTTTCCAGGCTGCGGAGCCGTGCCGCTGGTGGGGACAACCCATACCATGCCCATTTGCTGCTCGTTGCCGAAGAGCCAGGAAAAAGCCGGCGCGCCACTGGCGGTGGTCGATTCGTAACTCTTATGAATGTTTTCGGAAAACATGAGCGTTGTTCCCGCTCCATCCTTGATGGCGCCAATCCTCATTCTCGGCGCTTTGCAGGTGGCGTCATTCGTTCGTAATCGGCAGTAGCTGAAAAAGACGCCGTTGTCGGCCGTGTCGCCCACATTGGCGGTTTGCGACAAGAGTTGGCCCTGGCGAATCGCGTCGGATCCCAGCCGCCGCTATTACCGATGTAGCTCAACCCGGAAAGATCGGGCTGCGTGATGACATCTCGATCGTCCGGGCACACAAACGTAGCGATCGGTGGAATTTCCACGGGTATGGGGTTGCCGCTGTTGTCGAGCGATGGCTGGACGATCTGGTCCCAGATGTCGCTGCGTTCAAGTCGCGGCAGCAGGATTGTCGCCCAACTGAATGCGTAAATACTGGCGAGCTGCGAAGGTGTCGGAGGGCTGGACGTCGCGATTGATATGACGACGAATTTCCTGGTGGCCGTGTCGTAATCGATCGTTGCATACACGGTGCTACTGCGCTTGACGAACTGCGTGTAACCGGGAAGCTGGCCTTTCGACGAGTCGTGCGAGATTGCGGCTAGCGAAATCTGTTTCAAGTTATTCAAGCATTGCAGTTGGCGACCCCGTGCGCGGGCGTTTTGCACGGCCGGCAACAAGAGGGCCACGAGCATGCCGATGATCGTGATCACGACCAGGAGCTCGACGAGGGTGAAACCACGTAGGGGCCTGCAAGCCAATCGGCGACGAGATGAAATGGCCATGACGATTTCTCCGTAATCTCTGTTCGCAAACTGCGACCGGAAAAAGGCGACAGCTCCAAATATCGAGCGGCGCAGGGCGGTCCAGGAAAACTTGCGGCAATAATTGGGCCAGTCCCCTTGTTCGCCACCGTAATTATCGCCGAATGCATCAAAAAATGCCAGCGTCATCCACTAGTCGCCAGAAATGGCCGTATTTATTGCTGTGGTCGATACGCGGCGCGAACGGGTGGCCCACACCCAGAGGCCTCCATGGCCGTCGCCGCATGGTCGCTTCGACCCACGCGCTGTGCCGACTCGGCGGCGTGCCACTCCTCGACGTAGCGCGATGTGGAACCGACTAGCCCGCGGCTCGGACCAATGCGATTGCCAACGGTACGACGCAGAGCGCAGTGCGGGCGGCATGCCGCTGCCAGGCCGGGCCGCGGCGGAGGAATTCAGGCAGTGGCGTGCCCGTGGCCGCGAGTGAGATGAAAAGCAATGTCGCATTAACCGAGGTTAGCTCGGCGTAGAAGTGGCCGAGGATGATTAGGCTGCCGAGCGAGAAGGTGACGACGCCAGCCATGCCGTTGGCGCCGTGAAAGGAGAGACGCCGGAAAACACCGGCCGAGCCCGCGGCACTCGCATTCGCATCGACAGGATGAATCATAAGGGCGAGTGCGGTACCGGCGATTGCCGCGGCGACGGCGCCGCACAACTCGCCGTAGACGAGCACGCCGGAGAGGGCCAGTACGATGGCCGTGCCAACGGCGACGAGAATCAGCAAAGGCGCGTGAGGACTAGCGGGCTTTTCGCCGCCGTCCGATGCCAGCAGCAGCCAGACGAGTCCGAGCGTGGCGGCCAGCAACGCGAGGTACGCGATCTTTTCCAGCGCCGACCAATGGTCGGTGAGTCGCACATTGCCGCTGAGTAAGCGCACGGGCACCGCCATGGCGAGTGCCGCGGCCAACGCCATCGTGCGCCGCTGGCCGAAAGACGCCCCGCCAGCATATGCCGCATTCGCCATCAGCAGGCTTACAAACAAGGCGAGCAGCACAACGAGCGGCAGCCAATCGACGGCTTCGTGCGGATGAAGGTACGCCTGCCAAGCGACGGCGAAGCTGGCCCGGGCTTTCAGGGCGAACTGCGCCGCGAGGAATCCGCCGCCGACTGCGGCGGCCCACACGATGCGCGGCGGGCTGCGCATTGGGCGGAGGATGAAGACCATCGAAGCCGAAGCAACGAGCGGCAGCAAACCGGCGTAAAGGAGGATATTCAGGAACATGCGCTGCTTTAGTTTGCACCAACTGTCGCCACTCCCAGCGACGAGGAAGCGGAATTGTTCGGTACTGCTCGTGGGGTGGCACGCCCAGAGACTTGGCGATGGCCGCGGTAGCTCGGCATGAAATCACGTCCTTCGCGGACTCAGGACGTGCTACCCAAACCGTTATGGATTGGTTGTCTGGGGGTTGGTTCGCGGCGGGGTATTTTGGGGTTGTTGGAGTGCGCCTTCAAAGCTTACGGTGACCCCGACTGCGTCGCCTACGACATTATTTGGTAGCAGGCTGGTCATACCGAAATCGCTCCGCTTGAGCTCAGTCTGGCATAAGAAACCGGTGCGGTGGTCCTTGTAGGCGCCTTCGCCCTCGCCCAGCATGAACAAGTTGAGCGAAATCGGCCGCGATTCGCCGTGGATGGTGAGGTTGCCGGTGACCTTGTAGACGACGCCGCCTTTTGGTGCGTTGGCAATTTCGCAGCGTGTTGAGTCGAATCGGATCTCGGGAAACTGCTGTACGTTGAAGAAATCGGCGCTGCGGAGATGTTCATCGCGCTTGGCATTGTTGGTAAACAGGCTGTCGGCCCGAATCACCAATTGAAATCGGCACTTGCCGGGGTTGGCCTTGTCGAGGCTGTATTGGCCGGCCACCTCGCGGAACATGCCGTAGGTGTAACTCAGCCCCGTATGGGCCACGCTGAAGATGATCGACGTGTGCTCTGGGTCGACCCTATAGAAATCGGCCGCAAAGGCCGCCGGCGAAAGGCTCAAGACCGCGATGCTAACACACCGTGCGACAAGCTTGGAACGGTTCATGCTGCGTCCTTTACCGAGAAGTGGTTTCAAAACTCACCCCCATCAACCGGACGCTAGCGCGTTCCGGCTGATCCGATCAGCCGCGGTGCGCTAGCCCGCGGTTTTGAAACCGCTTCGAGTTTTTTTGGGGAACGGGGACCATTGATTCTAATCAGCGTACACGAAGAGCGGCGATATTTGCGACGGCAATCGGGTGGCAACAATTGGCGAGGACGATCCGGGTGGCAGGTCCACAGGCTCGGCGAAGGGTGCGGCAGCCTTGCAGCCACGCCCCGCGAAGACTTCGCGTGGTACCCGGCGGCTGGTAGGGTTCTTTCCCGCAAGCCGGTTGTTGAGTTAGCATAAAACCTGTGAAATAGGGGTCGGTCACGATTCCACGATCAGGAGCGAAAGCAATTCATGAACGGGGACATGTTAATTTCGGCCGCGTGGTGGGGCATTGCCGCACCGCTTGCTGCGGCATTCGATCCGAACGACCTGGAGCACAACGGCGGCCGCGCGCTGCTCTGGCTCGCCGGGATTGCCATACTTCTAATCGCCGCGTTCATCCTGGTGATTGTGATGTTCAGCTACGGCAAGCTATGGGTGCAGGCGGTGATGTCGAATGCGCACGTGAGCCTGTTCACGCTGGTCGGGATGAGCTTGCGGCAAGTTCATGCGCGAACGATCGTGGAAGCGAAGATCATGGCGATGCAGGCCGGCGTCGGTACCGATCCAGATACGGGCATCACCACGCGACGGCTCGAGGCCCATTACCTGGCCGGGGGCAACGTGCCACGCGTGATCCATGCACTGATTGCGGCGCATCGGGCCGATATCGATCTGGACTTCGACCGCGCCGCCGCGATCGACCTGGCGGGGCGCGACGTGCTAGATGCCGTGCGCACGAGCGTGTATCCGAAGGTGATCGATTGCCCGGACCCGGAGAAATCGGCCCGCACGACGCTGAGCGCGGTGGCGAAGAACGGCGTCGAGCTATTGGTTCGCGCCAGGGTTACGGTTCGCACGAACTTATCGCAACTCATCGGCGGCGCGACCGAGGAAACGATCATTGCCCGTGTGGGCGAAGGAATCATCACATCGATCGGTTCGGCCCAAGATCACTTGCAAGTAATGGAGAACCCGGACCGGATCTCGAAAGCCGTCCTGGAGCGGGGTCTGGACGCGCACACGGCGTTCGAAATTGTGTCGATCGATATTGCGGATATCGATATCGGCGAGAATATCGGCGCGCGGCTGCAGGCCGACCAGGCAGAGGCCGACACGCGCAAGGCGCAGGCCCTGGCCGAACAGCGCCGGGCCGATGCGATTGCCCGCGAGCAAGAAATGAAAGCCGAAGTGGCGCTCAACCGATCGCTCGTTTTCCTGGCCGAAGCCGAAGTTCCGCGGGCCATGGCCGACGCCTTCCGCGAAGGGAATCTGGAAAGGCTCTCGCGGAACGGAGCCGTTTGACTTGCGCTAACCAGGGGCCGACGCGCCAGACCGCAAGCGATGATCCGACCAGTCGTGTGGGAACCGCCAAGGTGAGAGCGCTTCCTATTGGCTGGCCAGGGCGTCGTCGAAAGCGAATTGGATCAATTTTTCGGTCTTGGGGTCAGTCTTCGTGACAAGCGACCAGCGGCCGTTCCGGTAGACCAACTCGTACTTGCGAACTTGATTGCCCTGCCGACGCGCGACTATTTCTTCAGTCGACGGACCTGAGGTCGAAGCGCCGGACTGTTGTCATTCCCAGACGGGCCAGCCATATCGGGGTCGAGAATGCCAATACCATTATTATCGCTCGGCTCGGACAGCGAGTTCCTGGTTTGATTCTTGGCGTTCTGATCGTGCTCACTATTATCCGCACTGCCCTTGGGTCGTCGGATCGAATACCGCGAATGGCTATCGACGGTAACAACGGCCTTGTAGAGGTCGCCCGAATGGGCTGGCGCGATGACTTCGTAGCTAACTTTGTTGGTGCCGCTCAGCGTGCTGCGGCTGCTGCCATCGCTGACGACAAAGCCAATGGGCTGGTCTTCGACCTTGCGGCGGAACGCATTGATAATCCGCTGAAAACTTTCTTCAGGCGCGGACTTGGCGGTCTTGGACGTGGCATCGCCGCCGGCGTTTTCGCGATTGCAACCGCCACCGATCGCGGCGATCACCAAGAATAAGGCGGCAAGGCTCAGTCGATGAGGCGGACGTTTCATGTCGATCTAACTCGAACGGTGGGAATGGTATCGTGTACGAACCTGCGATACTTAAATAGTCTGGCAAAACTGACTCCAACACGGCAATCCTAAAGGAAAGGATTATCGTCACCGGCCGGCGATTGCGGCCCCGCCGGAGCGGTTTTGGGCGTAGCGGGCGGCGGAGCTTTGGCGGGTGGCGTTTTGACAGGCGGCGAAATGGCGGGCGACGGTTTCGGCGGCGAATTAGCAGGCGACGCTGTCGGCGGCGACTTGGGGGCGGCGTCGTCGCTGAATGGATCGGTCGCGACGGCCGGCGCGGTTTTTTGCGGGGCTTTGGCTGCCGGGATAGCCGCTGAGTTTGTTTTGGCCGGCGCGACTTTCGGTACGGCGATCAAGCGGGGTGTGCCCGGTTGCAAAAACGCATCGAGTGGCACGACCCGCCGCTCACGCAGCACCGCTGAGTCCTGCTCGGTAACCGGGTGGACGGAAAAGGTTGGATTGCCGGAGGTCATCGAACTTACGCGAGCATCGCGGCGATATTGTTCCAGCAACAGCCGGTCTGGACCCTGGACGCGTTCCAGCGTCTTGCCGATGGCAAATCGATTTGGCCGCCGGGCCTCCAGCTCAGCGCCAAGTTGCATATCGGCGCTGGCTTCATTGCGGCGGCCGTCGCGAAGCCGGCTGAGGGCTCGGAAGTAGAAGGGGCGAGGGTCATCGGGATTGAGTGCAATTGCGCGCGAGAGGTCCAAGTCGGCTCGATCCAGGCGGCCGGCAAAAAAAGCGTCCACACCCTGGCTGTAAAGAGCGCCGGCCGCATCGGAATCCTGTGCTCGAACCGCGCTCGGGGCCGCAATCGCCCAGGCGGCGATTAGGCTCAGGACGGCCTTGGAAAAGCTATGACCCATCATTTTGCACCAAGTGAGTGAGTTCTCTGTTCAGCTTGCTTTGCGGAGGGGTTCCGCTTTGGTGACCGAGGCGCCGCGCAACTTATCGATTTCGGTTTTCGTTTGCTCGTAAAGGTCGAACTCCATGCGATTGAGGATGTCGCGTTTCAAACCCAGCTCTTCGGCCTTTTGCCAGGCATCGACGGCGGCCCGGCGCTGGCCCGCCCGCAAGTGCGCTACGGCTTTGTGGAAATACTTCGAGGCCGTGGGGTTATCGGTGACCGACAGCTCCAAATCGTTGATGGCGGCGGTGTATTCCTGTCGCGAGATATGCACAACGGCGCGCGTATCGAGGATGTCGGAATTGGGACCCAAGATTTGCGCAGCTTCCTGCACCAACTTCATCGGATCGACACTGGTTCCGGCCGACTTGCCGGCAATTGCCACCAGGTAGGCCAAATTGTTGAGCACCACGGCGCGGGTCATGCCCGTCAAATCGGTTCGGCTAAGTAGTTTGCGATAGGTATTCGCGGCGTCCTCATAGCGCTTTTGCACATCGAACAGGTCGGCTTGCATCACAAGCAGCGTGATGGAACCGGGGTTTTCGCGAAGACCGGCATCGATCCACTTCTGAATTTGTGCATCGAACTTGTTGCCGACTTTATCGCGGTTGTCGCGGACCACGGTCATGGCGACCGACAGAATACTGGGTATTCGCTCTACGCTATAAACCTCATTGAGTTTTTCAAAGCATTGCTCGGGACTGCGGCGCAGGCCCAGGAACTTGGCTAACTCGAGCACCAGTTTAGGGTCGCGCGCGGCAAGGTCGCGGTATATCTTCTCTGCCGAATCGAGGTCATCCAGATCGACCAGCAGACTGGCAAACATGGCATACGTTTGCTTTTGGCTATCGCTTAACTCTTTAATATCCTTCATGTTCGGCAACCTGCGCAGCAGCTCGTCGCGAACCTGCTTTTGCTTTCCGAGTTTGTCCGCGAGGCGGACGGTAAGCTCAAAAGTTGGCGGATAATTTGGCGCGATTTTTCGCAGTTCCGTGACGAGGGTGGTCGCCTTCTCGATCGAGCGCGGATCGCTCCGCGTCAACAGCTTGCGAATATAGGATTCGCGCGCTTTGAGCGACTTGGGGAAGCGGGCAATTGCCTTTGCGAATTGGCTATTCCAATCGCCGCCGGTGGCGTAGTACAACTCGCCAAGCTCGATCTCGGCTGCCTCGTTGAGCGACTGGACCTGGCTGACCGATTCCAATAGAGCAATCGCTTTTTTACGCGAGGTGGGCTCCGGCCGCGGGGCAAGGATCTCGGCCAGGGCGAGCTTGTCTTCGATCAACAGGCTACCGTCCTGGGAATTGGAGGCAAGCAAGTTATCGGCCTTCAGCAGGTTCTGATAATCGCCAGTGCTCGCGAGCAGCTTGGCGGCCATCCGCCGGGACCACAACAAATTACTGTCGTTGGCGGGAAGTTTTCCGCTGGCCCCGGCCTTGAGGATTTGATTGATGAGCGGCGTGGCCTTCGCTTGCCGATCGGGCCGTTTATACAGAGGGCTCAAGTAAAAGGCGGCCAATTGCTGGGTGCGCTGCAAGTCTTTGGGATCGGCCTCGTAGAGTTCGCGATACATCGTTTCCGCGTCGAACCAGCGGCCCAGCACTTCGTTGCTCCGCGCAAGAATATGGCGAGGTTGTCGCCACTCAACACGAGTTGGGCATCGCGCATCGCCTTTTGCGCATCGGCCACATTATGCTGCATGACGTCGTAGTTAATTAACGCGAACCAGGCTTCGGGAAATTCGGGCCTCAACTGCACGACCCGCTGCATTGCCTGGATCGCCTGCCCCATGATTTCGTTGCGCCGCGCTTCTGCGAGCTCGGGGGCCTGCGCCGAACGGGCCAGTAGCTGGCTGTACCAGTAATGGTTCTGGACGCTGGTGGGGTCGGATTCGGTGGCGGCTTTGGCTTGTTTTACGGCCGCGTCGACTTGTTTGGTGCGGAATAGAATCTCGGCGTAGAGCGGACCCAACAGCGTTTGGCGGGCCGTTTCGGGAATTCGATCGAGGAGTTTTCCGGCATCATCAAATCGGCCGTTGGCCGCCAAGAGGCGGATGTGCTGAACCACGGCCGACGGCGCCAGTCGACCGAGTTCTTCGGCCCGATCGTAGTCCTTCAGCGCCAACGCGGCATGGTTGGAATATAGCTCGATCTCGGCCAGCAGGGCATATAACTCCTGCCAGTCGGGTCGCTGGTCGAGGGCGCGGTTGACCAGCGAGCGAATACTGTCGAGCGCCTCCGGTCCGAGTTGACCGCGACGCACGAGCCACATTTTGCGACGGGCTTCCGCATATAACCAAGCGCTGTCGTTTTGATCGCCGACGATCTCGAGAATCTTGGCCTGGGCCGCTTTCATCCCCTCTTCGTCGCCAGACTCCAACGCCAGTGAGAAAAGACCGAGTCGCAACGGCAATTCGTTCGGTTGGTTATCGGCAGCAAGAGTCAGGTACTGCCGGGCCTCGTCGATCATCCCGAGGTTTAAGTACCGGCCTCCCATGCCGCTCCAGAGCTCTACCTTTTTCGGAACCGTCCAGCTATCGATGCCAGACATCAAGCTGGCGAGCTCTCGTTTCAAAGGTTCCTTGTCCTGCTTGTCTTTGTTCAGAGTGATCAAGATGTCGGCCTTATCGAGCCGCAGTGAAGGCTGGTCGCCAAACTGGTCGACCAACTTTTGCAGATACTCCATCGCTTTGGCAGGGCCGATCTTGGGATCGATACGCGCTATTTGGACCTTGAATCGGGCGATTGGCAGACTGTTTGGCGAAAGCTTATCGGCCTCGATCAGCAGCTTTTTTGCTCCTTCGTAATCTTCGCGCATGATCGCGACTTGGGCCTTAATGAGCTTGATGTTTGTTTCATCCAGCTTGCGCTTTTGGGCGAGCTCTTCAATCTGGGCATCGATTTTGGTCCAATCTTGTTGGTCCTTGGGCTTCTTGAGTTCCTTGGCGATATCGGCTTGTAAGGGGTCGGCGGCGCCCTTGCCTGAACCCACACCCAGTTGCGCTTCATTCGTTGGGCGCCGGCGACGGCAGGCGCATTTTCTGGATTCTGCTGAACGATTAGATCGTAGTACTGCTGCGCCAGCTCGAAGCGACCCAATCGCTCGTAGCACAAGGCCAGGTCGTAGTCGATTTCGGTAGCCATTTCGTGAGTGAAACCGCCCATGCGTGGGCGCAGCTTGCTGAGGGCTTCGCTTGCCGGGTACCACTTGCCCTCGGCGAACAGAATGATCGCGTCAAAGTAGTCGAGAACTTCGGGCTGGAGTTTGCGAACATGCAGCATATCGTCGATCGTTTGCCGGGCGCCTTTGATGTCCTTCGACTCGATCTGCAAACGGGCCTTGAAGAACTGCAGATTGATGCCCGCCGCGCCGTCCACAGCTTTCACGCCTTCATCGAGTTCCGCTAAAGCCTTGGGGTATTTGTTTTCCTGCAAATCGAGCGACGCGGCCGTCTGGTAAAGCCGCGACTCTTTCGGATGCAACTTCTTGGCTGCGGCGATGTACTGGCGGGCCTTGTCAAAATCTTTTTGCTGAACCGCGGTGTTGGCGATGAGCAGCAACACGTCTGAATCTTCGGGCTTCAGTTGATAGGCCTTTTGCGCATCGGAACGAGCGCCATCGGCGTCGCCCCACAGAGTACGTAAGCGTCCGCGGTTGACATAGGCGTCGGCGTCCGATGGATTGACCTCGATCAATTGGTTCATCACCCGTTCCGCCAGCACGGGCTTATTCTGTTTGCCATGAAGAAGGCCGGCCAAATTTGCATAGACTTCCGCGGAGTGGGGCGCGGTGGCTTTTTTGACATCAAATTTATCCGCCTTGGGGTCATAACCGATCAGTTGATACGAGTACTTTATCGCATCATCCAGATTGCCGGACCGCATGAGATAGCTGGCGCGCAGCACTTGCAATTCCGCATTGTTGGGATCGCTCTCTAACAGCAAGTTAAGATGGTCCAGCGCACCGCTGTAGTTGCGTACATTGTCTCGGCCGTACAGGTCGACTAACCGGCGGCGCAAGGCTTTGGCTTCCGGGACGTCCATCATATCCGGCCTGCGCAGGGTGCCCTCGAGTATTTGCATCGCCGCCCCGAGATCTTCCGGGCCGGCGTCGTCTTGCTCAGCAAGGTCGATATAACTATTGGCAAATTTCAACCGTGCGTCTTTGTCCTCGGGATGGACCGAAAGGTACTGCCCGTAGAACTGAACCGCGTCGCGATAATCCTTTTCGCCGCGCGACTTCTCGGCTTCGCCGACGAGCCACCCCGATTTGCGCTCGATCTGGAATCGCCATACGCCGTAGACGGCGCCCGAGAAAAGGAAAGTGCCGACGATCAAACCAATTAGAAGCGAATAATTGACCCGATACTGTTGCATGATCGATACCTGCGTGAATTCAATCGCCAAGGTGGCCGGTGAGAACGTTGCTTCCTCGGCCTGTGTTTTTAGCAGTTTCGCATATTGGCAGGAGAGTAGTAAGCAATCGTCCGAATTGCAAACGTCAGTTGGACGCTGCCGGTTTTCAGCAAGCCAGCCCCATCAACTTATGAGTTCATGACGAGATTATGGAGCCGCCGGGCCCAATTTGCGGCCGCGGCCAAGCTCAGGCAACCAGCTCTTACGCCATCGTGAATTTCGTATTGTGCCGCACCGATATGGAACCACCCGCCAGGGTCTTGGGGATCTATTGCCGAACGTGTTTCGCAGCCTTGTTTTATCGTATCTGTGCGGCACTTGCTGTCAACGAAGTGGGCCCGGCGACCCTGTTTTCGATGCCGGCTATTCGTTACAATCGTTCGAGTTTGACTCTTTCCTGCTCGGGACACCTGAAAAACCATCGCCCACAGACGCACGGCCCTGCGGTCCGCGGCCCATTTTCAGAAATCCAGTATGAGATTTCGACCGCGGGCTCGCAAGCCGCTCGGAACTACGGTAGAGCCACAGTTTGCAAAAAAATGCAGTCCTATCGCCCTGCGAGCGGAAGTTGAAATTCGCGGAGCATCTCGCCTGCACGAACCGGCGCCACTGCGAGAACGGCGATGTCACGGGAGGTCATTCGACGACGATATGCACGGGCGTTGAGACGGCGGCCGCTTTTCCTTCGGTGAATGCTTGCAGTGTGGTCGGACCGCGACCGAGTGTCGTTGCCGGAATTTCTACCTCGCCCGCTTCGCCCTTTACGCGAGCCAAGACTCGACTGTTCTGCCGAATTAAAATTTCGGCGGCGCCAGGCTGGCGGACACTCAGTTTCAGTTTGGCGAGTAGCTCCACGCGGTACGCC
Organism: uncultured Planctomycetota bacterium; assembly: GCA_963807935.1. Classification (GTDB taxonomy): domain Bacteria; phylum Planctomycetota; class Planctomycetia; order Pirellulales; family Lacipirellulaceae; genus JABDGM01. The sequence goes on from CAWEDY010000007.1 coordinate 391,389, forward strand.
GGCGATATTTCGAGCTCCACCGCCGCATCGTGATTGTTAACAAAAATTGGGACAATACGCCGGCCCTGCGTTTCGATCGAGTCGGAGCGGAAGCCGACAATTCGCAGCTCGTGGTAACCATCTTCCAGCTTCGTCGTGTCCAAACTGAGCGGCTTAGCGCGTGTCGTCCGGGCCACAAGCCGACCATCGATAAAGACTTCATAATTACCGACGGTCGGTGAACCGGACGGCGTGATGGAAAGCGAGCCTTTGACTTTTTCCTCCGGTTTGACTCCCTCGAATGTGATGTTCGGAAACGCGGCCCAGGGTTGGCACAAAGGGTCGCCGACGATGAGCAGTTGGTAGGGACCGCTGACGGATTGATAGAACGCTTCCGCCAGAGAGCAGCCGCGGACGTAGTGCAATTGAATCGACGGCAGCGGGAATTTGGCCTGGAGCGCGAGGGGTTCGACAATCGTTCCACTTGCCCCGGCGGCGCCGTGGCGGAGGAATTCGCTGAGCGGCGTCTGGCTTCCGGTGGCGATCATGACCCCTCCGGCACTAGTAAGATGATCGCAAATAGCGCCAGGAAGGATGTGGATTCCATCTTTGGCCAAATTGAAGTCGGCGGCGCCGACCATCATGCCGGCCACGTCTTTGGCGCCTGTCGGAAGTCGGCCCTGCTGCACGACGGCATGACCACCGGCCGCATTGATCTGGGCCGCAACCGCGGGGTAGCACTTGTCCCGTGTAAAGCTGCGGACGTCCTTATTCCACATGAAATAGATCGTGCCGTGCGGACGAGTTCCGTCGGCGCCGACGGCTCGTCGCAAGTAATTCAAAACTTCGTCGACGGTGTTGCCGCGTCCGCTTGTGATACCCAACACGACGGAGAGTAGATAGCGTTGGCCGGGTGTAATGCCCTCGGTTTTCTTTCCGTTGCTGTCCCACAGGTAGCGCGATCGGAACCCGCGCGAAGGGACGGCGGCAAGCTTCTGGCATTGCAACATGTTGGGCGCGATCGGTCCCGGCACGTACCAATTAATGTCGGGCCGCATCAGTGCCGGGTTTTGGCTGAGGATAAACGAGGACAGGTACGTTACCCCGTTGAGTGACGCATCGGGGTCGAACTCTGGCGGGAATTTCTGGCCGGGAAACAACGGGCGGAGATTGATTTTCCAGGGGAAGTCGCTGGAATAAACAATGTAATCAATCTGCGACGCGAGATGACGGTTTTCGATCGTCGTCAGCGCGGGCGTGAGGAGCAGCTCGCGAAAGCGGCCCGCTGACTCCGTACCGGTGCTTCCTTTCCAATCGATGTAGAGGACGTTACTGGTGGGAATTTTTCTCCACTTGATGTAATGGTTGGCGATGGTCTTGGAGGACTCGCTATTGGAATTAACCAGCAGCAGGACGTTTTCCGGCCCGCCGCCGGCAAACGTCGCGGTCGTCGCCGGCACCAGCCAAAAGACCGCAATCATTGCGAGTACAAATTTCACGAGGGTCTCGGGGTTGCGGGCAGTTTTTTCAGAAAGCGAAGATCAATTGTTTGTATGCCGCGGCGCTGTTTGGTGCAACAGGCGCGTGTGGGCATTACGCTCTGCGAGACGATTTCCTCTGGCGGAGTAGGACGACTACACTGTTGATAGCCCCTCATGAATCACTCCGCAGGCAATTTTCCGCCGCATGACTACACTATCTTACGACGCCACCGCTGCACGACGTGCGAGTGGACAGCCGGAAGTCATATTCGAAGCCCGCGGGCTCACGAAGGTCTACCACATGGGCGAGGTCGAGGTTCACGCACTGCGGGGCGTGAACCTGGAACTGTATGCGGGCGAGTTCGTGGTGTTGCTCGGCCCATCGGGCAGCGGCAAGAGCACGCTTCTCAACATCCTGGGCGGTTTGGATGTGCCCACCGCCGGCACCGTCTATTACAAGGGCCAGCAACTAACCGAGTTTGATGACGCGGCGCTGACTCGCTACCGGCGCGAGCACGTTGGTTTTGTGTTCCAATTTTATAACCTGATACCCAGCCTGACCGCGCGGGAAAATGTGGCTCTGGTCACAGACATCGCATCTCAGCCGATGAATCCGACGGATGCGTTGGCAATGGTAAACCTGGTGGAGCGCCAGGATCACTTTCCGGCGCAGCTTTCCGGCGGCGAGCAGCAGCGGGTGGCAATCGCCCGCGCCGTAGCAAAACAGCCCAGCGTTCTGCTGTGTGATGAGCCGACGGGCGCGCTAGATGTCCACACCGGCATTCTCGTGTTGGAAGCCATCTCGCGGATCAATCGCGAATTGCATACGACTACGGCCGTCATCACGCACAATGCCGTGATCGCCGAAATGGCGGATCGGGTGATTTCGATTTCGGATGGGAAAATCGTCCAAGTGCTTCCCAATGCACAAAAACGGGTAGCAAGTGAGCTGACGTGGTAATAGTTATCGATTCGGCCTGATGGCCGACGCTAAACAATGATTAGTGCGCTCGACCGCAAATTGGTCCGCGATCTGTCGCAGATGAAGGGACAATCTTTCGCGATTGCGATTGTGATTGCCGCCGGGGTGGCGACGTTCGTCAATTCGCGGACGATCCTGTACTCACTGGAGTTGACTCGATCGACATTTTACGAGCGGTATCGATTTGCCGATGTCTTCGCAAAAGTGAAACGCGCGCCCGACGCGGTTGCAGACAGGCTAACGGAAATTCCGGGCGTTGCGACGGTTGAAACTCGGATCGTTCAACTGGTCACGCTCGATGTACCGGGGCTGGACGAACCGGGCGTCGGCCAGCTTATCTCGTTGCCGGTGACGCGTCCGCCGCGATTGAATCAACTCTACTTGCGTCGCGGCCGGCAACTCACGTTTGGCCGCGACGACGAGGTGTTGGCCAGCGAAGCGTTCATGAAAGCCAACAGTCTGGACCTCGGCAGCTCGATCGTTGCGATTATCAACGGGCGGCGCAAGCAGCTCAGGATCGTCGGCGTGGCATTCTCGCCGGAATATGTGTTCCAAATCAAGCCGGGCGATATGCTGCCCGATCCGAAGCATTTTGGAATCCTGTGGATGGAGCACGAAGCGCTCTCGACCGCCTACGACATGAAGGGGGCTTTCAACGACGTCGCGGTCGGCCTGACGCGAGGCACGTCCGTCGAAGAGGTGATCCATCGCATCGATAATTTATTGGAACCGTATGGCTGCCTGGCGCTTTCCGCGGAAGGACCAATTATCGAACCTGTTGTTGGAAAGCGATATCCAAGGTCTGCGCGGCGCGGGACTAATTGCGCCGACGATATTCTTATGCGTGGCCGCGTTCTTGCTGAATGTCGTCCTTACTCGCCTGACCAGCCTGCAACGCGAACAAATTGCCGCGTTGAAAGCGTTTGGCTACACGAACCTGCAGATCGCCTGGCATTACATGAAGTTTGTGCTGTTGATCACGATGGCTGGCGGTCTGGTTGGAACCTTCGGCGGCATGTGGCTGGCCCACGATTTCACCAAGCTGTTCCTGCGCGTTTATCAGTACCCGGAGTTGGTATTTCGCGTACGGCCGAATGTGGTTGCGAACGCGATCCTGGTTGCCGGTGGGGCGTCGTTGGCCGGGGCGTTCGGAGCGATTGTGCTGGCCGTTCGCTTGCCACCGGCGGAAGCCATGCGGCCAGAACCACCGGCCCGGTTCGGGCCGACGATTCTTGAACGAATGGGCTTCGGCCTGCTCGTGCCCAATGTGGCCCGCATGATCCTGCGGCAACTCGAGCGGCATCCGGTGAAGACGGCATTCTCGCTGCTGGCGATTTCCATGTCGGTGGCGATTATCGTGGTTGGCAACTTTATGCGAAATTCCGTGGACGAGGTGATTCGTACGCAGTTTTATGACGTGCAACGATACGATTTGTCGCTGGCAACCGTCGAGCCCGTATCGATCGACGCCGTGCGAGAGCTGGCAAACTTGCCTGGCGTCGAGCGTTGCGAACCGCGGCGCACCGTTTCGGTGCGGCTGCGCGCCGGCAACCACTCGCGGCGGGTGGGTATTGTAGGGTTGCCGTCGGACGCGTCGCTCATGCGATTGAAAACCCGCACGGGGCATTTTGTCGATCTGCCGCGCGAAGGACTCGTAATCTCGAAGAAATTGGCGCAAGTGCTCCATGTGCGCGCGGGCGATACGATTCGCGTCGAGGCGCTCCAAGACAAGCGTCCAGTCGCTGATGTCCCGATTGTTGAATTGTTAGATGATATTTCCGGCTTGAACGCCTACATGGACATCGAAGCGGTGAACCGCTTGATGCGCGAAGGGCAGCTCGTTAGCGGGGCGATGCTGACGACCGATCCGCTGTATCTGCCGGCCATTTATCGGCAGATCAAAGAAACGCCGCGGGTGGCGAGCGTGACAATCCGGCAGGCATCGGTCGATAGCTTTCGAAATACTGTCGCCAAGAACATGCTGCACATGCGAATGATCAATCTTACGTTTGCCATCATCATCGCGTTGGGCGTTGTCTACAATGGAGCAAGGATTTCACTATCCGAGCGTAGCCGTGAATTGGCGACGTTGCGCGTGATTGGTTTCACGCGCCGCGAAATCTCGACCATCCTGCTGGGCGAAATTGGCACGGTGACGTTGCTTGGAATTCCGTTTGGGCTGGTGATGGGTTACTTTTTTGCGTGGATTCTCACATTGTTTTTGGATCAGGAAGTATTTCGCTTTCCGTTCGTAATCGCGAATTCGACGTACGGATTGGCGGCCGCTACCGTACTTGCCGCGTCGATTGGTTCGGCGCTGTTGGTGCGACATAAGCTGGATGATCTCGACCTGATCGCGGTGCTGAAAGCGCGGGAATGAGCGGGGAGTAAGAATTCCTTGGCTTGCTACCCCTGGCTCCTTGCCCCTTGCTACGTATGCGTAACGTTGGCAGCAAAGTATTTGTGCTGTTAGTCGCGGCGATCATCGTCGCCGGGCTGGCGTACGCGTTTTTGCCGCAACCGGTTGAGGTCGATCTCGTGCGGGTCGAGCGGGGAACGGTGCGCGTCACCGTCGACCAGGAAGGCAAAACGCGAATTCACGACAAGTATGTCGTCTCGGCCCCGCTGAGCGGGCGCATTCTGCGGATCACGCTCGATCCCGGCGACAAGGTCGAGGCCGGTAAAACACTGCTCACCATGATCGAACCGCGCGACCCGGAGTTGCTCGACGCGCGGAGCATCGCGCAGGCGGAGGCGCGGGTAAAGGAGGCCGAGGCCGCCTTGCGGCAAGTCGAGCCCGAACTGGAGAAAGCCCGGGCCGGACAGGCCTTTGCCGAAGCGGAGCTGACGCGCATGCGACAGGCGTTCCGCGGCAACGGGGCGTCCCAGTCGGAACTGGAAAATGCCGAAATGCTCAGCCGGCAGCGCAACGAAGAGTTGCGGGCAACTCGCGTTTCCGAAGAGATCGCTCGGTTTGAGCTAGAGCAAGCACAGGCCGCTTTGATGCGGTCTCGGCCGCGGAGCGAGAGTGTCGAAGTTGCGAAGCATGCCAAAACAGCCGAAAACGCCAGTGACGACGAGCAAGATCCCGATCTCTCCGGCAATGGAAGCCCTCGTGAGAACAATAATATAGGGGCCGAAAGCGCAAATAACACGAACAGCGATTGGAACTTTCCCATCTATTCGCCGATCAATGGCCGCGTGCTGCGGGTGTTCCAGGAAAGCTCCGCGGTGGTAACGCCCGGCACGGCGCTGGTTGAGGTAGGCGATCCTGCCGATTTGGAAGTTGAGATCGACGTGCTGTCGCGTGATGCGGTGAAAATTCACCCCGGGGATACGGTGTTGTTGGAGCATTGGGGCGGAGCAGCCCCGCTGCAAGCTCGAGTGCGCGTGGTCGAGCCGTCCGGGTTTACCAAGATTTCGACATTGGGCGTCGAAGAGCAGCGTGTGTGGGTGATCGCCGACTTTGTCGACCCGCCAGAGAAGCGGCCTACGTTAGGCGATGCGTTTCGCGTCGAGGCGCGGGTGATCATCGACGAGGCCCGAAACGTGTTGAAAATCCCCACGAGCGCTTTGTTTCGGGCCGGCAGCGAGCCGGCGGTCTTCCTCGTCAAAAATCGCGTGGCGCACGAACAGAAAGTGAAGGTCGGTCGCCAAAACGGGCTGGATGCCGAAATCCTCGATGGCCTTTCTGAAGGCGACGTGATCGTGCTTCATCCCAGCGACCAGATCCAAGACGGCATCCAGGTGCGGCAACGGTAGAAGCGGTAGAGCACTGTAGTCTCTCGCGCGGAGGGAAATTCATCCCGCGGAGTGGGTTGACTACACTTTAATCCGATCGTGCCGAGTCTGCGGATGATGTTGGAATGGCGCCCGCGGCAAAATTCTTTGCAGCCGGCAGCACACGTGTCCGCAGCGTTCGCCAGCGTGACCTAAACTTTCGTAAAGGTTAACTGCCGGCAAGCAGCGGCCCAGCGTTTGTTTTGCGGCGCGCTTCTCGGGGCAGGGTCGTGAGAGCCAACGGCGCTCCGCAAAATGTTCGCATTGTCTTGGAGGGGTCCACAGATGGCACATCCCCAACGAAAGAAACACTTTATCGATTCGAACGTGCAAGGAGCGCTTGCTCGCCGGATCATTTTCCATTGGCTAGTGTTCGTACTGGTCAGCGCTGTGGTTTCGTTCATCCTGCAGGCGTTGGCGAATCCATTTCGAGCGCTCTCAGCCCACATTCAGGATCTTTGGTGGTCGCAGGGGCCATTTTTGCTCGTGATGGTGTTCCTGTTGCCGGTGTTTGTTGTGGACACGATCAAGCTGAGTCACCGCTTCGCGGGTCCGATTTTCAGCTTGCGTCGTGCCATCCGGGAAGTGGCGCAAGGGGAAACGCCGCGGAAGTTGAAATTCCGCCGGCGCGATTTCTGGCACGACCTGGCCGAGGATTATAACGCCATGTTGACGCGGCTGGGTGCATTTGAGAACGAGAAGGTCGAAGCGAGCAAAGGCGAACAGCTCGCCGGTTCAAAGCAGAAGGCCTAGCTGAAATCGCAAGATTCCAGGCGCGTCGTGAAGAGTCAACACAAAGAATTTAGCAGACGGCCACCAGTGTATGGGAATTATACCGCGAATAATTTGCTCGCGTAACGATCGGCGGCGGCCGGCGGCGCGGCGGAAGACCCGCGGCGTGGCGGCGGCCGAGTTGGCTGTGTGCTTGCCGGTTGTCGTGCTGCTGGTGATCGCGTCGCTCGAGTCCTGCTCGGCATTGTTTTTAAAACAGTCGCTGACGGTGGCTGCGTATGAAGGCGTTCGTCAAGCGATTGACAAAGGCGCGACTGCGGGGACCGTGCAAACGGTCTGCAACAACGTTCTTGTGGATCGAAAAGTTCAAGGATCGCAGGTCAGCGTCAATCCGGCCAATATCTCATCGACGAAACCGGGCGATTATATCACCGTGACCGTGAGCGCACCTTGCGATTCGAATTCGGTCGTGCCGACGACGTTTTTCCGCGGCCGAACATTAACGGCCACGGCGACGATGATGATTGAGAACTGAAGACCTTACGGGATGCACACCAATGAAACGCTTCCGAATGAAAGACGTCCGAACGACCCGCCGTGCTGCGATGATGGTGCTGATCGCGGTTTGTTTGCCGCTGTGCATTATCATGGCGGCGTTTGCTGTTAACATCGCCTGGATGCAATTGGTGCGAGCCGAGCTTCGCACCGCTACCGATGCGGCGGCGCGGGCCGGGGCAAAGGAATTGAGCCTGGCGCAAACCACGTCCGCGGCGATTACCGAAGCCAAAGAGGCCGCAAAACGCAATGTGGTGGCGGGCGATCCGCTCCTGCTGGCCGACAGCGATATTGAAATTGGCAACAGCTCTCAGCCAACTGACATATCGCGATTCATTTTTACGCCCGGTGGAAATAAGCCGAATGCGGTGCGAGTCACCGGCAGACGCACGCAGGGTTCGCTCGCCGGGCCGGTGAACTTGCTGTTCGCCAACGTGTTTGGCATCCGCCAATTTGAGCCGAAAGAATCGGCAACTTCAACACAACTCGATCGAGACATCTGCCTTGTCGTCGATCGATCGGGATCGATGATGTGGACGCTGACCGGCTCGCAGCTTCCGTCCGGTGCGCCGGATTGCGGACCGCCGGACCCCACCCGTAGCCGCTGGGGCGCATTGAACATTGCCATGGAGGCGTTTCTCGTCGAATTAGATAAGACCCCCCAGGACGAACATGTTGCGCTCGTGAGCTATTCGAGCAATACGAAGGAGTGCGGCTTTAGCTACAACATTTCCGACATCAATTCTGACCTGGTCAGCAACTACGACACGATTCGGCAGGTGATGAAGAATCTGAGCAGCAAGCCCGTGAAGGGGCGCACGGCCATATCAGCCGGAATCGACGACGGCATCAAGGTGCTGACGGGGAAAAAGATTCGGCCATTCGCCGTGAAGACCATGGTGCTGATGACCGATGGGATTCACAATCTTGGCCCGGAGCCGATTCTATCGGCCCAGAAGGCCGCAACCAAGGACATTGTGATCCACACGATCACGTTCAGCAGCGACGCCGATATCGCGCGAATGGAAGCAGTAGCGGCGGCCACCGGCGGGCGGCACTTCCACGCGCCGACAGCCGAGGACTTGGCGCGGATTTTCAAGGAGATCGCCTCGACGCTGCCGGTCATGCTGACCAACTAATCGGCTGGCAATTCCACAAGAATTTGAAATTGGTGCAAACGTGTACTCAACCGTCCGAAACCATGATGGCAAGCGTTTCCGTGGGTCGCGCCGCGGCGCGGCGGCGGTGGAATTTGCAATCACCGCGCCGATTTTCTTCTTGTTCTTGTTGGCAGCGTTCGAGTTTGGCTGGCTGAACGTGATCCGCCATACGGCCGACAGCGCGGCGTACGAAGCGGCCCGCACCGCCATGGTGCCCGGCGCGACGGCTGCCGACGCCACCGCCAAGGCTACCGGTCTGCTCAATATCGTTGGGGCGCGCGGCGCGTACAATCAGCATCACGCCGTCGACGATCACGAACTCGACGACCGAGGTGACCGTGGCCATCGACATCCCAATGGGCAGCAACGGCCTAATCGTGCCGCGGTTCACGTCGAACACGACGTTGCATAGCGTATCGAGGCTGCGAACAGAGCGGTCAGAGTAAGCCGCTGCTTCCGTCCGATCGCAAAGCCGCCAGCGGCAAGTGCGATCAAGATCAGGCTGCCCGGCTCCGGGACGCTGGCAGGAAGAGAGGTCGCCGAACCGCTGCCGCTGTAGGTCACTCCAAAATGGCTTCTCCAGGCCAGAAGGTTTTGTGGTCCGCCGTAGTTTTTACGCCAGACCACATAGTCCCCCGAGTCTACGACCCCATCATTATTGAAGTCGCCGGGGTTGCCGACGACCAACTGCACGCTGTTTGTCAAGTAGTTCACGATCCAGTTTTGTCCGTCGGGCAACATCAATTGGCTGAAGGTTCCTCCAACTTCGCCGCTTCCGTTGTCGATGGACAGGATCGCGAATGAGTTTCCGAAACTCGGCGTGAAGCCCCCCACGAGCGATACGGCCAGTGCGCCGTCAAGCGAAATATCGCCGGTGACGCCGATTGTGTCGTATAGCCCCGCCACGCTGCCGCCGAGTTCGATGGCCAAAGTGGCCGCAGGGCCGCTTGCGAATCGGCCGGTGAAATCGAGTTCGCCAATGCCATTGCCCGGCGCGATTGTGCCGCCGCGGTTCTCGATCTGGCCAGGAATTGGACCACTGCCGGTTGTGACCGTGCCAACGCCGCTGAGTGTGCCGCCAAACAGTTCGAGGTACTGCGCATCGAGCGTCCCATTTTGAAGACTGATAGTTCCGCCTTGCTCGATGTTGATCCCGGAAAAAGTCTGCAGCGTGACTCCATTTTGCACTTGCAGCGTCATTGTCTGGTTGGCGGTACCGGAAACATTGACTTCCCAAACAGTGGCGTTCGCAGCGACGACGGCCGTCTGATTGCCACCTGAAACATGGCGCACGTTGGCGATGCCTCGGTTCGTAAGGTCCGGCGCGGTGCCGCCGCTCCAGTTACTGCCGGTTCCGAAGGTGCCACTGGCGGCCGTGCTCGTCCAAGTCTTTTCCGTTGTCACCGGATCGCTGATATACAAGCCCGGGCTGATGCCGCCACCAACCGGCCTGGGATCGAGAACGGCATTTCGCCCCGCAATTACGTTCGTTCCGATGATGCCGGGCACGATGCCGCCGCCATTGGGGTTCGTAACGTCGAGAATGATGACGGGCACATTCGTCAGCACGAGATTGCTGGGTCCGTGGTTCGTATGGTTTTCGGCGAAAACGGTCAGCTCATCGAGAAAGAAACCGGGGACATCGAAGAAAGTTCCTCCCGATCCAACCACGGCGACGGTGAAATCGGGCGTTCCGCTGTAACCAAGTTGATTGGCACTGAACGCGGAGACGACGGTTACGTCGGCCCCTGTATCGAACAAGAATTGCGAGTTGCCCAACGACTGGTTATTTTCCTTCGCATTGACGGACAAGAAGGTGCCTCCCCCAGCTTGCAGCAACGTCGGATAGATGGGATCGGCCCAAGACTCCGCCCCGTTTCCGAACCCCACGTAGACAGGCGTCGCGCTTTCGCCAAAACTTGCGCTGGGCGCTGGATCGAGAAAGGCACGTCGAGTGATGCCGAGTGTATTCCCACTTCCAAGCGGGTGAAACGTGATCGCCGGCGCCCGTACGGTTTTTCCATTGAGCTGGAAAATCTGCGGCTGGTCGTTATGGATAAACGTCGCGTAACGGCTGGCAAATGTCAGTCCGACAACGTTCGGGAGGTCGGCGCCAGCCGGAAAAGTTACCATCGAGGTGTTCGTTTGGCCGGTCATCGTATTCAGGTTCATCGTGAGCGATGCACCCCCAGTGCCCGTCTGTAAACCTGCAACGTACAATCCGAGCGGCTCGTTGACATCCACCGTGATGTTACCGGTTGCTCCCTCGACTGGAAGCTGGTTGGCGCCCGCGAAACCATCGGGATTGCCCGAATACGGCCCGTCGATATTGAAGTCGTCGTAGGCTTGGGCGGTTAGCGCGGAGAAACCGGCGCCGCTGTCGAGAAGCGCGAGGTCGAAGTGCGGCGACCCGTAACCAAGCATCATGCTGCTGGTGGGTTGGGCTGTATTGTAGGCCGCGAAAAACGGGAAGAACTCATCGTGATCGAATTCGTTGGACAGCCCGATGCCTACGAACGGCAGGAAGCCGCCGACGGGAACGCCCGTTGCCTCGACGCGCGAGGCCCCGCCAAATGCGCACGCAAGCCCCACAACCGCCGCCGCAGATATTCGCCAACGTCGCTTCATGTCCTCTTCCCCAGCTTTAAGCGTAGGCGAGATGGGAAGGGGCGTCAACAAAAGCGAGCCGATTGCCGCTACGCAGGAATGTCGGTGTAGCCGCCGGCACTCCAACTCGATTAGCCCACCGAGGGTCGGCCAATACTGTGATAGATGAACCCAAGCCGTTCCATCGCCCAGGGCTCGTACAGATTGCGGCCGTCGAAGATCACCGGTGCGCGCATGCGGCGAAACATTTCCTTGAATTCGGGACGCTGATAATCGCCCCATTCGGTCATGATCGCGAGGGCGTCGGCGCCGCTGATGGCGTCCATTGGTTTCGCGCAATACTTGAGCCGCTCGCCGTACTTTTGGCGGACGTTTTCCATTGCTTCCGGATCGTGAACCCGCACGGCTGCGCCTTGGGCCAGAAGCCATTCGATGAGCACCAGCGCTGGGGCTTCCCGGATGTCGTCGGTCTTCGGTTTAAATGCCAAGCCCCATACGGCAACGGTTTTGCCCTTCAGATTGCCGTTGAAGTGTGATTTGATTTTGTCGATGACGATTTTCTTTTGATTCTCGTTGACCGAATCGACGGCCCGCATCATCTGCGGTTCGATGCCGTGCTCTTCGGCCATCCGCACCAGCGCGCGGACGTCCTTCGGGAAGCAGCTCCCACCGTAACCGACGCCAGGAAATAAGAACGCGAAACCGATGCGGCTATCATGGCCGATGCCGCGGCGGACGTCGTTGATGTCCGCGCCCATTCGCTCGCACAGGTTGGCCATCTCGTTGATGAAGCTGATCTTGGTCGAGAGGAGCGCGTTGGCGACGTACTTCGTGAGCTCCGCGCTTTCCGGCGACATGATGAGGAACGGCTTTTCGGTGCGCATGAAGGGCCTGTACAGACTGTGCAGCGTCTGGCCGACCTCCTCGCGCCGCACACCGACGACCACGCGATCCGGCTTCATGAAGTCTTCGATCGCGGAGCCTTCCTTGAGGAACTCGGGGTTGCTCGCGACGTTGCAATCGCGACCGGTATGTTCTTTGAGCCGAGCCGAAATCTTCGCGCACGTTCCAACCGGCACCGTGCTCTTGGTGACGACAATTGCCTCCGGCCGCAAATGAGGCGCCATGCTATCGACTACAGCCCACAGCGCGGTCATATCGGCGGCGCCGTCGTCGCACTGCGGCGTACCGACCGCGAGGTAAACAATTTCCGCGGCCGAGATCGCAGTGGCCAAATCGGTCGTGAATCGCAGCCGTTCGGCCGACTGGTTGTCGCGGACCATCTCTTCGAGTCCCGGCTCGTAGATTGGTATTTCGCCCGCGTTGAGGCGGGCGATTTTCTCGCGATCGATGTCGACGCACGTAACGTTGTTGCCGCTGTCGGCGAAGCAGGTGCCGGTTACGAGGCCCACGTAGCCGGTGCCGATGACTGCGATTTTCATGGGAGGGAATCAACCGGGATTCCGGCGTAAGATCGGAGATCGAGAGGAAAGTGAGAACTTCCATGATAATCAAGAATTCGGCCAGCCGGTAGGCCGCCAAATTGCGAACTAACGCTTACTTGCCAATTGGCGGCTGCCGGTTGATGACGTCGCTTACGCAGCCCCATGCATTTTCCGCGGAATAGAGATGAAAAATGCGTGTGCTTCGGCGCGGGTAGCGATGGAAAATGCTTGACTGGACCAGTGGCCCGGCCTATTCTGGCGACTCGATGTCCAACATCATCACCCCGTGAATAGAAGGCCTGCCTAATGAACCTAACAACCCTCAACCGAATTTACTCGGGCGCTATCGTCGTTATTGGCCTTGCCGTCATTTCGGCGCCGGTGCCGTGCGCCGGCCAGTTGTGGGGCATTCAGCCTGCAACCAATCGAATCGTGCGGGTAGATCCTGTCACCGGCGTTATCTTGAGCGGATTCACGCCGCCCGGCGGCGCCCTGATAGCGGGGCAAGAGTTTGGCGGTCTCACAATTGCTGAGCACGGCAACACGCTTCTCTATCAGAATCCCGTTGCCAATCCCACCAGTTTATTCCGTATCAATCCCAATACCGGGGCGCTCGTCTCGACCGAGTTCATGCCTGCGGCCGGCGTACCGGAGTTTCGCGCCGGGCTTAGTTACCAGTCCGGAGCCGGGGCGCTCGGCCAGAATGCAGTCTATGCCATCAACGATGGATCCCCGGTGCAACGGCAAGATGGCTATGGTAATCCTGTGTTGGTTGAGGTGGACCCCATCAGTTGGACAGATTTTGGGGTTGAATAAGGTAGTGGGGCTGGCGGCCCGCAAGACCCTCATAGGTCTTGCGCGGCCGCGGCAGCTGTTTAACTATCTGATGTACTAACCAGCTATCAACTTGTTGCGCGCGATTTCAATTCGTTTTTTCGTCCGGCGGCTGCCCGCCGCTTGAGCCTCGATCACGATAAACTTCGGCCGGCGTGCGGTAGCCAAGAGCCTGGTGAATTCTTTCGTCGTCGTAGAGGCGGAAGTACGCGGCCAGTGACGCTTCGGCTTCCCAGCCGTCGGTGTAGTCGCGCAGGTAAATCTCCTCGTACTTCACACTCCGCCACAGCCGCTCGATGAACACGTTGTCGATCGCCCGGCCGCGGCCATCCATGCTGACCGCGATACCGCGCGATTCCAATCTCGACGTGAACGCTGCAGCCGTGAACTGGCTCCCTTGGTCGCTGTTGAAGATCTCGGGCTGGGCCTTGGACAGCGCCTCCTCCAGCGCTTCGATGCAAAAGCTTCCCGTGAGCGTGTTCGACAATCTCCACGAGAGCACGTAGCGACTGTACCAATCCATCACGGCCACGAGATAAAGAAAGCCATGCCGCAGCGGCACGTAGGTGATGTCGCTGGCCCACACCTGGTCGGGACGGGTGACCTCCACATTCCGCAGTAAATAGGGGTAAATCTTGTGCCCGGCGCCGGGCCAAGTCGTACGCCGCTTGGGATAGATCGCTTCGATTCCCATCACCCGCATCAGTCGCTGAACGCGCTTGCGATTGACTCCCAGCACCTTCGAGAGCTTCCGGCTGCCGTAAAACGGAGTCCGCAAATACTGCTCGTCGATGCGCCGCATCAGTGCCAGGTTCTCCGCTGATTCGCCGGCCGCGCGGTAATACCACGTGCTGTGCGCGAGCCCGAGCAAGGTACATTGCCGCACGATCGACAGCCACTCGTGTTCCGGTTCGATGCATCGCCTCAATCCTTCAGGTGAGCTCGGCAGCTTTTTTTTTCAACCACTCGACTTCCATCTTCAGCCGGCCTATCTGCTCATATAGCTCTTCGTCACTGGCCGCGTCCTCGGCAGCGCGCTTGCTGCGGCCGTCTTCAAACAATGCGGCAGCACCTTCCAATAGCTGCTTCTTCCAGGCCGTGATCTGGCCCACATGGACTTCGTACTCAGCCGCCAACTGAGCCGTGGTCTTGTCGCCGCGGCATGCCGCCAGTGCTACCTTCGCCTTGAATGCGCCACTGAAACTTCGTCGCTTCCGTGTCATCGACCGGACTCCTCAAAGGCCATCCCTAAGCAGGGATTTTTATACCTTATTGGGCTGTCCAGTTTTTGGGGTCCACTTCAGGTAGACCACACGCCGGCGGGAGCGACAATTGCCGGAGCGCTCGGCGGCGATGACACTGGCCGGGAGTTCTTCGCCGCTAACGACGCAATTCTCGAATTCGATCCGTTCCAGGCAAACGTGATCATTCGGAGTTTGCCGGCACCAGTTGGGGTTGGCGAAGTTGGCGGTCTGGCATTTGACGGCCAGTCGCTTTATTTATCGGATTTGAATAGCCGACTCTACACGATCAATCCTAACACGGGTGCGCTCATTCGCAGTGTGTTAGTGCAAAGTGGGCCGCTCATCGGGCTTGGTGCGCGCGTTCCCGAGCCGACAACAGCCTTTTTAGTGGCTTCTTGTGCGTGGCTTATGACTGGTATTCGCTGCCGACGTAGAGCACGGAGATGAATGGTTTCATTCGTCAATCTCGCGCGGATTTCCATGATTACTTAGTAATAGCAGTCCGACGGTAGCTACGGAGCCGGCGAACAAAGCGGTTCGATCGGGAGTATTTCGGACGTTACTGCTCGACATTGGTGGATTGCTTGAGCGGTGGCAGCGAGAATATCGGACGCGGGACGCGAATCGAGATGTCGTCGGCACCGGCAGGTATTTGCCCCTGTAACTGTGTTTTTTCAGGGTCGGAGTTCTTGAGTTCTATAAGTGATTGACCCTGGAAGATGTCCGAGTCTTGATGGCTCCCACCGTCGTCCACGCCGTTCTCACCGGCGCTGTACAGTAAGAAGCCTTTGCCGAGACGCTGATAGAGAAATGGTTTCGCGTTGTAGATATCAACGGGCAGTTTTTCGGGCGTACCAGGTATCAACTCGTCTAGCTTCTCAGGGTAGTGGCCACGCTCTGCGCGATACACTGCGAGTGCTGCTGCGACGCGCGTCAGTTGGAGGGTCGTGTTGGAGCGTTCCTCAAAGTCAGCGGAGTCCAGGGTGGACATCATGATGCCTGCAACGACGTCGCCGATCATCCGACTTCTTTGCTCCAGGCTGAAAAACGCCACAGTCAAGGGGATCGGCTTATTGACGCGCTCGCGACCTGCCGAGAGGTCGGCTGCGAATTTTGCGTAGACTCTCTTTCGGACTTCGCGCGTTGGCAGCTTTGTCGCGGCGACGAGGCGATCGTACCAGTAGTTCACTCGGCGAAGCGTGACGTTCCAATCAAATGTCATCCATTTAGAAACATCGGGGCCACTGGGAGGTTTCTCTGACAAGGTTTCGAGGCCATGCATCTTCGTGTAGAGTACGACGTCCAGCGCGGAGAGCCGCTCCCAGCTGTCGATGCTGCGGGTGAGGCCGGGAAACTCGGGCAGCCCGGCGAGATCTTTGTTGATCTCGCGAGCTAACTCAGCCGTTAAATGCTCGTTGCCGAGAAGGACCAGCGTGCCATGACAGGCCTCGTTGCTGAGTGACAGGGCGACCATTTGCCCGACTAAAGTTGGACCTTGGGCCATAAGACGCGCTAGCCGGTGAATTGCCAGCAGATCGGACCAGGCGTCGTTTAGGCGGTTTTCGCCGATGTGCCGCATCGCCCGGGTGTTGAGTCCGCGCGCGGCTTCGCGCATGTTTTGCGTATCAGGCAACAACGCTATCAGCAACAAGATGTGCTCGTGAGCGAGCATTGTGGGCGACGGCGAATAGAACCGGGGCCGGCGCGACGCTGCGACAATCAGATCGAGCGGGCGCCGGTTGGCCTCGACCCATTCGGCGAGCGGCGGAAATTGCTGGCTTGTCCAGGCACTTTCGGTGGCCGGCCCGATCCAGTCGTACGGATCGATCTCGTCGACTTTGCCCTGTTGTTTGCGCAGCCAGTTCAGAACGCGTTTTTTATTGGCGTCGCCATACACGGGCTGAAGAGCAGCACTGGCCGGCGGGATTTCTTTCAAGCCCAACTCAGCTCGCATGGACTCATAATCTCGCGGATCCAGTTCATTGGGCCAAAGTGCTTGCCAGAGCAGAACGCCCGCATTGTTATCGGGAGTTATGCCCTTGCGACTCTGTTCAAGAATGTACTGTTCGTAATCGGGCAAACCGTTGGGCCGCAGCGGCTCGCTGATGTACGTGGTGTCGTGCGCAACGACAATTGGCGGCTCTGGCCAAAATAAATGAAGCAGGAACAGAAATATGGCAGACATTGATCGCGCTCCCCTCTTGAGTGTAATGCGGAGGGAGTTGGGATGCACGAAGTCTGCGCTTACGGCTTATAGACGGCTAATCGCCCGCTTGTCACGCCTCTGGCTCCGTTACCATAGTTTCCCCGTCGCCCTCTTCCCGCTCTTCTGTCGGCACGCACACGATCGCAGCTAAAGTATCGCCCTCATCGAGCGACATGATCCGCACACCTTGCGTGTTGCGGCCAATGGGGTTGAAGTCGCTGACTTTGACGCGTTGGATTTTGCCGCGGGCGGTCATCATCATCAGCTCGTCATCATCGGCAACGCGGACGATGCCAATAACCGGCCCGTTGCGTTCGGTGGTCTTGATGTCGCGCAGGCCCTTACCGCCGCGGCGCTGGGTGCGGTAGCGGAAACCGGAGGATGACGACTCGGTTTCCGCTTCGTCGTTATCGGGGGCTGCGGGGTGGGAGCTAGTGGCTGATTCATGTGTTTCTTCGCCAGTTTCCGGTCCCGAGTCCTCAGCCCCGCCCTCTGCATTCGGGCCGAACGGCGTCCGCTTGCCGTAGCCATGAAGGCATGCCGTCAGTAGCGTGGCGTCGGCATCGGCGACGACCATGCCAACCAATTGGTCATCCTTCGAAAGGCTGATGCCCTTGACGCCGCTGGTGTTGCGGCCCATCGGGCGTGCGTCGGCTTCGTTGAAGCGGATGGCCATGCCGCCAGCGGTGGCGAGGACGATTTCGTCCCCCTTCTTCGTGATCACGCAGTCGACGAGCTCGTCATCTTCCTTGAGTTTGATGGCGATGATGCCACTCTTGAGCGGGCGGCTGTAAGCTTTGAGCTCGGTCTTTTTCACGAGTCCCTTGCGCGTGGCCATCATGAGGTAATGATCGGGTTGGTCGAAGTCGCGCACGGCGCGGCAATCGGCGATCTTTTCGTCCTCCGTAAGGTTCAAAAGATTGACGACCGCGCGGCCTTTGCTTTCGCGCGAAAGTTGCGGCAGGTTGTACACCTTCTGCCAGTAGACTTTGCCTTTTGTCGTAAAGAACAGCAGGAAGTCGTGCGTGCTGGTGACGAACAGGTGCTCGACGGGATCTTCCTCATCGGCCTTGGCGCCTTTGATGCCTTTGCCGCCGCGGCGCTGGGCGCGGTAGACGCTGGCCGGGGTGCGCTTAATGTAACCGTTGTGCGAGATCGAAACGACCATCGTCTCTTCTTCGATGAGATCTTCGACATCGACCTCGCCGATTTCCTCGTCGCTAAGCTGTGTGCGGCGCTGGTCGGCGTGCTTGCGGATTAGCTCTTCGCAATCTTCGCGGATCATCGCGTAGATTTTGGCCTCGTCGGCGAGAATACCCAGATATTCGCCGATCTGCTCCAGCAGCTTCGTGTGCTCATCGACCAGCTTTTCCTGCTCCAGGTTGACGAGCTGGCCGAGCGTCATTTTTAAGATGGCATCGGCTTGCACGGGGGTGAGTGAGTATTCGTCGGCGACGCCGCGCTCGTCCTGGTATTGACCAAAGCCCACGTCTCCCAGCGCGCGGCGGAGCATGGCCGCCGGCGTTTTAATGGCGATCAGGGCCTCCTTGGCCTCGGCCTGCGTTTTCGACGCGCGGATGACGCGGATAACCTCGTCGATGTTGGCGTGCGCGAGCAGCAAACCTTGCACCGTGTGCTTGCGCCGTCGAGCCCGTGAAAGCAGGAATTGCGTTCGCCGGCGGATGACCGTGACGCGATGCCGCACGAATTCCTGCAGCATTTCGTTGAGCGGCAGCGTGCGCGGTTTGCCGTCCACCAGCGCGAGCAGGATAATCGAGAAGCTGTCCTGTATCGGCGTGAATTTATACAGCTGGTTCAGCACGACGTACGGATCGGCGTCTTTCTTGAGATCGATGACGATGCGTACTGGCTCTTTCAGGTCGCTCTCATCGCGGACGCCAGAAATGCCGGGTATCCGGCCTTCATTGGCGACGTCGGAGATCTTCTTGATGACCGGATCGCGCGTCTGCTGATACGGAATGTCGTTGACGATGATGCGGTAACGGTCACCTTTCCGTTCTTCGATGGTTGTCTTCGAACGGACTACGATCGTGCTGCGGCCGGTCTCGTATCCTTTCCAAATGGCCGTTTTGCCGCAGATGACTCCGCCGGTGGGGAAGTCAGGCGCGGGAATGTGTTCCATCAATTCGCGGACGGTGATGTGGGGATTGTCAATCAGCGCGATGATGCCGCGGCAAACCTCACCCAGGTTGTGTGGCGGTATGGAGGTCGCCATGCCCACGGCAATGCCGCTCGAACCGTTGACGAGCAGATTTGGAAACTTCGACGGCAGAACGGTTGGCTCCGTGTGCCGCTCATCGTAGGTGGGCACGTAGTCGACCGTATCGAGTTTCAAATCCTCGAGCATGGTCGCCGCGAACGGCGACATGCGGGCTTCCGTGTACCGCATGGCGGCGGGTGGCAGGCCGGCAATCGAGCCGAAGTTACCTTGCTTGTCGATCAGCATGTAACGCATGTTCCATTCCTGGGCCATGCGGACGAGCGTGGGATAAATGACGCTTTCGCCGTGCGGGTGATAATTGCCGCTGGTGTCGCCGGAGATTTTGGCGCATTTGACGCGGCCTGCCCCGGGGGTCAGATTCAAGTCGTTCATCGCGACGAGAATTCGCCGCTGCGAGGGCTTGAGCCCATCGCGCACATCGGGCAGCGCGCGGCTGACGATGACGCTCATCGCGTACGTGAGATAGCTCTCCCTGAGCTCGTCTTCGATCGGCATATCGATCAGCCGCGCGGCAATCGCCTGCGCTTGCTGGTCTTCGGGATTGGTGGGGTCGGTTGGATCTGTGGACACGGTCGAGTCCTTTCATGCGAGCGTACTAAGCGTGAATTGTACCTGTTTTTGGGCCGCGCTGTCACCGCTGCTAACCATCCGATACGGCACACATGGCGCGCATCGACAAAGCGATCTTGACTCGTCCCCTGACACCTAGAGATGGAGCAATCCGCGGCAGGCAACGCGGACCTTGCCGGCCGATCGCACAGCCGCAGTTGCCTGACGCTTGCTCGCCGATTTCCCCGGATAACGGGTTTCCACGGCGAAGCGATTCAGGAACTCAAGTCCTCGCCTAAAACCTCGCAAGCGATAATGTGGCGTAACAAGCACTAACAGTTTCACGAGATCATGGGTACGCGGAATCGCCTCGCCCGCTTCCTTCAATAGCGCCTTCAGATATTTTTCGGCGGCTTGCTGACAATGGAAGCGTACGGGTTCATGCAGAGGAAGGTTTTTTCCGGCGAGAGCCTTTGCGGCGAGGAAGTCGGTTTCCGCTTTTTCGACCCACTCCGCCGTCAGCGGCTTCATAGAGCACCTTGCCTTTCGAGACAATTTCCTGAATGAAGTCATCGCCCTCCGCCAGCCGCCATTCCAAATCCTTCGGCTTACGCACAATGAGGTCCATGGCAAAGCGTCTGTCCACTGCCCGGCTAATCTTCACGGCCTGATCAATTTCATTCCGGCAGGGCATGATCACCAGGATATCGACGTCGCTGTCCGCGTGCGGCCGGCCGTAGGCGTGCGAGCCGAACAGGATGATCTTCTCCGGTTTGAACTTTTCCGCGACCTCGCGCGCAAAGCGGGGAATCGCCGCCTGCGGTACCTCATCGCCGCGATACCAACGCATGGCCGGCGGCTTGCTCTTCGGATGCGGTTTCAAATTGATACGGGTCGTAGTCCTCATCATTCCAATCTTACCACGGCACCGCGCCCCGTGCAGCCGATGATGCGTAAGACGGTGCGTCGCCGTCACCCACGAACGTTTTCGACATCGAGCCATATTCGGCTCAGCGGAGCCCTCAATGCGTTGGACAATTGTTGAGCAATTCGAATGCTGACCTGCACCTTTCCCAATTCAATCGAACTAATGTAAGTGCGATGAATGCCGGCTTTAGCCGCGAACGCTTCCTGCGATAGGCCGAGCTTTTGTCTCCGGCGGCGGACAACTGTCCCAAACGCTTTCTCGATCGTTTCCATAGGGCAAAGGCTGCCCTATGGCATACGATCTTTCTACAGACGATTACTTGACAGACGATCGTCTACAAACAACACTAGTAGTCGATCCATCAATTCCTTGGCGGGCGCGTTGGGGGAACATCGTGGCGAAGTGGTTCTGTCTCATTGATGGCCAGCAAACCGGGCCAGTAGAAGCCGCAGCGCTCAAACAACTCGCGTCATCGGGCCGACTTAAACCCAGCGACAAGGTCCGTCGCGAAGATATGGGGCAGTGGCACCAGGCTAGCGCCGTTAACGGACTATTTGTAGCGAGCCAATCGGCAAGCGCGGGATCATCAGCGGCGCCTGCTTCGCGAAGTGGCTTATTAGCGGAAACGAAACCACGGGCGGAACGCGCGAATAAAGATGAATGGTATTATTTGCAGGATGGTCAGCAACAAGGCCCCATTTCAGTCGTGCAACTTAAGCAGCTCGCCACTACTGGCAAGCTGAAAAGGTCCGATTTGATTTGGAAGGAGGGGATGGCGGAATGGATGGCTGCCAGAACCGTTGCTGGACTACTTCCGGCTCAGTCGGCACCCCCACCACCGCCACGAATTCCAGCGCTCGATACGCAAGCAACTGCATCCGATGACCACAATTCCTGGTTGGATCACACTTCATCGCAAAATCACAAAGCCGTACCGATACGAGTCCCGGAACTACGAAGGACCGCGCCGTCTGGCAACGAGATGGTCGTAGGCGACGGGCCTAAAGGCTTCGCAATTACTGGGTTGGTTCTCGGCGTATGCGGCGCTGTCATCAGCATAACACCATGTCTATGGATGTTTGGTGTGGTTCCCGATGTACTTGGCGTCATCTTTTCCGGCTTGGCGCTGCGAAAAGTCAAAGCCGGTGTTGCGGGAGGTAAGGGCATGGCGGTCGCGGGGCTGGTGTGCG
Organism: uncultured Planctomycetota bacterium; assembly: GCA_963807935.1. Classification (GTDB taxonomy): domain Bacteria; phylum Planctomycetota; class Planctomycetia; order Pirellulales; family Lacipirellulaceae; genus JABDGM01. The sequence goes on from CAWEDY010000007.1 coordinate 413,303, forward strand.
GTATCGTTGCGATTGTCCTCTGGTTCGTAATGATGGCGAGTATGGGTAAATCAATGAATGAAATGGACCAGTCACTGGAAAGGTTGCGACATCTAAGCCAGTGATCGGTCGGAAAGCAGTTTTCGATGCAAGAACAAACTCTTGACGACAACATACAGCCGACTACGACGACACTACCAAAAAACTCAGTCCAAAGCATGGTTGGACTTGAGAAGTGCTATGCACCATTTCTCATCACGTTGATCGTGATTTTCGGGCTCGGCTGTTTGACCGTAGGCTACTCGTACTATTTCGGACTATTTGCCGTCGCAATCGGCTTTTCGATCTGTAACTTCATCGTCGCCATGGACAATCGGTTTGGTACAAGTCCTTGGGACTTGGTGATCATGATTTTAGCCGCCGTGAGTTTGATTCCGGTGCTCGGATGGTTTACACAGATGGCCGCGCTTGCATTCTCGATCGTCGCGTTGGTAAAGAAGCTGAAAACCTAACCAATGCCCCGCCTAGCAGCAGATATCACGAGATTCGCCGCTACTCTAGTCGTCCCAGCGTCGACGTACCTTGTAGGCAAAGGTTATTTGCGGCTCGCATCGCTCGTCGGAATTCCGCCGCACACGATTCCTTGCCCGTTGTGCCACGGTTCACGCGGTTTCGATGCGTTTTACGCCGGTAATATCGGGCGGTCAGCAGACGAGAATCTGTTCGTGTTCACGTCGCTCTTCTTATCCAATGCCATCCCAGCGATCGTGGCTGTTGCGATCGTTGGAGGTAAACTCGATAAGCTCGAAGGGTGGTTTCGGCGGAACTTGACTTGGCCACGTGCGTTTGCGTTTTTCGCTGCGTCGTCGGCGCTATTCCTTATTCAATGGCTCATTAACATCTATAAGTGGACATGCGGATGAAATCAAAGCCTCGCGGTCAGCCGACCGCGAGGCTCACTTTGCGATTACTAGGCGAAATAGCCACACAATCAATCAGTCGTTCGGCGGGTCAGCTTGACTAGCAGCCCGTTGAAGAAGTCGACTTTTTGTGATTTCACGCGGCCAGCGCGAACGGTTGGCTGACGGTTGGTTTTTGTTGTTTGGAGCGGGTGGCGGGCGTCAGCAGACGCTTAAGTGCGGTCAGGGCACTAAGCAGGGCGAAATACAAGTCGTCGGCAAGCCCGCCTTCCCCTTGCAGGCTCCTGGCGGTGCCGATTCCGAACAAGTGGCGCAGGACGAGGCCCAGGTTGTGTGCCAGGGCCGACGCCAGATACCGCTTGCTCACTTTCTCGATGCCCTGCAGCCACGTTCGCCGGCAGCCGCCCGTCTCGCAGACGTGGGCGAAACTCCGCTCGACCTTCTCACTCCGCTGCCGCTGCAGCGTGCGGCCCCGCTTTCCTCGGGCCCGGCGGCGGTTGTTGGTTACGGCCTGACGCTGTTCCTGTGGTTTGTTTTTCCAATTGCGACGATAGGTTCGTTTCGGCTCAGCCACGTACGTGCGCAGGCCCTCGGTGAATTCCAATTCGGCGAGAGTCTCGTTCTTCGAGTAGCCTTTGTCCGCCACCGCCTCCTCGATCTCCGCATGGCTCTCGGCCTGAATCAAGTTGTCTTGCGCTTGGCTGAGGCTCGGGCCGATCGTGTCGACATCCGCGGCGTCGGCCGGGTAAATCTCGGCGGCCAGAATCAACTCCGTATCCAGGTCGACCACGTGTTCGGCTTTGTAGGCCAGATGCGTGCGGCCATCCTTCAGCTTGGTGATCCGGCTCTCCGGGTCGGTTTCGCTCTGCCACTCTTGGTTCGAGACCTTCTTGTTTTTGCGCTGGCGATCGAACCGAGCAATCTCCTCGGCGGAGGGTTCGTCGCCCTCTTCGATCTGGCCCGCTTCTTGCATCAGGCGCCGCACATACTCCTGCCAGTCTTCGCCCGTATCGCGGCGGACGATGCTCTTCATGGCCGCGTCGGCTTCGAGGGTCGTAGCGTCGACACCGACCGTCTTGCCTTTCAACAGGCCCTTGGCGTCGGCCATCTGCAACACGAAGCAGAATACTTGCTGATGAACCGACAGTGGCAATCGGTCGCGGACCCGCGTCAGACTCGAATGGTCGGGCGTCTCTTCGCCGAGCGGGATGCCCAGGAATTCTCGCAAGCTGAGACTGTCGGCACACCGCCAAGCGACGCCCCGTTGCGAGCCCAGGCCTTCGAAGTAGCCCACCAGCAGCATCCGGAAGTAGACGCCCGGCGGAATCCCGGGGCGGCCCATGGTGTCGTGATAGTAGGGCTCGCACAGCCTTTCCACGAACTCGTCGAAGCCCGCTTCACGCAGCACTTGGTTGAGCTTGTTGTAGAAAACGTGCCCTTCCGAACGTGGCAACTCGTCTACCGCGATCCAAAACGACGGCTGTTGCTCTTGATCGCGGCGTCCCAATGCCATCGATGATCCTCCTAAAATCAATTCCCCACTCCCGATCAATCTCAGTCAACGAATTTAGCGCCAGGCGGACGACAAGAGAAGCCCCCTCGCCACAGACTTTTTCAACGGGCTGCTAGGATGCGGTCGCCGTAAAAGTAGCCACGCATTCCGTAGCGCTGGTCGGCTTGAGGAACATGGCCTCCTAGCGTGCCTTGTTCCGCCCGGTCAACGATGTCGAGCAGCCGCTCTCGGTCGTTTTTCCAGCAGAATTCTTCAAAATGCCGTCCTTGCTGGTCTCGCGCTAACACAAACTCGTTCATAGCAACCTCCTTTCAGGTTCAACAAGAGAAATATTCAAGCGGACGTACCGCTTCTTACGACGCAATTCTACTGCGCGTCCGGCGTCAATTCAACCACGGTGCTTTCCAACGGCGTGACAGTCGGTAGTGTGCGCCGTTAGAATAGCGCAGGCCGTGTAATTGCTGCGGCCATGGATGATCTCATCTATGGGGGAAAGGAACTGCCGTGACACCGCCGCCATTTGCTCATCTGCATTGTCATAGCCATTACAGCCTTTTGGACGGTGCCAGCCCGATTGAAGGGCTGGTCGCGCGGGCCAAAGAGCTCGGGATGAATGCGCTGGCTATTACAGACCATGGAAATCTGTACGGTGCGCTCGAGTTCTATGAAGCGTGTCGGAAGGCGGCAATCAATCCGATCGTCGGTTACGAGGCGTATGTCGCGCCCGGCAGCCGATTTGATAGGAGTGCGGGCGGACAAGGCGAAACCAGTTACCATCTCACGCTGCTCGCGGCCAACCGCACTGGGTTTGAGAACCTGATGCAACTCTCCAGCAAGGCTTTTTTAGAGGGGTTTTATCACAAACCACGGATCGACCGCGAGCTGTTGGCGTCGCACAGCGAAGGGATCGTGTGTTTGAGCGGTTGTGTTTCGGGCGAGTTGAGCCGGACGCTGCTTTCCGGCAACACGGCCGATGAGGCGCTCGCCCGAGGTGAAGAGCATGCCGCGTGGTTTCACGGCGTGTTCGGCGAACGATACTTCATCGAGATACAAAACAACGGTCTGGAAATGCAGCGGCAGGCGCTAGAACTATCGGTCGCCTTGGCCCAGCGGATGGGCCTGCCAATCGTAGCGACCAGCGATGCGCATTACGTGCTTCGCGAGGATGCCGTCGCGCAGGACGTGTTGCTGTGCATCAACACTGGGAAGTTTCGCACCGACACCAACCGCATGCGGATGGAAGGGGATCAGTTTTTTCTGCGCAGCCCGGAAGAAATGTACGCGGCGTTTGCCGGACTCGAAGACGCGGTGGCTCGCAGCCAGCAAATCGCCGACGCAATTGATTTGCAACTTGAGCTTGGGCGGCGGCATTTTCCCACGTTTACGCCGCCGGCCGCGAAAACGACCAGCGAGTATCTGCGCGAGTTGTGCGAGGCGGGTCTGCGAGAACGCTACGCGAGCGACGTGCGGCGCTGGCAAAATAGCGATCCACAATCGGAACAGTTGAGCGACGAAGTTCGCCAGCGATTGGAGCGCGAGCTGGATGTTATCGAGAAGCTCGGGTTTTGCGACTACTTCCTCATCGTCTGGGATTTCGTGCGCTATGCGAGCGAACAAAAGATTCCCTGCACGGCCCGCGGTTCGGGCGTCGGGTCGCTGGTTTGCTACGCGCTAAAGATCAGCCATGTCTGCCCGCTGCATTACGGTTTGTTATTCGAGCGCTTTTTAGACGAGAACCGCCGCGAAGCGCCGGACATCGATATCGACTTCTGCAAGGACCGTCGCGGCGAAGTGATTCAGTACGTGAAGGACAAGTACGGCGAGGCGAACGTCGCCCAGATCGGCACTTTCGGCACGCTGGCGGCGCGGGCAGCTATCCGCGATGTCGGCCGCACGCTGGGCATGCCGATTTTCCGCGTCGATCAAATTGTCGCGATGGTGCCCGATCAGCTTGGCATCACGCTCGGTGAGGCACTGAAACAGAGCGACGACTTGCGGCGCACGTACGATTCCGATGGTGAAATTCACGAGTTGATCGATTTGGCGATGAAGGTCGAGGGCTTGGCGCGCAACGTGGGAACGCACGCGGCGGCGGTCGTAATCGCCGAGCGACCGGTCGATCAGTACGTGCCGCTGCAGTATGTGAAAGGTAAAACAGAAATCATCACGCAGTGGGCGATGGGCGATGTGGAGCGGGCGGGCCTGTTGAAAATGGATTTCCTCGGCCTGCGAAACCTGACCATCCTGGCGAAAGCGGTCGAGCTGGTGCAGCAATCTAGCGGCGAACGGATCGACCCGCACCGCTTCCCGCTCGACGATGCCGCGACGTTCGCCCTGTTTTGCCGCGGCGAAACCAAGGGAATCTTTCAGTTTGAAAGCGGCGGTATCCGCGATCTTTTGCAGCGGATGCGGCCGGACCACTTCCGCGACATCATCGCCACCAACGCGCTCTATCGGCCCGGACCGCTCGAAGGCGGCCTGGTAGACGACTACATCGAAGTGAAAAACGGCCGCAAGCAGCCATATTATCCGCACCCCGTGATGAAGGAGGTATTGGAAGAAACGCACGGCGTGATGGTCTTTCAAGAACAGGTGATGCGAATACTCAATCTGCTGGGCGGCATCGAGCTGGCCGACGCCTACAGTTGCATCAAGGCCATCAGCAAAAAGAAGCTGGAGACGATCGCCAAGTTCCGCGAGGACTTTATCGCAGGCGCCCGAACAGCGCGGCCTCGACAAGCGAAAAGCCGAGGAGCTATTCAGCCAGATCGAAAAGTTCGCGGGCTACGGGTTCAATAAATCCCACAGCACCGCCTACGCGCTGATAGCCTATCAAACGGCGTATTTGAAAGCGCATTACCCAGTGGACTTCATGGCGGCCCTGCTGTCGGGCGATATCCCGGCCCGTAACTTCAAGAGTAAGGATCCGCTGGTTGAACATCTGGAAGACTGCGAGCGGATGGGCGTGGAGGTGTTGCCCCCGGATGTGAATCGTTCCGACGTCGATTTTGCTGTCGCAGAGGGGAATATTATCTTCGGTCTAAGCGCGATCAAGGGTTGCGGAAGCGGGGCGGCGGAGTCGATCGTCGCGGCTCGCCGGCAGGACGGGCCGTTTGCGAACCTGTTCGATTTCTGTGAGCGCGTCGATCCGCAGGCGTGCAGCCGAGCGGCGATTGAAACGCTAGTGAAGGCCGGCGCGTTTGATTCGCTCGGCGCAGGCGGTCGCAGCTCATGACGGCCATCGATCGAGCCATGCAAAGCGGCGCGGCCGTGTTGGCCGATCGGCGGAGCGGGCAGCGCGGTCTGTTCGATGGTGCCGGCGAAGACAACACCGCGGCGACGAGCGTCGCACTTCCTAATCTGCCGGAGTACGGAGAAAAGGAATTATTGGCGATGGAAAAGGAGGTCCTCGGCTTCTATTTAACGAGTCACCCGCTTGCCCCCCACGAGCAAACGTTGCGGATGTTCTGCTCGCACAATACGTCGCAGCTTTCCGCCCTCGAAGCGCGAACCGAGGTGCTTGTGGCCGGCATGTTGGCGGCACTCAAGTTCTCGCACACAAAAAACCCACGCCCGGGAAGCACCCACACGAAATACGCGATGTGGGATTTGGAAGATTTGGACGGCATCGTCCGCTGCATCCTCTGGCCGGAACAATTCGCCGAGTTTGGCCAATTGGTGCAAGCCGACGCCGTGCTTGCGATTCGCGCCACCATCGACCGCCGGCCGGGAAGCGAGGAAGTGAACCTCATCGTGCAGGAATTGATCCCGCTCGATGAGCTTTCAGCCCGATTCTCCAGCGGTGTGTTGATTCGCGTTCGCGAGGATTCGCAAAACGGTGAGTTGCTCGCAACGCTCCGCGAGATCGTGCGCGGCTATCCGGGCAACAAGCCGCTGCGGTTGCGGCTGGAACTGGCCGACGGCGGGGTCGTGACGCTCGATTGCGCAAATAGCCGAGTCACGATTGACCCCGAGTTACGACGCCGTGTCGAGGAGTTGTTGGGTCCGGGTAGCTTCCGGCTCACGGCGGCTACATCGCGTCCAGCTCCGCAACAGCAAGCTACAAACAATCGGCGGCGAGCGATGGCACGAAGCTGAACCGCGTATGGTTTTGTGCTAGAATAGCTATGCTGAGAATTAGATGTCTTACGGACCACATCAAAAAAAATCCATGTCTACGGCTGCCATACCGCCAGTCTTGCCGCCGGACTTACAGCAATTCGTTCTCGATCAACTCGCGGCTGGCAAGTATCAATCGGCGTCCTACGTCGTTTGGGATGCAGTCCGACTAGTGCGAGAGCGCGAACTTCGCCTAGCATTTCGCATGGTAATTACGTAGTTTTCCTTTCGGGCGAGTCAGGATTGTTTGGAGAATGTACGCCGTGCTTCATGTCGCCCGTAATATACAATATCTGCGGTAAATCAACACGAAGACCGCATCCAATTTTTCTATGCCGCAAATTCAGCGAATCTTGGTGACGGGCGGGGCCGGGTTTTTGGGCGCACATCTGTGCGAGCGGCTCGTCGAGCAGCAGCACGATGTGGTCTGCCTCGATAACTTTTTCACCAGCCAGAAAACAAACGTCGCGCATTTAATAGGCCGGCCGAATTTCGATCTCATTCGGCACGATGTCACGCAGCCAATCGTTTTGGAAGTGGATCAGATCTACAACCTGGCCTGCCCCGCCGCGCCGGGCCATTACCAGTACAATCCGATCAAGACGATGAAGACTTCGGTGCTGGGCGCCATCAACACGCTGGGCATCGCCAAGCGTTGCCGCGCAAAAATCCTACAGGCTTCCACCAGCGAAGTGTACGGCGATCCTGAAGTGCATCCGCAGACGGAATCGTATCGGGGTGCAGTCAACCCGGTAGGACCGCGGGCCTGTTACGACGAAGGCAAGCGGGCGGCCGAAACGCTCTTCATGGACTATTACCGCATTCACCATCTCAACGTGCGGATTGTGCGCATCTTCAATACATACGGACCGCGGATGCACCCGTTCGATGGACGTGTGGTATCGAACTTCATCCGCCAGGCGCTGCGCGGCGAAGACATCACGGTTTTCGGCGACGGGGGCCAGACACGTTCGTTTTGCTATCGTGACGATTTGATCGAGGGCATGCTTCGCATGATGGACGGACCAAGCGATTTCATCGGGCCGGTGAATCTTGGGAACCCGGATGAATTCACAATCCTGGAACTGGCCAAGTTGGTAATCGAGCTGACCGGAAGCCGGTCAAAAGTTGTCCACAAGGATCTTCCGGTGGATGATCCGACGCGGCGCCGTCCCGACATCCGACTAGCAAAAGAAAAGCTAGGCTGGCAACCGCAGACAAGCCTGCGTGACGGCTTGGAAAAAACGATTGCGTGGTTCCGCACGATACGTTGGGAAGAATACCGAGCGCCGACGCCGAACTATTGAAATCGGTCGCTGCCATTATTGGCTACAATTCGTGCGGTGCTTTCCACGTTACGATCCATTGCCGCAGGCAAACGAATAGTAAGAGCCCGATCGCCGCGCCGCTGGCATCGGTCACCCAATCCCAGAAATCGCAATCTCGACCGACAGGGATTTGCGTTAGCTCGTCCAATGCGCCAAAGACGGCGACCGCGACCCACGTCCAGCGCAAATGACGAAATGTTAAAGTTCCGGCGGCGAGTTGCCAGGCCGTCGCCACCAGGGCGGCCAGAATCGCGTACGCCGAAAAGTGACAGAGCTTGTCATAATTATCACCCGGCAGTATTGGCGTGCCGGACGGCAAATGCGTGCCGATGAGCAGCGCGAGCAAATACCCGGCCAATGCGAGTTGGCAGATCGTGGAGCGGGTTGGGAGATTTTGTCGTGCGGGCATCGCGGAACCTGAAATTGCAACCTAAAGTGAATGACCGATTCCAGCTTATTTCTGCTTGCGCCCATACGCACCAACCTGCGTGACTGTTCTGCAAAATATCTCGATTATTTCTGGCGGCCAAACCGGCGCCGATCGGGCAGCGCTTGAATTTGCCCTCGCGCATGGCATGACGCACGGCGGCTGGTGTCCGCGACATCGGCGGGCAGAAGATGGCGTAATTCCGCCGCAATATATGCTGCGAGAAACGCCATCGGGCCATTATGCGCAACGCACCCAGTGGAATATCCGCGATAGTGACGCCACGGCCGTATTCAGCATTCGGCCCTGTCCAAGGGGCGGTACGCGATTAACTTTGGAATTGGCCAGGCGGCTTGGCAAACCCGTGCTCCTTCTAGCCCGGGACGCAGCGGTCGTTACGACTCCTTCGAGCATCGATGGTACTTCGGTCGCCAGCATTGCGACGGCTGCCGCCAAACTTCGGGCGTTTCTCGACGCGCACCAGGTCCGAACGCTCAATATCGCCGGACCCCGTGCATCGCAAGAGTCGGAAATTGCCGAGTTCGTCGGCAATGTTCTGCAGCGTGCATTGATCGGCTGAACATGCGCGAGAACAATAACTGTAGCGAGTGGAACACTCAGCCACTTTGCGAGGAAGCGACCACATTGGATACGCACGACGAGCGGCTAACCATCGACGGCCGGGCCGAGAGCGATTACGTTATAGAACTCGATTGCGAAGCGATTCGGACGACTGCCGGGCAACGCTATGGAAATTTCTCCTGAACAAACTCGAATTGGTTGGATCGGCACCGGTGTGATGGGCCGCTCGATGTGCGGCCATCTTATCGAGGCCGGCTTCAAAGTGACCGTGTTCACGCGCACCCAATCGAAAGCAGTCGAGCTGATCGAGCGAGGCGCTACCTGGGCCGGCTCGCCGGGAGAAGTGGCCGCGGCTTCGGACGTTGTTATCTCGATCGTCGGTTTTCCGCACGACGTTCGCGAAGTTCTGCTGGCAGATGACGGCGCGTTGGTGGGCAGTAAACCCGGCAATGTTCTTGTGGACATGACGACCAGCGAGCCATCGCTGGCGGTGGAAATTGCCGAACGGGCCGCCGATCGCGGAGTGATCTCGATCGATGCGCCGGTTTCCGGGGGCGATGTGGAAGCGCACAACGCGACTCTTTCGATCATGATCGGAGGCGACGCGGTAACCGTCGCCGCATTGGATCCGATCTGGAAGACGATGGGTTCAAAATGGATTTACCAGGGACCGCCCGGCGCGGGGCAGCACACGAAAATGGTCAACCAGACACTCATTGCCACTGGAATGATTGGTGTGTGCGAAGCGCTGCTGTACGGCTACAAGGCCGGTTTGGATTTGGAGAAAGTGCTGGAGTCGGTTGCATCGGGCGCCGCAGGCAGTTGGTCGCTATCGAACTATGGCCCGCGGATTATGGCCGGCAATTTCGATCCGGGCTTCTTCGTCGCCCATTTCATCAAAGATATGGGGATCGCTCTGGCCGAAGCGCGTCGCATGAATCTGGCACTTCCCGGTTTGGCCCTGGCCGAGCAGCTTTACCAGGCGGTGGCGGCTCAAGGGTATGCTCACAAGGGAACTCACGCGCTGATGTTGTCGTTAGCGCAAATGTCGGGCGTTGATTGGGTTGCGCAGCGCACCTGAGATGAAAAGCTCTCTTGAATCGGCGGCCCGGGGGGTGCAGCCTGCACCGATATCGGCCAAGGTGCGTGGTGTGTCCGCGAATAGAAATACGGCGGATGTTAATTTGTACCGCCTTGCGGCCACTAGGCGCTCTCGCGGGCGGACATGATATTTAATGGGTTCACCCCAACGTCGGGTGAGAAGTTCGATTCTTTTATTCAGGAGACCAAAACAATGAAAAAGCTGTTAGCAGCGTCGCTCTTGGTGGCGATGTTTGGCGTCACCGGTTGCGGTGAAGCGAAAAAAACGACGAAGCCCACAACGCCGGCGTCAGCCGATAAAAATGCCCCGGCCGACAACGGGATGCCGGCTCCCGCGGGCGAGAATAAAAAGCCATAACCTCCTCCGCAGCCTGAGCAGCGGTTAATCCATAAATTGATGGCCGCAATTCGACGGTTCCCCGATTCGGGCGGGCCGTCGTTTGGCGGCCATTTCTTTTTTGCCAATTGACTTGACCCGACCGCCGCAACCACGATATGGTATGTATTGCATAGTATGCAGTGCAGTACAAGTTGTCAAACCCAGGTGTTACTATGAAGCTCGAACGAGAACTGATGCGCGGCGCAGCGCCAACGGCCGTGATGCAAGTGCTCGCTGCCGGAGAGAAATATGGATACGAACTAGTGGAGGCGCTTTCGCGGCAATCGAACGGGTTACTGGGCATCGGCCAATCAACTCTCTATCCGTTGCTATACAACCTCGAGGCGAAGGGCTTGGTAACGTCGCGGGTGGACCAAACGGGAAACCGCCCGCGACGCTTCTATCATTTAACGCAGCGCGGAAGGCGCAAGCTGGCCGACGATACCAAGCAGTGGCAAACGCTGTGGGAAGCGTTTCGTTCGTTGGGCTTAACGGGCAATCCGGCCGGCGCGGCGGGAGCGAGCCGATGACGGACACAACGCTCACCCTACGGCACCGACTGCGTTACACGCGCTTGCGCGACGTGCTCCGCGGCCGATTCGACGCGAGTCTCTATTGGCGGCAAACGATTGCGATGAGCGAATTGCCGCAAGAGCTGGCGGACGCCATTGGGCAAGTCGTGGGCCGGACGAGACTTTGGCGTCGGGAAAAGGTGGATGTAGCGATGGAACTCGTCGCTCACTTCCAGGACGGCCTCGTTGCCGGCCGCTCGCCACAAGAGTTGCTGAAATCTTTCGGCGACCCCACCACCGCCGCGATGTTAATACGCCGGGCCAAGAAACGCGGCCGCCCGTTGATCTGGCACATATGGCATTACGGCTGGATAACGGCGCTGGCGCTCGTCGTCGTCTATATTGCCGCCGGTATTTGGATGGCAACCGGCAAACCGACCATCAAGACGGATTACCTGGCAATCATCAATCAGCAAGCGATATCAGCGCCAAAAGCGGATCGCGCCTGGCCACTGTACCGCGATGCTTTACTGGAATTGGCAGGAAAACCGAGCGACGCGAATTCGAGGTTAAATGAAATCGTTTCCCACAAGCCCGGGGATAAGGATTGGGTGAGCACCGAGAAATTCCTAAGTCAACACGCAGAGTCGATTGCCAAGCTGCGCAAAGCGGGGACACGGCCGACGCTTGGGTTCGTACCCGCCATGTCGCCTGCTGATTTCTCCGTGCGGGACCGCGAATTGTTCGGCATGACGGTAACGCCGCAGCAAGTCGAAGCGGCAAAAAATGAAACCATACAAAACCGTTGGATCATTTCAACACTATTACCGCATATGCAATGGCTGCGAACAACGGCCTATCTGCTGTCCGCCGATGCGCGGCAGGCGGCAATTACTGGGGATAGCGCCGCTGCGCTGGACGACGTCCTAGCATTATTGGGCCTCAGCAGTCAGGCACAAGAAACACCGTTTATGATTTGCAGCCTGGTTGCTGAAGCGGTGCAAGAACAAGCGCGCGCGGTCATTCACGATATCCTGGCGCAAAAGCCCGATCTTTGGAGCGACGATCAGATTCGTGATTTGGCACATCAATTGGCGGCTTCTCCAATTGATTGGCGTCGCGGGTTTGAGGGTGAACGAGCCGGCTTCTACGACACGGTCCAGCGGCTTTACACGGATAACGGGAACGGCAACGGCCGGCTCGCCCTGAAAGCAAACAATGAACAGAGTTTATTCGCACTGCTCGATTCCGTCTCGACCGGCAGACCCGCTGGCGCCTCGACTTTTTCGAATGTAATCGCTGCCATGTTCACGCTGCCCGCCGCCAACATCGTCGTCGCTTCGCGTAAGGAAATGACCGCGCAATTCGATAAAATTACCGACCAGGCGCTGACAAAGCTCAATATGCCCTATTGGGAGCGCATGCACGCGCTATCGTTGGCAGACGAAATGAAATCGCTTACGGATGGGCCGATCGCCAGATATCGATATCTGTTCGTGTCATTGTTGACACCGGCGTATGATACGATTTTGAATAAGGCAGTTGTCAGTGATTCAGAACGCCATGGTGTGTTCCTCGGCTTGGCATTAGAGCTTTACCATCGCGAGCACCATAAGTGGCCGACTTCGCTAGACGAACTGTCGCCGCGCTGGTCGCCCGCGGTACCAGTCGATCCCATTACGGGCAAGCCGCTGCATTACAAAGTCGTGAACGATCGACCGATCGTCTACAGCGTCGGCACCGATGGCGACGACGATGGCGGCCGCATCCCGCTTGATGACAATGGACAGCCGGACGTTCATAGGGCGACTCCGCTGTGCAACCCTGCCGCCGACGGCGATTGGGTATTGTGGACCACCGCGCACCGCAGAGTTCTGGGAAGGTAACTTCCAAGCCCCATCTCATTTTAGGGAGCCCAGATCAGGGCAGGTGATGGCCTAGCTTGTCGCGCTTGGTTGCGAGGTAACTAGCGTTATGTTCATGAATCGGTCCCAGTATTGGGATTTGGTCCACAACTTCCAGATCGAAGCCGCCGTAGATGAACGCATCGGTCTTCTTGGGATTGTTCGTCAGGAGCCGGACTTTGCGGAGGCCGAGGTCCTTTAAGAGTTGGATGCCGATGCCGTAATCGCGTGGGTCGGCCTTGTAGCCCAGCGCGAGGTTGGCTTCGACCGTGTCGAGGCCCTGGTCCTGCAGCGCGTAGGCCTTGATCTTTTCGGCAATGCCGATCCCGCGGCCTTCTTGCGGCAGATACACGAGCACGCCGGTGCCTTCGCTCTTTATCATGTCGAGTGCCATGTGCAATTGGTCGCCGCAGTCGCAGCGGAGTGAGTCGAGCAGGTCGCCCGTGAAGCACGAGGAGTGTAGTCGCACGAGTGGCGCGGCCGCTTTGGTCGGATCGCCCAGGACGAATACCAACGGCTCCTGGGATTCGTATTTCACGCCATACGAGATGATCGTCCCGGTGCCATATTTGGTGGGCAGTCGCGCTTCGGCCTTACGTTCGACGAGCTTTTCACGAACGCGGCGATAGGCAATAAGCTGCTCAATGGAAATGATCGGCAGGTCGAAGCGACGGGCCAGGTCGTGCAATTGGTCTCGATTCGCCCGGTCGCCCGATTCGTCGAGGATTTCGCACAGCACGCCGGCGGGCAGCAAGCCTGCCATACGCGCCAGATCTACGGCGGCCTCGGTATGGCCGGCGCGGCGAAGCACACCGCCCTCTTTCGCCACGAGCGGAAATAAGTGACCGGGGCGAGTGAAGTCGCTCGGTTTGCTGGTTGGATCGCAAATCGCCTGGATGGTGCGAGCCCGCTCGGCGGCCGTGATGCCGGTCCGCGCCGACCGATGATCCACGGGCACCGTATAGTTTGTGCCCAGGGGCGCCGTATTCGCCTCGACCATCGGATGCAGGCCAAGCCGCTGGCTGATCTCGGGCAGGATCGGCATGCAGAGCTGGCCGCGGCCAAAGGTGATCATAAAATTCACGGCTTCGGCGGTCGCCATTTCGGCGGCGCAAACGAAGTCACCTTCGTTCTCCCGGTCCTCGGCGTCTACGACGACGACCGTTCGCCGCTGGCGAATCGCGTCGATGGCCTTTTCGATGCTGGAAAAGTTATGTTTCAAGCGGGGCCCTTTCATCTCTTTCGAATCGGATGGTTCGATGATCACGCTCATCCCGGGCGCCGTCATCGAGCAGGTGGGCGGCAGGGCGGAGCGTGCCTGCTATAAATCGGACACTACCGGTGTCGCGCTAGGCTCAGTCGCCATTCATTTCTATGATACGTATTATAGGTGTTCGAGGGTGAGGTAAGTGCAGTCGTCTCGCTCCACGAGAGCAAATTGCGTCTCGCGCAGCAAGACGCCTATATTCAACTCTACCAAATGACTCGTCGTCGAGAGAAACGCATGAACGCACCGAAATTTCTGTTTCTGAGCAGCGTCATCCTGTTAGGGCTACCGGGTTTTAGCCCGGCCGCGGAGCCGGCGGTAAACGTGCTGCGAAACCGCCCGTATGTAGAGCGGGACTCCGGCTCGTTGGCGGCAGACGTGTATCAGCCGCACGGCGCCGGGCCGTTCCCCGCGATGCTGGTTGTTCATGGCGGGGCCTGGACGATGGGCTCGCGATTTGAGCTTGCCGCGGTTGCGAATGCACTGGCTGAGCATGGTTACACGGCGGTCGCGATCAGCTATCGACTGGCGCCACATTACAAGTTTCCCGCGCAGATTTATGATTGCCAAGCGGCCGTGCGATGGATGCGCTGGCATGCCAGTGAGCTCAAGATCGACCCCACTCGAATTGGCGGGTTTGGTTATTCGGCCGGCGGGCATCTGGTCGCGCTCTTGGGGACACTCGGAAAAAACGAAATGCGTGAGCCGGGTGTTCCGGCGGATGCGCCCAACGCGCGACTGCAGGTCGTCGTGGCGGGCGGCGCACCGTGCGACTTTCGCGTGATGCCGGCGTCCAGCGAGCAACTGGCATATTGGCTGGGAGGCTCGCGGTCGACAAAACCGGACGCATATCGCGATGCCTCGCCGGCCACTTATATCTCGGCCGATGATCCGCCGATGTTTTTCTTTCATGGCGAGCAAGATCTTTTGGTGCCAATCGCCAACCCAGCGCACATGGTGAAATTGCTCAGCAGGGCAAACGTGACGGCGGAGATGTACACGGTGAAAGACGCGGGCCATATCCAAACGCTTTTCGATCGTGGTGCGATGGAGCACGCTCTGGCGTTTGCGGACCGGTACTTGAAGGTGAAAAATGCCATCGTGACTGCGGCCGGAGACGGACCAGTTCGCTCAACGCATCGATCGCGCGATACGGCGGCTGCCGGTCCAGGAACTAGCGGGGCAGCCGATGGACAGTGAGCCGCAAGCGTCACCGCTGGCCCCGTTGGGTCGCGAGGAGTACATCGAGCAGGCACATTTCTTTCGTGCGCTCGGCGAAAGGCTGGAAACCAATATCCCGGCGCAGGATGTCCTGGCGTCGGTTCGCGAGGAAGTGCTCGCGACAACCAAGCTGCCATTGGCAATCGATTTTCTGTTAGGTGAACTGCGGCACGAGGGCATCCTCGGCCCGGCGATGGCTCGTCTGCCTCATTATTTTACGCCGTTTCAGTCATTCATCGTCCAGGAATCGGAAAATGAGCGGCTGCGGTTCGACCTGCGGGTCGGGCTGGAGATATTAAATCGCGAGGCTGAATATCGTGCCGGCGAGCCGAGCCAACAGGGTGTTTTTCTCTACCAGTTTGAGTCGCTCTGCCGGCACCGGCTGGGCTACGACCGTGGGCTGGAAGCGATTGCCAGCGACCCTGCTCTCGATGAAACCTGGCGCGAATGGGTTCGAAGGCTGCGGCGTCAAATCGGCATGGTTGATCTGGCGGATATCATTTATGTCCACAGCGAGCATTATTGGCGCCGACGCGGCAATTCGGGGCCGCGGACGATCAGCCTCGCCGATACCGAAGAGCGAGCTGGACCGTCCTCAAGCCGGGACGGCGCGATTATCCTGTTCGGCGAGCGCGAAGGCCGCATCGCGCTGGCCAATCGCAAAAAAGACCCGCTATTCCTGTTCTCCTCGCTCCACCGGCAATTGGGCTACCCGGAGGTGCCGCGAGTGAAGCCCGCGGACCGGGAAATGGCGATGCTGCCGCAGCTAGCTCGACGGCTGGAACAGCTCGAAATGCGGTTGAAAATCATCGAGGAGGAGCAGCGCGGCGGACTGGATTTGACGAAATTCTACGAACGCCCATCTGGTGGCAAACCATAGTTGGCGGGGGGGCCGGGAGGGAGGACGCCCCAGGCATCCTACGTACTGTCGTGCTTGGCGAGCGAGCCGGGCCGTCGCAGAACGCGGCAACCCTGTCGGCCGATCACTTGAAAGAATTCAGCGAAAAACCGAAACTTCTGCGGTTCAATGATGGCAAACCGCATGGTAAATTTACATAACAGCGCCTCGGGGCGCGGTTTGAGCAGTGCATCCCGCCGAATGTGTTCTTGCGCATGACATGCACTTGGCCGCGCGTAAAACTTACTTGCATTAGTCGTGTCCAGCGTGGACTTCCAGCTTAGCTTAGAGAGCGAGGGCGTCGGATCGGCCTATCCCGATCAGCCCTTGGCGGCGACTGCCGACGACAGCGTCGGCAATGTGCTGCAACTTCTGCGCGCACAACGGACCGGCTCGGTGCTGGTTTGCGAGGGCGCGAAGCTGGTCGGCATTCTGACTGAGCGCAATGCGCTCAACCTGATGGCTCGCGGGGCCGATTTATCGACACCGGTTCGCGACGTCATGTCGAGTCCGCCGGCCACGATTGCTTGCACTGCGACCGTAGGTGACGCGATACGCATGATGGCCCAGGGCGGATACCGGCATTTGCCGATCGTGGACCAAAATCACAAGCCAACGGGCGTGTTGGCAGTTCACGGCATCGTTCACTATCTGGTGGACCATTTTCCGGAAACCGTGTACAACCTGCCGCCCGATCCGAAGGCCGCGCCGCGCAAGCGCGAAGGAGCTTAACGATGCCGCTAACGACGCGATCGAACGTTGTCCGGCGGCGAACGATGTCCAACAATAACGATAGCAGAACTTGGCCGGTCGTTTGTCGCCGTGAAAACGCTTCAGGCGATCGCCGGGCACGCCGCTTGCAGCCGGCGCAAACTTTCCCACCCCCAATCTCCTCAGAGCGGCAACTGAGGTCGAGGATACGTCAACAGCGATGTCTACTACCGCAGAATTAGATAAACATATTCGCACACTCGACGACGCAACGGTTCGGTTTTGCGGCGACTCCGGCGATGGCATGCAGTTGGCCGGCACCCAGTTCACAAACACATCCGCCCTGATGGGAAACGATATTGCCACGTTTCCAGACTTTCCCGCCGAGATTCGCGCGCCGCAAGGCACGCTGGCCGGCGTCAGCGGGTTTCAGGTTCACTTTTCCAGCAAAGACATCTACACGCCGGGCGACACGGTCGACGCGCTGGTGGCAATGAATCCCGCCGCCCTGGCGACAAACCTTTCCGATTTGCGCACGGGCGGCATCTTGATCGTTAACGGCGACGCCTTTGAGCACAAAGGGCTCGACCAGGCCGGCTATGAAGCAAATCCGCTGGAGGACGGCAGTCTCAAGCAGTACCGGGTCTACTCGGTAGCCATGACGAAGCTGAACCGCGCGGCGGTGGACGGGCTGGAGCTGAGTCAGAAGGAGAAGGACCGCTGCCGCAATTTCTTCGCGATGGGGCTGGTGTTCTGGCTTTACGACCGGCCACTGGAGCCGACGTTGCGGTACATCGACGATAAATTCGGCAAGAAGCCAGAGATCGCCCAGGCGAACGTCGCCGCGCTGAAGGCCGGTTATCACTACGGCGAAACGGTCGAAGCGATCAACACGCAATTCCACGTCCCCAAGGCCAAGCTGACGCCGGGAAAGTACACGAGCATCGTCGGCAACACGGCGCTGGCCTACGGGCTGATGACTGCCGCCCGCTTGAGTGGCAAGCGATTGTTCTTAGGTGCTTATCCGATTACGCCGGCGAGCAGCATTCTTGAAGAGCTGGCCCGGCATAAAAACTTCGACATCCTGACGTTTCAGGCCGAAGACGAGATCGCCGCGATGACGGCCACGATTGGCGCCGCGTTCGCCGGTGCGATGTCCGTTACGGCCAGCAGCGGCCCCGGCATTGCGCTCAAGGGCGAAGGGCTGGGTCTGGCCGTCATGACCGAGCTGCCGATGGTGATCATCAACGTGCAACGCGGCGGGCCTTCCACTGGTTTGCCGACAAAAACCGAACAGGCAGACTTGTTGCAGGCCATGTTCGGCCGCAATGGCGAGTGCCCGATCCCGGTAATCGCCGCCTGCAGCCCGGCCGACTGCTTCGATATCGCCCAAGAGGCCTGGCGGCTGGCAGTGCGATATATGACGCCCGTAATGCTGCTCACCGATGGCTATATCGCCAACGGTTCGGAGCCGTGGCGGATTGCCAAGTATGCCGACCTGCCGAAGATCGAGATCAAGCACCCTGGGCCGCGCTCCAATGGCGAGGCCTTCCTGCCCTATCAGCGCGACGAGCGGCTGGCCCGGCCCTGGGCGTTGCCCGGTACGCCCGGCTTAGAGCATCGTATCGGCGGGTTGGAAAAGCAGGACATCACCGGCAACGTGAGCTACGATCCGGCCAACCACCAGCACATGGTGAACACGCGTGCGGAAAAAGTCGCCAACATTGCCAACGACATCCCACCGCAAAAACTCGACGGACCGGCAGCCGGCGACTTATTGGTTTTGAGTTGGGGCGGCACCTACGGCGCGTGCGCCACCGCGACCCACAACGTTCAGGCCAAAGGCAAAGCGGTAACGCACTGCCACTTGCGCTACCTCAATCCGCTGCCGAAGGAGCTGGGCGACATCTTGAAACGGTTCAAGAAAGTGCTTATCCCCGAGCTCAACATGGGGCAACTACGACTGATCATTCGGGCTAAATACCTGATCGATGCGGTCGGGCTGAACAAGGTGCAGGGCAAGCCGTTCAGCGTCGCCGAAATCGTGGAGAAGATGGAATCGCTACTGCGCGGCGACACCAAGGATTCGTCACTCGCCCGCCCAGAGGCGATGGACTTTGAAGCGCCGCCCAAAGCCGTCCTGGAAAAAGTTTCCCACGGCGGATGAGCAACCAGACAAGGAGACCGGGAGACAAGGAGACAATGGGATGCGATTGGAGAACGTGCACCAACGAACCTCTTTAGCTCCCCTTCCCCTTGTCTTGCACGAATTCAACAATAGCCATCATACCAAATAGGCACTACTGACTATGAGCGTTGACTTACCGCTTCCCGTATTGAAACCGGCCGATTTCGCCAGCGATCAGGACGTGCGTTGGTGTCCTGGTTGCGGCGATTATGCGATTCTCGCGCAAATGAAAAAAGTGATGCCGATGCTCGGCATCCCGCGCGACAAGATCGTGTTCATTTCCGGCATCGGCTGCTCTAGCCGGTTCCCGTATTACATGAACACCTACGGCATGCACTCGATTCACGGTCGTGCGCCCGCTGTGGCGACCGGCCTGAAAGCGGTGCGGCCCGATTTGAACGTGTGGGTCATCACGGGCGACGGAGACGGCCTCTCGATCGGCGGCAATCATCTCATGCATGCCATCCGCCGCAACCTCGATATCAACATCGTGCTGTTCAACAACCGCATTTACGGCCTGACGAAGGGCCAGTACTCGCCCACTTCGCCGCTGGGAAAAAAGACCAAGAGCACGCCGATGGGCGCGATCGACAATCCGCTTCATCCACTTTCGATCGCGATCGGCTGCGAGGCCACGTTTGTCGCCCGCAGTATCGACACCGAAATCAAGCACCTGGGCGAGGTGCTGAAGCGGGCCGCCGAGCACCCGGGCACCGCATTCGTCGAGGTCTACCAGAACTGCAACGTGTTCAACGACGGTGCGTGGGCCTACGCCAAAGAACGCGAAACCAAGGCCGATACGACGCTCGAGCTCATTCACGGCAAGCCACTGATCTTCGGCAAAAACCGCGACAAAGGCATCCGCCTCAACGGCATGGACCCGGAGGTCGTCGAATTGGGCAAGGGGATCACCGAAGATGATCTCTTATTTCACGATGAGAAGGCCCCCGAGCCAAGCCTGGCGTACTTGCTGAGCCGGATGCGCTACGAGGACGGTTATCCCGAGCCGGTCGGTGTGTTCCGCTGCGTCGAGCGGCCGCGGTACGATGAAATGATCAACGAACAAATCGAGCAAGCCGTGAACGAACGCGGCAAAGGCGACTTGGACAAGCTCTTCCGCTCCGGCGATACTTGGGACGTAGCATAAGCGTTTGTAGCCGGAGGTTGTAGCCGGCCTGTGTGAGGCCGGAGTTGAATGGGCCGGGGTCACAGACCCCAGCTACAGTTTCGCGAGACGTCGAATGAGCGGCACGATTCTCTGCCCCTATTGCGAAGCCGAAAACATCGAAGGCGCCGATGAGTGCCAAGCGTGTGGCGAGGCGCTCACACACCTCAGTCGCCGCATTCCGACCTCAACGGTTGAGGCCGACCTGTTGCGCGATCGGATCGAACGACTCTGGCCCAAATCGCCTTCAACCGTCGCGCCCGACGCGCCGGTCAGCGAGGTACTCAAAAAGATGGTCGATGAGCAGATCGGCTGCGTGATGGTCACCGATAAGGACAAGCTGGTCGGCATCTTCAGCGAGCGCAACGCGCTGATGAAACTCAATACGGATACACCGAAGTTCCTGAAACGCCCGATCTCACAGTTCATGACGCCGGACCCGGTCACGCTGGAAACGAACGACAAGATCGCGTTCGCGCTCCACAAGATGAACGTGGGCGGCTACCGTCACATGCCGATTCTCTTCCAAGGCAAGCTCGCGGGCGTCATCTCAATCCGCGATATTCTGCGGTACCTCACCGAGCGGATTGCCGTAGGCGGGCGAATCTAGTGACTACGCCGCGAATTCCACGCGCAATCGTTTCCCAAGCGCTTGGGCAGCCCGCTCGAGGGTCTGCAACGTTATCGATGCATTCTTCGGATCGAGCAAACGATCAAGGGCCGATCGGCTCGTTTTCATCCTTCGCGCCATTTCCGCTTTGGTGATTTTCTGCTTTCGCATCATTGCCGAAACCTGAAATGCAAGGACTCGCTTAATGGCTACGGCTTCGGCATCGGCCAGCAATCCGTCATTGCGCAAGAAGTCATCGAAATCACTGCCCAGGTGACGATTTTTCTTCATGAATCCTGCTCCTTAAATTGCCAAAATCGCTTTCTCGCAGTATTCAATTCCGATAACGGTGTCTTCTGCGATTTCTTGATAAATCCGTGAAGCAAAATCATTACATCGCGCTGCACTGAAAAAATCACCCGCGCGATCCGATTGCCAAGGCGAGAACGTACTTCCCATAACTCATCATCGAGTTTGCGAACCTGCGGCATACCAAGCGGCCAACCAAATTGCACCGTTTTGATATCTTCACCGATGGTCTTGCGGTCTTCGCGGCTAAGCCCTTGCAGCCACTCACGCAATGGCTCGGCGCCCGAGACGGTTCGAAAGAAAACCACTCGAAGACGAACGTCAGCCATTTACGAAGTGTACCATTTCTGGTACGTTCCGTCAAGTCCGTTTGGGTCGTTTGCGTATGCCGATTCTCTCTTCGACGGCAAGCTCGCCGGCCGCATCTCCATTCGCGATACCTGCGGTATCTTACCGACCGAATCGCCGTCGGTGGGCGGCACCGAGCAATTGTCGGCCGCTGGCTGCTACGGCGTTTCTTTTAACTTGAATGATACGTTGTAGTAGCGGACGTCAACGTTTTTCGTCATTTCAAGAGCGTAGGCGAGCTTGGGATCGTGATCGCGGCAGATAACCAAGCCTCTCACGGTTTGACCGTTCGTGCAAAGATTCTTCTTGACCCATCCCATGTAACGCAAGGTCTGACCAACCACTTGATCCGATGGTCGGCCTTTCTTCAGTTCCATAACCACAAACGACTTCGTTTTCGGTTCCGTTGCCAGAACGTCAATGGGACCAATGTCGGTAGCATACTGCTGACCATCATTCCCCTCTGGATCTTCATAGATCTTCAGTTCTCCTTTGAAAATCGCATCGAAGTTGCTAACGATGAAATCCTCCAAATACTTTTCCAACACGAATGCAGCAGGGTCTTCCAACGATTCCTTGGGTTCTGGAAGCTCAGGAGTATAGCCAGAGCCTTCGAGAACTCCGCGGTATTGAGCCTCGGAAAACTCGCCGATCGTGGGCATCGGAAAAACGACGGTGGGAAATACCTTGCTACGTGGTTGCTCTTGCCACGCGACTTCCAAAAAATTCGGATGACCGGGAACGGGGGAATTTCCTGGCGCATAGAACGCAGGCCGACTTACCTTGCCGACCGCAGCAAGTGTCTTGCGCCTCGTCGGGCAAGGATGACGTCGCCTGGCATAATTTCATGATAGAAGGCCCAAATCATATTCGCAAAAAGCGATTTCGTCGTAGGTGGCTTCTCCGGATAAGCCGATCCAATAGCGTCTGCGAGTTCATCTCGACTTATTTTCGACACATCGCCGAGTTGCTTCCATCCAATCGAAATTAGATTGTTCGCAAGATCGAATTCCCACACCTTATCGAAGAGTTCCCGCGGCTTTGACTCGACCGGAGCAATTACCCAATAACGTGGCATCAGTCATCCTCCGCAAGAGGCCATTCGATACGCAGCGCGTTGGCCGACACGGGCGAGCCAAATCTGGGCATCGGGGCGTATGGCCAGCAATCGCTCGGTCGCTGCGAAATCATTCCGGTCAATCACATAGTTTCCGGACTCAATATCGATGCAACAAACTTGTCCGTGTCGTCCGGACAAATCTTAGGCCGGACTTCGCGATCGTAAATCTCCTGCCTGCGGCTTGAAAACTCTTCCGGACTGTAAGGTGCCTTGCTGGTACTCATAAGGGCTTCTCAGAGTCGGTGCCAGAGCCGAATACTCTTCAGAATACTGGTAGGCGGCGGTGGCAGCAATCCGGAGCCAGCGAAATTGAACATTCGATATGGACCCAACGCGATTTCAAGTGAGAATTAAGCTGCCATGGCTTCCACAGCATCCACTAACGCGGTACAGCAAGGCGTTGGGCAGTTGCTGGCCGAACATCGGTCTGATGATGCGCGCACCGAGCCGCTCGAAGTTCAGCAAGCTGTGCACCTTGCTCGTGAGCTGTGCCGCCGTGCGCGCGAGCTGCAAACGCCGCAGGAACGGCGGCAGCAGGCGGAGCTGGACCGGATGATCCAGTCGCCGCACGATAAGGCGACGTTGATGCAGCTCACCGATCAGGCGTTTCGCTCGCGCCGGCCACCCCGGGCCGCCGATCAACTGATCCACATTCTCGACGTGCAGGGCGTGCCACGGTTCTTCAATCCCCTGGAGCGGACGCTCTTATTGGGCTTTCAGTCGTTCGGCGCAGTACCTGCCCGGCGTCGCGATGCCATTTGTGAAAGAGAGGATGCAGCACGAAACCGCGAACGTCATCCTGCCTGCCGAACGCGAACTGTTGGCTGAGCACCTGCGGGCACGTTGGGAAGAAGGTGTGCGGATGAACGTCAACTACTTGGGCGAGGCGCTGCTGGGCGAGGCGGATGCCGAGCGCCGGCTGCAGGGTTACTTGGCCGCGCTGCAGCAGCGGGAAATCGAAGTCATCTCGGTCAAAATCTCAACGATCTATTCGCAGATTTCGCCGCTGCGCGCGAGCACACGATTGGCGTGCTATGCGACCGACTGGAGCTGTTGTTTCGCGCGGCGGCTAAGGCCACGTTCGAGCGGCAGGACGGCACCACGGTGCCCAAGTTCGTCTATCTCGACATGGAGGAATATCGCGACAAGGAGCTCACGGCCGAAGTGTTCATGCGAACGCTCGACCGATCAGGTCTTACGCAGGCTCGCGCAGGTATCGCGCTGCAGGCCTACATTCCCGATTCATTCGGTACGCAGCAACGAATCAACGAATGGGCGCACCGCCGCGTGGCAATGGGCGGCTCACCGGTCACCATTCGCTTGGTAAAAGGCGCCAACATGGAAGCGGAGCGAGTGGAGGCCAGTATAAAAGGTTGGCCACAAGCGCCGTACAAAACCAAGCTGGAAACCGACGCGAATTATCTACGGATGCTGCACGAAGGGATGCGGCCGGAAAACTTGCCGGCGGTTCGGCTTGGAATCGCGTCGCACAACTTACTCACACTGGCATACGGACTTGTACTGGCAACGAAAAACGCCGCGCTCGATCGCGTTCAGTTCGAGATGCTCGAAGGCATGGCCAACCATCAACGTCGCGCGCTCTTCGAGCTGACTGGCAACATGCTGCTATATGCGCCGGCGTGCCGGCAAGAAGAATTCACGAACGCAATCGGCTACCTGGTCCGCCGTCTGGACGAAAACACCGGCCCGGATAATTTCCTCCGCCACGCCTTCCACATCGAGGTGGATAGCCCCGAGTGGAACGCGCTCGAGCGGCAGTTCCTGGCCGCGTTCGAAATGAAGGACACGGTGAGCGGCGCGCCGCGGCGGACGCAGGACCGAAACGAGGAGCGAGTTGCGAGGAGCGGGGGGCGAGTGGAGATCGATTCGCGGGCCTCGCGCCTCGCGTCTCACCCCTTCCGCAACGAGCCCGATACGGATTGGTCGCTGCCGCAACATAGCGATTGGGCGAATTCAATCATCGCTTCATGGGACGATCGCTGCGGGCCGAATGCGATCGACGTGCCCCTTGTCGTCGGCGGAGAAGAAGTCGTCGCCGGACGGGCGGTCCGTGATTCGCTCGACCCGTCGCGGCCGGGCACGGTCATCGCGCGATATCGCCAGGCGACCGACGACGATATCGACCGGGCGGTGCAGGTTGCGAAAACTGATCCACACGATTGGCGCCAGCGCTCGATGTCCGATCGTGGCGAATTACTTCACCGGGCGGCTGCGGAATTTGCCGCCGCGCGCGGTGAGTTGATGGGTGCGATGCTGGCCGAAGGCGGCAAGACGCTCACCGAGAGCGACCCGGAAGTCTCTGAAGCGATCGACTACTGCCGCTTTTACGCCGACAGCGCACAATACTTTCACGAACTGCCCGGACTCGCAGCACGAGGTCGCGGCGTTGTGGTCGTCGTCTCGCCATGGAACTTTCCCCTCGCGATTCCATGCGGCGGTGTAGCCTGCGCGTTGGCAGCCGGCAACACGGTCATTCTCAAGCCGGCATCGGATACAGTGCTCGTCGCCTATTTGCTGTGCCAGTGTTTCTGGCGCGCAGGCGTGTCGAACACGGCCTTGCAATTCGCCCCGTGCAGTGGCGGCACGGTCGGAGCGAGACTCGTCTCCCATGATGCCGTGGATGCCGTGGTGCTCACGGGCGGGACGGCAACGGCCGCCGAAATGCTGCGCAACAAGCCAACAATGCACCTGATTGCCGAAACGGGCGGCAAGAACGCCACCATCGTTACCGCGCTCTCTGATCGCGACCACGCAATCAAGAACGTGCTGCATAGCGCATTCAGCCACAGTGGTCAGAAATGCTCGGCGACCTCGCTTCTGATCCTGGAACGCGAAGTGTACCACGATCCGAAGTTTCGCGCCGCGTTTTGCGATGCCGTGGAAAGTTTGCACGTTGGCTCGGCCTGGGAAACTTCGACCAAGGTCGGCCCGCTGATCCGCCCGCCGTCCGGTGTGTTGGAAACGGGCTTGAAGGAGCTTGAGCCTGGCGAAGAGTGGGCAGTCATGCCACGGCTGCACGTCAATGGCAATCCGCACCTCGTAAGCCCCGGCGTGAAATGGGGCGTGCAGCCGAACAGCTCCACGCACTGCACGGAGCTATTTGGGCCGGTCCTCGGCGTGATGGAGGCCCGCGATCTCGACCATGCGATCGAATTGGTGAACGCGACGGGCTACGGCCTCACCTCCGGTTTAGAAAGCCTCGACGACCGCGAACACGAGCTTTGGTGCAATCGGATCCGCGCCGGGAACCTGTATATCAATCGGCCGACGACAGGCGCGATCGTGCTGCGGCAACCGTTCGGCGGCATGGGAAAGAGCAGTGTCGGACCGGGGATCAAGGCGGGCGGGCCGAATTATGTTGTACCGCTGATGCGGTTCGAAGATTGCGAAGGAAAAGAAGAAGACAGGGGTGGAGGGATGCAAGGAGACAAGGAGAATGATGTTGCCAGCGCGGCTGCATCGATTCTGTCGGCTCCTTCAGATGCGGCGTCGGACACTTGTTGGTTAGCAGACCTGAACAGCTTGAAGAGTGCGCTCCAGGATGGCGCTGCCGGCGGTCAACCGAATGCCGATGCAGAGGCATGCCGCGTGCTGAGGGCGATCGCGAGCTACGAAAAATGGGCGCGTGATGAGTTCCGCACGGCGCACGATCATTTTCGATTGCTGGGCGAAGATAACTTCCGCCGATATTTGCCGGTCGATCCGCTGCGGATTCGCGTTCATCCAGGCGATTCGCTGAGCGACGTCTTTTGCCGAGCCGCGGCTGCTCGATCCGCCGGCTGCCGGTCAAGCGTGAGCGTGCCCCCATTGCTTTCAGGTCCGGCCGCCAGCACTGTTGCACTGCTCGATCAACTTACCGATTCGTGGGCCGGGGCGATCGAATTCATCGAAGAAGACGATGCCAGCGTGGGCGCCGCAATCCGGTCGAACCGGGTGGCCCGCCTTCGCTACGCCGCGCTCGATCGGGTGCCGGAATCAGTCCGAGTTGCCGCGGCGGAGTCGTTGCAACATGTGGCCGACGCACCCATCTCGTTGCAGGGGCGCGTGGAGCTGTTATGGTATCTCCGCGAGCAAAGCGTGTCGCATCTATACCATCGCTACGGTAATCTGGGTCTCCGAACCGATGAGGCCCGCGACGAGCCACTTTAATGGAACGGCCCTGGTGTGTCGCCAGGAAATTATTTTGATTCACTGATACGCCCCGCGTAGCCAAGCAGAAAATGCTCCAATCAATAGCGTGACAATCGTAAAGGCGAATAAAAGATTCCACAGACTAAACTGCCTCGAACGAAATGAGCGGCGTGCATACCAGACAACCCACAGAATGGGCCCCGTAACTAACCAAGCCCCGACCGCCGCAATGAGCAGCAACAAGAACGCATCAAGCATCGCTCGGCCTCAATCTTGCGTGCGCCCGCCCCAATAACGTCCAGCACATCCAGCAAGCGCTCCTCGTAAAGTTGCCGCTCCGGGCTTCCGATTGTTTCCTCGCCTGTTCTACCTTTTGCTTGCGTTTGAATTTCCGGCGTTGTCCTCATTTCGGCGGAGCTGGAGCCGGAACAATTGTGTGTCTACTCGGCTTATCAACAATCACGTGTTGTTTTGGCGTGTGGGAATGCTTCCTTGACCCGAATAGCCATACGGCGATGGCGGCCGCCAGACACAGCGCAACGACACAACCTATGATCGTGAATCGCCGTTCTTGATTTTCGCTCATTGCCATGCCCTTTCTGCCTCATCCCGCCTCACCACCCAGCATAGCAGCCCCGCAAAGAAAAATCTCCGCAGCAAGAACGGCGGCGATGCATTGGCAGACAAGAAAACCTTTTTACACCGCGTACGCGAAGCAACGAACGCTACGCCGGCTTTCCAAGCAGGCAACCGCCGCGACGTAACCATCGCACGGCGTGAGCTGCTGCAACCAGCATCGCGAATGGCCCGCTATACGCGAAGGGGCGGGCAATTCGATCCAGCCCCGCCAGCTTTCGCTAAATGGTACGTCGAACCCGGCCAGCGATCCGGTGACCCCTGTGCCAACTGCTTTGAGCACGGCCTCTTTGCCGGTCCAGCATCGCAAGAATGCTGCGCCGCGGTCCGCGGCCGGCGTATCTCGCAAAGCTTCCGCTTCATTGGCATGAAAAAACCGCCGTGCGATTTGCTCCATGCGGATCACATCGCGCACCAACTCGACGTCGATTCCTACTTCGCAACCAGCCGCCATCGCAATGAGTGCCAAGTCGCCGGAATGCGATACGTTGAAGTACAAGTTGGCGGCGGCATATTGTGGCGCCAGCCGCGGTTTGCCGCGCTCGTCGCCGGCAAATTCGATTGCGGCCGGCGGCGCATCAAGATATTTTCCGAGCAATGTACGCAGCACGCCACGGGCAATCACAAACCGCCGCCGCGGAGCTTCGAGGCGAAAGTCGTCGGCCCGATCACGTTCGCCGGCCACAAGCGTGGCCCACCATTGTTCCCAGGAACACTGGCACTGGGTGAGGGGAACCGCCCACACATGTGCCTCGTGCGCCGCAATCGCGGCGGATTCGGTGGCGTTTGGCCAGCGCGTATTCATCGATACATTTGAACCATTTTCAGCCGTCCAGGTTTGCCTTACAGGCGAAACAGGGCAAAACCACGCGAATGCAGCATCTTCCCGACGCCCCCAAAAATGCCTAGAATATAGCTTTTACGATGCTAATCTAGCGAATGCGTTCATGGCAGGGGTTTTTGCTCCCTGCGGCGATGTTCGGACGAATCCAATAGGAACCTCATTTTGTTCCGCCCCGCTTTCGCCCGTCGCTCCCATTATCCGGCAGATTGAGTGCCGTTCTGAATCGGACACCGCGTGCATATTGATGTGCCTAACATGCGATGTGAAGCCTCGTATCAAACGATGATCGAATTGTTGGCCGGCCAGGCTGCCGACCAAAACGATGGCACGGCCTATATGTTTCTCGACGACCGCGACGGTGCGTCGCAGATCACCTTCAGCGAACTGGACCGGCGTGCCCGGTTGATTGCCGCGCGGCTGCAACTGGAACTTTCGCCGGGCGACCGCGCACTGTTAGTTTATCCGGCCGGCCTGGAATTTATTTCGGCATTCTTCGGATGCATGTACGCCGGGGTCATTGCGGTACCCGCAACGTATCCCAAGCCGAAGCGGCCAATGCCACGGCTGCAACGCATCGCCTTGGACTGCGATGCGTATGTAGCCCTTTCAACGGCGCAAACGCTCACGACGCTCGATCCGGACCTGCTTTCGGCCGATGCAGCCACGAGCTCGTGGATTGCGACCGACGCATTGAATTCGGAACTGGCCGATATGTGGCAGCCGCCAAGCATCGACAAAAACGACCTCGCCTTCCTGCAGTATACGTCGGGCTCCACGAGCGACCCGAAGGGCGTCATGGTATCGCACGGCAACCTGCTGAATAACCTGGAGTGCATCCGCCAATCGTTTGGAATCGGCGAAACGGAAGACGACCGGCTGTCGGCGACGGGCGTTTTTTGGCTTCCCGCGTATCACGACATGGGGCTTATCGGCGGCATCCTCACGCCGCTGTACATGGGTGGGCGCAGTGTGCTGATATCGCCCACGGCGTTCTTGCAGCGACCGTTGCGCTGGTTGCAGGCAATTCACGATTATCGCACGACGATAAGCGGAGCGCCGAATTTTGCGTACGAGTATTGTGTCCGTCGAACGACTCCTGAGGAGCGCTCCTCGCTGGATTTGAGCTGCTGGCGGCTCGCGTTCTGTGGCGCCGAACCGATTCGTGCCGAGACGCTTGCTCATTTTGCAGACGCATTTCGAGACGCCGAGTTCCAATTGCGTTCGTTTTATCCGTGCTACGGTTTGGCCGAATGCACACTGCTGGCCGCCGGACCCGACTATCGCCAAGAGCCGCAGATTCTGTCGGTCAACCGGGCCGCGTTGGCCGAACATCGAGTCGCGCCAGCTTGCGGCGAGCCGGATGCAATGATCCAGCGGCTCGTTGGCTGCGGTTCACCGGTAAGCGAGCATACCATTGTTATTGTGAAGCCGGACACAGACGCCGAGATCGGTGAAGCTGAAGTCGGCGAGATTCTGATTCAAGGACCGTCGCTGGCCCAAGGTTATTGGAATCGGGCTGAAGAGACGGAGCAGGTGTTTGGTGCGCGGGTCGCCGGCCGCGACGGCCGATTCTTACGCACCGGCGATTTGGGCTTCTTTCGCGACGGCGAGTTGTTTGTTACGGGCCGCCTGAAAGACGTCATCATTATCCGCGGGCGCAACCATTATCCGCAGGACATTGAACAATCGGCCGAGGAAGCCCATTCGGCCGTGTTGCCCGGCGCCGCGTTCGCACTGGCCGATGATGCGGGCGAGCGGCTCGTGGTCGTCCACCAGCTCGACCGCCAATTCCGCGGGAGCAACTATCAGGAGATCATTCAGGCTATTCGCCGCACGATCGTGGAGCAACACGAGCTCGACCCATTCGCGATTGTGCTAATTCGACAGACGTCGTTGCCGATTACCTCCAGCGGCAAGGTGCAGCGCAGTCTGTGCCGCGATCAATTCCTGGCCGGCGAATTGAAGGTCGTTCAATCATGGACGAACCCCGCCATGCAATTGGCCTCGCGCCAAACAACGAACGGCCGCGTCGACGTTGCGGTTCACGAAGATGGAGTCTCCGTGCGACAGGCCAAAGATTCGGCGAAGCCGCGGCCAGAAACACAGCGCGATTTCCGCTCCACTGCTTCGCGCCTCGCCGGCCATTCGTCCCCTCGCCCGCGGTTTTATCGCGGCAGTAGTGCGATCGAGCTCGACCGCGCAGCCGAGCAAATCGAAGAATGGCTGCTCAAGTGGCTCGTGGCCCGGCTAAGCATGGATCCGTCCGCCATTTCGCGCGACCGGCCGTTCGCCGAGTTCGGCGTCGATTCGCTGACCGCGGTCGAACTCAGCCAGGAACTGGAAGACGAATTCGGCGTCCCGCTGCCGGCGGTCGTCGCCTGGAATTACCCCACGCCCAGCGCGCTGGCCCGCTATCTGGCCGAGCAGACGACCGGCGCGAATGGAACGTCCGACAAATCAAACGGCGTTGCATCGAATAACGGCGCGACGGCCCCAACGACCGACGATGACGCAAAGTTGGCAGCCCTCGTCGCCGAGATCGAGCAACTCTCCGACGAAGAAGCGGCCCGCATTCTGGCCGAAGAACAGCAGGGCTAGCGACGCCCGTCGCCGGCTCGATACTTCGCGACTCCCGATTTCTTGCCGGTCGTCGGTTCGTGTTATACTGAACACACACCCGCCGAGCGACCACTATGCCCCACTTCGCGCGCCGACGAACCAACTGGCTCGTGATCCTTGCCGCGCTCGTAGCACTCACCCCGCTCCCCTCATTGGCCGGCCTCTACTGGGACGCCGACGGCACAGCCGCCGGAAACAACACGGCGACAGGTGCGGCCCTCGGCGGCACTGGTAATTGGGACGATGCCGGCAAATGGTTCGATGGCGTCTCGTCGGATATCTCCTGGACGTCTGCCACCGATGCGATCTTCACCGGCTCGAGCGGTACCGTAACGCTCAATTCGCCGCAGTCGGCCACGTCGCTCGCATTCAAGACGAATGGCTACACCATCACCGGCTCGACGCTCACGCTTGGTCCGACACCCGCGAACATCACCACCGATGCCGGTGTCAGCGCCACGATCGCCTCAACGATCGCCGGCTCGGCGACCATGACCAAGCTCGGCCCCGGCACGCTTGTGCTCGGCAACAATCCGAATATCAACACCGCTGACACGACCGGCGGCGGCTGGCGCATCGAAGGCGGCGGCATCCTCAACATCAGTGCCGACACCGCACTCGGCGCGGCGCTGCCCGACGCGGCCCGCAATACGGTCACCGACATCCAGCTCAACCAGTCGACGATCCAGTTCGGCGCGGATATGGTGCTCAGCCAGAATCGCCGCACCAAAGTGAATACGAACTCCTCCACGCAAAACTTGGGCGATGCCGTCATCGACGTCAACCAGCACGTGGTCAGTTGGTTCGGCTCGATTCAGGGTGGGTTAGGATCGCTGCGCGTCACCGACGCGAACGACAACGGCGGAATGCTCATCCTTGGCACGGACAAAATTGCCAGCATCAACCCGTTCGGCAGTGCTCTGCCCGCTGGCACGGTCAATCTCACGGTCGAAGGTCGTGTCGTCGTGCAAACCGCCGGCACCGTCACGCCGACGGGCGGAGAGCTAGGCAGCGAGACGGGTGTAGGCGGCGCACCGCTGGCCATTTTGCTCCAGGGCGGCGGACAAATCCGCTCCGAATCCGGCGGCTACACCTTCCTGCGAAATCTCATCGTTGGCACTGGCGGCGGCTCGCTCGATACCGGCGCCTGGGACCAACACTTCGATGGCGGCACTGTCTCCGGCGCCGGCTCGCTTTCCAAGTACGGCAGCGGCACGCTCCGCCTCGACAACCCAAGCGCGACCTGGGCTGGCGGCACCTTCATTCACAACGGCACGCTGCAACTCGGCGTGAGCGGTTCCAACGGCCTCTTGCCCGGCACGCTCGCCGCTCCCTCGTCGGTGGTCATCGATTCCGGTGCAACGCTGAAGTTCGTCCGCGGCTCCAACAAATCGTTCTTCGACGTGATCTCCGGCGCAGGAAACGTGACGATTGCCAACGCAAACAACGCGAAAGTACGTCTCGTTTCAGACAACACGTACACCGGACTCACGACAATCAGTTCCGGGATTCTCATGATCGGCCAGGGCAACCCTGGAGAACCCGGATCGATCGTCTCCGACGTGCTGAATAACGCCAACCTCGACTTCAACCGCGTTGAGGATTTAACGTACGCCGGCTCCATCTCGGGCACCGGGAGCGTCACCAAGGACGCCGCCGGCAAACTCACACTTACAGGCTCGAGTAGCTACGGTGGCGGGACAAACGTCGTCGCGGGTACGCTGGTTGCTGCCAACACGACGGGCAGCGCAACCGGCACGGGCCCGGTCACGGTGGCCGACGGCGCCACACTCGCCGGCAACGGTGCGATCGAAGGTGCCGTATCGATAAGCGCCGGCGCCCATCTGGCCCCCGGCACGAGCCCCGGAAATCTTACCGTCGGTTCGCTGTCGCTAGACTCGGGCAGCATACTCGATTACGAACTCGGCGCACCCGGAACCAGCGATCTCACCACGATCACGTCCACCGGCGGCCTCACGCTCAACGGCGGCACTTTGAACATTACCGCGCTCTCCGGTTTCGGCATCGGCCAGTACCCACTTCTCGACTACACCGGCTCGTTCAGCGGCCCGCCGATCAACCTGACCATCGGCGCGGCTCCCTCGGGCTACTCGTACTCGTTCGTCAACAACGCGACGAACACGAGCATCGATCTGGTCGTCGTGCCGGAACCCTCCAGCATGTTACTTCTGCTGTCGTTCGCCGTTTTCTACCTTTGCGGCAGTCGCCGTGCTACCGAGCGGACGAGCATCATTGACTGGATCATGTCGTGGCTTCAAACCGGCGTGGATAAGTCCTGCAATCGCTGAATCCAATATTTCGGATCGCGGCGAATTTCGTCCATCAACCGACACGCGGCTCCATGAGGTGGTTTGAGACCTTGCTCCCAGTCTTGCACGGCGCTGGGAGAGACGCCCAGGAATTGCGCGAAAATTGATTGACTCGCGCCCAACTTTTGCCGCGTTTGCTTGACTTCCTTCGGGCCGTACCGCTGCGGCGCAAGACGAAGCCGCACGGTGCGACAGGTGAAACGCTTGGTGATGTCTTCTCCGGCCTCGACTGCCGCCGCCACTTTCGCGAGCCTCGCCGCAATCGTCGTTCCCACCGATGCCTCGCGTTTTCGCGCTCTAGCCATGACCCTGCTCACTTGTTTTGCGTTTCGAACCAATGCTGAACCACGCCGATGTAGCGGGCGATGCCGCGCTTCTCGGCCGCTGTAAGCGTGTCCTTTCGATTCTTGCCGTAAGCCATCACTAGCAGCACCGTCCACTGCGGCTTGAAGTACACATAGCAAACCCGAATCGCTCCGCTTTTGCCGGTCTTCCAGCGCGTCGGTGCGAATCGCATTTTTCGCAACCCGCCGGTTCCCTGAATCACTGGCGAGGCTTCCGGATCGTGCATGACTGCGTTCTGCAAATCCCACAAATCGTTCTCCAAGTCGAGGCCCAAGTCTTCCCAATCCTGCTGGAACTCATCGAGCTCGATGAAATGAAGAAGTTCTTGCGGTGGCAACGGAGTCGGTCCGTTGGGGTGCTTGGCGGCGATCGGTGTTCTATGCTACTATACTGCCCAGCAGGATAAGGTCAAGGGCGGATTTCAATCGATCGGCCCCGTACCGTCGATGCTTTGACAAGTCGGTGCGAGTCCCGCGGGAGCGAGCCCGCGTCTGCTGGTCGTGGCATCGGAGACCGTGGCAGAATGGTTTGGCCCCAACGGCGCCAGCTTTCCGAAGACGCACGCAACAAAACCGCGCTGTCAAACTCTCCCTCTCTCCAGATGAAGCGCCAACGTCGTTTGCCAACGCGGATTTCGATTGGCCGATACAGCCGGCCCTTTAGCAGAGCGTGCTGCACCGCCGACTTCTTGTGCGCGAGCTTTTCGCAACCACCGGAGTGGATTAGAATGATCGCATGAACACGCGCGAACTGATTGAGAAGGAACTGGATGTTTTGCCGGAGCCGCTACAACGCGCGGTCTACGATTTTGTACGCTTCCTTCGGTCGAAAGCCGTCGGAGATACATTCAACGGCCTGTTGGCTAGCGAATCGGTGCTGGCCCAGGATTGGGACACACCAGAAGAGGATGCGGCGTGGCAAAACCTGTAGCGGGCGATGTCGTCGTTCTGCCGTTTCCGCAGACAAACCTGCAACCCGGCAAACGTCGCCCGGCATTGGCGGTCGTTGATCTGCCGGGCGACGACGTTATCCTGTGCCAAATCACGAGCCAGGCTCATCACGACTCGTACTCAATCTCCTTGGATGCAACCGATTTCCAATCCGGGCGACTGAGTGTCCGCAGCTACATTCGACCGAATCGACTGTTCACCGTCGAACAATCGGTGATCCTTTATACTGCGGCGCGACTGGCAGTTGCCAAGCTCGACGAGACTTTAGCCAAGCTTCGTCAGCTATTCACCTAATCGATGCATTGAGGAGGCCGGCGTTCAACAAAACTGCGGCCGCTTTCAGAAGACGCGCGAAGTGAGATTACGTTGTTGCTCACACTCGCGCCAGATGAGGTGCCCTCGTCATTCGCCAACGCCGATTTCGATCGGCCGGTGTCGTCGCGCTGTATCAATGCGTGTGTTGAATAGAACTGCGGCCGGTCATGTTATGCGGGTAGGGAACTACGCAAGAGCGGCTTTGCGGGAAACTACTTAAGGCTATTTACAAAGTCGATGGCACTTGTGACGAAAGACTTGCGTACCCATCTTGGTGGACTGGCCAGGTTGCTCGATTTGGCTAGATTGCAGTCGATGCAGGCCACTGCAAGGTTCTGATCTTCGTCACCGCCGCCGGTGCTTTCGCGGAACGATATGTTCGATCTGAAGCTGCGCGACCGGCGAATGTTCCTGAGACAGGCGGCAATACTCGCACGTATTGCCTGCTCGCTTCCGAACGAACTCGCGCGTGCGGCGATCCATCAAGATTTAGACGAAATTCGGCGGCGGGCTTGCGCTTGTAGAATTGCCACGAACCGATTTGCGTGGACGTAGCCCTCGTACTCAGCGCGCTCCTCGTCAGTGAGTTCGCCTTCGTTGGCCTTGGCGGCGAGCTGGGCGATACGCTCCTGAAGTGCCTGATCGGCATGATAGTCGGCGATGTGGTGGACTTGTTCCGCCGTGAGGATCCCGAAGATCGGCTGCGTAGCACGGTCGAAGGCCGAGTTGTCGATCGTGGTACTCATTACCGAAGTATACCATGATTGTCGCTACAAGGCACTCTTAGCCGGTCCGGCTACTTTCCCGGGTTCCATTCGCCTTGGGCAACGTGACGGATTGCATAGACGACCACGTGCGCCGGTCGAATTGCGAATAGAATGCGATGAGTATTTCGCCGACCGCTTCCGAAGTTCAATTGACGCAGCTCGATTGGGAAGCTTGAATTCTCGTCGGCCAGCGGACAGCGTTCGGGATCGTGTTTCAATGAATCCAAAGCCGCTTGCATCGCTTCGTACCATTTCTCAGAGACCTCGGGAGATCGCTCGGAATACCAGATGTATGCTTCTCGCCAATTCCGTTCGGCTCGGTCAGTGAGATTAACTTCATAAGTTTTCACGGCCGTGGCAGCCCGAATTCTTTTCGCAGTTCACGATCAACTTCGGTAAGCGGTCGCACACGCCCCGCCTTTTCATCCTCGATGCCGGCGCGGATCGCCTCCAAATCGGCAATGCGGCGCTGCTCCAGCGCGTCGAGCGCGTCGTTGAGCACATCGGCCGGGTTTTCATAAATGCCGAGGGCGATTTGAGATTGGATACGCTGATCGATATCGGGCGGCAATTGATAGGTCATTGGTCGGCCTCCGTCACTTTTGTATCATTGTATCGACCGGATTAGGATAGGTCGATAATGGCGCGGCTGGTTGACGCTGCACTCTCACGGCGGCCCTCCGAGAATAGTGCGTTCAATCCACTTCCTTCGCATTGATCCAGCTCATCAGCTTGCGCAGCTTCCGTCCGGTAACTTCCACCGGATGATCTTTGTCGCGCTGGCGCATGGCTTTGAAGTTTTTGCCGCCGCTTTTGGCTTCGTTGATCCATTCGTGGGCGAACGTGCCCTCCTGCACTTCTTTGAGGATCTGCTTCATCTCCTTTTTGGTTTCATCCGTGATGATGCGCGGGCCGCGGGTGTAGTCGCCGTATTCGGCTGTGTTCGACACGCTATAACGCATGTAGCTGAGGCCGCCTTGGTAGAACAGGTCGACTATCAGCTTCAGCTCGTGCATGCATTCGAAGAAGGCCATCTCGGGCTGGTAGCCGGCTTCGACCAAGGTTTCGAACGCAGCTTTCACCAGCGCGCTGACGCCGCCGCAGAGGACGACTTGCTCGCCGAACAGGTCGGTTTCAGTTTCCTCGGCGAAGGTGGTTTTGATGACGCCGCCGCGGGTGCCGCCGATGCTTTTGGCGTAGGCGAGGCCGATCTTGAATGTTTCATCGCTCGCACCGTCGCTCGTGGCGATGAGGCAGGGCACACCGCCGCCGGCGACGAACTCGCTGCGCACGAGGTGGCCGGGGCCTTTCGGGGCGACCAACAGTGCGTCAACGCCTTTGGGTGGTTTGATGAAGCCGAAGTGGATGTTGAAGCCGTGCGAGCACATGAGGATGTTGCCGGCTTTGAGGTTGGGCTCGATTTCGTTTTTGAAGAGATCGCCTTGAAGTTCATCGGGGACGAGGATGTTGATGACGTGGGCCTCGCGCGTCGCTTCGGCGGCGCTGACGGGTTTGAAGCCGTGGCTGATCGCGAGGTCGTAATTTTTGCCGCCGGGGCGCTGGCCGACGACGACGCTCGCGCCGCTGTCGCGGAGGTTTTGCGCTTGCGCATGCCCTTGCGAGCCGTAGCCGATGATGGCAACGGTTTTGCCTTTGAGTGCGGAAAGATCGGCGTCGTTGTCGTAGTAGATGGTGGCGGGCATGAAGGCTCCGGAAATGTTGTGCCACATAGGACACAGAGATCACGGAGAAACTCAGAAATGTTCAATGCAAAGAATAATGCAACATGCTCAATGCTGGAATCTATTTTTCATTTTGCATTGGAAATTTTGCATTTTGCATTCGGAGGCATTTCTCTCTGTGAACTCTGTGTGCTCTGTGGCTAATTGATTGGAATGGAAGTCCGATTAAAATCTGGCCTACTTCTCTTCTGGTTCGGAGTACTTTCGCAAGCCGCCGCCTTCGTGGTTGCTGCGGTCAATGGTGCGGACCATGGCAATTCGGCCGGTGCGTACGAGCTCGACGATGCCGAATGGCCGCATGAGGTCGATGAAGGCTTCGAGCTTCTTTTCCTGGCCGGCGATTTCGACCATCACCTGGTTGTGGGCGACATCGACGATGCGGCCACGAAAGATTTCCGCCAGTTCGCGAATCTCCGCGCGCTGCCCCGCCTTCATCCGGACCTTGATTAGCATCAGATCGCGCTCCACGTGATCGCGCGAGCTGACATCATCGACGCGGACGACCGTGACGATTTTTTCGAGCTGCTTGCGGACCTGCTCCAGCACGCTGTCGTCGCCCACGACGACGAACGTCATCCGCGATAGCCGCGGGTCTTCGGTTTCGCCGACGGCGAGGCTATCGATGTTGAAGCCGCGCGAGGCGAACATGCCGGCAACATGGGCCAGCACGCCAGGGACGTTTTGGACGGTGGCGGAGAGAACGTGGCGCATGAGTGAGGATGGTGGATGCGGGATGCAGGGGGGCAGGGATTCAAGGCACCCTCACCCCGGCCCGATCCCGGAACGAGAGGGGGCTTGTGTGCCGGCCCTATCCCGCCGGGAGACGGAAATTTCGTGAATTCTCGATGATATCCGTCGAGGGACGCGGCCGCAACGGGCGAGGTTCGCTGGGCGCTCGCTCATTTGGCGCCGAAGTGCAGGCTGCTGCCAAAGAAATTCCGACGGCGAAGCAAGAAACGTTATACTGCCACGAATAGCGGGCAGGATCTTCTTCCTTACTTGCCAAACGGTGTGGCCATGCTCGAGATTTCCCAGTTGCTGGCGCAGGCGGGGCAGAGCGGCTCGTGGTTTGATCGCCTGACAGGCGGCGAGATCGTGCCGCTTGCGATCATGCTGATCCCGGCGCTAATCATCTTGCTGGTGCTCGGCTTTTCATTGGCTGACCGTGTGCATCGCCGAAACGCGGAGATCGCGCTCAAGCGAGATATGGTCGATCGCGGAATGAGCGCCGACGAGATCGAGCGAGTGCTTGCGGCGAAGCTGCCGGAAGAAAAGTCATAGCGACCGTTCCTATTGCCAGTTGCGCGTCGCAAAGGTTTAGTTGCCAGCCCGGATGCGATCATTCTGGCGGTGGGCCAAGGTGTTTCGCAAACGACGAATCTGGCGTGCCTCGGAAGAAGCGTGGAACGAATGGAAACGCGTCGGTCACGACGTAGTAGTACGTGCCATCGGGATATTCCGGCGTCACGCCGGTCCGGCCGTTGCATTCGTCGAGGTCGCCGCTGTCTTTGATGAATTCGTAGTCCTGGATGAACGTACCGTCGTAATGGCCGCCGGGGCCTTTTTCGCCGGTGGGGCGATTGCCTTTTTTCCGTTGGTAACTGGGCCGCAGCTTTGTTAGCGATGATGACGCGTCATCCGCCTTCTTGTGACCGAACTCGGCGTAGATCGGGAAGCCATCGGCCGCGTAGCCGATGAGTAGCATCGATTGTGGAACATGTGGGCGAGTCTCTCCGAGACTCGCATTCGCGTCTCGGAGAGACGCGTCCAAGTGAATGTCGCCGCGTTCTTTGAGCAGTCGCGCGATGAGTCCGGTGGGTAAGCCGTGATAGTGGTAGGCGCCCGTCGGCTGGACGTGCGCGTGATTCTGGTCGATGCCGAGGTGCATGCCGCCCATCGCGTCGTAATTCCAAATGCGGCGCGGATCATCGCCCGGTCGGCGGCGAGTTTCGCGTCCTGGCCGATTCACGATCGCATCGCCCGGCCGCCATACTTCGGCCGTGCCCGGATCGAACACCACACCATTGACGGCCACGCCGAAAATGTACCGCTCGATCGGCCGCGGTTTGTCGTTGACGCGCGGCGCGAGCGGCATCTCGAAGCGATAATGCTGCGGGCTGATCGAGTTCGGATTGCCGCGGTTGGGGAACTGGCCCGGCTTGTGATCGGGCAAGCCATTGGCTTCAATGATGCGCTTTTCGCGCAATGTTTTGACAGACACATGGCTGGCGCCGGCATCGCTGCTCCGTTGCCCCTCATAGGTCTCGTGGCCACTGGCGACCGCGGCGGTGATCGCGATCAAACCAAGCAACGCAGGCACTGATGGGAATCGCATGAAATTGAGCGTGCCACGGCGGGCACGTAATCCGGGATTGGTGGAAGGATGACCTTTCCGTAGGGCATGATATCTGCCGCCGCCGCGAGCCGCAAATCTCCGGCGATCGTTCCATTGCAACGAACCGCCAACAGAAAGTCAGCCGGAGCGGCGGTTAGAACAGCCGCTGCTGACCGTTCGCTGGTTGAGGTGGTCGAAAGGCATCGCAGTTCAGCGGCCGACGGTCGACGGCGAAGCCGAGCTTCTTGTACCAGATGCGGAACGTTTTTGCGATCATCTCGGCAACGTTGCCAGTGCCGACCTGGCGGCTGCCGAAGTGAGGATCGTTGAGCCGGCCGTCGCGGACCGAGCGAATGAGCGTCCGGACTCGGCTCGCCTTATCGGGATAATTGCGATCTAGCCAATCGAGAAAAACCGGCCGTACGGTCGTCGCCAGCTTGAGCATGACGTAGGCAGCGCTTTCCGCGCCAGCTTCGCGCGCCGCGGATAAGATCGCC
The DNA here is from genome assembly GCA_963807935.1 of uncultured Planctomycetota bacterium. Lineage (GTDB taxonomy): Bacteria > Planctomycetota > Planctomycetia > Pirellulales > Lacipirellulaceae > JABDGM01. The sequence goes on from CAWEDY010000007.1 coordinate 453,436, forward strand.
GGCATCTCGCTATCGGTGAGGCCAGGAATGACCGGCGCAACCATGACGTTCGTCGGAATGCTGGCCTGGGAGAGCTGCCGGATCGCCCGTAACCGGGCTTCTGGCGAGCTGGTGCGCGGCTCCATTACGCGCGCAAGTCTCGCGTCGAGCGTCGTGATCGATATCGATACGCGCACCGCGCGATGCTCCGCAAGCTTTCCGATCAAGTCCAAATCGCGGACCACCAATGCGTTCTTGGTGATGATGCCGATCGGCTGACGACATTCGGCCGCTACGGCCACGCACGACCGCGTAATTTGGAAGTCTTTCTCGGCGGGCTGGTAGCAATCGGTCACGCCGGAAAACGCAATCATCTCGGGCCGCCAGGCGGGCCGGGCCAGAAAACCGCGCAGCAGCTCGGCCGCGCGAGATTTCACAAATACCTTGGTTTCGAAATCGAGGCCCGCACTGAATCCGAGATACTCATGGCCGGGTCGAGCGTAGCAATAGCTGCACCCGTGCGAGCAACCACGGTAGGGATTCACACTGTAACGAAACCCGACATCCGGACTATCGTTTTCCGCTACGATCGATTGCGAGTGGTCTGGAATATACTGAGTCGCCGGCCGGCCGATTTGCGCCAAGTATTCTGTATCGTCCGCGACTTGTTCCAGATCGGTTTCGACATGCACCGCCAGATAGGGATTCTTGGGTTGAATAGCCGCGCCCCGACCTTTTATCGAATCTGGCATGCCAAAGAGATCCCCGACGGACGAACAACAGTAAACGCCGATCGATTACTATACATATTAACAGTATCCCCGATTGGTTGTGTAGGGGGAGGGGATGATACGGCTTTCGAAAAGTGTAAGTCCCTCCCGCTTCTTGGTAGGAAAGCGCGTCGCAAGGAGCGAGCCGGCCTCGTTTCACCAAGTGCGGGCACTTTCGTGCCGCGAGAAGGCCAACTATCAAGAAAAGCCGCAAATGTTCGCGCCCTTTTGCCCACTTCTCCGATTCCATCTATAATTTGCTTGGCATTCAGACGAGAATTTTGGCGCAACGGCATTGGCCGATTCACGGATTCTGGCGGATTACGGAATGTTGCCGCAAATGGCTCATGCTGAAGTAAAATGCAGGATCTTTGATCGCCGGGGCGTGCTTACCTGGTCGTTGTTGTTTGCGATCATGGCGTTGGCCGAGCCAGTCGAATGGCTCTTATCGGCTCCGAGCGGCGTGGCGTTCGCCGCGACGGTCCCAGATAAGAAGCCCAGCGGCGGGCCTCCCGCAACCAAGCCTGAAGACAATTCAGCTGGCCAGCAAACTGTCGAAAGCGCCCCGTCTGCTGACCTCGGCGACGGGCGGTTGATCCGTGTGCAGCTTCCTCTGTCGGGCAATGCCGACGCACATATCAAAAGCGCGATCCAGCGGGTAGTCGGCCAATTAACTCGTTTGCCGCGCCGCGACAATCGTCGACCAACCCTCATTCTGGAATTGGTGCCGCAACGTCGGCACTCGGACTACGGCCAAGGGACAGACTTCACGCGGGCCCTCTCGCTGGCCAATTGCCTCACGCAGCCGGAGCTCTCAGGCGTCAAAACGGTGGCGTACATCCCGCGAACCATCAAGGGTCATGGCGTGCTGATCGCGCTGGCATGCGAGGAAATCGTTATGAGTCCCGATGCCGAAATCGGCGATGCCGGCATCGACGAGAACGCGACCCGCGCGATCGATCCGAAGATCGTAAGCTCGTATCGCGAAGTAGCGGCCACTCGACGCACCGTCCCCGAAGCAATTGCGGTGGGCATGGTCGATCGGCGGCCGGAAATTCTCAAGGTCGAGACCGACCAAAGCACCGAGTTCATATCCCAAGATGAACTGCCTGCATTGAAAAAGAATCACACGATCGTTTCGCAGGAGGCGCTGGTTCCAGCGGGCTCGTTGGGCAGCTTTTCCGGCCGCCAAGGACGCGAATTCGGCTTTGTGAAACTGCTGGCCAGCGATCAGGAAGCGTTGGCTCGCGGGCTTGGCCTGCCGCTGCAGGCAGTCAAGCAAGACCAATCCATCGTAGGCGATTGGCAGCCAATCATGCTGAGGATCGACGGGCCAATTACGCGGCGAAAAGTCAGCCAACTGAAAACACTTATCGGTTCCGAGCTGCGCGATCATAAGGTGAATTGGATCGGCGTTTCGATCGATAGCGAGGGTGGCGAGCTGGAGGACTGCCGGCAACTTGCCGACACGCTGGCCGAGCTGAATCCGAACGAAGTTCAAACCGTCGCCTACGTGCCGGTGGAGGCCAGCGGCGGGGCTGCGCTTGTGGCCTTGGCGTGCGATAAGTTGGTGATGCAGCCGGAAGCGCATTTGGGCGGCAAGGGTACGGTCGAATTCGACCGAAAGACACTCGATGCGGCCCGCGACCCGATCAAGTCACTGGGGAGAAACGCCTCCCACAGTTGGTCGCTGATGGATGCCATGATCGATCCAGAGATTGAGCTATACACCTTTCAGAACACCAAGACGGGAGAGGTGCGATACCTTTCGAACGAAGAGCGGAATGCGCTGTCGGATAAGGGCGATTGGACCCAGGGAGTGCGGATCAAAACCGCGGGCGAACCGCTCCGGCTGACAAGCAAACGCGCTCAAGAGCTGGAGATCGCCTCGCACATCGTAGACAATTTCGATGACTTCAAGCAACTTTTTGGGTTCACCAGCGATATCCGGGTGGCCGAACCGAATTGGGCCCTCGAATTCGTCGAGGCACTGTCTTCGCCTGCGTTGGCAGTGCTGTTGCTTGTGGTCGGATTTGTCGGCATTTACATTGAACTGCACACACCGGGAATGGGCGTGGGAGGGTTTGTCGCGGCGGTGGCGTTTCTGTTGTTTTTCTGGAGCAACTTTTTGCACGGGACGGCCGGGTGGTTGGAAGTGCTGCTGTTTTTGGGCGGCGTGTTTTGTCTGTTGCTAGAAGTTTTGGTCATCCCCGGCTTCGGCATTTTTGGGTTGGGCGGCGGCGTGATGATTTTGGCTTCGCTGGTGTTGGCGAGCCAGACTTTCGTGCTGCCCAGGACCGAATCGCAAATGGGCGAGCTACGGCATTCGCTCACCGTCGTTGCGGCGGCAATGGTGATCGTGTTGGCGTCCTCGATCGCGCTGCGCCGTTACCTGCCGAAGGCCCCGATTTTTCGCACGCTGCTGCTGTCGCCGACACCGGAAGAAGATTTAGTGGACCTAGACTATCGCGAATCGCTGGCCGATTTTTCGCACCTGGTGGGCGAGCACGGGATTACGACAACCAACCTCATGCCTGCCGGAAAAGCCGACTTCAATGGAGAGTTGGTGGACGTGATCGCCGAAGGCATGCCGATCGACCGCGGCACTTCGATCGTCGTCGTAAAGGCCCGCGGCAATCGCGTTGTGGTGCGAGCGGCCGGCGCATGACGCTAGGATCCTGCGCCGGGCGAGACCTCCGCCAACTTGCCAGTGCGGGGTTCCGCCAATTTCCCTTGCGGCGAAGGGAACCAACTGGCGTTGTCCGGCTTGCATCGCCGGTTTTTCTGGGCTTTCGCCAATTCATGGCTGTGGACAAGCCCGTCCGGTTATAATTTCGATTGAGCCGTTCCGTGGAGCAGGCTGCAGCCTGCCGTGCGTGAATACCGACAGGCTGAAGTCTGTCCCACGAAGCGAGCATTGACAGGTTGAAGCCTGTCCTACGAAGCGAGTATGGTAATTCCGGATATTGCTTGGGCTATTCTGCTGCTGGTGCTGGGTTGCGCGCTGGTGGTGTTAGAGGTGTTCATTCCCTCCGGCGGCATCATCAGCATCCTGGCCGCGGTAGCCTTTATCGCATCGGTCCTGATCGCGTCTTGGGAAGGCCCGACCACTGGCCCGGCCACGGGGTTCGTGTTTGCCGCGATCACGGTTTTCGCCGTACCCGCCCTGGTTGCGGTGGCATTCAAGTACTGGCCGAAAACGCGGATGGGAAAAGCCTTTCTGGGCGAGTTGCCGCGCGAAGACGAAGTCGTGCCGGAGGACCCACGTCGGGCGCTCATCGGTCGCGTGGGAGTGGCCCGCTCGAAAATGCTGCCCAGCGGTGCGGTGGAAATCGACGGCCAGATGGTGGATGCGGTCACGCAAGGCCAGGCGATCGACCCGGGTGCGTACGTGATAGTCGTCGAAGTGCGGGCGAACCGGGTCGTCGTGCGGCCCGCCGGCAAAGAACAGCGGCCCAGCCACCAGGACCCTAAGGATCTGTTATCGCGTCCCATCGACGAGCTCGGAATCGATTCGCTCGATGACCCGCTGGCCTGAGGTAGCAGGCACACTCGGTGTGCCGTCCCCAAACCGAACGGGTCGCAACTTTCCGGGCAAAGAAACGGCATACGGCGTGTGCCCTGCTGCATTAGCAACCTTGAAAACTTGCATCTGAACGATTACAAGTTACTGTAAGCGTTGAGATAAGAGATGACTCCAAAGCCGTTCAACGCATCCTTGCGGGGACATGTCGATGGTTAATCAGTTGGCTGACGATGTTGCGTTAATTGCCGGTTCGATACGGCTCCTGGCCCAGGGCGGGGGAGTGCTCGACAGCAAAACGCTGTGGCTGGTTCTTTTGATCGGTGCGCTGATCGTCATTCTCGCGTTCTTTGCCGTCTTTGCCCGCTACTTTCGGCTATGGATTCAGTCGGTCACGACCGGAGCAAGCATTGGCATCCTTGATCTGCTGCGGATGACATTTCGCAAGGTGAACCCGACGGTTATCACACGGAGCAAGATTATGGCCGTGCAGGCTGGGTTGTACGACAGCGAAGGGATCACGACCAAAGCGCTGGAAGCCCACTATCTGGCGGGTGGGAATGTGCCGCTGGTCATTCGCTCGATGATTGCCGCTCGCAAGGCGAAGATCATCGATCTCGACTTCAAGCGGGCGACCGCCATCGATCTGGCCGGCCGCAATATTCTGGAAGCCGTTCAAACCAGCGTCTACCCGCGGGTGATAGATTGCCCACCGAAGAACAGCAAGCGTCCCACGCTGGACGCGGTCGCGAAAAACGGCATCCAACTGAAGGTCAAGGCGCGGGTGACGGTGCGGGCGAATCTCGATCAGCTCATCGGCGGCGCCACCGAAGAGACGATCGTCGCGCGCGTGGGTGAAGGAATCGTGAGTGCGATCGGCTCAGCCGAAACGCACAAGGTCGTTCTTGAAAATCCGGATCGCATCTCGAAGGCCGTGCTCGGGCGCAAGCTGGACTCGCAGACCGCTTTTGAGATCGTATCGATCGATATCGCGGACATCGACGTGGGCGACAACATCGGCGCACGCTTGCAGGCCGACCAGGCGGAAGCCGATACGCGTGTGGCTCGCGCAAGCCGAGGGACGCCGGGCGATGGCAGTGTCGCAAGAGCAAGAGAACATCGCCAAGATCGAGGAGAACCGCGCGAAACTGGTCGAGGCTGAGTCCGAAGTTCCGCGGGCCATGGCGGAAGCGTTCCGCAGCGGCCGGCTGGGAATCCTCGACTATTACAAGTTGCAAAACGTCCAAGCCGATACAAACATGCGAGGCGCAATCGCCACCGCCAGCATCCCGGGACGGAAATCCTGATGTTTGCCAACGCCCTACGAGTTCTGGCCGACCTTCGCGAGCTTTTGCTTGGGCTGGCCGCGTTGGTGTTCCTGGTGATTCGTGGTCTTTGGGAAGCGAACAGGAATGCCGGCCCACGACTTGCCCGGCCTCCGGCGATTCCGCCGCAACAGCCTGCCAAGGGGCCCGTACCGGCGGCTGGCCAGCAGGCCGACCCGCTCCGCGCTCAGGTGGAAGAGTTTTTGCGCCGCGCGGGCCGGCCTCCGCAGCCGGCTCAGCCGCGACCGGCCCAGGATTCACCGCAATCGGCACCCGCAAGCGAGATCGAAATGCTAGTCGATCGTTCGCGGCCAGCCGAGAAGCGATCGATCGGCCAACCGCTTCGTCAGGCGGAATGGCGCAGCGTAGTGCCGCCGGCGTCCCCCTCGGCACCGCAACCGACAGGCGCGGTTGACAAACAGCGTTTGCCCCGCCGCGCCGCGTCGTCCCGCCGGCGAGAGAGCGTGGCCGAACACGTCGCCGCGCAAGTGGAAGCCCGCACACGCAATCTAGCGGAAAAGGCGTCGCACCTGGGCCAGCGAATTGTAGCGGAAGATCAGCTATTCGATGTGCAGCTCAAATCGAAATTCGATCATGCATTGGGGAAGCTGGCCGGTAGCGCAGTGCCGGCGGCGGCCGAATCATCTCTGCCGCCAAGCGATTCGCCGGCGGCGCAAATCGTATCGCTGCTGACCAATCCCAGTGGAATTCGGCAAGCCGTGATCGTGAATGAAATTCTTCGGCGGCCAAGTGATCGTTGGTAACGGCGAGGGCCAAAGATGCCGCTGTACGAATACGCTTGTGAAGAATGCGGTCGAGAAACGGAATTGCTAATCACGCCGTCTGCGCAACCCGCCTGTCCGGAGTGTGGCAGCTCGAAAATGAGCAAGCTGCTATCGATTGTGGCGGTCCCCGTGCGAAGCACGTCGGGTGGCGACCGGACCGCTATGCCGCCCGGTCCGTGCGGAGCCCATTGCGGATGCTTCCCGCAAGGTTGACCCGGTCCGGTATTGCGGGTCGTACCACGTGTGACGAGGAGGCGTATCCAGAAGCTCTGAGGGCTAGCCCCGCTTGATTGAGCGGGATTGCACGGGTGGCAACGCCCTGAATCTTCGCAGGGCCTGGTTTCAACCGTAACGGGCCCCGCCCTTCCCGGCGTCTCAGGGCGTGCCACCCCAATTTGAAGAGCTGGTTTTAGCGGTTCGGCCCCAGCGGCAAAAATTGACACTGGTTTTGGCCACTGCGTATACTGCAAATAGGCTCCCAATAGCTAAATCCCCGCGCAGAAAATGATTTCGCCAGCCGGCAATCCCCCGGCCGGGCATACGCCCGATTGCTGCGTGGACCACACTAGTCGATAGAAGCGCATTCGCCGCCAGTTGTCTGTCTGCTTCGAGGAAATTGAACCATGAATTGGCTCGGTAAGGTTTTCGTTGTCGTGATTCTGATTATGAGCCTCGTGTTCATGGGGCTCGCGATGGCAGTCTATGCGACGCATAAGAATTGGCAGCTCGTCAGCGAGAAATTGAATAAGGATTTAACTCAGGCGCAAAACGATAACGCGCAGCTCAAAACCGAACATAATCGCCGCGTCGAGGAGCTCGAACGCGAAAAGACAGCAGCCGAGCAGCAAGCTGTGAAGCTGGAGGCTGAACGCGTGGCGTTGGCTGCCAGCAACGCGCAAATCCAGACCGAGCGCAATGCGCTGATACAGAATCAGCGGGATCACATCGCCGCGGTCGCTTCGACGCAGAAGCTCAATGAGGGGCTAGCCGGCGAAGTGGCCGGCTTGCGGCAGCAAATCCGCACCACAGAGCAGGCCCGCGATAGCTTGTTCAAGACGGCGCTCGACGCAACGGAAGCTGTGCAGCAATCTGCCGGCGAGTACAATGCCGCCCGCGAGCGGAGTGAGCAGCTGACCAAGCAGGTGGCGGGCATGACCTCGGTGATGCGAGAAAACGGCATTAACCCGGCGACCAATCCGAATTCCGTGGTGCCCACGGTGGAAGGACTCGTGAGCAAAGTGCAGCGGAAAGCCGGCGACCAATTTGTCGAGGTGACAATCGGCGCCGACGACGGTCTGAAGACCGGCAACACGCTGGAAGTTTCTCGCGGCGCCAAATACCTGGGCCGGGTCGAAATCATCGAAACGTCGCCCGACAAGTCGGTCGGCCGCGTCGATCGGCGATTCCAGCAGGGACAGATTCAGGAGGGCGATCGTGTCGCTACCCGAATCAAGCTCTGACGAAACTCGCTCCGAGGAACCTCGCGGCGTATTAGTCCGCCGGCCGAAGACCACGATCTACACCGTGTTGCTGGGCATTTCGGCGGCCGCCCTGGCAATTGCCTGCCTGCTGCTGGTACTCGAGATCTGGCAGTACGGACCGCTGTGGGCGTCCCCCTGGTACATACCGATCAACTTTCGCTGAATAACACAAGCTTGTAGCCAGTCGAGATTTCCGATTGGCAACTGAAAGCTAGCCCACGAATAGCATGGCCCAAGTCGACATCACCGCACCGCCGACAGTGCGCGTCACGGCCCCAAAGCCGAAGATGACGATCTACTACGCGCTGTTGATCATCGCGCTGTGCGCGATGCTCGTGGCGTGCCTGTTCATGTACTTGGAGATTAAACGTTTTGGCGGCTTCGGCGCCGTGAAGGGGAGAATCGCGTCGCTCGAGCGCCCGGCTCAAACGCGGCTCATTGAAGCGCACACGCCGGCACAATATTTAGCGTCATAGCGAGCCGAGCCGTCCTCGCCCGGCCCCGCACTCCGCCTCTGTCTATTCCGCCGCCGCCACCGGCTCGGGTTGCCGCGCTCCCAACTCCCGATCAAGATCCAACAAAGCCGCCGGGTCGTTTTTCACAAGCTGAAATTTATAGACAATATCGCGGGCCGTTTTTTCTTCTTCTACCTGCTCGTTGATAAACCACTCGAGCTCCACGAGGGCCGCAAACGCCTTCTCCTTGAACGCCAATTCATAAAGCGCATTGATTTGGGCCGTGACTTTTTGTTCTTGTTCCAGCGCCTTCTGAAAGACGTCTGGCAAAGAGGCAAAATCAAACTGCGGCTGGGCGATTGGCAGCAATTTCACGCGGCCTTGCCGCGCGATGAGAAAATCGTACAGCCGCATAGCGTGGACGTGCTCCTCCTCGCTCTGCAGCCGCATCCAATGAGCGCAGCCGCGAAATTGCTTGTCCTCGCAGTAGCTCGACATCGACAAGTAGCTATACATCGAGAACAGCTCGTTGTTGATCTGCTCATTGATCGCCTCTTGTACGACTTCGTTCAGTATCATGTTACGAATTCCTATCTTGCGTCAGCTATGCTCGCCCTCCAAAAGCGGTTGGCCGCAGATCGGCCGCTTACAAGATTATAGAAGTTATTAGCCGGCTGCCCATCGGCTATCGCAGGGGATAAAAGGAACGGGCGATGACGTGCGCGAATCGTGCGCGGTCTCAGCAGCAATATTGCGAAGCGAAATGCCTCAATCGTCTCGCCGGCGCCGGCCGAGCAGCGATTGATTCGGCCGCTCAACGTCCCAGGCGAGGCCCAACTTTTCCCAGAGGCAGATGGTGAGGTAGGTGACATCGAGCTCCCACCAGCGGTGTCCGTGGGCCGCGGCGCGGGGATCGGCATGATGGTTGTTATGCCAGCCTTCGCCGTTGGTGGCCAATGATATCAGCCAGTTGTTGCGGCTGTTCTCTCGCGTGTTGTAATTTCGGTAGCCCCACAAGTGGGCGGCCGAGTTCACGCCCCACGTCACGTGCCACGTGTAAATGGTGCGATACACAACACCCCATAGCAGCCATTGCAAGCCGACCTGGTAGCTGCCCGCCAGGGTGCCCTTCATCCAATAGCCAACGCCCAACCCAACCGCGAGAAACAGCGCGGCCTGGATGACGTACACCCAAAAGTACCAGAGGTTTCGCTCCAACCGCATGTAGAGCCGATCGCTGAGTATGTCTCGGGCGTATTTGTGATACGTTTCGGCCGAGGTCGTGTAGCGGTTTTCGACGAACAGCCAGCCAACGTGGCTCCAGAATGCGCTCACCTGCGGCGTGTGCGGATCGGGCTGATGATCGGAATGCTGATGGTGGATGCGATGCACGACCACCCACCGCGCGGGCGACTCCTGCAAGTTGCACACGCCCAAGAGAGCCAGCGTGTGCTCGAGCCACAGCGGGCACTTGTAACCGCGGTGGGTAAGCAGCCGATGGAACCCGGCCCCGATGCCCATCGAGCAAAAAATGTAATTCCCCACTGGCAACCACAACAAACCCCACCAGCTAAAAAAATACGAAAAGAATGCCAGCGGAATCAGCAGATGGAAAAGAATGACGCCGATCACATACGGCCAAACGATGCGGCTTTGGTCATCGACTAGTTCGGGCCGCGGGAGCTTCAGTTTGCCTGATGATGTTTCGACCTCACTCGTCGATATAAGTTCATCGAGGCAATCGTTTGGTTCGAGCGCGGGCGGCAACGCCGTGCGCTCTGAAGTGGCGCGCCGATTGGTTTCAAACGTTGCAGGCATGGACGGAGATTTCTTTACATTTGGCCTGCGAACGGTCGTGCGCAGGAGGTCGGCTTGCCGGCCGTCCTGGCCAGTCCCCAAGTATATCGGGGTCCAAGAGGGGGTCAACCGGCAGGGTTTTGCACGGGGAAATCGCGCCAATTGTGGAGAAAAAAAGAGCTCACTTGTTGACGGCGGCCGATGCGCCGCCATGCCGCGCCGCGGATAGGCAGAACGCCGCATCGCAGCAGCCGGAGACGGCCAGCGGCTATGTTCTTTGTCGCCATTGGCTGAGCGTCCGTTGGCTACCGGCCGGACAGGTGAAGTCGGCGGGCCGTGGTTGTCCTGGAGCGGCCATGCAAAAGCACGGCTCGTCGCCAATCCACTTCATCAGCCCAAGTTGAATGCTGCCTCGTGCGGCGCTATCGAGGTTGCAATAATCGATGTGCATCGGCTGGGAGCCTTCGATGATACGCACCAGCGCATGGACAATGGTTTGGCCACCAAACGAGATCTTGACTTCATTTTTGGTGGCTGATCGTCGTCCGGTACCCACCATCATTCTGGGAAGCTCCTGGCCATCACGAACGATTTTTACCGCGGCCCACTCGCCCTGGAGCCGAGCGAGCGTCGCGCTTTCGACGAATTCGAACTCCGCGGTATCCGCGCCCGGAGTCGACGGTTTCTCTGACGGCGCGGTGCCGCCCGTAACGCTGTCCGGCCGCTCGCGCGACGTGCGCGTGAGCACTTCGTAGGCGCAGCCGGTGCCCGGACACGTAGCGAATTGCTGGGGCCGCTCGATGCCATGGAGATTCATGCAGAACTCGACGATATCGCCATTCAGTCGGAAGATGCCATAGTTCCAATTGCCGGCCTCTGGCCCTGCGATGAATTCGATGTCAATCTCTTGGGGCTCGGTTTCGACATTGATATTGAAGACGCCTTCGTAAATCGCCTCGGGCGACTCGGTGCGAAAGCGGTCGCCATCGATCAACAAGCGCGAGGCTGAGAGCCCGGCGGCGGGAACGACGGCTCCCTCGATTTCCAACCGCTCGAACGTCCAGGCGCCCTCCAGCGCGCGAAGTTGTTCCACGTGCCGCGCCAGGTGTGGCCAGGCGGCGAAGCCATTCTTTCGTGCGATGGCCGACTGCGCGTCAGCGAGTCGGAATTGCGATCTTCGGATCTCGTCGGCCCTCATCTTGTAGGCCGCTGGCAGATGTTGCTGCATGGTGGCAATCGCTTCTGCGTCATTGGACTGGAGCGCGGCAAGCAGTGCCTTAGCCTGGCGACGAAAGTGATCGAGATTAGGGCGGGCCGGAAGTTTCTTGGTCATGGTATGTTCTCCATGTCGCAACGCCTGGACCCGCAAACAGGCAGCACGAAGAACGTGTGTGGTTCACCCAGAGAAGGAATTGAAGTTGGGTTAAACCCTTCCCGCGGATCCTGCGGCTCTCTTCCAGCCGAATACGATTATAACGTACCACGAGGGCGATACCAGCACCGCGCCGGTCGGCGAGGGGCACGCCGAATGCAGCGCGATTTCCCGCGGCTTGAAGGTGTGGGCAAACCTAATCCGTACCGTTGTCATCTTCGCGGCGGAGGGTTTGGTGCTCGGCTTCGAGTTTGTGCTCGATGGAGGGGCGAGTCATGATGCGGTCGAGCTCTTGCATGGCGGCGCCGATGCCGGCCGTGATACCGCCGCTGCCGCGGCGGTCACTGCCCTTGCCGCGAAAATAGTCGACCGCCGTCCAGAGGAGCGCGACTGGCATGCCGATGAGCACGGCGATAGCGAGGATTAACCAGAAAATGGTTTGGAGAGTGGGCATTTGACCGAATGCTAGGTACCACTGCTAACTCGTTAGCAGTGATTCTCTGCCACATCCATTGTATTGGAACCTGGGAATGAGTTCAAACTGCAAGGTCGACGCTACCAAGCAGCACTGCTGGGCAAGACTGCAGTGGCACGCTGCGGTCGGGTGGATGTGCGGGGTCTGGAGACCCGCGCACATCGGGCGACCCTGAAGTATACTGGGACCCAACATGGATCAGCCGTGCGCGACTGAGCCGCGATGTGCGCGTATCCTCGATCGCTTCTATTTCCAAACCTAGCGGGCACAAGCCCAAAAACCATCATGATGCATCGACGACTTTCCATTTGCCTTGTAGTAAGTCTTCTTTCCAGCATTGCGGCCGCGGCGGAGCGGCCGAATATCGTGGTGATTTTCGCCGATGATTTGGGATATGCCGATATCGGTAGCTTCGGCGCAAAAGATTTCGAAACGCCCGAGCTCGATCGGATGGCCAAAGAAGGGCGGCGATTTACCGATTTTTACGTTGGTGCACCGGCTTGTACGGCTTCGCGAGCCGCGTTGATGACGGGCTGCTATCCGGTGCGGGCCGGCTTCGCCGACCAGATCGCGCAACGGGCCGATGGCGGCTTCTCGCCCAGCCGCGTGTTATGGCCAAACGCGAAGTTCGGAATCAATTCCAACGAAGTGACGGTGGCCGAGGTGCTGCGGGATGCCGGTTACGTCACCGGCATGGTCGGCAAATGGCACCTGGGCGATGCGCCGAAATTCAACCCGGTGCACCACGGCTTCATGAGCTTTTTTGGCGCGCCTTACAGTCATGACATGAAACCGTATTACTTTCTCCGCGGCGAGACAAAAGTGCCCGGCACACCCGATTTGGATCACCACGTTCGCCTGTACACGGACGAAGCGACGAAGTTTATCCGCGAGTCGGCGGCCAAGAAGAAGCCATTCTTTTTGTACTTAGCGCATCACAATCCGCACACCCCGCTGGTGATGTCCGAAAAGTTCAAAGGGAAGACGAAGCGCGGCGCGTATGGCGACGCGGTGTCGGAGTTGGATTGGAGCGTGGGCCGGATTTTGGACACGCTTCGGCAGTTGAAGTTGGACAAGCAGACGATGGTGATTTTCACATCGGACAACGGGCCGTGGCTGATTCGCGGTGAGAAGGGCGGATCTGCCACGCCGCTGCGCGGCGGCAAGGGCTCGACGTACGAAGGCGGGATGCGCGAGCCGTGCGTCATGTGGTGGCCCGGGAAGATCCCGGCCGGAACGACATGCCACGAGATCGCGGCGACACTGGATTTTTTGCCGACGTTTGCCGCTTTTGCGGGCACCAAGCCGCCGACCGATCGCACAATCGACGGTCACGATATTCGTCCGCTTTTGACGAGCGACGAAGCGAAAACCCCTTGGAAGGCCTTCTATTATTACTTTGGTAACGAGCTGCACGCCGTGCGCAGCGGCGAGTGGAAGCTGCGGGCGACAAACATTTTTTACAACGAAAACATCTATCGCAAGGATGCGCCGAAAGACCTCGGGATTCCCGAGGCCCTGTACAATCTGCGATTGGACCCCGGCGAACAGAAGTCGGTGCTGAAAGATCATCCGAAAATCGCCCATCGTTTGGAAGCTTTGCTGGACCAAGCACGGGCCGACTTGGGGGATTCGCTGACCGGCGTGAAGCCCACGAATGCCCGACCGCCGGGAGAAGTTGATTGAAGGATCGGCCGACGAGCGGGCGGCCGGTGCTGTCAGCCGAGGAACCTTCGCACCGGTGCCACGGGCTGTGCCAGTGGAATGGAAGCGACGGCCTTGCGGCCGGAATCATGATCCGCGGTCCGGCGCTCTGTGGTGGAGTGCAAGCTGGTGTTTGGCCCGGTGCGTTGGTGAATTGGAGATGATGCGGGCAAAGCACTGGCGGAGCCAGTGGCACCTGGCACCTGGCGTCGGTGATCATTCCGTAAGAGCACGCGCCGCGGCCAATGGTATCTGACCCGCCGCAGGTGAGGAATCGGTACGTGCGTTTCGTAGTTGGAGGTCGGCGGTGCTAACCGGCTACATGGAGTTGTAGTTGTCCAGGGTTAAGCCCCGGGTTGATCGTAGTCGGCATGCCGTTGATTGTCTCCCAGCCGGTTTGCGTGCGATGGCCGGTGAAGAACGGATCGGACTGTTTGGTCAGGCGATCAAAGCCGCCGCCGCCGTCCAAAGTCAGGTTATTGGAGAACAGATTGCTGGTGCTCAACAAATCATCGCCTTCGCCTAATTTGGCAAACAGCGCATCGGTTGCGGAGACGCCATCGAGCGAGGCCGAGTCCGCGCCGGCGCCGGCATCAAAGTCGAGACTGTGACTTACGCCGACGTTTGTCATGGTGATGCTATCGTTCCCGCCGCCGGTCCGCACGTGCAGATCGCGCTGCACTCCAACAGATCCGATTTGCACGGCGTCTGAGTCGGACTCGCCGACGGAGCTGAACGTCTGCACGTCGAGCGTTCCTGTGATGAGCGTAGTATCGATGTTGGAAAAGACCTTTACGTCGTCGGCGCCAGCACCGGTGTTGATTGAGACATTCGCGGTGGTCAGGCCGGGTTCGCCGATTCGCGCGTTTTTGATCGTGACGATGTCGTTCCCGACTCCCGTGTTGATCGATACGTCGCCTGTTGTATGGAAGCGTTCCAGGACCACGACGTCGTTATCAGGACCGGGGAAGATTTTGGGCTGTGCGACGATGCTCGCGATGCGGGTGGTGGACACCAGCGGCGGCGCAGCTACATCAACGTGAATCTCTTTGAATTTGATTTCACCACCAATTGGCGCGAACGTGAAGGCATCGTTGCCGCCGCCCAGGTTCACAAAGAGGCTCGTATTGGAGTTGATCGTGAAGTTCTGGGAAGCATGACCATTGACCGTACTGACGGTGCCATCGCCCAAGGTTGGCATGCCTGTGACCTTGACCGTGGTATCGTTCAGCCGCTCGATCGAAACGGCGTTGTCGAGGCCGGCCTGACCAGCCTGTTCGTTGATAAACAAGTTGCCGTTTTGCATGAAAACGGCCATGTCGCCGGCCATCAATTCACGGCGTTCCATTTGTTCCATGCGAAGTTTGCGATGACGATTCAACATGGTACTCTCCTGGTTTGAGCGATTTCGATTGGCCGGAGTCGAAGCGACCCTTTCATCCACCTCTTACGGGAGCCGCAGGCAGTGTTACAGGCGGCGGTCGAACTTGGGAAAAATGGCTGAAAACAGCCTGGAAAAGTGCCAATTGCTGTTTCGGCGCGGGTCCCAGTGGTCGGCCCGGGTCTGGCGGACCCAGCACGGCGAATCGACCGACGGTCTCCCTTATTCTGTGGCGGTATGGCCGTTCGACGCGCGACCCCGGGCGACGTGGATTCCGTTCGGGGCCGGATAATAAAAGATCACGTACGGACGCACGACAAATGCGCGAAGGTTTTGGGCGAGGTCACTACGCCGTTCGCCAAGATCGGGTTCGTCGGCGAGCCGTTCGAGCATGTCGAAGATTTCGTCGAGCAGCCAGTTCGCGGCCGTCGGGTTGTGTTTGCCGATGTAATCGCGGATGGAGTCGAGAGATCGAAGTCAGCGAGATGAGCGAGGCGCACGAGGCCCATTGTCTCGCTGGGCGTTAAACCGTGTTCCGGATTTCAGATCGTCGAAACGTTGGCGGAGCGCATGCGGGTCGTAGTCGGTGTATTGGCCGGCGGCAAGTTGCTGTGTTCCGGCGGCGATTTGTTCGCGCAGGTCGTTGCGCTCGTGCAGCAGGCTAACGGCCTCGGTGAGGAGTTCTTCTTCTGAGCTATACCGGCCGAGGGCCATTTCCTGGGCGATAAGGCGATAGAGTTCGGGTGAAATATCGGATGACATACGGGCCTCCGGCTGCATTATATCATGGGCGGGGCCTGGTTTGAGAGATCGGCCGCGAGGTGGAATTTCGTTGTTCGGCGTTGCTGGGAGAGATGGTCGTGGCGGCCGGGCCGCTGGTGCCACTGGCTATGGCAGTGCAGTGGAAGCATGGCCTTGCAGGCGGGATCGGCGGTTTGCGATGCGGCGGACTGCGGTGGAGTGCAAGCGGGTGTTTGGGTCGGTGCGGTGGTGGGTTGGAGATGATGCGGGGGAAGCACTGGCGGAGGCAGTGGCACCCGGCGCTCCAGCAGCGGCTGATGAGTGCACGTTGCTCTTTTGCTCGATACCATCGCGACAGCGGCGATGGTTCAGGACGAGCACTGGCGAAGCCAGTACGGCTTGGCGTTACACGCTAATGAGATGAAAGGCTCTCTTCGTGAGACTTAAATATAGAGTCGACTAGTCGCGTACATCCCGTTGTCAAGATACCATCCCGTTTCTTCTGTAAAAGTGTCTGAGTGACTTTGGGCGGCCTCACTTGGTTTCGAAGGTCACGTAACGTTTTCCGGTCTCCCATTCTTCGCTGACTTCCATCAGCACGGCGGTCACCAATCGTAGCAGCGAGGCTTCGTTGGGAAAGAGCGTGGCGACGTGTCTTGGCTGGCAGTTCAAGTGGAATCGGAGGGGCTGATTTTGTGAGAGACTTCGATCACGGTTTAATCCTCGCTTCAACGAACGGGAGAAGAGGCTAGCCGGGGTCCAGGGGCGGCAATGAGCGCCCTGGTCGCTGGCACGATGCCAGCGAAATCCCGACAGGATGTCCTCCTCACGCGGCGTCCTCCATCAACTTTTCCAACTTCGCCTGCGCCGCGGGCCCAGGCCTGCCAGCGCGGAATCTGGATCTTCCGCGCGTCGCGATAAACTTCGATCGGCACGAGCACGTCGCCGCCTTCCTCAGGAACCAAGGCCCAATGGGGCCGACGCTCGTTGTATCGCGCGCGGAACTCGGCCAGGCACGCCCGAGCATGCTGCGGATGGTCGTACAACCGCCAGTACACTTCTTCGGTCTTCAAGGTCGCGTGGAACCGCTCCAACAGGCCCAACTGCTGCGGCGTCCGATACTGGATCCGCACGTGGCTGAACTGATCCTTGATGAATGCCGTGAACCGCCGCGCAATGAACGACGGCCCATTGTCGGTCACCAAAAACGGTCGCTTCACGAGTGGCCCGTGAATCCGCTCCGCTTCCTCCCGCGCCAGCTTCAAGGCGTAGGCCGTCTCGGCCGCGCTGTAGCTCGACGTGAGATGGCAGGCGAGCAGGTACCGCGAGTAGTAATCGATCACGGTCACCGCGTACCACCAACCGTAGCCCGGAATGTGAATGTACGTTACGTCCATCTGCCACAGGTCGTTGGGGCCTTGGGGCAAAAGCTCGAACAATTTGGCCGCCTGGTAGACCTCGGCCCGCCGCGTCTTGCGCTTCTGGAGTAAACCATGGTCTTTCATCACCACATAGGCCTCGCGGTCCTTCACCACCTGGCCCGCGCCGGCACATCACTGCGATCCGCTTGTAGCCATACCAAGGATTCGTCGTCGCCATGGTGACGACCGCCGTGATCACTTCGTCGGCGAGCGGCCGCCGCGGCGGACCGGGACGCTTACGCTCTCCCTCACGTGGTGCGCGATGCCAACTGCTCGGCGCCACCCCAACGAGCCGCAATACCCGCGTCTGCCGCGGATGCGGCGGAGTCGTCTCAACTTGAAGCTCGGCGGTAATCACGCCACGGTTCTCTATGCTCAAGGGGACTGGCCCGAAAGTTTTTTTAAAATGCGATTGGCGATCGTATACTCGCCGATCACCTGATCCCGCTTCTCGATCTGAGCTTCCAGCTCAGCGATCCGCCGGTCGCGCCCATCGGCGCCCTTCTTTCTACTGCCATTGGCCAGCGCCGCTTCCCCCGCGGCCAGAAACTCATCCCGCCAGCGGTAGAGCGTCGGCTCCGACACGCCGATCCGCCGCGCAATCACCGCCGCCGCTTCTTCTCTCCGCAGCAAACTCAGCACCGCCTCCCGGCGGTCCTTCACGTCCACATTACACTGTCGCGACATCGCTTCCACTCCTTCTGGTCTTGGGTCCTTCAGCCCCAATCTACCAAAGAAGTCTCTCACATCGCGATTCCCACAAACCTTGAGCTATACAGACGCGAGTGCGTCGTTTGAGCTCGCGATTGAGCCGTTCTTCCATATTCGTGGTGCGTAAGCGTTGCCGATGCGAGGGCGGCAAGCGAAACACCGCGAAGCTCTCGGGCACGTTCGCGTCCATCCACTCGGCGAGCTTCGGCGCCGACTTCTCGTATTTATGCACGACACGGCGTAGCTGCTCGGCGGCGATGTGTTCGTCGGCCGAGTCGAGCACGCTCTTGAGATCGTCGAGCACTTCGCGTTTCATCTCTTCACGGGGCACGTGCGCGACGCATTGCGCATCAGATGGAATCGGCAGCGTTGCCAGGGTACACCGGCGAAGCAGGCCTTGCGAGCTTCTTTCAGGCCGGCATGCGCATCGCTCGTGATGAGTACCACTCCGTGGAGCCCCCGCCCCAACAGCGACTTGAAGAACTCCCGCCAATGAACCTCCGCTTCGGAGAGTGAAACGCTCACGCCCAAGACGCTGCGGCGACCTTCGGGATCGACGCCAATCGCCGTCAATACGGCACAATCCACGAGGGAGCCGCCGTGGCGGATCTTCTCGTAGCGGGCGTCGAGGATTAGGTATTTGAAGTGTCCCAGCGGGCGGCTGCGCCACTTCTGGAGGTCTTCATCCAACAGCGCCGTAGCCCGGCTCACGTCACTGGAAGAAATCTCGCAGCCGCACAATTCTTCGGTGATCTTCGTCACCTTGCTGGTAGACACTCCTTGCACGTACATCTCGGCCAAGGCCAAGCGCAGCGCTTTTTCGCTCCGCGAACCACGCTCCAGCGCGGTGGGATAGAACGTTCCATTACGAACCTGCGGCACGGCGAGCCGGAGCTCTCCGACGCGGGTCTTGAGCCGCTTGGGCTTAAAGCCGTTGGCCTGACCGCGGCGCGCTTGGGAGCGCTGGTACGGCCCCGCGCCGACGCTTGCTGGCGTTCGATCTTCATGCACTCATTGATGAGCAGTTCCATCGCCCGGGCCATGCCATCAAAGCCATGTTCGGCCAGCGCCTGGACGACTTCACGAACGACGTTAGGATGAGCTTGGTGGGTCATGTTCTGGTCTCCTTAATTGCTTGTTGAAACAAAAACAATTCTAGGAAACCAAGCCTGGCCCGCCTCCTTTCACTCAGACCTCAACAGCCCTACGCTGCTAGCATTTACAGAATTGGTGGGACGGTATCGTTGTCAATCGCGCCAGCACTTTGAGTTGGTCGGCGCAGACGCGACTTCGAGCTTCTTCCGGGTAATTGATACGATGTGAAACTTCGGCCCAAAGCTCATCCGCGAGAGTTCGGACCTGGATTTCACATGTGATCTTGGTTTTCTGATTGGCCTCAACAACGTAATGCACTGTCGTGTACATCGTATTTCGCGAACGGATTGCGATTCCCAATTCTTGGTAAAATGCCTCGTACTCGACATCCCAACAATTTGCAGTATGGTCCTCCACCACGCGATATTTCTGTTCGTCAATTACACTCAGCAATGCTGGATGAATAACCCGCATTTGTTCTGTGTTCAAATGAATTAAACGTACTCCAGCGAGGTCATTAACTTTCTCAAAAATGTTCGTTCGATCAATATTGAATGGTTCGCCTTTGGCCTTTCCTTCCAGTATTTTCCGTTCCAATTTGCCCGGTAAGTCATTTGGATCTTTAATGCGGTATTTGAGAAAGTGAGTTTGCTCTGACAAAGTTGTATCGAGCCTGAAGTTCGTCATTAGGCCTTGCGCAAATGCTTCGAAAAGGTGGCGCTTGTCGACGAACGCAGCGACAGCTTCTTCAATATTTTTCCGATCTGTCGAATTCAAAGCAGCCCTGGCCATCTACATTTTCATTCCTGAGAGGAGCGCTTTTTTGCTGGAGCGCTCGTCGCATCAATTAAGGTCGAGGCGATTTCTGCGAAAGCCTTTTTCGCTTCGTCTCGTTGTTGCCCATTTCCTCCCGAACAATCCCATAATGCTACACCCTCGCGTTGAGCGACTTGTACAAGCGATGAAAAGTTCTTAACCTTGCCAACGACGGGATCGAACGTTTGCGGTGGGGCTAATTGCGGATCAATTTCTCTCAATACGGAAGTTACGTTCTCGTAGATTTTCTTTTTGATTTGCCGCAGATAAGCAGCAGGCTCCTTTGCCATTTCCTGGCCATATACCCTAAAGTTTTGAGGAATATAACCAAGAAAACGCGGACGGCCTTTGAGAAGATCCGCTTCGTCGGGAGCCAAGCCAGCAATTGTTTCCCAATCAATAGTCCAACGTTTCAAGCTTTGACCGAGCGTACTAAGTGCTCGCACCGAGAATAGATCGCATGCTACGGGAACAATGAAGAAGTCGGAATCCAAGAGCAATACGCGATTTAACGGCCCAATATTTGGGCCAGTATCATAAAATACAAAATCGAAATGTTCTCTCTCCGCGACACTCGAAACTAAATTGCTAATCGATGATGTCGGCGCAATGCACCGAGCCGTCTTTTGAAGCTTCCGGTCCATGCTTCGCTGAGGAATTCTTCAAATTCTGATAGCCGTATATCTCCGGGAAGCAATCTGAGCGGGCCAATTCTAGCCGGGTCGATTGGTTTGAGGTAACCGCCGTTGTCACAGAATGGTTTGACGGCCGACCACAGCGTTTGGCCTTTCGGACCTCCCGACTTATCGAGCAAATCATCGACAATATCGTCAGAAAGGAGGTACGATGTAAGATTGCATTGCGGATCACTGTCCACGAGGAGAACGGATTTCTTGGCATCCGACAACGCGGCCGCGATATTGACGGTCAACGTCGTTTTACCAACGCCGCCCTTATGGTTATAGATGGTTAGGCGTATCGGTTTTTTGGGCACTCAATGCTCCCTGTCTACTCTTCTGCTCTTACTGGCATTTTGCGCCGATTGCGCCGACGGCGCAAGGATGTCATCACTTCTCTTGCTGCATTACGATCGGGGAGCGCATCAACATATCTTTCTCCTGGCGCAGATATCTGCTTTGCACCCTTTCCAGCCGAAGCCAAAAGTCCGGCGTTTACCGCGTTTACAACGGCATATGCTGTGTTTGAAAACTTGATCTGTGCGGCCTCGGTGTTCAATTTACTTATGTCGACCGTTTTAAAGTGAGGCATGTCCCGGTAATGAGTGAGGTAATAAGCTAGACACGCAGCGCGTTCAACATCCGTTCTAGGTTGCTTCTGAAACAGAAACTCTTTTGGTGAGAGTTGCTGCCGGTCAGAAAAAGAAGGGGCACCGACATCCCTGGAATGCGCGTGGGTCGTGCCGGCACCGTTCCGCCGCGATCCCGTTATCGCGTCAAGCTGATAAAAGGTTGCCGCAGTGCGCAGAATTCTGAGGCGGGTATCGTCGTCAAAGGCGATCAGCCCATCGATAACCTTTTGAACAGCGTCGCGAACCTTTCGGTCCTCACTTTGCGTCGGATCGGCCATTTGGGCCTCCCTTGATCTAAATAGCAGATGGCTAATTTCCAATATATTGCAACTCTATTAAATGATAGGGCATTTTAATACGCAAGGCAATATGCTGATTCGACAAAAAATCCCGGGTATGTTGCCATACCTGGGGTTATAATTGGAGCGGTGAGCGCTCGTATTTTTCGGCCGCGAACGGTTGTCGGCTTCGTCGGTTCAATACATATCATCCATGCCCCCGTGGCCGGCCCCACCGCCGCCCTTCTTGTCTTTCTTGGGGGCTTCGGCGAAGAGGGCGTCCCGTTATTTGCCTGGGGCATCCACGTGTTCGGTTTGCATGATGTGGAGCAGATCGACCGTGACGAAGCGATCGTAGATGAGTTCGTCGTCGCCGTTGGCGGGTAAACCAATTGCCACTGTCGAGCGGCCGACCATGGCCATTTCCGAATGGCGGACGTCGTACGTTCGCCCATCCGTGAGCATGATACGAAAGGGGCGGAAGGGCTGGCGGTGTACTAAATCGTAGATGTCTTTAGCAAACATACTTCGTATCGCCCCTCTTAGAAATCGAAACCGTATGCGCAATTATAACACGCGTCACCGGCATAAAAACAGCCCGCGACGGCACGGCCTGCGGGCTGTTTATAGCTGCCACCAACGGCGATCAGCGGTCGCAGCTTAATGTGAGCCGGGCGAAGGATTCGAGGCACCCTCACCCTGCCCTCTCCCGGTGGGAGGGGGTTCAATTATCAATACATATCATCCATCCCGCCGTGCCCTGGCCGCTCCGCCCTTCTTGTCTTTCTTGGGGGCTTCGGCGATGAGGGCGTCGCTCGTTAATAGCAGCGTGGCGACGCTCGCGGCGTTTTGGAGGGCCGTGCGGGTGACCTTCGTGGGGTCGATCACGCCGGCTTTTACCAAATCTTCGTACTTGTCGGTCGCGGCGTTGTAGCCTTCGTTGCCTTTGCGTTCGGCGACTCGCTCGCACACGATGCCGCCGTCCTGGCCGGCGTTATCGGCGATGCTCATCAGCGGCGAGCGGCAGGCGCGGAGGACGATGTTAAAGCCGACTTTGTGGTCGTGCGTCGCATCTTCGGACGGCTTGGCCTTGGCGATCGCGCGGACCAGGGCCACGCCGCCGCCGGGCAAAATGCCTTCTTCGACGGCTGCGCGCGTGGCGTGCAGGGCGTCTTCGACGCGGGCCTTCTTCTCTTTCATCTCGCTCTCGGTCGCGGCGCCGACGTTGATCTTGGCCACGCCACCAGCCAGCTTGGCGAGCCGCTCTTCGAGCTTCTCGCGGTCGTAGTCGCTGGTGGTGTTTTCGATCTCGCGGCGGATCTGGTCGATGCGGCCCTTGATGTCGGTGCTCTTGCCGCCGCCTTCGATAATCGTGGTGTTGTCCTTATCGATAATGACCTTCTTCGCCCGGCCAAGCTCGTTGAGCGTGATGCTTTCCAGCTTGATGCCGAGGTCTTCGAAAATGGCCTGGCCACCGGTGAGGATGGCGATGTCTTCGAGCATGGCCTTGCGGCGGTCGCCGAAGCCGGGCGCTTTCACCGCGGCCACGTTGAACGTACCGCGGAGCTTGTTTATCACCAGCGTGGCGAGCGCTTCGCCTTCGATGTCCTCGGCCACGATCAGGAGCGGCTTGCCGCTGTTGACCACAGCTTCCAGCATGGGCACGAGATCCTTCACGCTGGATATCTTCTTCTCGTGGACGAGCACATACGCGTCTTCGAGTTCGCAGGTCATCGTTTGCGGATCGGTGACGAAGTACGGCGAGAGGTAGCCACGGTCGAACTGCATGCCCTCGACCCATTCGACTTCGGTGCCGAGGCTCTTGCCCTCGTCCACGGTGATGACGCCGTCTTTGCCGACCTTCTCCATGGCCTCGGCCAGCATTTTGCCGATTTCGGTGTCGCCGTTCGAGGCGACCGTGCCGACCTGGGCCATCTCTGCGGTGCTCTTGATCTTGATCGACATCTTCTTGAGCTCGGCCGTGATGTCTTCGACGGCCTTCTCGATGCCTTCTTTCATCTGCACGGGGTTGACGCCGGCGGCCACGGCCTTGAGGCCCTCTTGGAAGATCGCTTCGGCCAGCACGGTGGCAGTCGTGGTGCCGTCGCCGGCGACATCGCTCGTCTTCGAGGCGACTTCTTTCACCATCTGGGCGCCCATGTTTTCGTAGGTGTCTTCGAGCTCAACTTCCTTGGCGACGGTGACGCCATCTTTGGTCACCGTCGGCGAGCCGAACGATTTTTGGAGGATGACATTGCGGCCCTTCGGTCCGAGCGTGATCTTCACTGCCCGGGCCAGCTTCTGAACGCCGCGGCGCATCGCGTCGCGGGCTTCTTGATCGAATGCAATCATTTTTGCCATTGGATAGCTCCTTGGTTATTCGTGTGTATTGGTGTTGTTTTGGTGAGGATGCAGGATGCAGGATGCGGGGGGCAGGGGGCAGGGGGCAGGGGTCGGAAACTGGATGCCTTGTCCCGGCCCCCTGCATCCTGCATCCCGCATCCCCTTTGTTTGCTACTCGATGACGGCAAGAATATCGCTCTCGCTCATCAGCAAATATTCATTGTCGCCGATTTCAATCGTCTCGGGGGCGTAGCTGGTGAAGAGCACGCGGTCGCCCTTCTTGACTTGCATCTTGCCGCGAGTGCCATCATCGAGCACCTTGCCGGTACCGACGGCGATGATGGTGCCGCGGGTCGGCTTGTCTTTGGCGGCATCGGGAATAAAAATGCCGCCGGCGGTCTTCTCTTGCGACTCCTCGCGCTCGACGACGACTTTATCGCCGAGCGGTTGGAGCGTGACTTTGGACTTGGACTTTGGTTTGGTGGCAGTTGCGGGCATGTTTTCCTCCTGATGAATGTGATTCAATTCGGCGCGGTTTCGCGCGTTGAGCTCGAATGGATGGATGGTCGGTCTATCGGCTGCCAGCTTTAGGGGTATCTGCCAGAGTTTTAAAAGCCGCTCGTTCGGCCGCTTGCCGAAAGCCGACGCCTACAGCCGAAAGCTCGATGCAGCCCCTCATTTGGGCGCAGAATCAGCCGCTTGGCAAGGGGCGGCTAGAGCAAGCGGTGCGCCAAAGTCAGCGGCGGCAGTAACTTACGTTGATGAAAAGCTTTGCGACAAAACGCTCGATCGCCAAGCGAAGTGCGCCAACTGCCAAATTGGCGGGAGCCTTTGTAACAGGCACACTCCGTGTGCCGTAACGGCAGAAGAATCTGTTGTGGCCGGTCTCCCGACGCTCGCTGGGGCCGGCCTCCTGGCCGAGCCACCCGGCTGACCACACAGTTCCCTTTGCGGAAGTGTTTGGAGTACCCTTCGGTCAGCGAAGGTGCGGGATCGGGAGAACCCGCGCACGACAGTATTTTTTGGCCCGACAGTTGCATTTTTTTTTTGCGCGTTATACTGTCGGTCAATTACGACGATTCTGCCACCGCCCCGGAGCAAAGCTAATGAAATGGCTGACAGCTTTGATGTGCGTACTCGCGTGTTCCGCGGTGCCAGTTACGGCACAACGGAAAATCTTTTCGTCTCCTATTTTCAAGACAATACCATTCACGAGTTCGGGCCAACCGGAACTGACCTCGGCACGTTCGCCAGCGCCGGGCTGAATGAGCCCACCGGGATTGCCTTTGACAGCAGCGGCAACCTCTATGTTGCTAACTTCGGCAACGACACCATCCACAATTTCGGCCCGACCGGCGCCGACCTCGGCGTGTTTGCCAGCGCTGGGGTAGATGGCCCTTTAGGGATCGCCTTCGACACCAGCGGCAACCTTTACGTGGGGAACGGAAACAACGGCGGCTCCATTCACAAGTTCGGCCCAACCGGCACGGACCTCGGCGTGTTCGCCAACACCTTTGACCCCGAAAACATCGCCTTCGATAGCAGCGGCAATCTCTACGCTGCGAGTTTCAACGGCAACACCATCCAAGTTCGGCCCGACCGGCACGGACCTCGGCGTGTTCGCCAGCAGCGGCCTGAGCGGGCCCGTCGGGATGGCCTTCGATAGCAACGGGATCATGTATGTAGCGAACCAAGGCGACAACACCGTCCACAAGTTCGGCCCCACAGGAACTGACCTCGGCACGTTCGCCAGCACAGGACTGAATGGCCCGATCGGCATCGCATTCGATCCCAGTGGCAACCTCTTTGTGGCGAACTTCTTTGGCGGCACCATTCACGAGTTCGGTCCAACGGGGACCGACTTGGGCACGTTCGCCAGCACTCCAAACGGAATAGGGCCCGCGTTCCTTGTCTTTGCAGTCCCGGAACCAACGAGTGCTCTGCTCATTGCCTTCGGCACGTTCGGGCTGCCGCTCGTCGCTTCTTTCCACCGGCGGCGAATGCTTCGCAAGTAGGTCAGGCTGCACGGGCAGCCTCGCGCGGCTGACCGCAGGTTTCCACGATACGCGGTCCAGGAGACCTTCGGTCGGATTAGGTGCGGGTTCGGGAGAACCCGCGCACATCCGGGCAGCTGGTCACGGAGCGAACATTTCCTGCAATACATCCAGGACGCGTAGTGCGGTCTTACGGTCGAGCCGGCCGAGCTTCTTGAAAAGCCGTTTTCGGTCCACTGCCCGGATTTGATCGAGCACGACCAGCCCTTCTTTGCCGCCAAATGGGCAAGGCACGCGAGTCGGGTACGTTTTGCCCTTCGTTGTCATTGGGGCGACGATGAGCGTATGACTAAACCGATTGGCTTCATTTGGCGAGACGACCAGACACGGCCGAGTATTAACGGATTTCGCCGCCCACCGTGGGATCGAGCCTCACCAGAAAAACGTCGAAGCGGCTTATTGCCATTCCCATTCATCCTGATCAAAGCCGGATAGATCAGGAACGTCATCTAAGAGCTTGTCGTCGCCGGCCTGTGCCATTTGGCGAAAGGCTTTGCTCCAGCCTTCTCGCGGTTTTCGCCCGGGCCGGATGACTAGCGAATCCTGCCGGGCTTGGATTTCTACCTCGCCTTCGAGTCCGGTTTGATCGAGCAGCGGCTTGGGGATGCGAACACCTTTGGAATTACCGATCCGCACAATGCGTGTTTTCATACTTGCCTCGTGTAATCACAATGTAGCTACTAAGCCGTTCATCGGCAAGTTCGCTTTTGCCGTCGGAGTCCTGGTTACGCCGGTTTTGACGGCGTCCTATAATTCCCCGCACATGGAAACGGCCACCGCGGCGACTTCTGCTGCGGACCGGCAGGGCGACAAGGCAGCGGCCGGACGGCGGCTGCGGGAGTTGGCCGCAAATCTGAATCTGCACCGCGGCTTTGCCGATGTGGTCGCCAGCCTGGAAGCGGGGCATGGCGGGACGCTCGGCGGAGTCTGGGGGTCTTCGCGCGCACTGGTGGCGGCGGCGCTGGCGAGATCTTGTCCGGGGCCGCTGGTGGTTGTTGCGCCGCATCAGGCTGAGATCGAAGCGATTGCGCGCGATCTGGCGCTGTTTACCGAATTGCCGGTCGCGGAATTCCCGGCGTGGGAAGCGGAGCCGGGCGAGCGGGTTGTGCATGATGAGATTTATGGGCAGCGGCTGCGTGTGCTGAAGGCAGTTGCGAGCGCGAGTGAGCGACGGTCGCGAGGATGCGGGAAGCAGGGAGGGGGTCAGTCCCCATTTTCCCGGCAAGCTGAAAATGGGGACAGACCCCGCATCCTCGTTACTAGCATTCAGAGTCTTGCTGCAGCCGGTGCCGTGGCGGGAGGCTATGGGGGCCGCCACCCGCGAGATTCGCGTGGGCGGGCGGCTCGATGAACAGGAGATGACGCGGTGGCTTGGCGGAGCGCGGTGGGCATGCGACGACGGCCGTCGAGTTGCCGGGTGAGTTTTCGTTGCGCGGCGGAATTCTCGATATCTTTGCTCCGGATGCGGAAGACCCGGTGCGGATTGAACTTTTCGGCGATGAAGTGGAATCGATCCGCCGGTTCGATGTGGCCACCCAGCGTAGCCTGGAAACGCTGCGAGGCGACGACGATCACAATGTTGGAGCCGACGGCGTCGGATCGAGCGCATTTCACGAGCTATTTGCCGGCGGGCACATGGTTCATGCTCATCGAGCCGAACGAACTGCAAGAGGAGGGCAAGTTTTATTTGGAACGGATGGATCGGCCCCAAGCGTTTCATGCGGTGCGGCCGACGCTCGAGGAGATCTACAAGTTTCCATCGGTAACGGCGTCCGGCGTACCTGCGGGTCGATGGAAACGACGGCCCACTTGGAATTCGAATCGGTCGAGCGATTCAGCGGCGAGATTTCAAAGGTTCGCGACGAGCTGGAAAAAGTAAGTGCGGGCCAAGAGGTATTTATCGTTTGCGAGACGGAAGCGGAGGTCGAGCGGCTCGGGGAGTTGTTTGCGAAGGGGGAAGGCGGAAGGGGGAAGCGGAGCGGGCGAGGCGGTCAGTCCCCATTTTCTCAGAGCAGAAAACTGGGGACAGACCCCGTTGCATTTTGTCGTGGGGCACTTGGAGGCCGGGTTTCGGATTGTGCCGCAGCAGAGTAGTGCTGGTGAGCGCGGCCGAGTTGTTTCAGCGGCAGGATTTGGCGCGGACCACGCGGCGGCGGCAGGCGCGGGCGATCGATAGCTTCTTGGAGCTGCGCGAGGGCGACCTCGTGGTTCACGTGGCTCACGGCATTGGCCGGTATCGCGGGCTGCGGCTGTTGGAGCAGGATGGGCGGGCGGAGGAGCATCTGGAGCTCGAGTACAACGGCGGCACGAAGATCTATGTGCCGAGCGGCAAAGATCGAGCTCGTGCAGAAATACGTGGGCGGCAAGGGCGGCCAAGGTTTTACTCGCGAACATCGGCGGCAAGGCCTGGGTGCGGCAGAAGGAAGCGGCTCAAAAAGCCGTCACCGATCTGGCGGCCGAGATGATCGAGCTGCAGGCGGCGCGCGATGCGCGGCCGGGGATTGCGTTTCCGAATGATACCGAGTGGCAGCGCGAATTCGACTGCCGCGTTTCCGTATCAGGAGACGCCGGACCAGCTCACTTCGATCGACGACATCAAACGCGACATGCAGGCCGCCCGGCCGATGGATCGGCTACTTTGTGGCGACGTGGGTTTCGGCAAGACGGAGCTGGCGATTCGCGCGGCGTTCAAAGCGATCGACGCCGGCTATCAGGTGGCGGTGCTCGTGCCGACGACCGTGCTCGCCGAACAGCATCGCCGCACATTCGCCGCCCGGATGGCGGAGTTTCCATTTGCAGATCGATGCGATTTCGCGGTTTTGCACGCCGAAGGAGCAACGCGAGATCATCGAACGCGCCGCCAATGGCCAAGCTCGATATTCTTATCGGCACGCATCGCATGGCGTCGCCGGATGTGACGTTTGCAGAACCTGGGGCTGCTGATTATCGATGAAGAACAGCGATTCGGCGTGGAAGTAAAGGAGCGGCTGAAATCGCTGCGGACGACCGTGGACGTGCTCACGATGACCGCGACGCCGATTCCGCGGACGCTGCACATGTCGCTGTTAGGCGTGCGGGCGATTTCGAATTTGGAAACGCCGCCGGCCGACCGGCTGGCCGTCGAAACGCGAGTCACTCGGTTCAGCGATGAGCTGCTGCGGCACGCGATCATGCGCGAGCTGAATCGCGGCGGGCCAGATTTATTTTGTTCACAATCGTATCAACGATATCCATGGGGTGGCGGCGCGGTTGGCCGAGATCGTGCCGGAAGCTCGGATCGACATCGGCCACGGGCAGATGGCGGAGCATCAACTGGAAGACGTGATGCTGCGTTTCGTGCGCGGCGAGATCGATATTTTGCTGTCCACGACGATTGTAGAAAGCGGGCTCGATATTCCGAATGCGAACACGATGTTCATTGATGACGCCGATCGATATGGCCTGGCAGACTTGCACCAGCTGCGAGGCCGAGTGGGGCGGTACAAGCACCGCGCATATTGCTATTTGCTGGTGGAAGAAAATCGTCACCTTTCGCCGGAGGCGGCCCGGCGGCTGCGGGCGATCGAGGAGTTCAGCCAGATGGGCGCCGGCTTTGCGCTGGCCATGCGCGACTTGGAGCTGCGCGGCGCCGGCAACATCCTTGGCACGCAGCAGAGTGGGCATATCGCCACGGTGGGCTATGAAATGTACTGCGCGCTATTGGAGCGGGCCGTGCGGCAACTCAAGCGGTTGCCAGCCGCGGGAATCGGTCGAAGTAAATATCGATTTGCCGGGCGAGGCTTACCTGCCGCGCAATTACGTGCCCGACATGCGGGCGAAGATCGACCTTTATCGGCGGTTGGCGCGGCTTACGACCGAAGCGGCCGTCGATGACTTTGCCAGCGAGTTGTCGGACCGGTTTGGCCCGCCGCCACCCGTCGTCGAGCATTTGTTGGAGCTAGCACGGCTGCGGATCTGGGCGCAAAGCTGGGGCGTACATGAAATCCGGCTGGAAGATCGCTACGCCGTGCTGGAGTACACGTCGCGAGAGAAGATCGCCCGGTTGGTGAAGCGATGCCAAGGCCGGCTGCGGCGTGGCGGATGCTAGTAGCGCCTATTTGCCGCTGGCAGGCGGGGTTGGGGAACCGGCGCGGATATTTGCGGAAGTGAAATCTCTCTTGCGGCCGGACGAGCGCGCGGCCTAGAATTTGCCGATTTTTTGCAGGGTTTCATAGAACGGGTCACCCGGTTCGCCAATGATGCAACGGGGGACGGGCAAAATGTCCGTACTGCTCTGAGCGGCCACACTGTGCGCACGATAACCAACATTTTGATTTGCATCGCGCTCGCGACAATCGGTGTGTCGCGCTGTGCGCACCTGTCGGCACAGGACCTGCTCGATGCGCCTCCACCCGATATAGCGCCGCCCAGCGCAGGCGCCGAAATTCGCAGCGGATGCCGCGAATCTGGAGGGTTGCCAGGTAATCGCCCGAGTGGATGACCAGATTGTGCTGGCCTGCGACGTGCTCTGGCGCGTGAACCAAATGCTGGAGGATTATCAGCAAAAGGCATCGGCGGAGCAACAAGTGCCAGCGGAGCGGCTCGCAGGTGTGCGGCAGCAATTGATGAAGCGCGAAGTGGCGTCGATGGTGGACCGCAAACTCTTGTACAACGAGTTTCGCCGCAATGTGCCAGCGGAAAACTTGCCGCGCATCGAACAGAACTTGCGCGAACCGTTCGAGCAGCACGAGCTGCCGCAGCTGATGAAGGAATTAAAGGTCGACAATCAGCGCGACTTGGAGATCGAGCTGGCACGATTAGGGTCGTCGCTGGCCGACGTACGGCGGGCATTCAACGAGCGGCTTATCGCCAGTGAATGGATCCGCTCGAAGATCAAGGTGAGTGAAGACGTCGGTCCGGATGAGATGATTGAATACTACCGCGAGCACCTTTCCGATTACGATTACCCAAGCCAGGCTCGCTGGGAAGAATTGATGGTCCGCAAGGATCGTTTTAAAGATGCGAGCGAGGCGTACGCGGAGCTAGCGCGCATGGGTAACGAGGTTTGGCAAAATGGTACGCGAAAAACGGTGCGAGGGGCCGCGTTTGCCGAAGTGGCCAAGGCAAAGTCCGACGGGTTTACAGCGAAAGACGGCGGCGTGCACGATTGGACAACTAAGGGTGCGCTGCAGTGCAAAGAGATTGACGAGGCGCTGTTCAGGCTAAAAATCGGCCAAATGAGCCCGCTTATCGATAGCGGCCCGGCATTTCATATTGTTCGTGTCCTGGAGCGCAAGGAAGCCGGTCGCAAGCCGTTTACCGACGTGCAAGGCGACATTCGCGACAAATTGAATGAGAAGAGATATCAAGCGGCGGCGGAAAAATACCTAACGCAGCTCCGCCAGGACGCACGCATCTGGACCGTGTTCACCGGCAACGTATCTGCCGATGTACTGTTGGGCAAGAAGCCGGAAGCGACTCAACAGCGGTAATTCTCGTTTTCAATCTCCGTGTGCCTTTTGTATCCATGCGAGTCTCGGAGAGACTCGCCCACATGTGGCCGCGTCTCTCCGAGACGAGGATGGAATCGAGGGGCATAACCCCCGTGCACTCGCAGCAAAAGCAACCGGAGTGAGCCTTTACGGCCCGTGCGAGTCTTGGGAAAGACTCGCCCACGTGGCTACGGCGAATGGCTCATCAGCTCCATGTTGCATTTGGCGAGCAAATTTTCTTTGCCCACGCGATGGCAGAAATCGCCGAAGGATTCGCCGTCTTGGCGACTGTCTTTGAAGTACTTGCAGCGCCGGCACTAATGCTGGGATAACCTGCTCGGTGGGCACGAGATCCTGGTAAATGAAATTGAGCCGATCGCCAAGCACACGGCCGCCTAAAAAGATCGTGTATTTGTCCTTCGTCTTGCCCACTAGGCCGATATCGGAATTGTAAGGCCGTGCGCAGCCGTTCGGGCAGCCAGTCATGCGAGTTGTGAAGACTTCATCTTGGAGGCCAAGCTTTTCCAACTCGACTTCCAGTTGATCGATGATCTCGGGCATCACTCGCTCGCTCTCCGCGACCGCGAGTCCGCAAGTAGGCAGGGCGGGGCAAGCCATCGCCCAGCGCCGAACGGTGGTGTAATCCTCGGTAAGCGTTACGTGGTGACGACGGAGGATTTCTACAAATTGCCCGCGATCCTCCGGCCGGATATCGCAAAAGATGATGCTCTGGTGCGGCGTGAGCCGCAGCGGCATGCGGAACTTCGTGCAAATCTCTCGGAGCGCCGTTTTTAACCGGATCCTCGACGTGTCTTTGATGCGGCCGTTTTCGATGTTCAGGCCGTAGAACCAGCAGCCGTCGCCCTGTTCGTGCCAGCCCATACCGTCGTTGAAGCCGTGGACGTGTACCGGTCGTGGCGGTGCAAGCGCGTCGCCAAAGTAGTCTTCGACTTTGCTGCGAAATCGCTCCAAGCCCCAGTCGTGAATAAGATACTTCATGCGGGCAACCTTGCGATCCGCACGGTTGCCGAAATCGCGCTGCACCTTGACGATGGCGATGCACAAATCGACCACGCGATGGGCATCGATGTAGCAAAATGGAAGAGCGACGGCCGGAAAGGTCTTCTTCGCGCTGGGCGTAACGCCAAAACCGCCGCCCACGAGCAAGTTGTAGCCGACGACATTCCAGTTCTCGCAAATTGCCAACAGGCCGATATCGTTCGCATACACGTCGACGCTGTTGTCGCCCGGCAAGCCAATGGCGAGCTTGAACTTACGCGGCAAATAGGTCTTGCCGTAAATGGGCTCAACGGGGTCATCGCCCGGCGTTATCGGGCCGGCCGGGTTTTCCGGTGGGATGCCGACTTCACCGATGTCGATGTTCTCGCCAGTTTCGCCGTTGCTAAGCCAAATTTGGTGATAAGCACGGGTGCGCGGATTAAGCTGTTTTACCAATTCGCTCGCAAGCTCGTACAACTGTTCGTGTACGGGGTCGCCGTTGTAGGGGCAGGGGGTGCACATAACGTTTCGCTTCACGTCGCCGCAGGCCGCCAATGTCGAGAGCTGTACTTCGTTGATCCGCCGGATGACGTGCTTGAGGTTTGTTTTCAGCACACCGTGGAGTTGCAGCCCTTGCCTTGTGGTGATGCGCAGCGTGGTGTTGCCAACCTCGTCGCACAAATCGAGCTCGGCCAGCAGTTGATCGCTCGTGATTCGGCCACCGGGGATAGCGGTGCGGACCATGAAGCTGTAGAACTTGGCTTTGGCCGGGCCATCGACGCGGGCCTCGGTGCGGCGCTCTCGGTCGTCTTGCTGGTAAGTGCCGTGGTGTTTCAGGATCTGCGTGCTGGCTTTGCTAACGAATTCGTTGGGGTCGCGCAGTTCCTCGGCTATCGTGCCGCGGAGATAGTGGCTTTCGGACTTGGCGATTTCGACCGGGCTGAGCTTTTCGGGCTTCCCGTTTCCAAATGCGTCCTTCATCTATGATTACCAAATCGCTAAACATTACCTAGTTTAAAAAGTCACTCATCGAATGATACCTTGAAGCGGGCCCCAAAGCCAAGGCTAGCGGAAACATTCGCTGACAAGCGACTGGCGGTAGCCAAGCAAGGTTGGCTCGTAGGCGCTGGAAACATAACCTCCCAAGTCATCATTTTCGTTCTGCCCCGTTCGGCGACACCATTTTGCGATCCCATTGAATGGCTGTTTCTAACTCCGACAGGCCGGTTGTCGGACTCGGGCGCATTGGCGTTTGGCTGGCGACCGGATTGGGCTTGGGATTAGTCGCGCCGCACCGGGAACGTGTGGTGCGGCGATTTGGGGTCTTCCGCTTGCTTGGGCGATTGGTCGATTGCCGGGAATCGATTGGCAAATTGGGGCCATTCTAGCGGTGAATATCGTCGGCATTCCGTTGGCCACGGCGGCGGGCCGGGCCCTCGGTGGTGAAAAGGACAATCAGGCCATTATCTGGGATGAAATCGCTACGATGCCGGTCGTTTTTCTGCTGACGCCGCTCACAAATTGGAAGGTCGGCCTGCTGGGTTTCGCGATGCACCGGTTATTGGACATTACCAAACCACCGCCGGCTTGCCAGTTGGAGTATTTGCCCGAGGGTTTAGGTGTGATGGCCGATGACTGGATGGCTGCCGTGTACGCTTGCTTGCTAATGGGCTGCGTGGCGTGGCTCGATACCTATCTCGGCTGGGGGCTGCTTTCGGTCGCAGTTGGCGGCTGACACGTAGGACCAAAACGGGATAGAATCGCGGTCCCAACAGTTCACGACTTATTCTCAGGCTCTCAACTCTCGACGGTAAGCTCTCAACTTCCCAGATGCCCGCCAAAATTCTCGATGGTAAGCGGTTGGCGCAGCAGATTCGCTCGGAATTGACCGAGGAAGTGGTTGAGTTCATCCAGAACAACGGCGCGGTGCCATGCCTGGCGGCAGTGCTGGTTGGCGAAAATGCGGCAAGTGAGGTTTACGTACGCAACAAACGTCGGGCTTGCGAGGCTGTCGGCATTGAAAGCCAATTGCACCGCATGGGAGCCGATGCCTCATCGGATGATTTGCTCAAGCTGATTGCCAAGCTGAACAAGGACGGCGAAGTGCACGGCATCCTGGTGCAATTGCCGTTGCCGCGGCAGATCGATAAGAACCGTGTTCTATCCGCCGTGAGTCCGGCGAAGGACGTAGATGCGTTTCACCCAGAAAACGTCGGCCGCTTGGTGCAAGGCCGCCCGCGGTTCGTGCCCTGTACGCCACAGGGCGTGCAGCAATTGCTCGTGCGGAACGGAATCGAGATCGCGGGTCGGCACGTCGTGATTTTAGGCCGGAGCGAAATTGTTGGTCGGCCGCTTTCGATCCTGCTGTCGCAACGCGGACCGGGAGGCGATGCCACGGTTACACTGTGTCACAGCCAAACCTGCGATCTGCCATCGGTGGCACGGACGGCGGACATTCTAATCACGGCAATCGGCCGGCCGAAGTATGTTACGGCCGATATGGTCAAACCTGGGGCGACAGTTGTCGACGTCGGCATCAATCGTGTTGCCGATCGCGTGGTGGGTGATGTCGATTTCAACGCCGTCGCCGAGGTGGCAGGGGCGATCACGCCGGTGCCGGGCGGTGTCGGCCCGCTGACGATCGCGATGCTGTTGTGCAATACGCTATTGGCCGCCCAATCACTGGAAAAATAGCTCCATCGACCACGGCCATGGACGACTACGGCTTGGGGGGTTCCGGCGCCGCGGGCGCATCGGGAGCTGGTGGCGAGGGGCTCGCTTCCTCCTCCGCAGATGCCGGAACAACGCCGCCCGAGTCGGTCGGCAACGCGCCGGCCGGCACAACGGACAAGTCCTTACTGCGGCCGGTGACTGGGGGCTGTTGCCGATCGGAGGGGCCGAGCAAATGCCGCAGCAGCTCGCCGAGCTGTTCGCCGCGGGCGTCTGTCGAAACAACTTTACCCTTACGATCGACGAGGATTACGCGCGGTATTGCCGTGATCCCGTATTTACGGGCCAGAGGAAGATCCCAACCCGTCGCTGCCGGATTGTCGCCGAAGATAACCGGAAAGTTAAAACTGGTCTGATCGACATACGCTTGGGCGCAACTGCGCTCTTTGTCCAAATTGACGCCGATCACCTCGAAACCTTTATCGTGGTACGCGCGATAATTTTCGAGAATATTGGGGACCTCGGCGCGACATGGCCCGCACCAGCTCGCATGAAAATCGACAAGCACGACTTTACCGCGGTACGCCTTCCAATCGAGCGGGGTGCCATCGAGCAGCTTGCCTTCCAATTCCAGTGGCTTGCCCGGCAGCTCCAGGCGGCGGACTATGCCTTCATAAAGCGGCGCCATTCGCTTGAGCTTGGCATCATTTGAATTGCGGGCCAGCGGCAACAGCTCATTGATCGCCTTCACGACCAGCTTACTTTCTTCGCCGTCGTCCAACATGTTCGCAACACGGAGCAGTAGTTCGGCTTGGCCCTGTGTGAAGCCCGTCTCTTTTACGGCGGCAACAAAGCCGTCGATGGAAGCGGCACGCTCGGCGTCGTCCAATTGCTGCCACTGCCGTAGCGCGCCTGCCAGTCGCATTTGAATGATCGAATCGACGACGGCGGGATGGCCGCCGGTTTGGATCGCAGCCAGCAGCTTGTCGGCGTGTGCATTCGTATCGAAGTCGCCCAACATACCAATGAGCCGTAGCGTTTCCAGCGACAACTGTGCCCGTTGGATGGCCTCTTCATCGTTCTTGGCCGCCGCGACGCGCAGTTTAGCGGCTTCGACAACCGATGCGGCAGCCCGCTGCAACTGGTCTGAGGCTTGGCTTTCGCCGGCGGCCGGTTGCTCCCCGTCGGCTGGCCGCGAGAACATGCCGGAACTGCTGGCCAACCAAATCATGACGAGGATTAACGGTGTGACTACGAGGATCACGTTTCGTTGCGATTTGGCCATGCGTCGGTTCTCCTATTTAGATCCGTCGAGTCCGATCGAATATTCGCCAGCATTATACGGGGAGGGGCGCAGCCAAGCGAGCGCAGTAGTTTTGGCCACGAGCTGGCCGATTTTGCGGAATCCAAAGGCGGGCGACAGAACTCTCTCAAACAGTTCTGACCCCGATACCTCACTTGGCGCGCTTTTTCTTGCGGCTTGGGGTGGCCTTCGACTTTTTCGCCGACTTTGCTTTCTTCGCGGCTGGTTTGGATTTGGATTTCTTGCTGGCGCGCGCGGATGTGGACGTCGGTTTTTTCTTCGTCGCTGCCTTCTTCGGCTTCTTTGACTTACCCAACGACGTAATCCGGCTGGTTACAGATTTCAGAACCTGTTTTACCCGACCTCCACCTGCTCCGCTTATTTCGGCGCGAATGGCATCGAAGGCTCTCTTGATCGGCTTTTTGCCTTTTGCCGATTCGTCGCCGACGATCGCCCCCGTAACGCCGCCAGCAACGGCGCCTGCGGGTCCAGCTACGACCGCGCCGAGGACCGCGCCCGTGACGCCGCCGGCTGTTTGCTTCGAAACAGGCACGTTCTTTTCCGAGCTGTCCGTTGATGGTTGCCGGCGATTGGCTTTTGACCGCATTTTTTTGGGCATGTTGGTCTTTCGATGAATTCGGATCGAGGCTTGAAGTGAAAAAGAGCGGGTGCTCCTGTGCGATCATAAACCAATCATGCAATTTGCGGCAGTGGCCCAGCCGCGCGACATCATCGGACAAGCATTCGCCCTGGCCCTATCGGCCGGCAGCGATTGAGCGGGCTTGGCATGAGCGGCCGCGTTCAGGGTGCG
The DNA here is from genome assembly GCA_963807935.1 of uncultured Planctomycetota bacterium. Classification (GTDB taxonomy): domain Bacteria; phylum Planctomycetota; class Planctomycetia; order Pirellulales; family Lacipirellulaceae; genus JABDGM01. Next base: position 490,505 of record CAWEDY010000007.1, read on the forward strand.
CACGGTTGGTAGATCCGCGCACAACAAACAGCTCGGCGAGGCGGATATTTGCCCGTGAAGCCATTTGAAAACTTGGCAAGACGATTGAGCTGGTCGGTGCCAAGAGCCGTGTGCCGTCGAACTCGGCTTGGTCGGCTAGATCCGACAACAACTTGGCGTAGCGCTCGCCAACGAGTAGCGTTACTCGTTCAGTGTTGACGCGTCTTGAGGTTGGTGTTCCAAAACACGTGGACTGGCGATCCCATGCGCGAAAATCAATCCTAGCTAAAAGGGAGGCGATTTCGTCGCGGGTATGTCGCGGCGTGCAGACGGGTAGTGGTCGCGGTTTGCCGCCCACCAGTTGAGCCATTTGGTGTGCGGCCCTTCGCACGTGGTCCAAGATTGGGTTTGCCACTCTTGTGCTTTGAAACCCTGGTCGCGCCCCGTCAGTCGCTGCAGTCCGCGTGCGGCATTTGACCGCACTTGTGGATTTGCATCGGTGAGCAGCGCGATCAGATCCGGAATCCAACGCGGTTGCGCCACATCCGCCACGATCCGTGCCGCCGTGACTCGTTGGGCGACTTTCGGCGTGTCTTGCGTCGAAGCCAGATAGGCCAACAGTGGTGGCACGCCGCCGTCGCCCAGCCGCCGCAATTCATCCTCGTACATGAGCGATAGTTTCGCCGCGCCCACGTTAGCCAACAATTGGTTAACACGCGCCACCAACTCCGGGTGCTCGGAACTGCGCAGCGCGAGCAGACTGTTGACCCAAGCCGTTTCCAACGACGGATCGCACCACTGGGGCTCTTCAAGTTTCCCCTGGACGATTCGCACCTGCTTGCCCGCGCCCACCTCCACCGACTTCTGGCCGGATCGCACGTCCGCCTCGCCATCGATGACGATCAGCCGCGCTCCGTGCGGCTCGCAGGCATAGGAAAGCTGGGCCGCCGGCTTAGCCACGATTGTGCCGCCAGCCGCTTGGATTTCGAGTCCCTTTTGGCCGGGCTTACCGCTCGAACACAGCCGCCCGCGCTTTACTTCGACCACCCCGGGTTTGAGCAGCTTGACCTCGGTATTGCAATCGAGCCGGAGGGCATTGCCGTCGTTAAGCGAGATTTCGCACTTCGCGGTCGGTCCAGTTCGAACGCATGAATCCTGCGCGATCGGCCCGTCCTTTGGACAAGTGAAATAATTGACTTGGCTAATCGGCCGCACTTCGACCGGGCCCGACGCGATGGCGAGGTGCGCAACCGGCTCGGTCGGCGCCACCATATCTGGCGCATCGGCCTTCGTCTGCCACGGGCGGAGCAAGGCAACCGCCAGAAGAAAACCTGCGGCTACTGCGACGAGCGCCTGCCCCCAGGCCAACCGCGGCGCAGGCGCAACCACCGGAGCGACGGAGGCGGGAGCTGCTGCCGTGGCGCGAACCAGCGCCGTAGCCGTCTCGGCCAGCCGTGCCGCCGCTTCGCGCCGCGAGGCAAACGCATGCCGAAGCTCGGCATCGATTGTTTGCAGCCCCTCGGCAGCCGCCCTGCATTGCGTGCATTCCGCTAGGTGCGCGTCCAGTCCGGCAGCGTTTTCAGCGGGTAGTTCGCCGTCGGCGCGCGCATTCAGTTGCCTCAAGAATTCTTCACACTGCATGATCAATTTACCTTTGCATGCCGCTTAACCGTTCTCGCAACATCGCTCGGGCTTTTGTCAGCCGCGCGTTGACTGTGGCGGCGGAAATGCCCAGCGCCGCTGCCACGTCGCGATATGTGACATCGTCGTAGTAATACAACAGGATCACTTCCTGATAAGGCTCCGGCAGCGTGGCGACTTCTGCGAGCAGCCGGCGCTCGTCGTCATTGCGAGCAGCCGCATCGTACGGCGTTTCGCCAGTTTGCGCGATCCACGCATCCGCCTGCCCGTCGGACATCGCATCCAGCGAAACCTGCGCGCTTGGCAACTCTTGAGCCAATCGAGGCACGCCCTGGAGGCGATTCCGCACAACCATGGCCCGAACTTCGCCGGATCTTCCAGCGTGGCAATCGCACCCAAGCCGCGAAGCAGAGCTTCTTGTGCTAGCTCCTCGGCCGTGTGAGCCGAACGGACCTTGGCATGGCACACAGCCAGCACGCGCGTGGACCATCGGCGCACAAGTTCTTCGTACGCAGCCAGTTGGCCGCCTTGCGCCAGGCCGACCAGATCACTGTCCGACGACATCCACTTTGCTCCGTCGCGCCGCATTTCGACCGATTGCGATCCGCTCCATAGGTTATGACGAGCGAGCCGTAAAAGCTAATAGCCGAACGCGGCCAAAAATCTTGGCCTCAGGATCATATTAACTCGGCCCGCGAACTCTACTAAGGAACCAGGGGCGCTTTTACTTCGATGCCGCGGACATTCGATTGTGGAGTTAATACCATGGGCCGAAGAACACGGAGTATCTGGGCCGGCGGAATTGTCGCGGGGTGCGTCGCGCTCTCGCTCGCCCTATTGCCGGCAATGCTGCACGGTTTTGATGCGAGCCAGGCTTCGCCGCGGGGCAAACTGGTGGTGCACGAATGGGGCACCTTTACCAGCTTCGCCGGCAGCAACGGCGTGAACCTCGAGTTCCGGCCGCTCGTCACGCGCGACCTGCCGCGGTTCATTATGACGCCCTTTTCGCAGCCAGGCAGCAGAGGCAGCCTCTTTTTGAAGGATCGGTTTGTCGCGCTGCAGCGGATGGAGACGCCGGTGACTTACTTTTACACCGATGTGCCCCGCACCGTGAACGTCCGCGTCGACTTTCCTCAAGGCATGCTCACGGAATGGTATCCCGTGGTGAAGCAATTTGAGTCGGGCAAGCAGACGAACAAACAGGCCATCCACGGTCATGCCTACCTGGATTGGGGAGCCGTACGACTAACTCCGCCGAAACAGTTTGCCGACATCCGCGTCCGCGGCCCACAAGGCCAGCCGGTGCCTGCGTCGTTGCCTGCGGTAGAGGCGAACGACCACTATGGTCACGCCCGCGAGACAGATTCGGCCATCGTTGAAACGGTCGACGTGAATGGCGGCAGCCACTTTGAAAAGTTCCTCTTCTATCGTGGCCTTGGCAATTTTGACCTGCCGATCAAACTGGTTGCGCTGGGTAACGACCGCTTCGACGTTACGAACTCGGCCGACGTCGCCAGCGGTGCGCTGCTGCTCGTGCGCATCGATAACGGCCGCGTTCGCTTCACGCGGAGGAACCCGATCCGCCCGCGTTCAATGATCGAGATCAAACTGCCGGCGACTGAATCAACGGTCGACCGGCTGGCCGAGACGACGGTTCGCGAACTCACGGCCGCGGGGCTATACGAAAAGGAAGCCCTGGCGATGGTGAACACTTGGCGCACCAGTTGGTTCGGAGAAAACGGCACGCGGCTGTTGTACCTGATGCCGGGCAAACTGACCGACAAGCTTTTGCCGCTCGCGATTGATCCGCGCCGGAGGAGCGCGTTCGCGTCCTGTTGGGCCGACTGGAAACGCTCACGCCGGAAGATTGCCGGCGGTTGGTGCGCACACTCGTCGGTAACGGTTCGGTCGACGAGCCAACGGCGAAGGCGATCAGGGCCGAGGTGGCGTCTTTAGGCCGGTTCGCTGAGCCGGCGATTCAGTTTGCGATTGGTCAGACCAACGAACCCCAAATTCGCGGCCGGTTAAAAACAATTCTGGGGGACGTCCGCGGTAGTAAGTGGCTTACCAACTGAGCCGGTGGATGTCCTCCACATGGTCGAAAAGCGGGTCGCGGCTCACAATTTCCAGCGAATGCTGCCGAGCCAGGGCCGCGATCCAAAGATCGACCTCCAGAATCGGCCGGCAGGTAGCTTCAGTCCATGGCGGATTGCCGCATACAAATCGGCCCAATTTTGGCTTGTTTTAAGCAACATGCTCAAGCCGCCAATATTGGGAAAGCCGTCACTTAATCAACTCTTCCGTCGGGTTGGTGACTTCTCCGAACCGCTTCAGGATGAGTTCCGGCAAATCCTTGTAGATCTCGATCAGCGGCGCGTTGACTTCGGCGGCGTGTTCGGCGACGTAGCTGTTGCCCTCGCTGTCGCCATCGACCAGCAGGGGGCCGAGTTCCTCGATTTCCAGGAGCCACATCGCTTCGGATATGCCCAGGAGCTCCTTCCAATACACGTCGCGAACTCCGGTGACGGCTTTGCCGTAAATCGCGCCGATCCCGTAGGGCATGGTGGAGAGGCATACCGCGCCGTGCTTCTTAAAGACGGTCTGGTACATCTCTTGCGACATGCCGCCCTTGTTGAGTACGGCGCGGACTCCGTAACGCTCGAAGAGGCGATCCATCCACTGGGCATAGCGGAAGCCGGCCGTAGCCTGGAGCGAGTTGACCATGTACTTCCCCGGGCTGACTTCGGTGCCGGCCGGCGAGGATTGGGTGGTAACGTTGAACTGGTTGCGGATATCGATGGGCGGCTCGTGGCCCTGTTCGATCATATGCTTGAAGACGCCATCGCGCGCGGTGAAGATGCAGCCGCTGAGGTAGACGACGTCTCCAGCGCGGAGTTTTCGGACATCTTGTTCGCTGAGCGGCGTCTTGAGGTGCCACTCGCGATGGGAGCGGGCTGGTGGCTGCGAGCTAGGGGCTGGCTGCTTTCTCCCATTTCCGGCTTCGCGCCCCGGTGCGCCTGACCCGGTTCCCAAGCCCCAGTCCCCCGTCTCGAGTCGCGAGAGTCCCTTCATACCTTCGCCGCCCTTGGTGGAAGGCTGGGCGTCGCCGGGCTCGAATTCGATTCCTTCCCGCCGGTAATACTCGGTGAACCACTGCGGGTCTTCGCGGTACTCGACACGTCCGTCGTCGTAAATGCGCGCCGTTGCGCACCGTACGGCATGGCATAATTCGCTGATGCCGACAGCCAGCCCGCCCGTGTGCGTGTAGGCGATCTCGCAATGCACATCAAGCACCGGCGTATCGCTCTTGAAGCCCATGATGCCGATCATGGTGCGGTTGCCCAAACCGAGGAGTTCTAGTTCGAGCTTGGCGACGAGCGGATCGGGATGCCGGTCGCCCACCAGGCGCAGGCAGGAAGCTTCTTTGCCGAGCGTGACGCATTGATCTTTGGCGCCGCCGATGCCAACGCCAATAATCACCGGCGGACAGGAGAGGCCGCGATGGCCGAAGGAGACCAGCGTATCGACGAAGAATCGCTTGAGGCCGGGGATGCCGTCGCCCGGGAAAAGCATGCGGTAGTCGCTGCCGAACAGGCCGCCCTTATGTACGGCGGTGAGGTCGATCCAGTTGCCTGCAGGCTCGAAGCGATAGTCGATGTTCGGCGCCATCACGCCGACATTGGTACCCGGATTACGCCGTGTGAGCGGATGAACGCGGTTGGAGCGGAGCGGAACGTCTTTGGTGGCGCGAGCCGTTGCCGCGCGGACTGCGCGCTCCAGCGCAGCGAAACCTCCGTCGAGCTGCACTTCGTTGCCGGCTTTCACATAGAAGCGCGGCAAGCCGGTATCGCCACACATGGAGCTTTGCTGGCCGACCGCGACATCGGCGTTATTAATGACGGCCAGCAGCGCTCGCTTGGCGTCTGGGTGGGTCTCACGTTCGGCGGCCTGCACGAACGCCTCACGGGCGTCGAGCGGCACGGCAATGGCCGCACGACGGTTGAGTTCGTAGGCGACTTCTTCGAGTTTGGAATAGGAGATAGGCATCTAAAAATTGTAGTCCGCACACAGCCAGCTTGAAAAGTCTGCGGGAAGAGCAATCCTTGCGGCTTTCTGAACAGATCAACCGCTTCTGGATTCAATACATTCGCAAGCTCTGGCCAGCGCTTCCTGAGATTGTCGACAATTGTGTCGCGCAAGCGTACGCGGTGCGAAGTTGCATGCCGCTATTTTACCGCAGAATGAGGCCGGCTGCGGACGCATGAAGGGAATCGGTCGACTTTACATGAAATGGCGCGGCTGCTAAACAGGGTTGATCATTCAGTGTACAGAGGTATATTATCGGGACCCAGTCCGGATGGCTGGGCTATGTGATGAGGTGACTTATGCAAACATTGAGCGGTAAGGTGGCGGTGGTGACGGGCGCGAGCCGTGGGGCCGGGCGGGCGATTGCGGCGGTGCTGGGGGAGGCGGGGGCGACGGTGTATGTGACGGGGCGGACGGTGCGCGGTAGGGCGGCGGTGGATGGGTTGCCGGGGACGATCGAGGACGCGGCCGAGGACGTGACGAAACGCGGCGGGCAGGGCGTGGCGGTGCGGTGTGATCATACGGTCGATGGCGACGTCGAGGCGCTGTTCGAGCGGGTGCGCACCGAGCAGGGGCATTTGGATTTATTGGTAAATAACGTTTGGGGCGGATATGAAGCGCTGCCGATGGGGTTGCCCAAGGTGCCGTTTTGGGAGCAGCCGCACTACTTGTGGGAGAAGATGTTTGTGGCGGGAGTGCGGGCCCATTTGGTGGCGAGTCAGTTGGCTGCGCCGCTGCTGATTGAATCAGTGCAAACCGAACCCTCTTCGCCCCCTTCCCTACAAAGGAGGGGAACTCGACTGATCGTGAGTACAGTTGCTTGGGCGTATGATGAGTACCTGGCAAACCTTTATTACGATGTGTCGAAGGCGGCCATCGTGCGAATGATAGGCGGGATGGCGCACGAGCTGCGACCACACTGGGTGGCCGCAATTGCGGTGGCGCCCGGATTCATGCGGACCGAGCGTATTTTGGCCGTTCACGCGGTTCATCCGTTTGATTTGAGTACTACTGAATCGCCAGAGTATTTGGGGCGGGCGGTGCGAGCGCTGGCCGAGGACGAGCGGGTGATGGAAAAGACGGGGCAGGTTTTTACGGTTGGCGACTTGGCGCGGGAATACGGGTTCACGGACGTCGACGGAAGGCAGCCGGCGGCGTTCCGGATGCCGATGGCGAACGCGGCAGTGGTATAATGCTTCCGTGGTTATCGATCGAGTATTTTCAATTGGGATGGTCGTGTTCTGCGTGCTGCTTGCAGGGTCCGCCGAGGGTGCGCAGACGGTGACCCATCCGTTTCTAGGGGTGACGCTGTATCACGAGACGCTCACTGTGCCCCGGCCGCTGAGCATCAATGTGGCGGAAATCGATCTGAGTGCGCCGGGAATCAGCTTTATGATGACGCCGCGGGGGCCGGCGCCGCAGCCAGTGTTCAACGGCGTGCCGGATGAGACGGTCATTCAAACGCCGCGGCAGTTTGTCAATTCGAGCGGTGCGCAACTGGCGGTCAATGGTGCTTTCTACGCCATCGGCGCCATACACACGGTCGGCGGCCTGAAATGGACCAACAACAATGGGCTGACCGCTTCCAAGGGCGACGCTTACTCTCCGTGGAACTCGGGGCCGTACAACGATAACAACTACGACGATGCGCTCAACATCACGGCGAGCAACCAGGCGTCGTTCGTGAAGATGCCTTCGAGCGTGACGACCGGGTATGAAACCAATCCGGCGGTTCCACTTTATAACACCGTCACCGGCAAAGAGCGCTTGCTGCAAGATGGCGTTGTGAAGGCTCCTAGTGGGACTGGATGCGGCAGCATCTGTGATTTAAATCCGCGGACTGCTGCGGGGCTGACAGTGGGCAACACGAAATTATTGCTGATGACCGTCGATGGGCGGAATACCGGCATAAGCGAGGGAGTGACGCTCGTCGAACTGGCCGGATATATGGTGCAGTACGGCGCGACGAACGCGATCAATCTCGATGGCGGCGGGTCGACGCAGATGGCAGCCAATTATTACAGCGACGGAGCGTCGGCCACGCTCGTGAATGTGCCTTCGGAATCCGAGCGATCCGTGGGGTCGAGCTTGGGTGTGTTCGCGCTGCCGAACGGAGATTACAACCAGAACGGTGTGGTGGATTCGGGCGACTATGTTGTGTGGCGGAAATCGATCGGCGGGCAGTATGCGTATGATGCCTGGCGGACCCGGTATGGTGGAAGCGGGACTGGGAAAGGGAGTGAATTAGGCGAGACGTCGCCGGTGCCGGAGCCGGCGGGGTGGATGCTCGTTGGGGTGGCCGTAACTATCGGACGCGTGACCACGCGAAAAATGCGGCGTGACTCTGGAAGGGTCTGAGAGCGAAATTACCGTACATGCCGACGCCGCCACCAATAGCGCCCAAGGCCATCCCGGCCAAGCACAACGTGATCGAACCTGGTTCTGGAACCACCGCGATGCTGAACTCGGTCAGCGCCGTACCATATTGAAAGCGAACGCGGCCAATATTCGCACTTGGTTCACCCGTGTAGCCACCGAGCGTGAACACGTTCGCGTTCTTTGTCAACCATTGTCCCGATATTCCGCCATTCCCGGTGAGGACGTTGTCGCCGGCCGAGGTGATCCCCAAATTAATTCCATCGGGACTAGTAGGGGAAACCAAATCGACGCCAGGAAAGAGATCACCTGGACCGAGAGGCTTGTTGCAAGCGAAGCACGAACGCTCCCCGTAACCCCTCCCTAAAAGGGAGGGAAAGGTAAGGGGCGATTTACATGTCATACTACAGGCAGAACTCGTAGGGATGTGGGCCGAGGGCGATCGCGTCGCTTCTCGCATTCGCCGCACTCACTTGCTTGCTCACGACGCGCAGACGCAAGCGGCCAGATGTACCGTATCGCTCGCTTACGGGCCTGTAACGAGCCGCACCTTAACGCCTCGGACCGATTCCAGCGTCATCCCAGCCGGCGCACGCACAACCAATTCGCGTGTCGCCGGACAGGTCGCCGCGATCTTCAGCCGACCCTTCTGGGTTGCTGTGACATCCAGCACCTGATCTCGCAAATGAATGCGCGTGATTGTTAGCTCCGGCCAGTCGTTGGGGAGCTTCGGTGCAATCGTGAAGCCATCGACCGTTGGCCGCAGCCCAAGCACACCGTATAGCATGACCTGAGTGGCTAAGACGCTTTCCGCGAACTCGCGATCGATCCCCAAACCGCCGGCCGTGCCTCCGCCCTGCAACAGACCACGGGCCGGATCCTTGCGGTAATACGCGCGGTATCCCCCTTCGCGCCGCGTCTCCTCAAACCAATCGGCAATCGCCTGGAGGCGCCGAGCGATATCATCGGGCCCAGCAGTCTTCAGCCGCGCCATGAGATCGTAGTACGTGAAACCCAGCACCGCTCCACCATCTTGTACTTGAGTGCCCCACGGCACGCTTTCCGGATTCGACCAGCCCCAGAAGTAGTAGTCGATGTTGCGCCGCGTCGTCGACCGTGGCCCAAACCGCCAATGATAAATGTCGTTGCCTGTCGAGGTATCGCCGGCCACAGTGCGGGCGCCACTCATCCAACTCTGGATCGATCGCGCTTGTTCCGGCGACGCGATGTCGAAGGTCACAGCTTCATTGTTCAAGAACGTGAATCCGTAGTCGTGCATTCGGCCGTCGAGATCGACCGTGCCGAATCGACCGGTTTTGCTGTTCCAGAACCGCTTATCGAAAGAAGTCTTCACCTCTAGCGCGTGATGCCGCAGATCGGCCGGATCGTCGGTTCCCGTGGAAGGGACTTTCCACTCGGGATGTGTCGAGATCTTCCCTTCGAGGTCAGCCAACTTTTGCAACGTGTTGTAATAGTAGACGGTCGCGAGCGCATCTTCGCCGCCAAAGGGAAGCAGGTCCCAATAGTTGCTGCCAATTCCCTGGCCGCGGATGATTCGCTTTTTCCCTTGATGCCAAACGACGCCGCTACGCCCCTCGTGGCCGGGCCACGTGGTATAGATGCACTTTTTCTCGCGAGTGTGAAACTCGCGTTCGACGAATCGGAAGGCCATTCGCATCTTTTCCGCGTTCTCGCGCAAGAACCCGGTATCGTGCGACCAAAGGAAATAATCGCAACAACCGCGGATGTAATTGAGATTGTTGATGTTCTGACGCGTGTCGCTGGATGTGTGAAACGACTTGATGGTAATTTGCGCAGGCCCGGCGTTCGCAAAGCCGATGCGAACGCCGGTGATCACTCCCTTCCACGCCGGGTCGCGGTAGACAGCAATCATCGTCCGTGTTTCGACGCTGTTCGCCGGAGTCGGGCTCGGGGGCGGGGCGAAATAGATTCTTCGCTTGCTGCTGAGCGTCGGATCATCCTTCGTGGTCCACTCGATGTAGCATTTTGCATGGTGAAGACCAGCTGCCCACCAGTTGAGTCGCAGCCATGGTGCGACGCGCGCCTCCACCGTGAAGTCGGGCGTTTGAGCAGAGGCTTGTGGTTGCAGGAGCTCAATCCGCCAACCGCGCGCATCGATGCCGTCATCCTGGGCGTGTTGCAACTTCCAGTGTTTGGTTGTTGCCGGCGGCGCGTCGTAGCCGGGGACCCCGATCGGGTGAAAATGCCAGCCGATGCCGCCGGCTTGCATCCACGTGGGAAACGGCCAGCCTTCGGAGTGAGCTGGGCCATCGTGCTGCTGCGTAAGGACGTATCCGTCCGCATCCAGCGGGCGAGCCGAGAGGGCTTTCGCCCAACGCTGGCGCATTGCACCGAGTTCGGTGCCCGCTCCGCGCACTGGCCAAAGCGTCGAGTTCGCCAGCCATTCGTCCCAAAGCGCAATGCGCGGTCCGGCGGTTGCATAATGCAACCAGAACAAATTCCGCAGCGATTCCATCTCCGCCGTGTGGCCTGGGACAATGAATCGCGGAAAGTCGTCTGGAGGCGCCGCGATCGACGGCAGCGCAGCCGAGGATCGACAGAATAGTTGCCGCGGCAGCCCGAGCTGCGAGGTGTTTGGGAAGCAAGGTAATGTCGCTAGGCGGTGGGACGGTCGGGCGGGACGGAGTGCAGGCGGGGCCGTACAGGAGAGAGTCTTTACTCTAGCGACACGGCGCGTTGGGGACAAACCAAGTTTATTCGCGACAAACAAATAGCGGCGGGGTTTACCCCCGCCGCTCCATGTCCCAGCCAAGACGGCTGGGCTATATCAGGATCGATTACATGTCGTAGTACAGGCAGAACTCGTAGGGATGCGGGCGGAGGGCCATCGCATCGACCTCGTTCTTTTGCTTGTAGCTGATCCAGGTGTTGACCACGTCTTCGGTAAAGACGTCGCCACGGAGCAGGAACTCGTGGTCCTTGGCCAGCGCGCTGAGTGAATCGGCCAATGAGCCGGGGGTCTTCGGCACTTCGGCTAGCTCTTCAGGGGCGAGGTCGTAGATGTCCTTATCCAGCGGTTCGCCCGGATGGATCTTGTTTTGGATGCCATCCAGGGCGGCCATCATGATGGTGGCGAATGCGAGATACGGGTTCGAGCTTGGGTCCGGGCAGCGGAACTCGACGCGCTTTGCCTTGGGGCTCGGGCTGTACATCGGAATGCGGCAGGAGGCCGAGCGGTTTCGCTGCGAGTAGGCGAGGTTCACGGGCGCTTCGTAACCGGGCACCAAGCGCTTGTAGCTGTTGGTGGTGGGATTGGTAAAGGCCAGGATCGCCGGGGCATGCTTCAACAGGCCGCCGATGGCGAACAGGCCCATTTCGCTGAGGCCGGCGTAACCATTACCGGCAAACAGCGGCTGGCCGCCCTTCCACAACGAAATGTGCGTGTGCATGCCGGAGCCATTGTCGCTGAACAGCGGCTTGGGCATGAACGTCACGGTTTTGTTGTACTTCTTAGCGACGTTCTTGATGATGTATTTGTAGAGGCACATCTTGTCGCTCATTCGCACGAGCTCGTCGAACCGCAGGTCGATTTCGCTCTGGCCGGCGGTGGCCACTTCGTGGTGCTGAGCTTCGACATCGAGCCCGCACTCGATCATCGTAAGCATCATTTCGTTGCGGATGTCCATCAGGGCGTCAGCGGGCGGCACGGGGAAGTAGCCTTCCTTGTGACGCAGCTTGTAGCCGAGGTTGGTCTTTCCCGCAGCGGAATAGTCCTTGCCGCGGTTCCATTGGCCTTCTTCGCTATCGATGAAGAAGTAGCCGCTATTGGGCGTCTGGTCGAAGCGAATGTCGTCGAAGATAAAGAATTCGGCTTCGGGACCGATGTAGCAGGTATCGGCCACGCCCGTGCTCTTGAGGTAATTCACCGCTTTGCGAGCCACATTGCGGGGGTCGCGGGTGTAATCTTCGCGCGTGATCGGGTCCTGCACGTTGCAGATAATGCACAGCGTGGGGATCACGGTGAACGGGTCGACGAATGCGGTGTCGGCTTGCGGCAGCAGCAGCATATCGCTCTCATTGATGGCTTGCCAACCGCGGATACTGGAGCCGTCGAACCCGAGGCCCTCTTCGAAAACCTCCTCTTCGAGCTTCGAAACCGGAATGGTGAAGTGTTGCCAGATGCCAGGAAAATCCATGAACCGCAGGTCGACAGCCTTGATGTCTCGTTCACGACACATCGCCAGGACCGCTTGAGGAGTCATAGCCATGATCCGATGTCTCCAATGCCTATGAGGTGTGAGGGAGTAAGTAGGTGAGTAGGTGGCAAATCGAAAAGCCTACTCACGTACTCAATTGAATTAAAAAACGGCCAGCCGCGGGTCAGATCGTGCCGACCGCGGTGACCGCCTGGAACCCAACATGATAGCGGATCATGCGGCGATTGAAAACGACCTGGGAAGGCCGCGCAGAAAAATTTTAGCGTAAGAAACCGCGAGATTTTCAGACTTTGCGAATAAGGACGCGGCGCAAGAATTAGCCCCCGGTCAGTTGACCGGGGGCTAAGTGGGGCTAACGTGTCAGTGACCGGCGACCGATCAGGAGGTGGGCTGAAGCTCGCGTTCGGCTTTGGGCGCGAAGAGGCGCATTTGGACGATGCGTTCGTCGGCCTTGGTCTGAACGCCGTTAACGACGGCGCCGATGATGCGAACTCCGACGCCGCGCAACAGCTCGGCGGCATGGTTGATCTTAGGCATTTGGCTATGATCGCGGCGGACCGAAAGGATAGCGCCGTCGCTGTATTGGCCGAAGATCAGCGCGTCGGACATGCCGAGGATTGGAGCGCCATCGATGATAATGAAATCGTATTCGGCACGGAGCTTGTCGAAAACCGGTTGCATTTGTTCGGTGGCCAGGGCGTGAATGGCATCGATGTCGCAGTAGCCGGCGGTGAGCAGCCACAGCCCTTCGGCATGCGTGGGTCGAATGACGTCAGCGACATCGACCTCGGCCCGCAGCACTTCGCACAAGCCGTCTTCAAGCGGCGCGTCGAAGAGGTCGTGAAGGGCGGGGCGACGGAGGTCGCCATCGATGAGCAGCGTGCGGCGCCCGGCGCGGGCCAGGCTGGCAGCGAGTTGGCTGGCTACGGTTGTGCGTCCTTCCATGGTGGCGGCACTTGTCACGAGCACGACCTGTCGGCGTTTGGATGTGGAGTCGTGCATGAGGATCGTCCGCACACCGTCGATCGAATCTGTGAGCTGGGCAACGATCGGATGGTTCGGATCGAGCGCCTTACGCGAGGAGAGCGAAGGCAGGATGCCGACCACTCGAATGCCAAGGCCTTCGTCCATATCGCCGGGGCCGTTGAGTTTTCGATTATGGAACTCGACGTAGGCGATGCCGAGGCAGGTGAGAGCAAAGCCGGCCAATGCACCGAGGATCGCGATCGAGTAGTGCTGCATCGTGTTGATGTTCTTGGTGAGAACAGCTGGCTGAACGGGTCGGATTTGCGCGGGGGCTTCGGCATCGATATCGAGGCCCTCGAGCTTGAGGCCCATATCGTTGGCGATTTGCTGTTTCTGTTTGAGTTCCTCCTGGCGAGTCTCCAGGTCGACCGATTTCTCGTTGCGCTTGGCAAGTTCCTTCATTTTGTCTTCCAGGCCCTTGTTTGCGATGGCTAACTGCTGATTCAACGAGGTGTATTGGGTTCTAAAATCGCGAGTGAGCTGCTGTAGTAGCAAGTTGGGCTTACTTTGAAAGTCGTGGATCATTTTTTTCTTCAGTTGGGCGCGATACTGATCGATGTTGCGACTAATCATATCGACTTGATTACTTGCTGCTGAGCCGTGCGCGGGCCTCCGCGTTTCGAGCTATTTGCGTTTTGCATCTGCTGCATGAGGGCGTAGTTCAATTGCTGCTGCATGAAGGCAATCTGCGGGTCCTGCTTAAGGAGTTCATCAACCTGCGCCGCGAGCAGTGCAGGATCGTTCGCCTGACCCTTAGCGACCATGTAATTTGTTTGCAACTGATACATGGCGGACGTGATTTCGTCTCTCTTGCGCTGGGTGTCGGCAATGTCGCGCAGCAGCAGTTCGGTTGCTGGGTCTCGTTCGGTTTCCGTTGCCCGGCCCATGCTTTTGGCGATATCGATGTAATCTTCAAACTTGCGTTTGATTTCGGAGTTGAGGTTTTGCAAGCTTTGTTCGAGCATATCGCGAATGGCCAGTTTTCTCGCCTTTTCTTCGCCGAGAACTTCTTTCTTGTAGGCCGCGGCTACGGCGTCGACGAGTAGCGAAAGGTCCTCGGGTGGTGAGCCCGAAAGGGAGATGCTAAGAATCTCACCATTTTGGGGGAACTCGACATCGAGATTGTCCTGCAACCATCCTTCCTTGTCCCGCTCCCCGGCAAGAATACTGAGGCTGGCGATGCCCGGATTCACGAGCGCGGAGGTAAGCACGAACTTACTTTTCAGCAAGGCGAGCTGCGTTTTCTTGAGAATTTCGAAGTCTTGTGTCGTGTGGCGACTCGCATCGTGGATAATCGACTGTTGTTCGTTGCGGACCTCGAAAAGCGCCGTCGCGGAAGACGACTCGGGAAACAAAAACCAGAGGGCGATAGCAGCGGTTCCGCTAACAACCAAGCCCATGCAAACTGCGAGCAGCCAACGGCGACGCATCGCATGAAGAAAGGTGCCGGCGTCCATGCCGCCGCGAAGGACATCTTGACTAGCGGGGGCTGGCCCAGCGATGGCCAAGGGCGTCGTGGGGGCGCCGTTGCCTTGAACCATCAGCGCATCGCCCGGGTGATGGGTTTCGGCGACCATTGCTTGATGAGGTTCGGGGGATTGAGAAGAATCGTCGCGATACATCATGGAATGATCTCTTTTGGTCCGGGTGACAGCCCAACAGAAGCGGGACACGAAAAGGTGACGAGGCGTGGGACCGGCAATCGGAGCGTGAGCCGCAACTCATGAGCCAAATGCCGCGAGGGCGGCATGAAAGCGCTTAAATTGCGGTTGATTAAAAAGTTGCGACCATTCGGCATCCCGGGTGCCGGTCGCGGTCGATGACTTTTTTCAACGTCTGTTGCCATTTTTCAACGACATTTGGACAGTCAGCTCAGCGCGTCGGAACGGTGGCCACGCCACGCCCACTGCCAACCGGCCGAAGCTGCATCGTCTCAACGGGAATCGTAAGCCGTTCAAGGATTTGTAATTCTAACCACAGCAGCGCCAAGGCAAGTGGCATCATGATGACGAGGCCGGCGTAATCGTGGCAGATTTTTTGAACGGCGGCGTTATCTTGCCCAACCATCATGTATAGCAATGCCGTGATCGTAATGCGGACGACATTGACGATTAGCGCGATCGGAATCGAACTAAGAAGAATAACGAACTTGTCCCACCAGGGGCGCTCGATGACGAAAACCATGGCAACGGCCAGGGCCCCGAAGATCGTGGCCATTCGCAAACCAGCGCATGCCTCAGCGACATTCAAAGGTTGTCCCATGCCCGGAATGCTGATGAGGTTTCCGGTACGGAAGGCCGCTACTCCAAGGGTCTGCAGTACGAATGTGCTGGACGCCGTCGCCAATCGTTGCAACCACCCCAGAATATTGACCTCAAAAACCGTCGGCCAGGGAAACATGAAGAACAGGAAGGCCAGAGCCGGCCAGGCCCATCGAATCGTTTGCATTCCGCCTACCAACATAAATACACCGAATATCGCCGGCAGGAACGACCAGCGATCGATCGGTTCTATGGAGTATTCGGCAGCAAAGAGGCGCAACGAAAGGCCGGCTGCAAGGAGTGCCAATCCGAGCCATCGGTCGCGAGTCGGCACTCGGCCAAAGGGTTCCCATCGCAGCCAGAGTAGCCCGAGGGCGAACACGGGTACGATCCAACCGTGCGAATAAAGCCCTTCACTCCAAGCTGCACTCGTGAGAGTGAACATGTCCCAATAGGCGGCCACCAGCAGTACGACCAGCAACGCAAGTATGGTTACTGGACCACGCTGCGAAGGATCCAACCAACTGATTTCAGCCGCGGCAGCAGCGGGGCCACGCGGCGTGGGGGCGGGTCGTTGGATGCCTGCAGAGCGTTGAGTATCTTTCGAAGGCGGATGAAGCTGGCTCATCGAATGGGGAACCTCAAAAGTGGTGCTTCAGATTGATTCGTTTAAGCGCTGAAACAGGGGCAAATCGCGTTCTGCAGAACCGTAGTCAAATTATTACAGGGTATCGGCCCATGTTGAGGCGCAAAGCCGTCAGCCGTGACTGCAAGCAGGATCGGTCGATTCTCGATTCCCTGGGCGTTCCGATCGGCAGCCTGCCAGCGCGGATCGGCAAAACGGATAAGTAATGGTCGGCCGCAGTTCGACGAAAAACCGCATTGCGGCCAATGTCACAATTCGTTCCGCGTTCAATTTAAGAACTACGAAGCGAGCTTGGTAGCTGTTTTGCGTCCACCGCCGGGTAAACACGGCAACGGACGCATCTAAGAATTGAGAATAAGCGGCTGGCAAAAATCTGTCAAATAGCCGTTCCCAGTCGCAACTTATGAATGTGCCTGTGGTTGGGTCGCACAGACTGCCGCACCAAAGCATCTTGCCCACGCGGAATAAACGTCGGGTGGATGAAAGTGAAAATCAGATTAAAGGCGATTCGCGCAAGATTCGTGAGAGTTTGAATTGGCGGATTATTCGGTCGACTTGCACGCCATACGCGGCGGTGGCACCGAATGTTCGCGCTGAGAACAAAAAATTTGGAGCGGAGAGGGGTTGAGCCGGACTTCTGCTTGATGAACCCAGGACGAGCCCCCTTGGCGGGTCAACCGGACATTCCCGGCGTTTTCTGTCGGGACAATTTGGATATTTCCGATCGATGCAGTCGGTGAAAGCTGGGTAGAAAGCGCGATGCCGTTGCGTTGGTTCCTGGCGGCCTGAGAGCAGTTTCCCATGCTTCCTATACACGCCAGAGTTCCACATTCAATCGCAGTTTGGGACAAGTGGCGAATGTTTTCCGATTGTTGGCAAAGTTGTTGCGAAAGTTTTCCGATTAGAGAGATCATGCCGAATATTCCGGTCGCGAAGAGTTTTGACCGGTCACCCCATGCTTTTGGAGCGCCCCGCAGCGTCTCTTCCCATTAACGCGAGACGGAAACGCCATGACACTCCCCAGTAGATTCGACACCACTCCGGCATTTTGCCTGGTCATGGTGATGTTGGCCGCCAGCGGCGGGTGTACGGCCTTTCTGGAACCGCGTGATCCCTACCCGGTCACGCCGCCCGAGCCATCGGCCATGAGCCCGGTGCCGCGGGAGTTGGACATGGTATCGCTGCCCGCCTACGTGATCGAGCCGCCTGATATTTTGTTTTTGCAAGCGGTAAAAATTGTTCCCAAGCCGCCACACAAGTTGGAGCCGTTCGACGCGATCCTGATCCGCGTCGCGAATGCATTTTCGGATCAGCCGATCGCAGACGCGTTCTATATCAGCCCGGAGGGTGACGTTGACTTAGGGCCGGCGTACGGTCGGGTGAAGGTGTCTGGGCTGACGACGGACGAAGCGCAAGCGGAGATCCGCAGGCGCTTGGCTCAATTGATTGAAAATCCCCAAGTTTCTGTTTCGTTGGCAGCTTCGTCGGGTGCGCAGCAAATCAGCGGCGAGCATCTGGTGGGGCCGGACGGCCGCGTCAACCTGGCAACTTATGGCCAGGTATACGTAGCCGGGCTGACGCTCGAGCAGGCCCGCGCCGCGATCGAAAAGCACCTATCGAACTTCCTCGAGGATCCACAGGTTGCCGTCGATGTGTTTGCGTACAACAGCAAAACGTATTACGTGATCACGCAAGGCGCCGGACAGGGCGACGACGTGACTCAGTTCCCCATCACTGGGAACGAGACGGTGTTGGATGCCATCGCGCACCTGGGCGGCATTTCGCAGCTTTCGTCGATGCGGATTTTTATTGCTCGTCCTGCCCCAAATGGGGTCGGCTGCGAACAAATTCTGCCGGTGAATTGGGAAGAAATTAGCCGCGGCGGATCCACGGCTACAAATTACCAGCTCATGCCGCGTGACAGGCTCTACATCGCCGAGGATCCGTACCAGAAGTTCACTACCTTAGTTTTCAAGTACACGCAGCCATTTGAGCGGTTGTTCGGCTTCGTATCACTTGGCACCGGTATGGCGAACCAAATTAAGCGTTTCGGTTTAGGTTCGCTGTAATCCAGCCAAGCGTTAAGGCGTCGAGTGTCCACTGCCAGCATGATCGAATGGTGGCACGCAATGAACCTTGGGGAAGGTGCGGGCATGTTGGCCCATGGAACCGGGCCTTGCGAAAACTCAGGATTTGCCACTCAACCGTTACAGCGACATGAGGGGAGTTAACGTGAAGATAACACGAAGCGTAGCGATCGGTGTAGTGGTTTGCGGGATAAGCAGGGGCTCGGTGGCCGCGACGCCGCCGTTGGATCGGCCGTCGCCGCCGCCCTGTTGCGCAGACGGGAAGTGCTTCGCGAATCCGTTAACATACGGCTGGTACGAGACGCGTTGGCGCCGCTGGCCGCTGGAATGCGAACCGCAGGCTCCTGCGGGAACTCCGACACCATTGCCGGCGCAACTTCAACAGGAAGTTCAACCTTTCGAACGGGTGCCGCCCGAACAGGAAGATCGTCGGGCACCGCCGCCGACCGTGGAACAGGCGCCTCCTACCGGGGCACCCACGAACGCCCCGGTCGCTCCAGGTGGAGCGGCTGCACCACCACGCACCTCACCGCCTACGTCACCGGGGGTCCCGCAACGGACCTTGCCCCCGTATCCGCCACAGACGCCGTTGACTCCGCCACAGGGACCGTTGACGACACCCCCGACTTCACCGTTGCCGCCTCCTAGCGGGCAAGGTGTTAACCCGGGGGTGAGCCCGCTGAACAGGATCCCGACGACGCCGAACCCGCTGTTGAACAGGGGCGTGCCGACGGGTGAATGGGACCCGCCGCCCGTGCTGCCTTTTGGACCAAAGCTGGTGTATCCCGTTGGGCCGGTTCGGGAGGCCCGCGAGCCGGCGTCCGAGCCGTCTCGGCGTCCGACGAGTGTGGCGCAGCCGCCGTCGAACGATCCGCCGCCAGCGCCCCCCGCTTCGCTTGCAAGCTGGGAAAACTAGTAGCGCTTTGAGTAAGGCGAGATCGACTGCCGGCCAGCTTGCGTCGGCAATTACAAAACGGACATGCTCATACCGTGCGGTGTGGGCATGTTTTTTGTCGCCTTGATTGATTTCCGCCGCTGAACCGCGCCGTTGCCGCCGGCTGTAGCGCTTGTACGGATGAGAGGGCAGGCGTACTGCTGTTTGCTTGACACGCTGCGCCGACGAGCCTACCGTGAAATGAGTTGGGCTGCCGCCTGGTAGCCGCGCTGGATCGGGCTCTATTCCGAGGTTCTCTGTCGATGGCTCGTTACTTGCCGATTATTTTGGGCGTGTTGTTGATTGTCGGTCTAACGATTCCGCAAATACAAATGACCGATCGGCTGTCTGGCACGAACGTGAGTGCCGAGCAGCGAGCGGAGTTGCTCAAGAAGGTGCCAATGAATATCGGCGACTGGCACGGCGAGGACAAAGCAACTGATTCCAAAGTTCGCCAGACGGCTGGCGCAATTGGCGCAATTTCACGATCCTACCGCAACTCGCGGACCGGCGAACAAGTGGACCTTTGGCTCATCGTGGGCCACGCGCGCGACGTGTCGGCCCACACGCCAGACATCTGCTACCCAGCTTCAGGTTTCGAGGCTCGCGCGACGGAGAGTTCATTGTACCCGATGGTGTTTCCCGATCAG
This sequence comes from uncultured Planctomycetota bacterium, assembly GCA_963807935.1. Taxonomy (GTDB): domain Bacteria; phylum Planctomycetota; class Planctomycetia; order Pirellulales; family Lacipirellulaceae; genus JABDGM01. The sequence continues at coordinate 510,390 of CAWEDY010000007.1, forward strand.
CCGGAGGCACCCTTCTTGACCAACACATTTCTCAAAGAGGATTTTTCCGGGCAACAACTCGTGCGTGTTTTCTGGTCGTGGTACAACCCTGAGAATAAAGCCAATAAGGGCAAGGTGGTGTGGGAAGCGCCGCATAATGCACGGTGGCATTTTGGAAACACGCGTGCGCTTTACAAGATGTACTTTACGAGCGTGATGCGCGACCCGAAGGAGACGGCGGAGAAAAGCGCGGGTGTGCGGTTTGCCGCCGAGTTCTTGCCGGTGGTAGATAAAGCGCTGGAAGAAGTTCACAATGCGTCGCCAAATGGCGACGCAACGGGCGAACCATCGGCGGAGCCGAATGCGGATAAAATAAATACGGCCGCGACCAAAACGGCTGAGACTACGAGCGATCCAGCGACGCCGGCCGACAGCAAAAAGAGTGCCGCATCGGCCCCGAAGAATAACGCTGGAGAAGCGCCAACGGCAACTCATGCTCCCAGCGAAGGCAACACGCACGATCGCAGCGAGCCGCTCTCTACGCCGCCGTCTAAGTAGGGCGGCGCGGAATGCCAAGTCCGGATCCAATGGTGGGCACTCGCCGCCCGCTTTTGGCTGCTACATCACGCCGACGCGGCCGTCTTCCAGGCCAAGGCGTTTCATCTTCTTGTAGAGTGTCGTGCGATTGATTCCGAGCTGGTCGGCGGTGGCGTTTCGGTTCCATCCGTTGGCTTCGAGTACCTCGCGAATGATTTGCCGCTCGGGTGCTTCCAGAGCTTCTTTAAGCGTCTTTTGGCCTGCCGATGTCGCGAGCACTATGTTGCCGGAGCCGCGGACTTCTACGGGCAGGTCGGCCACGGCAATGATCGGCCCTTTGCCCAGCAGGACCGCGCGTTCGACGACGTTTTGTAGCTCGCGAACATTGCCCGGCCAGGGATGCCGCTCCAACATTGCCATGGCATCGTCGGCGAAGCCCGTCACTTCGCGGCGGGAATCTTCGCGCACTTGCTCCAAAAAGCTGTGCGCCAGCACCGAGATGTCGCTCACACGCGAACGCAATGGCGGCAGCTCGATGTTGATGACGTTGACTCGATAGTACAGGTCTTGCCGGAAACGACCTTCGGCGACGGCCCGCGACAGGTCTTCGTTCGTCGCCAGCACAACGCGAACATCGACGTCAAATGTTTTCGTGCCGCCGACTTGTTCGAACTTGAGCTCTTGCAGCACGCGAAGCAGCTTTACCTGCATGGCCGGGCTGGCGGTGCTGATCTCATCGAGAAAGATCGTGCCCCGATCAGCTTGAAGGAACTTGCCCATCTTTTCGCCAACGGCCCCGGTAAAGGCGCCGGCGACATGGCCAAAGAGCTCGCTTTCGAGCAGCGTTTCCGGCAATGCGCCGCAGGCAACTTCCACAAATGGCCCCTTGGCGCGGCCGCTGCGGCGATGGATGGCACGGGCGATCATGCTTTTGCCCGTGCCGCTTTCGCCAGTCACGAGGACCGTGGCCCGTGTGTCGGCGACACTGCCGATCATTTCGAATACTTTGAGCATCCGGGGGTCGCGCCGAACAATGTTGTCCATGCCGTATCGGCGATCGAGCTGGGCCCGGAGGTTGTCGTTTTCTTGTCTTACAGATCGTTGTGAAATCGCTCGCTCGATCGTCATCAACAGCTCGTTGTCGATGAGCGGCTTGGTGATGTAATCGAATGCGCCGGCGCGAATGGCTTCGATTGCCCCGTCGGGAGAACCGTAGCCCGTCATCAGAATGACCTGCGAGGCGGGCCAGTTACGGCGGCATTGCTCGAGCAGGTCAAATCCGTCGCCGTCGCGAAGGCGAATATCGGTCAAAACGAGATCGAATGTCTTTTGTCGGAGGCACTCCAGCGCGTGGGTGTAGCCGGCGGAGGCATCGAGCTCGTAGCCTTGGCTGCGCAGCCAATCGGCCATTGAATCGAGCACGTGGCGGTCGTCGTCAACGAGTAAAAGTTGCGGTTTGTTCATGGCGAGTCTTGAAGCTTCAGTCGAGTGCGGTGCCGCATCTTCCTTTGACGACATTGTTCCACGCCACAACAAGCGGCCGGCTGCTAACGGCCATTAGGCAACCTCAGCGCAGTTGTGTCGCCAAATATCTACGTCACGGGTGGCGGTGGGTCAACGAAACGGACGATTGGCGAAGGCGAAGGTCCGGTCGCGACGGTTATGCGCTTTGTGGCGGGATCGGCATATTGATATAATTAAAATTAGCGGTGGTAAGGTGCAGTCTGACCCGGAGGCTGACAATGTCGATTGACTCGAATGAGCTTCATTCTCTCTCCAACGTGGAAAAGCTGCGTCTGGTAGAGATGTTGTGGGATGACCTAGGAGAATCTGCTTCGCCGCTGCCGCTGCCGGAGTGGGTCGATCGCGAAGCAACTCGGAGGCGAGAAGAGATGCGCGATCCATCGTTCGGCATTTCCCACACGGAAGCTTGGAATCGCATCGACTGTCGCAATGGCTAGGATCCTGCGGTATCACCCGCTTTTTGACCGCGACGTGCGCGAAGCAGCCGGCTGGTACGATCGACGTTCTTCGGGCTTAGGCAACGCTTTCGTTGAAGTGGTTCGCGAGGCCGTTTCCGAAGTCATTGAGAACCCAGATCGATTTGCATTGTCGCCCGCTGGATGCCGGTACGTTCGCCTGCGGCGGTTTCCGTATGTTGTGCTGTTTGATCTCGCAGGTGACGAACTATTGCTGCTGGCTGTGTTGCATACGGCGCGGTCAATGGAAAAGTGGCGAGAGCGGACGGGCGATCGGGAGCCGTAGCAATGAAACCAACTCGAATTGCCGTCAACGACAAGATGCAGAAGAAGTACGTGTACTACCGGACGGAGCCGGTGGGCAAGAGCTTCCACGCAGATTTCAAGCCCCAACTGACGCCGAAGCAAATGCTCGAATTGGGCGTATGACTCCCGAAAGTTTTGAAACAAAGGTGCAGCATGGACCCGTGGATTTCGGCGTCGATCGTTGTTCTGGATAGTCATCGACGATTGGTCGACGGCGCTCTGAAGCAGGTTAGCGACGAGGAACTCCCGCGCCGTCCGGCGGCTGGGATCAACAGCATCGCCGTCATTTTGCGGCATCTGGGCGGCAATTTGCTGAGTCGCTGGACGAACTTCCTCACGACCGATGGCGAAAAGCCGAGCCGCAATCGCGATACGGAATTCGAGGACTGGCCGGGAGATCGCGCATCGCTGATGGCTTTCTTCGATAGCGGATGGCAGGCCTGTCGGGATTCGATCGAGTCACTCACGAGCGATGACTTTGCGAAGTCGGTCGTGATTCGTGGCGAGCCGCACACGGTTCCGCAGGCTATTCAGCGTTCACTGACCCACACGGCCTACCACGTTGGCCAGATCATGCTGATCGCTCGTTCGATACACGACGGCGATTGGCAGTGGCTCACGATTCGGCCTGGCGGTAGCCAGGAGCATAATGAGCAAACTTGGGGAACGCCGGCAAGCCGAGGTGCGGACCGGCCGCCTCAATAGATGCATTCTTATCCATGGCGCAGACCATACCACGTTCGTCCGCATTGAGCGGGCGGAAGCAACAACAACCGCTGCTAAATTGTATTTATGATTCGAAGTAGATTTAATGCGGTCGTGTTGTGGGCATGTGCATTCGCGGTCATGGCGAATTTGGGGCACGTCCTTGCGATGCCCTATTCATACGTCGTTCCGGAAAAGACCAACGATGGATGGCAAACCGCCTCACTCGAAAACGAAAGCGTCGCCTCGGAAAAAATCATATCCATGGTCGAGGGCATTCGGAGCGGAGAGTACAAGAACATTTCCAGTGTGTTGATTGTAAGAGACGGCAAACTCATTCTGGAAGAATACTTTCCGCGCGACGAAGCGGATCAACGCGCGAAGGCGTTTCGGCGCGTGGCTCCTCAAGAAATCACTTCAGCCACGAAGAGTGTCACCTCGGCATTGATCGGAATTGCAATCGATCGACATCTTATTCGCGATGTTGATGAAAAGGTCTCCACATTTTTCCCGGACTACACAGACCTGTTCGCTGACGAAGCGAAAGGCAAGCTTCGGTTGCGCGACCTCCTCACGATGAGTGCCGGTTTATCCTGGGATGAGTGGACTGTGCCGTACGGCGATCCTCGCAACAGTCACATTCAAATGCTCCGCAGCCCAGATCCGGTCCGATTCGTTCTCGAACAGAAGGCTGTAGCGCCGCCGGGGACAAGGTTTGATTACAGCAGCGGCATATCCCTAGCGCTGGGTCAGATCATTCGCAGGGTATCAGGATTGCCAGTCGACAAATTTGCCGAGCGGAATCTGTTCGAGCCATTGGGGATCACCGACTTCTATTGGTCGAAGTACCCGGATGAAATCGTACAAGCCGGCGGCGGACTATTTATTCGGCCGCGCGATGTTGCAAAGATCGGGCACTTGTACTTGGATGGCGGCCGGTGGAATGGAAAGCAAGTGGTCAGCGAACGGTGGATCAAAGAATCAACGACGAAACACATTTCGGCCAGTCTAATTCCTAAGGCTGCGCGTGCCGACGGCTACGGGTACCAGTGGTGGCTAAGTTCCATTCCGAATGGCGAACATGCGATTGATACCTACAGCGCGCGTGGCAGAGGCGGTCAGTTTGTTTTGATCGCGCCGGCCGAACGGCTAGTGATTGTTTTCACCAGCCCACCAGAAAATCCCTTCACATTTCAACCGCTAGATTTGATCGAGCGACACATCCTGCCGGCATTTCAGGAGACGCTCGTTGATCAAGCCAAGTAGAAATCAAGCAACCGATAATCGCCAAACGGCATTTTTTCACCGAGCGCGAGGATGGGCCTTCTCGTAGGCTGCGCGGAGGTTCGCCGTGCTCACATGCGTGTAGATCTGTGTCGTGACGAGGCTTTTGTGGCCCAAAAGCTCCTGCACACTGCGGATGTCGGCCCCACGATCCAGTAGATGCGTCGCGAAGCTGTGGCGCAGCGTGTGGGGCGACGTTCGCTGGTCGAGGCCATTTTCCTTGATGTGCTTTTCGAGCATTCGAGCCACGCTGCGCGTTGTAAGCCGGGTGCCGTATTTGTTTGTGAAGACGGGTGCTTCTCGCCCCGCTTTCTCGCGGGGCGAAAGTGTTCGCTTTTCCTGCCAGCTCTTCAGGGCGCGCGCGGCGTAAGAGCCGATGGGTGCCAGGCGTTCGCGTTTTCCTTTGCCGCGGATGCGGACTATGCCGGCGGCGAAATCAAGGTCACCGTCGTTGAGGCCGACTAATTCGCTTACGCGCAGGCCGGCTGAATACAGCGTTTCCAAAATCGCCCGGTCGCGAATTGCCGCGGGTGATTCGCCCTTTGGCGCCGCCAGCAATTTGCCCACTTCGTCGGTCGTAAGAAAGTGCGGCAGCTTGCGGCTCTTGCGCGGGTTGCGGAGCGCTTTGGCCGGATTCGATTTGGCCCAGCCTTCGCGCTGGCCGAATTTGATAAAGCTGCGCACGGATGCCATACGCCGCGAGATCGATGTCTTGGCGTAACCGGCTTCGTGCAATGCGGAGAGGAAGCCGCGGAGCTCGTTCGTCGTGATGCTGCCGGGAGCGGGAGTATGGCCATCGCCGTCGGCCAGATACTCCGCAAGCGCGTGCAGGTCTTCGCGATAGCCTTTGAGCGTGTGGGGTGACGCACCGCGCTCAACGCTCAGGTACTGCAGGAACTGGCCGATCTGCGGACGCATGGGGAAGGATGCCGGATTCAGGATGCAGGGGGCAGGGACAATGCAATTGGACTTAGCAATGCGCGTCTGTCCCCTGCCCCCTGCATCCTTCAACTAAAACAGCTCTTCGCTATCCGTCACTTGCGGCATGCGGAGTCGCGAGCGGCGTTGCCGTTCTTCCTGGCGAATTTTTTGGCTCAGCACCGCTGCATCGTACCAGCTGAAGCTCAGCTCGGGATTCGAGGCGTGCCTGCCGAGCATCCGTAGCGTTTCAGCACGCTGCGAATCGTCGTACAGGAAGATGTAGCGTTCCTTGCCTTTGATCAGGGCGAGCACGTTGATGTCGTCGTTCACAGCCGGGACTCCATTCGGCAGCGGCGGGGGGGACGGCCGACGGTTGCTGGGGCAGCGATCGGGGGATGTCGGCGTAGTGGCGGGCGGCTCGCCAGTCGATTGGGCAGGACAACAGGCGAGCCGCCTGTCGCTACGGCACTTATCGGCAATCCGACCACTGCCACACTACTCGCGTTTCACCGGCGCCGCCGTGCGCGGAGAGCATCTCGCTGATGTGCATGTGACAGCAGAAGCGGATGAAGTCGTCGCTGCGCTGCAAGTAGTTTTGCCAGCCGCCAAAGCGGGCGTCGTCTCGGAAGTGATAGTAGCTGGCGAGCGCCTCGGTGAATCCGCTGTCGTTGCCGTGATAAATCCGCGTGTGCGTCATAACCGGACCATTGTTTGGGCAGCAGGGTGGTCGTTCCGGGCTGGGTGGCGGCGGAATGAAGCCGCGCTCGTCAGGCCAATTGGACGGCAGCGCGCCATGCGCGCCAATCGAATCGATCGTAACAGCCGAAGCAGCGTAGTCCGATTGCAACGGCGCGGATAAACTACTCGCAGTGCTGGCGTTGGGCGGCACTTCCTCGTCCGCAACCGGTTCTTCAAAAAGCGCACTGGCGGCATGCGTGTTGTCGCTATCACCTTTTTTGCGTCCCGGTGAGCCGGAGGAGGGCGAATTGGAAGAGTCGCCGCTTTTGTCCCGCGCGTTGTCTTTACCGGTTCCTTTACTGTTGTGATTGCCGGTTGGCGGTTCAAGGATGCTGCCGGGCACAGGCGACGGAGGCGTTGGCAGGGGCGACTCCGGCGGTTCGATCGAAGACGTTTCGCAAGTCGGCGTTTGGGTGGCGAGCTGCGCCTTGGCGAGCGCGAATTCGGATTCAAAGACCAGCGGCGCAGGAATGAACTCTTCTTGCGGCGTGCCCCAGGGCAGGCCGTAGCCGGGCGGAATTTCGTGGAAGCCAGGGTTCGCGGCGTACCATTCGACGCGGAGGCCACAGCGCGGCGGGTAATACTGCGTGTAGTCGGTCACGGAGCCAATGACGACGGCATCGACGCCCAAAATATTGGCCAGTCGCCGGGCCTCGCCGGGGCGCGATAGATCGACCTGATGCTCGTTGATGGCGGTTTCGACCACTCCGACGGGCACGACTTCGAAGCCCGGCACGGCCTGCAACTCGGCGAAGTATGCGAGCGCAAACTTGTGTCCATCGACCGTCGGCTCATCGCTCTGATTGAAGAACGGGGCGACGGCTACTTTGCTAAGCTGCGGGAACGGGTTGTGGATGACCGGCTCGTGGCTGACATCCGGGAAGATCAATCGGCAGCCGGTGACGCCGCTGCATACCATGCCAGCAAGCATGACGGCGAAGAAAAGGCACCGGGGTCTGTCCCCATTTTCTGCTCGGAGAAAATGAAGACTGAACCCCTCAGGCTCTGAGGATGTTCGGCGACGAAACATCGGCTGGATAGCGAACGCCAGTCCAGCCCCCCTGCTAGCAAAACGTGCGCGCGAAGAGATACGAACGCGGTGTCGTTATCGACGATTGGAAGGAGCAGCTTGAGCGAAAGCGTCGAGAATTCGCCACTGCGAGCTGTGTGCACGACACTTGCTATCCCGCGGGGGCCGCTTGCTTAAGGCAAGCAAGCGGCAAGAAAACAGCGGAGAAGTAACAGCCAATACGAGGTACGTCAGAGCCGTATGATTTGCGGCTATTGCGACCGCCGTTGCAATAAGCGTAACCACGAGGAAAAGTGCACTAAGTGAAAATAGCGGCTTGGTCATTGTCCGCATCTTCTAATGCTTTGACTACCAAACCGAAGTTTGCTGCGAGATCCGGCAGTTGCGTTGCATCGACGCACGCACCGCGCAGCATTGACGGCTCTACCTGTAGTCCTGCAAGCTGCGAGCCACGGAAATCAATATTCTCTAACGTGCAATTCGGAAAACGTGCCAAACGAAGATCGCAGTTGCGAAAGACAACGTCCACAAGGGCCGCACCCTCGAAGTGTGCCTCTTTCAGGTCGCAATTCTCGAAGCGATCGCCATGGAATTTCGAATCGTGAAACGCGGCCAAGCTCAACTTCGATTGGCGGTAGACAGAGTTGCTAGATTGTGAATCAACTAGCTGGAAGCCGACGGCTCGGCATTTATACATGTCGACGGCGTCCAGAACGGCCTTCGTCCAATGCGCGTTGGCTAAATCACAGGTTTCCAAATTCGTGCGCCGCAGGAACAGTTTAGCCCAACGTGTTTTCGACAAATCGACCGATACAAATCGTCCGTCGTCGAATGCGATTTCGTCTGCCGTCGTTCCGCTCAAACTGCCGCTGACTCGCCGTCGCTCGTAGCACTCGGCCGATCGAAAAGAGTTTGCTGTGAGCTCGACAAAAACGTCCGGTAAGATATGATGCGACTCGTCGCCGTGGCTTTGCTCGGCGAGCGTCGATTTGCGCACGATCTGGCGGTTTGCGTCGGTCACGGGTTCATTGTAGCATCGTTTGAAGAACTACCGGAGTCTTAACAAGCACCGAAAATGCATCCATGTGTGTGCCATTGCGAATAACTGTCGGTTCCGTTTGCGCGTTAGCGTTTGCCGTGAGCGCTGCGGCGCAGCCAAACACGGCGCCCAGCAAAATTGTGGTCTCGCCAGAGCACGTGCTTTCGATCAACGGCCGTATGGTGTTCCCGATCGGCTTCACGATTCCGCCGCCGCCGGACGCGAAGACACCGTGGGGAAAACCTGCACTTGAGGAATTTCGCGACGCGGGAGCGACATTCATCCGCACCGGGCCGATGAGGGATGTCGGAAAAGGCGAAAGAAAGTACACGTCTTGGGACGCCGCGTGGGCGGAGCGCGAAAAACAGTTCATGCGTGCCGCCGCGCGCCGGAATGTACTGCATGCCGTTCCTCAAGGAGCTGGGGACGATCGACAGAAAACATCCTGAGCGAGAAGACCGGCTGCGACGCGTGGTGCGATTCTTTAAGAACAATCCGGGAATGGGTGTCTGGAAGGGAGCCGACGAGCCGCAGTGGGGAAAGATTCCCGTTCCGGCCGTGGAACGCGCGTACCAAATTATCCATGAGGAAGACCCCGATCATCCGGTGTGGATTGTTCAAGCACCGCGCGGCACGGTTGACGAGTTGCGGGCTTACAACTCCACCTTTGATATCGGCGGCGTGGATATTTTCCCGGTTAGTTATCCAATGGGTCGTCATCTGGACGAGAGCGATAAGAACCGCACCATTTCGGTCGTTGGCGACTACACGCGGAAGATGATGAGTGTTACAGAAGGGGAAAAGCCTGTTTGGCTGACGCTGGAGATCGCGTTTAGCGGTACGTATCCGCCCCGGCATCCGCTGCGGTTCCCAACGTTTCACCAACAGCGGTTCATGACATACGACGCCATCATAAACGGCGCCCGCGGACTCGTTTACTTCGGCGGGCGCTTGCCGGCGACGCTGTCGGATCGCGATCGGCCCTACGGTTGGAATTGGACGTATTGGGAACGAGTGTTGCGACCAATAATCGAGGAAGTGGGCGACAAAGGACCTCTGGCGCAGGCGCTTTGTGCGCCAAACTCGAAGCTCCCGGTGAAAGCAAGCGGCAATGCGATCGAGCTATGCATGCGCGACGTCGGCCGTGATGCATTCGTTCTGGCTTGTTGCCGCGACCCGGAAAAGACCGCCCTAATCGAGTTTACTGGGTTGCCGAACGACGCGAGCAAGGGCGAGGTACTCTTCGAATCGCCACGCACGGTAACCGCAAAGAACGGCTCGTTCAGCGATTGGTTTGCGCCTTATGACGTGCACGTTTACAAATTCACGCGGTAGCTATAAAAAACCGCGCCGCCGGCTCAATTCTTTTGTTCTGTACCAGTTAAGCTGCCGTCAGGCTGGCGCATTACCGGCGTGGTGATGTGGCCGGGGTGAAAAGATATGGATTTGTAGTCGGTCGTGTATTTGGAACGGCCGAGAAGCTCGAAATCAGTGAATTTCACTCTCGGATAAAGAAACTCAAATGTGAGGACATAGGATGACGTCAAGTCGCCGGTCTGGCGGGTCCCGCTGCTGCGGATCGTTTGCTTTTTTTTATCGTGACCAACGAGTTTATATTGATACCGATCTCCATCCGGCGATCGGATGTAAATCGACACAAACGCATGGCCCGCGGCATCATCGCCCGTCGCCACGTGCGTGACACCAATCGCATTGAGCAGCGAGAATTGTTCGCTTGCAGAAAACGTGGCGAGTGATCGCCACGTCCCGCTCGTATAGCGCAAACGGATCGTGCCGCGCTCCGGCAGCTCTAGCTTCTCGGGCATCGGAAGCACAAATTGTTGCCAAAAGTGATCAGTTTTGATGGATCGCCCGCTGTAGGCCGGATTCGCCAAAAATTGCTCAGAGAGCGGCTTGCCGCCATCGTCGAGCAGGTCGATCTCGCCGGACGGGCTTGCCGCCTCATCGCGAACTAGGACGAAAATATTAAGATGCCGATCGGTTCTGCGCGTGAACGCGGAGGCCGTGCTGCGCAAATCCTCAAGTTCTTTCGTCTTCTCGACCACCTCCCCGTTCGGCCTCCAGTAGGTGCCCGGCCAAGGTTTATTGTGGTCTCCCGGAGGGTCGTGCCTATCGGACAAGAAACAGAGTTGCGGCGCATCCGCCGGGGGCAAAGTTGTAACAACGGCGAGTTTCGGCGTGTTGGTAAGACCATGATAAATCTTGAGCTTCGGCAGCTTTATTTGCAGTTCTCCTAAACCGCTGGCTGTAACAGGTGCGCCCTGAATCTCAAATTCCTGGAGATTTTTTAGCACATACACGTTTTTCAGACCGGCGTCGGTAATGCGCGTATCGCCCATGCCTAACCAAAGGCTTTTTAAATTTGAAAGAGATTTTAGATGCGCGAGGCCGCGGTCGGTAAAGCTATTGCCTTGCAATGATAGACCCTCGATATTCGGCATCCGGCCAAAAATAGCCAACGAAAAATCGGTCAGGTGGGCGCCGTTGCAATGGACATACTGCAAATTGCGGAGTCCGGCGAGCTGCTGGATTCCAACATCGCTCACATCGGCCGCATCCCACATGTACAGTCGGCGAAGACGCTTCAGTCGCTTCAGATAATGCAGATTTTCATCGGTGGCCTGAGTTTCTTTGAGGAGCAGTTCTTCTACACGAGGAAGTTGACGAATGTACTCAAGAGCTTCGCCGGATACTTGGCCGTTATCGAGCCGTTTAGGTCCATCATCGTTGTAAACCATGTTGACCCGCACGACAGAATGAAAGAAATCGGTTCCGAGGCGGGTGCGCAGCCAATCGGGAACCCAGGACTTTGCCTGGGGATTGAATTTCCCGCTCACGAACTGAAAGTCGTAGTAGATCCAACCACCGAACCGTTTTATAACCGCCACCGCGGCCTGTTGTTGCCGAACCGAATGCACGTACCAGCCCAGCCAGATCGCGAAGATTGTAAACGCAATCAGAAACGTGCTGAGCCGAAAGCGAAGGAAACGCTTCACGAGTAATATTTGGCGTGATGGTCGTATTTCAAATTAAATTCGCCATGGAACTCAGCCCGACCGGTTCGCGGCACGTGAAGGGTTCGCCGTAGCGTGTGCCAATCGCTTTGCCCCAATAGGCGGCTTCGTCGCGCAGGGCATCGATGAAAGTGGGCGGCTCGGCCGGTCGGCCCGTGATGAACTGGCTTTCATAGCAGCGGATGGCTGCGAGCTTCTGCGCCCATTCGTCGCTGATATCGAGAATGAAAGCGGGCTGCGGCGCCATTTTCAGGTGGACGCAGTAGTAGTTGTAAATCCGCTCCGGATGATGCGGCTCGCCCGGCAGATCCGACTTGGTGAGCTTCGCCCAAAAGCGGGCGCCATCGACGAGCTGCGTGGCGGCGGTGTGGTCGGGGTGAGCATCGATCCAGTACGGTGCGAACAGCCAACGCGGCCGCTCGCGGCGAATCACGCCGGCGAGCTTCGCGCGGTTTTCGATCGTGGCTTCGAGCGACCGATTGGGCAGTCCCAGGTTCTCGCGCCATTCGATCCTAAGCACGGCAGTAGCAGCGGCCGTCTCGCGTGCGCGGATTTCCGGCGTGCCGTGCGGCGTCGGTTCGCCGCTGGTGAGGTCCAGGATGCCGACGCGATGGCCTTCCTTATTGAACTTCAATATGGCCCCGGCCATGCCGAGCTCGGCGTCGTCGGGGTGGGGCGCGATGACGAGGATGTCGAGCATGGGGAGAGGGGGTCAGAAGTCAGGGATGATAGCAGTCGCAAGCGGCTGAATCTATCGCTTGTCGCTTTAACTGAATTTTGCCAAACTTCGCAGCCAAAATCTGTCGCCGTTGAGGAGGCGAAACCTTGTCTACACGTTGGATTCATTCTAGCTGCCGCGTTCTCGCTTTGGCAGCCTGGGTCCTGCCGCTGATTTCCACGGGCGGCTGCGCGATGTTTCACAAAGACTTCTGGAACATCGAGCGCTACCGTGACGAGCGGGCCGTCGATATCGACCATCGGCTAGAACGCAATGTGCCGATCGTGAAGAACCCGTTCTAAACGGGGCGGCGATCGGCTCTAATGTGTCTTCTCGCGTCTGTCGTTGGAATCCGTGGCGTGACCAAGGGTTCTGTCACAATTCCTCACTTGCGCAGCGGGTTCCAAACCTTGGTGTTAAGAATGATGGCAATTGCTGACCAACATCAAGCGACGTACGACCGATTGTGCGCCACGCGCGCGAAGTCGCGATCCTGAATTCAATGCAGGGACTACTCGGTTGGGACGAGCGTACCAAACTGCCTCCGGCTGGAGGCGAGTATCGAGCCGAACAAATGAGCTTTTTGGCTGGCCTCATCCACAAAAAGCAGACTGCCGCCGAAGTCGGAGAGTGGATCTCCGAATTGGCCGACAGCCCGCTGGCGGCCGATCCGCACAGCGATGAGGGGGCGGACGTGGTCAATCTGAAGCGCGACTACGATCGCAAAACGAAGTTGCCTCAGGCGCTTGTGGAAGAGCTGGCGAAACTTTCAGTGCTTGGCCAGCAGTTGTGGGTCGAGGCCCGCAAGGCGAACGACTTTGCGCGGTTCGGGCCGCTCTTGGAGCGGACGCTCGAGCTGAAGCGGCAAGAGGCGGCAGCGATTGGTTACGACGATCAGCCGTACGATGCGCTGCTCGATGGATTCGAGCCGGGGGCGAAAACGGCGGAGGTAGCAATCGTTCTGCGTGGATTGCGCGACCAGTTGGTACCGCTGGTGGCGGCGATTGCAGCAAGCCCGCGGCGGCCGAATATGGATGCGCTGCGAGGCCGATATCCGATCGATATGCAGGAGAAGTTTGGCAAGCTGACGGCGGCGGCAATCGGCTTCGATTTCAACGCCGGCCGGCTCGATGTGACTGACCATCCGTTTTGCAGCGGCGCGGGGCCGCACGACGTGCGACTATCGACGCGGTACGATGAGAGCTCGTTGGACGGTTCGCTGTTCAGCACGCTGCACGAGGCGGGGCACGGCATCTACGAGCAAGGATTGCCGGCCGATCGCTACGGGTTGCCGACGGGCGATGCCGTGTCGCTCGGCATTCACGAATCGCAATCTCGGATGTGGGAGAATTGGGTCGGCCGCAGCCGAGCGTTTTGGGAGCATTTTTATCCCGAAGCGCAGCTGACTTTTCGCGAGGCGCTGGGGGACGTGACGCTCGATGCGTTTTATTTCGCAATCAACGATGTGCGGCCGTCGCTCATTCGTACTGAGTCGGATGAGGTTACTTACAACCTGCACATTTTGATTCGGTTTGAGCTGGAGCTCGCGCTGGTGAATGACGAGCTGCCGGTGGCCGATTTGCCAGCGGCCTGGCACGCGAAGTATCGCGAGTATCTGGGCATCCAGTCGCCGACAGATGCCGACGGCGTGCTGCAGGATGTGCATTGGAGCGCAGGGTTGTTTGGCTACTTTCCGACGTATTCGCTCGGCAATTTGTACGCTGCTCAGTTTTTCGAGAAAGCCCGGCAGGACGTGGGCGATTTTGAGTCAATGTTCCGCCGCGGCGAATTTTTGCCACTGCGCGATTGGTTGCGTACGAACATTCACTCGCAGGGGCGGCGCTATCCGGCGGCCGAACTGGCCCGGCGAGTGACGGGCTCGCGGTTATCGCACGACGCGCTAATGCGGCACTTGCGTGGCAAATTCGAGCCGCTGTACGAGATCGGCTAAACTCATCGCAAGCTTGTACGTCGCTGGCCACCGCTAACGCCGGCGGTGAAAATGCCACGTCGGGCACTTTGTCGCCCCTGCTGAGCTTGGGCTGATATGCCTTTCAATTCGCTGCATTTTGCCAGATCGGTTTTTGGCTGGCCGCGACTTTGACGATTGTGCGGATTGCCACAGCAGTCGTTCTAAGTTCCCCCTTCCGGCTTGAAAGATGCACCCAGCATCTGGATGTTTTCAGCCGGCCGACAATGGTAGACTGTCTTGACGGCTGTATTGCCGATCGTTTCCGGCCTGCTGCGACGCCCGAGCGCGCAGGCCTCCAATGGAGACCGTCGCCCATGGCCCGTGTGGCAAGCTGCCCCCAGTGTGAACACGAATTGTTAGTCCCAGAGGGCGCCGACGCGAATGCGTGGGCCACCTGCCCTGAGTGCCGGGCATTCTTCGAGCTCAAAGACGCGAAGTCACGAGAATTGCCTGCGCTGCTACTGGTCGATACCAAGGTCGAGATCTCGGATTCGCAGTCGGCGGCGACCGTGGCGGATTTGGCTTCGGTTGCGACGTGGACCAGCGACGCGAAAGAGAAGTTGGAAAGCAGCGCTGGCGACGCAGAATTGGGGGCGGGGGCGCAACGGCACGCTGAGGGGGATCAGGGTTTTGAACCGGCGGAAAGTGAAACACCCGAAGCGGCGGCCCTGCGGATCGATCAGTGGTTTCGATCGGTAAAAACAGTGAGCGATGTGCCGCCATTAGTAAGCGCCGCGGCCGCCGAAAGTGAGGATCGCGGCATCGAGCCAGCGGATGTGCCGGGCAATAGCGGGACAATTGATCGGGGCAGCGAGCATGCGGGGTTTGGCGGGCTCAACACCGACTTCGAACTGGAAGCGCCGCCCACGCTACCACGTGATGCGGCGACATGGGACGACTCGCAGCACATGGAGCGGCTACTGGCTGGTTTGCAGAGTCCGCCGATGGAGGAATTCGTTGGGGGTGATCACGAAGCAATTCCGACTGCGAATGAGACGCACGACGAACCGATGGGTGAGTGGCCGCCGGACGTGTCAGTGAGCATTTTACCAGGGGCTCGCAAACAGCGGCGGAAGCGGTCGATCGCGCGCACTCTGCTGTTCTCGGCAATTGGCGGCATGGTGGGTCTGGGTATTGGGTACTACGTGCTCTTGTGGCTGCGGGGCCCGGAAAATGATTTTTTGGAGATCGCCCGATACTTGCCGAAGGCCGCCCTGCCCCACTCATTCCAAGCGGGGGTGAAGGAGTCGCGGATTGGCGTGCCATCGAAGCTTGCGAGGGACGAGGGGAAACGTGAAAAAGTTTCCGAAACGGTGCCGCGAGCTGCCGGCGCTTCGGCCGAGAAGCAAGCGGCATACACGGAAGCGGTCGGGGCGACAAAAGCGACGATCCCAGCGGATGATCGTTATGCGCCTGCCGCCAAGAACGCGGCATCGCCGACAAGTGAACCTGCTGTGCTGCATGAGCCGCCTGCCACAGCGTTGACTGCGAGTACGCCGAGCAGCGCTGTGGTTCACATTGCCGACGCACCGTCGTTTACGATCGGCGAACTCATGGCGGCGCTCCAGGCGGCGAAAGATGCACGGCCCGGCTTGGTGGCGGGCAACCTGGCGGATGGCAGGGAAGTGCAACACGCCAAGGGTTCCAGCTACTCGATCATGGCGGACTTGGCACAGAAAGCGACATTCGTCGAAGAGCCCGCGCATCCGGCGGAGGCACAGAACGCAATTCAACAGGCCGATGAGCTTTTCCGCGAGACACTGTCTAATGTCCATACTAGGGAAGAGGTCGCACTAATCACACCGAAATGGATCGGTTCGCCGAACCGGCGGAATAGCGGAGTGTTCTTCGCTGGCAGCGTGACGCGGCCGGATAGCAAAGGCACCGTGGTTGAATGTCGTGTGGAACTGGGCGGCGACCAGACGCTGACCGTCCTCTTGCCGGCCTCCGTCGCCCGGCTCGCCAACACTTCCTTGCAGCCGGTGGGAATCGCGGGCTGGATCGTGGACAATCCCGCCGAGCAAGTCAAAGGCTACACGGGGAAGGCGACCCAAGCGGTATTTGCCAATAGGCTCATATCGTTGGACTAAGACCGTGCGCGGGCAGATTTCTCGCGGTTGACTACTGGTCGCTGAAGCGATCAGTCCGTAGGATGGGCGGCCTACCCACGACGATTTCTAGCACTTTGCCATCGCACGATGATTGTTGCGGTTCCGAAAGAGACGTATCCCGGTGAGCGCCGTGTCGCGCTGGTTCCGTCGAGCGTGCCGGCACTTCTAAAGAGCGGGGTGCGCGTGCAGATTGAGGCCAAAGCGGGCTTGGCCGCCGGCTTCAACGGCGATTCCTACGCCGATGTCGAGGCCGAGGTCGTTGCTGAACGTCAGGAAATGATCCGTTCGGCAGATGTGCTGCTGCAAGTACGCGGGCTTGGCGCGAATCCTCATGCCGGCGCGGCCGATTTGGAATTTATGCGCGAGGGACTTGTAGTTGTCGCGCCGTGCGATCCACTGGGCAACCCGGAGGCGGTGCGGCAATTGGCCGAACGCGGCGTCACGCTGTTCGCCATGGAGCTGATTCCGCGGATCACCCGGGCGCAGAGCATGGACGTGCTGTCGTCGATGGCCACGATCGCCGGTTATAAAGCGGTGCTTCTGGCGGCCAACCGGCTGCCGAAAATGTTTCCGCTGATGATGACGGCAGCGGGGACGCTTACGCCGGCCAGGGTGTTCGTAATAGGAGCGGGAGTGGCCGGTTTGCAGGCGATTGCCACGTCGCGACGTCTGGGCGCGGTCGTTCACGCGTACGACGTGCGGCCGGCTGTTAGGGAGCAGGTAGAAAGTTTGGGCGCGACGTTTGTCGAGGTGCCGCTGGAGACCACAGGCGCAGAATCGGCCGGAGGCTACGCCAAACAGCTTGGCGAAGAGTTCTATCAAAAGCAGCGAGAGTTAATGGCGCGGACGGTGGCTGCGAGCGATGTTTGCATTACCACAGCAGCAATTCCGGGCAAGCCGTCGCCGCGCATCATCACGGCCGACGCGGTGCGGGGCATGGCGCCGGGGTCGGTGATCGTGGATCTGGCGGCCGAGCGAGGCGGCAACTGCGAGCTGACCAAAGCCGATGAGACGGTTGTGGAGAATGAGATTTTGATCCTGGGCCCCACAAATTTGCCCAGCGAAGTACCGAAGCACGCGAGCCAAATGCTGGCCAAAAATCTGACCAATTTCGTGCGGCTAATCATGCGTAGTGGCGAGTTTCACCTCAATCTCGAGGATGAAATTGTGCGCGCGACGCTGGTCACCTACCGCGGCGAAGTGGTGAACGCGCAAGTGCGGGAGCTGCTGGGGATGGCGCCTCTCAAGACGCCATCGCCCGATGCTCCGCCGGTAGACCATCTGGCGCCAGTTCTTAAAGGTCGCGATCTTGGATAGCGGCGGCCTGTCTGTTCCGGTATCGCGACGTGGTCAAATTGAAGGCTCCTGCGTAGAATTCCCGTTGAGGTGCGAGGACCATGAACAAAAAGTTTCAGGAATTGCTGCCGCCGGCCAACGATGGCCCTGAGCGGCTATCCGGCTGGTTCGAGTGGTTGACCGACCCACTGCCGAAGCGGTTCATGCTGCCGGCCACTGGTTTGTTGATTATGGGCCTGGACTGGCTCTTGTTTTCGGAAGAGGCGGCTACATTTGGCGTCGCGATACCGTTTACGTCGGTGGTCGGCTTCCTGGCGGGCAGCATCGGCACTTACCATTTGCAAAAGCGCCATGGTCTCGATTCGCGGCCCGTTGCATTGCTAAAAGGGCTGTTTGCCGGCATCCTGGTCGGCATTCCATTTCCGCTGGCAGGAACGCTGGCGGGCGCATGGATTCTAGCAAATTCTGGCTTGGCGAGTCTGCGAAGCCGCTTGATCGGCGCCGGCTACTTCGCCGGTAGCGCGAATTTAATGGCCAGCTCGAGCGACCGATTCGAAGATGGCCAAGAAGTGGCAGACGCTGCCGGCGATTACCAGTAAATGCCAAACGGCATGAAAGTGTCGCACGCGGGCGTCGTACCACAAGAACAGCGTGCCCAGCAGATAGCACATTCCGCCGCCGAGCATCCACCAGCCGCTAACGATCGGCACGGTGTTCTTTAGCGCCGGCAGCGCGACCCATGGTATCCAGCCGAGCGCGACGTATGTCCAAATCGATATTTGGTGGACGCGATGCGCGAAGACAACCTTGGAGAAGAACCCAAAGAGGGCGGCCGTCCACAACGTGATCAACAGCAGCCAGCCTACGCCGGTGCGAAAATACGCCAAGCCGAACGGCGTGTACGTCGCCACGATCAAGAAGTAGATAAAGCCCTGATCGAGCCGGCGGAAAAAACTTTTCCAGCGCACGTTCGAGCAACTGTGCGAGAGTGTCGAGGCAGCGTAAACGGCGACAAGGCTGGCTGCGAAAATGCCACAGCCGGCCATCCGCCAAGCGTCGCCGTATTGTCGCACGCTCCAGCCCATGATCAGTGCGCCGATGACGGCCAGAACCAAGCCGAGACCGTGCGTGAGGGTATTGATGAATTCCTCCGCATCGGTGCGCTGCCACACCGGATGTTGGGACAGATCTTCGAGATCGTAATATGCGGTGCTCATGGTCAACAGAACTGTAGTAGAGAACCATCCCCGCGAAGAAACGCGTCTTCCAATTTAACCGCGAGGGTTTGGCCCGCAAGCCAAATAACACGCAAAGCGGACGAAAACGTATTTCGAGCACCATGGATTCGCGATAACCGGCCAAATCTCGCTGAAGCGAAATCTTGTTTTAAATACTCAATTTCGCTGTCACCGAGCGATCCGGGGTCTCAAAGCGGGGTTCGGCCGGTTGTAGACCGTATTTGCCTGGCGACGCTAGTGACGTAGGCTTAAATGTGCACCCCAAGTCCCACAAGCCGTGAATGCATCCTCCACACATCGTGACGCGTTAGCTGTCTCGGCCGCTGCTCAGGCGTCACAGGCGGAAGCATCGTGTGCGGATAATCCGCTCACGACGCAACATCGTCGCGAGCTGGCCGAAGCGCGCGATCGTGCGAAACCAATTCGCAAAGCAGCCCGGGTCGCCGCGTTCAACGGTTGGACCACCGCAGCGATCGCCGCTCTATCGGCGCCCATGGCGCTTTTTGATCGCAGTGGTGCGGTGCTCACCATTGGATTGGCAATCATCGCGTACAATGAGTTCCGCGGCCGCAAGCGACTGCTCAGCTTCGACGCAAGCGCGGCCAAGCTGTTGGGATGGAATCAGCTTGGGCTGTTGGCGATGATCGTCGGATACTGCCTGTGGACGCTGTACGGAAGTTATGGCGACGCTGCCAGTGTGTCTGCTGAGTTAAAAGGCTATGGCGATCTGGACGGGGCCCTGGGCGGAGCCGGCAGCTTTGAAGGGCTATACAAATTGATCGCAATTTCATTTTATGGCGGTGTGATCGCGCTGAGCGTTATCTTTCAGGGCGGCAATGCGATCTATTACTTCACGCGCCGCCGACGCTTGGAAGAATTCAACGCGAAAACGCCCGCCTGGGTCCGCCAAGCGGAGCACGACATTTCCGGCGTAAGCGCGCGGGCTTAGCGGGCTGCAAAGGGGACGGGCTTAGAGCCATAATTGCAGCCGGCCGTCGAGCATGTCGGGAATCGCGTTCGTGACGATCGCCCGAACCGTCTTCGCGTGATACCGCGTGCTGAGATGAGCGGCGATCACCAGCTCGTTCTTGAAACGATCGCGGCGGTCGACCAGATCGTCTAAATGCATGTGGCCGAATTTGTGGATTTTGTCTTTGCGATGGTCGGGCGCAACGAACGTCAGCTCGCAAATGAGGACTTTGGCATCGTACATCGCCGGGTTGGCGTCTAGTCCGCCGGGGCGCTGTCGCCGAGGTAAGCGATGATCGGTCGGCGGACCTCGGCGCTTACTTCTTCGCCCGCGAGGCGTAGGTCGCGAATCTGTTCGCCGCTAAGGTCTTTATACTCGGGCTTTAGCTTCCGACGGCGATCCCACACGACGAAGCCCAGGGAGGGGACCGTGTGCCGAGTGCTCATTGCCGAAACTACCAGCTCGCGCGACAGGTTAATCTCATCGCCGGGTCCGATGGCTTTCAGTTCGCACGGTAGCCTGCCCCGATCGAGCCGGGTGAATTGCCGCAGGATTTCTTGCATCGGCTCGATCGTCTCGGCCGGCATGTAGATGACGGGCGGCGTCATTTTCATCATCCGGCGCCGGGCCACGTACACGGGCAAAGCCACGATATGGTCCAGGTGGCCGTGCGTGACAAACCACGTTTCGGTCCCCATGAATGACCAGGGTTGGGCGCCCAGGTCGAAACCGAATTTCAATTCAGGAAATCGCCAGTAGGTTTGCACCGCGGCGCGGGAATAACCCTCGATCGTCAGGTCGCCGTGCTTAAGTGTCTTGACCGGTAGATTGTTGATCATCGGATAGGAAAAGACGCGGCGGCAGAGCGACGGTTCGGTGGCGACCGTCGCCATTGTAGAGCGATGTGGCGAAGTGCGACAGCGGCTGGTGGAGTGAGGAAGGACGGATTGCCGCGGCAAGGGCTAATCGCTTATGGATTCTTGTCGCTCAACCTTCATCTCTCATGGTTCATCTGGCTGTGCTCGTAATCGGCAACTTCAGCGAGGTCGGCCGGCAGCAGCACATCGCCCGGCTCCAGCCAGATCTCGCCAAACAGGTCGGGCTGGGCCGCGCGTGCGTGCTGATGGCGGACCAACTCGAGCACGGCCAGGAACATACCGACAAGCGTCGATTTGTGGATCGACGATGCAAAGAACCCTGTAAAGGCGACTCGGCGTTCGCGCCGCAGTCGCTCGTCGATCCGTTGCATGTAAATATGAATGGGCGTTTCGTCGTAGCGGATACATTCGGGGCCGGCGACCGCGTGTTTCGCCTTGAGCACGCGGCCCAACGCGCTGACCAAGTCCCATAGCTCTACTTCCTGGATGGGCTGTTGATCGGCCGAGACGTTCCGCGTAGGAAGATCGTTCGCAAGGCGCGGGAACCGCTCACGCCACTCCCGGCTGCGCTCTTCAAGCATGCTGGCGGCGTCGCGATATTGCTTGTACTCCAGCAGGCGACGAACGAGTTCGTGCCGCGGGTCTTGCAGCTCGTCGGCAACCTCTTCCTCGCCGGGCAGGACTGCGCGAGACTTCATTTCGATGAGAACGCTCGCGACTTCCAGAAAGTCGCCGACCGCATCGACATCGATCCGTTCCAGCACGGCGAGGTATTCCAGAAATTGTTCCGTAACCCTCGAGATTTGTAACTCCGTCGCGTCCAATTCATCTTTGCGCACGAGGTACAGCAGCAGGTCCAGCGGCCCGTGAAAGACATCGAGCTCAACGTGAAATCGCATGGCGAAGGCTCGGGAAGCGCTCGTGCGAATTACTGGGTTGGCGCGGATAGGCGCGGGATGACTTTGTCCATCGACTCCAACGGACCACTGCTGGACACGCCAGTAGCGGCGCTCTGGCGGTTGGCGATTGCGACGCTGCGCGAACTCTAGCAAAAAGCACCGTATCGGAGCGAGCGGAGTCGCGCAAAAAAATCAGCCGGGCCACTCCGCAGAGAGGCCCGGCCGATTACGGCTCGTTGTGCTAAGATTGACGCCCAGTCGCGGTGCAAGCTGCTAGAAGCGGGCGCCATCTAGGCATAAACGGGCTATACACTAGGCACTTTTCTCTTTGTGCTTCTCATTTTTCTGGTGCTTCTCGTGCTTCTCTTCTGGTGGGGGAGGAGCCGAAGTGCCTTCGTCGGAGTTGGCTTGGCCGCACCCGCAGCCGCCGCCACAACCGCCGCCACAGCCTGACTCGCAGCCGCTGTTGCATCCGCAGCCGCGGTTACGATGGTGGCGCCGTCCGCAGCAACTGCTTTCGCAGGACGATTGCTCACAACCGCACGACGCTTCCTTCTGCTCGCAGCCGCATTCTTGCTTGGCCTCGCAGCAGTACGACTGCTGGCAGCAGTGGCTGCGGTGACTAAAGAAGCCGCCGTGGCTACCGCAACTGCCGTGGCCAAAGGCTTGGGCCTGTGACTCCAAGCCGACTAGAACGACGGTCATCGCCGCCAATCCCAGCACCAATTGAAAGACATTTCGCTTCATCAGATACCTCCGAAACACATGAAAAAATGGAACGATCAACCTCGTGTCCGCAATTGCGCGATGAACAAACCAGCGAGAAGTGGCGTCGGTGCTAGCGTTCACAGCTCCGGATTCGCTCCTTCGGTATTGCGGTTCGTTTGAAGAACTCGCTCCGACAAGGAACGACCATTCTCCGATCATCGCAAATATCCCAAAGCCCGTGACCATTACAGTCGCTTGCGTCAGGATGCCCAATATCTGAACCGATCCAGTTGGTTTCGACAAGGTGCTTAGACCACAGGAAAAAAAGAAAGTTTTTGGGTTGGGAGGTATGGATGGTTAGCAGCCATCGTGGGTATTTAGCAGCCTGGTTTCGGTTCGGCCGCTGACGGGGATAACTTGCTGGGCTGCTATGGCTAAAGTAGTCCCAACTGAAGTCCCACTAGAAGGTTGCGCCGTTTAGTCGGCGACCCCGCGCTCCCGTATCTGCCGGGCCTGTGCGTGGGATGGCCGGCGGGCGGAACAGAAAGAATGAGGACTGCTGGCAGTTGCGACGGTGCCTGCCTGCCCTTGGCGCGGCACCATCGTCCTTGGTGGACGGCCCGTTCAACAGCCAACTCTCTCTACCGCCGGTCGGTGGCCGAGGGCTCCTGAGCGGTTCGCGGCGGTGAGGGTCGGCCCGCAGCGCCATTGGCGTCAGCAGTGCTGGCACCTGCTGCGGCCATCGTTTGGCGCGGGATCGAGGTGTTCTGGCCCGTTTCAAAATCCGTGAGCGTCCACGGTTGATCGGGGGCGGTGCCGTAGGCGATACCGGAGACTCGCCAATCTTTATCTACACGGCGCAACAAGCAACACATTTCTTCGCTATGGTTGGCGCCTTCGGAACTATCGGTGAGCACGCACTGGACAATCGCCTGATCCTGCGACGGCGCGCGAACCTCGCCGATGTGGAAGCTGGCGGTTTCCAGGCCGGGAGGGGCGAATTGCTTGCCGCTGGCAATGATCCGCTGCATGGCTTGTGGCGTTAGCCGCGCCCCGGCTCGCTGCGTGTCACCTTTCAAGACGGCGTCGAGAAAATCCGCGGCCGCATGAGCCATTGGGCTCGCGGCAGGATCCGTTTGAGTTACTGTCGCGGCGTCGGCACTTTCGGCTGGGGCTGCAGCGTTCGATGAAGCGCTTTGCTTGCAGCCCGCAAACCAACCAAGACAGAGAAGGGTCACAAGACCAACTCGCGTGATGCCAGCCATTGCCAATCTCCACGTGCGCGACAGGTATTTTTTGCCGGCGTTCGCCCTCTTGGAGCGATTGGTATTTGCCGGCGAACGTTCGAGAGACTAAGGGCGGGAGTCTGGCAAATCGGCGACGAGAGGTCAACCGCGATGTGGCTACGAGGTCAATCGGCGGCGATGGTGAATGCTAGCGGGACCGTTTTCGGTTCTCCGCAATTGCCCCCGCCCCCCTTACCCAGCTTGCAGGCCGCGGTCGATTGCGTCCTGGTCGCGGCTGTAAACGGCGAGCGTGGCCTCGAACGTTTCCTTGGGGATTTCCCACACCGGTTTGTCGTCGGTGTGGGCATTGCAGTGCGCCACAAGCAGGCGGTAGAGAAATTTGAATAGATGCCGGGGCACCCGCAGGGCTTGAAACGCATCGATGAGCCGCTGATCCGTAATCGAATCATCGAGCAGCGAGCGTAGCGTGGGCTGCTCGCCATCGACGCCACAACTGCGGATACGAGCGTTCGCCAGGTCGTAGAGTGCCTGGCCGGTCCATTCCAGCGACGGGATCATGTTTTGCTTATCGAGGCGGGCCCGCTGGTAAAAATCGCGGTCTTCGCGCTGCATGTAATCGACTAATTCGCGCGGCAACAGCAGCTTGAGCCCGAGGCCGGGCTGTTTCAGAAACTTGTTGTCGAGCATCGACCACACAAGAGCTCGCATCCTCTCGACCGAGCCGGTAATGAGATGCGGTTCATCCACACGATCGACTAGCACGAGGACGCCCTCGCAGCCCAACGACTTGAGTACGCCCTGCAGCTTCGCCAGCAGCTCGAAGCGGTCGTCGGTGCGTTGGCTTTCGGGGAGGGGTTGGCCATCGATATCGCGCTTGGGGAACCGCATTAACAGCCGGCGCAGCGATGCAATGTGAGGTTTGAGTACGCGGACGTTGCGAGCGATGCGCCATGCGACCCAATGCCATTTCCAGAGACGTGCGAGCCAGGGCGCCCAGCCGAGTGCCACGATGAGGTAGGGCCACGGGCTCGTGAGCCAAAACTTTGGACCAAAGTCTCCCCAGTGCCGCGAATAGATGATCGTGCCGAAGACGACAAGTGTGACGGCAACACCGAGCGCGCGGTCCCACCAGGACTGCCAGGTTTGATAGCGCAATTTGCGTCGCAATCGGCCCCAGCGCGAAGCGACGTTCTCGCGGGTCGAGTTGTCGTAGCCGGCAACGAGCAGCAGCAGGTCGCGCTTCTGGTGTCGATCGAGAGCGCGCAAACGGTCGGAGTTTAATTGATTGGCGTCGGGGCCGGTGGGGTGTGGCACGCCGAGCAGGCGGTCGACCAGGCTTGTCACGGCGAGCGAAAGGATCGCGTCCATGTGATCCCACAGCTTCCATTCGCCCAGCACTTTGGCCGGGTCGCGCTGCTTGCGTGCACTGAGGCGATCGGCGAAGTGATCCAGAAACGGGTTGAAGTCATCATACTCGACCAGGAACAGCCGGTTGTTTTGCGGGCGGGCGTTGTGGAGGGCAATCCGGCCGGCCATTTGCATCCGCATGGCCGTTTTGCCGGAACCCTTTTCGCCAAAGACGATCGCGGTGGCCGGGTCGGACGGATTGCCATAGACCTTGTCCCAGGCTGGATGGTAGGTCAGGTCGCGGCAGCGTTCCTTAAAAACGGGATCCGATTGCGCGTCCTCCTCGGCGAACGGATTGACGGCGATCCCGTGGTGCTCAAGGAGTTGTTGGACGCGCATGGGAGGCCCGCGGTTCGTCGATTAATTGGCGTCTCCAATTATAAGTGACGAACCGGAGGCCCGCGAACATGCCGGCACGACTGTTATAATCGCACCAGAATGTTCGACCTGCAAAAGAATTGCCGCGATGCTGCGCATTGCCGGGAGTGGTCGTGCGTAGCATTGCGGCCGAGTTTTGCGAATTGTCACTGCGTTGGCGCAAAAAAACGGCCGCGGCTGTCCCCCTCATCCAGCCACGGCCTGATGTCGAATTGTTCAACCTTGTTAAACCTCGGCGTTAGAAACCGAACGTCAATCTCAAGCCACTACGATGATGATCATGGTGATGGTGGCCGTTGTTAAAACTGCCGTAGAACACCGGGTAGCTTCGATAGGTGGCCACTCTCGGGACGTAATACGCCGGGTAGTATGTTGGGTATGCATACCCATAACCGTTGTTGCAATCGTTCCAGGCCATCGCCTTGTTGCTCATGCCGAATCCGGCGGCGGTCAAGGCGGCAACGAAAGTGAACGCCAACACTACACGCTTCAACATTTAACTCTCCTGGGACTCCACGCGTCCCTTTTCATGAGGTGACTAAGACGCCCGCTCCGGCGGGCCGTTGCATGCCGGCGACCAGAAACGCAGCCAGCGTGCCGAAGAGCAGGACCGCCTCGCGCAATCAAAGCACCGCAAATGACTTGCGATCCAGCCAGCCAAATGCGGTGTTGTGTGGAGGACGATCAAAAGCGTCGTCGAATCGACGGCAGGCGCCGTGCCGGCGCAACATTCCAGCCGGATGCGGTCGCGCTTAGAACCCGAACGATACGGATACGCCGCTGCCTGGCCCGTAATAGTAATAATTAGGGTAAGGGTATACCGGGTAGGCCGGATAAGCGTAATAGCTTGAGTAGTACGGTCGGTAGATTCTCGGACCATAGAACGAACGGTACGGATAACCGCGCGAATAGTAGCGTGGCGCGTAGTACGCGCCATAGGGGCGACCTACCCAACCTCGCCACGCGTTGGCGGAATTCGTCAGCCCGATACCCGCCAAATTGAACGCGGCCAAGAACGTCAGTGACAATAAAATGCGCTTGAACATTTTTACCTCCAGAACGACGACCCGTCCGTAAGAATTCGAATGTTTTTGTCCTAGATATGTTTCCGTGCAGACTGCGCGCAAATACGGCTAGCAAAGCGAAAAAGTGGCCGGCCCGCGACTGAATTAATATTCATGGGCGACATATTGTCGCGCCAATCCCAATTACGGGTGGGTAATCAGGTTTGCCACCTTTGTTTGATAGCAATCAGCTCTTCACGCTCGGGCAGCGATTTGTAATAGGGATCGAGCGGGTAGCAGCCAGACACCAGACCGTTCCGCGGCGCCGTGGTGCAATCGCTGAATGTGCGGCAGACTCGTTTACGCTCCAACGGCCGCCCGGCCAGTGTGTCGGCCGGCAATTCTGGGTACGCGAGAACCATCCGACCCAGGCCGACGAAATCCGCAAAGCCTTCGCGCACTACAGCCTGGGCGACGTGGGGCACGTACTCCTGCAAATAGCTGTAGCCGCTGCCAACCAGGGGCAACGAGGCGCCGCGAGGATGCGCAACGCCGGATACAGGGGGTGGGGACCGTTCTTCTACTTCGGACGCCTGCCCCCCGCAACGTGTATCCTGTACGCTCGCTCGCAGCGCCGCCTTGCACCGCCGAACAGTATCGACCTGCCGCCACACGCCCACGAGCGGATCTTCGGGCGGCTGGTATCCATCGATCGGGGGAAAGATTGCCGGCCGCTGCAAGTGCGGATTGTAGTAAGGGCTGCCGCAGGTGAGGTTGATCGCGGCCACGCCGTGCGCAACGAGCATCCGTACAAGAGCGAGGGGCTCTGTCAGATCAATCGCCAACGGATCGTTCGCGGCGACTCCGAAGCCGTACTCATATGGCAGCAGCTTGTCGTAATCCATCGGCCGGCCGACGTGACCGGCCCCGGTAAGGCCGGCGACTGTCGTGTAGGGCACCGAGTCGAACACGCTTAACCGCACGCCGATCGCGAGCCGCGGTATTTCATGGCGCACGCGGTCGATGATCGCGAGCAGTAGCCGCGCTCGGCCGGCGAGGTCGCCGCCGTACGGGCCAGGCCGATGGCGAGCGCTGAGAAACTCGTGCAGCAGGTAGCCGTGGCAGGCTTTTACATCGACAAATTGAAAGCCGGCTTCGTGTGCGACCCGGGCGGCCGCGACGTAATCGTCGATCAGGCGCGTCGAGCTCGGCATCGGTCCAGACCACCGAATCGTCGCCCGGATCGATCTTAAATTTGGCGTCCAAGAGTGGGTGATGGTAGGCGATCCGCGGTGCGCTGCGGAAGTGATCGGCGGGTTTGCAGAATCGGCCGGAGTGCGTCAACTGCAGGCCGACCAGCAGGCCATCGAGCGAACCGAACGCCGTGCGGTGTGCATCCGTCAACTCGGCGAGCAGGGCAGCCAGGCCAGCTCGGTTCGCTGGCGTGGCGAGCGTTTGGTTGGGATTGGCGCGTCCATCGGGTCGTACGGCGGCGGCCTCGCCGCCCCAGATGAGCTTGGCGCCGCTGCGGCCAAAGTTGCGCCACCGCCGCAACGTGTGCTCACTCGGGGATCCATCGCGGTTGGCGTCCCAGCCTTCCATCGGATGGATGCACCAGCGATTGCCGACGTGATAGCCGGCGATCTCGATCGGCGCGGCCATCGGCGAGCCTTCTGCTGCCGACAGGATTCGCTCGTCGGCCGGCAGCGAAATTCCCAGCTCGGCAAGTCGTCGCTGGAGCGCGGCGACGTTTTTCAGTTGAGCGACTTTCGGATAGTTCGAGCCGTCCACGGAAGTCCATCACAAAAGTCTGGATGCGGGGGAGTAGCATTCCCGTCCACGCCGCTCTGCCCGTCGCGAAAGGGGTCACTGGATCGGCTCAATTTAAGGGCATTTGACAGCCAGACGGCGTCAAATTCAAGCGCAGCGAGTTTGTTTTAGACGACGGGCAATGTGGGAGCGTCACGCTTGTAGTTAGTTTGGCAGTTTTTCCAGAAGGCTTCCCATTGTCCTGGCTCCCTGATGTAAGAGCGCGCGGAGGTGGCAGGGGGCGACCGAGCCGACTTCGCCCCAGCGCATTCCACTGCCTTTGAGCCGATTGGCAACCGTTGTTTTGCAGGCCGCTTCAACGGGCCCTGAGCCAATCTGCCATCCATTGGCCAGATAGCGTGGTTAGTCCAACCGATGCCGATGGTTCTGGCAGTAACGCACGCAGTCGGCGTGGGCTCCGCGGGCCGCGGTCGAACAGGCGCTCCATTCAAGTTATTCGAGCTCGGCGAGGATGCTCATGCCCCCTTCGTGCTTGAATTAGTGACACCAAGTGCGTACTCCAATTTCAAATCCGCCTCAACGCGTGACATCGAAACGTCCACCTATTTGGCGGAAAACATGTAGCCCCAAACCCTCTCCCTCCTAAAGAGCCCTTTTCCATCTACAATCGAGACACTCATAGCCCGTCGCCGCGCCGGACTAGGGCTTGTCAGGCCGGGCCCATTTCCGGCAAAATAATGAGTTCCCCGGTTTAAGGGGTAACTTCGCCGAGCCGGAGTGGACATTGGGGAAAAATGCCGCATGTCGAATGAATGCGTTTTTGTTCCGTTCCGATTTCATTCGTCATTCCGTCATTCGTCATTTAAGTATTCGGGAGCAAATCTGTGTCAGTCCGTATTCGCATGAAGAAGTTGGGCCGGGCCCACCAGGCGTTTTTTCGTATCTGTGCCGTCGATAAGCGCGCACCGCGTGATGGCCGCGTGCTAGAGGAGCTTGGTACGTACGACCCGCGCGTGCCGGAGACCGATGCCCGCGCGATCCTCAATGCGGAGCGCGTCGATTATTGGTTGAGCGTCGGCGCACACCGTCGGACAACGTGGCCGTGCTCATCAAGAAGTATGGCACGAACGGAACGCACGCGGCCGCCCAAAAATCAGCGTTGGAAAAACTGGGACAGCCGAAGTCGGTGCCCGATCCGGGACCGCCTGCCAGCCTGCCGAAACCGAAGAAGCAAAAGGGCGAAGCGGCACCGGCCGCCAGCGCGGAAACGACAGCGGATAAAGAGGTTGAAACGCCGCCCACGGAAGGCGAGGAGGTAGCAGCGGAAGGAGCATGAAATGCAAAATGCAAAACGAAACTCGACTTTCGACATCGAACATTTTGCATTCATAATTTTGCATTTTCGGACATTATGCGCATCGACGTACTGACCCTGTTCCCGGAAATGTTCTCCGGCTACTTGGGCCAGAGCCTGTTGAAGCGGGCGATTGACGCGGGATTTCGCTCGTCGAGATCCACAACATCCGCGATTGGGCGCAGGGCAAGCATCAGCAGGTCGACGATCGGCCGTTCGGCGGCGGGCCGGGCATGGTGCTGCGGCCGGAGCCGGTGGTCGAAAGTGTCGAAGCCGTGCAAGCGACAGGGGGATGAGCCGGGCCATTTGATCCTGTTCACGCCGCAAGGCCGGCGGCTGGATCAGCAGAATCGTCGAGGAATTGGCCGGCAAAGATCGGCTGGTGTTGATTTGCGGCCGATACGAGGGC
Organism: uncultured Planctomycetota bacterium; assembly: GCA_963807935.1. Classification (GTDB taxonomy): domain Bacteria; phylum Planctomycetota; class Planctomycetia; order Pirellulales; family Lacipirellulaceae; genus JABDGM01. The sequence goes on from CAWEDY010000007.1 coordinate 540,302, forward strand.
GTTGACCAGCGCGTGATCGACCTGCTGCGGCCGGACGAGCTTTCGATCGGCGATTATATTCTGGGCGGCGGCGAAGTGGCGGCGATGGTGGTCATCGACGCGGTTGTGCGATTGGTGCCGGGCGTGTTGGGCGACGAAGAGAGCAACCGACAAGATTCATTTTCGGGCGAGCGAGCGGTTGTTGGAGTTTCCCCAATACACACGGCCGCGGGAATACCGTGGGTTGAAAGTGCCAGACGTGTTGATGAGCGGCAACCACCCCGACATCGCCCGCTGGCGCGAGCAACAGCAACTGGAACGTACTCGCGAGCGGCGGGGCGATTTGTTGGAGAGATGAGTGGCCGAGCGGCGATCGTGAGTAAGTGAGTGAACTCAGTGGGCAAGAATTCCCCGTCAACTACTAACTTACTCAATGCAGCAAGACGACATAAAGGTCCGAAATATGAGTCAGCAAATACTGAGTGCTGGTCGAAAAGCCGAGCCTCAAGACGGAGGTCCCCACCTTCGAGATCGGCGATACGGTCGACGTGCATACGAAGATCTTCGAAGGCGACAAAGAGCGGATCCAGATCTTCTCGGGCGTCGTGATTGCCCGCAGCGGCTCCGGCAGCCGGGAAATGTTCACCGTGCGTCGGATCGTGGCCAACGAAGGCGTGGAACGAAAGTTTCCGCTCCATTCGCCGCAAGGATCGCCAAGATCGAAGTGAAGCGCAGCGGCGTAGTGCGGCGGGCCAAGCTGTACTATCTGCGCGACCGCGCCGGCAAGTCGACGCGGCTCAAGGAACGCCGGCGAGAAAGCGGCGTGATTTCGAACAGGAGGCAATAGAGGGAGCAGAGAAAATTGCAAATGGCAAAATGAAAACTGCACATCGCAAATTGAAGAGAAAGCTCTGCCAATTTTGATGGTTTCCGATTCTCGATCGTTTTCTACGTTCGTTTCCTCCGTTAACTCCTGTACAAGATGCCCTGGTTAGCGCGAATCCGTGACTGGCTCGCCGAGCGGTCGCGCATAAATCGCTGGGCGACGTGGGGAGGAGGCGGCCGCCAGATATCTGAAGCGCATGGCTACCACATCCTGGCACGTGGCGTCGACTCGCGGCTCGGCGAATTGGACATTGGTGGCGGCCGACGGCCGCACGGTCGTGTTCGTCGAAGTGAAAACTCGCCGCTCGACCGACGCGGGGCATCCGCCGAGGCCATCGACGCGGACAAACAACAGCGGCTGACCCGGGCCGCGCTGGCCTATCTCAAAGCTAGAGCGACTGCTGAACTGCGCGGCCCGTTTCGACGTCGTGGCGATCACCTGGCCGGACGACGCCCGCCGGCCCGCGATCGAGCATTACAAAATGCGTTTTCGCCGCCCGGCCGGGCCAGTTTTTTAGTTGAACAGTTGGGGGCTGCCCGACCGCCTCGCGGCTGGCGTAGAATGCAGGATTGAGGCTGTCGATCGCGGCTCATCAATTACGGAATCACCGTTACCAGGAAGGTGCCCGAGCCATGGCCAAAGCATATTTTTGTTACCGGCGGTGTCGTTAGCTCGCTCGGCAAGGGGCTTACCAGCGCGTCGATCGGCATGCTGCTCGAAAAGCGCGGCCTCTCGGTGCGGATGCAGAAGCTCGATCCGTACATCAACGTCGATCCCGGCACGATGAGCCCCTATCAGCACGGCGAAGTCTACGTGCTGGACGACGGCAGCGAGACCGACCTCGACCTTGGCCACTACGAGCGATTCACCCACGGCCCGCTTCACGCGCGATTCGAATTACACGACCGGGCAAATCTACCTGTCGGTGATCAACAAGGAGCGGCGCGGCGAGTTTTTGGGCAAGACCGTGCAGGTGATTCCGCACATCACCAACGAGATCAAGAGCGTCATCGCCAAGCTGGGCGAAGACCGCGACGAGCGGGTCGACGTCGTGATCACCGAGATCGGCGGCACGGTGGGCGACATCGAGAGCCTGCCGTTCCTCGAGGCCATTCGCCAATTCGCCCTCGATGTCGGCAAGGAGAACTGCCTCTACATCCACCTCACGCTGGTGCCCTACCTGAAGGCGGCCAAGGAGCTCAAGACCAAGCCCACGCAGCATTCGGTCGGCCAGTTGCGGCAGATCGGTATTCAGCCCGACATCCTCATTTGCCGCACCGAGCATTCGCTCTGCCGCGAAGATCGCGAGAAGATCGCCCTGTTCTGCAACATCTCGATCGACGCGGTGATCGAGGAAAAGGACAAGGATTTCTCGATCTACGAAGTGCCGCTCAGCCTGGTCGACAACAAACTGGATCGGCTGATCGTCGATAAGCTGGGCCTCAAGACGGCCGAGCCGCGATCTGGAAGATTGGCGCGAGCTGTTGCGGCGGCTGCGCAACCCGGATCGCGAAATCAGCATCGCCGTCGTCGGCAAGTATGCCGAGCATCACGACGCCTACAAGTCGATCTACGAAGCGCTCGACCACGCGGGAATCGCGCACCGCGCCCAGATTCGCATCGGCCGCATCCGCAGCGAAGACATCGAAACCGAAGGCCCCGAGCGGTTGCTGAGCGGCTACGACGGCATCCTGGTGCCCGGCGGCTTCGGCGAGCGCGGCATCGAAGGCAAAGTGACGGCGATCCGCTACGCCCGCACGAAGGGCATGCCGTTCTTGGGCCTGTGCCTGGGCATGCAGTGCGCGGTGATCGAGTTCGGCCGCAATGTTTGCAATCTGGCCGGCGCTCACTCGACCGAATTCGACAAGAACTCGCCCCACCCGGTCATCTGCCTGCTGGACGCGCAGAAGACGATCACCGATAAAGGCGGCACGATGCGGCTCGGCGCCCAGCCGGCGCGGCTGGAGCCGGCAGCCTGGCCGCGCAGTTGCTACGGCACGACGGAAATTTCCGAGCGGCATCGCCATCGCTACGAATTCAACAATCGCTATCGCGATCAGTTCACCGCCCACGGCATGCGGTTCTCCGGCACGAGCCCCGACGACTCGCTGGTCGAAGTGATCGAGCTGCCCGAGCATCCCTGGTTCCTGGCCGTGCAGTATCATCCGGAGTTCAAATCGAAGCCGACGGCGCCGCAGCCCTTGTTTGCCGGCTTCATCGGCGCGGCGGTGGCGCACAGCAAGAGCCGCGGCGAGCGGCGGCGGTCGAAGAAGCCGGCGGCCAAAGGAGCAGCCGGCCGCCGCAGCGGATCAGCCGGCGTAGTCGACGATAGCCATGTCCGACGAGAAGAAGATCATCATCGACGAGGATTGGAAGTCGCAGGTTCAGGCCGAGAAGGAGCAGGCTGCCAAGGCGAAGTCCGGCCGCGGCGACGGCGAGTGCCGAGTCGTCCGAGGCGGCCGATCCGCCGATGCCGCCCGCTTCGTTCGAGATGCTGCTCACGACGCTGGCGACCGAAGCGCTCGTGGCGCTGGGGCAGGTGCCGCATCCGGTCACCGGACAAAGCTGAGCCGCAGCGCAATCAAGCCAAGTACATGATCGATACGATCGACGTATTGCGGCAGAAAACCCAAGGCAACCTGACCACGAACGAGCAGCAGGTGCTCGACAGCCTGCTGCATCAGATGCGGATGGTATTCGTCCAAACGGCCGATCAATCGACAAGCAGCGCGGCCTGGCCGACCAGCGATTGAAGAGAAAACTGCAATCCACACCCAGCCGGCACGCCGCTGGCAACCAATGCCAGCGAAGCCGCGAACAGGTCACTTGCACTCCCCTCCGTTTGACGACGGCGGATATTATGCGGCACACGTTCCGCGCTGGGTGTGGATGCTTCTTGCTAGTTGCTCGCACGCGACGATCGCTTAGCGGCATAAAAATAATTGCCGTGGCAAACATGGCCGTCGTATTGTGCTCCCCGCGCGGCGCACGATCAAGCAAGTTTCCGTCACATCGGCTGATTTTTCTCGAGTTTAACTTCTAGCATTGCTAGCATCGGTTGCCCTCACGAAGCGCACCTTCAAACGACGATCTAAAGTGGTGAACTCGTCGTTTTTTCTGTATAGATTCGTCGCTCATTTTGCGGTCGTGGGGTGAAGCCTAGCGCTATGCGGCGATGCATGGCGGAGCTTCGATCCGCCCGATCCTCCTCGTCTTTATTGCCGCCAAATCGCCGGGCCGTTTATCGATCAGTGCCTCACCGTCCTACGAATGACGATCGCGTGGTAATAACCGGCATCGGGCTGGTTACGGCTATCGGCCGTTCGCGAGAAGCGGTTTGGCAGGCAATCCAACGTGGCGACTGCGGGGTCCATCGGCTGACCAGGGTGCCGGGCATTCCCGACGGCTTGATGCTCGGCGCGACGGTCGATATCGACGGCGAATTTCCCGGCCAGCTCAAAAATATTCCGCTTTGCCGGCAATCGGCTGCCGAGGCGCTGGCCGATGCCCGCATTCACTTTGCGCGGCATCGATCGCGACCGGTTCGGCTGCTCGATCGGGGCCCACATGGGCGACACGGATTTCGTTGTCGAGAAGCTGGGACTTCAAGAAAAGCTGATTCCGCCCGGCAAGTGGCCCTGGTGGCAACAATGGCTGCCGAACACCGCCTGTGCAGTGGTGGCACGCGATTACGACCTGCGCGGCCCGCGGCTCAGCAACTCCACAGCTTGTGCCAGTGGCACGATTGCGATTCTGAAAGCGATTCGCGCGATCCGCGATGGTCAGTGCGATCTCGCGCTGGCCGGCAGCTCCGAAGCGATCCACCCGCTGTTCGCCGCTGGCTTTTATAACATGGGCGTGCTGGCCGATCATGCGGATCCGGCGCAGGCGTGCCGGCCATTCGACACGAATCGCAGCGGGTTCGTTATGGGCGAAGGGGCTGCTATGTTCGTGCTCGAGCGGTTCGATCATGCTCGAGAGCGCGGCGCCGCGATATATGCTGAAGTGCTTGGCGGGCGCATTCTCAACGACGCCCGGCACGTCACCAGCCTCGATGCCAATAGCGACGCATTGACGGAGTTGATCCGCGGCACGCTGCGCACATCGGGCCTGGTGCCGCGCGATGTCGCGTACATCAATGCCCACGGCACTGGCACAAAACAAAACGATCTGCTCGAAAGCCGCGGCATCCGCGCCGCGTTTGGCCGGGCAGCTAACTCGGTTTGCGTGAGCGCGAACAAGTCGATGCTCGGCCACCTGGTGAATGCCTCGGGCAGCGTCGAGCTGGCGATCACGGCGTTGGCACTGCGCGATGGATTTGCCCCGCCGACTTTGAATCTCACCGATCCCGATCCGGAATGCGATCTGGATTGCATTCCCCTCTTCGGCGCGACGCAGCCGCTGGAGCACGCGCTGAAACTCTCAATCGCGTTCGGCGGCCACCTGGCTGCCGTGGCGCTTCGCCGCTGGACGGGCCGCGAGGCACGTCAGTCCCGCATCCTCTATCGCAACGCGGCGTAGAGGCGTTCGCATCCGAGGATGGTCGTTTTCCCGACTCTGGGACGGCGGCATCTTGCCCGCTGCGCTAAAATGCCATCGAATACTCTGAATACGTTTTAAAGCACTCTCGGAGGCCATCCATGAACGCAAAAGATGCCGTTCGCACTTCGTTGACCATCGCCGATTTTATGATGGAAAGCTACCTTTCTGACATTACCCCGCAAGAAATGCTGGTGCGACCGGTGCCGGATGCTAATCATTTAGCCTGGCAGCTTGGCCATTTGATTTCCGCTGAGACGCGGCTCGTCGAGGCGGCGGTGCCCGGGACGATGCCGGCACTTCCAGAAGGTTTTGCCGAACGCCATACCAAAGACACGGCGGTCAGCGATAACCCGGCGGATTTACTTTCGAAAGACGAATACTTGAATTTAGCCAAGACAGTTCGTGCAGGCACGCTGCGTGCGCTGGAGGGTCTCAGCGATGCCGACCTGGACAAGCCGGTGACTGCACGTGTTCCGCCGTTCGTCAAGAAGGCCGGCGACTGCTTCGTAACCGTCGGCACCCATTGGGTGATGCACAGCGGCCAATGGGTCGTTTTGCGCCGCAAGCTGGGGCGGGCACGGAAGTTTTAGGTCCAGAACGTCAGCCGAGAGGGAGGCAGGCACTTTTTGCTCCGAAGACTCCGCACAACCATCGCGGCGATGGTGCCCGGCCAGTCCCCGATGGTTCTGGGATAGTTTCTTAGTAGCGCATGGAGATCGAATGACGCGATTCGGAGTAGTCTTTTCGGTATTGTTCATCATCGCGCCCTGCCCGGTTGCCGCCGACGATTGGCCGCAGTGGGGCGGACCGCATCGCGATTCGGTGTGGCGCGAAAGCGGGATCGTTGATGAGCTGCCGGCCGTCGATTCGAAGACCGGCATGCTGCCGCGGCTGTGGACAGCGAAGATCGGCTCCGGTTACGCGGGGCCGGCCGTGGCGAATGGCCGGGTGTTTGTGGCCGACCGCCTGGCGGACCAGCAGTTGGAGCGCGTGCTGTGCTTCGATGCAGAAACCGGCAAGGAAAATTGGAAGCACGAGTATGAGACACGTTACACGATCAGCTATCCGCTCGGGCCGCGGGCAACGCCAGCCGTCGATGACGATTATGTCTATACGCTTGGCGCGATGGGAAACTTATTTTGTTTCGAGACCGCGACCGGCCGCATTATTTGGCAGAAGAACTTGCCGACCGATTTTGGCACGGATGTGCCGGCATGGGGTATGGCGGGCGCGCCGCTGGTCGACGGCGATCAGTTAATCGTGCTGGTGGGCGGGAAGCCGGGCGCGATGGTAGTGAGTTTCGACAAGAAAACGGGCGACGAACGTTGGCGGGCGCTTGACGGTCCAGAGCCTGGTTACTGTTCGCCCGTGATCCTCGAATACGGTGGCCGACGAGAGCTTATCGTTTGGCATCCGCAGGCCGTCGTCGGCCTCAACCCGGTCGATGGCAAGGTGCTCTGGAAAGTGCCGTTCGCCGTAAAATCGGGCCTCACGATCGCGACGCCCCGCAAGCTTGAAAACCGGCTCTTTGTTACTAGTTTTTACGATGGCCCACTGAAGATCGATCTCGGGGCGGACGGCGCCTCGCCAAATGTGTTGTGGCGCACCGGGCCCAGCAGCACGGAGCGAAAGAATGACAGCCTGCACTCCATCATCAGTTCGCCCCTTGTGACGAAAGACTTCATTTACGGAGTCGGCAGCTATGGCGAGATGCGCTGCCTCGACGCCAAAACCGGGCACATTGTTTGGGAAACTTACGACGCTACCGGCCACGATCGCTGGTGGAACGCGTTCCTTGTGCCGCAAGACAATCGGGTGGTCATCTGCAATGAGCAGGGCGATATTATTTTCGCCAAGCTTTTGCCTGAGGGTTACAAAGAGCTCAGCCGCGCGAAGCTCATCGAGCCGACGCAACCGATCCTGCGGCGGATGACGGTCTGGTCACACCCGGCGTTTGCGATGCGGAGCGTGTTTGCGCGGAATGACGGTGAACTGATCCGTGTCAATCTTGCAAAGTAGGTTGACACTCCTTTGAACCCTACCGTAGAACCTGCGGTAATGACCGCGCCTTTTCCTACTTCGCGCCATCGACCCTTGCGTCGCAACGCGGCAATTGTGCTCTTGGGAGGGCAGCTATTCGCCGCATTCATAGCAATGGTCGCCGCATACATAGAACTCGAGTCCATCTTGGTGACCGGTCCCATGCTTGCGACGATCGGCTTCGCGCTCGCGATCGTCACTCTACCATTGGGTTCTTGGTTGGCTCTACTCTTTAGCCTGTCTGCGCCGGCCGTATGCGCACTGGCGCCTTTGTAATTGCACTATTTCACTTGGATCCGAATGAAGCCCGTGACCCGAGCATGGTGATCCTGTCCGTCTACTTCCTGTCAATTCTTCTCGCGACCTTTGTCGTGTTAGCCGGGATTCGACGCTGGCCGGCGCAGCCCCTAATGTGTCCGCCAAGAGTCTGGCGTTACAGTTTGAAGTCGATGCTGGGCCTGATGACGGCAGTCGCGGTTCTAACGGCCATGTTAACAAGCGTTGTGAAAACGGTTTACGATTTTCCGCTCTTTGGTTCCGCAATGGCCGCGATATCCGCTGTCGTCGTATGGCGCTTCTTTGACGCGCGGCGACGCTTTCAGTTGCTTCGCGATGACCACAAAAAAAACCTCCGCCGCGCCGGGGATTGATTGGCTGACAGCTGATAGCCTGTTTACGCCGGCTGCAATTCGGCTTTGCGTTCGGCGATGACTTCGGCCTGAATGTTCGTCGGCACCGGGCGGTACTTTGCCAGCTCCATCGTGAACGTGCCCTGGCCTTGCGTCATCGAGCGGAGGTCGGTCGAGTAGCCGAACGTTTCGGCCAGCGGCACCTCGGCGATGATCTTCGTGATGTTGTTGATCATGTCGGTCGACATCACGATGCCGCGTCGGGCCGAAATGTTGCCGACCACCGTGCCCTGGAATTGTTCGGGCACTTCCAGCTCCATCAGCATGATCGGCTCCAGGAGGGCCGGCTTCATCTTGGGGAACGTTTCGCGGAAGCAGTTCTGGGCGCAGACCATGAACGCCATGTCCGAGCTGTCGACTTCGTGGTACTTGCCGTCGTTGAGATCGATCCTCATGCTGACGACCGGGAAGCCCGCGACCGGGCCCTTGGCCAGCATGTTGCGGAAGCCTTTTTCGATGGCAGGGATGAAGTTCTTTGGAATGCGGCCGCCAACCACGTTGTCGACGAACAACAGCTCGCCTTCGGCTCGCTGCCATGTCTTCCTCGGTCATCGGGCTCATTTGGCCGACGATGTGGGCGTACTGGCCGGAACCGCCGGTTTGCTTCTTGTGCGTGAAGTCGAACGCCGCCGGTTTAGTGGCCGATTCGCGGTAGCTCACCTTCGGTGCGCCAACTTCGACCTCAACGTTGTATTCGCGGCGAATGCGCTCGACGTAGATTTCAAGGTGCAACTCGCCCATGCCGGCGATGACGGTCTCGCCCGTCTCTTCGTCGGTCATGACTTGGAACGTCGGATCTTCTTTGCGGAACCGCTGCAGGGCCTTGCTCAGCCGATCGGCGTTGTCGCGCGACAGCGGCGTGATCGACATCTTGATCACCGGCTTGGCGACGAAGATGTTTTCCAGCGTGCAGTACTTCGGCTCGCTGCAATAGGTGTCGCCGCTCGCGCAGTCGATGCCCATGATGGCCACGATGTCGCCGGCCTCGGCTGAGTCGATTTCCTCGCGCTTCTCGGCGTGCATCTTCACGATCCGGCTGAAGCGGTCCTTCTTGCCCGTCCGCTGATTGAAGTAGCTGCCGCCCTTCTCGACCTTGCCCTGGTAAATCCGCGTAAACGTGAGTTGGCCGAACTCGTCTTCGACGATCTTGAACGCCATGCCGACAAACGGCTTGTTCGGATCGGGCGACAGCTCGATGACCTTGCTCTGATCGGTCGGATCCTTCCCCTGCGAGGGCGAATCGAGCGGAGTGGGCAGATACTGAACGATCGCATCCAGCAGCGGCTGAACGCCCTTGTTGCGATACGCCGTGCCCAAATAGACCGGCGTGAATTCCTGCTCGATCACGGCGTGCCGAATGAGGTCGTGGATAACCTCTTCGGAGATCACTTCTTCGCTAAGCAGCATCTCCATCAGCTTGTCGCTGTACATCGAGAGCGATTCGAGCATGTGGTGGCGGGCCGCTTCCGCTTCCTTCGGCAAGCGCCGCGGGGATCGCCTCTTCGCGCACCTTTTCGCCGTTGGCGCCATCGAAATAAATCGCCTTCATCCGCACGAGATCGACAACGCCCTCGAACTTCTCCTCGCGGCCGATGGGAATCTGCATCAGCACGGCGTCGCAGCCGAGCTTCTCTTTGAGCTGCTTCACGACCGACTCGGGATTCGAGCCGGTGCGGTCCATCTTGTTGATGAACGCCAGCCGCGGCACATGGTACCGCTTCATCTGGCGATCGACCGTGATCGATTGCGACTGCACTCCGCCCACCGCGCACAGCACGAGGATCGCGCCATCGAGCACGCGCAGGCTGCGCTCCACCTCGACCGTGAAGTCGACGTGGCCCGGCGTATCGATCAGATTGATCGTGTGGTCCTGCCACTTGAGCGTGGTGGCGGCGCTGGTGATCGTGATGCCGCGCTCCTTTTCGAGCTCCATGTAGTCCATGGTGGCGCCGTCGCCGCCGCCGCGGACGTCTTCAATCTTGTGGATGCGGCCGGCGTAATACAGAATCCGCTCGCTCAAGGTCGTCTTGCCCGAGTCGATGTGGGCGGAGATACCGATGTTTCGTAGTTGCTTGAGGTCCATGGCTTTGTCTCGCCGGCACCAACTGGTGGCTGGTGGTCTATAGTCGCTCACTAGTAGTAGCACCGGCCGGACGGCCGATGTTGAACAATAAAGGGAACACGCTCCGCGACTGCTAATCGCTGAAGTCGTGAGGCCGGGCGGGAACTTCCATCGCAATGCACGCGCCGAAGCGCACAGCGGCGTTGGCCGCCGGCCTATGTTACAGCACGTTTTGCATTGGAAGGGGTCTCCAAATCTAAGGGGTCGCCCGCAGGTCAGGCTTTAGCCTGACAAGAACAGTCCGGCCGCCCCGGGGCGGCCGGTCCTGAAAACGGTGGGAGAACTATGTATAGTAATTGGTTCCGTCGGTTAGGCTAGCCCAATTTCGTTAATTTTTGGCTGAGCAGTAAGGATCCATAGGCCAAAAATGGCTCAAAGATAGCATGTTTGGCGGCTATGCGGTCGCTTGCCGCTCGCAAGCGAAGCCGCGTGGAATCGGACACTCCAACTCCATCAATACGGCGGGGACGGGTTCACTTTGCCGATACTTCCGAGCTAAATGTGCCCTTCCCCTCCTCCATCAGGAACCATGGATTTGAACAACGACGCTTCTAAACCGCAACCGGAAAAAGGGCAAGAGCAACCGCCCCCCGCACCGCAACTGCCCCGGCGAGTTTGCCCGAAACTCGCAATCGCGTCTCACAGAGACGCGGCCACGTGAGCACGGTGGCGGTCTGACGGAGCGGCATCCATGGCTGACATTCCTGCTCCCGTTTGTCGTCTACATGCTCGTCGGCTCGTTCGAGCCAGCCGCGCCAAAGCCGGCTAAAATCCTGCCGGATGGCAGTTCGCTACCGGCTGTCAACCAGAACTGGTTCGGCCTCGAATACCGACAATACCCGATCGTTTACACCGTGAAGATCGCGCTCACCGTCGCCGCGATGGTTTTCGTCTTGCCCGGCTACCGGCAATTCCCGTTCCGCATTTCGGTGTTGGCGATAGTCGTCGGCATCATCGGCGTCGTGCTCTGGATTGGAATTTGCCACCTGGAGCTGGAGCGCAACACTGCTGACGCCGCTGGGCCTGGAAAAACTCCTGGGCCTCGGCGAGCGCCCTGCCTTCAATCCACTGGCGGAACTGGCGGCCACGCCCGCCTGGGCCTACACATTCCTGGTCATCCGCTTCTTGGGCCTGGCGCTCATCGTGCCGATCATCGAAGAATTTTTCCTGCGCGGTTTTTTGATGCGATTCGTCATCCGCGAGAATTGGTGGACCGTCCCCTTCGGAACGCTGACGCCCGCCGCCGCGATCATCGGCACCGCCGTCCCGATGCTGATGCACCCTGCCGAACTTTTAGCCGCCGCCGTCTGGTTCAGCCTCGTCACCTGGCTTATGGTCCGCACGCGCAACATCTGGGACTGCGTCGCCGCCCACGCTGTAACGAACCTGCTGCTGGGGCTGTACGTCGTCACGCAGCACCAGTGGCAACTGTGGTAGGTGGTTGCTGTTTCATGGCTCATTGCCCGCTCTTAGCAAGCATCCGACAAATCTCCTCGTAAGCCTTGATGTGACCGTCACCAGATCGGTTTTTGGTTTCTGCTTGCTGCTGCAGAAAGAAATTCAGCTTTGACTTTGCAAAATCCATTGCGGACAGTCCACTCGTACTTCGCACCGCAGAATTAGCGCCCTGGGACAGCAACCATCGGACGACGTCTGGTACACCGCGGTGGGCCGCTCGCATAAGTGATGTCACCCCATTGGAGTCCTGCGCATTCACTTCGGCACCCGCCTCCAGAAGCGCACGGGCGACTTCGACTGAGCCAGCGAACATCAGCGCTGTTAACTCGCGCTCTGTACGACCGTCTACTGGTGAGTGGTAATCAAATCGCTTGTTGGGATCTGCGCCGCGCTCGATGAGCAGTCGAACCGCAGCCGCTGAGTCGCCGAAACATGCGTTGTGAAGCGGAGTGTGCCCGCGATCGATTGCGTTCACAATCGAAGCAAAATTCGGGTCAGCGCCGCGGTCCAAAAGTTGACGCAGGGTGTCCAGATCACCTTTGCCGGCAGCCTGGTAGAAAGGCGTCATCCGCGACTGCTCCTTCTTTTGTTCTGAGGAGGGTGGGTTCTCGCGATGTCGTTTATTTATCTCCGCTCGCCGGCGGTCGTCTTTACTGGCAAGCTTCGCCATATCGCCGCCGATATCGGCCAGCGATTGATCTGCGGGCGGCATATCAGGGAAATTGCTCCTTTCCTTCTCGTAACGAGCGCCGTACCAGGCGTTTCTTAGCGAAGTATATTTCCTCCGTCTTTCTGCCACCGAGATACGTCATTGAGCAACCGATGTCGAGCGCGCCGTACGAATGCGATTCCTTCAAAAGCTGACCATCATCGCCGAACTCCCGCACGATGGTTTTGCCAGACGGCAACGTTTCAAACTCGTTCTTCATTGCTCGCACCATAAAGCCGCGACCGCTGATCGCAGAATGCGCGTGACCGGATAAAGTCACCGCCATTTTAGCCCCGCCGCGCCGTTCCCGCGACCAGCGGTCGCGGGTTTATGACATGAACGCGAAGTTGTTCACGTAGCCGGACGGCAGGCAGTCCGAATTTGGATCGAGGTGCTGATGCATGGCCGGGTCGAATGCGGCAAGCGGATGTCGCGTGCCATGGCAGAAGAAGCTGCCGGTGTAGCCGAGCGATTGGAGTAGGTCGAAGACGGGGCGGACTTCGCCGTCGGGGCGGTGGCGGGCTTCGCATTCGATGAGGATCGTTGGATGATGGGCCTCCAGTGTGCGTCGCGCGCCTTCGAGCACGGCAAGTTCGTGGCCCTCGACATCGATCTTAAGGAAGTCAGGCCCGCGGCCAGCTTCACCATCAACACCGGCCTTACGCCCAGTATTTGTAAAGAACTCGTCGAGTGTGGTCACATCGACTGTGACCACGGAGCAGGGGGCAGGGAGCGGGGAGGCCGAACCACTTTGCCGGACGTCGCTCCGCTCTCTCGCTCGTCGCTCCTCTTTTCCAGTGTGGCGGCATGTGTGGATTCCGGCGTCGTATAGAGGGGCATTTGGCCGCACTTGTTCGAGACAGCCATCGGCAGGAGCACGACGTTGCCGTAGTGCATGGCCGAAAATGCTTCACGAAGGTAGGCCACTTGGCGCGGTTGCGGCTCGAAGGCGTAGACCGTGCCGCTCGGTCCGACGGCGCGGCGCATCCAATACGTATAAGCGCCTTTGTGGCATCCGATATCCACGGCGACCTGCTCCGGCCGCAAGCTGCTGCGAACAAACCGGACTTCCGCGGGATCGACCCGAAAGCGGTAGCGATAGGCGCGATAAAGATAGCGAAACCGGGTGATCATGCGGGCTGCATTTTCGGCCGGTTCGCGTAACGAACGCAATGTCAAATCGCAGAGAGAAGGAGCAATTTAATTTTGCTCCGCGCACTCCGCAGAATTGGGAAAGCTCTCCTGTGTACCCGCGCACGACGAGAGCCTGGCCGCTTTCGCAACCAGGCTCTAGCGCTCCCCCCAAAGATAAGGATGGAGCTAGGAGCTAGGAGCATGAAGTCAGAATTTCCGACTCCCTGCTCCCCGCTCCCCACTCCCCGCCGCGTAACCGGTTTGCAGTGCAATGCGCTCGACCGGCGCGATACGATAAGGCTTGGCCTGTTGATACATCACGAGCCGATCTTTGTACGAGTCGCGTTCGTCGGCGGGCGCCAGCTCGATCGCTTTGCGAATCGATTGCATGGCAGCGGTGAAGTCGCCGGCGCTAGCCTGGGCGGCGGCAAGCGAGTCGAAACTCACGGCATCCTTGTGGCCGCTCAGCTCGATGGCCTTCTTGGCTCGCTCAACCGCCAATTCCGGGTTGCGGACCGAGCTGTCGGGACATGTCGCCAGCAACCATGCGGAACCACAATGCGCCTGGCTCGATCTCGAATCGATTTGCAGAGCGCGGTTGTATTCAGCAAGGGCATCGGAATAACGGCCGATATCAGTCAGCAAATCGGCGCGGCAGGCGGCCGCGTAGGCGTCGTTCGGTGCGAGCTGTACAGCGGCATCGTAATGCCCGGACGCATCCTCCATTCGGCCGAGCAACTGGCAAACCCGTCCGCAGCCGCGATGGGCCACCGCCAGATTGGCATCCAGCTCGATGGCACGGTTGTAATCCTGCAGAGCGGCATGCAGGTTATTCGCCACCATAAACAGAGCGGCCCGATTCGAATACGCCTTCGCATATCGCGGATTGAATTGGATTGTGCGGCTGAAATCATCAAACGCTCTTTCAAACTGGCCAGCTTGAGCGAGAAGCACGCCGCGATTATGCACGGCGCGCCAACAAGTGGAATCGGCCCGAATGGCGTCGTCGAAATCCAGAATTGCATCTTTGTCCTGCCCCGCTTCGGCCTTTAGCTGGCCGCGACGATTGAAAGCCCACGCCGTGAGTTTATTGGCATACTTGGCCGTTTCGGGACTGCAGTGACTGGCTTGGGCCCGCCGGCACGTTTCGATGATTCGGAAATAGTCTTGTTCAGTATTCGCGGTTGTGCTCCAGTCGTGAGCCTGGGCGACAAGCTGGTCGGCTGGCGATAATGGCGCTCGATGTCCGGGCACTGCAGCGACAGCGGCCGATGCGCCAACGGCGGTCGGTACGGCAACCGCTGCAATTGCCGGCGTTGTAGTCCACGGCGAGACGCGCGAAGTATTGCGGTCTGCCGGCGCAGCTGCGGTTGGGCGCGTGGCCAGCGGCTGCGGGTAAGGCGCTGCGGCTTGGCGGATCGGCTGTTGTGGCCGACTGGCTGCATTTCGAGCGGTCGGGTTGTTGCTGGTCCCGGCAGACTGCGGAGCGGCGCTCACGCGCGACGGCACGGAGCGGCCGGCGGCGGTTTGATTTGCTGTGCGCTGCCGCATCTGATCTGTGTTATTTGGTCTCGCTTGATTGGATGCCGACTGCGACGGGTGCGTAGAGGTCCGGTTGGTCGGCGTCCGCCGGCTAAACGGCAGCTTGGGAAAATGCAATGGCGCACCATGAAATAAGGCGCCGTTCCTGTGATTTGGGTCGGATTCGGACGACTTAATCGCCGTTGCGTTGGGCTGCGGGCGCGAGTCGTAGTATCCGGCTTGCTGCACAGAGCCGTCGACGATGCGGCCGTTGTTCTGTAGCGCCGGCGACGCGTCCGTGGTTGCTACCGCCGCGCTGTCCCCGGCGCGAGCAGTAAACGGGACTGCGGTCTGGCAAACGAAACCTGCCAATACAACTATGGGGAAGTAGCGTGCAAGACGCATGGCTAAACCCATCCAACTTAGATTGAGTGAATAGTCGCGATTAGGGGCGGAAAGCCGCGGCAGAGGCGATTCTCGCTGCTGCCTGGCCTATAAGCATTCGCTTGTCGCTGTCTATCGACCGGCGAGCCGGCTCAACCTAACTGGAACTACCGAAAAACTCAGCAAAATCGGCAAGGTCTCACCAACTTTCCTACATTTACATGTGCGCCAATGATATCGACGAGAAACGCACTGTGGTTCTAGCGGGCGCAAATCGAAGCAGAAAGTAAAGCGCTATTGCGATGAACTATCCGACACGGTGGGGTCCGATGGCGACTCATGCGACACGGCGCGTACGGCCGTCGGTGCCGAGATAGCTCGAAACGCCCGGCCGTGCTGATAGAGTTGCAGCCGCTTTTCGAGCGATGGCACTAGCTCAGGGGGTGCATTAGCCAGGGCTTTCTCTTGGATATCAATCGCCTGCTTGAACTGTCCCCCGCTAGCGCGAGCAGCGGCAAGCGTGTCGAGAATCAAGTAATCGTCGCCGGGAGAAAGTTTGGCGGCCTGCTCCGCAGCCGTAATCGCCTGCTGCGGATTCTGGAATTGCGGATTCGGGCAAGTAGCCCGCAGCCATGCCAAGCTGCGATAAGCATCGGCCCAATTCGGATCGATGTCTACGGCCCGCTGAAAATCGGCGATCGCCTGTTCGAAATTGCCATTTTCCGCTGCTAGATTTCCGCGTTGCGTCATGGCATCGGGTTCGTTGGGCGATATCTCGATCGAACGGTTGAGGTCGATCAATGCCTTGTGAAAGTCGCCCAGCCGTTGATAGCAATAGGCCCGCCCTCGAAAGAGTTGAGAGTCGTTCGGCAGACTCTCGAGGGCTTGGTTGTAATCAGCGACAGCTTCATCCATTCTGCCGAGAGCCGCGAGCAACTCCGCCCGGTTCCGATAGGCGACGGCCAAGCCAGGGTTGAGCTCGATGACGCGATTAAAGTCGCGAAGTGCGGCGGCAAATTGGTGTTGTTGAGCGAGCGTAACCGCGCGGTTGTGAATGGCCAACGAACACTTCGAGTCCAGCGAAATCGCAATTTGGAAATCGTGGAGTGCCTCGTCGGTTCGGCCGGCGTCGGCCTGCAATTCGCCGCGACGATTGTGTGCCCAAGCGGAGAGCCGACGCAGTGACGATGACAATTTCCCGGCCGGACCTCCGCGCACTCCGCGATCGCATAATTCGATGACGATCGATAAATCTTCAATTGAGTTGGCGGTTTTTGCGGAATGCTGGGCCTGTTCGAGCCAACCTTCGGGGGTGTCGACGCAATCGGAAACGATTGTCGGCGATAATTCGATCTTGCCCGAGGGCGTATTGAATGAGTCCAGCGAAAATGCGTTCACTACGCGATCAGCACGAACGGAATCAGGATCTGGAGATAGCGCAATAGTTTGTTCAGCCAAACCCGCAGCCTTTAATGGCGCCTCGAAGACAGCCGGCTCCCTAGGCAAGGAGCGTAATTTGGTCGAAATGGCTTCATTGGTTTCGACGAGAAACCATGTTGGTTGCGCGAGCGATTTGGGCGTAAACCGGATCGTGTCGGGCACATTGACCAGCCGTGAGTAGAACGTCGGGTCGGTTTCTTCGCGGGCGGCGGCGCGGTGCCGCAATTCTTCGGCCGCGGGCAATTGGTCCCACGGGGCCGTATTTGGTTCATCGGGCTGTGTGGAAAGCACGGCCGATTTGATTGGCGATGGTTCGTCGTTGGCGATCTTCGGACGTTGCCAGCGACTCACAGGGCCCGGTCTCAACGAAGTGTCAACGGGCGGCGACTTCGACATGGCCGCAAACGGATTCTGATAGGTGATCGGACCACGGTGCGAAGTCTGCGGCTCTTCGGGCACGATGCGCGGCTTCGGCTGGGACGATGCGAACGGATTCTCGATGACCTGGTCCGGCGCGGTTACTTCAATCTCGCTTTGCGCCAATGAAATGCCGGCCCCCAGCAGAGCGATTCCGGCGATTCCGAGAAAATACGCGCACCGTGCGATGTGTGACAGCTTCCTTGCCATCGTTTCCAACTCCAATGTGTTTTCGGTCCTTGAGCTAAGCCGCAAGCTTGCGTTACGATGTCTAGCTCAACATCTATCGAATTACTCCCGTGGCTCGGTCATCTTCCAGGGGTCGAGCACATCATCGAGTTCTTTGTCGGGAAGCACTTTGCGCTCCCGACATAATTCACGAATCGTTTTGCCGCTTTCGAATGCTTCGGCGGCCAAAGCGGCAGATTTTTCGTAGCCGATCTTTGGCGCCAGCGACGTCACCATCATCAACGATTGTTCGATCAGCTGGCGGCAGCGATCCTCGTTGACGACGAGTCCGGAGAGCAGCTTGCTAACCATCACATTCGAAACGTTTGCGAGCAGCTTCACCGATTCCAGAAAGGCATCGATCATAACGGGCATGGCGACATTCAGCTCGAACAGCGAGCCGATGCCACCCAAGCCGGCGGTGCTGACGACGACGTCGTTGCCCAACACACGGCACACAACCTGTACCACCGATTCGGCAATGACGGGATTCACCTTACCCGGCATGATGGAGGAGCCGGGCTGAGTGGCCGGCAACGAGAGCTCGAAAATGCCGCATCGCGGGCCGGATCCGAGCAGCCGGATGTCGCTCGCAATTTTGGAAAGCGAAACCGCGATCGTCTTCAGTTCGCCGTGGGCTTCGACGAACGAGTCCTTGGCCGCCTGGGCCTCTGGATGATTGTCTGCCTCGGTGTACGTCCCGCCGAGCTTATTCGAGAGTGCGACGCAAACTTTGGCCGCGAAAGACGGATGCGTGTTGATGCCCGTGCCGACAGCCGTGCCGCCGATCGGCATGTTTTCTTCGAGCCGTTTGAGTGCCCGGCTGGCGCGAATCGTCGCGTATTCGGCCTGGGCCGCATAGCCGGAAAACACCTGGCCAACGCGGATCGGCGTGGCATCCATCAAATGCGTGCGGCCAATTTTTACAATCTTGTCCCATTGTTCGGCCTTTGCGGCGAGTTCGTCCTGAAGCCGCGCGAGGGCCATGATCAATTCCCGGCCAATCGCCACGCTGGCCGCAATGTGCATCGCCGTGGGAAAAGTGTCGTTCGACGACTGGCCCATGTTGACATGGTCGTTCGGATGTACGGCCCCTTCCTTGCCCTTCGCGCCGACGCCAAATCCCAAACGTTGATTCGCCAGGTTCGCGATCACTTCGTTGGCGTTGGTGTTGGTCGATGTGCCTGAGCCAGTTTGATAGATGTCCACCGGAAAATGCGAATCATACTTGCCCGCGGCGACATCTTCCGAAGCCGCGATGATGGCGTGCGCGCGTTTCTCGTCGAGCTTGCCGAGATCGAGATTGGCTTGGGCGCAAGCGGCCTTCAAATATCCAAATGCATGGATGACGGCGGCCGGCACCGGCTCCAGGGCGACAGGGAAATTCTCGATCGCCCGTGCGGTGGACGCGCCGTACAAGGCGTCGGCAGGCACTTGCATCTCGCCCATCGTGTCGCGTTCGGTGCGGAAGGCGCTCATGGATGTCACAACCCCAGCTAGCTAGAGATAAAATCGCGGCAATGATACCGACAAGCATGCCCCGACGGAATGGTGAATCGCCCCGTTTCTAGAGCAGTTTTACTGTCAACGATAGCGTTTTTGGGCGCGTGCGTTAAGATGGTCACAGGACGAACAACCACTGCCGCCAGATTGCAAGCATGCCGACAATTCTCGACAAAATTGTTGCCACGAAACGGTCCGAAATTGAGCGCGCCAAGGCGTCAGTGCCGGAGGCGGAATTGCAAGCGCGGCTGTCGGATGCACCCGCGGTGCGCGATTTTTTTACGCCGCTAGCGGCTGGCGGGTCGATCAAATTGATCGCGGAGGTAAAGAAGGCCAGTCCCTCGGCGGGGGTGATTCGCCAGGACTTCGATCCCGTAGCGATTGCCAAAACTTACGAATCTCATGGCGCGACGTGCATCAGCGTACTAACGGATGAGTCGTATTTTCAGGGCCGGCTTGAATATCTGTCGCAAATTCGCTCGACGGTCAGCCTGCCCGTGCTGCGTAAGGATTTCATTCTCGACGCGTATCAAGTTGTCGAAGCCAGGGCGGCCGGGGCAGATGCGGTGTTGCTGATTGCGGAGTGCTTGGACGATTGCAACTTGCGGAAACTGTTTAATGCGACGTGCGATTTGGGCATGACGCCGCTGGTCGAATTGTATCAACCCGATAATTTGCAGCGGGTATTCGATGCGGGGGCGACACTCATCGGCGTCAACAATCGGGATTTGCATTCTTTCGAGGTTGATCTGGAGCATACGATTCGGATGCGCGAGCGAGTGCCCACCCAGTGCGTGCTCGTTGGCGAAAGCGGAATCCAAACACACGAAGATGTGCGGCGACTGGAAGCGGCCGGCGTGGATGCGATCCTAGTGGGCGAGTCGTTGATGCGCGAAGCGGATATAGGCGCGGCCGTAGATCGATTACTTGGTCATTGATTCCAGGTTGATGAATTGATGAGCGAATTTATACAAATCACGACGTCAACCGGGACGCGGCACGATGCCGAGCAAATTGCGTCTGAACTCGTGTCGCGCCGGTTGGCTGGATGCGTTCAAATCAGCGGGCCAATCGCCAGCACGTTTCGTTGGCAGGGCAAGGTGGAAACCGCCGAGGAATGGGTGTGCTCAATCAAGACAAATCGGGCTCAACTCGAGCCGATTCAGAAGCTGTTTGCCGAGATTCATCCGTATGAAGTGCCGGAAATGATTGCGATGCCGATCGTGGAAGGTAGCGACGCGTACTTGAAGTGGCTTGGCGAACAACTGGGGAACTAAACGACAACATCGCGTCGAAGCAAGAGTTATATTGATGGGCGGTTTCACATTGCGGGCGCCCGTCTTCGTCCGCGATCCCGTGGGCAAAAGCCGCGTAGCGAAATCTCCAGTACTACTGACGTAGTATGTTCAGCGGCGGCGTGTCGCCATCTTTTGCGCGACCGGCTTGTTGCGCCAGCCACTTCTATCTGATTTAGGCCGTTGTCTCATTTTGGCAACATTCCGGGCTCCGCCTAGCCACAGATTTTGACGGCTCTATCGGTCGTATTCATTTTCATCCCAGACTTTGTTTCTTGCGCAGAGTTTATAGCCGTTTATCTTCATTGACATTTAGGCAGGGCAACTAGCATGGAAGTTCTACGCAGTTTACGTAGTCCGTATCTTTTCACACGTAATTCACAGCTAGCAGTGGGCCCTCTCGCCCCCGGCGCAATTGACAAAGGCACCCCTGTCCATGCATCCGTTGAAAAGCCTCCGCCGTTTGTTACTTCAACCAAATCGCAAAGCTAGCCTCCGGCGAAATAGTCGATGCCGCTACGGGCGGACACTCGCTATGGAAACGCTTGAGAATCGGCAAATGCTGTCGATTACGCCGCTGCAGAACATTTCGACCTCGCAAAATGCGGGCGAAAAGCCACAGTCGAAAATCTTCGAGTATGCCGGCCAATGGTGGACCGTGATGCCCAATTCGTCGGGCACGTGGGTGTACCGGCTGGATGGCACCAGTTGGACACAAACAGAGCAGATCTCGACCAACAAGAGCGTTCATGCCGACGTTAAGGTCGTCGGCGATTTGGCGCACGTGCTTTTGTACTCGGGTACGAGTTCGGAGTTCGCGACGCTGCAATACGATGCCGCAGACAATCAGTTCGAAGCCTGGTCGCTGCAGCCGAATCTGGTGAATATATCGCTTTCCAGCGGCGGCGAAACTGCGACGCTCGACGTCGATTCCACCGGCCGGATCTGGATTGCCTCCGACTCAAAGTCCTCGGTCGAGGTTCGTTACAGCGACGGCCTATATACAAATTGGAGTGCACCGATCACCGTCGCCTCGGGAATCACTAGCGACGATATTTGCTCCATCGTCGCCATGCCGAACAACGAAATCGGCGTGATGTGGTCGAACCAGAACACCAAACGGTTTGGCTTCAGCGTGCATGAAGACGGAGCGGCGGCGACGGCATGGTCGGCCGACGAGGTACCGGCCGGCCAATCGGCATTGAGCGTCGGCCACGGAATGGCAGACGACCACATACACCTCGCGGTCGCTTCGGATGGTACGCTGTACGCCGCCGTGAAGACGAGTTACGACAAGTCTGGTTACCCGAAAATCGCTCTCCTGGTGCGGCGGCCGAACGGCACGTGGGATAATCTTTACAATGTCAGCGGTACCGGCACCCGGCCGGTGATCGTGGTGGACGAGGCAGCCGGCCAACTGATCATTGCCCGCACGAACGGAGACCACTCCGCAGATATCGTTTACAACACGTCGCCGCTCGATAATATATCCTTCAGTCCAACGAAGGTGCTCATCGCTGGCAGTCTCAATAATGTCACTACCGCTAAAATAACATCGACGGACCAAATCGCGTTCCTGGCCGATGGGAAGAGTGTGCTCTTTAGCTTTGATACATCCACGCCGAACCTGCCGCCAAGTGTGTTCGCGGGCGCGGACACAACGGCCGTTGTGGGCACACCGGTCGCGCTTTTGGGAACCGCTTCGGACGATGGCCAGCCCACCCCCTCTGTGCTGCATACGTTGTGGACGTTGGTTAGCGGCCCAGGCTCCGTCACGTTTGGGAACAATTTACTTGCGAGTACGACCGCCACATTCAGCGCGGCGGGCACTTACGTGCTGCGACTCTCGGCCGACGATGGTCTGCTGACGCGATCGGATGACGTGTCAATCGTCGTTTCGGCAGCATCGACCAACGAACTGGGCGATCCACCTCCATCGCCCGGCGACACTCCCGAGCAGATCGCCTTCCAGAACGGGCTGTTTCCGAATGTGACTTATGCCGGCACGACCGACACCACGATTTCCAGCAAGAAATCCACCCGCAACTATGGAAACGACACCAAACTCAGCATCGACGGCAAGCCTGATGTGGCGGGGCTCTTTAGATGGGATGTATCGGCGATCCCGGTCGGCAGCACGGTGCAATCGGTCTCGATCGAGTTCTACGTCACCGGTTCGAGCAAAGATAGTTATGAAGTTTACGCGTTGCAGCAGGCGTGGGACGAACTGTCGGCCACGTGGCAGCAATACTCCACCGGAAACAATTGGGCCGGCGCCGGCGCGAGCGGCAACGGCGACCAAGAATCGGCCGTGCTCGGGCAATTAAACGCGACCAGCAAAGGCGTCTATCGAATCAACTTGAACGATGCCGGCGTGTCGGCCGTTCAGGCGTGGATCAACAATGCAGCCGACAACTATGGCATCATCATCAAAGACTACGCCGTCTCAAAAGCCGTCACGGTCGCCACAAGCGAAACGAAAACCGCGAGCCAACGGCCGAAGCTGATCATCAACTACACGGCGCCACAGGCTGCCAACAATGCGCTTCTGGTGGGCAATCTCCCGCCTGTTGTCGACATCGGGCCGAGTCTGACGGCTATCCATGATCAGCCGCTTCAAATCAGCGGTACGATTAGCGACGATGGTCAGCCTGCCGGAACTGAGATGCTGACAGCCCTCTGGACGAAGGTTAGTGGCCCAGGAATCGTTACATTTGCCAACGATCAGGCGGCCAGCACGACCGCCCAGTTCAGCACCGCCGGAAGTTACGTCCTGCGATTGACGGCGAGCGACAGCTTGCTCACCGGGTTCGACGAAGTAAGTGTCTCGGTGAGCTGAGCAGCCGAACGCGACGACTCTTTGCGTGTGCCTTCTATGGCGCGCATTGCGTAATGTACCGGTTCAATCGCCCAAGGCCAGGGGGAGGGGCTGCGGGGTCGAAATGGTCGGCAGAAGCTTGTTTTGCGCAGCCTGAAATGATCCGGGGGCTGTAGGACAAGAGCGGGATTAGCGGGCGCGGGGCTGAAGTTTTTTGAGGTGCGTCAGCAGTTCCTCTTCGTCCGCCTAATCTTGCAGCTACAGCGAGACGGTTTCAAACATTCGCTGCGTCGGCTGGCCGCCAGTCCACCGCCCCAGCAGCCGGCAAGCGATGATCGCGCAGTAGGTCTGAATCTCGATGCCAGCACGGGCGGTGCCGCCAGGGGTGCGATAGCCGAGCCATTTTCGGGGACGCGCCCTGCGACGGGGCCGAGAACGGCCCGGCTTGCTTCATTCTAACCGGGCAGCGATGGTTGCGGCATGGGGTGCCTTGGGCCAAAAAATGCCGCGGTGTTTGACTGTTTTCGCCGCCTTTTCGCCCGCTTTAGTTGGCCGCTGTAACAAGCCGCCGCCCGGCCGTAAGAGAAGGGTGAAGCGGGGCAACGTCGCTCCGCGAAACCAGATGTTTCTAAACCCCATTTCTCTACAGGAGTCATAAAATGACAACCTCAGCGACCAGATTGATTGCAACTTTGGCGACAGCAGCCAGCCTGATGACGGCCAGCGCCGCGTTTGCCAAGAACGGCAATGGCGGCAACCAAAATCACAGTATCCACAGTAGCGGCTTGAAATTCAACCTCGGTGGCAATTCGCAGAAGGTCAACAGCCTCAAGTCTGACAACTATAGTTGTCACAAGCCTTGCTACGACGGTCACTGCTATTCGAATCACAAATGCTATTCGAATTACTGCTACCCAAGTTACGGTTGCTACTCTTACTATGGTTGTGTACACCCGGTTTACGGCTGCCAGGCATATGAACCGTTTCATTGCAATTACTACGTGCTGCCCGGCGACTCGTGCTACACGATCTCATTGAAGGAATACGGAACCAGCTCGAACGCGAACTATATCGCCCAGTACAACCGCCTGCCGATAAGCGCGGCCTTGGTGCCCGGACAACAGTTAATGCTGCCGTCGATCAGCGCCAATGGAACGCTTAGCGCATCGAATGCTCCCGTTGCAAGGGCCGATTTCACGGGAACGACTGGCACGGCCTTCTCGGCTCCGGTCAATACGACGCCATCCTTCGCGATGCCCGCCTCGTTCACGTCACCTGCCAGCATCACGGCACCTGCAGTCGAGCAGCCCCGCACGAAGATCGCGGTCGGCAGCACGCTGCTGGTAGACGGTCAGGCCTTCGGCGACAAGCCGGGTGTTGCCCACCTGCGTGTCAGCGGACTGTCGCTGCCGGTCGACGTGCTCGAGTGGAGCACCGGCTCGGTGAAGATTCGGCTCCCGCAAGTCGAGCTCGCCAGTGCCACGGTTGGCGACATCGAAGTATTGCGGGCCGATGGCAGCCTGGCGTCGAGGACGGCAGTTGAACTGACGGCCGCCAACGCACAATTGGCCTTCGGCAAGTAGCACTTGATTTGACCCCTCCCCGGAAACGGGGAGGGGGTTTCAACAAGGAAAACTGCCTATGAAACAATCACGTGCGAACTTCTTAAGCGAACGCTCTCTCTCCGATACCTCCGCAAACGCCGCCTGCCCAGTTTCCTGGGCAGGCGGTTTCTGTTTTGCGGTCAAAGGTTGTCGGCGACTGGCCCGCTCTTCAACGAGCACGAATTCGCCGCAACTAGCTAACAGGCTCAAGAATGTCGCTGACCAATTGAACCGCAGCCACATCGAAGCCGCCACTCCACAAGTCGGTGTTGGCGAATACCAGATCGTGCCCCGAACCGCTCGATAGGACATCGTGATCGCCATCGTCGAAGACGGCGATACCCGGCTCGAGCAAGCCGCCAGTATCCGTCAAGTCTGCCACGCGGTCGTTGAAACTGGCTGACGACGTCCAGATCGCCATGATAGCGTCTAAGGCGGCGGTATCCGAGTCGTGGGTGGTCCAGCCTCCGATCAGAATGTAGTCTCACAAGCCGCCGGTAAGGACGTCGGTGTCATCGCCGCCGATGACCAGGTCGCGGCCCTTTCCGCCGACGATGACGTCCGCCCCGTCACCACCAACGAGGATGTTATTGCCGGGACCACCGATGAGCACGTCGTTTCCGTTGCCGCCGAAGATGGTGGTATTTCCGCCGCCGGCCGTGAGAACGTCGTTGTCCACGCCGCCGTCGATAGTTGGTCGGCGTCGTGATCGAGTTCGCCACCGCCACGATATCGGAGCCGGCGTACACGCGGACGTAGAGTTGCGCAGAACGCTTGCCAGGTTGAAATATACAGGCGTAAAGTTGTTAATGAACGATGCAACGATTTTGGACTGGTTTCCGCTCTTGCTGATAGTGACGATGTCGTTCTGATTGGTGCCGACGATGTGCAGCGTGTTGCCGACCAGCGTGGCGCACGACTCCCAGCACGGTCACTTGGGCCGTTGCTGCCGGTCGACGTTCCGCCGTCGTTGTCGCGCACTCGAGCCTTTACGTTCAGCGTGCCGGCCGTGGCATACGTGTGATTGACTGTGAACGAGCCGCCGGATACCGATACGGTCTCGTCGAACGTGCCATCGCCGTTCCAATCAATATCCACTTGGTGGGTATCAAGCGTACCGGGATTGCTATAGGTGCCGGTAAGCGTCGCCGGCTGGTTGGCATCGACCGCCGCTGTGATGGTGAGCGAATCGATCGTCGGCGCGACGTTGTTCACTGTGAGCGCGACGCTGCTGGCGGCAGAATAGGTGCCGTCTTCGTCAGTCGCGGTGGCGCTGATCGTGTAGCTCGCATCGCCATCGGAGCATATGGTATGCGAAGCACTGGCCGAGGTGTCCGGCTTCACGACCTCGGTCGGTATAAACACCCCAGTTGATCGATCCACTGCGCAATGGTATCGTTCGCCGGGATCGGGACGATGACAGGTTGAGGTTAGGGCGATCCTTCGTCAACGTCCGCAGCGCCGCTGATGGCAAGCGTCGGGGCGACGTTGTTGACCGTTACCTCAACGCTGCCGGCGGCAGAATAGGTGCCGTCTTCGTCGGTCGCGGTGGCGCTGATCGTGTAGCTCGCATCGCCATCGGCATATGTATGCGAAGCACTCGCCGGGTTGCCGCTGACGACCTCGGTGGTATCACCCCAGTTGATCGTCCACTGGCGATCGTATCGTCGCCGGGATCGGACGATGACAGGTTGAGCGTGTAGGGCGATCCTTCGTCAACGTCCGCAGCGCCGCTGATGGCGAGCGTCGGGGCGACGTTGTGGACCGTTACCGCAACGCTGCTGGCGGCAGAATAGGTGCCGTCTTCGTCAGTCGCGGTGGTGCTGATCGTGTAGCTCGCATCGCCATCGGCATATGTATGCGAAGCACTCGCCGGGTTGCCGCTCACGACCTCGGTGGTATCACCCCAGTTGATCGTCCACTGCGCAATCGTATCGTCGCCCGGGTCGGACAATGACAGGTTGAGTGTGTAGGGCGATCCTTCGTCAACGTCCGCAGCGCCGCTGATGGCGAGCGTCGGGGCGACGTTGTGGACCGTCACCGCAACGGTGTTGCCGACGGGAGCGGTACCAGTGCTGGTCGTGATGGTGGCGCTAATAGTGTAACTGGCGTCACCGTCCGCATAGACGTGTGTAACGCTGGTCGGGTTGCCCGGAACGGTTTGTACGCTGTCGCCCCAATTGATCGTCCATTGCGTCGTGGTTGGATCGCCGGAAGCCAGTGTGAGCGTGTAAGTGTCGCCTTCGTTCGTGTCGGCGGGGCCGGCGATCGATTGCACAACCACGCCCGACTCGTAGCGGGCCATGACAAATTTCTCATGGCCGTCCGGCGCCAGTAGGTAACCGACCTCCAGAATCTTGCCGTCCGGCTGCAGTGTCATGTCCGTTCCGATGGCGACGCCGATCGTACCCGGGATAAAATCGCTGATCCGCGTTTGGACTTTTCCGCCGGTGCCGAAGGTCGAGTCCAACGAACCCGTAGTGTCCACGCGGCCAAGCGCAAACGTATCATTGTCGTGCCCGCTCGATAGACTGGCAGATCCGGCAATGACGTATTGCCCATCGACCTGGACGGCGACCGCCCGGGCGATATCCGTCTGACCAAAATTGATGCGCAGCGTGCCGGGCGCGGAAGAAAGTGAAGGTGACGGAACCGGATTAAACGTCGTGTCGAGGATGCCAGTCGACAGATATCGCGCTGCTACAAAATCGTTCCCATTGGCAGTAAAACCACCGAGGAGAATCTTGCCGTCCGACTGAATGGCGATCGAATTAGCGTTGTCTTGCGCCGGACCGGTGGGCACGATATCGGTGTCAACCTTGCCGCCCGTGCCGAACGTGGGGTCGAGAACTCCGTTGGTGTCGAAGTGCGCCATGGCGAAATTTTGCGTGCCGTGCGTGGCGTAGCCCGCGGCGACTATTTTGCCATCGGACTGAATCGCGACGTCGTTGGCGATGTCTCGGGCGCCGAAGAAATCAGTCTGGACTTTACCGCCGGTGCCGAATGTGGAATCGAGGGTGCCGTCGGTATTGTATCGAACCACGCCGAAGTCAAATTCGGTGAAAGAACTCGAAGTTCGCACGTCGCCAGCCACAACGATCTTATTATCCGACTGTATGGCGACGCTATGCGCCTGCGCCCCAACATTGAGCGTCCCAACCGACCATGAGGTGGTGACTTTGCCGCCGGTGCCAAAACTGCTATCCAATAGCCCGCTGGACGTCAGGCGGGCCACGGTCCAACTATCTAATTCCGAGGCGTTTGGGCCGTCGCCAACGACGACGATTCGTCCCATCGAATCGATGGCCACATCCTGGCCATTGCTCGAGTCGCCGCTGACATTGAAATCGAACGTAATGAACCCGTCGGGAAGGGAATCCGCGTCGGCGCCATCGACGCCAAACGTCGTATCGAGCGAGCCGTCGGTATTAAAGCGGGCAACGAGAAAGTCGTGGGCGTTATTGCTGAGTAGGTCTACATAGCCGGCTGCAACGATCTTGCCGTCGGCCTGGGTCGTAACCGCGTTAAACCGAACGTTGGCCGTGGATGGCAGGCCAAGATTGCCGATCAGCACGCCGTCGAGATCAGCCGGGTCGAACGTGGTATCCAACGACCCGGGACTGGCGAGCACCAGCGCGGCTCGAGCCGCTCCATGCCAAGATCAACATTGCGGCCGATATTGTTTCGCCGCCGCGATCGGGCCTTGCGACGGAGAAGTTTTCCGGATTTCCGATGGGTTGAAGGCGAACTCATCAGTTTGCGCACCATGTGTTGTACTCCAATTTCTCGATTGTGTGCTCCCGAGACGGTCGCGACGAGAAACGCGATATCCCTGCTAATTTTCAAGTGCGTCGCAGCGCCCCGAGCGGCTGTTTCCATGCGACGCGATAAAAGTCCTCAGCACAAAGCCCAGAAACCTATCCCGCCAGGGCAGGCACTGTGACCGAACAAGCTAAGCGAAAACGGGCAAATGCGAATAGAGAGGAATCGACGGCGCCGCCGCGCCATCGAGTGGCCGGGTCTGACGTTAGCGGGGCTGGCTGGAAAAGTCAAGAATTATTCCGAGAATTGCGGCCTCGGCTGGAAGACAAATTGTCGCGAGGCAGATGGGCAGTGGGGCGGATGATGGCCCAGACGCACGCTGCTGACAGGCTCCATTATTTTTAGCCAAGTGGAGCCAAAGAGTTTGACACGGCTGCCCCCGTTGGTTACCGTACTATTACGGTAGTACAGTTTCCGGAGCCTGGCAATGTTACTTCACATCGACGTTCGCAACGGACTGGCCGTATACGACCAGATCGTTCGGCAAGTGAAGTTTGCCGTCGCCGATGGGGCGCTGCGCAGCGGCGAGCTGGTGCCAAGCGTGCGCGAATTGGCGCGCGAACTGGCCATCAATCCCAACACGGTCGCGCGTGCTTATCGGCAGTTGCAGGACGACGGCGTGCTGGAGCCGGTCCGCGGAACGGGACTCTCGATCGCGGCTGCCGCCCGCCGGCAATGCCAAGCGGAACGCACCAAGCTAATCCGGGCACGGTTGCGGCTGGTTCTGGAAGAAGCATTGCACAGCGGCTTGGATGCGCACGACATCGAAAGTCTGATGCAAGATGAGCTAGCCGGCGCCCGCCGCGGCAAACACAAGTGAATAAAGACTCGGTTCGAAATGGGGCCTCACATGTCCGCAGTTGTTGAATTGCTTCATGCGACAAAACAGTATGGGCGCAATACGGCGCTATCGGATGTTTCGTTGGAAATACCGCCGGGAGTCGTGTTCGCATTGCTGGGCGAGAATGGCGCCGGCAAAACGACGGCCATCCGGCTACTGCTTGGTTTGACCGAGCCAACCGAGGGCGCGGTGCACGTGCTTGGGCTCGATAGCCGCCGCGACGGTCTGGCGATTCGCCGCCGTGTTGGATATTTGCCCGAACGGCCGACGCTCTACGAATGGATGACGCCCGCGGAAATCGGTTGGTTCACGGCCGGTTTCTATGCCGATGGTTTCGAGCACCAGTTTCGCACGCTGGTGTCTGGGTTTCGCGTGCCACTGGATCGCAAGCTCAATCAATTATCGAAGGGGATGCGGGCCAAAGTTGCCCTTTCGCTGGCGATGGCTCACCAACCCGAGCTGCTGGTGCTCGACGAGCCTACCTCCGGACTGGATACGATGGTCCGCCGCGAGTTTCTGGAGAGCATGGTCGATATCGCTGCCGAGGGCCGCACCGTGCTGCTATCCAGCCATCAAATCGGCGAAGTGGAACGCGTGGCCGACATCGTGGCAATCTTGCACTCGGGCCGGCTTCTTGCAATCGAACGGCTGGATCAAATGAAACAATCGACCCGTCAGTTGACCGTGACCGTCAACGACGCCACGGCCCCATTGCCCGCGATTGCCGGCCACACAATCTATCAGCGGCGTCACGGCCGGCAATGGGATGTGCTCGTTCGCGGCATCGACGCCGCCGATCTGGAAAGACTGCAATTTGCCGGAGGGATCGTCGCTGTGGAATCTCGCACACCATCACTCGAAGAGATTTTCGTAGGTTATATGACACAATCGCCGGGGGCCGCGCCGCTGGCATC
The DNA here is from genome assembly GCA_963807935.1 of uncultured Planctomycetota bacterium. Taxonomy (GTDB): domain Bacteria; phylum Planctomycetota; class Planctomycetia; order Pirellulales; family Lacipirellulaceae; genus JABDGM01. Next base: position 570,648 of record CAWEDY010000007.1, read on the forward strand.
GTCGGCCACGACGAATCTGGTTGGTAACCGCTCGGACGATGGCTGAGCGGCCGTCGGGGTGGGGGCGCAAGTAGATTCGGCCTTGCGGCCGATGTTAAACGCTGGTGTCTGAAATGAGCGCTGCGATCGACATGATGAATACCGCCCACGCGGATTTACGCGGCCGAATGATTCTTTGGCGCTTCGTGTGGAAAGAGTTCCGCATGCTGCGCGGGCTGTGGCTGGCCGTGGCGGTCTTAGGCCTGCTAGTCCAGTGCGCAGAGAGGATGCTGTTGCCGTACTCGTCCGATTTCCCGGCGATCTTGTTTGTCACTGCCCTGGCGGCCGCCGTGCTCTATGCGGCCGGTGCCGCTGCTACGGCGTTTTCTGTCGAACACGAAGAAGAGACGTATGAATTTCTGGCCCGGCTGCCGGCGGCGTGGTGGCCCGTGTTTGTCGGCAAGCTGCTGGTAGGTGCCATCAGCGCCGTATTGTTGGCCGTCTCGCTGTCGATCGCCGGCTGGGCGGCGTGGGGTTTCAGTCGATTGGGTGGACCAGATGCGTCTACGGCGTGCGGCGTGCTCGGTATCGCAATATTCGAAGCACTGGCATGGGGCACGTTCTTTTCGCTGGTGGTAAAACGCCCATTGGTCGCCGCTATTTTGACTCTCGCTGTAGGGGCCGTTGCCGTTAATCTCGCCGTAAATGCATCATCCCGGTACGCGGTTGCTAGTACCAATCCGCGGGCATACGTGGACGCGATTCCCTTGCGACTGGCGATCGTTGTGGCAGTGCTTGCGTGTAGTGCGCTGGTTGCCCGTCGCTGGCTGGCGGCCGGCGCGCGGCCGGCGCTTCGAGCACGACTGAACATCCATAACCCATCTGTCGCGCTTCTGAATCGCGTTTTGATTCGACTCGATCGATTCGGTATCATTGCAGATCGTGGCGTGCGGCGGCGAATGTTGGCCCGGCTATTGTGGCAAACGTGGCGCGAGTCGTGGAAGCTGCTGTTTCTACCGCTTGCTGTCGCGTTGGCGTTATTTGTGGGAATTGCAGCTCTGGTCGGACTCGTGGGGTTCACGTATCGGAATGACGAACCGGTTGAATTTCTGCTGGCCTCAACGCCGCTCTTTGTTCCCGCCTTGTATGGTGCGATGGCGTTTTATGCCGACCAGCGGCGCGGCAACTATCAATTTCTGGCCGAGCACGCCGCCCGTCCGCGCTACGTTTGGCTGGCTCGCCATGTGATTTGGCTGGGCTCGCTAGTTGCCGTCTGGTTACTTTTGATGGGCATTTGCGTGGCATTGATGGGAGCCCTCATCCGGCACAGCTTATGGCGATTTGTTAACGATTACATCCACTGGGGAGCGTTCCAGTATCCCGGCGCTCCGGATATCGTTTACGACCTCGCAGATGGCTCGAATTACGTGTTCCGCCTGGCAAGTCTGGCTTCATTCGGCGGACTCGTGGCCTACAGCATTGGCCAGCTTTGCTCGATGGCGCTGCGAAGCGAGATCCTGGCGGCGTTTGTGGCGCTGCTGCTTTCTTTCGTCGTCTGCGCTTGGGTCGCCGCTTTATTCGCCTGGCAGCTTGGCGGGTGGATGTTCTTACTGCCTTTGTTCGCCGGTTTTATGCTGGCCACCTGGCTCCGCGCACCGGATTGGATCGCCGGGCCGAATTCGTTGCAAGCTTGGTCGAAGCCGGCGCTGGCGATCCTCGCGCCGCTCGGACTTATCGCAACTTTGCTCCCGTCCGCGCGACTAGCTCAGATTCCCACGGATTTAGTCGACCGTAACATGCCTTATCAGGTCGGTCATGCAGACAATGCTCACGCCATCGCAGCCAAACTCCACGCGTTTCAACAATCCGACACGCCGTATGCCCGCGAGACGGCCGATATGTACATCCGGGCCGCTGAACGTCCGCTGCCTGAAAAGAACTTCCTCGCGCCTTGGGAAAAGCCGGAGTACCTCGAAGAGACGGCCGTCCTGGGAGGCATCGACGAGGCGAAAATCCCGGCCGACCAACAGGAGGCGTTTCAGGCCGCCAAGAAAAAACAGCTCGAGCTGATTGAGAAGGCAAATGCGGCCACCATCGGGCTGGCTATTAAAGCCAGCGAGCGGCTCGCGTGCCACTTCGACTTCGATTCGCGAATGATTGGCATCCGTCCAATCGATCAAAACCGGCAGTTCGATCTTGTCCAGTCGTATCCTTTATACGGCAAACTGAACTCCCTGTTGACTAGCGTTGCCCTTGCGCCGGCGGCGCCGAACAAACCGATCGATGGTTTATTGGCGGCTCTTCGCATGAGCGCCCATCTGCGCAGCGGCCAGCCTTCTATCATATTTATCGATCAGCTCGCAAGGGAAAGACAGATCTTGCAGTGGATCGGCCAGTGGGCTGGACAAAAGGCGCGGACGAAAGACGAACTTCGCCATGCGCTGCAGAAACTGACCGCTCATGATGCTTCCAGCCCCAGACCAGCAGACGCCTTGCTGGCCGACTACCTGCTCGTGCGCGACGTATTGGTGGGAAAAGATGTGCCGCTCATTCTGGCTCAGCAGCCGATTCCACTGCGCGACTATCTGGCGTTTCTCGCCAATCAATTGCCATGGGAACGCGAGCGGGCGCTGTTGGCGCTGGACCGTATCACGCTGCGAAACATTCAGGAGGTTAATGAAGTGACATCGCACGTCGGTAGCCAGCAGCCGCATGAACTCGGAGCGAGCGACGTGCGTCGCTGGCTGCGGCCGCGAGGTGGCTTGCCCGAGTTGTGGGAAATCGAAGAGCCGGCTGCCGCGACAAGTTATCTGGCATCACTGGAATACAAAGCCCGCGTTTCAATTTCCCAGCTGAACCGCGCTTATTGCGACAACGAAGTTTGCCGGCGCGCCGAGATGCTGCGGATCGCTTTGGCGATGTATCGCCTCGATCATAAGCAATATCCAGCGCGCTTGCTCGACCTTGTGCCCCAATATCTGACGCAACTGCCCCTGGACCCCTATGCGGGCCAACCCTTCCAATACGAGCCGGCCGGGCTTGAGCTCCCGTTGGAACAGTCGAGCGAAGAGGTCGCCTTCCGCCAAAGTATCGAAGCTCATACGCCGCTGTTCTGGAGCGTGGGCCCCGGCAATGCCAGTTTAAAGCAGATGCAAACTACGCGGTTTCAGGCTGCCGATGAGAACAACCCGGAGGGCGAAGCGCGGCTGGCGACCGAACCGGTGTATGCCTTCTTCAGCGAAGACTCGCCATGGTCGGGCAGTGAAGCGTTTGCGTTCCCGCTGCCAAAATGAGCGTGGAAGCTGATCTGCAGCGAGCAATCGCCGCGAGCTAGAATAGAAGGTGCCGACTAGCGCTGCGCGGCGAATAATTCTAGCGGTTAAGAAGGACTGTCGCTTGCGCCGCGAACTGCTTCCGAACCGCCCAGATTGCGCCCCCATGACTGTTGCCGTCCGTGCCATAGGTTTCTTTGCAATCACGCTGATCGCGGCCTGCGCGATCGGTGCGACTGCGTTGGAAAAACGCTCGACTGAAGACGGCAGATTCGCCAGAGCTTCGGCCGGCGACGCCGCCGAAACCGTTACTTTTCGTCAAAAGGGCAAACAGCACAGGGTGCAAGCCCGCGTGATTGTCGAAGCCGCGGACGGCGGCATTCTATTCCAAGGTGTCGATGGCGTGCTGTGGTCGGTCGAACGCGACGAGTTGCAGAGCCGCGAACATCTGGACGCGCCGTTCAAGCCGCTTACCGCTGCGGAACTTTCCGCGCAGTTGCTGGCCGAGTTGCCTGCCGGCTTTCGCAGCTACACCACGTCGCACTATGTGGTGTGTTACAACACGTCGCGGGCGTATGCCCAGTGGACAAGTTCGCTGTTAGAGCGGCTTTACAAAGCGTTCACGAACTATTGGCAGAAACAGGGGCTTGACTTGCACGAGCCGGAATTCCCGTTGCCTGTGGTCGTTTTTGCAGAGCGGCAATCCTACGATCAGGCCAGTCGCGACGATCTGCCCGCCGGCACGGGCAACATCATCGGCTTTTACAGTCTCCGCTCGAACCGCATCAACATGTTCGATTTGACGGGAACCGAGGCCGTTCACGAATCAAGCACCGGTCGCCGCGGCTCGATGCGCGAGATTAACCAGATGCTCTCACAACCGGCGGCCGTGCCGCTGGTGGCGACCGTCGTTCACGAAGCGACGCATCAGATCGCATTCAACTGCGGCCTGCAAACCCGCTATGCCGATATCCCATTGTGGCTGTGCGAAGGGATGGCCGTTTACTTCGAGGCGCCCGACCTGGCGAGTAGCCGCGGTTGGCATGGCATCGGCCGGGTGAATTATCCACGGCTCGAGAAATTTCGTGAAAACCTTTCGAGCTGGCACGAAGGTTCACTCGTAGAAATGATCCGCGACAGCCGCCGCTTCCGCGACCCGCGAACGGCCGTCGATGCGTATGCCGATGCTTGGGCACTGAACTATTACCTGATCAAGTACGAACCAAAAGCCTATGCCGAATACCTCAAATTATTGGCCCAGAAGCGACCGCTGATCGACGACGATCCGCAGCAGCGGCTGGCCGAATTCCGCGACCATTTCGGCGACCTTCACAAGCTCGAACAGGACTTCTTGAAGCAGATGTCGCGAGTGAAGTGAACAGAAAAGACCGGGAGTGCGAGAAGCGGGGTAACCTACGCTTCGCGGTCGGACATGCTGGAAACGACAGGGCCGGCAAAACGGTCGGTTGATCTCACTTACGATAAGAAATTGAGAATCAGCGTGCCCCCACTAAGACAAACGGCGCCCAGTACTTTGGTATGGAGCCGCGCTCAGGATCGTTACGGATGGCGCGCTTCGCACGATGAAGGGCCGCCGCATAGTCAATCTCTGTTCCCGCTTGCCGTGCAGAGCGAATGGCGTCGAAAAACGATTTCATGAGGTCGGTGGTTGCCCGATCATCGGTGCTCCACTGACTGCAAACAACCCGTCTGGCGCCTTGCTCCAGGAACGCTCTGGCCATCGAAGTACCGGCTTCCAGCGGTCGCTCGGAACCGACGTAGGTCTGGCAGGCACTAAGCACGGCCAAGTCGCAATGCGAGAGATTCAGGGCATAGATTTCTCGCAATTGTAATAGGCCGTCGTTCTGGGAATCGTTGACATCGTTTCCGGGCGTGAACACCAAGGCCCCAAATAAGTTGTCGTTCTGATAGTCGACGCAGCCGTGCGCGGCAATGTGTACGAACCGGCTGGTGCCGATGTGTTGCCGAACGGCCGCTTCCGTCGCGGCCGCCTGCACCAACTTCGTGCGGCTGGCAGCCGGCAAGTTGTCGAAACTTGCGTACACTGAATCGCACTCTTCTTCTGAGTGAGTCAATGGCACGAATCCAACCTTCTGATTCGAGATTTGACGCAGCAGATCTTGCCAAGCCGGGATCTGATTTTGGCGGGCAGCGGCCGGATAAGCCGGATTCCCCACGGTAAGCACACTATCGCCAACTTCTTCGCGTTGCGCTCTACGCTCGGTGATTCCGGCCAACACCGACAGCGATGGTCCGTAACGGATCGGCGGCAATTCATCGATCACGTAGTGAATCCGCCGGTCCTGCCCATCTTTAGATTCGGGCAGTAATAAGGAATCGAAAGGCAACTGATGCAAGGCGCCATCCGTAACGATCAGCAGATGTTGAATGGGGCTAACGGGTGTTTCCATAACCTGTTTCCGAACGAGCGGCCGATTTGATTGCTCGGAATTCGAGACTGGATTACTCAATAGCTTGAGTAGATCGCTCGGCAGCAGACATTCGGTCAAAGCGCGCTGCTCGGCGCGTCCCCAATCGCGGGTAGACCCCCGGCTTTCGATCCATTCAATGTGGCGGCGCACTAATTGGGCAGCCGCTGTGCGCGATAAATCCACGTCTTGGGTTTTACCAGGTTGCACATGTCGCAAGCGGTAGTATCGAATCTCTTGCCCCTGATGGAGAACGACGAATAGATGCCCACCGCCGATTGGCGCGATATCAATCCCGGCTTGTGGGGCACCCGCGTCTAAAAGTTGCGGACCGTCGAGATGATACATCAACAGGGCGGTGTCCGAATCCAAAATTTCACCTAGGTGGGTGTTCCAGTCGAAGGGAATTGATTGATGCTCGTTGCCGGCCGTTTGACGCCATCCGTCGATTTGTTCGCGGAACGTGCGGTTACGAGCGAGGTCGGCGACCTCGATCGCGCGACGAATAAATGCAAACCCTTTAGACGCCCGATCGAAGCGGGCCGCATTTGCGTTGCCAACGGCAGAAGCTACATACAGGTCAACCAGTAAATCGTAGGCAGGCGCATAGCGTGAAAAGAATTGAGCGCGCTGCAAGCGGACTTGCGTCGTGGAACTGGCGGGACGTTCGGCTTGCCGCACGGCGTCTTCCAGCAAATCAATCGCCCGTTTACGGTAATCTGCCGGTGTCGCGTCGGTACGCGCTAGATTAGTTCCTTGGGTGCCATCCGTGGAAAGGAGCGAATCCAGGCGTGCAATTTGGCGATCAACCGTCGCCAACAATATTTGTAACCGGGCCGCCAGGTACGACGCTTGAAAGTGCAAACTAGGTAGCGCTGTCACTGCCAGCTCGTCTTCAGGAGCCGCCTCCATATGCCGGAACAAGGCGACCGCACGATCGGCATACTGCGATGCTTGTTTAATCGCGGTGCGGCGCTTCAGTTTCAGGTCCAGCAACTCGTCAGCCTTCGTTCGGGACACGATGGCTGGCTCATGGCTCGTGGCGTCGGCGCCCTTTGCAGGCGCCGCAGCGATGGCGTCGATCGCGCATTGAGCCAACTGCATGTAACATTTGGCTGCGGTCTTGTCATCCTGTTGTTGCTCGCAGTCATGCACCAGGTTTGACAATGCCTTCGCTGCCGATTCTGGGTCGCCGCGCATCCGCAACAGCAAAGCGCGTAGGTAGCGATAGGGCAGCGCGGCGGCATTGTGGCGAGTTGCATTTTCGTAATTCTTCACACCGGCCAACGGCTCGGCCCTGCCTAGCGCCGCTTCTGCTTCGGTTAATGCAGCGCGAACGGATGTGTCTTTGGAAGTCATCCGGTGCTGTTGCATCAGGTCGCGGGCTTGGGCGAGCCGGACAGACGCTTCGGCCAGGTGATAAGCCAGCAAGTCGCCGTTGTCGTCGAGCTGCTCGCGCAACTGCCGACCTTCGCGGACTCGACTGGCCGCCTCGCTGTATTGTGCCTCCGCCTTGTGCAGCAGTGCCCGATAGACCCTTACGCGGCTCAACACAAGCAACGTTTGCTCGTTTTGTCGGCGAAGCTCGGCCCCGCGACCGTCATCGCGCTTCAGTCGCTGGTCGGCAGAAGTGAGATACTTAAGTGCGTCGCCGTATTCGCCCAAGGCAATCGAGGTGACGCCAAGGGAATTCTCAATGTGCGCGACGAGCAGCGACTGGTCGCGCCGCGAAATTGGATCTTCGTCAACCGGCATCTCAGCAACCAGGCTGTTTGCTTGAAGTGCAAATCGATAGGCGTCTTTGGTCTGATCGAGCGCTCTCAGCATCTCTGCCAGGCCGATCAGGGCGGCAGCTCGCAATTCTCGTTGAGGCTGCGGATTTGCCTCGCAATAAGCGACCAGGTCGCGATATATGTTTGCCGCACGTTCGTGGCTGACGCGGTCGTCGAGCGAAGCATAGACCGATGCCTGAGCGCGCTTCGCCTCATAGAGCGCTGGATCGGTCGCAAGCAGGCGCTGCGACCGTTCGGCGACTAACAGGTCCGACACTCTACCGAGAGCGGCGATCAGCCGTTCATTGTTTTTGCCGATTGGCGACAGCCGGAGTGCCGCGTAGACGCGCTGCAACCCGCAAAGAGCCACGTCGCGATATTGGTGTGCCTGGCCAGGTAGATTGTTTCCGCCCGCTCCGCTCGCGGTCTGCGATGTGTTGTTGGCACGATCTAGCTCGTCGGCGCGGTTTGCCAACTGTTGGTAGCATTTCGCCGCGTCTTGCAAGTGCTGTACAGCACTCATCGGCATCGGCGCCGGTAACCTCGAATCGGCTGGCTTTTTGCTGAGCTGGATTTGTGCCACGGCCTGTGCAAGCTCGGCCTTCCGTTCGTGGAATGTTCCTTCACGGCGCAGCAGCTTGAGGAAATCATCGGTTCCAGTGGTGCGCTGGCGTTGGCGGTTCAAATCCGCGGCGAGCAAATTCAGCGTGCCATCTTCGGCCGCCATTGCCGCCTGCCGCGCCGCATTGTCTGCCGATGCCTCGGCGAGCGAAGCCTGGCGGCTGTAGCAATCGGCCAGTTGCAGTTTGAGTTCTGCCGATTCGCCCGCATCATACGCCGGTAAAGAAACCTCGCGAACCAAGAGCCCGATCGCGTCGTCGATTCGATTTGTGTCCAACAGGCGGTTCGCGGTGAGCGCGACGACTTCAAATCGCTGTTCCTGTTGAAAATTCGCCGGTGAAAACGCCGGCGGCTGGGAAGTTCCAGGTGCAGCATGCGCCGCGCGAGCGGCATCGGCGCCGCCCTTGCCTGTCGCGCGCTGCAAGGTATCCGCAATGCGAAGACCTTCAATTGCAAGCCGCGCGTCGCTCACGTTCGCAGTTGCGTTGCCGGTGA
>CAWEDY010000008.1:0-149129 GCA_963807935.1 uncultured Planctomycetota bacterium
CGCCCGGCAGTTCCGCGATTCGGTCGGGCGGCCGGTCGTCGTGAAAACCGGCCAGCCGCAAGCCCAGCTCGGGTGAGCTTTGAATATTCCGCGCGAGTTGAATGCCCAGCTCATTGACGCCGCAAACGGCGTAGCGGCGGATATTAAAGTCGCGGGCCCGCAACTGCTGCTGAAACTTCCGCAACACGACGCGCGCCATCACCATTGCCATGGGAGTACTGAGAATCCAAATCAGTTTCGACTCATACGTGTAATCGGCGTTGTGCCGCGTTACGAGACCGATACCGAGCAGCACCCCGACCGTGTAGCCCCACGTCAACAGTACGCATCGAATTTCGCCGTGGAGCCTCGTGCCGCGCCAACTTCGGTATAATCCGCTAAATTCCGACACGATGTGGTAAACGATAATCGTGCTGGCCGAAATCGTGAGCCACGGGGGCAAACCGGCCCCATCCGTCTCGGTAAGTGCAATTCGAACCGCCAAACAAATAGCCGCCGCATCCACAACCCGGTACAAACTGTAGAACAGCGATTCATGAAACGAAATCCCGCGTGACATTGGCGACATAGATGGAATAGCAGAAAGTTAAACACAAAAACTTCTTAGCGTCGGCCGCCAGGCCGAATCACCCACCGCTTGGCGCAGCCCCATTTGCCGCGACCTCCACCTGCAGCCATCGTGCCGAGCCCGCATTACCGTCCCGATTCACGCATTTCTCAGGCAGTTTGCAGCCTCGATCGGCAAGTGGTTCAACAAATCGCGATCCGCCCCGTTGCCATTTATCAACATTACGCATGGGTGCGCTGCCGGGGATCAACGTCCACAAACGCCGCGCCGGAACTATTATTCTATTAAAAACGTCTAAACCGGCAGCCCCTGCCGCGTTCCTCCGCTGAGGAGGCAATGCCCGCGCCACGCTGACGTGTCGCCTGTTAACCGGATCTCGCAAAAAACACTGTGGACCTCATACGGGGTGGCTACGTACAACAATGGGCGAGCACCTGCGATTTGCCGGCACATCAGCAAGGCACGTCAGAATGGGATTGGTATGATGTTGCGATTGAGTTTTCTTCCACTCACGTTGGCCATCTGCGTGGCCTTTGCGATGTTCCAGCCCGGCGTCATCGCCCAGAGTGGTCTGTTGCCGCTTGACAAGCTGCTGAAGTTACAGGCCGACGGAAACCACAAGGAAGCATACGAAGGCCTGCGCCGCTTCGTGCTTGAACGAAAGGCCATTGCATCCACCGACCTCGTGAAAGCGTTCGATGCCGCAATCGCCTGCCTGCAGCAGCTCAACCGCACCGATGAGATCGACGACTTCAGAGAAAAAGCCGTCGAAGCTCATAAAGCCGATTGGCGGCTGCTCGCCGCAGTCGCGCAGTCGTATCTGAAGATCGACCACTACGGTTTTATGATTGCGGGCGAGTTCCGCCGCGGCCAGCACCGCGGCGGCGGCAAGGTGGTTCATGCCACGGCCCGCGATCGCGTTCTGGCATTGCAACTTTACGTGCGTGCTATGAACACCGCTAAGTCCACCGACCCAAAGAGCGACGCGGCCGGTATGCTCGGCACATTCGCCGATGCGATCGTCAACGGCGTCGAACCGTGGCAGCTTCAGTCGCTCACCGATCTCGGCACGCTGCCCGATTACGAAGAAGGCTGGGGTTACCGCCGCGAATCGCTGGGCGCGCCCGTCGATGCGGCCGGCAATCCGGTCTTCTTTGCGCTTCCCAAAAGCTGGGAGGCGGCCACGAGTGATGGCGAGCGGTGGCGCTGGCTATTGGAAACGATGGTCGAATGGCAGCCCGTGCGCCGCAACGACGAACGGCTCGCCCGTGCGCAATTCCTGGAGTCTCTGTTCGGTGTGCAGACGATGGCCCAGTTCGGCTATCAACTTCCCGGGCGGGCAGGCACGGAGTCCGACAAGTCAAACGACACGAGCGGAATATGGGCGCTCAACACGCTGGGCGAAGACGAAACAATCGCCAGGCTCGCCACGGGCATCAAGCGATTCAAACTTCCAGATGAACACAACTTCATCAAGCTGTATCAGCAGGTGCTCGAAGACTGGCGCGCGAACAAGGTCGACTCGCGCGGGCTGGATGCGGCTCGACACCTGGCCGCGGTGTTTGAAAACCGCCGCCAATATCCGCATGCCGCCGAATATTGGCGGATGGCTATCGAGCGCTCGACCGGCGACGTGCGTGAACAATGTCAGCGGCGGCTCGATCAAATCGTCGGAAATTGGGGCCAGTTCGAGACGGTCATGTCGCAGCCCTCTGGCAGCGGCGCCACGGTCGATTTTCGCTTCCGCAACGCCAAGCAAGTCGAGTTCGTGGCCCACGCAATCAACGTTCGAAAGTTGCTCGACGATGTGAAGGCGTATCTCAAATCGAACCCCAAGCAGCTCGAATGGGAGCGGATGAATGTTTCCGACATCGGTTATCGGCTCATTCGTGAAGACCAAAAGAAATACGTCGGCGCGGAAGTCGCACGTTGGAAATTAGAGCTTCAACCGCGCGAAAAGCACTTCGATAAACGCATTACCGTCACGACCCCACTGCAACAGGCCGGCGCGTACCTCGTCACCGCGAATGTTGCCGACGGCAACACTTCAGACATCGTGCTGTGGTTAGCGGATACCGCGATCGTCCGCAAGCCGATGCCGGATAAATCGTTTTATTATGTGGCCGACGCCGTCACCGGGGCCCCCATCGCGAAAGCCAACGTCGAGTTCTTCGCGTACCGGCAGCGGCACGTCGATGGCAACAATTACCAAATCGAGACCAAGAATTTCGCCGCATCGACCGATGAAAACGGCGAGGCATTTTTGCCGATTCCGGAGGACGCGAAGGACCCGGCTGCTCGCGAATTTCAGTGGATTGCCATCGCCACGACATCGGCCGGCCGCCTTGCCTACATTGGCTTCCACAACATCTGGCGGGCCAATTATTACGAAGCCCAGTACAACGAAGTCAAGACGTTTGCGATTACCGATCGGCCCGTTTATCGGCCGGGCCAGAGCGTGCAATTCAAGTTCTGGATTCGGCAGGCCCAATTCGATGCCGAGGATAAATCCACGTTTGCGCACCAGGCGTTCGCCGTCGAAATCCACAATCCCAAAAACGAAAAGGTTTATAGCGAAACGCTCACCTCCGACAACTACGGCGGCATCGCCGGCAAATTCGAGTTGCCTGGCGACGCGACGCTCGGCCAGTATCAGCTCATCGTTGTGAACCGCGGCGGCGGTACCTTCCGCGTCGAGGAGTACAAGAAGCCCGAGTTTGAAGTCACTGTCGATGCGCCGACCGAACCGGTGATGCTGGGCGAAAAAATCTCCGCCAAAATCCACGCGAAATACTATTTCGGCTCGCCCGTCACCAACGCCACCGTGAAGTATAAGGTGATGCGCAGCGAGTACACCGCGCGCTGGTATCCGCCGGGGCCGTGGGATTGGCTCTATGGCCCGGGATACGGGTGGTTCGCGTACGATTACAACTGGTACCCGGGTTGGCGCGATTGGGGCTGCATGCGGCCTACGCCGTGGTGGTATCGGGACCAGTCGCCGCCGCCGGAAATCGTGGCACAACGCGAAGTGCCCATCGGCGCCGATGGCACGGTTGCGGTCGAGATCGATACGTCTGTCGCCAAAGCGCTGCATCCCGACGAAGACCACCGCTACACAATTGAAGCGGAAGTTGTCGATCAATCGCGCCGCACGATCGTCGGCCACGGAGATGTGCTTGTTGCTCGTAAGCCATTCCAGGTGAGCGCCTGGGTGGATCGCGGCTACTACCGCGTGGGCGACACGATCAAGGCCAGCTTTGCCGCACACCGGCTCGATGGCAAACCGGTCGAAGGCCCCGGCAAATTGCGGCTGCTGAAGATTACCTATGGCCAAGCACCGGAGCGCAAACCCATTGAAACCGAAGTCCACAACTGGAGCCTCGCTACCAATGCCGAAGGCCGCTCTGAAATCCACTTGAAGGCGTCCGAAAAAGGCCAATACCGGCTGTCGTATCGCGTCACCGACAAGGCCGGGCACGAAATCGAAGGCGGCTACGTGCTAACGATCATCGGAGAAGGATTCGATGGCAGCGAATTCCGCTTCAACGATCTGGAGATCGTGCCAGACAAGCGCGAGTATGCCCCCGATGATAAGGTGCAATTGCAAATCAATACGAACCGATCCGGCTCGACGGTTCTGCTCTTCTTGCGCCCTTCCAATGGCGCATATTTACCGCCGCAAATGCTGCACCTGGCGGGCAAGACGACCGTGGTCGAAGTCGGCGTTACGCAAAAAGACATGCCTAACTTTTTCGTTGAAGCAATGACTATCGCCGCGGGCCGCGTTCACACCGAGGTCCGCGAAATCCACGTCCCGCCGGTGAAGCGCATCCTCAACATGGAAGTCGTTGCATCTGCGCCCGAATACAAACCGAGCCAGCACGCCAAGATTACGGTGAAATTAACCGACCCGGCCGGCAAGCCGTACATCGGCTCCGCGGTGCTGTCGATCTTTGACAAGAGTTTGGAATACATTTCCGGCGGCTCGAACGTTGTCGACATCAAAGAATTCTTCTGGAAATGGCGGCGTGAACATCGACCATTTGTGGAGACGAATCTCGAGCGAATGTTTACCAATCTCGTGCCATCCGGGCAGAAAAATATGGAAAACATCGGCGTGTTCGGCCATCTGGACCTGGTTATCTCACAAATCCAATCCGTCACGATGTGGAGTTTCGAAGGCGCGATGACCCGCAGCGGCGCCGGGTTCGGAGGTCGGTATCACACGATGCTAGGTACGGCGGCTTACCCCGCGGGCGCTCCCGCATCTGCAAAGCTTGCGGAAAAAGACAACGCGAGAGCGGATCTCGACGGTGGAAAGTCATCCGACAAGTCGCCGACTCCGCCCGAACAGCCCGCTAAAGTTCGCAGCGAGTTTGCCGATACGGCCCTCTGGGCCGCCGCACTCGAAACTAACAAAGACGGAATTGCGCAAGTGGAACTCGATATGCCGCAAAACCTCACGACGTGGAAAATCCGCGCCTGGGGGATGGGCCATGGCACGCGGGTCGGCGAGGCGTCGGCGCAGGTCGTTACGCGCAAGAACCTCATCGTGCGGATGCAAGCGCCGCGATTTTTTGTCGAGCGCGATGAAGTCGTCCTCAGCGCCAATGTTCACAACTATCTGCCGAGCGCCAAGCAAGTGAAAGTCCGGCTGGAGCTCGATGGTAAAACGCTCGAGTTATGGCCGGCCTCTGAGAGGCCGGCTACAGCGGAAAGCACGGTGGAAATTCCCGCGGGTGGCGAGCGGCGCGTCGATTGGCGCGTCAAAGCGGTGCACGAGGGAGAGGCCGTGCTCCGCATGCTCGCGCTCACCGACGAAGAATCCGACGCCGTACAAATGAAGTTTCCCGTCTATGTCCACGGTATGCTCAAGACAGAAAGTTACAGCGGCGCCCTGCGGCCAGAGCAACGGTTGGGCGCGTTCGAAGTCAGCGTGCCGCCGGAGCGCCGCGCCGATCAAACGCGGCTCGAAGTTCGCTATTCACCCACGCTCGCCGGAGCGATGGTCGATGCCCTGCCCTATCTGATCGATTATCCCTACGGCTGCACGGAGCAAACGCTCAACCGCTTCCTGCCCGCCGTCATTACGCAACAAACGCTGCTGCGAATGAAGCTCGACCTTAAAGCCATTCAGCAGAAGCGGACGAACCTCAACTCCCAGGAAATCGGCGACGCCGCCGCGCGCGCAAAGGGTTGGAAGCGATACGACCACAACCCGGTCTTCGATCAGGCGGAGCTTACCAAGATCGTCAAAGCGGGCGTCAATCGGCTGCAAGAGATGCAACTTTCGGACGGCGGCTGGGGCTGGTTCAGCGGGTGGGGCGAAGAGTCCACACCGCATATGACGGCCACCGTTGTCCACGGTCTCCAAATCGCGCGCCAGAACGATGTCGCCCTTGTTCCGGGCGTACTGGATCGCGGCGTCGAATGGCTCAAGCAATATCAAGAAGAACAACTTCGCCGCCTGGCAAACGTCGATGACGCGGGCAATGTGATCGACAAGCACAAGCGCACAAGCGGTTCGCCGACAACATCGACGCCCTCGTGTACATGGTGCTGGTCGATGCCGACGTGAAAAACAACACGATGCGCGATCGCATATATCGCGATCGTACAAAACTCGTTGTTTACGGCTTAGCGACCTATGGTCTCGCCTTGCACAAACAGCGCGAAGCCGAAAAACTCGCCATGGTTATGCGCAACATCGGCCAATACGTCGTCCAAGACAACGAAAACCAAACCGCGTACTTGAATCTGCCCGCGGGAATCTGGTGGCATTGGTACGGCAGCGAGTTTGAAGCGAACGCCTACTACCTGAAGCTGCTCGCCGCCACGGAGCCCAAGAGCACCGTCGCGTCGCGGCTCGTGAAGTACCTCATCAACAATCGCAAGCACGCCACGTATTGGAATAGCACGCGCGACACGGCCTTGGTGGTCGAGGCGCTGGCCGATTACATCAAGTCCAGCGGCGAGGACAAGCCGGACCTCACCGTCGAGGTTTGGATTGACGGCCAGAAGCGCAAGGAAACAAAGATCAGCGCCGACAACTTGTTCACGTTCGACAACGCGTTCGAGCTTGCCGGCGATGCGCTGACGCCCGGCCGTCATACGGTCGAAGTCCGCAAATCGGGCACCGGCTCGCTGTATTGGAACGGCTATTTTACGAACTTCACACTCGAGGACCACATCCGCCGCGCCGGACTGGAGCTGAAAGTCGATCGGCACTACTACAAACTCACACCAGTCGATAAGTCGATCGAGGTCGCGGGCGGGCGCGGCCAGGTCGTCGGCCAGCGCGTCGAAAAATTCGATCGCAAAGAAATCCCCGACCTCGGCACCGTCAAAACCGGCGACCTTATCGAGATCGAGCTCGTCATCGAATCGAAAAACGATTACGAGTACATCCTCTTCGAAGACATGAAAGCCGCCGGCTGCGAACCGGTCGCGCTGCAAAGCGGCTACAACGGCAACGAACTCGGCGCGTACATGGAGCTGCGCGACAATCGCGTGTCGCTCTTCGTCCGCAACTTGGCCCGCGGCCGGCACAGTGTGAGCTACCGCATGCGGGCCGAGACACCGGGCCGCTTCAGTGCTCTGCCCACGAAGGCCTCGGCCATGTACGCCCCCGAGCTTCGCGCAAACTCCGATGAATTAAAACTCAACATCGCCGACACACCAGCGCCCGCCGCGCCGGCTTCGGGCAAGGCCGCTTCAGCGGCAAAAGAATAATCCAGAGGGGTGGCTCGCCCGGAATCTCCGAAGGGCGTGGTGTTTCAGCGGCAACATGCCACGCCCTTCCCGAAGCCTCAGGTCGCGTCACGCCGCCACTGGCGTCGCATCGCAACATCGCTAAAATCAAATACACGAGTTCTCTGTCCCTTTTCCCCTGACCCCTGCCCGCTAATCACGTCATGTCCATCGTCGCCGAGGAAAGAATTCTCGTCGTCCCAACCAGCCTGTTTCACGAGCTGGGATACTTTCAAGGATTTTCGCGCGACATCGATCGCTATTGGCCGCACCTGGTCGATGGCGACCACATCGAGTACCGAGCACGCGGCGAAATGGAAAGCGATCCGAGCTTCAAACAACTCATTCCGTACGTGCTGTTTCGCTGGACCGACGCGAACGGCGCGCCGCACTTGTTCGAATACCAGCGCGGCGCCGGAATGGGCGAACGCCGGCTCCATGCTAAGCGCAGCGTCGGCGTCGGCGGACACATCTCGTCGATCGACGCCGAGGCCGGCCATTCGCCGCACGTCTACCGCGAGGGCATGCGTCGCGAGTTGGAAGAAGAAGTGGTCATCGAAACGCCGTACACGGAAACGGTCGCCGGCTTGATTAACGACGATGAGACGCCGGTTGGCCAGGTACATTTGGGCATGGTGCACCTCTGCGACGTCGAAATACCAAGCATCCGCCCGCGCGAAACCGACGTGCTCGACGCCCATTTCAGCCCGGTTGCCGATATTCTCACGCGGCTCGACCAGGACCAGTTCGAAAGCTGGTCGGAAATTGCCATTCGGGCGCTGTTCGGTTAATCGACTATTCTGAGGCTGTTTATCCGAGCGGATTCGAACTTGGATTGCGCGCGCACGCGCACGTAGAACCATCGAACTAGCGCCGACGGTAAATGGAAGACCCCACTAAATACCGGCCAACCAAACACAATCTCGAGTCCAAGTAGATTATGGCTATCGGCAAACTTCAAGCACTCGTACACCGTTGCGTATGCGATCGGCAAAACAAATACCATCATCGAAATCGCATAGGTGCGAAGCGGAAACGGCACTAGAAGCAACAAAATCGCCGCGGCGAGGATGAATTGCCACCGGCCGACCAGATTCCCAAGCCCTTCGCTCAGGGCAGATCCGGGTACTTGGCCCGGATTCCAACCGAACATTAAATATCCGGTGCCGAACATCCCGGCCGATGCAAGGCCGCCAATTGCAATCCCAGCCAAAACGGTACGGCGTGTCATCATGTCTACCTGTTTACATTCTGCCTGGTGCTGCTAAATTCCGTCGATGGACGGATTTGTCGCTCGATTGGAATTCGGCACCTGCGGGCATTCCTTCGTAGAATGATAATAAGATGACCGCCCATTCGCAAAGCATCGTCTACATGGACAATCACGCCACGACGCGCGTCGATCCGCGCGTCGTCGAGGCGATGTTGCCGTATTTCGACTCGAAGTACGGCAACCCGCATAGCGTCCATGCCGCGGGACAAGAAGCCCGCGAAGCCGTGGATACGGCGCGGCAATCGATCGCATCAGCCGTCGGCGCGGACTCCAAGGAAATCGTCTTCACGAGCGGAGCGACGGAGAGCAACAATCTCGCCATCCGTGGCGTCGCCGAGCGCGAACGGCGACGCGGCAACCATTTGGTCAGCGTCGCCACCGAGCACAAGGCGGTGCTCGATCCACTCGCTCGACTGGCCCGACATGGTTACAGCGTGACACTGCTCGACGTCGAACAACACAACAGCCCGCGCGCCGGCTGGCTGGATCCGCAAAAGGTGGCCGACGCGATTCGCGACGACACGTGTCTCGTATCGGTCATGCTTGCCAACAATGAGATTGGCATCCTTCAACCGCTGGCTGAGATTGCGGCCGTGTGCAAAGCGCGCGGCGTGCTGCTGCACTGCGACGCGACGCAGGCGGTTGGCAAGATACCGGTCGATGTTGCGTCGCTCGACATCGATCTGATGAGTTTCACCGCGCACAAGATTTACGGTCCGAAAGGAATCGGCGCGCTCTACGTGCGGCGGCGCGATCCGATTGTGCGGCTCGAGCCGCAGATCGCGGGCGGCGGGCAGCAGGAAGGCCGGCGCAGCGGCACGCTCAATGTGCCTGGGATCGTCGGTTTTGCCGCCGCGCTGACTTTGTGTCTCGACGACTTGCCGAACGAAATGCAGCGCCTCGCCGCGCTGCGGGATCAATTGTGGGCGGCGATCTTCGATCAACTCGCCGACGTTCAGCTTTGCGGCCCCGCGCTCGATTTGCGATACGAAGATGATACACCGCTACGGTTGCCGGGCAACCTCAACTTGTCGTTCGGCAATGTCGATGGCGAAGCGTTGCTAATGGCGATGGGCAATCTGGCAGTCAGCAGCGGGGCCGCTTGCACTTCGACCGATCTGGGACCCAGCCATGTACCGCTGGCACTTGGCTTTAGCGAAGACGAGGCCCGTAGCAGCCTGCGTTTCGGGCTGGGCCGGTTCAATGGAGCGGGCGATATCGTGTTCGCTACCGAGCGAGTCGTCGAGGCGGTCAGGCGGCTTCGCAAGCTGGCGAGTTCGCCGGGAATTGCCAATAAAGTGTAATCTTCTCGCTCCATGAGCGGATTTATACTCATCGAGCGACCAGACTGCACTGTTTCCCGTTCGTCCGCCGATGACTATAATTACGCTACCAAACTGAAATCTAAACCCAACGACCGTTTGTGGAGACTTAACAAAATGGGAATTGTCCTGACCGAAAAAGCTGCCAACGAAGTCAAGCGAATTATTGCCGATCAAAAGATCGAGCCCGAAATGGTGCTCCGCGTTGGCGTCACCGGCGGCGGCTGCAGCGGGTTCTCTTACGCGCTGGGGTTCGACAAAACCTACGACGAAAAAGCCGATTCGAAATACGAGTACCACGGCGTACCTGTGGTGGTCGATAAGAAAAGCGCGCTTTACCTCGATGGCACGACCATCGATTTCTACGAAGGCCTCGAAGCTCGCGGCTTCAAGTTCGATAATCCGAACGCGGTTAAATCGTGCGGCTGCGGCAGCTCGTTCCAGGCATAAGAGCCGCGAGCAAAGTGTCGAGAATCGAGCATCAGGAAACGCATAAGCTGCCGTTGTGCGCCCGTTCATTGTGAATAACCGCTACAATCGTGCGCTGGCTTCTTTCGCATTCGATTGCTTTTTACTCTGTTTGAGCTATGCTTTCAGCGAGGACGCAGTCCGTGCGTGAATTGCGCCGCGGGCAGCTTGCCGAGCAATCGCCTCTACTTTTGCGGAGGCGCCTTTTCATGATCAAGCTCTTCCTATCACTGCTTCGCGACGAAGACGGGCCGACGGCCGTGGAATACGCCGTCCTATTGGCGCTCATCGTCGCAGTGTGCGTCGGCGCCGTGAACTCAATGGCCCACGCCACGGCCGACAGTTTCGATGCGTCGGCTAAAGACCTGCAAGGCGTGCTCGGATAACCCGTGCGGCTCTTCACTTTCTATGGCTGCATGCTTGCGGGCTGGCCTGCCATTGCCCATGTGTTGGTATGTGGTGATCGCGGGAATCGCCCGAATCTGCTAGACGTGCCCTCTTTTTTTAAAACGCAGATAAAGTGCATGTCTTGAACGGACGATTAAAACTGGCGGGCTGCGTCATCAATTTGCGCGACTGCATGCCAGGTCGGGATCCCATTTGCTACTACCCGCAGCACCCGTCCGTCTCACGATACAGACCAAATAGCGGCTCTTCTCGATAAAACGGGACTACCTGCCCCAGTCCCCTGAGAAGAGCCGTTTTTTATTGCGCGGCTATAGATTGTCCGCAGGTTCGTCGTCAGTTTCGTTAGGCAATGGACCAACGGCAACGGACGAATCAGACAATCAACATCGCGTCGCCATAGCTGTAGAAGCGGTACTCCTCGCGAATAGCTTGCTTGTACGCCTCCGCAATCAGCTCCACCCCGCCGAAGGTCTGCACCAGTACGAGAAGTGTGGTGCGCGGGAAATGGAAATTCGTCATCAGCGCGCTGACTGCGCGAAACTCAAACGGTGGGCGGATGAATAAATCGGTCTGTCCTTGCCAGGGTTTGAGGTACTGCGCGGGGGCGGTTTCCGCGCTGTCCTCGGCGCGAATGGCGGTTTCAAGTAATCGCACGACCGTCGTGCCCACTGCGATAATGCGGCCGCCTTCGGCGCGCGTCCGGTTGAATTCCGCGGCAGCACGCGCCGTAACTTCGCCCGATTCGCTGTGCATGCGATGCTCTTCCCACGTTTCGCTCTCGATCGGCCGAAATGTGCCTAGACCAACGTGCAGCGTAACTCGCGAATACGAAACGCCGCGAGCCTCGAGCGCTTTGAGCAGCTCCTTCGTAAAATGCAGGCCAGCCGTAGGAGCCGCGATTGCGCCCGATCGCTCGGCATACACCGTTTGATAGTTGGCGACGTCGGCATCGACCATGTTGCCGCCTCGGATATATGGCGGCAACGGCACGCGGCCCAGCCGATTCAAAATCGCATCGGTCGATTCGTCGCTCTTCAGATGTGCCAGCCATTGGCCTTCGTCAAGCCGCTCGATCAACCAGAGTTTTGCGCCAGGTCTGCCCTCACGATCGGTGAGTGTGATCGCTTCTCCGGGATTCAATCGGCCGCGTGTCTTACACAGAATCCGCCAGTGGCCGTCTGGGGTGGCTTCGATGAATAACCCCTGCCAGCGCCCGCCGGTCCGAGCTCGATGGCCAGCCAAATGCGCCGGTATTACCTTCGTATCGTTGAGCATGAGCCGGTCGCCATCCGCCAATAAGCGAGACAAATCGCGGACGTGGTAATGTTCAATTTGCTGCTGGCGGCGGTCCACGACCATTAACCGGGCATCCGCCCGATGGCCGAGCGGCTCTTGGGCCACCAAATGCCGCGGCAATTCGTAGTCGAATGGAAAGATGGTTTGCGACATCTCGATGTGGCTAATTGAATACGAGCCAACGAGCCGGGTACTGGCCGGCTGGGCAGACCGTTAAGGCCCCCCCTCAACACCGCCTTCCCGCTGCGGCCTGAAACAACCAATCCATACTCGCATCGTGAGGTCAGCGACGCCACCCCTTTCGGGTATGTGATTAAATGTACACTGTCAACCGGGATTATTTTTTAAGTCGCGATTCGTTTGGCGCCAAATCCAACCATCGGCTCCTGTCGATAGATACAGCGACACTACTGAACATGCGAATACAAACGGCAGGAAAAAACACGATTGACGCCGGCGAGCGAACGGGTATTTTCAGCATACGCGGTTCGAATGTGCTTGTCCTATTCTTTCGCGGCATGACCGTCCCGCCGGCATGCCAGGCAGAGACATTTGCTGGAGAGCGAGGGCCACAGCCTCTCCTCCAACCACCGGATCACACCACCGGCTAGCAATCTCTGTCCGAGCTTGGAGCATGGATGCTCCGGGCAGCGGTTGGTGTGCTAACGCGCCGACTAGCGCTCCGCCACCTGGCGTCGCTAACCCCGCGGCATACGGATGTGCTGGGGGAACGACGCTTATCGGCGCGAAGACCGCCCAGTCAACGCACAACGATTGACACCGCGGGCCACCACCGGCCGCAATAGCCGCCTCATCCCTCGTTTGCGACGAGCTGTCTGTCAGACGCTAGCACGGCTATCCTAATTGCTTGTGGTTGCGTATGGACCCGGCGTAACTGCGCTGTCGCGTCGTCCGGAAATCTGTTATTCCCAACTGCCCGCAATATGGCTGAACCGACCCAACACGTGCCGGTTTTGGCTCAGGAGGTACTGGAATGGCTTCGGCCGGCAGCTGGTCAAACGATTGTCGATGGGACACTTGGCGGCGGCGGCCATACGCGCTTGCTGGGACAAGCGGTCGGCTCGGCCGGATCGGTCATCGCATTGGACCGCGATCCGGCGGCGGTGGTTCGCGCGGAGGCGGAGTTGCGCGGGCTTCCGGTGCGAGTGGTGCAGGCGAACTACAGCGAATTGCCAGAAGTACTTGCCGAATTGGATGTGCGCTTAGTGGATGGAATTCTTCTCGACCTCGGCCTGTCGAGCGATCAACTTGCCGACCCGACTCGCGGATTCAGTTTTCAGAGTACGGGAATATTGGACTTGAGATTTGATACGACTCGCGGTGAACCCGCGTGGAAACTTGTGGAGCGGCTGAGCGCGGAACACTTGGCCGATTTAATTTACCGATATGGAGAGGAACGTTATAGCCGGCGGATCGCGCGGCACATTGTTGAAGTGCGACGAGCAACGCCGATTCATACGGCGGCGGACTTGGCGCGCGTGGTGCGCGAGTCGGTGCCCCGCAGCCGTGACGAGCGAATTGATCCCGCGACGCGAACGTTTCAAGCGCTGCGGATTGCCGTAAACGAAGAACTGAAATGGCTCGAAGTAGCGCTGAGGCGATTGCCGGATTGCCTGAATCCGGGCGGAAGAATGGCAGTGATCAGCTTTCATTCGCTGGAGGACCGATTGGTGAAAGAATCATTTCGCGGCGATGCGCGATTGCAAGTCGCGACTCGCCGGCCGATCCATGCGAGCGAGCAGGAAGTTTCCGCGAACCCCCGATCGCGAAGCGCGAAGCTGCGGGTGGCGGAGCGCACGGCGCCTAAAATGTCTTTCGTCACACAATAGTGGAACAGGCCTTTCAGCCTGGCAATAACTGGCTCGTGGCAAACTAAGAGCTTATCCTAGAACCGTCAGCCGAGGGGGGGACAGG
This sequence comes from uncultured Planctomycetota bacterium, assembly GCA_963807935.1. Taxonomy (GTDB): domain Bacteria; phylum Planctomycetota; class Planctomycetia; order Pirellulales; family Lacipirellulaceae; genus JABDGM01. The sequence goes on from CAWEDY010000008.1 coordinate 14,021, forward strand.
CACATTTTGCTCCGAAGACTCTGCAAAATGAGACAGTCCCGGACGATCCTTGGAAAGGCTGTAAGAGGGTGCCCACTGTGATTGTTCGGCCTCAGGGAGGAGGCACTGCGATGGACCAGGAATCCAATCTGGGCGTGACCGAAGCACGCTTCGTACTAACGTTGCTGACGTGCCTGCTTGTGGCGATCGGGTACGTCGTGTTGCTTCGGCTTGGCGGAGCCAAAGAACCGACGGTGGAAGCCGGCCCCGATGTTTCACCACCAACGGCCGCGGCTCCCCATCATCCAAACGAGATGGAACTGCAGCCGCGCGTGCTCACGATTGTAACGCCCGACGCGGGACCGGTCGCGCGACACCCAACCGATTCAGAGCGACGTTAGCGTTGCATTGCGCCCGGCCGATTTGCCACGGGCGGAAGGTACGCCGGAGGGACGTAGCTGGAAGCGCCGGTCGCCGGTGTGCGAGCCGTGGCCGGGTAGCCAAATTGTGGACCTGTCGTCCAAATCTGTTGTTGTTGCGGCGACATGATCGTTCCGACGGGGGCCGTTTGCTGCGGCATCGCCGGAACGGTCGTTGCTGGGGTCGAGACCGCGACTTGATTTCCTTGCAACTTCGCGAGCGCTTCTTGAGCGTGCTGTAAGCCGGGGTTCTGTTGGAGCGCCGCTTGAAAGTAAGCAACCGCATCGGCCGGGCGACCGCGCTCGACTAGCAACTGTCCGAGATTATAATTCGCATCCGCCGGATTGTGCACGGCCGCCAGATGGGCCAGAGCCCGTTGGTCCTGGCGCATTTCTACGAGCACGGTGGCCGCGTTGTTGCGGTAAAGTGCCTTATCCGGCTGTAGATGAATGGCTTGTTCGATAACTTGCAGCGAGGGTTCTAATTTGCCTTCACGCGCCAAGCACAGGCCGAGGTCGTTCAGCGCGGCGCCGTTTTGCGGATTGGCAGATACGGCCTGTTGATACAGTGTTTCGGCTAAGGGCAGGTTGCCCTGGCGGTCTTCCATGCGGGCGGCGGCGCGGAGGACGTCGGCGTTGCCGGGCCACATCGCGAGTGCCCGTTGCAAGTTCTGGCGGGCCTGCGGAACGTCGTTTTGACGTTCACACATCTGTGCGGCGTAGATAAAGAATTCGGGAGACGGCGGGCCCGTCGGGACGCTCAGCGAAATGGAATCGGTCTTCGGTCCGGCCGCATGCATGAGGCGGTTGGTGCCCGTCGTGGTCTTGAATTTCCAAGGAACGGGCATCTCAGAAACGCTGGCGCCAATGTATTTGAAGGGATGCTGCCACGGAGAAATCTCGGCGCTGGGCAGCGAAGGAGCAGACTGCGCGAGCGGCATTGCAGGCGCGGCGGCTGTCGTGCGGGAGCTGGACCACGGCCAAATGCTGGAAGAAGTCGTCGCTGGTTGCGCCGGCCGGCGGCCGAGCATTGCCATGCTGGCCGGATCGGCCACGGCCGTTATTGCGGCGACTCCTACGATGCAGACCGACGCGGCAATTGTTGTAAACCAGGCTCTGGACATGGCTCGTCCTCCTTAACGTCGTCCGCCGGCGGCTTCCATGCCGGCGGCTAGTCTTCGATTTTATTTTCTGATCGACGAATCGGGCACCGCCCGACAAGTGGTCGTTGGCTTCACATGATGCTATTTTGAACCGTTATTGTGCTGTCGTGGACGTGCTTTGCGCGGCGGGCAATACCGGCGCGGGCATGCTTTGTTGGAACTTCACGTTGGTCGCATCGACCACGGACGCCGGGCGGCCTTCTGCCATGAGGTGCGTTTCGGAGACCTGAGGCGTGCTACCATCGACGGCAACCTTGGCCGCATACTCGCGCACCGCAGACAGCCTCCCACCATTGACTGCCGTGTCCAGGGCGCGTTCGACAAAAATACTGCGCCGATCTGGCGGCGCTTGCGTCATGATCCATTGAACGCGCAACTGTCCGGCCGCGTTCAGTTGATTTGTTTCGGGGTTAAAGTGATGTGCGCCGAGCAAGTTCTCGCGGCGCCATCCGTTGTTGATCATGATGCAAAACGGCTCGCGCACGGCAATCCGGTCGGGGCACACGTAGGGCCACGGCCACTGCTTATTCGCGTAGTAACCGTGCTTGACGTAATGGGCCGTCGCGTCGCAGCAGATCGCATTGGCGGTGTGCACGCTGGCCAGAACGAACCCGATAGCCGCGGCGGCGATAAACGTACGACGCATAGCTGATATCACTCCCCAACGAGGGCAATCAAAAATTGGATGGCCACTTTCGTCATATCGGCCGACCGTGTTCGGCAACTGCGCAATCTTTGGTGGAACCGGCGCAAGTTGCCTAAACCGTGCGGGCGAATGAAGGTAGTGCTAGCTAAACTGCAAGCGGAGGGAGGAAGTGTGGATATGTTGGCTTAGGCGATAGCGGAACCTCTCTCGAAGAAAGTGAGGAGCGCTCCTCGTGAATGAGACCCATTGCCGTAATCGCAACAGTTCTAAATCCAGTGGTCACGGTTCGGTCGGTTTACCGCCGCACCGGGGGCAAGCAGCCGCGAGCAAATTGCTAACAAAGATGCAGCTGTGTAGTGGTATAGTTTACTGCGTAGGAGGGACAATCCTACCTGCCGACTCGATAAGGCGGACAGAATTATCCCGCCCTACGAATTGCCCGCGCGGACAGACAAGAACGCGGCGAACAGACCCAGGTGGATGGCGACCACGGTTATTGCGATGAAGAACGTTGGGAGGCTGAAGCGGAGGGTACGCTGGGGTCGATCAGCCGTGCGCATCAGCCAGACGATGATTGCGAGATAGTCCACAAGAAAAATGAAGGGGAGGCCGAAGACTGGCAAGAAACTCATCATTGTAGCGTTGTTTGGCCTCGAAAATGGCAACGACCTGCACGTACCAGCAGCGTATTCGTCGGACACCGTAACGTCAACGCCGGCGGCGGAATCAGGGCGTGCCACCCGCTGATGCTTTGTGATTAGCGGAGGATTTCGAAGAGGCTGGTGTGGGCGTCGGTCCAGAGAACGGCGGGCTTTTCATCGGGCCGTGGTTTTGCGGCGTGAGGCGCGAGCGCGGCCAGCAGCGCTTTGTTGCGTGTGAGGACTACCCAGTCGGCGGCTTCGATCGATTGAGGTTCATCCATAGGACTTCGGATAATGACGAAATCCAAGCCGAGGTATTTGGCCGCTCCGCGGGCGACGCGCTCCAGGTCGAGGTAGCGGTTGGAGACATGGATGAGTAGCGCCCCGTCGACGCCCATGTTGGCATCGGTCGCCAGGTGCGGCAGGTAGATGTCCATGGCCTGAGCGGTAAGCAGGTGGGTGGGAACGGCGTCGCCGCTGAAGGCATCGAGCACGAGCACGTGATAGGGGAGATTTCCTTTCGCAAGCCCCTTCCGCGGCCCCTTCCCAGAGCGGCCAGGGGAATCGGCGGCGAGTTCGTGCTGGAGCGTCAGGCGGGCATCGCCGAGCTTGATGTCGCAATGGGCGCCGCGGGCGCGGGCATCGGCGACGTAGGTGAACCACTTGCCGCTCGTGGACAGGTCGATGACGGTCGGATTGATTTCGTAGAAGCAAATGTGGTCGAACTTCATGGCGTACGCGGCGAGGGTGCCGGCGCCAAGGCCGACGTCGCCAACGCGGATTCCGCCGGGCGGACGATTGGCGCGGAAGTATTCGAGCACGAGTCCGATTCCGCTCGACTTGCTGTAGTACGACGTGGGGATTACGCGGCGTTGCGGCGAGCTGAACTGCGCACCGTGACGCGTTGTACCGTTCAACAACACGATCTCTCGATTCGACGGATCGTCGGGGCTGTTCTCGTAGATGGTAAGCGCACCGAAGAAATTGCGGCTTCGATACACGACCTGCTTTTGCACCGAAAAGAGATATTCCACCATGTCGAGCAGCACGAATGAAAACGCAACTAGCAGGACGATAAGCAACAGGCGCGGCCACAACTTGGAGTGGCGGGGATTCGCGTTCGTAGCGTTGTCGTCGTGGGTGTGCTGACCCGCCTCACTTTGAGAATGAGGCCTCCACTGCGGTGAAACCAGCTCGGGTTCGACTACGCGATTGACGACGGCGTTCAGAATTAACCCCATCGCGCCAACGGCGGCGGCGAAGATGGCGAGCCGCCATTCGAAAATCGTGTTGAAGACGTGGGGGGCGATCAGGGAAACGGCAATGCCGCCGAGCGCGCCGCCGGCGGCGATCATCAAGTAATAGGCCGTGAGATAACTGATGGGCGGCTTGATTCGGGCAAGCTGGCCGTGACAAAGCATGCAGATGCCGAACATCGCGGCGAAGTTCACGAACAAAGCGGTCCGGAAGCCGATTTTGACGCGCGGACCGGGAGAGACCGGTGCTTTTTCGGCGGCCTCTTCATCGTCGGCCGCTTGTGGTTTCGGGGTGAAGAAGTCGGCGACCGATTGAATGCAGCGGCCGGTCATACCGCAATTGTAGAGTTTCAGCCACCCGACGTTGTTGTTCTTGTAAATGGCGCTCGTCGGGTAAATGGCAACGAGCGTGAGGGCCGCGGTAAGAATGGGCCAGTACCAGGCGGGTCGATCGAACGCGATGATGAATGTAAGCAGATATAAAGCGAGCGGCACAATCCAGAGCAGCGGTACGACGGCGACATCGGTCGAGATATGATTGGTCGTCGCCATGAGGACGACCGATGCGAACGCGGGCAGAAGGAGCCAGAGAAGGTAATGGCGCGGCTGCGGCGATGAAACGTCAGCGGTTATTGTTTTGGTATCTTCCGCGGATAAAGCTGGCAGATTGTTGCCGTGTTCCGGCGCTGGCTCACCCTGCCCCGCTCTGGGTGGAAAGGGCCCCAAGGCGCGCACTTGCCAGGCCGCGTAGGCGCAGAGGATGGCGAATGCGATGAAGCCGCCCGACCAGAGGCTGGCTTGCTGCGGCAGGTCGAATTGCCGCTCGAATAGAAAGGGATAGCTCAATAGCGCGAGCAGCGAGCCGACATTCGACAGTGCGTAGAGCCGGTACGGTATTCGGCCCGGGAAGGAGCGGGCAAACCAGGCTTGCAGCAGCGGACCGGTGGCTGAGAGGACAAAGTACGGCAGGCCGATCGTAAACGCGAGGATTGTGAGAATAGCACGTGTTGGATCGGCATCGCCTCGGGGTTGCCAGCTTGAATCTGGCAACACACGCAGGAGTGCAAGGGCGGCGATGAGCGCCACCATGTGGAGCATCGCTTGTTGCCAAGGTCGCAGCCAGGCGTTCGTGAAATGGGCGTACGCATAGCCGGCAAATAGCAGCGATTGGAAGAACAGCAGGCAGATGGTCCAAACGGCCGGCGTGCCACCGAACCATGGCAAAATCGCCTTCGAAATCATCGGCTGGATCTGGAAGAGCAGGAACGCGCTAACGAAGATAGTGGCGGCGTAGACGAGCGCTAAAGCACTACCTGCCGGTTTCGCGCAACTTTCCATTTTGAGCAGCCATGCCGTTTACGCCGCTGCGCAGCGGCTTCCATTGCGACGGGACGCGTGCAGTTTAATAGAAAAGGCGACCAACGGCGACAGCAATGCGCGGAGGCAATTTGGGTCGAATAAGTGCCACCGGCCTTTTAACCGCCGCGGGTGCCCAATGCGAAGTCATCCTGTCGCTGGAAAGCGGGCACGAAGAGCATTCACGTTATCGCGACTGCTTTACGGCGTACCAGCCGACAATGCCGACAGCGACAATCGAGATTCCCGACCATTTGAGAATTGTGGAGGTGGTCTTCGGTCCGTTGGAAGCGGATTTGAAATCGGCATTGAGTTGGTCGTTCTCTTTGCGAAGCTGTTCGTATTCGGCTTGCATAACGCCAAGGTCTTGTCCACTGTGCATCGACGGTCCGCCGGGACTATTGAGCACGAAAGCCAGGTTGTAGAGGCGTGATTTGATTTCTGACGATCGGGCGGCCTTTTCGGGCGTCCAGACCGATTTGCCGGTGGAGATCGTCGTCCAGACGCCGCTTAGTACGAGCAGCAGAGATCCCAAGGCAATCAAACCAAACACAATTGCGGGTTTCATGGAATGACCTGTGACGCTAGTTCTTCCGGTAGCCTTCGACCTCGCCCTGATTGTCGTTGATGCAGATCGAGTCGAGCCAACAGAAACGTGTCGATGTCATCCGAAATCCATCTTCCGCTGCCATCGATATTGGCGGCGTTCACGCCGCCAGGGATGCATACTTCGCGGAGCCGCGGCCGCCGAGCGGTCGGAGTTTCAGAATGGCATGGCATAAGATCTAGGTCGGCTGCCTGTTTGTAAGTAGCGTCGTCGGAGCAATCGCGAATCCAAGTCCTGGTTGTGAAGCGGTGGGCCGACTATTTGGCGGAAGCGAATCGACGCCCGGATAGGCAATCGGAATATATGGAAGATTTCTCGTGATTGCCGTTGGAGGAAGTGACGATCAAGCGAGCTTGCCGGTCGGCGGTGAATGATCGCTATGCATATCGTAGGAAATGATGCTTGCGCCAGACCAAGCGGGGGCCCAAGCGCCTCGAATATCTTGTTCGACGTCGCGAGTGCGGATTTCAGCCAGCATCAAGGTGTGACTGGTTCCATCAAGGACGCGTTTAAGCGGCTGCAGCTCGTCGATGAAAGCGCCGGGAAAAACGCGCATGTTTGTAATGTGTTCGGGGCCCACGTATGCCGCGTAGTTGCCTTTTCCGAAGTGCTTTGTAGGAGCGGCAGTTGGGGTGTAGATCCGCCCGCGCGCATTATCGGAGGGGCATAGCAAGACTTGAATTTGCTTTTCCTCCGGGCGATTTGTCGTATCCTGGTTCAACACGTCGACTTTGAAGTTCCATTGATCATATATCGACTGCTCTTCGATCAGGGGAAGTATTCGTACAACCCAACTTGTTTGGAGACCTTGATTCAGATTAGCGATGACGTCGTTCAAAAGTCGCGCGTCGGTTGTCGGCGGCAAACCACCACGCTGACTCTCAAAGTTCAAACACGCCAACGCGAGATTCTTGACATTGTTCTGGCAGCCTGCGCGGCGAGCGGCTTCGCGCGGCCTGGATTGCCGGCAGCAGGAGGGCGACCAGGATGCCGATGATGGCGATGACAACAAGCAGCTCGACCAGGGTGAAACCTTTGAACCGCGGACGAGATCCGAACGATCTTTGGCGACTCATCTTATTTGAGAACCCCCGTTCATAGAGCCGGACGGCTTTGGCACCAATTCTACGTTCGGCGCATCATCCGACGTGCTTTCGCCTGACCAGAGTGCGACGCGATATTCGCAACACACCGGGGGTTAATTGTAATACCTTTCGCGACGAGGAAAAAGGAGAAAGCGAAGCGCCGATTCTTCGCAAAGCGCACTTATTGCTCGATCTTGCGAACACACAAAGGAGCGCACGATGTGCGTGAGTCGAGGCGACAAGTGATCCGGTCGGCAGCAGTACGTGAGATGTTCCGGCACTGCACCGGCGCAAACGAAGATAATGATACGCGCGGGCAACGGCGAAGGGGTGGCAATCGCACGATTCGCCGAAAACGATTCGGGCATCGGACGCCACTTGTGCGCGAAAGAAAGAAACAAGTGCGCTTAACGTGACTGCATTTATTCACCGTTTATTTACAATCGCGCTCGTCTACAGGCAATTGAATCACGCATGCGCGGCTCCGCTTGCCGGTTGGGAATTGGCTCGACGGCGAGACTGCGCGAGTGGGTTCTGACGCGAGCGTGTGGGTTTTGACATATAGAGAGGGCACTGATGCGCCGTACAACATTTGTCCATGCAATAGTACTGTCCGTCGTCGCGACTATTTGGATGTCGAGCGAAGTGAACGCCGTGCCGTACGCGTCGGGAGTACGAAATACGGCGGGCAATACGTGGGAGTTCGTCCTCAATCAAGACGCGAGCGGCGTAAGTATCACTCGCGATGGCGGAGGCGTGCTGAATCTGGGATCGCTGACCGCCGGGCGTTACACGTTCGATATGACGGGCTTTTCAACTTTCGACATCAAGGTATCGAACAATGCACCGACGAGTTGGAGCTGGGTGAACAACACGGCAAGTTTGTTCGACGACTTCGAAAGGCCGACAGGAATGGCGGTGAACTCGAACGCCACGAACCTGGCGTACTTTGGCACGATCTATGTGAATAACTCGACGACAAATACTACAGCAACCGGCCGGACGATGGGGGACGGCGTGTATGCCCTGTCGGCGGACGTCAAAGGAATAAACGCCAGCGACTACAGCGTCGTTGCGGATGATCATGCAAACACGGCGCTAGCGCCGAACTGGACGGTAGGTGGCTCGACGAGTTCGGCGTGGCGACTGGCGTTGGATGACGGGGGGAACGTTATTGTGAGCGATTGGTCGGACGCCAACGGCGGCATGAAATGGGCTTCTCGCGATTTGACCGACGGCGGACCGCTGCTCAATGTGGAGTCGGGTCCGACGTTCGGCGTGCCCTATCCGCCGAATCCAAGTTTGTACATGCATGGTTCCGTCGTCTCGAAGCCCTACGTTACGGGGACGCTGGGCAGCAACTTAGTTGCGTACGGAATTGACGAAGATCTTGAGAGCGCACCCGGCAACCTGGATGGAGACAACTTGTGGAAGTGGAATATAGGCGCCACGCAGGACCATGTAGGTGCAGTCGTTCTACCGGACCTGGTCATTGACACGGGCAGCATCGTGGACAATTCATCGTCGACGACTGACAGCGCTGGAGTATCTTGGTTTGAAAACGAAGGGGGCCATTTTGCCGATGCCTTGTACTCTCCGGCGAAGAATCAATGGTACTTGACGGGCGCGAGTACCTACGGAGATGAGAAGTCGTCGCTGCTGGTGGTCGACGCGAGCGGTGCTCAACCAGAGGTAAAGTGGTCGTCGAGACAGTTTTCGATTGATCACGGCCTCGATGGCATGACGGATTCGGCGATAGCGGAATCGGCCGGCATCAACGACATTCTTCGCGAGGCGTGGGGCATGAAGCTATCGGCAGACGGCACGAAGCTGTTTGTCGTGCTTTCGAAGGCGCACGACGAGACGGACGATGTGAACCCGTATGTTGGTCCGGCGAGCCCACACGTGCCGGGCGCCGTGCTCATCATTCCATTGGACGCGAACGGCTTACCGGACATTCAGATCAATGATAATGGCACCCCCGTCGATACGACAGACGACTACATTACGAATATCGAATCGTTTTTCACTTCGTTGGACGGTTTGCCCGGGAATGGCAATCTCGACCGCGTGAATATCGATGTCGATGCGGCTGGGAACGTTTATGTCACGGACAATATTACAGAAAAGCTGCGCATCTTTAGTCCGGGCGGCAACACCGTGGCGACCACGTCGTCCAACGGCACGTTTGACCTTTCGACGATCGTCGGAATTCCCGGCGACCACAACCACGACGGCATGGTGGATGCGGCGGACTATGTAGTCTGGCGCAAGACCAATATTAATGACGCTCAGGGCTATACGGATTGGCGGACAAATTTTGGGACCAGTAGCTTGGGGTCGGGTTCCGGATTTGGAGCTGGTAGCGTGCCGGAGCCGAGCGCCATGTTGCTTGCCGCGATGGGGCTAATGGTTGGGGGGGCCGCGCGTAGACGGAGACAGTCGGCCTGCCGCAGGTAGACTTCAGCTTCGTACCGCAAATAATAGGAAGCCGTGGAGTTGGCGGGCGCTTGACGCCCTTCGGCCGCGAGGGGTGGCCCGAAGGACGAGTCGCTTATTTGTGGCCGGACATGGCGGGGAACATTTCGTTGATCATCGTGATGGCGGCTGGGCCGACCAGCACGATAAAGATCGCCGGGAAGATGAATAGCACGAGCGGGAAGATGAGCTTCACCGCGGTCTTGGCTGCTTTCTCCTCGGCCATCTGGCGGCGGCGGGTGCGCATCGAATCGCTTTGCACGCGCAGCGCCTGGGCCACGCTGGAGCCAAACTTGTCGGCCTGAATGAGGATCGCGGCCAGCGCTTTGAGGTCATCGACGCCGGTGCGGGCGCCGAGTTCGTGCAGCACTTCGTTGCGGGCCCGGCCCATTTGAAGCTGCAGGTTGCAGAGGCCGAACTCTTCGGCGATGACGACGTAGGTCTTCTTCATTTCGTCGCTGACTTTGCGCATCGCCTGGTCGAGGCCGAGTCCGGCTTCGACGCAAACGACCATTAGGTCGAGCGCATCGGGCAGCCCGAAGAAGATGTTGTTTTGGCGCGATTTTCGGAAGAAGTAGAGGACAATTCCGGGGAGATAAAAGGCGGTGCCCGCGATGGCGCCGGTGTACATCATGGCTTCGGTCGTGGCGCCTTTGGTAAGCAACATCGAGCCGCCACCGGCGACGAAACCGATTGCCAGGCAGACGATCTTGAGACCGAGGAAGATGCTTGGGGCGGTCTCGCTGCGGAAGCCGGCGTAATTGAGCTTGGCGCGGAGCTTGCCAACCTCCGCCTCGGTTTTGGGTTGCAGTGGTTTGGCCATTTTTGGGGAGGCTCTTTCCAAGAGGCGTCCCAGGCCATCGGAGCGCTTCGTTACGCCGCGGACAATCTCGCTGCGGCGGCGCGCCGGATCGCGGAGATCGTCGAGCCGGGCTTCGGCGCGCGGCTTTTTGCTCGACAGACAGATCGAGCAGCAGCCAGGCGCCGCAAGCCACGCCGCCGAAAATAGCGATCTTGGTCAGGAGCTGCGCGCTAATGAGAGTGGCGAAAGTTAGCATGGTATCACCATAGGTCGGGCTTTAGCCCGACAAGACAATGTGAGTCAGGCTACAGCCTGGTCTACACGCGGATGTTGACAATTTTTCGAATCAAGAGTGCGCCGAGTAATTGCGTGACAATGCCGCCGACCAACATTTTCTTGCCCAACGGATCGGTGAATAGCAGCATCAGGTAATCTGGGTTCATACGGTACACGACGACGAACAGCGCGGGGGGCAACGCCAGCAGCACGATCCCCGAGAGGCGGCCTTCGCCCGTCAGGGCTTGCACCTGTCCCCAGATTTTGAAGCGTTCGCGGACCAGGTTGCCGATCTTATCGAGGATTTCCGCCAGGTCACCACCCGTTTGTCGCTGCAAGATAATGGCGGTGGCGAAAAACTTCAGGTCGAGATTGGGTATCCGCTTGGTGAGATCGGTGAGCGACTCGTCGAGCGGTTTGCCGAGATTCTGTTCTTCGAAGGTGCGGCTAAATTCGCCGCCGATCGGGTCGGACATTTCCTGCGCCACGAGGCTGAAACCGGCGGCAAGGCTGTGGCCGGCCCGAAGTGCGCGGGCAATGAGCTCCAGCGCTTCGGGCAGTTGCGCGGCAAAAGCTTTGAGACGTCGCTTGCGGCGGAACAACAACCACACGATCGGCAGGAAGGCCAGCGACACAGCCATCAGCGGGCCAAGTACAACGCTAAAGCCGGCCAAAACTGGCAGGAGCATCCCCACGGCCCCGAGCCCGGCACAGATCAACAGAAAGTTAGGCACCGCGAGGGTAACGTTGGCCTGTTCGAATAATAGGCGCAAATTCAGATAACGGGAAACGAAATTTTCCACCGCGCCGGAGCTGTCGCTGCGCATGGCAGTGAGCAGATCCTTGTATTGGGCCACGTTGCCGTTCGCGGTCTTTTTACCGCTGGTGAGTACACTGAGGCGCTCTTCGACCTCGGCTTCGCGGTCGCCGCCCATGATGAAGGCCATGGCGCCAATCGTGGCGGCGACGCCCAGGAATACCGCGGTGTAGATGATGATAGGTGACATGGTTAATTGGTCCGTCGTCCGTAGTCGGTGGTCCGTGGTCTATAAAGCTCTTTTCTCGATCCGCGGTCCGCGACAACGGAAAACGGAGCATGAACAACGGACTAGTCTCGCAACATGATTCGTTCGCGGAATGCGCTGGCGGGGAGGCGCACGCCGCTGGATTCCAGGCGGGTCATGAACGTGGGACGGATACCGGTGGCCATGAAATGGCCGGACGCCCTGCCCCGCTCGTCCACGCCTTCCTGATTGAATTTGAAGATATCCTGCATCACGATCGTGTCTTGCTCCATGCCGACGATTTCGGTGATGTGAGTCACCTTGCGCGGACCGCCTTGTAAGCGGTTGGCCTGTACGATCAGGTCCACGGCGTTTGCGATCTGCTGCCGCATGGCGCGCGCGGGCATTTCAAAGCCGGCCATCATGATCATCGTTTCTAGCCGGGCGATGGCGTCGCGCGGCGTGTTGGCATGGCAGGTGGTGAGGGAGCCTTCGTGGCCGGTGTTCATGGCTTGCAGCATGTCGAGCGTTTCCGCACCGCGGCATTCGCCGATGATAATTCTGTCGGGCCGCATACGCAGGCAGTTGCGGACCAGGTCGGTGGCCTTGATCTGGCCCTTGCCTTCGATATTGGCCGGACGCGTTTCCAGCCGCACCACGTGGTCCTGCTGCAGCTGCAATTCGGCAGCGTCCTCGATCGTGACAATGCGGTCTTCGTTCGAGATAAAGCTGGACAGCGTGTTGAGCAGGGTGGTTTTACCGGAGCCGGTGCCGCCGGAGATAATGATATTGAGCTTGGCTTTCATCGCGCCTTCGAGCAACATGACCATCTCGGGCGTGAGACTCTTGTAGTTCAACAGGTCTTCGAGCTTGAGCGGATTGGAACCGAATCGGCGGATGGTGACGGTCGGGCCATCGAGCGCCAGCGGGGGAATGATCGCGTTCACGCGGGAACCATCCGGCAAGCGTGCGTCGCACATCGGGCAGACTTCGTCGACCCGCCGGCCGACCTTCGACACGATGCGGTCGATGATCTGCATCAGGTGCTTGTCGTCGCGAAACGCCACCTGGGTCTTTTCCAGGCAACCGCCGCGCTCGACGTAAACATTTTTCGGGCCGTTGATCATGATTTCGCTGATCGTCGGCTCCTTGAGCAGCATTTCGAGGGGACCGAGGCCGAAGGTTTCGTCGAGCACCTCGTCGATGAGCCGATCGCGCTCGTTGCGATTGAGGAATGTATCCTCGGTGTCGCAGAGGTGTTCGACAACGAGGCGGATCTCTCGACGGAGAACTTCGCCTTCCAATTCGCCGACGCGCGACAGGTCGAGCTTATCGACGAGCTTGGTGTGGATTCGCCGCTTGATGTTTTCGAATTCGAGTTCCTTATCCTTCTGGGACAAGGCGGCTGGGGAATTGGCAAGCTTCGTCATCGAAGTGGTTTCCAATATGCGGTCGTTTAGTTAATTGCGGCGAGCACGACGGCATTCATCGCGCCGCGGGAATTGGCGTCATGCTCGCAAGAAAAGATAGCTTGCCAGGATGCGCAGGGACGGAACACGTGGCATGCGCCCCATTTGGATTGGTCGGTCATGCCGGTCGTAGCGATCGGGCGGGCAATTGCAGAAAACAAGCTGCGGATGACGGAATGGGCGGCGCGCCCTGCCAGCCGAGAGGGGGACAGGCACAATTTGCTCCGAAGACTCCGCACGCCCATCGCGGCGATGGTGCCTCTGGCCAGTCTCCGACGGTGCTGGGATACGTTCTTAGGTCCGGGCGGGCCAGAGATTTCGCCAGCCGCTTTTTTTCGCGGTGGCTTCGGCTCCTGACTCGTCGGATTTGCCGCTCAGCGCGACGGCGAGCTGGTTGATCGATTGCGTAATGGCCGCCTTCGGGGCCTGTTGCAGGAGCGGCACGCCATTGTTGCGGACTTCAACCATTACGCGGTAATCGTTAGGAACTTGCCAGAAGATGTCGCGGCCAATCGTTTCCTTGGCTTTTCGCAAACTGATCTGCCCCGTTTCGTAGCCAACCCGGTTGACGAGGATCTTTACCCGATCGTCTAACTTCCCGGACTCCTTGAACGACATCATCAGTCGCACAACATTTCGCAGGCACGGCAAGTCGAGCTGGGTCACGAGCAGCACGTGATCGGCCTCGACGAGGGCGTGCATATCAAGGGCGGTAAAACCCTTGGAAGTATCGATAATCACGTGCGTGAACGATGCTTTGAGCAAACCTAGTACGCGGGTTAACTCGTCGGGCGTAATGAGGCGCGCGTCTTCGAGGTGCACGGGCCGCGGAAGCAGGTACAAGCCGGTGTCGTGCTTGGTCAGCGATCGCTTGAGCAGCGTGAGATCGAGGCGATTGATATTCTGGGCGACATCGGAAATCGTGTATTCGGGAATTGTATCGAGGAACACATCGGCGTCGCCCAGACATAAGTCGAGGTCCAAGAGGACAACCGAGTTGGTCTCATCAGCGGCCAGCGAGCAGCCAAGGTTCACGGCAAGGCTCGTGGTGCCGACGCCGCCGGCAGCGCCGGTGACGGCAATGATCGAGCACGCTCGCCCGGAGCTACCCGAGCTGCCGCCGCGTTGTCTGGCGACGCGTTGCAACGCGGCCGCCAGATCTTCCGCTTTGAGCGGCTGGGTAAGGAACTCTTTTGCGCCGGCGCGCATGGTGCTCAGAATCAGGTTGCCGTCAGTCGAAGTGCTGGTGACCAGAAGGTCGCACTGTGGAGCCGATTTGGCGAGCGATGTCACCAGTTCCAGCCCTTTGGCCGGATTGCTGTCCAATGCGACGAAGCCAACATCCGGGTTCGTTTGGGCCACCACGTCGCCGAAGAATTCGTAGCGCGAGCACTCGGCTTCGAGCCAAGCGGCATCGAGGCCGAGCAGCATGGATTTCAACTCTTCGCGAGTCGAATCCTTGGGGTCGACGACGGCGATACGCAGGACGTTGGGCATCGGTGAGGGTTCTGGGTTCGCGGTTCAGGAATCGGGATGCAACTCGGTCAAATGCTCCGCTTGGGAACAGAAGACCCCGACGCTCCGCATCGGAAACCCATCGTTTGCCGCGGGAGCGGGCGGATATTCGTACCCACGCGGAGCACGGGAACGAGCACGGAGCACCCGTTTCTTATCGCAAGATTAGCTTACGGCTTACTGTTGGATGTCGTATCCGATGGGGCCGATAAGGTTGTTTTCGCGTGGCGTGGCGGCCGGCTGCGGGAGTAGCGACGGCGGGTTATTCGGTCTGGATGCATTACGCACAAAGACGGGTTGGCGCGAAGGGCTGTAGGGCCGGGGGATGGTATAAACCTGGCCGTCGACTGGACCATACACGGGTGCATGGTAGGCACTGGAAGGCGTCGTGGGCAGGAAATAGCTGGCACCGTTCGGAGGCGAGCCTTCAGGCGTGGTGCCGGCCGGTTGCTCGGCGGGCTTCGCCTGTGGAGCTACTGGAGGTGCTGGTTGAGGCGGCGTGACTGGTGGCTCCGCGGCCTTTTGCTGTTGCTCGTCGTTGGAGTGTTCGGGCAACGTAATATCCTGCGGCGCCGGTAGCGTCGTTTCGATTGGCGGCGAACTTTTTTGATCCTGGTCTGTCACCGTCGTTTGAGATTCGACAGTCGGATTCGTCGAATCGTCATAACCGGTGCCACCGGGCATCGACATACTGGGCGTTGTTTCGCTCGGCATCGGCATACCGCCGTTCAAGATGGGCGCCGGTTGACCGCAGGGACCACCGTTGCCGCACGAAGGGCAACCGCAATTGTTTCCGCACGGATCTTGACCGCAGGCACCGAGGCCCTGTGTGGGATTGCACGCGGTCGGCACCTCCATATACCCGCCGCAGTACAAACCGCGATTGGTGGGCGAGGTGGTGTACGTGCCGGGTCCGCCGCAAGGCGCTTCACAGGCGTCGATCGGATCGACGAACTCGGGTGTGACGACGATCAACAACTCAATCTCATTCGTCACGTCCTCGACCTTGCGGAACGGGACACCCACAATCGGCATGTCGGAGACGTAGGGCAATCCGCGCTTTTGCGTTTCGGTCCGTTCTTGCACGAGTCCGGCGAGGGCGAAAGTCTGTCCGGCCTTCATTTCGACAGCCGTATCGACTTGTCGAACCGTGAGGGCTGGAATCGTAAAATTCTGAATGACGACGCTGCGAGAATCGTCAATTTCGCTGATCCGGGGACGCACTTCGAGTCGGATGTTGCCATTGCCGAGGACGATCGGCAGGAAATCGATTTGAGTGCCGAAGGGCTTGAACTCGATCGACGCGGTGCCCAGGCTTTGCGGCACGACGATCGGAATTTCGCCCCCGACTTGGAACTGAGCCGGCCGGCCGCTGACGGCTACAATGTTCGGCTCCGACAGGATCTTGGCGATGTTGTTCTGTTGCAACCAGTCGATGAAGCCAAAAAACGCGGTATGGTCGTTGACAATGCCAAATTCAGCGGCTTTGCCGGCCGTATCGACAACGCTTTGGAAGCCGGCCGTATTATTGCTGGTGTTGGTGAGCAGGCCGCTGACTCCGGTGGAGAAGAACCCGCCGTTACTGGACAGGTAAGAAATATCGGTGGCCATCCGCCGCAGCTTCGTGCGCGACATTTCCATCACTTTTACTTTGAGCAGGATTTGCTGCACGCCGCCAACGCTGATGTTGTTGATCACTTTTGGCGCATAATCCTGGGCCAGTTGCATGATCGGGCTGACATGGTCGGGCCGATCGACGAAGCCGGTTAAGACGAGGCTCTCGCTATAGCGGTAGACTTTGATCGAGGCGTGCGGGAACTGGGTTTGCAAAGCGACTTCCAGCTCGCGGGCGTCACCGTAAA
This sequence comes from uncultured Planctomycetota bacterium, assembly GCA_963807935.1. GTDB lineage: Bacteria > Planctomycetota > Planctomycetia > Pirellulales > Lacipirellulaceae > JABDGM01. Next base: position 30,579 of record CAWEDY010000008.1, read on the forward strand.
TGAGCACATCAACGGAGTGGATCTTGCCTTCATCATCCCAGAGATTGACCTGTGTAACGCCGGCCTTCTTGGCCGAGATTTGCACTTGGGTGGCCGAAAGCGGTGTAACGGCGAGCAGCTCGGGATTGTTGACCTGGACGCGGGGGATATTCTTATCCAGCGTGAGAATGCGACTCGTGTTGGTGGTGAGCTCGAGCTTTTCGGACAGTCCGCTGACTTTGCGGACCACGGACGACGAGTGGAGCTCTTGCGCCCGTGCGGAGATTGAACTAACGGCCGTCAGGACAATCAGAAATAAGCACGTGCAAAGCTCCGAGAGACGGGATTGAGCGACTGCACTTGCCGAGACTACGGCACCCTGATGGTTTTCGTACATCCTTGTACTTCCTTGGTTATCGGGCGCTTCTGCGCCGGCGGCTTCCGTGCGTTGGGTTTGATTCGTGTCGTCTGCCCGCTCCGCGGGCAGAAATCTCCTCGCGGAGCAAGAGAACGACGTTACCTATTTGGGTTGGTTGAAATCGACTGGGAACTCTTCAAGCAACTTGTCTGGAGCAGCAGGCGCGGGAGCCGGTCCACCGCTTGCAGGGAATTCGGACATGGGATGAAGAGTGGGCCCGGCGGGAGTGGTGGATTGGGCCGACGAGCGGATCGGCTGGCCCGTATCGCTATCGAACAGCACTTCGCGAACGGCCTGAGCTTCGACGACTTCCATCCGGAACGGCGCTTTTTGCGAAGCGACGGTTTGAACCGCATTGAGCAAGCCGTTGCTGGAATGGTCGCCGGCCGTATGTTCCGTGGCACCTTGCTCCTTGGCGCGGCTGTTCGCTTCGCCGTCTGCCAGCAAGTCATCGACGGTGTATTCTGAAGCTACGGCCGATTCCTCGTCGTCGGGGTTGCGAGGAATCAGGCTGATCTCGCCGATTTGCTCGGCCAGCGAGAGCTTGCTTGCCTGCTCGGGCGTGAGCATCAAGGAAACGGTTTTGGCTACGGATCGCTCTTCGCCGCCATCGGCTGACCGCTGAATGGTCTGGTCGACGGCAAAGACGCGGACATTTTGCAAAATGATTTTCGACTTGGCCGTATCGACACCGGTGCGCTGGTCCTTGCGGACGAACAGTTGCACATCGACGCGGTCGCCTGGGCCGAGCAGACCGGCCGCGCTCTTTTCGGCGTCTACCTTGATGGTTTTCAGGCGCATCCCCTTTTTGATAGCGCGGATGGGGTCGGCGATCTGGCCGGGAGCTAACAGCTTGCCTTCGAGGATCGGCTCGCCCTCGATGATCGCGGTCCGGGGTCGGCGGCCTTGGAGTTCTTCGAGCGTTGAAAGCGCTCGCGCGGCACCTTGTCTTTGGGCCATTCTTGCAACGAGAGCATTTTGGCGTCGATGGGGTCGCCCAAGTTAATATTGTGCAGGGCGACGTAAATCGGCACGGTTTCCAAGTTGGCGTGCTGGTTGGAGTTGCGGTCCATCACCTGGCTAATGCCAATCGATGCCACCAAACCACACCCCAACGCCAGAGCCAACAAAAGCAGCGATTTCGGTCGCATGATATCTCCCTGGGTATTCCGCGTGGCAACCCGTGGAACAGTTTTTCCGAAACTGCTGAAATTCGAGTTTCGAAGAAACTCGGCTACAATTTCGCTAGCTGGGTCGTAAACGGAACGTTGTCGGTTTCTTCGGCACGATTAACAAATCCGGATTCACCCAATTCCCAGCGCCTGCAAGGTCGCCGCAGCTTGACGCGGCGGCGGCAACGCCCAGGGAGCATGCGGCCGGGGGGACGAAGCGGAACGCCGGAATTCTCCGTTTCTCCGCTCCGCGCTCCGTGCTGCCAGCTATCACAGCAACATGCCGGCGACGGCGAAGTAGGCGATCGTGCCGATGGCGATCGGAATGCCGTAGGGAAGCAGCATCATCGTTGACTTGCGGTCGGCGGCAATTGCGGCCAGCTTCTCCGGGTCTTTTACGGTGAGAATTTCGTTGCAGATCATCCAGAATTGCGATTGGTGTTTGAACCACTTGCGGCGGAAGACGACCATCAGGATCGCGATGATTCCGCCGACGATTGCCGAAATGGCAAAGGCATAAAACGTATCGGTGCCCCAAACCCAAGCGCCGACGCCTGCCAGGAGTTTCACGTCTCCGGCGCCCATGCCGCCGATCGCGTAGGCGGGCAGCAGCAGCGCGAGGCCGACGGCAGTGCCGACCAAGCTATACATCAGCCCTTCCCACCCGGCGTACGGCGAGAGAGTAGCGCTATAGATCCAGCCCGAGACAATCATCGGAAAGGTGATCCAATTGGGGACTTTCAGTTTGAGGCCGTCGATAACCGCGGCCACAATGAGTGTGACGGTAACGAGCCAAACGGGCCAATTATCGGCCAATCCGCGGGCAAGGTGCTGCAAGTCGAACATGGTGTGACCCGATGTGTGGTATGACGAATTTACGAACGACGATCGACGAATTTAGAACGAGAAGACTGTTCGTTCGTCTTTCGTCATTCAGGCGTTTGTTGCCCCCGGTTACGCGCGGGCGGCGAACAAAACTGTAAATGCGACGCCGAGAGCCGTGCAAAAGTAGCACACCATCTCGACGGCTGTAATCAGCAGCTCGTGTGATAACACAGGCATGGTGACCGGGGGGCGATTGTGTGGGTTGTGGCGTGCCGCACTGGCGGCGCGTATCTCTATAGAAAGCGTAGCTCATAAAAAGCGGGGCGCGGGGGAGCCAGGCGCATGGCGTAAAACAGCGGATTTTTACTCCCTGCTGTCTGCTCCACGCAGCCCGCCAATGAATAACCCCTCGGCGGCCGATGGGCTGCCGAGGGGTTTCGGTTTCAGGTTAGCCGGGCGATTGATTAGCCGAGTTCCTTGGCCACGTTCGTGAACGTGGTACTGGCATTCGTTCCGATCGAACGAATGGCGGTGAGGCACACGATGACGATCAACGCCAGCATAACGGCGTATTCGACCGCGGTCGGGCCGTCTTCCGAGGCGAGGAAACGCTGTACCTTCGTAGCAAGATTCTTCATTGCAGTCTCCGATTCTTCGATGGCCCGGTAAGGGGCCATATCTGTGTCAAGTGGACGGGAGCTTTACTAACGTCAGTTGCTCCCGTGATCAAACTTTCGACTGTAAGTAGCTGATGCGACAAGTAGGGTTCTGTCCGTACCGGCCGGTCGATTAACCGAGCTCCTTCGCCACATTGGTGAACGTGGTACTGGCATTCGTTCCGATCGAACGAATGGCGGTGAGGCACACGATCACGATCAACGCCAGCATAACGGCGTATTCGACCGCGGTCGGTCCATCTTCGGAGACGAGGAAACGTTGTACTTTCGTAGCGAGACTCTTCATTGCATCCTCCGATACTCGGGTTGACCCCCGAAGAGGCCATAACCCTACAGGTTGACGGGAGCCGTTATGAATCGCTCCCGATAATTGGCCTTCGCGGCGGCGAATCGCACGACCACCTTGCGGTGTAACGCGATCGGACCTGCATTGTGCCGTCGTGAAGGCCTACCAATTACGTTCTAACCGTGCGAAATCAACCTCAAAGTTGGCCCGAGACATCCGAGTTTGCCGTCCCACCGTACAGCTTGCGCGACAGCGGACAACAGCCAACACCCTTTCGGCAACCGGCTACCGTCGACGTGTTGCTGAGCCTTGTTCGGACTCGGCGTGTGGACGGCCCTTGGTTTTGCGTCCCAACCTTACGGCTGGTTTGCCTTTTCGAGGATGATGACGCTGCAGGCCCGTGTAACGCGGAACCTACGCTTCGCCTTTGCGCCCGAGCGTGAACTAGAACGGTTCAGGAGAAGAGAAGTTACGCGCGGCTCATGTCCTTGCGGGCACTTGCCACGGGGCCGACGCAACTGCGTCATGCCTCCACCAAACCCTATGTCAATTGCGACTGAAGTCAAACTGCGGACTTGAGACAAAGCAAAAATATTCCGCAAGTAAGGACCACGGCAGCGCGCGACGAACAGAATCGCTACAATTGGGAGCGCATTCGTTACGACCGGTACAAGAGCGTTCAATACGGCTAAAGCAAGTCGTATTTTAACGCGACTCCCGCGACAAGATTACCTGCTTCGAGCGACGCAAAAAGTCGGTCAAGGCCGTTGCCGAATTTGTCGTCCGCCCGCCGGATTATACCGGGCGAATCGTTGAGCGCTCGCGTCGCCGTTGCAGGTCGAAGGATCGACAACAGCGGATCGCCTGACGAGGACGCACTTCGCGGCGACTTCCAACGCGATGTGGCCATGCTATCGGCTGCGACCTTCGAAATCGTGGGGACAGAGCTAAAATCGATCACCGCCTCGTCGACCGCAGCTTCGTTGTTGGCCGGGGACCGTTTGTCGGGCTCGCTCGACACAATCGCGGCGGCGGATTCAATTGCACCGGTGCCGGTTGAACCGACTGCGAGGCCGAAATTGGCACGCCAGTAGGTGTAGTCGAACTGGTCGACGACAGCGTTGGGGATGCCTGCCGGGCCGCTGCCGTCCGCTTGAAGCATGGTTGTGGAGCCAAGTGTTTTGCGCCATAAAACATAGTCGGCCGCATCGACCGATCCATTGGCATTGTAGTCGCCGGGCAAAGGCTGGGCCTGATTGAAAGTGCCGGGCGTTGGCGCTTGGGCGACAAATGTGGTAGTCTGCCGCGGCGTGCCATCGTCGGGGACGCGCGCCAATGACTGAGTGGTGCCACTGCCGTTTTGGTTCTCGTTGACCTGCGGCTGGCCCGATTGCAACAGAACGAGCAGCCCGGAATCATCGGCTTGACCGGTGTCGTAGACGACCGCGTCGAGCAGATCCGCCGTCGTGACGCCTGCGCCTGTGGAAAAAGAGCCGGCATAGAGCGCGACCGCGTCGGCGCCGTTTTGTATGCTATTGGAAGTCGTCGTAAAGACTTGGTCCGGCGTGGGGGAAACACCCGAATCCCCCACTACGAAAAAGCCCTTCGCGTTAGTCTGTCCGGCGAGAGCGACCACCCTGTAGGCGGTATCGGTTGCACCATTGAAGAACACCAGCGACTTGCCTGCCAACGATGTGTGTCCCACACCTCCGTCGTATAACTCGACGAATTCCGCCATGTCGATGCCCGTCTGATCCGCGTCAATCTCATTGATGACAATCGTGGGCGCGTCGTTATCGACGATCGAAACGTCGACGCTGGCAATCGATAATCCGTTGTAGGCATCGTCGGCGCTGGCCGAGGTATGCGTGATAAGTCCTGTGTGATTGCCTTCCGCGACGGGGTCATCGGCCGCATGCACGACCACCGTTTGCGGCGTGAGCGCGTTAGCAGGCGTAAATGTCAACTGCGTGGCAACACCGGCGCCGTTGCCGACATCTAGCTGCGAATCTGGCAAAACGGTGACGGTGACATCTGCCGCGGGTACCGTATCGAGCACGACCTGGTAGGTATCGTACAGCCCTCCCTCGACAACCTTCGTAGCGCCAAGCGTCTCGGAAATCCGGACGTTGGGCGTCGATGTGACGAATTGGTAGTCGCCGACGACGGGCAGATGGTCGCTGGCGGCCACTAACGCATTGAGCACCGCGGAACTGGCTCCCGTTCCCGTGGTGATCGGTGCGTCGAACGTATGCGTTCCATTGTTTCCGAACACGTGGAACGAATCGCTGACGTACTCCAAGCCGAGGCCATCGAAAAACTCGCCGCTAGCGAACTGGATATCGAAACGGTCATCCATCGCGGTTCGCGGATCTTGCGAGTGCAGGGTCTTGAACGCGGGGTTGTTGTACCAACTTCCCGGGGCGTCGGCGACGTCTTGCAATTGACCGGCGCCCGCCGAGACGAAATTGGTATACGCGGCCTCGGCACTGGACTTCATGTTAAAGTCGCCGACGAACAGCACTTGCGCGCCTTCGCCCAGCGAATCGGCATCGGCTCGGAGGAATGCGGCCTCGCTGCCGCGGGTCGTGACGTCGGAACCGGCGTCGCCCGACTTCAGATGAATGGAATAGACATAGAAAACGCTCGACGCGGACCCTCCCACGGGTTGAAATTCTCCGCGCATGACGTTGTGCGTCAGTGTGCCTGCCCCAACCTCGACGGAGTTCAATAATGTTACGCTGGATGTGTCGTAGACAAAGCCCGTGCTGTCGCCGCCGCCATCGACCGAACTGACGACAGAGGAATAACTGGTGGCCGGGTATAGCGTATTGAGGACCGATTGTATCCGGCCGATTGAGTTGCCGCCGGGACCGGCCGGATCGGTTTCCTGCAATGCGAGAATATCGACTCGCTCGGTATTACCCTGTACTGTTTCGTTGCCGATGGCCTGCAGCACGGTCTGAAAATTCGCGTCGCCGGTCGAGTCGTTCGGACCGTTGAACGTGTTCCAATCCACGATCCGCATCACGGTGAGCAAGTCGCGACGTTCGAGCTCTTCAAATAGCAGCCGCCTGCCGGGCAAAGAGTGCCATCGTGTTCGCAGATCGCGAAATCTCATTCATCTGTTCCGGATGCAAAACAGGAGGGACATTTCTCGAAGCGCGGCAAAGCGTCGAGAAATGTTGCCGGGCTTGCCGCATCGAACAATTGCCTGGATGCCCGGCCGCACCCTGCAAGTCTGTATTTTATCAGGTCGCGACAAAGACATCCCAAGAATTGGTGAAGAAATCTGACGCCGCGACAGTTGGGCTTTCCCACGTCGAGGTGAGGCCAGTTGAGTGCACGGAACCCAAGTTGTCGCATCGATACGGGCAACCAATGCCCTTAGAACAGGACGCAACGGCCCTCAACCAGTTTTCAATACGGCCCGAATGCTACGGGCGGTGGATTGCTCTTACACGATGATACACCTTCGCGAAGTATGTCCCGAGATTTTACCGCGCTGCGACGCGTTTTGTACGCCAACAACCGCGCATAAGAAAAGCCCCATCGCTCTGGGGCTAGAACTCAAGCATAATCTTGAAAGTGGAGGATACCGGGCTCGAACCGGTGACCTACAGACTGCCAGCCTGTCGCTCTCCCAACTGAGCTAATCCCCCAGGCGATAGCCAATTGAAAGCTATCAGCAGTGGTCGCGTGTGTCAACGGTAAGGCGCGCGCCGTAGTGGTACAGTTTCGTGTGGGCTTCGCTCCGCGAAGGCGAATTCCGCTCGCGGAGCTAGAGGGCTACACTTTCCTGGTTAGAACCCGGTCGTTAACTATGCATTCGCACTTACGACGAACAATTTTGACGGCGGGAAAGCTCGTACTGGGCGTGGCCATTCTGGCGTTTCTCGTCGACAAGGGTTGGGAAGCGTTTGCACAGTTATCGGAGCGGACGATCGAATGGCCGATGTTGGCGACGGCGCTGATTTTCACATTGGTGACGGCGGCGCTCAGCTTCGTGCGGTGGCACCTGTTGATTCTGGCCTTGGGAATCAATGTGCGACTTATCGATTCTCTGCGGCTTGCGCGCTGGGGTTCGCACTTAATTTTGTTTCGCCCGGCTCGCTCGGCGGCGATTTTTTCAAAGCGATTTTTCTGGCTCACAGCCAACCCGGGCGACGCACCGAGGCCATCGCCACTGTGGTGGCCGATCGCGTAATGGGCTTGTTGACGATGCTGCTGCTGGCGTCGGTCGGAATTTTGACGACCGGTTTGCTGGACGTTGCCTCGCCGGCACTCAAGCTGTTGTGTCGTGCGATTTTGGTAGTCTCATTGGTCAGTTGGACCGGATGTATCTTGTTGCTGCTTGTGAGAGGATTGTCGGGCGCCTGGATCGGCGGTCGGGCGGAATCGATTCCGGTTGCAGGCAAAACCATCGCCCGGCTGCTGGGCACGGTAAAGATATATCGTGGTCAAAAGCCGATGTTGGCGGCTGCGTTTGGCGTAAGCCTGACGATGACGCTGTGTTATATCACGTCATTTTATCTTTTGGCCCGCGGACTGCCGATCCACGAGCCGCCATGGTCGGAGCATCTGGTGATCGTGCCGGTGGCGGCGCTGGCAGGAGCGATGCCGCTGACGCCTAGCGGTTTAGGTGTGACGGAGTTCGCGATGGAAGAGTTGTACAAAGCGATGCCGGGCGGCGCCGCGGTGGTGGCAGGAGATGGCACGCTGGTTGGGCTGGGTCGCCGCGTGACCGATATCGCAGTCGCGCTGATGGGGCTGGCGTTTTATCTGAGCCACCGGCGCGAAGTTCGTGAAGTGTATGCGGAGGCGGAGGAACTTCAAGAGGGTGAAAGCTTTGGGGGATAGTGTGCGTCGCACGTTTGCGACGGAAGCTTCTTAAGCGACAATCGCTGAAGACATGGCACTCAAACCGTCCCCGGCGGAATCTTACAAAGTAGCGCGACCATGGCGACGATCAACGAGCGCTCGCTGGAGTTGGCGATTGGCGACATCACGCAGCAGGAAGTCGATGCGATTGTCAACGCGGCAAACAGCCGGTTGGCGGGTGGCGGTGGAGTCGATGGCGCGATCCACCGTGTTGGTGGGCCGGCCATCATGGAAGAAACGAGGCGGCGTTATCCGGATGGCTGTCCGACCGGCTCGGCTGTGATTACGGCGGCCGGAAGGCTTCGCGCGAAACATGTAATCCATGCGGTGGGCCCCGTGTGGAGCGGCGGCAGCCGGGGCGAAGAGACTTTGTTGTCATCGGCGTATCGGACGGCGTTGGAACTTGCGGCATCGCACGATTGCCGCTCGATTGCGTTGCCGGCGCTCAGCACGGGTGCGTACCGCTATCCGATTGATGCGGCGGCCCGAACGGCTGTGCGAATGGCAGCCGAGTTTCTTGAGGGACTTCGCGAAGAGCAGCCGCTGTCTCTGGTTCGGTTTGTTCTCTTTTCAACCGACGTGCTGCAAGCGTTTGAAGCGGCGCTTCCGAGGTAGGTTAGGCTACGCCTGCCAAAAACTCGGGCGATGCCGAGCACGGCCTGACCTACGTCGTTGTAAAGCGGTTGTGTCTTTCGCCCTGTGGGGCTTTGTATAACGACATAGAGTCACGCCCCCGCCAGAGGCCGGGCTTCGCGGGGCGGGCAGCCTACACTGCCCCTTCCTGGTTGCCCGTGACGATCGCCTGCCAAATCGGTCTAAAATAGTGCGGAAGCGATCAAACGATTACCGCGCTGCGTAGGACCCGTATAATTGGGCGTTCTGGACCGAAATAGTAGCACTTCAGGGCTGTCGCGGCACGGTTTTGGTATTATAGGAGCAGGCTCAATCGTAAGCCGATTAGATGGCGGTTCGAGGCTTGAGGAATTTATTTGATTATGGGTCGAAATACGCGGTCGAACAGCAGAATTGGTAATTGGCGAACGAACGGTGCACGGCGGCTGTCCATGGAAATCCTTGAGCCGCGGCTGGCTCTAACATGGATTGGCGTACCGCCGGTCGCGATCACGCCGCCAAGCAGTGCGCTGGCGGTCACTCTCAATTCGCAGCACGATGCCAGCGGAACGGCAACCATAGCGTCAACGGAGGTCGATTACTATTCGTTTACCGCAACGACCAGCGGCAGCTACGTCATATCAGCCACCACGCCATCAAGCAATCTCGACACCGTGCTGGGCGTTTTCTCGTCTAGCGGCCAACGGCTGACGTACAACGACGATATTTCGTACCCCAGCAACACCGATAGCCGGGTGACTGTCAATCTCACCGCCGGCACGCGGTATTACGTGGGCATCACCAACTATTCCAGCCGTTCGCGCGGCAGTTATACCTGGACGATCGATGGACCGGCCGGGACCACGACCACGCCCGACGACGGCTACGAAAATAACGACACGTTGAGCACGGCGTACAACCTTGGCACGCTGACGGCGGCGCGCACGATCAGTTCGCTCAGAATGGAGGATTCGGCCGACTGGTTCCGATTCACCACGAGCGCAACGGGCACCAGCAGCAACTCGGCGTCGATCAGCTTTCAGAATTCGCAGGGCAATCTGCAACTGCGGCTTTATAATTCGGCGGGCAGCTTGATTAGCTCGTCGCTGGGGACTGGCAACAGCGAGACGATTTCGCTCAACGGGCTCGCGGCGGGCACGTACTATATCGATGTATTTGGCAATGCGGGAGCGACGAACCCGAATTACTCGCTAACCGTCACTCCACCGACGATGACCGCGCCGCCGCCATCGGGTGGCGGTTTCCAAATCACGCTTCAAATGAGCGGGCTGACGGCGGCCGAGCAGGCGATCTTCCAGCAGGCGGCCAACCGCTGGTCGCAGGTCATTACGGGCGATTTGCCAAACGCGACGTACCATGGTCAGGTGGTCGATGATTTACTGATTAACGCCAGCGCACCGACGATCGATGGCGTGGGCGGCATCTTGGGCGAGTCCGGACCCGACGCATTTCGCTCCGGCAGCTTGTTGCCGATTCACGGCGTGATGGAATTCGACGCAGCCGACATGGCGAGCATGGTATCGAGCGGCCTGTTGTACAGCGTGGTGCTGCATGAAATGGGCCACATCTTGGGCATCGGCACGCTGTGGCAAGATTTTGGGCTGCTTTCCGGAGCGTACACGAGCAATCCGATCTTCACCGGCGCCAATGCGACTGCGCAGTACAACCAGATTTTCGGTACATCCGCGCAAGGCGTGCCGGTCGAGGCAGGCGGCGGTTCGGGAACGGCCGACTCCCATTGGCGGGAAACTGTTTTCACGAACGAGTTAATGACTGGCTGGGCTGGGCCGGGAACCAACTTGCCGCTTTCGAGAGTTACGATCGGTTCGCTGGCCGACCTTGGATACACGGTCAACTACGCGGCGGCCGACTCGTACACGCCAACCTCCGCCGGCCTCGCAGCCGCGCGATCGGCGGCCAGCAGCAGCCTGGCAGCCTCCCGATTCTTCGGCTTGTTCGGCATTATGGCGCCGCAGGGTGGCGTTTCGCCGAGCGTTTCGAATGCCGCGCTGGCATCGAATGCGGCAATCACGCAACAGCGGCACTTGCTGCCGATCTCGCACATCTCGCCGATCGACCAGGATATCGCAGATTACGTGATGGCGGCCGCCGGACAGACGTCGAATTCGGCACAAATAGCGGGGTCTGATACGTCAACCAGTAGTCCTGTGACAGATGATGCACAGAACGACGGTTGCGCGTCGGACCACGCCTGGGACGCGCTGGCATCGGATTGGGCTTTCTGGCCTGCAATGGCGAATGCGTGAGACATGCGACGACCTGCATCGTAGTCGTCGGCATCGCCCGTGCACCAATCGCCCTTCTCGTTCAAGCACACCCCAGAGGATTCGAACCTCTAACCTTCGGATTCGTAGTCCGATGCTCTATCCAGTTGAGCTAGGGGTGCAAATGCCTTAAAAACAAGCCATTTTCTCCAATCATGCTACCACTGCCTGCACCCATTTGACACCCGGCATGACACCTGCTAGCATTGGAGTGCGAAGAGACACCCGGCAGTTGTGACTACCGGGTGTCGTGACACCACCTTAACCAAAGCTAGGAGGTAGTGCCGTGCCAAATTCTACTCGACTCGCCAAACCCAAGAAACCCCGCCCTGACTTCCCGTTATTCCCGCACGCAAGCGGCCGGTGGGCCAAGAAGGTTCGTGGCAAGTTCTGCTACTTCGGTAAGACGGCCGACGACCCCAAGGGCGAAGCCGCCTTGCAGTTGTGGCTCGACCAGCGGGACGATCTGCTTGCCGGCCGGACACCCCGCAGTACATCCGGCGATGGCCTGACAGTTGCCGGGCTCTGTAATGCGTTCCTGACCGCCAAGCAGCAGCAGCGGGCGGCCGGCGAGATTACCCTGCGGACGTTCACCGAATACTTCTCGACCTGCAAATTGGTTGTCGGTGCGTTCGGCAAGCGGCGGTTTGTCGATGACCTGGCGGCTGACGACTTTCAAGCATTGCGGGCGAAGCTCGCCAAGCTCTACGGCGTACATCGGTTGAGCAAGCTAGTTCAGGTTATCCGCACCACGTTCAAGTATGGTTTCGACGCCGGACTTATCGAGAGGCCCGTGCGGTTCGGTCCAATGTTCAAGAAACCGGCCGCTCGAATCATCCGGGCAGCATCGCCAGAAAAATGGGCATCGGATGTTCGAGGCGGCGGAGTTGCGGCGGATTATCGAGGCGGCGGAGCAGCCGGTCAAAGCGATGATTCTACTCGGCATTAACTCCGGATTTGGCAACCACGATTGCGGGACGTTGCCGAAGAGTGCTTTGGACCTGGACAACGGCTGGGTGGAATTTCCCAAGACCAAAAACCTCGGTCGAGCGGCGATGCCCCCTCTGGCCGGAAACAATCAAGGCGATTAGAGAAGCGATCGACCAGCGGCCAAAGCCTAAACTATGCAAGAGCATAATGGACTGGCGTTTCTGACGAAATACGGGCAGCCGTGGGCAAAGGACACTTCCGATAGTCCCGTCGCCAAGGAGTTCCGCAAGCTGGTCGATTCGATCGACACGGCGGCGGCCAAAGCGGCGAAGCAGCGGAAGGCCAAACCGGCGAAGATTCACCGCCCCGGCCTCGGCTTCTACGCCTTGCGTCACACTTTCGAGACCGTCGGCGGCGCAGCGAGGGACCAAGTTGCGGTGAATCATATCATGGGCCACGTCGATGCCTCGATGGCTGGCGTGTACCGGGAGCGGATCTCCGACGATCGGCTGCAAGCTGTCGTCAATCACGTACATGACTGGGTATTTCCGAAGCCGGAGGAAAAGTAGAATCATGTTCAGCGCGGGCTAGGCCGACGGGCCGAACACCGGCACCCTTACCGGCTGCCCGCGCTGCTTTTCAATTTGAGGGACCGCATTAAGGGATGCGATCATGGCGAAGAAAGACAAGCGCGGCGGCGCTCTACAACCAGCCGACGATCTACAGTCATCGCGCTCGGACCAGATTTTTCAAAGGCTTTGCGATTGGAACCAAGCCGAGAATCCATCGCCAGCCGAGTTACTTCATTGGCTGCGCGGTGTGTGTGAAACGCTGGCGGCGGAAATGGAGCGCACCATAGCCGACGCCGAGCGACTCCGCGATGGCAGCGAAGTTTTCAGGCTGCAAGCCGCTTCGATTTACGAAAACTCGTTCGACTTTGGCCCGCAGCAAGGTAGCGGCCCGGCTGCTCGACGGTGCAGCCGTTGGGTGCGTAAGTGAGGCATTTATCGAGGGTGTGCGGATCGGTTTACTGCATGAAAAGATGATGAGTTTGATCGACGGACGGTATACGGAAAAGTGGCTCAAGCAGGAAGCACGAGCAGCCGGCGGCAAGACACGAGCTAAGTGGTCGCCGGAAATTGAAGCACTTGCCCGCCCGATCTATGACGACATTCGCCGCCAAGTGGACTCCGACGACGGCGCCGCCAGCCGGACGCTCGCTGACTTTTGATAGACCATGATATCGGCAACATTCCCTCTCGATTTTCTAGTGCGGCCTCGGCTTAAAAAAATAGTCGTCTAATTCCGTTGTTTGTCCAATGCTATAGCATTGGAAAATGTCGGCCTGTGTTGGCTGTAGTCTGCATGTAGTTGTTACTGACTGCATGGAGACTTGAGTATGCCCAGCACCACACATCGCCGCAATCTCACCCACCGAAATCGTGCCGATACGGCGTGGCCACCAGTAAGGTAGTCGGCTGGATTCGCAGTGGTGAATTGCGTGCTCTCAACTTGCCGCGGCGGGTGCGTGCGGCCGAGAGATAGCATCACGCCAGAGGTGCTTGAGCAGTTTGAGGCCGCGCGACAGGTCAAGCCTGACCGTGGCGAAAGCACCACTGCCAAGCTGCGGCGGCGGGCAGCGGCGGGCATCACCGAGTTTTTCTAAGAGATAGCAAAGAACGCCCGGCTGTCCGCCGACAAACGAGACGCACCGGGCAAGGAGTCGATTCAACGTGGATTGTACCAGGAAACGCATCGCCGATTCAACCGCCGTTAGGATCGGCCGGTTAGTTGAAAGTAATCTCACGAACTGGGCCGAAGGCACTATGGCCGAATTGGTCCGTGCCGATCAGGCCGGCGACGACACGGCTCCGCTACTCACGATCGGCTTGGCGATGCTGCGGGCCCGGCGTGTCGTGCGAGAAGGCATCCATGACATTGAACTGCAAGGGTGGGAGGCCCGACGATGAGCCGCCCTCAACTTGCGAAGTCACCCGAATCTGAGAGAGCCTTTATCGGCTCATTGCTGCGATTGGTGAATGAGGAAAAATTCGATATTGCCCATGAGGCGGCATTCGCTATTGAGCCTGATGATTTTCACGACGACCAGTTCAAGTCGATCTTCAGTTCCTTCCGGCGACTGCTACAAAGTGGCGAGCCGTTCGATCACACGCTGCTAGTTGCCGAATGCAATGGCTCAGTTGAACATCCGGCTTATCTGCTTTTGGAAGCCGGCGAATCCGTTGCGACATCGGCCCATATCGACGGCTACAGCAAAGTGATTCGGAGTGCGTCTCTGCAACGTAGAGCAGTGTGCATTGTTCAGGATGCGAGCAACGAATTACGCAAGACGACCGACCCTACGGCCACGATTACGAAGCTACGAACGAAGCTCGACAAGATCATGCCGGCCAAGATGGAGGCGGCACCGATCACAACGGAGGCGTACACGCCATTCCCGATCGACGTGCTTCCGGCCGTTGTCGGCAATTACGTTGACGCTGCCAGCCATGCGATAGGTTGCGACCCTGCATTCATCGCCTTGCCACTCTTGGGTTGCGCTGGCTCGTGCGATCGGAAACAAGCGAATGATACGGCTCAAAAGGACGTGGACCGAGCCGGCGATTATCTGGGCGGCCATCGTGGGGAAAAGTGGCACGCATAAAAGCCCTGCACTGCAAGCTGCTACATCGTTTCTAAGTCACGAGCAAACGAAGGCGATTGCTGCATATCAAGACGACGTGGCGAAGTTCGATCAAGACAAGGCTTTGTACGATCGGGAATATGCGGCATGGAAACGATTAAAGAGCACCGAGCCGCCACCGTGGCCGCCGCAGGAGCCGGCATGCAATCGGTTCATTACCACCGATTGCACGATCGAGGCCTTGGCGTTCCTTCTGCATGCGCAATTCGACGGCGTATTGGTTCCTCGTGACGAGTTGGCCGGCTGGCTGGGCGGGATTGCTGAATACAAGGGCGGCAAGGGTTCTGATCTTGGACACTGGCTAGCCTCATGGAGTGGAGCACCACTTACGGTCGATCGAAAAACTGGCACGTAAAGATGATCGCACGTTCCTCGTGCGGCCGTGTCGATCGTCGGCGGCATTCAACCCGGAGTGCTCCGCAAAGCGATCGGGCAGGAACACCTGCAAGATGGTTTGTGTGCTCGACTACTCATGGCTATGCCCGATCCGAAGCCGGTTCGGTGGACAGACGCGATTGTCGATTCGCCAGTTTACCGAATGCGATGGTCAATGTTTTTGATCGACTGATCGGGTTGACACCGGCGGCAGATGCAGATGGAAACCCCGAGCCGTTCGCCATGCCAGCTGACGCCAGATGCCAAGCCGCTCTGGATCGAATACTACAACCGGCATCGGGGCGAGTTATCAGAATTAGACGATGATCTGGCTGCGGCATGGAGCAAGCTGGAAGCGTACGCGGCGCGGTTCGCCCTGATCTTCCAACTGTGCTCGTGGGCTGCCAGCATGAAGCCGACGACCAGCACGTTGACGACGTGAGCATCAAGGCTGGCATCGCCTTGGCCGAGTGGTTCGGCGGCGAAGCTAAGAGGGTCTACGACCTGTTCTGCGAATTATCGGTCGATAAGGGCCAGCGTGAACTGGTGGAGCTGATCCGCAGACGGGGCGGCAAGATCACGGCCCGTGAACTACAGGCATCGATCCGCCAGTATCGAGAGCAGCGGCAAAGCCCAAGCCGCCCTGGATGATTTAGCTCGTGCTGGCTATGGCCGATGGGCAATCACTCGGACGGCCGGATCGGCCACGAACTGAGCTTGTGTTGTCGGACCTGTCAGCAGTGTCAGCGTCAACAGAAGTCAACGAATCAGCGGAAACAGAGGCTTATGTTGACGCTGACAACGCTGACAAGGTGACAACGCAATCCGACTTCCGGGACTTCGAGGCCGAACGATCGGAATGCTACGTGGCTGGCGACATACCGTTTTCACACCCTCGGGGGGGTGGGTTGCTCAAGAAGTGAATATCGATATGCCGTAGCGGCTCAATCGCACATTTTTACGGGTGCACAAATGAGTAAAAAAACCGACCGGCCGGCCGCCCCAAGGCACTGTCCGCTGACATGGCCGATTGGCGGCGTTCGATCGTGGCGGACTACGATCTTGAACCTGCCGATCTGCGGGTGTTGGAGGCGGCTTGTGTCAACTGGGATCGATCCGCCGCGGCCCGCGAATCAATCGCCAAATCGGAGTTCGGGATTCTGCCAAGGATTGTTTTGGCCAACGGCGGGAGCATCCATCTGTGGCCATCGAAGAGAACGCCACCCGGCTGTTCTTGCCGCCCTGCGGCAACTCGGCCTCGGCATGGAGCCGAGCAGCGAGCCGTACCGATTGCCGAACCAACGGGGTCGCGATCCAGGGAGGATGACTAGCCATGCCGCGACCGGGACGAAGATCTAAGAGCTGCCGGGCAGGATATGACCGATTCGACGTTGAATTTTTGCGTGGCGGTCGGCATGGCATTGCCTGCGCAATGACGACGGTAGATATTGCAGGCGCCGACGATGCGATTTGGGAAGCGTGGGAATCGCTGCGTAATTCGATCATGGCGATTTGGATTGTGAGCGGCCCGGCACCGGCCCGTGGGCGTGGTGGGCATTGAGGCGAAGCAGCACGAAGGCGGCTGGCGCGGCGAATCGACGGGAAAGTTCGTCCATTCGATAATCCTGCGTGAGTTGCGCGTCGCCAACCGCGATGACAAACACTTTTGGAAGAAAGCCTACGGATTGCACTGGGGCCTGCCGGCGTGTTTCATCTTCCCCTTCGACGAGGACTTGCACCAGGACTACATGGCGCACCGCCTGGACACAAAGCTGTTTGAGGGCGAGTGGGAGTTCTGGTCCGTCACGACTTGCTGTGGCTGGAGGATTCACCGTGACCGAGCCCTGCCCCAATCCGCTGTGTACCGGACATCTGGCGACATATGCCAGCCGGCGGCGTGGCACCCAAACCGTCGAGCGGCGGCGAAAGTGCTCATGCTGCGATTACACCGATGTTGCCGTATTGCGGCTGGCCGAAATTATTTCGATTCGTGTTCTGAAACAAACAACTGGCGAACCGCGAAAGGCTACCCATGAGCAAAAATAACATCATGCAAACAGCCATCGAACCTATCGACGCCAGCCAACCGACGATCTTCGTCCGCCGCTCAGTCGCGACAATTTCGGACTTGGCGCTAACTGAACTGAAGGCGATTGCCGAATGCCGCAGCGATGCACTTCGCCGCTGGCTCCATGATGTCGTCAACGCGGAATTGAATCGGCGGCAAGCGGATGACGCAGATTCGATTGAACCGGTGCTTGGCACTTGCCGTGGCATCGCTGGAACGACGACGAACTATCGGCGGCGCTGGCGGCGACTTACGCTTGGTATGACGTGCCGACGACGTTCGATGCAACCATCGTGTTGCGTGAAGTTCATCGGGCAGTCGTGACGGCATGTCGCACCCGGCTGGGCGAATTGCATGAAGCGATTGAGTGCGCGAAGGGGTGAACGTGGACATCGAACTATCAAGCCATCGCACGAAGCCAGTCTCCGCCAAGATTTGCGCGGAAAAAATTGACGGTCATGCGGCGCGGGCAACGGAAATTATGCAGCGGTGCCTCAGTGAGCAGCGCGAACCGACGGCTGACGAGATGGCGCAATTTGATGAAATTTGCGATGAGTTGATCCCGGCATGGCGCCTAGAGCAAAACTACGCCACCAAGTATGCCAAGGCGATTATCGCAACGAGCCAAGCCGGGAAAAACGCGACGTGGCTAGGGGATGCTGACTACGGCAATGAGCAGTTTATGGATCTTTACGAATGGCGCAATTCACGCCAGTAATTTCGGAGCAGAACATGGCAACAACAATCACCGGTTACAAAGAGCCCGCCCTTATCTTGCCGACGAATGGCAAACTCCCCGGCGAAGAGCGTCCAAAGTTGGCGAATCGTTACAACCTCGTCAAGCGACTGCGGTTTTTCAATACGCTCGAGGACGCAGCGATAGGTGCTAACTTTGCGCGTGCCGTTTATGTGCGCGAATTTAACTATGCCGTCGATCGTACCGCTGAGGACTTCCTCCGCACCGCGATCGACTTTGATTTGACGAATGCGGCCACCGAAGGCACCGGCGCGGGCGGAGGGTACACCGTGCTGTGGCCCGTTTCGACGCAAATGATTCGAGTTCTCGAAACCGTCGGCGTAGCGCGGCGTGTCTGCGACATTCAACCGATGACTGCCGACACGCAAAGCATTCCCAAGCGCAGCACCGGCCTAACTGTGTACGCTCCGGGTGAAGGCAACCCGATTACTCCGTCCGACGTATATTTTCAGAGCGTTATGGCCATCTCGAAGAAGCGCGCTGTTGCATCGCAACTATCGAACGAATTAAACGACGATAGCGTGCTCAACCTGGTGGACGATTTGTTCATGGAAATGGCGTATTCGTTGGCGCTCCAAGAGGACAATGAGTTGGTCAACGGCAACGGCAGCGGCGCGACTTACTTTGGCGTGACCGGGTTGCTTTCCTCGATCGGCAGCGCGGGCGTATCTCAAGCGGCAAGCGGCCACGATACGTGGCCGGAGCTTGACATCGCGGACTTCGCCGCCTGTATCGGCAAACTTCCTGATCGGTATCACGACTACAATCCGGCCTGGATTTGCAGTCATTCATTTTTCAATTCAACCATGGTGCGCCTTGCGTATTCCGCCGGCGGCGCAACGATGAGCGAAATTCTGAGCGCGCTGGCGAACGCGAGATCGTTCATGGGCTATCCGGTTTACTTGACATCAAAAATGCCGACAGCAACGGCGACGAGCACGGTTTGCGCGCTCTTCGGCGCCTACAATCGTGGCGTCGTGATGGGCGTGCGTGGCCCGATCCGCTTGGCGAGAAGCGATGACTACGGATTCCTGAACGATCTAATCACACTGCGAGCGACTTCACGGTACGACTTTCAGGTGCATGATCCGGGTGATGCGTCGAATGCTGGTAGCTACGTCGCCTTGGAAACTGCAAGTTAACAAATCCACTTCCCCCAGCTTGTAGCTGAGCGGATCGCGCGGCCGCCCCGGGTAAACGCCGGCGGCGGCCGTTTTTTGAATCATGAAGTACGGCTACATCATTACCGTGGAACCCGCCAAGGGCTTTGGTTTCATCCGGAGCATGGGCCAAGATTACTTTTTTCACGCGAGCGATTTGCGCGGCACGGAGTTCGAGCTACAGCTCTGCGAGCGGCGAGTTAAATTTGACGACTACCAGACCGACCGCGGACCCCGAGCAACAAACATTGAACTACAAGACTGAGCACCGGCAGCGAGTTCATGGAAAGACTGCTCCAGGAAGGAAAAAAACACTTGTGGAAAAATTGCCACAAGTGAACGGCGATGATAAGTCCAGAGACGAAGCCGGCAAACTGGTGGGCGTGAGCGGCAAGCATGTCGCCGTTGCGATCGACCCCAGAACGAGACCAGCACCCAAGGAACCTTATTTGTTGTCCCGGTCAACAATAGTTGCGATCGACCCCAGAACGAGACCAGCACCCAAGCGGCAATCATTCGCGGCTGTTGCCGCTCTTGTTGCGATCGACCCCAGAACGAGACCAGCACCCAAGGTATCAACAGTCATCCCAACCCGTCGGCGCAAGTCTAGGGGCATCCTGGAGCGTCGTTTTTCGACTGATCGTGCCTGAGCCCGCTAATTGCTCATAAGCAGAATCCAGCGACGCCGCACAGGACTGGACTTGAGATACCAAGTCAGGCGCGTCGCTGAGCAAGGCTTTGGCATACTCAATCGCGTTTTTGCCTACCTTGAATTGTTGAGCAAGCAGTTCACGCGACTTAAAAGTGCCCTGTCCGGGCACTTTTTTCCCATTCGCCGGTCCGCCCCTGCGCTCCGGCATATTCTCCATTGCCCGTGCCGCCACAATTGCCCGCTGGGCTGCCGTCAAATCACGCCGCAGAACAAGTGTAACCAGTTACAGTCTTTGTCGTCGGCCGACTTCGAGCCTACCGCAAGGTGACGGCCAATGCAGACGTAGCGAACACCGGCGGGCTCCACGTCCGCCCAAACTCAACCGCCCATGGATCGTGCGGCATGGCGGTACGGCGATGATACTCCTCGGCCCGGCTCCACGTCGATCGAATCTCCGCGCACTGGAAAGATATCTCTTCGGGCGTCGGCAAATACGCGGGCAGTTGTTCGGGCGTCGGCACTATCGCATGATAGCCGCTATCGCTTCGCCTGGCAGGCGGTAAGGTGTTCGGGCGTGCCGATCTTCACTGAGCGCTGAGCGAGCGTCCTGGCGTCTATACGGGCGTTCACAACTGAACACCCCCCGCATCATTCGTCCGCTACTCTAACCAGCGGGTGTCACTGACACCTGACACCCGCCTTTTCTAAACGCTTGTACACTCTTTTCGAGAAGTGGCTAAACTGGCGTTTGAGCCTGGAAAACAAGGGATAAACCGCAATTTTGAGGGTGTCCCGAAGAATGGCTCTTTTGTTTTCGTAGTCCGATGCTCTATCCAGTTGAGCTAGGGGTGCAAAGTGACTTTAACCCAGTAATTACTGGGTATTTTTGGCGTCCCAGTAGCCGTTGGCAGTATTTATGGCAGTAAATTTTCAAAGATTGAAGTGTCGAAAGGAATTATATCATGGGACGACCTGCTGGCAGCCAGAACAAAGGTTAACTTCTACCGTTCCGGTCGCGGATGGTATACGACCGTAGAGCGGCGGATGGTTCCCTTCGCGACGACGATGGAAACCATTTCCGCGACCGAAGCACACCCGTGGCCAAGCTGAAAGCTGCCTTCCGCAAAATCATCGCTTAGCCGCATGGTGGCGTCAATAGTGAGGCTGCCGAGCCGGTGAATAGCGGCACCACTGTTCAAGACGTTTGCATCGCCTAGCTAGTCGTCCCTGAAAAATAGTCTGCTGACGGCGTAGGGGTAATTTTCAGGTGCGAACTGGAGCGAATCAAGGCGCGGCGGCAGGAGTGTCGTGCGGCGGAGGGCGATTTCAGCGGCCAGCTTGGCGGTGAACCGATGCCAGAGCCAGAAAATCGGCGCAAAAACGAGCCACCGCAGCAGTTTGCGGAGGTTGTACCCGGCGGCACTCAGCAGTGTGTTGATTTTGTCGCCTTCGGGACCGGTCAGATAGTTGCGGTTCATGCGGTTGTCACTTTTCATGTGACCGATCGTCGGCTCAATGGCCGCCCGGCGTTTCAACATTCGGCGTAGCGCCCGCGTCGCTCGTTTGGGAATTGTGCGGACCACGTGCACACTCGACGAGCCTGCGTAGTCGTGGCCTCGATAACCTTGGTCCACCATCACGTCATCGGGTGTGTGGCCTGACAGTCGTTCCACTTGCTTGATCGCACCACTGAGCGTGTGCCCGTCGTACGGATTGCCGTGGAGGGCGTGGGCGCCGACGATCCAGTTGCTCTTGCTCGTGGTCGCCACGCTGGCCTTGCAGCCGAACTCGTAACGCTTGTGCGCTTTGCCCTTGGCGATGCACTCCACTTCGGGGGCATGTACGCTGTAGAGCTTGTTCGTGCTGGTGCGTGTTTGAGCGAGCAAGCGCTCCGCCATGGCGACGAGTTCCCGCAAAGGCTCGTCGACGATGCGGCCTTGAATGGCAGGCGCTTTTCGCTGGATGTCCCGCAGCACGCGGCCCAGGATCGTCTTGAGCTGACGGGTCATCTTCGCCGCACGCTTCATCTGCCGGGCATGAGCATAACGGCCTTGTTTGGCCAGCAGCTTCTTGCCCTTGAAGCGATAGTTCTGACGCAGCGCAAGGCCCAAGGAATTCGCCCGCCTGACCAGCGCCAGCCGCATCTTGTGATACAGCCGCGCGTCGGTCGGGAAGGCGATCGCCTTCTCCTGGACCGTGGTGTCGACGTTCACCTTCTGAAACTCCGCGGGCCGCACCGCTTTCATCGCCAACGCCGTGTGAATCGTCGCCTCCAACAATTTTTCCAACCGCTCGGCCCCGACCCGCTTCCGCCACTTGCTCAAGCTCGAGGGGTCGATCGGCAACTCGTGCTGCATGTAAGAGAGGCCGCAGAAGAACTGCCAGTACGGGTTCTCGACCCAGCGGGCCACCACCGACTCGTCGCTCTCGTCGTAGGCGTGTTTCAAATACAACATGCCGACCATCAGCCGAGTGTTCACTCCCGGTCGGCCTAGCTCGTCGGCGTAACAAGCGTCGATGGCCGCGTCGAACGCGGACCAGTCGATCCGCTCGGCCAGCACGTACAGCGGGTGCTCGTGGTTCAACAGTTCGCTCAGATGGGCGCCAAACAATTCACACTGCGGAGGGCGGGCTTTCGGATGCATTTTTTGCCAGCTTTCAGGTCCAAGGGAACCAAAACCTGGCGAATTTTAGCGCAACCACACACGCAATGCACCCTCTATTCGTAGCCGCAGAGGAATTCTTCAGGGACGACTAGCTAAACAAGGTCTGGTCTGACGGTGACATAGCGACGTGGGAAGATCGGAGCGATACGCTTATCGATCTTTGCCTGGGGTTCTCGCCTGGATTGTGTGACAAGAATACGTTCACGCTGAAAGAAAGTACCAAGCCATCCGACAGAATTCACAAAGGTTACGGCCACTTCCCCGTGTCATCGTTCCTACCGCTTTTGCATCCGCACGGGTGCCAGGCCGGGAGAAGAATTTGCCAACCTAACAGGCAAGCATGTGAAAGACCACGGCGAGAGAATGGAATGGGTTTTTAAGGTCGACGAAAACAAAACTGGTAAGCAGACGCGAAAGCCGCGCGTTATTCGAATCACTGATCGTGAAATCATCACGATTGTTCGACAGCAAATGGCCAAATATCCAACGGGTCAGCTGTTTCGGAACACCCGTGGGAATCCATGGCGACGGAAGAACCTGGAATTGTCATTTCGGAAGGCAAAGAACAAACTGAAAACCAAAGGTATTGAATTCGATGACGACGCCGTGATGTATACGTGTCGGCATACTTATGCGAAGCGCACGCTCCAAGGCTCGGCGGTAAATATTTCGTCTAGTGGACATGAGGAGAGCCTCGCGATGCACGACCGTTTTATCTAGGAGACTATCGAAGGCAGGCCTTATGAAAAGCTTGATTACTTGAGAGCTCAAATGCAATGGAACCAATGAATTGTGCTGGTTGACATTTTACCTGTCCGACGGTCTCAGCCGCTGAAGTAAACATAGGCGGCGAGGATTGCTCCGACGACGATGCAAGATGCAACGACGTCGATCGACGACCAGCTCGCGCCGATTGTTGTTTCTGGTCACTCGATCGGGTGCCATACGTCAGCCCTTGAATTTGCGCAAGCGGCGGGACAGCGGTTAGGAAACTGGCGACAACCATCGTCAGCGCTGAGACGATGAAGATCATCAGACCGTAATATTGAAAGTAAACTTTGTTGATAATCCAGAAGAACGAGCCCGGCTCATAGCCTTGCATCCATCCAAGTGTGATGGGGGTATCGATAACAAGTCGAAATATACCAAGCACAAAGCCGACAATTAACGCGGCCAGGCACCCGGTCGCGTTCAGCCGCTTCCAGAATACACCGAGGAAGAACACGACAAAGATCGGCGGTGCAAGATACCCCTGGACGCTCTGCAAGTAGTCGTAGAGGCCTTTTGGTGCATAGTACGGTTTGTCCCGCGTACGTGTAGTAGCTGCCTGACGAGTCCGGCGCACCGCCAGCGACAAGGTCACTATAGGTATAGGCAGTGCCTCCCTGAGGATGTGCGCTTGTGCCAATCACCCTGCCAAAAAAAGGCAATCCAACGCCTAAGTCCTGCGGATTGGCATCTAATCCCCAAGTAGAAAACACGTATGGCCGGCGATTCGTTGATCCCGGCGGATTCGTCCAATCGTCCACCGTATCCGTAACGTACTGAGGCAGCGAGTGCTCGCCTCGATTGGTATCAGCCGGATCATTGGCCCACCATGCCAGCTCGTACGTCATGAGCGATATGCCGTCGATCGCGTTGTCGCCGTTGAACACAGTCAGTGGAAGGCGAATTTGCGGTTCAATAGTTGCGTACACTCGGCGCGTCGCGCCAACCGTTTGTTTGATTTGCTGCAGAAGGGATGCGTAGCTGTTGAGTTGCGAAGTGTTTGAGTTGTTAGGACTCTCCCAATCGATGTCGATGGACGATGCACCGGTGTTGTTCAGAAGAGTATTGATGTTCTGTGCGAAAGTGGCACTCAGCGCCGGATTGCCCGCGATTGTCGCAAAGTTAGTCGCCTCACCTGCCCCGCCGAATGTAATGTCGAGCCGAGGGCGCTGTCCGACTGGCATCGCGTCAATCTTCTGCTTGATGATCGCGATATTATTTTCGTGCCCTTGCAGCGCGCCGCTGCCGGCAAGGGGGACGATCGACCCGTCACTGCCGGCCGTCAGCCCAAAGTAGCGGACCTCGTTCAGCATCGCTAGCTGCGCCGGCAGCGTGCCGTTGTTGTACGAGGGGTTCATCCGGTAGTACGGAATATAGCCGACTAGGTCCACGGCCGCGGATTTTTGCGCTACTGTACCCAATATCAACAAAGGAAAAACAAACCGCGGCAAACATCGATGTATGCTACGCGTTTCAATCGCATGGCGGGGCATTTTCTGACTGACGGGCAAAGGTGATTTTATTGAAGGCCCTTTAATAATATGGCGTGACCGCCATCCCTACAAGTAATACGTCGCCTAAATTCCGGGCGGATGTGGACTACAAGCGGCTGCCGCATACGTGGTAGCGGCTAATGGCGAAGTCGGTCGGAGGCGCGAGTGTGTGAAAATCTTGCCCGCAGTCTGACAGATGCTTTACAGAACAGCACCGGCCGACGCTCCCTTTCGGGAGCGCGGTCCAAGGTGCTGCCTCTGTGTTTACAAGAGCCAAATGCTCAGGTTCGTTGTTTTCTGCGAGGCAGTAACTTGACGCTCGCGCGTCATTTCAAATTGATAGTGTCTTGGCTGGCAGTTCAAGTGGAATCGGAGGGGCTGATTTTGTGAGAGACTTCGATCACGGTTTAATCCTCGCTTCAACGAACGGGAGAAGAGGCTAGCCGGGGTCCAGGGGCGGCAATGAGCGCCCTGGTCGCTGGCACGATGCCAGCGAAATCCCGACAGGATGTCCTCCTCACGCGGCGTCCTCCATCAACTTTTCCAACTTCGCCTGCGCCGCGCGGGCCCAGGCCTGCCAGCGCGGAATCTGGATCTTCCGCGCGTCGCGATAAACTTCGATCGGCACGAGCACGTCGCCGCCTTCCTCAGGAACCAAGGCCCAATGGGGCCGACGCTCGTTGTATCGCGCGGAACTCGGCCAGGCACGCCCGAGCATGCTGCGGATGGTCGTACAACCGCCAGTACACTTCTTCGGTCTTCAAGGTCGCGTGGAACCGCTCCAACAGGCCCAACTGCTGCGGCGTCCGATACTGGATCCGCACGTGGCTGAACTGATCCTTGATGAATGCCGTGAACCGCCGCGCAATGAACGACGGCCCATTGTCGGTCACCAAAAACGGTCGCTTCACGAGTGGCCCGTGAATCCGCTCCGCTTCCTCCCGCGCCAGCTTCAAGGCGTAGGCCGTCTCGGCCGCGCTGTAGCTCGACGTGAGATGGCAGGCGAGCAGGTACCGCGAGTAGTAATCGATCACGGTCACCGCGTACCACCAACCGTAGCCCGGAATGTGAATGTACGTTACGTCCATCTGCCACAGGTCGTTGGGGCCTTGGGGCAAAAGCTCGAACAATTTGGCCGCCTGGTAGACCTCGGCCCGCCGCGTCTTGCGCTTCTGGAGTAAACCATGGTCTTTCATCACCACATAGGCCTCGCGGTCCTTCACCACCTGGCCCGCGCCGGCACATCACTGCGATCCGCTTGTAGCCATACCAAGGATTCGTCGTCGCCATGGTGACGACCGCCGTGATCACTTCGTCGGCGAGCGGCCGCCGCGGCGGACCGGGACGCTTACGCTCTCCCTCACGTGGCGCACGATGCCAACTGCTCGGCGCCACCCCAACGAGCCGCAATACCCGCGTCTGCCGCGGATGCGGCGGAGTCGTCTCAACTTGAAGCTCGGCGGTAATCACGCCACGGTTCTCTATGCTCAAGGGGACTGGCCCGAAAGTTTTTTTAAAATGCGATTGGCGATCGTATACTCGCCGATCACCTGATCCCGCTTCTCGATCTGAGCTTCCAGCTCAGCGATCCGCCGGTCGCGCCCATCGGCGCCCTTCTTTCTACTGCCATTGGCCAGCGCCGCTTCCCCCGCGGCCAGAAACTCATCCCGCCAGCGGTAGAGCGTCGGCTCCGACACGCCGATCCGCCGCGCAATCACCGCCGCCGCTTCTTCTCTCCGCAGCAAACTCAGCACCGCCTCCCGGCGGTCCTTCACGTCCACATTACACTGTCGCGACATCGCTTCCACTCCTTCTGGTCTTGGGTCCTTCAGCCCCAATCTACCAAAGAAGTCTCTCACATCGCGATTCCCACAAACCTTGAGCTATACAATAGCCCTAGTTTAAGGTGGCAGCATTTTTCCTTTCAACAAACATAGGTGCTCAATCGGACAGTAACTCTCGTTGGATGAGGCGGAGCCAAGAAAGGCTTGTAGTGCGGAAGCTCGCTTTCGATATGCCCGCAGACTGACTAAACTCAAAGCTTCGTGTACTGAAAACGGATGCCATGACGCCCGAACAGCAAGCCCGAAAGCAAATCGACCGCCAGCTTGAGCAGGCCGGCAGAGCGGCGGCCATCTGTTCGCGTTCGACCTGCGCCAGTTGCTCGTCGGTCGGTTGTTTATGCTTTCACGCGACTTTGGGCGGGAATGTCGGCTGCATACCGCCGTCCAGTGTGTCCAATTCGGCGGCCGGCAGCGATCTCAATAAAGAGCAGGCACGGGCGCTGAAAAATAAACGTCAGCCGATACTCGGCTACCTAACGAAGCTCAAACGCCGGATGGTCTTCAAAGGGTTCCGTCCTGATGATCGGCTGCTGACGGCAGTGGTTGAAGCGGAAGCTGCGATGCACACGCTGTGGGCGGATGTGCATTATCTATCGGGCGGGGATGTGGTGGGGCGGCGGCGATGATTCCGAATCAGGCCCTGTGACCGACGGACCGAATGGCTGCCCAACGTAACGGCTTTTATTGCAACTCGGTAAGAGACCGCATGTAGGCCAGACTGCGTCGGTGACAAGTTGGACCTTGCGGCACTATCGTATACGATCACGGCGTACTGCTGATCCTCAGGAGAAGAACTCAATGATGAAGAGCCTGTTGCTGCTTTGCCTGCTGACGATCTTATTGGCCACCACCGCTTCTGCCCGAGAATGGTTCGTGCGCCAGGCCGACCCGCACGCTGCCGACACCAACGATGGTTCGGCCGATCACCCGCCCCGCACCATCAATGCTGCTGCCCAACTCGCGCAGCCGGGTGATGTCGTCACTGTTGGTGCTGGCATCTATCACGAATGGGTTTCCCCTGCGCGGGGGTACCGCTAAAGCACCCATACTCTATCGGTCGGTACCGGAACACGCCGCCATCGTTCGCGGGACCGATGTCCTCAACGCGCAGTGGAAAGCCGTGCCCGATGCGCCCGGCGTCTTCACGGCGTCGCTGCCGCAAAAGGCGTTTGTTTTCGGTAATCCGTTCGTCCGACCGCCAGCGCCGTCGAATAAGAGTAAGCTCAAATGGTGGAAGCCTAAGCGTAATGCGATGGTCTTCCTAAATGATCAGATGCTCTCGCAGGTGACCACGCACGATGAACTCGCAAAGTCGGCGGACAGTTGGCTCGCCAGCGATGACGGCCAGCAGTTGCTCGTGCATCTCCAGGGCGACATCGCGCCGGCTTCTCGAGCCATTGAGATCACGACGCGCGATCGCATCTTCGCCCCTCACCGCCGCGGCTTGGCTTATATCCAAGTCGAGGGTTTTGTGTTCGAGCGCTGCGCCACGCGGCCGGGCTGGCCGCAGTTGGGTGCCCTCAGCACCCGCACCGGTGGATACTGGATTATCCGCAGTAACATCGTGCGCTACACCACCGGCCAAGGTATCGACTGCGGCAGCGAAACCTGGAATCCCACGTTGCTGATCGACACCGAACCCGAGGACAGGCACGTTCTCATCGGCGGACATCACCTCGTCGAAGGTAATCTCGTCACCGACAATGCCCAATGCGGCATCGCCGCCTGGAACACTGACTATGTCCGTATCATCGGCAACGTCGTCCGCGACAACGCCACCTCCGCTAGCGCCGACAACCGCTCATTAACCGATTTCGAGTCTGGCGGCATCAAAGTTCACGCCTTCCGCCATGGTTTGATCGAGGGCAATCTCGTTGTGGGCAACTCCTCCTTCGGTATCTGGCTCGACAACGGTTGGGAGAACGCCCGCGTCACCCGCAATGTATGCATCGGTAACCACGGTGCCGGCATTTTCGTCGAACTGGGCTTCGGTCCCATTCTGGTCGATCATAATCTCTCAGCCGCCAACGTGAGCCTGGCGCATCCGTATTTCGGCGACGGCATCTATTCCCATGACGCCTCCGGCATCACGATAGCGCACGACACGTTTCTGAACAACGCACACTATGGGGTGGAACAGATCATCGTGAGCGAGCGAGTCTACTGGCCAAAGCGCCTCGCGGAAGCGTCTAACGAGACCATTACCGGCAATCTCTTCTACGGCAACCATGACGCCGCCATATCGCTGCCGCTCGAATCCCCGCGCTCGCGCGGAAACCACTCGGATCACAACGCTATCGAGCCTGGCGAAAGCTTTGTCGTCAACAGTGACAACGGACGCATCCCCGTTGAAATGATTCTGCGGACCTGTCGCGACGAGCTACAGGCGGCAGACGTGCCCGAGAACCAACGCCCGGACCTGTCAAATCCGAAACACGTGCCAGTTTTATCTCTGCCGGCGTGGCAGGTGGTGACGAAGATGGATCAGAACAGCACGCACTTGGCAGCCAAGTTCCACATACAGCTCGACCAGAACAAAAACACGGTGCTAAAGGTCGATATGCCAACCGCCGGTGCCATCCCCACCGTGCCGGCTGGTCCGGCCGACGATTTCGACCTGCTCGGACAGCCGATTAAACCGGGTAACACCCGTGCCGGTGCCATTGATGATCTGCACGTCGGACCTCAGACGATCAGCATTTGGCCACTGCCCACGGTAGCCAGCGCCGATACGCCATCAGCCGACTAGCCTTGAAAATGCTACCGCACTTCTCGCAGATCACAAGGTCGCGGGGCTGCTTGTCCGCGATTTCTCGCACTTTCAGCGTGTCGCACAGTCTGGGCATTCAAACGTGAGCATCATCGCGAGCCGGACGGTGCCGGGGACGCTGCGCGGTCGCTTGGCTCGTTGGTTCCTTTTGTCTATGTTGGCATGATGATTGGCCTCCAGGTTTGCAAGTGTGCCGGGGCTGGGATGCCCGGCACGCAAAAGTGGTGGACCAACATAACGAGTGGCGGGGGGATTGCAACGTCGGTGGAGATTGGGCGCTGCTTCTGTTTCGATGTTCGCTTTGCCATACTGGAAGCGTGCCAGCGAATGGGCTGCTTATTCCAATCAAGCATTAGGCCACAAGCGATATGTCCCAATACATCCTTCTCATCCAAGGCAACCCCAAGAGCGAGTCCACCCCAGAAGAATGGGAAAGCTTCGTTGCGGCCGCACGCCAAAGCGGCCATTTCAAGGGAGGTAGCGAGATCGGAAAGAGGATGGTCCTTGGCGATGTCCAGTCAGCGAAGTCAACAGACCATATTGTCGGCTACATGCGATTTGATTCTGACAACAAACAGCAGATACTCGACTTACTTGAAAAGCACCCTGTAATCGTCCACGGCGGATCGGTGGAATTGTGCGAGATGCCTGAGTTGTGAAAAACAAACAAGGTGCAAGCAAACTCGCGTGCCAAACTCAGCGGCAGTCCGATTCAAGGTGATGCTCGGCTACCTAACGAAGCTGAAACGTCGGATGGTCTTCAAAGGCTTCCGGCCGGATGATCCGCTGTTAGGAAGAGTAGTTGAAGCGGAGGCTGCGATGCACTCTTTGAGCGTTTGACGTTCAGCATCTGTCGTGTGGGGATGTGGTGGGACGCAGTAACAGCTAACAGCAGCATATTTCCTGCTGCTTCCATGCTTTGTACCCTTCTCGCACAAGATACGCCGCAATGATTAGAGCGGCCAGCGGATCGGCCTGCCACACCCCGGTAGCGTAGTGCAGCCCGGTGCCAATCAAGAGGGCAATAGAGAGCATGATACAGGCAAGGGTCTGCTTAGCATCGGTCGCTAGGCTTCGGCTTTCTATTTCCTGAGCAGTGCGCCGTTTCAGCACGTACAGAACAGGCATGGTCACCAGCGATACTGCGGCAATGATTAGGCCAACGATACTTCGCTCCGGCGGCTCAGAACGGTAGAGCGCCGTGGCGGCTTCGTAGGCTACATAGATAGCGAGCAGGATCAGCGCAATACCGACAAGACGAATCGCCGTCTTTTCCCGATGCTCTTTACCACCACCAGAAAAGCGCCAAACCATCACCGCGCCCGACAGTGATTCAACGAAGCTATCGATGCCGAAACCTAAAATCGCTGGACTGCCGGCAAACAGCGCGAACGTAATCGAGATGGCCCCTTCAAGTGCGTTGTAGGCAACTGTAACATAGGACAGCGCGAGGGCCGTATTTTGCTGTCGTGCCATCACGTGAACTCATTCACCGAAACTTTTTGGCCGCACATTCGCTATCGCTGCGGCCACAGAAGTTGCAACTGATTCCCATCACCCCAGCGCATCTTCTCTTCAAATCTTCGCCTGCATATCGGGCTACCAATCCGCAATTGTTCTTCCGCCATCGCATTTAGATCGGCGTGGAAGTGGTTTTGGCCGGGATGTGGTTCTGCACTGGGATAGTCACTTGGTTCTTGGCGGGCGTGGAGCGCGAGCAGGTTGCAGTGTATGCGGTTATCGTGTGGCAACTGCTTCGCACGTTATGCAGTCTACGGTCGACCGGTTTTAAATATTTCGAACGTTCCGGTTGCGCGTATCTGCATGATTGTGGTGATTGACACGATTCGTTCGATTGTTTACCGGTAACTCCTCCAGAGATGTTGCGGCGACGGTTTCGTTGTTGGCATATATGGCGGAGAGTCTGCTGCGACGTGACGCGAGCGTCTCTGCTTTGCGCCGCAGCGGAATCTGATCAGACCAGGGTTGAGCGTTGAATGCGTTAGCAACATCAAGTCCAATCATTTTGCCGTTTTATCGAACGGGATCTTCCATTCGTATCGCGCGTTTCGAAAGCGAAATTCGTGCGCCCAAACTTCGGCGTTGATTCGCGTCAAATGCGCTGAATTGTCTTTCAGCGGAAAATCAAAATGAGCCGCATAACCCTTTGGAATGTAGAAGTACGCTTTGCCGTCCAGACCGGCCGCTCGCTCGAACTCGCCTGAGAGTACTCGAGTGTTGTCATCCCAGCCGAGCCGCTTCAATTCGTGATATCCCTGTAGTAGGTGCATATCCGTGCCGATGAGTTGCGGATGATTTCTTAGTCTGCGAATCGACAGAATGCGGCTCGTCTGCGGTGGCAATGTAATCGTGATCTTGCTGCGATGAACGCCCAAGAATTTCTCTTCCCAAAATTCAAAAACGGCCGTGTCAACATCTGTTGCCAGTCCGAGTGATGTGAAATCAATCGTGCGCTCTTCTGGTTTGCTTTCGAAATTGAACACGCCGACGACATCCCACTCGTCAATGGGATCGCGAGGCGTACCCGCGCGACAATGCAAGTGCCAGACCGAAGGAATTTCGCGCTCGAACAGGTCGAGTGGTTTCATAGTCGGGTTTCCCGCGGGTAGGCAAGCCTGCATCATGCGAATACGAGAAGCAGGCAGGTGCTGAAGTTCGTCGCTGAATGAAATGCTGCAACCCGCGAGCGTCATCATTGCCAGCCTCAAACGAGCTTCCTCCACATCAGCTTGCATCCGTACGCTCATATCGCAAACTTCGCGGCGATACAATCGATCGTTCGCCCAATAGCTCGCGGCCAAATGTTTCGCATTTTCGCGAAGCACTCGAATATCTCCATTCAAACCGGCATCGAGCGTGTCATCGCCGCCGAGTGCGCTGTCGCCAGCGGCCAGCAGGGAAGGCACTTGGCAAAAGCGAATGGTCGCATCTTTTCCCGCGCCGCGACGCACCGCTTCGACCGCGTGCTCAAAGACTCCCCAGCCGCGCGTTACTTTGGGGTCAGACTGGAAAAACTGTTCGCCGGCTGATGCCGCAATGAAATCAATTTTGAAGTAACTGGCGCCTTCGCCAGCAAGCCGCGATAATGTATCTTCAATCGATTTTCGCGCGGCAGAATTTGAGGCGTCCAGTTCGTAACAGTTCGGATTCGGCTTCCAATACCATCGCCAGTTAACAAGCGGCTTTCCGTTGCCATC
This sequence comes from uncultured Planctomycetota bacterium, assembly GCA_963807935.1. Taxonomy (GTDB): domain Bacteria; phylum Planctomycetota; class Planctomycetia; order Pirellulales; family Lacipirellulaceae; genus JABDGM01. Next base: position 63,140 of record CAWEDY010000008.1, read on the forward strand.
TTTGAGAACCCAGTCGGGATGCTTTTGGAACGTCTCGCTCGTTTCGGCAACATCAGTCGGTGCAATCCAAAGTCCGAGCCGAAATCCGTAACGAGTTTTCAGTTCGTTGGCGAGCCATTTCAAGCCATGCGGAAATCGTTCGTTCGGAACCCAGTCGCCGGTCACGTCGCCGCGCTGCCACCCATGATCAAGCTGCATGATTTCAAAGCCGAGCGGCTTAAAATATTTGGCAGCGACGGCGGCGTTTGCTAGCACCAAGTCTTCAGACACGTTCATCCGATGGGCGTACCAACTGCACCAGATTCCAGTTGGTTTACCGCGGATGGGCGCGCGAGCAAACGAAGCAGCAGCTCGGGCATAATCCTCCAGCGCAGTGAAAGGGTTCTCGTTAGCGGCAAGATAAATCGGATCGAACTCCAGTGTCTCGCCCGGTCCAAGTTTTCGGCCGAGCATTGGTTGGTGCGCCAGTAAGCGAACGCCGCCATCGTGCACACGAAAGACCGCATCCAGATCAGGCCGAGCTTCACGGGCAGAAAGGAATCCAACTGCTAAAGCTGCCGACGGTCGCCGGCCGTACAGCAGGATTAGTCCCGCGCCAGCGTAAACCTGTTCATTTTTTCCTGGCTGCCACGGAACAGAAAACCAGTGCGCCCCGCTGACGCCATAAATTGCAGCGGGAGTTTCTGCCGGCTTACCCAGACGCCAGGCGCCGTGTTGTTCGTGGTAAAGATTTATCAGCTGCGCGGTGCCGAGAGTAATCTCTTGCTTGGATGTATTCGTTATCTTCGCCGACAAAGTGAGCGCAGGCCTGCTGTCGTAAACGCGTAAGGTTCGTACGATCTGGATCAGGTCACCGGCCTTCTGCGTCGCTTCGATTCCCGAGCCATATTGGTTTGTGAAAGATGTTGTTTCAATCGGCGACGCCCCAACTCTTAACAGATTTCCGTTCCATTCCAAAGCAAAACCAGCACCCTCAATTCCCGCGTCAGTCTTTCCAAGCCATGCCGCGTCCCAGGTGCCCATTGTTCGTGAAATATGAACAAAAACATTTCTATTGAGCAAATCGACGTCTTGGCCAAGACGTTGCGAAATGGTTTTGTCGCCAACTTTGGTACGAACTGCAGTTTCGCGAGCGATTTGCTGAAAGGTTGATGGTGGCGACCTAGTCTGCGCGAAGGAGGTTGCCTGCGCCGCCAATGTCACAATAAAAACGTATCGGTTCATTTTCCCAACGCGAATCTTTCGGCGAAAAGCTAACAAGATATCGTCTGATTCCCGGCTCGACAACCGTTCGAATGGCGTCGCCACGGTGGATTGATGGAGCCTTCCACGGATACGAGTTCTCGGCACTCGGTAAGTCATGCGGTGCACCGCCGCGTCGGAGTACTTGCTGCCGTAGCTCCGATCATGGCATGCCTAGGTATTGGACGCCTCAAAGATACTCTGAATGGATGCATCCAGGAGGCTGTTGAATTCGGCATCGGATTGCTGGGCCGACAGTCCCTCTACCAGCGCCCGCGAAAAGCTCGCCACGATACCGTGATTTCTCCGCAGCCGCTCGTTTGCCTCTTCCCGCGTATAACCGCCGGACAGTGCCACCACCCTCACGACATTCGGATGACTGACAAAATCGGCATAGAAGTCGCCCTGCTCTGGTAGTGTGAGTTTGAGCATGACCATCTGACCCACGGGCAGTCCGTTGAGTTTCTCGAGAATGGCCGCTTTGAGCAACTTCTCGGCCCTGGACTTTTCTGGGCAGTGTATATCGACTTCCGGCTCGACGATCGGTACTAAGCCCGCGATGATGATCTGCCGAGCTACTTCGAACTGCTGATTCACGATGTCCTTGATGCCCGCCGCGTTGGCTTGTTTAATGACCGAGCGCATCTTGGTCCCAAACATGCGCTTTGCTTTTGCCTTGTCGAGCAGCGCGGCAATGTCGGGCATCGGTTTCATCAATTGGACCCCGTTATTCTCGGCTGCAAGGCCATTGTCTACTTTCAGAAATGGCACCACTTGTTTGACGTTCCAAAGAAAGTCTCCGGTAGGCTGTCCCTCGATGTCCCTGTCCATGGTGTTCTCGAACAGAATGGCTGCGAGAATCCTCTCGCCGGTGAAGCTGGGACTGGTGATGATTCGCGTGCGCATCTGATGCACGATCGCAAACATTTCATCCTCGTTGGACCACGCATCCTCTTTGATTCCGTAGAGACGCAGCGCCTTGGGTGTGCTGCCACCGCTTTGGTCCAGCGCGGCAACGAAACCGGGATGGGTCTTCATTTTCTGCAGTTGTTGTACGTTAGAGCCGAGACTATTCATAACATCTCCTTAAACTATCGTGATCGACGCGGTGGACGGCTCGACCTTGGAGCGGTCGTAGAACATTCTCGCTCCACGAGGCCGGCGTGTCACCATCGCCGCGGGCAGCGAAACAGCAGCCGACGAACTCACGAAGCGGGCCTTCTTCAATGTTCAGCCCAATGCCGAACAATTGGAGAATAGTCGCCCGTCTGAAGACGGGTCGTTAGTTGACCACTGTCACGGAGTCGATGAGTTTATGAGAATCGACGAATCGTCGTCATTGGAAGCGCGTTTAACGCCAGGCCATCAGATTCACAGCTAGATATGGGTCCTCAGCTAAAGCGTCGGATGGGCTGTCCGGCGTGTTGTCTGATTCATGGCCACCCAACAATTCGTCGAAGGCAACCGATGGTGCTGCAGCATTGTCGAGCGCCAATAGCAAAAGGTCATCATTGTGCAGTGGCATTGTACGGGTGGTGAGCGGTACAGCCAAGGAACTGCGTGACATGGATTCGGCCGCCGGTCCTGCACCAATCGCAGCAAAAGTTGCCTCGTGCACGGGTGCGGACAGTTGGCGGACTGCAGCGGCGTCGTTGGCGAGGAAGCCGTCGCTCCGATCAACGGCAGACATTGATTCGCTCGAAAGGACCACTGCGGAGGCGGACCCGCCGGCCGGATTCGCCACCGACACACTCGATACCAAACCGGACAATGCGGCACCGAAATCGGTCCTCCACACGTCGTAGTCGCCCGACGTGATATCGCCGTCGCCATCCCCGTCGGCGCCGCTGTAGTGTGTGACGCCCGTCGTGCCTAGCGTCTTCCGCCATAGGACGTAGTCCGCTGCGTCGACGACCCCATTCTGGCTGTAGTCGCCGAGGCACCGTGGCCGGCGGTGGCTGCAATTCAAACGCCCCGATATCAATCCGCCCGCCAGACACCCGCGTAAACGGCGCGCCGCGCTGGTCAAATTCCGGCACGTTGGCGACGCCAGCGACTGCCGCTGGATCGCCCGCATCAATCGCTGGGCTGCCGGGGCAAAGCGCATGCGTCTTTGTCGATCCGCCGTTGTTAGCGAGCGTGCCCAATTGCGGATTGATGGGCGCGGAACTGGTGCCGATGAGGTTGCCGTTGACGTCGGGTGATCCCACGGGTCGCCGGGAGCAGTGCGCATGACCTTGGTTATTACCGACGAGGCTGTACTGGACAGTAATTGTGGTGCCCAAGAGGCCGTTGATGTCTCCGTTGATGCCAGTGTTTTGCGCGACATCGAATGGTCGAGCGACAACGAACCGCTGTTGACGAAGATGCCCTTGCCAACGCCGGTGGTCGTGTTGAACGCGATCGTACTGTGGCTGAGGGTCGAATTGCCTATTATGAACAGCCCGCCGCCGGTGCTTGCCGAGTTGCCGCTGATCGTGCTGTTAATGAAAGACCCGGCTGCCATCCACGCCACCGCCGCTGCCGCCCGCTGAGTTGCCGCTGATCGTGCTGTTCGTGACCGTCCCGCCTGCAATGAAAATACCGCCGGCAGCGCGGCCAGCCGAGTTGCCGCTGATCGTGCTGTTCGTGACCGTTCCGCGAACATTGAAGATGCCACCGCCATCGCGGCCAGCCGTGTTGTCGGTGATCGTGCAGTCGACCACGGACGGCGCGCCGCCGCTGATGAACAAAATGCCGCCGCCGTCCCTGGTCGCTGTATTGTTGCTGATCGTGCTGCCGTTCAACAACACGTTCCCGCTATCGCCCGCCCTGATCCCGCCGCCAAGACTCGCCGAATTGCCGCTGATCGTGCTGCCGGTTACTGTCAGGTTGCCAAGCGTGGAGTCTGAATATGCCGCCGCCTTGACTCTGGGAATCAGTCGCCGAGTTGTCGCTGATCGTGCTGCCGGTCACCGTGACGCTGCCAGAAGTGTTGTAGATCCCGCCGCCGAAGCTGGCAGTATTGCCGCTGATCATGCTGCCGGTCACCGCAAGGATGCCTTGGCCATTCGAAATGCCGCCGCCCCCCCCGCGGCTGGCCGAGTTGCCGCTAATTGTGCTCGCATTAACGGTCAAATTGCCGCGGTTGAAGATGCCGCCGCCATCGGCGTCGCTGCCGCCGCCGACTTTGCTGACAGAGTTACCACGGATCGTACACTCGCTGACCGTCACGTCTTCCTTGCTAAGGATGGCGCCGCCGCCAAACTGAAAACCGCCGATCACGTCGCCGCCAGTGAGTGTCACGCCGGTGATTGAGACGTCGAGCAAGTTGGCGTTGCCATCATCGATGTTAAACACGCGGCTGCCGTCGCCGTTTTTCAGGTCGGGCGTGGGGTCATACGCCCGCAGCGTGAGTTGATCGGCGCCCAGGCCGATGATCGATGCGTTGTCGGTGATCGTGAGCTCGCCCAGCGTTAAGAGAATCGTGCCGCCGGCGAGCGCGGGGGCGAACTGGATCGTGTCGAGGCTGGGGTACGTGTTGGTCAGGAGAATCGCTTCACGGAGCGAGAGGTCGCCCAGCGAATAGTCGCCGTCCGATTCGTCGACGAGCGTGTCGACGACCAGGTTGAGGTCGCTGGCCGCCTGGTACTCGAAGGCCCCGATGTCGATGCGGCCATTGAACACGCGGCCGAAGGGCGTCCCCCGTTGATCAAACTCCGGCACGCCGCCCACCCCGGCCACGGCCGAGAGATCGCCCGCATTGATCGCCGGGCTGCCGGCCAAGAGCGCGTGCGTGAATGTTGGTCCGCCATTATCGGCCAGCGGCCCCAACAGCGGATCGGCCACGCCCGTTTGATCACCCGGCTTGATAAACTCGCCGATCGCGTTGCCCGTGCCGATCAGGTTGAAGCCGTTCGACTGAACGGATTCGTGGCGCAATTTAGGAAGTCCGCGTCGCTATGGACGTTCCCGGCGATGATGCTGGACTCGGCAATTGTTTGGACCGGGCCGGAAAACGAGTTCGTGTAAGCAGAAGCCACGCCGCTGCCCATTCCGACTGCCGCCGCATTCGCCGTAATAGTACTGGAGCGAATGACGGCAGGCTCGGAGATTGTAAATGCCGCCGCCAAGCCGTCTGCCGCCGTATTGCCACTGAAATCGTAGCTTCCCGTCACCGCCAGAGTGCCGGACGGTCGTTGTAGAGGATTGTTCCAAAGCCGCCGCGGCGATACCGGCCGAGTTGCCGCTGATCGTGCTGTTGGCAACCGTCAGATCGCCTTGGTTCCAGATGCCTCCAGCAAAGCGACTGACTCATTGCCGCTAATCGTAATTCCCACAGCCGTGAGGCCGCCGCCATTGGTGACGCACCACCATAACGGCCGAGTTGCCACTGATCGTGCTCCAGTGACCGTCGCGGTCTACCGCTACCACTATGGAGAATGCCGCCGCCGTCGTGACAGCCGAGTTGTCGCTGATCGTGCTGTCGATCACATGAACACGTTCCCATCGCGGTTAAAAATGTTTTATCCGCCGCCGCCGAGGGCTAGTTGTCGCTGATCGTGCTGTTGGTGACTGTGCTGCCAGGGCACAATGCCGCCGCCGTGTTGGCTGGCCGAGTTGCCGCTGATCGTGCTAGTGGTCACCATCAGATTGACAAAGAATCCAGAGATTCCGCCGCCATCGCCGGCCGCGTTGCCGCTGATCGTGCTGCCGGTTATCGTGTTCAGAACGCCGCCTCGACTGTAGATTCCGCCGCCGCGGCCACCGCCGGCCGAGTTGCCGCTGATCCTGCTCTGGGCGACAGTGAGATTTTCGAAACTGCGAAATCGCTCCGCCGACGTGCCGACCACGTCGCCACCGTTGAGCGCGACGCCGCTAATCGAAACGTCGAGCAGGTTCGCAGCGTTACCATCATCAATGTTAAAGATCCGGCTGCCGTCGCCGTTTTTCATGGTCGGCGTGGGGTCATAGGCCTGGAGCGTCAACAGGCTCGCGCCGGGTCCGTTCACGGTGAGGGAATCGGTGATCGCCAGCTCGCCCATGGTCAAGAGGATCGTGGCCGGGCCGCCGCTGGTGAGTGACGCGGCAAAATTGATCGTGTCGGCGCCGCCGACAAGATTGGTGGCGAAGACCGCTTCGCGGAGCGACGTCACGCCGTCGCTGAAGTTGACTGTGTCGTTGAGCGTGTCGACGGTCACCACCGCCAACAGCCGGCGATCCTCCAATGGCTCAAAGGTCAAATGACGATCAAGTGGACGGCGATGCTTCGCGTTGTTGGGCCGAACGCGCGCACGGGATGCTCGATGTTTCAAGTGAGTCTCCAGGGACCAGCCACGTCCGGACGGACACAAGGCTTGGAGCGCGCTGCGCGCAGCAGACCCACGGAGTATCCGTGACTAATCGTCGCAGGTGGTGACGGTAAGAGGGGAGGAGGCCGCGAGTGCAGAGACACTCCGACGCCATTTCCATTTCACACGGGGCAAGCAAGGCCCCACGCAGGGTATAAGGCTAAGACGCCCTCCAAAAGGATTGCAAGTAATATGGAGAGTCGAGGGGGAAAAGTCAAGCAGAATTCATCCGTTTGGCCAGCTCTCCCTGATTGGAGCGGGCTTGATCCAGTTTGCGCTTCAGCTTCCGGCGGAGCCGGTGGACTTTTCGCTAGCGGAATCGTCCGTCGGCGTCGCGCGCTTGCGCTCGGAGTCGGTACCGCGGACGATCATCGGACTGCCCGAGTTCTCTTCGATGATGCGGGCGAGTTCCGTTGAGTCGATCACTTCCTGTTGCATCTGTTCGCGGGACGTGGCGTCGAGCGCCGAGCGGCGCTTCGACAGAATGTGACGCACGCGCTCCAGGCCTTCGTCGATAATGCGTTTGGCCTCTTCGTCGATCTCGCGGGCAGTCTGCTCGCTGTGGCTCTGCATCCGCGGGAAATCGCCGCCGCCGGCAAGAAACGGACTGCGGTTGCATTCGTGATAGTTCACCCGGCCCAGGCGGCTCATGCCGAAATCCATCACCATGCTGCGGGCGATCTCGGTGGCCCGCTCCAGGTCGTTCTGTGCGCCGGACGAGATGTCGTCGAAGACCATCTCCTCGGCGACGGTGCCGCCGGCGAACGAGTGCAGGAGACTGAAGCCCGTGCCGTCGGTCCCGATCTGATAGATCGTACCGCGGTAGCTGCTCATTCCTAACTTCACCACGTCGATTGCAATTGCGGCCCTCGGCATCGGTCCGCTGTGGCGGCGCTGTGTTGTGCTACAATCGGCGGCTATGGCAAATCAATTGAAGTTTTTGAGGCGGCTTAGGCCGCGCGTTCGGCGGCGTTCCGCGCCCGGTGCGAAGCCGGGGACGATCACGATCCAGCCGGGCTCGTATCCAACGACCATTCGCGTGATGGCCTACGGCAAGGAGCAAGTGGTCGAGCAAAAGGTTGCTGATCCGCAGGAGTTGAAAGAGCTTCTTAAGAAGTGGCCCGTTGTTTGGGTCGATGTGGTCGGGCTTGGCAGCGAGGAAACGCTCCGGGCAATCGCGGGCATTTTCCATATTCATCCGTTGGCACTTGAGGACGTCGTTCATCTGCATCAGCGGGCCAAGGTCGATGCATACGACGATTACCTGTACATCGTGCTGCGAATTCCCGATCGATCGAATGAGCAGATCTGCGAGCAGTTCAGCCTGTTGCTGGGAAAGAATTACCTGGTGACGTTCCAAGAGCGACCGGGCGACTGCTTCGACCTGGTCCGTGCCGGATTGCGGCTTAAGGATAGTGTCGCGCGGCAAGGCGTTCATCCGGATTATCTGGCCTATCGGCTGATCGATTCTTCGATCGACGCATACTTTCCGTTGTTGGAGAAAATCGGCGACCACCTGGACAGGCTCGATGATCCAGACGCGGTGTTGCACACGCGCGAGGCTTTCGTGGAGCTGCACGTGGTGCGGCGCGAGCTCTTGATGCTGCGACGGGCGCTTTGGCCGTTGCGGGATGCCATCAGCGAGCTGCGTTCGGACGTTACGCCGTTCGTGGCGAATGAAACGCGCGTCTATTTGCGCGATTGCTACGACCACGCCGTGCAACTGCTCGATTTGTTGGAATCTTATCGCGATATTGCTGGCGACACGCGCGACTATTATCTATCGGCCATCAGCAATCGCATGAACGAGATCATGAAGACGCTGACCGTGATCGCAACCATCTTTCTGCCGCTGAGCTTCATCGCGGGCGTGTACGGCATGAACTTCAACACGACCATGTCGAAATGGAACATGCCGGAGTTGAGCTGGCGTTTTGGCTACTTGTTCGCGCTTGGGTTGATGGTATTAGTGGCGATCGGGATGTTGCTGTCGTTCAAGCGACGAGGTTGGCTGGGCGGGTCGCTGGTGGAGGAGCACCGCCAACCGCAAGAGGATGACAAGAAGCAGTAGGAAGAAGAACAGACAAGGAGGTTCAGGTTTCGCCTGTGGATACGTTTCCGCGAAATCTTGCCTCTGAGGCTTAGGAACTCCAACAAAACCGACTTCGGGAGAGAGGGACAGGCACAATTTGCTCCGCGGACTGCGCAAATTGAGCCAGTCCCCGGCGGTTTTATTAGAGTTCCTTGTTATGCCACGGCCATGGCGGCAACATGGCGGTCGTCTCCGGCGAGGCGGGGAAGCAGCTCCCAGCGGCGGTCGCCGATCAGGGCATCGCGCGGCATTGAATCAATAAGCTTTAATCGCGGTAAAAGGCCGATACGGTGGGCCACCTGGATTGCGAGGCCAGGTCGGGCGTTGGCTTCAAGCACGACCGCGCCCACTTTGGCATCGATGACAAAATCGACGCCGATGTAACCCATCTCCAATGCGTCGGCGAGCTTCATGGCGGCGGCCAGCAGATTATGCCAGCCGGGTATTACCAACCCGGCTATCTGCTCGCCGGTGTCCGGATGTCTGGTGACAGCGCGGCCGGTACAGACGCCGCCAAAGGTTCGGCCGGTGACGAGGTGAACGGCGGCGGCGGCGGCTCCCTGGTGCAAATTGGCGCGGCCTTCGGATTCGAGTGTTGGCAGCCGGACCATGGCCATCACCGGTACGTTGCGATAGAGAATGACGCGGACATCGGGAGTTCCACCAACGGCGATGGCATGCATGGTCGGGTGCATGATGATCCGCTGCTCGACGATGGCGCAATCGACTTGCCCGCCGAGCGAGTACAGACCGGAAAGGATGGTCGAAAGATGATAATCGAGCTCGCCCTTGCTAATGAGGCGACCGCTGGCCGTTTCGTAATCGTTCGCGTTGCGGCGGGCGATGACGATGATTCCACGGCCGGCCGCGCCGGAAGCGGGTTTCACAACGAACTCATCGCGGTCGCCGATGAGTTCGGAGAATCGCCGCAAGTCGCCGTAGCGGCGGATGACCGCATACGTTTCTGGGACGGGGATACCGTGCTGATGGCAAATCTGTTTGGTAATAGTTTTGTCGTCGACGCGGGGGTAGAGAGCGCGGGGGTTGCTCTCCTGGATGAACGCCAAATTTCGAAAGTTGATACCCAGCACGCCGGCCTCGTTGAGCTCGTGCGGCCAGACGAACAGGCGGCTGCGCTTCGTGGGAATCAAGCGACGGATGATGTTCATGAGGCAACCTCGGTGGCTTCGACCAGGTCGCGGAACCGCCACAGCTCCGTGAGCCGATAGCCGGCGTACCGGCCGAGGACAATGAACGCGGCAATCGTAAAGAAATGCGCTTCAGGATAGGTCAGCACCCATTCGCCGACGCGCTCGGATCCCAATATCAGGTAGCAGAGTACGGCCACCAACAGCGTGCCGGCGGCAAGTTGAATCGTATACACGAGTCCGTCTTCCTCGACGCTCACGTGGAACCGCTCGATGAGCATGCTGAGGATGACCATGGGCAGGAGCACGACCTCGGCACTGACGGCGGGCATCAAATACTGCAAGGTCGAGATGCCAAACACGACACACAGAATGACCATCGTCAGGATGATGCTCAAGCGCGGCACGGTGAGCAGGCGCAATCGTTCCAACGACGCCCGCCCCAGCAGCCCAACGGTAATGACGATTACCACGATTGCCAGACCCGTTTTCCAATCGGCGTAAATAAAACTCATCGCCAGCAGGGCCGGCGAGAACGTGCCGAACGTTCCCAGTCCGACCACGTTGCGCAGAAACGCAGTAATCAGCGCGGCCAACGGCAACAGCAACAAGATCTTCATCACCTTGTGCATTTTGAAGGGGAGCCGACGCAGGTTGAGAATTTGCGTGGGGTGCTGCAGCTCGGCCTGGATTAATTGATGATCGGGTTGCAAGCGCTTGATCGAATAATGAATGCGCAGCTTCGAGTGCTCAACGTTTGCGGCGCTGAAGAGCTGATCGGCATCGCGACGGACTGGTACATACGTCATGGGCATCGTCAGCGAAAAACCGTACGTTGGATCGAATGGTTCCCACTGCTGATTCTGAAAGACCTCGAGCCAAACATGCGGTTGGACGTCTGTCCCTTGGCAGACGATAAAACCGGCGACCAATCGCGCTGGGAAGCCGAGCGCGCGGCAAAGTGTGACCATGGCGCGGGCCCGCGCTTTGGGCGAACCGTGCTTCGTGACAATCGCAACTTTGGCGTCGTCGGTCAGATCGGGGCCGCTGGAATCGATTTCCGAGCAGTATTCGAAAACCCATTGCAGGCGTTCGAAATCGGTCTGCGCGTCGTTGGGGGCGAGTTGAGCTATTTGCCGCACGGCCGGGTCGGTAGTTGGCAGTGCAATATCAGGCCGCAAGAACCGATCGCGGGACTTCAACGTTTCCAGCGACGCCGGAGCCGTATCTGGCCGCGGACTCAAGCGGACCACAACACGGGCGGTCGCCTCGTACGGCGCACTTCCGGTTTTGCGCGTCGAAAAGACGAGCATCCGATTACCGGTCGCTTTGGCGGGATGAGTGAACTTAGCGTGAAGATTCGGGTTGGTGACGATCCAGGTGTCGCGCTCTCGTATGACTCGGCAGTGGCGCGTGTCGAAAGGCAGCCCGATGCGCACTTGGGATTCCTGCTGGCCGGTTGTGGCCAGCGGCTTGAAGCGCGCGGCGTAGGTGATTTCCCAAAGCGTGTTTTCGTGCGCGGCTTCGTCGCGGTGGATGGCCCGCTGGCGCAGCGCACAACAAAGTGCGCCCAGCAACAGCAGCCCGACGATGGCAATGTTACAGAGTGAACGCGGATTCATGCGAGAGTCTCGGCGGTCGTCGGAGCGAGCGATTCTTTGCATTGCACTCGTCGCTTTCAAATATAGTTCTCGCAAGGGGCAACATTCGGCCCCTGCGCAGTGGGGCAGACAATCCAGCCTGACCGGCAGGCAAGAATGTCTCCGCTGCGGGTCGCGTTCCGTAAATTCGTTGCAGCCGGTAAAATGGGAGCAAGCTCGATGCTTGACGAGCCGTTGCGCAGAAACGTTTGGCAAGGAGGAAATCAGCATGTTGGGCGAGCGATTGGATGTTTCCAGGATGGTTAAATGGGAGACCGTTGCGTTAGGAGTGGTGCTGTTTGTGATTCTTGCCGGGACGCGTGATGTCATGAGTGCCAATGGAAACGATGCGGCGGCAAAGACACAAAAGCGGATCATTGGGGCCACCGCGACTTTGACCGAAACGAATTCGGGTCTTACATTTCCGGCCCGGATCGACACGGGAGCGGAGACCTGCTCGTTGCATGTGGAGAGAATCGAAATCCAGGATAAAACGGCCAAACGGGTCAGGAACGTCGGCAAGACGTTGCGATTTTTGCTAAAAGGAAGCGACGGCAAAACGCAATGGGTCGAAGGCATCGTGGCGGACGCCGTGCGCGTGAAATCATCTTCTCTCAAGAGCGGCGAGTTCGACCATCGCTACAAAGTCCGACTGACATTGCAATGGAAGAATTTTCGTAAGGAAGTCCTGGTGACGCTCAACGATCGGACGTCCATGGACTACCCGCTCTTGGTCGGCCGCAATTTTCTCCAAGGCGATTTTCTTGTGGACGTAGATTTGGATAAGGAGCAAAGTCCGGCGAACGATGGCGGCTAACTGTAGCAGATAGCCCGCCGGATGTGCCTAGGACAATTTGCACGCTGCTAGCGGACGCCCTTTAAAGCGGTGGCGGCAGACTGCACGCTAGCGTCGGACCCAAGTTGACGGTCCCGTTAAAATTGCCATACTACGCGATTCACTTGCCGCTTAGGGCAAATGGCAAGCAGAAGCTAATCGCCTATGGGCGACCCAATCAAGGAAGAGAGGGCGTTATGCTCGCATCTCAGCGATTTGTTCGGCACGTTGGGTTCGCGGGATTGATACTTTTGTTCACGGCCACGACCGTCGCACAATCGTTGCTGCTCGGTCCGGCGCTACAGACTAGCCCGGTGGAACCGGGAACACCAGCCGCGCCACTGTCCGACAAGCGTACGCAGAATGCAGAACAGCTGCGGCTGGCTCAGCGCAAAGTGGCAACCAACGGCGCGTCGGACAAAGCGGCGGCACAAGAGGTGGCGTATCGTCAGGCGCGCGACGCCGTGCTGGCCCAGCAGGAAGCTGTCGAGCAACAAGCCAAGAAACTGGGCACGCGCAAGGCGAAGCTGGAAACGCTATTGAAATCCCCGTCGGCGCCCGACAAGGCCCCCACATTTGCCGATCTCGACCGATTGAAGGACGATTTAGCGGCCGAGCAAGCGCGGGCCACCCTGGCGGCCGATAAGTTGGCAACGGCCAAAGCAAACAGGAATAAATCACAAAGCGCGCTCGCTGAGGCTGAGGCAAAGCTTCGCCAGGCGCAGAGTGCATTCGAAAGTGGCAAGGACGGCTCCAAAGCCGCGGAGCTTGCGGCAGCGGCCGAAACGGCGCGACAGGCAGCCGATTTAGCCGGCGAAACGCTCGCGCTGCGCAAAAGCGAAGTCGCCCGGGAGCAAGTCGCCCAGGAAGTGCAGCGGTTGAGCGAACAAGTGCGCAAGGATCAGATCGCGCGGATAAGTCCGTCGGTTGTGTTTACAGAAGCATACTTAAAGGACCAGCTCGACGGCATCAAGAAGAACGCGGCGGCAGCTACCAACGATCTTTTGAGTGCGCAGGCCAGTCTGCACGACGCAGAACTTGCGCGGCAAGAGACAGAGAAGCAGCTCAATGCGGCCGCCGGCGCCGATCGCGCAGTGCTTAAGGAGAAAATGATTGCGCAATGGCGCACGGCGCAAAGGCTTAACGAAGAAATCGATTCGCTTTCACAACGTCTACAGCAACTAACCCAATTAGAGCTTGCCTGGAAACGGCGATATGAACTCGCTTCGACCCATCGGGAAGCTACCGACCACGAAGTATTTAAGGAACTGAAATCCGAACAGCAGGAAACGAAGGGCGCGCTGGATGATCTGGCCTCGGGGCTGCGGGTGCAAATATTGAAAATGCGCGATCTGCGCAACCAGCTTACGAGCGTCACCAAAAAGGCCGAATTAGCGGCGAAAGGCCCTGCGAACGTGTTGTTCTGGATTCAGGTGCAGCAGTCGCAACTCGAGCAGACGATGGCGATTTATGAACAGAAACTGGTGACAATAGAAACGAGCCGCCGGGTGCACGAGAAATTGCTGGACGAGATTAACGTTAGCGTCCAGGCACTTACGCCCGCGGCGATCGCGGCAGGCGCATGGTACCAGGTCGAATCGGCTTGGAACCACCAATTGCTGCAAATCAACGAAAAGTGGATCACGGTCGGCATGGCAATCAAGGGGCTAACGACGTTGATCCTCGGCTGGATGCTCTCGCGATTTGTGGCGGCGATGGTCGCCTATCGTTTGCTGAAGCGATTTCGACTCAGCAAGGATGCCACGTCGGCGATCCGCTCGCTTGTGTTTTACAGCATGCTGGTCGGCGTCGTCCTTTCGGCTATGCGAACGGTCAACGTGGACCTGACGGCATTTACGATTCTCGGCGGTGCACTGGCTATCGGAGTTGGCTTTGGCAGCCAGGCGCTGATCAACAACTTCATCGGCGGGCTGATTATGCTGGCCGAGCGGCCGGTGCGGCTTGGTGAACGGATCACGTTTGGCGGCAGGGACGGCGTGGTGGAAGACGTCGGATTCCGCTGCACGAAGGTGCGGACGAATGCCGACCACCTGCTGACGATTCCGAATTCGACATTGGTCAACGAATCGATTGAGAACATCGATCGCCGGCGGACGATTCGACGAAAGATGAACCTATCGCTGACGTACAATATCACGCGTAACGAGCTGGCCGCCGCCGTTCAAGCGGTCCGCAACATTCTGGAAGAGAAAGAGATTCGCGAGCGGATTCACCCGATTGTCGGCTTTGAAGAGTTTTTGCCGCGGGTGTTTTTTAGCGAGTTTGCCACCGAGAGCTTGAATATCCAGGTGATTTATTGGTACGCGCCGGCCGATTGGTGGTCCTACATGGCGCACTCGGAGCGCGTGAACTACCGGATCATGGAGGAGTTCGAACGGCTTGGCATCGAGTTCGCGTTTCCGTCGAGGACGTCGTACCAGAAGAATGCAAGAAAGGTGGCCGCCATCGCTCGCGAGCCAGGATCGTACGCGGCGTAATTGGACGATTCAGGTCAACCAAGGCAAAACGAGGCTGGCAAGTTTAAGGACGATAAAGAAGCCCGACATGTCGGTGACCGTCGTCAGGATCGGTCCGGAAGCCAGTGCGGGGTCCTGACCCAATCCGCGGAGCGCGAGCGGGATTAAGCCGCCGAAGCAGACGGCGATGAGTGTGTTTGCGGCCAGCGCCGCCGCGACGACCGCGCCAAGCATTAGGTTGCCTTTCCACGCCCAGGCGACCAGGCCGAGCAAGATTCCCAGCACCACGCCATTGATCAGGCCCACGGCCGATTCCTTGCGGAAGACGCGCCAAACTTCAAATGGCTTGATGATTCCCAGCGTCAGTTCGCGCAAACTTACGGCCACCGCCTGATTGCCGGAACAGCCACTCATATCAGAAATGATCGGCAGGAACACAGCCAACGCGATGACGGCCGCGAGAGTTTCCTGGTTAAACGCGATCACACTAGCGGCGACGATGTTGAGCAGAATGTTGACAGTCAGCCAGCTAAGCCGGCGTGCGCTGCGCAGGGCAAGCGGCATCGTGCGCAACTCTTCGCCGCCGACGATGCCCATGAATTTGAGAAAGCTGCGGTTCGATCTTTCTTCAGCCGCCATTTCCACGTCGGCTCTACGAACGACGCCCATCAGGATCCCCTCTGCGTCGATAGCCGGCACGCCAAACAGCGGGTGGTGATCGAAGAATCGTTCCAATTGTTCAAGGCGCGTGGAGTCGCGGACCTTAAGCGGATCATCGATCATGAGCGCCATGAGCGATTCACTCGGCTTCGAGAGCAGCAAGTCGCGCAGTCGCAAGACGCCGACCAGCTTGCCGCCGTCCGCGACAACATACGCGTATTGAACGTCAAACGAGCGATATCGCTCGGCGTGGGTGCGCAGGTCGTCGAGCACGTCGCCGATGGAAAGATTGTCGCGGTAAGCCAGATATTCGGTGATCATAAGCCCACCGGCCGAATCGGGCGGATAGGCCATAAGCCGGCGGGCGTCGCGCGATTCGTCGGGGGGCATGGCGTCGAGAATGGCCAACGCTTCAAGTTCGCCCAGCCGGGAGATCACGTCGGCCTGCTCGTCGCTAGGCAGCTCGCTGACAATGGCGGCGGCCTTTGCTGTTGAAAGCCGCTCGATCATTTGGGCCGCTTGGACATCCGGCAAATGGTCCACAAGTTTGGCCGCGGCCTCGTCCGGCAGCGACTGCAATAATCGCGATTGGTCTGCATCGCTCAGGTGGGAGATCGCGTGCAGGGCCTCGGCCGGTTCAACCGCTGAAAGATAACTTGCGATTGCGCGGGCGTCGTTGGCAGCGACTGCTGCCTGAAGCTGTTCGGGCAAAGGGCCTAGAGATTCGTCGTGCATTAGGTTCGTTCTGCAAATGGTCGCATCGAAGGCGTGGCGCCGAAGTATTGGATGCCAATTGGCATTTTGGCGTCCAGGATGAACTTACATAAACCGACGGCGTAGTAGTTTTTTACAACAGTCAGGCCGTGGTGGACGACGGTGCATTCGATAAGATGCTTCTACGCTCGATTCGGGCAGCCAGAAGCAATCGTCATGGTTTACTTGTTTTTTAGGTGCCAGGCGTCTTTTGGCATGCAGCTTGCGGGGTAAGTTCGTCGGTCGGGGCTGCTGCCGATAGCAGGATAATATCGGACCAGAGTTACCTTTTCCAAACAACGCGGGCCACCCATTTTAGCATCCAGAAACTGCGATACTTCGGAATATGCCTGCAGGAGGATTTGATATGCAATCGGCTATAGCGGAACGCCCCTCGACCCAGTCGTGCGAGCGGTACGACATAAGCATTTTGGCTCGACAGTATCTGGAACATCACCCCCATTTTCGCGGGCGGATGAGCGACCTATTTATCGAGCATCGGGGCCGTACGCTGGTGTTGACCGGACGATTGCCCACATTCTATTTGAAACAGCTCGTGCAGGAAGCGGTTCGGCATGTGCCGGGAGTTCAACAGGTTCGAAATCTGGTTGACGTGGTCAGTGCCGACGGCGTGAGCAGTGTGCGATGCTAATTTAGGCTGCAATTCTTCCGTGGTGTAGTGAACGAGCGAATGCGGCAACGGGCTTGGCGCGTGGGAGTCGAGATCTTTAAGGCCATTTGTCTCCGTATGCGCGTCGCGATATCAAACCCGCAGCCACGGCGGGCCATCCTAGCGCAAACGCCGTCGTCACGCAGCCCCACGTTATGGGACTTCTGGCTGCTCGTTTTTCGATTGGCGAAAAGTTGGCTATACCCGTGGCAGCTAAACGCTTCGTAAACGGGCTTAGTTGCACCTCCGGCACATAGCGTGCCCGAGGCGACGGGGCTTCCTTTTCGACCGACGAAGTCGGCTCGTTGCTCCGCGATTTCCCGCCAGCTAGGATCGGGTTTGGCGATCTTTCCCCAGGCCAATCGAGAAATCGCATGATCACGGCAACCCCGATTTGGCAGACCTTGTTTGGGGAAGGTCCACTCGTGGCGTGCGCCGTTCATGATGGTCATGAGGTGCGGGCCGAAGTGGCGGCTTGTTTGCGGCTCGATGGGGTTCAGCGGCGCTACGAAGAAGACCCTTTCACCGCGGATTGGACATCGATCGCCCCCACTCGAATCATTGCCCGGCGTTCGCGGTTTGAAGTGGATTTCAATCGGCCGCGAGAGAAGGCGGTTTACGTGACGCCGTCCGATGCCTGGGGACTGGATGTATGGCGGTGTGCGCCGTCTGCCGAAATGATGGCGATTTCACTACGCGCTTATGACGAGTTTTATGCTCACCTGCGGCTGCTTTTGGAGCGGCTCATAGCCCGGAATGGAAAGGTCGTCGTGTTCGATCTTCATAGTTACAATCATATACGGGGAGGTGTGGGCGGCGCGGCCGCCGAGCCGGAAGGAAATCCTGAGGTAAATCTGGGAACCGGCACGATGCAGCGAAGCTTCTGGTCGCCGATCGTGAATCGGTGGCTCGATGCGATGCGTTCGTACGACTACTTTGGACGCCGCCTGGATGTGCGGGAGAACGTTAAGTTCTTTGGCGGCCAGCTTCCCCGTTGGATTCACGAAAACTTTCCGGAAACGGTGTGCGCGCTGGCCATCGAGGTAAAGAAGTTTTTTATGGACGAGTGGACTGGCGAGCTAGACACGAAACAACATTGCGCGCTGGGTGAAGCGTTGGCCGGCGCCGCCACTGCCGTGGGCGACGAACTGGAGAATTTTTAGCATGAGCCAACAGCCGCCAAAGCCCGATCGCCCGTCTTTGGCGACTGCTGTGATTGCCGACCTATTGGCAGACAAATCGGTGTGCGCAGACCTACCGGGCGGGGGACGGCTACACATCGAACGCCGCGTGCCGCTATTGTGCGTTTACCGAGATGTGCCGGACGGCGCGGATATCGAGCAGCTTGTTGCCGGAGAGCCGGCCTACATGATCGTTCCGGCGGGGGAGCAGCAGGCGCGCAAAGCGCTTAAGCTGCTACGGACGGTTGTCGAGCATCTGGCGAAAGAACTCGGCAGCTTCCTGCTGATTGAAATTTGGTCCGATGCGCGGACGGACGATCTTGCGCTGGTGACAACAACGAATGGCGACGCGAATGGGCAATTGGAGCGATTCGAGATCGTCGTTCCAGCGGTGTGGATCCCGCGCGCGACAGTCGAAGCTTTATGCAAATCGTTGGGACGTGACGTGTTGCCGTTCGGCGGATCGCGCGTCGTGCTCGAACCGTATGAGACATTGGCGCCGCCCGGTTCAAAGCCGCTGCTGCGCCTGCGGGAATGCCGAGATTGGAATTGCTTCGTGCTGGGCATTGTGGTTCAGACGGTGGACCGCGGCGAGTCGTCGCAGGAAAAACATGCGGCTGTCATGCGTGCTACGAGCCGCGACTTGCACATTGCCTTAGAACAAGCCAACTTTGCCTTCGTGCGGCAGCGGAAGACACTGCGGCCGGCGCATTTCCACGCGCCGGGACGCCGGTCGGTGGTAAAAGCCGTATTGGACATCGACCGGCAATTGGCGGAGATTGATCGTTCGTTCGACTTGCTGCTTCAGGCGACGCCGGTGAACGCGGAAAACGCGTGGCGGGATTTTCGCCGCTCCCGGTTCGATCAAGCGCCCGCATTTTACTATCGGCCGTTGGCGGTCGATCCCGCTTTGCTCAAACGGCAACTTTACTTGATTCCGGTCGAGCGCGTTGAGGACCCGACGCTGTCTTATTTATTTCGCCAGAAGCAGGACGAGCTCGATCGGCAGATCACACTGCTTTCGGATATTGATTCGCCGCGATTTCTCCAGGAGAGCTTGCAGATTTATGGTGGAGTATCCGATTGGCTACTGGAACACGCCATGGAAGTGCTGGACCGCGTGCCGACGCGCAGTGGTCGGCAAAGCGGGGCCGGCCAGCTCAATGCGACCGAATTTGCAAAACGTGCGCAGGAAGAGCTGGGATATTACCAGCAGCGATGCGCCGATTTTACCGCTACCGTTTCCGTGCACGATGACATGTATGCCGGTTTGCTGGTATCGGGCGATCAGCTTTTGATCGGCGGCCGGACACGCGTGCCACCGCGGCGCGTGGATGCGCTGTTGCAGCACGAGATCGGTACCCATCTGGTAACGCGCTACAACGGCCACCATCAGCCGTTTCAGCAATTGGAAGTCGGGCTGGCGGGATACGACGG
The DNA here is from genome assembly GCA_963807935.1 of uncultured Planctomycetota bacterium. Lineage (GTDB taxonomy): Bacteria > Planctomycetota > Planctomycetia > Pirellulales > Lacipirellulaceae > JABDGM01. The sequence continues at coordinate 82,605 of CAWEDY010000008.1, forward strand.
TTTTCAGGAAGGGTTGGCGGTGCTGGCCGAGTTCCTGGTAGGCGGTTTGAGCCGGTTTCGTTTGCGCGTCCTGGCGGCGCGTGTCGTGGGCGCCCACTACTTGTTGGGTGGCGCGTCGTTCATCGATACGTTTCGAGCGCTGGACCGCACTTACGAATTTTCGCAGCGCACTGCCTACACAATCGCGATGAGACTGTATCGCGGCGGCGGCTTGACGAAGGATGCCGTGTACTTGCGCGGCCTATTGCAGATCCTGCGTTACTTGCGCGAAGGCGGCGAGCTGGAGCCGCTGTTTATCGGCAAGGTCGCATCGGCCCATTTGCCGCTGATATCGGAGCTAAAGATGCGGGAAATCATCAAGCCGCCGGCGCTACGGCCACGTTATTTGGACTCACAGACGCCAAAAAGAAACTCGCGCGTTTGCGGGGCGGCCTGAAAGTGCTGGAGTTGGTGTCATGCTAGGGTTCAGGGTTCAGGTCGGACCCTCAGGTGTGAACCCTGGACATCGAACCGCAAGTCCTGAAACCCGAACACTGAACGCTACAACCATGAGAGTCGGCTTCGTCGTTAACCAGATTGAAACCGAGCAGGCCACGTTCACGACGACGCGGCTGGCGATGGCGGCCGTCAACCGGGGGCACGAATCGTGGCTGATCGGCACGGGCGATTTGGCACTCGACCCCGACGACTACGTACGTGCCCGCGCGGTCGGCGACGAAATCGAAGTACAAATCGCTCGACAATTATCTAGAAGATGTGCGTGGTCCAAACGCGCGGGCGGAGCGGATTACGGTCGATGATCTGGACGTGTTGATGCTGCGTAACGATCCGGCGGAAGACATCGGCCGGCGCACCTGGGCTCAACTGGCGGGGATTCTTTTCGGTCGCGCCGCGCTGCGGCGTGGCGTGATCGTGCTCAACGACCCCACCTCGCTCGCGCTGGCGGCCAACAAGATGTACTTCCAGCTTTTTCCGGAAGAAGTTCGGCCGGCGACGTTAATTACGCGCGACCGTAACGAGATTCGCCATTTCGCCAAGGAACACGGCGGCGACGTGGTCATTAAGCCGCTGCAAGGCTCTGGCGGTCAGGGGGTGTTTCTAGTCCGCAAAAATGACTTGGGGAACCTCAACCAGATGATCGAGGCAGTGAGCCGCGACGGGTACGTCATCGCCCAGGAATACCTGCCCGGTGCTGCCGAAGGCGATATGCGGCTGTTTGTGATGAACGGTGCGCCGCTGAAATATAAGGGTAAACTGGCGGCTTTCCGGCGACTGCGCTCGGGCGACGACATTCGCAGCAACATCCACGCCGGCGGGCGGAAGGCCCATGCCGAGGTTGATGATCGGGCCATGCGGATCGTGGAGATCGTACGGCCGAAGCTCGTGGCCGACGGCATGTTCCTGGTGGGCCTGGATATCGTGGGCGACAAGCTCATGGAAATCAACGTCTTCAGCCCCGGCGGGTTGGGCAGCGCTCAGAGCTTCGAAGGAGTCAACTTCGCCGCTGCGGTCGTAATGGCTTTGGAGCGTAAGGTACAGTACATGGGATACTACCAGAGGAATTTTAATAACGTGGATATGGCGACGTTGTGAAAGAGGATGCAGTTGCGCGTACACGGATAAGGGATCGAAATACATGCTTTTGCCGCCCCCGTATCCCCGTGCCCTTGCATCCGTTGTGGATTGATCTTCTCCATCCTCTTCCTTAATTAGTCACGTGCTTAAGCCTGGCCAAAAAATCGGCAAATACAAGCTGCGGTCGCGGCTTTCTAACGGGCCGTATGCGACGGTGTTTCGCGCGCTCGATACGCTCGAGGGTGTACACGTTGCCTTGAAGATTCCGCACAAAGGGCTGGTAACGAAGGAATCGCTCGACGACTTTTCGCGCGAGGTGCGGCTGGCCGCCAAGCTTGATCATCCGAATATTCTGCGGCTGAAGAGCGCCGATTTCATCGATGGGCACCTGGTGATCGCGCTTCCGCTGGGCGAGGAATCGCTGGAGGAGCGGCTGGCCCGCCGGTTGTCGCTGCGAAGTGCGCTCGAATTGGGCGAGCAACTGCTGCGGGCGGTGGCGTTCGCGCACGAGCAACACGTGATCCATTGCGATGTGAAGCCGGATAATTTGCTGCTGTTCGCCGACGGGCGGCTGCGGCTGACCGATTTTGGCATCTCGAAGATCGCCCACCGCACGATCTCGGCGTCTGGCGCTGGCACGGTGGGTTACATGGCGCCGGAACAAGCAATGGGCCGGCCGTCGCGGCGGTCGGACGTGTTTGCCACGGGACTGGTGCTCTGGCAAATGTTTTCGGGCCGTTTGCCGGAATGGCCATTCGAGTGGCCACTCTCGGGTTACGCCCGATTGCGCCAGCATTTGCATCCGGATATGATCGCCTTATTGAAGCGTTCGCTGGAGCTAAAGCCGAGCCGCCGGTTCGAGGATTGCGGTCAGATGTTGGCTGCGTACTTAAGAGCCAAGCCCAAAGTGCTGCGACATTACACTCGCGCCCGGCGCCCGAAGAAGGTGAAACGCACCACAAAACGCGATTGGAAGGAGATCCGGCAGCAGCAATTTCAGCGGCAGTTTGGCCGGCAGTTGGAAACGACGTTGACATGCGGCCGGTGCAGCGGGCCGGTTTCGGAGTACATGGTGGCCTGCCCTTGGTGCGGCGACGACCGCCGAATTCTCCGCGATGAAACTTCGTTTCCCGCAACGTGTCCGCGCTGCAATCGGGGCACGAAGCTCGATTGGCGGTACTGCCCGTGGTGTTACGGGCCGGGGTTCGAGGATGCATCAACTCGCCTTTACACCGACCGGCGCTACGTGGCCCACTGCCGCAATCCGAAGTGCGACCGGAACGATCTCATGCCCTTTATGCGCTATTGCCCGTGGTGCCGGACGAAAGTGCGGCAGAAATGGAAGATCGCGGGCAGCACCGATACATGCCGCAAGTGCGGCTGGGGCGTGCTGCGGGATTATTGGACACGCTGCCCGTGGTGCTCGGCGGGGCTCACCTAGCCGACCCATTTTGGGTCGCGACCGCGGGTATTTGCCGATAATTTTGTCGTTGCATCCGGCCAAGCTGACGACGCCATATTGCGTGCTATGCTTGTGCAGGGAGACACACACATGGCATCACCACGAATTGTCGACGACCCGGCCTATCGCGATTTGCGTGCGGATGATTTCGAACATTTCGCCCAGCACACTGCCGGGCGGAAGCAGGTCGATCTTTCGAGCGCCGATTTGCGCGGCGTTGATCTGCGAAATGTCGATGTGAGCAAATTAATTCTGCGCGATGCTTATCTTCGCGACTCCGACCTCCGCGGGCTCGATCTACGGGAAGTGGACATGGAAGGTTGCTCGATACACGGCGCAGATCAGCGGCACTTATTTTCCCGCAAATCTCTCGCCGCAAGAAATCGCCACTAGCGTGCAATACGGCACGCGGATGCGGACAGGCATCATTTTGGCGTGAAGCTGGCTAAGTCGTAGATTCCCAACTGCTTCTCGACGGCGGCGACTTTCTCAACGTTTTCCTGGAAGCCGTCTTTGCCAAAGAGGCGGTGCTCTTCCTCTTCGAATTGCTCGCCTAGCTCTTTCACCTCAGTGGCCGGAACGATCTCGTAGAGCGTTGGAAAAAGCACAGTGTCCTCGCGGGCCTCGTGCGGGCGATACATGCGGATGAATGATTCGCACCACTGAACCACTTGTTGCCGAGCCTCGGCCCGGTCATATTCTTTCTTCGAAGTATTCCGCAAGATTTGGTCCGTGAGTGTTCGTCCGGCCTGATGTTGCTGGCGTAACACCGCGACGAGGTCCGTCAGCCTTTTGTGTTTCTCGAACTGTGGAAAGATGAATTTTTCTTCGAGTTTTTCGTGGTAGTTTTCGACGAACGTCCGCACTAAGTTGGCCGGGTTTTGAAACACATCGGCAGGCACACCTTCGTTTCGCCGCAGACGACGAATTCCCTCTTCATACACCAACAGAATTCGATTAAGGAGGCCGTGTTCACGCATCAGATCTTCGGGCGCCGAAATCGGAGACTCCTCGTCACTGGCAGGGCCTTCAGCTAGTGATTGCCCGGTGCCAGTCCCAATGATGGATGCGCCGAAAGCGGCCGTGCCGACCAGAAACGCTCTGCGATCTTTCACAATATCCATAGCTGGCCTCCTTTATGCGTCGGTTTCGGAATGTAGGGCGATGCGATTGCCTTCGCTATCGAGCACGACCGCTCGGAAACCATGCGGGCCAATCGAGTGTGCATTCTCGATCACGCTGCCGCCATTGGGCACGACCTTACTGACGGCGTCCCGGATTCGGCCGTTTACGTTGAGGTAGATGAGCACGCCGCCGGCGGCGATTTCGGCGTGGTTGAGCACGAGGCAGCCGCCGTTGCCGTCGCGATGCTCGATGATACAAAACGAAGTGTCGCCATAAGTTTCCTTATCGACGCCGACGCCCAACACCGCTCGGTAAAACTGGGCGGCGCGATCCAAGTCGGAGACCGGAATATCGAACCAGACTGCCCGGTTGACCTTGCTGTTGAGATCGCCCATTCGTCATTTCCTTTTCTCGATTTTACAGCTGCGAGAGATACTAGTTTTTAGACTCTTTGGTGGGGTCGAGTAGGCCGCGCACTTTGAGCCACTCGCGGCAAAGCTGGGGCCACTGATTGGTACCGGGGATAGTCTTCGCCAGGCCGACGCCGTGGGGGCCGTTCTGGAAAATGTGCATTTCCACCGGTACGCCTGCCTTGTGCAGAGCCAAATAGAACGAGACAGCATTTTCCGCCGGGACGGCCGTATCTTCGGAGGTTTGAAAGATAAACGTGGGCGGCGTTTGCGGGGTCACTTGCGTTTCGTTGGAAAGGCTGTGAAGCAGTTTCGGGTCCGGCGATTTGCCGAGCAAATTCTCGCGCGAGCCGCGGTGTGTCGTCGGCGCGATGAGAGAAATAACGGGATAACATAGAATCAAGAAGTCCGGTCGCGAACTGACGCGTTCGATCGGATCGGCGCTTGTAGGATCGCCTTGATCGAAGTGGGTGCCTAACGTGCTGGCCAAATGTCCGCCGGCCGAAAAGCCCAACGCGCCAACGCGCGACGGATCGATCTTCCACTCGGCCGCGCGAGCCCGGACGGTTCGGATCGCCCGCTGGCCATCCATCATCGGCACGGGGTGCATGTGACCCGTGCCGTGCATGCGGTATTTGAGCACAAAAGCGGTGATGCCGAGCGAACCGAGCCAATCGCCGACATCCAACCCTTCGTAAGTCATCGCGAGTCCTCCGTAACCGCCGCCGGGAAGGACGATGACGGCAGTCGACGTATTGGGCACGGTCGGCCCCTTGACATATAACACTGGCTCATCCTGCGGCTTGGTCGGCGGAGTTCCGGCGCAACGTTTTTCCACAAGTGGATCGTCGTGAATTCGGCAGCCCGACCTGGCTGAGAGTGGCCACACAGCAGGGTGCCCATCAACATTGGCAGTACCAAGCGGCGAAGATTGCGTGTGTATGGATGGGCAAACAGTTGCGAGATGAGCATTTTCATGCCTGCGGATGCCTTTCTTGATTCTCGAGGTAAGTCCGCCACGGGTTCCAATAATGCTTGTGCCAGCCTTCGGTAACGTCGTGAAAGTCGTGATCGGGAACATCGAGGTGAACGAGATCGATTCGGCCCCGCTCGGCGTCGGATCGCTCGCGCGTAAAGCTCAGAATCAGTGTCGAGTCGGAGTCGTCATCGTGGAACTTGACCGATCTCCAGGATTGCACGATTAGCCCCGGCCGGTCGATTGCCAAAATCTGGCCGCTTATTTGCTTGTTGAACGCGTGAAACGGCGCGCCGCGTTCGGCGCCTATGCTAACGGGGAAACCAGTGATTGCCGAATGTGCGGCCGGATCGAGATACATCTCGAAGAGCATTTTGGCGGAGGCCGGTAAAACGACGGATTGTTGAATGACATTGCGCATGTACGGCTCGCACTTCGGACCACGATACAGCGACGGCCGCGGCGTGTCAAAAAGCAGAGAACTGCCAGAATCCGGTTCGGCAGGGCGGTACCTACCCAGTCAGTTTTTCGAGCGTGGAGTGTCGATTGCAGGAGTGCGTGGCTCAACGGCTTGCACTTCCGCTTGGCGCAGCGCTTCGGCCGCGTTAGTCATTGCGTCGTCACCGGGTCCGCCGACTTGTTTGCTGTCCGCGATAGTTGACTCAGAAGCCTCAGGTTGGCGCTCATAATGTCGTGACACAAAGTCCTCGGCTTACTCTTCAATGGGTGAGAGGTCCACGTTCGATGGACCACACGTTACTTTCCCGAGATTATTGAATCGCGAGCCATGGCAGGGGCAGTCCCAGCTTTGTTCGGCGCCATTCCAATGAACGATGCAGCCAAGATGCGGGCAAACAGCCGACATTTCGTGTGTTTTACCTTGTTTATCTCGATAGACGGCGATTTTTCGCAGCCCGCGGCGCAGCACCGCGCCGCTGCCCGGCTCGATTTCGTGGGCCGATTCTACCTCGCTCGGAGTGAGCCAATCAACATACTGGGCAGCCATATTGAGAGTTTCCTTCGCGAAGTTGCGAGCTGCGCGGATCGGTTTTCTGGACGGGTCGTAAAGCGTCGCCCAAGGGTTTCGTTTGCGGAGGATGAGATCAGTGAGCAGCATTCCGGCGATGGTGCCGTGCGTGATTCCCATGCCGGAATCGCCGGTAGCTATGAACACGTTCTCGGCATCCAGCGGGTTACGCCCGATGAAGGCCAAGCCATCCACAGTCTCCATCACCTGTCCCCCCCAAGTGAATTCAATATTCTCGATCATTGGGAATCGGCCGCGGGCCCAACCTTCCAGCCGGGCGTGACGCAGCGTAGTGTCGGTTGCCTGGCCGGTTTTGTGGTCTTCGCCACCGACGATCAGCAAATCGAATTCTCCACGACCATTGTGTGTGACATTATGCGGATCGACGGGTTGGATGCGAACGTAGTGGTAGGCTTTAAGCGTGTCCCAGTAGAGCGCGTCGGTGACCGAGCCTTTCGGCACGCGAGCGCCGACGACGTACGACATGTACGGCGCCTGTTTGGTGTGGATGGCATACATGTCGTTGATGGGCGTGTTCGTAGCGACGACGACCGAATGGGAGTGGACCGTATGTCCTCCGACTTCAACCTTTGCCTCTTTGCCGCCTTCAACGTGGTCGGCGTGGCTATTGGTGTAAATTCGTCCGCCGCCGTGTTTGATCGCCTTGGCAACAGCGGCGAGGTATTTCAGCGGGTGAAAGCGAGCCTGATTGGGAAAGCAAATCGCCGGCCCCGTATGGTAATTGAGCGGCGCCCGCGGAACCATACGTGCCATCAGGCCAGCGCGGCGGGCGGCGGCCAGCTCGCCATCCAACGTCGCCTGCGTGTCACCCGGTGCCAGAAACAGGTATCCATTCAACCGAGTGAAATCACAATCTATCTTTAACTCGTCGATGATCGCTTCGATGCGGTTGATAGCGGCGGCATGACTTTCGGCAGCCAGAAAGGCGCCGCGCTCGCCGTGCCATTTTTCGATTTCGGTGAAGCGGTCATCGATGGCGTCGGATAGATGAGCAGTCGTGACCTGCGTTGCGCCACTGGCGAGCGGTCCATCGTCGAGTATGACAACGCTCTTGCCGGCCTGCGTAAGCAGGTAACCGGTCGTCAGGCCCGCGATCCCGGCGCCGACGATACAGACATCGGCGTGCACGTTTTTGGCAAGCTTTTGGGATCGCGGCATTTTTGTCGTCGCCCAAACGGATTGTGTATTGGCAAGTGGTAAAGTCGCGTGAGTCACCATGGTCGAAACTCCCAGCAAAAGATTTGCCACCCCATTCAACGGGAAGCAAAGGGAAGCAAATTTTGTACCGCTTGTCGCCATTTATGCGCTCGAACGATTGTTGCGCACCGGCGCGGCGCGGTATGCTGAGGCAGGCACCCGTCGCATCGCCACACCGAACGAAGGCTCTCCTAACATGGCCATTTCGCTGCCAGATTGGATTCGTTTATGGTTCGCTGGGGTGATGCTTATCGCGTTGACTGGGCCATTCGCAAGGGCAAATGAATCGCTGCCGTGGACACGTTCGAAGCAGTTCAAAGAAACATGCTTCACGGCTACCGTCGATTCGAAGATTCGCATTCATGTCAACGCACCGCTGGATGCCAAGGGGGAGCCGGCCCGTGCGACGCGGTTGATCGTTTTCGCACTGCCCAATGGCAACACGATCGAGCAGACGCTCGGCTGCCAGATGAAACCGGGACTTGATTGGCACTACGATATCCAGCACGTGGCGGCACAAATTCGGCTGCTGCGTACGCTGGAGCCGGACGAGCGAATGGTGCTCCTATGTGCCGAAGCTCCGGGGCTAAGTTGGCCATCGTTTCGTGCGACGCACAACGATGCCAACGCAACCATCGCCCAGCTCGTAGGCAAGTGGCAGAAGGAATTCGGCAGCGACGATACGAGAGTCTTGCTCACCGGCCACAGCGGCGGCGGCGGTTTCATTTTCAGTGTGATTGAGGCGACCGATGAGATTCCTGCTTACATCGACCGCATCGCGTTTCTGGATGCGAACTATAACTTCGATGCGGCCAAGCACGCGAAGAAATTTGAGCGTTGGCTGCAGGACAACGGCCAGCGGCGACTCGTGGTCGTCGCCTATGATGATCGTGAAATCACGTTCAATGGCAAGAAGGTCGTAGGGAAGAACGGCGGCACGTTTCGGGCAACCGGCCGCATGCGCGATGCATTGGGCACAGAATTTCCATTAACCGATGGGAGCGACCCACCGTTCCTGGAAACGAGCGGCCTCGATGGGCGAATTCACTTTTTTGTCCACCCAAATCCGCGGAATAAGATCCTGCACACGGCCCTGGTTGGCGAAATGAATGGCCTCCTGCAGGCGGCGACGCTGGGAACGCCAAACGAAGGAAAGTGGGGAAAGTTTGGCGGACCCCGGGCGTATACAAAGTGGGTCCAAGCTGAGCCGACGCCGGTTTCGATCGAACCACAGGCTGGTAAACCACTAGCAGCGTCCGCCGCGTCGAAACGCGCAACAACCCAACAACTAGCAACAAAGCTACAGTCGCAGCTACCGGCGCGGCCGAAGGGGGCTGTTGGCGGGTCGCAATTCATGAAGAGCCTCGAAGGGCTCAACCTGGACGCCCGGGAAGCGGCTATTCTGCGCGAGATTACGGCCGGCAACTTTCCGGAGTTCTTGCGGAAGTTCAAGATCGTGCCAATTGTCGGACCATTCAAAAAGGGCGGAAAAGATGTGTCGGGATCGGTCGAAGTGATGCCAGATTACCTGGCGATTGGCGGCGACTCCGATTTTGTGCGCATCCCCATAACGCCGCAAACTGCACAACAAATTGCGGACCGATTCGGCTGCGTCTTACCCACGCGGAAAATAGTCGATGCGATCGATCGAGTTGCCGAAGTCCACTTAGCGCCACATCCCATGACAATCGAGCGAGAAGCAATCTCAACGTTTCTGGAACACAGCCAAATCATCGAACAGCAGCGGGGCGACAAACGGCTCGGCCTGCTGGTGACCGGAATCAAGAAGGATATCGTTCTCACGCCAAGAATTTTTGAGCGGCCGCAGCGGCTTGCTATTTACGGGTGGCGACAGCTCAACGACCAACCAATCCAGCCGCTGACAATCATACATTGGAATCATTACGTCGATTACAGCCACGGCGTCAGGCTCATCCGCGACAATGTGACGCTAAACGGCCGGCACTTGAAGATTTCTGAACTGTTGGCCGATCCCGAACTTTGCGGCCTGGTGAGCGACGAGGGACCAATGAACCCGCCGCGATATCCGCCGAAGTAGGGGTGTTGGGATCGTATATTCTGCTTGACAGGTCGCGCCGGTTTTGAGCTAATTGGGTTAGTTGATTTCTCGCCTCAATGCCGCAAACTTCAAGGCACCGCTGCTGAATCTTGCGAAGCTCTTACTTCGCCGTGGCACCGCGGTCGGTTCCCGCTTTTGGCTATTTGCGCATCGTGCTGCGCGGCGCGGAACGATTACTCCATCACGCATGAATCACGCACAACGGAGAACTAGCGATGAAACATGTAACCGCAATTGCAATTATTCTAGTGACCTTTGGCCCGGCGTATGGGCGCGAGTCCAAGCATTCGAAACGATCGCTCGCGGCATCGCGGGTGGCGGTAACTGCGTCGCAGAAGGCCAGTGAGACGGGCGACAGCGATACCGATGACCAGGACATGGACGAAACGGATACCGACACGGACGACCAGCAAACGACCGATGACGACCACAACGCAGACACCGACGACATGGACACGGATGACCACGATACGACGGACATGAATGACGATGACGACGCCGATGATGATACCGATGACATGGATGACACCACGACCACCGTCACGAACGCGATTCAAAATGCGCTCAAAGCGGCGGCGTTGGCGCATTCCGAAAAGCCGTTCGCCAACCTGACTGCCGCGCTCGATGCTGGCCTCAATGCTCAGCAAACAATCGACCAACTGTTAGAGCCAACGGGTTCAAGCAGCACCATGGCGGTATCACTCAGCTCCGAACGGAGCACCAATGGAGATTCGGCCTTACTTAGATCCGGAAACGTTGATGCCGTAGGCGGTGCCAGCGATAGCCTTGCCGCGTCGTCGACAGGTGGCAAACTATCGCCTGCTGCAGTACCTGAGCCGGCAACCGGGATACTTGCGGCCATGGGGATCCTGTGCTCGGCATTGCGCAAAAGTCGGCGGTAGTGGGTCGTCAAATGATTGATGCTTCGGATCCGCTCAGCGTTTGAAACCGGTGGAGGCCCGTTAACTCCGGAGCGCGCAAAGCGACGGCGTTCCCGCGTTGGCGAGAACGCCGTCAACCACCCTCCCCAATGTCTCGCGCGACGAGTCTATCCTGACTGACGCCTTGCGCGAGGGAATCAAACCAGGGTTCCGCTACCGTACGGTTTTTTGCTGGGTGCCTTGGTTTGTCGATCCCTGAGTTCCTTGCGTCGTCGCTTGGCGCACACCCCCATTAAAGGGAAATACTTGTGTTCGATTCGGTGTGGTATTTGTAGCTTCCACGTTTCCATTGCCCGGGCCACCAAACTGTTGGTCGTACAGGCTGGGCTGAAACACATAAGGCTGACCAATCTGTTGATTCCAGATTTGTTGCTGTTGGGGAGTCAGCACGGTGTTGAGCTGATTCGCGTACTGCGACCACAGTTGGTTCCATTGGTCCATGTTAACGGCACTCAGGTTGTTGCCAGCGCCGCGGCGCAACTGCTGAAGTCGCTGCCGCCAAGTCATGGACAAGGCCCGGAGCTGGCGCTCCTGGTCGGGAGTCAGATTTAGCTGGCGTTTTACGGTGGGGTCATTGAACGCGTTGAACCCCATGAACTGGCGATTGAGCTGATTGTACCGTGCCAGAAGTTGAGGGTTGGTGAAAGTGCTGTTGACGTTCCCCGATAACTCTTGATTGAATTGCATTTGAAGCTTCTGCATCTGCTGCATCCGCTGCTGCTCCGTCAGGTTGGGGTTCAGATTCTTAATCGCCTGATTGTAGCGCGCATAGGCATTCTGATAGGCTCGGTTGAGCGTATTGAATTGATTGTTGTTCATGTTCAGTTGCCGCCGAACTCCGCGATCTGTGAAGAACGGGGTCTGATTGATGCCGTTGAAGTTGGCTTGGGTACTGGCGCCGGAGCGAACGGCCGCGTTGTTTGCGCCAGCGGCAGCGTTGGTCCGGGAGTTTACACCCGTTGTGTTACCGGCACGGACGCCGGTGGCAGTGCCCGCTGTGCCGACGGCGCCGGCCCGATTAGTTGTGGCCGTCCCGGCCGTCCCCGTAGTTCCAGCAGTCCCGGCTGTTCCCGTAGTTCCTTGCGTTCCCGCGGAGCCTGCCGTACTTGACGTACCTGCGGTGCCGCCCGATGCACTACTACCTCCCCCTTGACCGCCCTGCGACCAAGCTGTTGCCGTCATGCCCGCGGCAAACGCCGCCGCAATCGCAAATGTAAGTAAACATTTCATCTCTGTTCTCCTGAACGTGTACGGGTGTTGCCCACAACTTAATCGATGCTGCGAGGAGGATGATGCACTTCGCGTGCCGATGGGACAGCCGGCGGCGTGACGGATTGTCACAGAAGCTAAACGCGAAGCCGCAAGCGGCAAAATGTCAGGCTTGTACGCGGATAAGATCGTCGAAATCACTTTCGCCGATAACGGGGACACCGAGCTTGCGGGCCTTATCGAGCTTGCTTCCGGCTTTCTCGCCGGCGACTAGATAGTCGGTGTTCTTGGAAATGCTGCTGGCCGCACGGCCGCCATACTGCTCGATGAGATTTTCGATTTCCTCGCGCTTGTATTTCTGAAGCGTGCCGGTAACGACGAGCGTTTTGCCGGAGAGGGGACCGGCCGAAACGGCGGCCGTTGAGACCTTCTTGGGTGCGGTCATATCGACGCCGGCTTCGCGCAACTTGTGAACCGCTCGCGCGCCATGTTCGCTGTGCAGAAAGTGGTACACGCTTTCGGCAATCACCGGCCCGACCTCCTCGACGTTGCCTAAATCTTCTTCAGAGGCCGCCGCCAACTCATCCATCGAGCCAAAGTGCTGGGCAATCGCCATGCCGACGCGAGCTCCGACGTGGCGGATGCACAGAGCGTTGAGTAGCCGCGCCAAGCCGCGCGATTTGCTGGCTGCGATGTTGGCGACAAGCTTTTGGGCGGATTTCTTGCCCATCCGCTCCAAGTCCGTGAGTTGTTCTTCGGTCAGCTTATAAAGGTCGGCGAACTCATGGACAAGCCCGCTGTCGACCAATTGATAGGCGAGCTTCTCACCCATGCCTTCAATATCCATGGCCGAACGGCCGGCGAAATATAGGAGTCGTTCGCCGAGTTGCGCAGGGCACGAGAAGTTCGGGCAGCGAATGTATACGCCGCCCTCGTCCTTTTCGAGCTTCGTACCGCATGCCGGGCAATGAGTTGGATAGGCAAACTTTTTCGTACCGTTAGGCCGCAGATGTTTTTCGACGCGAACGACATGCGGGATGATTTTACCCGCCTTTTCCACGACAATCGTGTCGCCGATGCGGATATCTTTGCGTGCAATCTCTTCGACATTATGCAGGCCAACGCGGCTGACCGTCGTGCCGGCGATTTGCACGGGCTCCAGATCCGCGGTGGGCGTGAGCGCGCCGCTTTTGCCGACGGTAATGAAAATGTTGTTGATGCGTGTCGTGGCTTCGTACTTTTCGAATTTGTAAGCGACTAGCCAGCGCGGCGCCTTGCTAGTGGCGCCGAGACGATCGCGCTGATCGAAACGATCGACCTTGAGCACGAGTCCATCGACTTCGAAATCGAATTCGTGCAACCGGCCAATTACGGACTGGCAGTGATGGACGGCGGCGTCGAACGAATCGAATCGCTTGGCGAGCGGCGTAGCCGGCACGCCCCATCCGCTGATTAGTTGCAGAAATTCCCAATGCGAGTTGGCTGGCAAGCCCTCGATGTAACCGACACCGTGGCAGAAAAACCGCAAGTGGCGTTGCGCAGATGCGCGGATCGAGCAGCCGGACACTGCCGGCGGCGGAGTTTCGCGTGTTGGCATAGAGCTTGAGACCGGCAGCCTCCTGGCGGGCATTGAGCTCGGCGAGGTCGGCATTGGTCATGTACACTTCGCCACGGATTTCCACGATGGGCGGAATGTCGTTGCCGCTAAGCCGCAGCGGCACGCCCAGCACCGTGCGGAGATTGTGCGTAATATCGTCGCCCACGAGTCCGTCGCCGCGAGTGGCGCCGCGGACGAACACGCCATCCTCGTAGGTGAGCGCGACTGCCACTCCGTCGATCTTCAACTCGACGACCCAGGCGATTTCCTCGCCCCGCAATAACTTCGCGGTCCGCTCGCCGTATTTGTTCAGCTCGTCCAGGCTGTATGTATTGTCCATCGAGAGCATGGGGACCCGATGGCGGACATGATCCAGCTCGGCCAGCGGCTGGCCGCCCACGCGTTGCGTCGGACTATCGGTCGTAACGAGCTCGGGGTGCGCTGCCTCGAGCGCTTTCAATTGTGCGAGAAGTTTATCGTACTCGCGGTCGGTGATGATTGGCGCGGCTTCGACGTGGTACCGGCGGTCGTGGTCGCGAATTTGTTCGCGGAGCTCGGCGATTTGTTGAGGTATGGATTTAGCCACGGCGGCAGATTGAATATTGCCTCATTCCCACGCAGCAAGTGGAAACAAGGGCACTACCCTTGTACTTCGACGCCGCATTCGGGAACGACCGTGACCGTGCGGGCAGTCGCCGAGTTGGGGATGAGGCACAAAAACCGCATCGGCTCTGTGCCGGTGTTGCGGAACTGATGGACGTCGTTCGGCGCGACGAACACGACGTCGCCCGCGGCAAGCGGCCGCTGCTGGTCGCCGTCGACGAGCGTGCCTCGGCCGGCCAGCACGTATACTTCGTGCTCGTAGTCGTGGAAATGTTTTGGCGTGTGGCCGCCCGGCGCCACCTCGAACTCGCGCATGGCGAAGTTAGGCGCCTTGTCCCCCTCACCGATAAGCCAGCGGACCCGGCAACCAGCGGCGCCTTCCATCGTCACTTCGTTCGCCTGGACATGTTCGCGATTCTTGATTCGCATAGCGGGCAACCTCTTGACTATTCTTAACCGTTAAAGTTTCTTTGGATTTCGGCGTTGCCAGTAATCGTCGGTGCCGATTGCCGCGAACGTAAATAGGGCGAGCAATCCCACTTCGGTCAACAGAGCCGCTTCGCCGTGGCGACGCATCCAGATCATCAAGGGATGTTCGGCGTCGGAGATGCTCGCCGATTCTGCGGTCGCTCCAGCCGGCCGTGCTTCGCGGAACGCCATCACGCCGTACGCCGTCGCCGTGAGCGCGAATGCGATGCCCGCGATTAAGAGCAGGGCATAAAACGGATTGGCGAATTTTCTGGAGCGCACCACATCAACACCCGGGTAAAGAGTGACTGAATTATATCACAAGCTCAGGTTTACGGGAGTGTTTCTCAGGCATAGGATAAGGGGTTCGCCTCCGCATGTTATTGTCAGCAGGAATCCGCCAGCGTGAGCCCACGATTCATCGAACTGCGCGGTGTCGCAGTGAACAATCTGCGGCACGTCGATTTGGACTTGCCGCACCGGCAGCTCATCGTGTTTTGCGGCGTTTCCGGCAGCGGCAAGACGAGTATGGCACTCGATACGCTCTATGCCGAAGGGCAGCGGCGGTACATCGAAAGTTTCTCGGCATACACGCGGCAGTTTCTGGAGCAACTCGATAAGCCGCAGGCGGATCGGATCGAAGGCATTCCACCCGCTATCGCGGTTACGCACAAGAACCCGAGCCGGTCGAACCGCGCCACGGTCGGCACAACGACCGAGGTAAACGACTACCTGAGCGTGTTGTTCGCGCGGGTGGGTGAAGTTTTTTGTTATGGGTGCGGCCAGCCGGTGCGGCGCGATTCGCCAGAAAGTGCCGCCGAATCATTTGCTTCGCTGCCGGCGGCTACCCGCGTCATGATTGGGTTCGAGGCGGTCGCCCCAAAGAAGGAGCGGATCGAGGCCTGGTTGGCGCGGCTCGTTGAGCTGGGATACGTGCGAGCGGTGATTGGCGAACCCTCCCCTGGCCCCTCCCTAGAAGGGAGGGCAAGTGTGGAGGCGATCGAGCCGCGACTGGCGGCGCGATTGGCGCCAGGGGATTTGCTGACGGTGATATTAGATCGCCAAACGTCCGGCGATCAATCGATCGAGCGGCTGCGCGACTCGGTCGAGGGCGCGTTTGCCGCCGGACATGGTGCGTGCGTTGTATTTGTGGAAAGTAACCGACAGGAGGCACAACAGGGCGATGCGGCTGCCAATCCGCAAGCGGTTGTTGAAATTGATGGACGCGCCTGGCGTCGTATGGCATTCAGCACCGCGCTGCGCTGCGACGAATGCGTGATCGATTATCCGGAGCTGGAGCCGCAGCTATTTAATTTCAATCGGCCATTGGGAGCCTGTCCGGAGTGCGAGGGCTTCGGCAACATCGTGGTGACGGACATGGATCGGGTCGTGCCTGATCCGAGCAAAACGGTTCGCGAAGGGGCAATCGCGCCTTGGAATGCCCCGTCGTACGCGCACGAGTTACAAGAGTTGCTCGCGCTGGCCAGCGACTACAGCTTGCCGGTAGACCTGCCCTTTTCGCAGCTCACGGAAGAGCAGCGGCAGTTGATCGTCAATGGTGTGCCGGAGCGAAACTTCGGCGGACTGACTGGCTTCTTTCGCTGGTTGGAGCGCCGCAAGTACAAGATGCACCTGCGGGTGTTTTTAAGCAGGTGGCGGAAGTATCTGCCCTGTCCCGGCTGTGGCGGATCGCGACTGCGGCCCGAGGCGCTGGCCGTACGGGTTGGCGGCAAAAATTTCGGCGACGTGTGCCGAATGAAGACCCGCGAGGGCCTGGTCTTTTTCGAGAACTTGGCGCTGCCCGACTGGCAGCTAAAGGTTGCCCTGCCCATTCTCAACGATGTGCGGTCGCGGCTGAAATTCCTCGTGGAAGTTGGCCTGGGTTATCTGGCATTCGATCGGTCGCTACGCACGCTAAGCGGAGGCGAAGCGCAGCGCGTCGCACTCACCGCGACACTTGGTTCCAGCTTGGTGGATATGCTGTACGTGCTGGATGAGCCCTCGGTCGGCTTGCACCCGGCCGATGTCGGGCCGCTCGCCACGGCCATTGGGAAACTTCAACGTCGCGGCAATACCGTGGTGGTCATCGAGCATGAAGAGGAAGTCATCCGAGGGGCCGACCACGTCGTAGAATTCGGCCCCGGCGCCGGCGACGACGGGGGGCGGATCGTCTTTCAAGGCACGCCACAAGAATTGGAGCAGGCTATCGATAGCCGCACGGGCGACTGGCTGGCCGGTCGAAGGCGCCTGGGCGGAGGGCCACATCGCACGACATCCCAAGGTTGGGTGAAGCTGCGCAGCGCGCGGGGCAACAATTTGCAATGCGTGACGGTCGAGTTTCCACTCGGCGTACTGTGCCTGGTAACGGGAGTTAGCGGCGCCGGCAAAAGCACGCTCGTAGACAAAACGCTTTATCCGGCCTTGGCGCGGCGCGTAAGGAAAGGCGCCGATCCGGCCGACTTTCCGCAACCGCTGCCGTATGACGACGTGCTGGGAACGGGACAATTGGAGGACGTCGTCCAAATCGATCAAAGCCCGATCGGCCGCTCGCTGCGATCCAATCCGGCGACATACATTAAAGCATTCGACCCGATTCGCACCCTGTTTGCCGAGCAGCTTGACGCGCGGACGCGGGGCCTGACGGCGGGCCATTTCAGCTTCAACGTCGAGGGCGGCCGGTGCGACACCTGCCACGGCGACGGCCACCTGGCAATCGACATGCAGTTCATGGCCGATGTGTATATGCGCTGCCCTGAATGCCACGGCCAGCGCTACCGGCGGCAGGTGTTGGAAGTACGGTATCGCGGCCTGAACATCGCCGAAGTGCTTGAGATGACGGCCCGCGAGGCGTTTACATTTTTCCGCGGCCAGCGTAAGGTGCAAGCGAAGCTGAAATTCTTGCTCGATGTGGGGCTGGATTACTTGCGGCTCGGCCAACCGGCTACAACGCTTTCCGGCGGCGAAGCGCAGCGGTTGAAGCTGGCCGCCCACCTGGCAGCCAAGCGCCGTGGCCGCACGCTGTTTGTGCTCGATGAGCCAACTACCGGCCTTCATTTTTCCGACGTGGTACAACTGATAGATTGCTTCGACGCGCTCGTGGAGGTTGGGCATTCGCTGGTGGTCGTCGAGCACAACCTGCAAATGATGAAGACCGCGGATTGGATCATCGATTTGGGCCCGGGCGCGGCTGACGAAGGCGGCCGGGTGGTGGTCACCGGCACACCCGAGGAAGTCGCGGAGTGCGTCGAATCGGTAACTGGCCATATTTTGAAACGCGAGTTTGCCCGCGATGCGATGCTCGCAAAATAATGCCAATAGGAACCACCGCGACACAAACGAGAACGACGGTCTATTAAAACGTAGCCGCTATAAGTCGTGCTCGTCGTGTCGTGGTGGTTCAAGAGAATCAAGCTGTTATGGACTTGATCGAGATATTTACCGGCGACATAAGCGACGTGGAAGCACGTGTGTATGCGCGCTATCATGGTCCCGCCGAAGGGGTCGCGTTGCGTGGTACATTGCGGGGGCCATATTGCGAAAATAATCGCACGCTGCCGGCTGAGTTTGCGTTTCGCGATTTGGCGGAGAATTCGATAGCTCGAGCCGAGGTGGTGGTGCCCGATCCTTGCATGTGGTCGGCCGAGATGCCGCATTTGTATCAGGTCGATGTGGAAGCGGTGCAGGACTCGCGAGTGGTTGCGGAGTACCATGGTACGATCGGCCTGCGGCGACTCGCGCCGCGGCGCGCGGTCGATTCTGCGCCCGGCACGGGTTGACATAAACAATGGGAGAGTCAGCAATATCTCGATACGATCGCCAGGCGCGGTTTGCGCCGTTGGGCGAGGAAGGTCAGCGGCGGTTGGGCGAGTCCCGCGCTTTGGTATGCGGCTGCGGCGCCCTGGGCTCGGTTGTCGCGGAAACACTGGTGCGCGCGGGCGTCGGATTCGTTCGAATCGTCGACCGCGATTTTCTGGAACTCAATAACCTGCAGCGGCAGGTACTCTTCGATGAGCAGGATGTGGCCGAAGGGTTGCCCAAAGCAATTGCGGCCGCGAACAAGTTGCGGCGGATCAATTCGCAGGTGGAAATCGAGCCGGTCGTTGCCGACATGACCTACGGCAATATCGGTGAGCTGGCACGCGATGTGGATGCACTAGTCGACGGAACCGATAATTTCGCCACGCGGTTTCTGCTCAACGATTTTGCGGTTAAGTACGGCAAGCCATGGGTCTACGGCGGGTGCATCGGAGCCGAAGGCCAGACGATGACAATTCTACCGGGCGAAACACCGTGCCTCGCCTGCCTGATGACCGAAGTGCCGCCGCCGGGCACGACGCCCACTTGCGACACGGCCGGAATCATCGGGCCAATTGTCAGTGTTATCGCCTCGATAGAAGCGGCCGAAGCACTGAAGATTCTCAGCGGACGTCGCGAGTCGATCAGCCGCCGATTGACGATCATCGACCTTTGGGATAACCAAATCCGCTCCGTTAACCTCAATCGGCTGCGCGAAAGCGGCGACTGCCGAGTGTGCAAGCATCAGGAGTTCGTCTGGCTGAGCGGCGGGCGCGGTAGCACATCGGCCGTGCTTTGCGGGCGGAACGCGGTGCAGCTCAGTACGCCTTCCGGGGCGGCGGCTTCGCTCGACGATCTTGCGGTTCGACTCGCGGGAGTTGGCCGCATCCAGCAAAATGCGTTTCTATTGCGGCTGGCGGTGGATGGTTATGTGCTCACCGTCTTTCCGGACGGGCGCACGATTGTATCAGGCACCGACGATATCGCGACTGCTCGCTCACTGCATGCACGATACATCGGTGCATGATAGCAAGCTGGAGGTAGAGGCCACCGACCGCGCCGCGCTGAAACGGTGTGCTTGCAGGGAGGCTCGCCTTTGCAGAACAGTTGGCCGCAACTTCCTAAGTTGCCAGTTTGTGGCAACATGTAGGGTTTGATCTGAGCCGTTTTGACTTTCATAGTTGTAGCCGCCGATTCAATCCGCAGACCCAGTTTCCATTCGCCTCGCGGCGTTCCCGCACGCCGCGAAGCGCACTCTTCACTCCAATTCGCCATGTGCGACAGTCGCCAGGACGAAGGCGTCACAGGGCGGAGTATCATCTGCGTTGTGTGTTCCTGGCATGACCGGGAACTCACTCGCCGCAGCGAGCGGCACCGCGCCGTGTCCAATTAAATCGAAGTATGGCAACCATCGAATCACTGCGCACCGTACCGCGACGCGAAACATCGGTTTCCGATGCGCCGCAGCTTGTCGGCCGACTGGGGGCGTGGCAATTGGTAAAGCCGCTTGGTGAGGGCAACCTCACGCGGGTTTACCTGGCGCAGCCGGCCGACTTGCCCGAGAATCAGCCGGCCGCGTACGTCGTCAAAGTGTTGCGCAAAGAATGGTGGCGCGACCCGCAGGCGATCGAGATGCAACGCCGCGAGGCCTGGATCGGCAGCAAGCTGTCGCATCCGAACTTGCTTCCCGTCTTATCGGCGAGCGTCGATGAGCCGCCGTTTTACGTCGTGACGCCAAAGCTCGATGGCGCCACGCTCGCGCAACTTATTTCCGAACGCGGGCGGCTAAGTGTCCCCCTCGCACTGTGGATCGCTCGGCAGGTGGCCGAGGCGCTCACAGCCCTCTTTGAGGTGACGGGCATGATTCACACCGATGTCAAACCTGCCAATATCCTGGTGTCGCCCGGCGGCCACGCGACGTTGATCGACTTTGGTTTCGTACAGACGCCGGCCGAGGCTAGCCACTGGGCCACGCGCCCCCTGGCCGGCACTTTGGCCTACATCGCACCCGAGATGGTAACTTCGGCGCTTGCGGCCGGGCCACAGAGCGACGTCTATTGCCTGGGCGTCACACTGTACGAAATGCTTACGGGCCTGCGACCTTGGAACACTGATGATCCGGCGGAACTGGCCGCGCTACATCGCGAAGCGAAGCCCGCCGACGTCCGCGGGCAGCGGCCGGAGTTGCCGGCACCCATTGCAGACTTGGTCCACGCGATGCTGGCCAAAGATCCGCTGCGCCGGCCGGGATCGGTTCGCGAGCTGGCCACGCGACTGGTGCGGTTGGAAATTGAAAGCTTCACGCTACGGTAGCAGGCGAATCACCCAGAGCCATTCGGTATAGCACGCATTGCAGGCAATTTAGAGCGTTTATTAGAATGAATGCAACCGCAAAGAACGCAACGGTCGCTAAGGAATTGCACAGCGATTATCAGCTTTACTTTGAGCACATGGCGTCCTTTGCGGTTGCAATCGTTAGGTGCATTTAGGCTCTCTTCTTTTTTCGGCAGCTACATCCACTGAAGTCGAGAATGCGCTTCACCAGGACGGTGTTTCCCTGCGATAGCTCCAATCCAGCAGTTCCATCGGATGGACGACGATAAGCTGCTCGCGTTGCTCGCGCGCTTCGCGGGCTATTTGCAGGGCACAACCAGCGTTGGAGGTAATGGCGATGCGAGCGCCCGTTTGCTTGATGTTTTCCAACTTGCGGCGGCTGAGGCGGGCCGACATTTCGGGCTGCGTAAGGTTGTACGTGCCGGCCGCGCCGCAGCACAGGTCCGATTCCGGCAAATCGCGCAGTTGTAAACCGGGGATTTGGGCGAGCAGGCGACGCGGTGCGTCGTGAATCTTCTGGGCGTGGAGTAAATGGCAGGCGTCATGATACGTGGCTACCGCGCGGATTTCACCCTCTGGTCGCACGAGGCCGAGGTGGTCGAGAAACTCATTGATGTCTCGAACCTTCGCCGACCAGGCCGCTCGGTCGGTCTGGTGGGCGTCGTGCCAGTGGTGGCCGTAATCCTTTAGCATCGACCCGCAGCCGGCTATGTTGTTGACGATGGCGTCGAACCGCTCGATCGGGAATGCGGTTAAGTTCTGATCAGCGAACGCGCGAGCCGGTTCGCTCGAGCCGCCGTGGAAATGAATGGCGCCGCAGCACACTTGGGCCCGCGGCACATGCACATCGCAGCCGTTTTGCTGCAGCACGCGGGCAGTGGCCCAATTGACGTGGCGAAACATGGCATCGCCGATGCAGCCCGTGAAGAGGGCGACTGTCGCGCGACGGCGACCGATTGCGGGCAAAAACTCGGGCAGCTTTGCTTCATGACGATGTGACGGGGGCAACATATCGACCATCCGACGCAATTGCACCGGCAACAGCCGGGTTAGGCGGCTTGCTTGCAGCAACTTTAACAGGCCAATGCGCTGCGCGATCCGCGCGGGCAGCATTGCGCGACGGAGCTTGCGTGAATAGGGGAAAAGGCCGAACAGAATTCGGCGGTGAAACCAATCGTCGCGGCGCGCTTCTTCGCCGGCCGATTCCATCGCCACGCGGAACGGTTCGATCAGCTTGCCGTATTGCACGCCGGAAGGGCAGGCCGTTTCGCACGCCCGACAGTCAAGACACAATTCGAGGTGCCTCCGCACGCGATCGTTAAGATCCAGCTTGCCGTCGGTCACTCCGCGCATGAGATAAATGCGTCCGCGCGGACTTTCGTTTTCGTCGCCCGTCTCGACATACGTTGGGCACGCCGACGTACACAATCCGCAGTGGACGCAGTCCAACAACAGCTCGTAATCGAGCGCCTGTCCGGGGTTAGCGTGCGACGTCACGTTTTCGGCTTGATCGGTCACGGTGAATCCTTAAAGCCAAACCGGAACTGTATGTAGAAAGGCGGCCGGGCACTTTTTGCTCCGAACACCCCGCACGGCCCGACGGGTCTGGGATAGGCTCTTCAATCAATCGTACGCGAATCGGCCTGGGTTGAGGATGTTGCGAGGGTCGAATTGTCGCTTGATTCGTTCGAGGAGAATTGTGGCATCGGTTCGACCACCCCAAACAACGTGCGGCGTGAGACCTTCCAAATTGCTCCGCACGACGACCAGGCTGCCGTCCAGGCGGACCGCCGCCGGCCGCAATTTGCCCACGAGCCACTTGGTGACATCCGAGTGACGGAATTCTGAAAATCGAGCGACGATAATGCCATTGCCCGCATGGGCCTGGATCGTGCAATTGGCATCCACGGCGAGCAGATTGCCAATCATCGCTGCGACTGTGCTGGGCGGCACCGCGATTTTGACTACCATTGGTGAGCCGTCGTCTGATTCGCCGGGGCCGCGATCGGAGAATTCGATTTGGCGGGAAAATAGCGAGTTGGCGTCGGTTTGGGAAAGGACGTGCGCTGCCGTAGCCCCGGCAGCGCTGAGTGTGGTTTGAACGTGGCCCGCCAGCCAGGCAAGTTCCGGCTCTGTTCCAGCTACCCGCACGACGATTTGATTGCGGTTTGAACCGAGATCCCAGCCAGATCCGGCCAACCAATCGATCGCCGCTGGCGGTGATTCGAGAATTGACAAACGAGCCAGCGCGTCGGCGGCGATTGCTGAGTCCGCACACTCACAAGTGATTGTTGCGGCGCATTCGGGCCGCGGTTTAACCTTTAGCGCGAGCTGGGTGACGACAGCTAGTGTTCCCAGCGAGCCAGTGAGCAGCTTGCAGAAGTCGTATCCGGCGACATTTTTTACCACGCGGCCGCCACCTTTGAAAGCGACGCCGCGTCCGTCGACAGCGTGGATGCCGATCACGTAATCACGGATCGTGCCGTGCCCGTATCGCCGCGGGCCATTCCAATTCGTGACGACTACGCCGCCGATCGTCGCTTTGCTGCGCGCGGCACATCGATTGGCAAATGCTGCCCTTCGGCGGCGAGCGTGGCCGCGAGATCGGCCATTCTCACCCCCGCTTCTACCACAATCGTCATGTCGCGCGGTGTATAATCGACGATTTTCGAAAGGCTTGCGAGGTCCAGGCGGCGGCCGGGTCGCGACGGGGATATGCCGTAATCCAATGCGGTTCCGCCGCCCAGCGGATAAATCGCTTCGCTTGCATCGTAGGCATCGCGCACCATACCCGCGACATCCGCTGGATCGCTGGCTTCAATGGTATTGGACTTCGCCGCGGTGAGCGTTTCGCTTGGCATGAGTGATCGAGAGCTAAACCAACAAGCGGTTGGATGAGTTAGTCGGACATACTCAAAGCGGTGCGCGCCGGCCGGGGTGGACTTGCTCCATGCCGCAGGCGCCCGCGGTGGGCAGCAATTTGCCGGGACTTAAATGACCATTGGGATTGAGCGCGTTGCGCAATCGGGCCATTACGTCGAGATCATCCTCGGTGAACATACGATTCATGAAGCTGATTTTCTCCAGTCCGATGCCGTGCTCGCCGGTGACGCTGCCACCGCATTCGAGGCACTCGGTGAGAATTTCGCCGCTGGCGGCCAATACGCGCTTGATTTCTTCCGGGTGGCGTTCGTCGAACAGCAGAATGGGATGCAGATTGCCGTCGCCCGCGTGAAACACGTTGACGATTCGCAAATCGTACTTTGCACCAATCGCGCGAATGCGCTGCAGAATGTGAGGCAGCTTGGTCCGCGGCACAACGCCGTCCTGCGTGCAATAGCTGGGGCTGAGTCGGCCGATTGCGCCGAACGCCTGTTTGCGGGCCTTCCATAATTGCAGCCGCTCCTTGGCGTCCGCGGCGAATCGAACTTCGCGGGCACCCTGCTGGCGACAAATTTCGGCCACGCGGTCGCGCTGCTCGTCGAGACCGACCTCCAGGCCATCGACTTCAATCAGCAAAATCGCCTCGGCATCGAGCGGGAAGCCGAAGTGAAATGCCTCTTCGACCGCGACCAAGATGCCCTGATCCATCATTTCCAGTGCCGCCGGAATGATTCCGGCGCCGATGATGCCGCTGATTGCCTGCGTCGCGTCATCGACTGAATCAAACACGCCTAGCATGGTGCGGACGCCCTGCGGATTTCGGGTGAGCCGCACCCAAATCTTGGTGACTATTCCGAGAGTCCCCTCGCCGCCAACAATTGTTCCGACTAAATCCGGCCCGGGCGAATCCTCCGCGGGCCCGCCGATGCGCACGACATCGCCCTGGGCCGTGACCATCTCCAAGCCCAACACGTGATTGACCGTGACACCATACTTAAGCGTGTGAGGTCCACCCGCGTTTGTCGCACAATTGCCGCCGATGGTGCACGCGCCTTGGCTCGAAGGATCAGGCGCGTAGTGAAACCCGGTGCCGGCAAGCCGCCGATTGAGATGCCCATTCACCACGCCCGGCTCAACGATCGCATACCGATCGCGAAGATTCACTTCCAGAATCTCACGCATCCGAGTGAGCACGATCATCACGCCGCCGCCCACCGGCAGGCCGCCGCCGGCCAAACTTGTTCCGGCACCGCGCGGAACAAAGGGCACGCCACGCTCATCGCACAGTTTCACGACGGCGGCGACTTCGGCCGTCGTCTTGGGAAACACGGCCACACTCGGGCAGTGCTTGTCGATCACGAACGCGTCGCATTCGTAAACGGCCAGATCGGAATGGGCATCCAGCACGCGGTCGGGCCCTAAAAGCTGGCGCAGCTGATCGGCGAGATTGGTGGCGTGGATCGTATACACAGCACGGACAAATGGACTCGACTATGCGCGTTCTTGGGGAGATGTAACGTCCGGAATCTCGACGCCAAGCGCGGTCGCTACGCGCGATTTGATGATCTTGTTCTTGCACCAGAATTTGACGAATGTGCTCGGCGATCGCGAATTCGCCGAGCGCCTCGCATTGCTGGACGCGCTGCCGATAGTTGCGAACCGTTTCATTCTCGTTGTCCAAATCGAACTGCAACATTTCCTTGGGTTTCTCGGACGTTTTGACTTTTTTCGGCGTCACCTTGGGCATTCCCCCCAGGTAGTCGATTTGATTTGCCAATGTGAGCGCGTGTTGCAACTCCTGGCCAGCGTGCACTTCGAGCTCGGCCGCGATGTTCATGTATTCAGCGCCCTTTAGCACTTGCGAATACACCACATAGGCGATAATCGCCTGGTACTCGCGTTCCAAGTCTTCGTTGAGCAGGTCGATTAAGTGTTCGCGCGTAAGCTTCGACTCTTTATTCGCCATTATTATGATCTCCGCGTCGGGTGCGATTTGTTATTCTTTGGATTCGTGGCCGTAGTAATCATACCATTGTCGACTGTGGTTGTCGCTATGGCAGAGAGGCCCATTGCGGCATTCAGCAGCACATCGCAAAGAAGTGTGCCACCTATCCCGAAGGTGGGATGAGATAGGTGGCACACGCGCGTGGGGAGGGGGCGGGAGGAACTGGGAATTGCGAAGTTCGTGGCGAGAAGTCGGAAAATCGGTTGCGATTTAACTGGTCTGCTCACACGATTCGAGCGGGATTTCCGCGCCATCCAAAAAACCAGCCAGCGCCCGAGTCCGATACGGCTGCTGCAGCTTGCGCACCGCTTTGGATTCGATTTGCCGCACTCGTTCGCGGGTAACCTGGAAAATCTTGCCGACTTCTTCGAGCGTGTACGTGTACCCGTCGGCCAGTCCGTAGCGGAGGCGAATGATCTCGCGCTCGCGGTAGCTCAAATCGTGCATCACGTCGTTGAGCCGCTGTTTGAGCATTTCAATATTGGTGTCGCGAAGCGGATCGTCGTCGCGCTCTTCTTGCAGGAATTCGCCGAAGAAGTTGTCTTCGTGGTCGCCCACCGGCTGGTCGAGCGAAAGCGGTTGGCGGCACATCTTGATGATGCAGCGGGCATCCTCGATCGACAGGCCGGCCCGTTCGGCGACTTCTTCTGGGTTCGGTTCCCGGCCGAACTGCTGTACGAACTCGGCGGTCACCGAGCGAACGCGGCCCATTGTATCGATCATGTGGACCGGTAAGCGAATCGTGCGGCTTTGATCGGCGATCGCGCGGGTAATGGCCTGGCGGATCCACCATGTGGCGTACGTTGAAAACTTGTAGCCGCGCTGGTATTCGAACTTATCGACCGCCCGCATCAAGCCCGTGTTGCCTTCCTGGATGAGATCGAGAAAGCTCAGTCCGCGGTTTCGGTAGCGTTTGGCGATGGAAACCACCAGCCGCAAGTTGGCGGCCGAAAGAACCCGCTTGGCTTCGTCGTATCTGTTCCGCAGTTCCAGCGTGCGGGCCACGAGGTGAGCCAGCGTTGCAGGAGATTCCAATGTGATGCGCATCAGGTAGCGCAGCTCTTGTCGCAGCTCGGCCTGCTGTTTATCGCTGATGAGTTTTTCCGGTTCGGCAAGCTGCAGCTTGAGCGTAATCATCCGCTCGCCAATTTTGTGAAGCTGAGTCATGATCGGCATCAGTTTACCCAGCCGCAAGTTAAGCTCTTCGACTAGCCGCACGATCTTACCGCGGCGGATCACGAGTCGCCGCCAGGCGGCGTGTTTTTCGGCTTTCGAACGCCGTTTTCCGATCGCAATGCGGAAATCGGACTGGTTTAGCCTCATCAAGTGCTTGATGGTTGTGAGGTTCGGCGTGAGCCGTTTGAGTGTGCGCTTCTTTTCCGCGGTGTTCGTGACCGAGATTTCGATCGTTCGGTCTAGCCGCAGCTCGCCTTGCTGTACTTTGTCCAAGAGTTCCACGGCCCCTTGCAGCACGAAATCGTTGGCAAGCATCAGGTGGCGGAATCGGCCGCGGGTTTCTTCGATTCGGCGGGCCGAGGATATTTCGTCGGCCCGGCAGAGCATGGGGATCTCGCCCATCTGCATGAGGTACATGCGGATCGGGTCGTCGATATGCGATTCGCTGCCCTCTTCCGGCAAGTGCTCGAGGTCGTCCTCGTGGTCAATGGCAAGATCGAGCGCATCGTCGTGCGGCTCTTCTTCGGGCGCGACGAAGTCGGAGTCCGCGTCGAAATCGTTATGGTGTTTGCCGCTGCCGTTAAGGCTGCCATTGCGGGACGGCTTGCCGTTAGCGGGCGACTTGCCGTTGCGGTGAGAACTACCATTGCGGAGTGGCTTGCCATTGCGGAGGGGCTTGCCGTGGCGAGTTGACTTACCATTCAGCGGGCGATTGGGTCGAGCGCGGCGCACAGGCAGTTCCTCGCGGGGTCGTATCGAAGAGGCGTGATGCCGTGCCCTGAATGCAGCCGCGATGCCGGATGCTCAGCAACCGACCGCAGCGCGTGGTTTAAGTCTTTGGTGCTATGCGAGTTGCGATAACCAGGCTGGGCGGACCAGAGAAGCGTTGTGGACGACGTGGTTGCCTGGGGGCATCATTCGCCGCGCTTTCGCGTTGCCGCGAAGCATCAAATGCGGCTCGTCCGCGAAGCGCGCGAATCCTACAATCACTACGATTGGAGCTCGCGATGCGGTTCAACCGCGGGGCATTAGGAACGGGAGGGTCTTATTTGGCTAATGTACATGTCGAGCAACGCCATTGAAGTGAAGGTAACCGGCGCAGTGGGCACGATCGTGCTCAATCGGCCTCAGCGGCGGAACGCACTGTCGCGCGCTATGCTCGCGCAGCTATCCGAAGCGCTCGGCGACTTGCACCTGGAAAAGCGCGTACGGGCGATCGTGCTCACCGGGGCCGGCAGCTCGTTCTGCGCCGGCATGGACCTGTACGAGATGCACGCCGCCGCAACGCTGCCGGATGATGAAAAGAATCAAGATTGGGGCGACACGGCCGAAGCATACCGCGAGGTCGTTACGCAAATGATCGAGCTGCCGAAGCCGATCATCGCCTCGGTCAACGGCCCGGCCGTGGCGGGCGGGGCGGGCTTGGTGCTCGCGAGCGACATCGTCGTCGCGTCGCCGAGCGCCCAGTTCGGGCTGCCGGAGCCGCGACGCGGGATAATCGCCGGCGTCGTCGCGCCGCTTCTGGCATTCCGAGCTGGTGGCAGCACCGCCGCCCGCCTCCTACTTTCATCCGCCCTAATCCCTGCCGAAGAAGCGCTCCGCCTGAACATCTACCACGAACTCGCGGGCGAACCCCGCCTCTGGGCCCGCTGCGCCCAACTCGGCGAAGAATGCGCCGCCGGAGCCCCCGAAGCACTGCAACTCACCAAACGCCTCCTTTACGAAACTATCGGTGAGCATCTATCCACGCAACTAACCGTCGGTGCGGCAATGAGTGCGACCTCCCGCACGACAGAAGCTGCCCAAGAAGGCCTCGCGGCGTTCATGGAGAAGCGGAAACCTGACTGGAAGGCTGTGTAGAAAACCTCGACTACCACAAGAATCATGATGTTGTGGGTGAGGACGAGCAAGCGGAGTTCGCGGCATTGGCTGTGGTAGGAGCGGGCGTGGACGTGGGCACCCTGGCGTCGCTTAATCATCGAGATGACTGTTTCTACTTGTGAGCGGCGGCGATAGGCCGCGCGATCGAAGCGGACGTTCATCAATCGCCGATAACGGCCACTGGGCAACTTGTCGGTCGGCCGGCCGTGCTTGGCAGGTATGATCGTGCGAATGCCATGTTCGTGGCGGGCAAACTCATGGTTCCCTTCCGAGTCATAACCGGCATCGGCTGCCAGCTGTGCAAGACGCACGACTTGGGTCGCCGCGGCCACGAGCGGCCGGAATTCATCCACATCGGGACGCGGGCCGCGGCCGGCTGCCAGCGCGAATACGAAATGGTCGTCGGTACTGCACACGACGCCCAGCTTGGGGTAGCGATGATAAACGACGGTTTTCCAGGGGTTTTCCACCCGACTTCGGCGGCGAACGAAGTAGCCACTGGCGCACGTACACTCCAGGCCGGTCGAGTCGATCGCCGCGCGTTTCACCCGCCGCTTGCGGCCCAGGTGCAAGCGCACTGTGGATTCGAGGAGTTTTCGCAGGGGTGCTGTGAGCAGCAAGCGGCGTGACGCCTTTTGAAACGTGGTGAAGTGGGGAACTTGCTTCAGTCCCAACGTTGTCACGAGCGACGGATTGTCGGTCAGATGGGCCGCCAAGCCCCGGTAGTCGGTCCGCAAGAAATGCTTCAACACCAGACACGCGAAGAGTTGATGCTGCGTGAACTTTTTGGGACTATATCGATGGGCGTACTCCGGCAACGCCCGCCGCGCCGTTGCCAACGCCGCCAAAACGACTGCCCGAGGTGATTTACTCGTCCGCGCCACTATTGCTGTACGCAGCAATCATGCACGGATGTTTAGCTAGCACTCGTGGTTTTCTACACAGCCTGACTGGAAGTGAATTTGGCTATCGGCTGAATAGATCGTATAATATTATATAATATGATCCGTGATAGCGTCGTTTCGGAATCGCGGAACTGAGGACATTTTTGACGGAGCCAACACACGGCCCGCTCGAAAGGTATGCCCTCGGCAACTCTGGCGGGCTGCACGACGAAAGTTAGACCAACTGAACCGAGTCCGCGATCTCCAGGAACTGGCAACACCTCCCGGCAACCGGCTTGAGAGTCTTCGCGGTAATCGGAAGGGCCAACATAGCATTCGGATCAACGACCAGCACCGCATCTGTTTTTGTTGGAGGAGCGGCGATGCCCACGACGTCGAAATCGCGGACTACCACTAACGGAAAAGAGAACAACGGCCCCGTCGAGCGGCGTTTGCCTCGCCATCGGCCGCCGACGCATCCCGGCGAGATGCTTCGCGATGAGTTCGTGGTTCCACTCGGGATCACGCAATCGGAACTTGCCGCGCGGCTTGGCGTATCCTTCCCACGTTTAAACGAAATCGTTCGCGGCAAGCGAGGCGTCACGCCCGACACCGCCCTACGCCTCGCGCGTGTGGTCGGGATGTCGGCCGGTTTCTGGCTCGGATTGCAGCAGGACTGGGACTTGTGGCACGCGATGCACAGCGACGAAGCAGCTGAAATTAAGCAGCTCAAGCCGCTCGAACGCGCCGAATAGCGAGATTTCGATGGTAGTTCCGATAGTGTGATAGTTTTGGGGATGGTCTATGTAGCTGCGATTGTCTTGGCAGTTCGGGACCGAGTTTGCCCATGTGCTCCGCACGTACCAAAGCCATTGAAGCCACGAAAGCTGTGCATGTTCGCGTTGTGGTTACCTCTCGTGCTAATTGGGCGAATCATGTGGCTGATCGTCTATGGACCGGTTGTTGCGTTCCGCTGGACGCTACGTAAGTTCCAACAATTAACTATAATCGGCTAGTCCATACGCTGCGCAATAGCCCTAGAGTCATTCGCATTTTCCCCGTACAATTGCGGATTACCCAGAGGTCGAGGTCAACCCGCCTCACTGAACCCCGAACCCTAAACCCCGAACCCTCCCCTCCACCATGGCTGCTGGAAAACGAAAAAAGAAAGTCGAAACTGTGTTTCTCGTCTGCGAAGAAACAGGCGATTACAACTACACCCTGCGGCGGAAGATGGGTGGCGAGAAGCTCAAGCTCAAAAAGTACAGCCCACGGCTGCGTAAGCACACGATGCATACCGAGAAGAAGAAATAGCCGAGAGTCGGACTCTGCCCACACGGACGTGTCATGCCCAAACGCTGGCGCATTGCGAATTACGATCCGGCGCGAGTGGCCGCGCTGGGACAGGCGGCTGGCGTTCCGCATGTAGTCGCCCAACTTCTAATCGGCCGCGGCATTTGCGACGCGGACGGCGTGCGGCGGTTTCTCGACGTCAAGCTCAGCGGTCTGCGTGACCCGGAAGAACTGCCGGGCGCTGTTCAAGCCGCAGAGCTGCTGCATGCCGCAATTCGCGCCGGGCGGCGGATCACCGTTTACGGCGATTACGATGCCGACGGCGTGACGGCCACCGCTATTCTGTTGGGTTGTCTCAAGTTGCTCGGCGCAAAAGCGGATTACTACATTCCCAACCGCATTGACGAAGGCTACGGACTGAATCACGAAGCGCTACGGACGATCGCCGCTCGGGAAGGCGACGTGGTCGTTACGGTCGATTGCGGCATTACGAGTGTCGCCGAAGCCAACACTGCACGCGAACTCGGCCTAACTCTGATCATCACCGATCACCACCTCCCCAACGTGGCCGCGTCTCTCCGAGACGCGGATTCTCTGATCTCGGAGATACCAGGCCAGGTGCCTCTCCCCGACGCCGCCGCAATCGTCCACCCCGGCCTCCGCGGCTCAACCTATCCCTTCCCCGGGCTCTGCGGCGCGGCCGTCTCACTCAAACTCGCCTGGGCGATTTGCCAGCAAGCGAGCGAGGCGAAGCGCGTCAGCGAGGCAATGCGAACGTTTTTGATGCGATCCGTCGGATTGGCCGCCATCGGCACGGTGGCCGATGTCGTGCCGCTGGTGGATGAAAACCGCATCCTCGTGCGGCACGGCCTTAATTGCCTGCGACACTATCCCACTCCCGGCATATCAGCGCTGGAGCGAGTCACAGGGTTGGCCAAGAACGCCCAGCTCGATTGCGACGACATCGGGTTCACGATCGGACCGCGGCTAAACGCGGCCGGACGACTTGGCCAAGCGCCACTTGCCTTGGAACTACTCGCCACCGAATCGACCGAGCGGGCTCAAAAGTTGGCCGAGTTCATCCACGGGCTCAACGAACAGCGGCAGTCGCTCGAGCGAAGCGTGTACCGTGCGGCGAACAAGCTGGCGCACGAAACGTGTGATCCGTCGCAAGCTCCGGCCCTCGTGCTGGCCGGCCGCGGTTGGCACGCCGGCGTGATTGGCATCGTGGCGGGCCGGCTGGCTGAGCAGTATCACCGGCCGACCATTTTGATCTCGCTCGACGAACTTGGCGTCAAACCCGGAACGGGCTCCGGACGCAGCGTGAACGGATTCGATTTGCACGGTGGACTTTCCGCGTGCGGGGAGCACCTCGTGTGCCATGGCGGCCACGAAGCCGCCGCCGGGCTGACGATTCATGAATCGGCGATTGAGCCGTTCCGCCGCGATTTTTGCATCCATGCCGAGCGGCACATCTCGCAAGAAGAGCGCGTGGCCGAACTGTTTGTCGATGCCGAAACGCCACTGGCCGCGCTCACGCATCAAATCGTGCGGCAGATCGAAAGTCTGGCGCCATTCGGCCACGGCAACGAGCGGCCCCTGCTGTGTACTTCGGCCGTGCGGCTGGCAGAACCGCCGCGCCGGATCGGCTCGACCGGCCGGCACCTTTCTCTACGCTTGGAGCAGCATGGCGTCGCGCTGCGTGCGGTGGCATTCGGCGGCGGCGATTGGGAGCAGGACCTGAACGAGGCCAGCGGTCCGTTGGCGGTGGCGTTCAAACCGGTAATCAACAACTTCCGCGGCCGGCAAACCGTCGAAATGCAGCTCGCCGATTGGCGCTGCGACGGGTGATTTGTAGCGACAATCGCCGATACATTCTTTCTGCCCGGCATCATTCCCGACCGCCGTGCGCCCGATTATCATGGGTCCGCTGACTTGGCCCGATTCGAAAACGCAGCGACGAGGACTCAAACTATGACCAGGCGAACTCTGCTTCCTAGATTTGTTCTTTCTGCAGTTGTTTTTGTTTTGGCAGCGCTGTTCGTTACGAGCGGCCTACACGCCGACGTCAAGCTGCCAGCCATGTTCACCGATCACGCTGTGCTGCAGCGCGAGATGCCGGTGCCGGTGTGGGGCTGGGCGGACCCGGGCGAAGAAATCACGGTAGCGATCGCGGGCCAAACCCACAAAACCAAAGCGGACGACAAGGGTAAATGGCGAGTAACGCTGGAGCCGCTTGCGGTCGGCAAGCCACTGAAGTTGACCGTGGAAGGCAAGAACCGCGTGGCGGTGAACGATATTCTCGTGGGCGAGGTGTGGCTCTGTTCGGGGCAATCGAACATGGAGTTTCCGCTCGTGGCGGCGGCCAATGGCGACTTGGAAATTGCCGCGGCGCATGATTTCCCCAATATCCGACTGGTGAGGGTCAAAGAGCCAGGCAGCCAAACGCCGGTGGAGGACTTCGACGGCCAATGGGACGTTTGCTCGCCGAAAACTGTCGCGGGCTTTTCGGCAGTTGGTTACTTTTTTGGCCGCGAGCTGAATGAACAGCTCAATGTGCCGATCGGACTGATCGACGACTCGTGGGGCGGCTCGTCTTGCGAAGCTTGGATTCCGCGCGACCGCTTGGAAGGCAAGCCGCTTTACGAGGACCTGCTCAAGCGGTGGGACGCGGCAGTGAAGAACTGGGACGAGGCGAAATGGAAAACCGCCTGGACGGCATGGCGCAAGAAGGCGGACAAAGCACGTGAGGCGGGCAAGCCTGCTCCACCCGGCAGGCCGCTGGCCGTGAATCCGGCGGTTGGCCAGCATCGACCCGCAAACCTGTACCATGCTCGCGTTGAGCCAGTGATGCCGTACGCAATTCGCGGCGTGATTTGGTATCAGGGCGAGTCGAATGCGCCGCGAGCCTACCAATACCGCGACATGTTTCCGCTGATGATCCGCTCATGGCGCGAGGCCTGGAAACAAGGCGAATTCCCGTTCTATTGGGTACAACTGGCAGATTTCTTGCCAGAGAAGCCACAGCCATCCGAAAGCGCGTGGGCAGAACTGCGGGAAGCGCAAACTATGACCGAAGACCGGCTGCCCAAGACGGGTCAGGCCGTCATCATCGATATTGGCGAGGCCTCCGATATCCATCCGCGGAAGAAAATGGAGGTTGGCCGTCGGCTGGCACGCTGGCGCTTGCCCGCCATTACGGGCGCAACGTCGTCTGCCAAAGCCCACGTTACAAGTCGATGGAGAAGCAAGGCAATAAGATTGTCGTGAAGTTCAAGGATGTCGCCGGCGGCCTGCGAACTGTCGATGCCGGAACGGTGCAGGGCTTTGCAATCTCGGGCGCTGACCGCAAATGGGTGTGGGCAGATGCGAAGATCGTCCCGCCGAAAAAGGGGGAAAAGGCCGACGAGATTGAAGTTTCCAGCAAGGATGTCGCCGAACCGGTCGCCGTTCGCTACGCTTGGGCGGACAACCCTGTCTGCAATCTGTACAACGATACGTTGTTGCCAGTAACGCCGTTTCGTACGGACGATTGGCCGGGTGTAACGGCGGACGCCAAATAGGTCCGCCGAGCCGAGGCGGGCAACTTGGCAGAGAAGGAGATTGAAGGTCAACCGTCGTCTCTTTCAAAGTGCCGCTCGGCTCCCGACACCTACTGAGACTGAAGCCGGTGGGTGAGCAGCCAGTCGTACACTTTGAGGTTGTTGTAGGTTTGGGTCCACGAATTGTGCTGGGCGTTGGGGTAAACGGTAAATTGCACGTCACCTCCGGCGGCCTTAACGGCGTCGACCATTTTTTTGCCGTCCGCCAGGGGCACCGATGCGTCTTTCGCGCCGTGAAATGCCCAGATTGGCACCCGGCTTAGCGCACGAGCCATCTTCTCCGGTTCGCCGCTACCACAGATTGGCACGGCCGCGGCAAATCGATCAGGATACGCGGCAACCAGTCGCCACGTGCCATAGCCACCCATGCTCAGGCCCGTCACGTAAACCCGCTGACGATCGATGTTCAAATTTGCAATCGTGTGGTCGACTAATTTGATGAGCTCGTCGGGATTCCACGCGTGATCGACGAGTCGCGACAGCTCTTTCGGAGTGTATTTGACGTCCTCCTTGTAGCCGGGCGGCGGCGGGACTTGGGGTGAAACGAGGACGAACGGGAAATCCGGCCGGCTCTCGACGATCTTCGGCGGACCATGGATCTTTACGCGCGACAGGTCGTTGTTGCTGCACTCGCCCAAGCCGTGCAGGAACAACATCAGCGGCCATTTCTTGCCTGCGGGCTTATAGTCTTTTGGCACGAACAGCAGGTAGCGGATCGTGACGTCGCGCGGTGCGGGCGGTTGGTCAATATGAACCGTCAGCGATTGCGGCAACTGTTTGCCGGGCTCGATGCGGATGGAATCAATCGGTTGCGCCATGAGCATCACTCCAAAGTAGATTGCGATCGATAAACAGTTCATTTAGATGCCTGCCTGTAATGCATGAAGAGCGTGTGGACGGCCCGCGCTTTCGTCGTTACGCTCAGCATAGAGTTAGGCTCCGCCGCCCGCAAATCCCACATCATTGTGTAATACGCCGTTGAAAACACGCCCTGCGAAGCTTCAGTGCGCCAAACCCGTTTTCCTCCGAAACATGATAACGATCCACGAGCTGACAAAGCGGTTCCATAGCGGCGGCGCCCAAATCGTGGCGGTGGATCACGTGTCGTTCACGGTGCCGGCCGGCGAAGTGTACGGTTTATTGGGTCCGAATGGGGCTGGCAAGACGACGACCATCCGCATGATCGTCGGACTGTTGCGGCCGGACCATGGATACGCGGAAGTAGCCGGCTATCGCACCACCGACGCGACGGACGAAGTTAAATCGCGGGTCGGACTCGTATCGGCCAACGACGGCGTTTACCCCTGGCTCACCGTGCGAGAGACGTTACTGTTTTTCGCCGACTTATATGGGCTGCCACTGCTCGATGCCCGCGCAAACTTGCGCTCGCTCGCCGAATTGTTCGATCTCACGCAATTGCTCGATCGCCGCTGTTCGCTGCTGAGTACGGGGCAGCGGCAGCGCGTAACACTCGCGCGGGCCCTCATTCACGCGCCGCCCGTGATGTTGCTCGACGAACCTACACGCGGTCTCGATGTATTAGGCAGCCAGGTGGTCATCGACTACGTTCGCCGGCTTCGCGACGAGGGAAAGGCGGTAATCGTAAGCACGCACCGCTTGGACGAGGCCGAACGCTTGTGCGATCGATTCGGTCTATTGCACCAGGGCCAACTTCGCCTCGAGGGCACACTCGCGGAACTGCAGGCTGCGACGGGGTGCCAAACGCTCGTTGATGTTTTTCGGAGTTTCTTTCAGGTGGCGAAGGTTGGCTGAGGAATGCGGGAAGGCTCAACGACACCGTTCGTACCATTGCCGCGACGGCGGAATTTCGGCCGATTGCGGCGCCTCGTGCTGAAGGAGCTGCGCGAAATCCTCGCGATCGCCGCACCATCATCACGCTGGTCGTGATGCCGATTTTAATTTATCCGCTGCTGGCGGTCGTGTTTCAACGATTCCTGGTTACTTCGATCACGGTCAGTGAAAATGTCGCTTATGATATCGGCGTCGATTCTGCGACCGCCCAACAGATCTTGGCGGAAGAGCTGCAAGTTGGTGCCGCCGTCTTGGCAAAACGTGAAAATCGTGCCCTACGGAAACGCGATGCAGAGCGCGACCATCAACGGAACACGACGGAATCCGGGAGCGGCGTGACGAACGAACATTTCGACAAGGAACCGTTGCCGGAAGTTAGTTTGTTCAGGTACCCGGATGAAACGCTCAAGCGCCGCGTGGCCGATTCGTCGCTGCATGTGGCCGCCTTGTATCAAAACGAGCCGGACCACGATTCGAGGTACGGTTTACGGATGCCCATCAAATGGGAGCTCGTCTATCGCGCCGGTTCGCCGACCAGCGAGGCGGCGCTGCACTACGTTGAATCGCGGCTGCAGGCGTACAACGAGGCGGCATTGAATCGGCAGCTAGAGCGGCTTGGAATGACCGCGGCATTGCCGGCGGTCACCAGCCGGCAACCGATCAGTTTCGCCGGCGCACCGCCATTTTCACTCGCAGCCCTAATCCCATTGATCCTGGTGTTGATGACCGTTACGGGGGCCGTTTATCCGGCGATCGATCTCACGGCTGGCGAGCGCGAGCGCGGTACGTTGGAAACGCTCATCGCCGCCCCCGTGCCGCGGTTGGGACTGCTGCTGGCAAAGTACGTGGCCGTGCTCACCGTCGCGATCCTCACCGCGCTTGTAAACCTGGCTGCTATGACCATCACGGCGCACAGCACCGGCCTGGCGGCAAGTTTGTTCGGCGGCGGGATGACGTTCGGCGTCGTTGTGAAAGTGCTGCTACTGCTGGTTTTGTTCGCGGCGTTTTTCTCGGCGATTCTCTTGGCCCTTACGAGCTACGCGCGAAGCTTCAAGGAGGCCCAGGCGTACATCATCCCGCTCATGCTTTTGTGCCTGGTGCCGGGCGTGCTGTGCCTCATGCCCGCCTTGGAATTCAAAGGATGGATGGCCGTGACACCACTGGTGAATATCGTAATGCTGGGCCGCGACCTGCTGGAAGGCAGCGCGATGGGTGGGTTGGCGGTGGCCGCGGTTTGTTCGACGATCTTTTATGTCGGCGCGGCGATCGCCTTAGCCGCGCGGATCTTCGGCACTGATGCGATACTCTATGGCAGCCAATCGACGTGGTCGGACCTGGTGCATCGACCTGCTGAACCGCAATCGGCCGCGAGTTTTCCGGCGGCGCTGTTGTGCCTCGCGCTCATGTTCCCGAGCTACTTCGTGCTGGCCAACAGCCTGGCCCGATCGCCCGCGGCGCGGATGGATCAACGGCTGGTTGTCGGCAGTTTGATCTCGGCGGTAGTGCTCGGCGGGATTCCGATTCTTCTTGCCGTGTTTGGCCGCGTTCGATGGCGAAGCGGCCTCGGTTGGCGAAGTGCCGGGTTTTTGCCGCTGACGGCGGCTGCCATCCTAGGACTGGCTCTTTGGCCCGCCGCCCAAGAAATCTATTTATTGAGCGATTGGTTAGGCATTTCCGCGTTAAGCAGGCGCAAGCTGCCTCCGCCGAAATCATGCTCGCACAATTTCGAACCGTGCCTTTTTGGTTAATCATCGTGACCATGGCGCTCGCTCCGGCGGTCTTGGAAGAGTTCTGTTTCCGCGGATTTCTGTTCGGCGCACTGCGGACACGGCTCACCGCGGTCTGGACGGTCGTCGTCTCGGCGCTGGTTTTTGGCATCTTTCACGAGATACTCTTTCCGGGTCGGCTGCTGCCCAGCACGTTTTTAGGTCTGGTGCTTGGATGGGTTCGCTTGCGCACCGGCAGCATACGGCCGGGCATGGTGCTGCACGCGCTGCACAATGCACTGCTGCTTTCCATTATTTACTACCGCGATGAGCTCGTGGCCCGCGGCTGGGGAATCGAAGAGCAAAAACACCTGCCAATCACTTGGCACGTGATTGCATTGATCGGAATTGTCGTCGGCACGGCATTACTTGTCGCAACCACTCGATCCACTACTATGGACCCGACTCGGCTCGAGCCATGACACAGCGAAATCATGCAGCCGTAGGTGCAAACCCACGGAAGAGTATGATTCAAAGCTAGAAGCAGCCAAGACGTCATCTAACGATCTAAACCTCGTGCTAAATATCGTCGCGAAATAACAATCGCCGCACGGTGCCCGGGCGCACCGCCTCGCCGCGCTCGGCGCTGGCTACTGCCGCGAAGCAAAGCGACAAGCTCGCGAGATTGTTGCGCGCTGTTCGATGGCTCGCGGTTGTCGGCAATAGCGGACAGCAGTTCTGCCATTGTGCCATGAAAACCATCGGGAAACCATGAGCCTTTGAGGCGCGGTCGAGCGATGCCCTCGGCGGTCGTCATTTCGACGCGTTGATATTCGGTGCTCGGCCCCGTGCTTCGGATTGCGCCCGCATTGCCGACCACGAGCGTCCGATCGAGCCGATCGAACCGCGTGAAGCCGTCGAAGATGAGCGTCACCTGCGTCGACTCGTATTCAATCATCGCTTGAGCCAACAGCGCCGGCATGATCGTCTGCGTCGCCGAGCGGGCCATCGAGGCGTAAATTCGTCGCGGCTCCGCGTGTGCCATCACCGTCCGCACGAAATCGAACCAGTGAATTGCGAAGTCGTACAAAATGAGATGGCGGACTGTTTCAAATACGGTTCCCTGCACCCAGCTATGGTCCCAATGGACGTCGC
Source organism: uncultured Planctomycetota bacterium (assembly GCA_963807935.1). Taxonomy (GTDB): domain Bacteria; phylum Planctomycetota; class Planctomycetia; order Pirellulales; family Lacipirellulaceae; genus JABDGM01. The sequence continues at coordinate 121,822 of CAWEDY010000008.1, forward strand.
AGTGGATGGCGTCGATCGAGCCCAACAAGCCGGCGCGCACCGCCTCGCGAATGTAGCTGAAGTGCGGCGCCCACCGGGCATTCTGATTTACGGCCAGCTTGACACCCATTTCATCGGCGAGGTCTGCCAGCCGATGACCCTCGTCCAGATCGAGCACGAACGGTTTCTGGCTGAGCACGTGCTTGCGGGCTCGCAGCGTGGCCTCGACGAGCGGCGGCCGCTCGGGCGGATGGGTGGTGATATCGACGACCTCGATATCGTCGCGCGTCAGCACGTCCTGCACGTCGTTGGTTGCAACGGCGTCTGGATAGAACTCATCGCGCCGCTCACGTGCTCGGTTTAGGGCAATGTCGCACAGGGCCACGACGCGATAGCCGGCACGCTTGTAGGCGGTGAGGTGCCATTTCGAAATGCCGCCGCAACCGATTAGCGCGATGGCGGGCCGATATTGTTTCGGATCGCGTGGCCGATACGGCAGCGGCGGCGCGGCCAGTCGCGGCAGCGACGAAATCATTGGCCGTTTTTTTGCGGGTTTCTCGCTCGACGTGGACATCGGGGTTACAGTGGTTGCAATTCGTACGACAATCGGTAACGATGGGTTGTAAGAATTCTCACGCAAAGGCGCTAAGACGCAACGAAGTACAAGAGAGAAGGTTAGCCGCCAATGGACGCTAAACAGCGCTAAGGGATTCAATTTAGAATCGTATTGGCGTTGATTAGCGGTTCAACAGGAAATTGCTATTCGTCCTTTGCGCGTTTGCGCATTTGCGTGACGTTCCTCATCAATGTTTATCGTGTCGATCAATTTAATGACTGGCCTCGAATCGTAGCAAAATTCATGGCAAAAGATAACGGACAAAAGCAAGACAAACGAGTGCTACTGGTAGACGACGATGCGGAAATCGTCGAGTCGTTGCGGCTAGCCCTGGAAGCGAACGGCTACACGGTGCTCGTCGCCCGTGATGGCAATCAGGGACTTGCGCTATCGGAGCGCGAAAACCCGGACCTCGTAATCCTTGATATGATGATGCCGAAGAGGAGCGGATTTTTGGTGCTGGAGAAAATGCGTCGCACGCGGGAAACACCGATGCGCGTGATCATGATCACGGCGAACGAAGGCAGCCGGCACAAAGCCTACGCGGAGATGCTTGGCGTGGATGACTATATCCGCAAGCCCTTCCCGATGGATCGGCTGATTGAAAGCGTGCAACGCCTAATCGGATAAGAAGATAGTTGAGATGGCGAGACGCCTCGTCGAGCTCGCCGGCCTTTTCAGTGTCCAGTTGCGCATTCAGCGCACCCATTGCGAGGAATCCCCATGCGAAAATTTATCGTTGCCTGTATCGTCGCGTTGTCCACGCTCGCATGCTTCGGGCGGCTGACATTTGGCGAACCGGCCCAACCGCCCGGCGAAACAGCAAAGACCAAGAGCGCGGCGGTTGGGGAAAAGCCCAAGCCGGAAGACGCAGTGCGACGAATGGCCGAGTACTTGTGTAAACTGCCGGCCTTTTCCTGCCGCATCGAATCCACGCTCGAAGTCAAAGCCAAGGGCATGGACAACCACATGACGACGAAGATGGTCGCGCGCTTGCAGCGCCCCAATCGCTTTGCGCTCGTGGTGGAAGAGGGCGAAATGGGCATGACGCTGATGAGCAACGGGAAAGAACTCGTGCAATATATACCGGTTTTGAAGCACTACACGGTGAGCAACGCGCCGGCCGACCTGGCCGATTTGAGCAATTCCGGCGAAGCAAGGGCGTTGGGGATCATGAGCATGGCACCCATTCCTACAAAGGCCGACGCGTTTTACAAGTCGCTTATGGACGGCGTAACGAAATCGGAGTTTTTGGGAACTGAAAAGGTTGGCGACAACCAATGCCAGCATTTCCGCTTTGAACAAAAGGATTTCGACTGGGATATGTGGATCGATACAGGTGACAAGCCGTTTGTGCGCAAAGTATCGCCAGATTTCTCCAAGCGATTTGCCAAGTCGGGCGGCGCGCTGAAGGACGCAAAGATGAGCTATTCGGCCGTCTTTTCCGAGTGGAACGCGGCGCCGAAATTCACGGACGCCGATTTCACATTTACCCCACCGGCCGATGCGGAGAAAGTGGATTCGTTATTCGAAGGGGGCGGCGGCGAGGAAGGCCCGCACCCGCTGGTGGGACAGCCCGCGCCGCCATTCCAAACCACGGACCCCGACGAGCACCCCATCGACCTCAAGAAGTACCTGGGCAAGAACGTGATCCTGCTGGATTTTTGGGCCACGTGGTGCGGGCCGTGTGTCGAGGCAATGCCCAAGGTAGATGCGATTGCTAAGAAGTTTGCAGACAAAGGCCTGATGTTTCGCGCCGTCAATGTCGGTGAAGACGCGGCGACGGTTAAGGAGTTTCTTAAATCGAGCAAGCTCGAACCACCCGTTGCCATGGACACCAACAACGAGATTGCGCAAGCGTACAAAGTGAACGGCATTCCGCAAACGGTCCTGATCGGCAAGGACGGCAAAGTCCAAGTGGTCCACGTGGGATTCAGCGAAGAACTCGGCGACATGTTATCTAAAGAGATCGAGGACCTGATGGCAGGCAAAGACCTGGCCGGCCCACAACTTCAAAAGGCGGAAAAGGCGCGGAAGAAACACGCGTCAAGCACAAAGCACGTTGAGTCCGTTGGCGTCAAGCCTGCTTGGAATGTGCCGGGGCGGTGGAGCGGTGTCGATGCTCGCTCTGCCGGCAATATGATTTACGCGGTCGAGTCGGGAAAGGACGCGGCTGCTATCGACGCCGCCGGAAAAATCCAAAAGAAGATTTCGACCGATCGTGGCGGCGTGCTGCGATTAGCGAACCTCGCGGGCGACGCCACGCCAGAGCTGATTGTGTACCAGGCTTGGGGCCCCGGCGCGAAGGCATACAGCGCTTCGGGCGATGCGCTGTGGGATTATCCGGGCGGCGACGGGGTCGACGATGTCTGGGCGGCCGATCTCAACGGCGACGGGATGGACGAGGTCATCATTGGCTATAACGGCAGCACGGGGCTACACGTGCTCGATCAAACCGGGAAGCCGCTGTGGAAGTTCACTGATATCGGTAATGTCTGGCACGTTTCGTCCGGCGACTTCAACAGCGATGGTCAACCGGAGATAGTCACGACCTCGGCCGCTGGAAAACTGCATGTGTTCGATACCGCGGGGCACAAGCTCAAGGATATCAAGGTTTCGATCTACGCCTTCATCGTGCGGATGGCGAAACTCGGCAAAGACACACTGGCAATCGTCAACGGCACAGGCAGCGACGGAGAAAAGATGATTGCGGTCAATTTCGACGGCCAGGAAAAATGGTCCATCGACTTGTCACAGGGCAAGGGCGACCACGTGGACGATATGGCGATCGCTCCGACGCGTCCTTGGGCGGCAGTGGCAATGCGGGGTGGGCTAATCCACGTCGTGGATTTAGACACCGCACGCATTGTGGCCCGGGTTAGTGACCAAGGCATGATGCCGCATGTCGCCTGGCTTCCGCGAAAGGATTCGTCGCCGTTATTGGTTGTGGCCACGGGCAACGATTTGAACGCCTTCGAGGTCACGCCGACGGATATCGCGGCGAAGCAGGAAAAAGCCCAAGAAGCCAACTCCGCAACCGCGGGGAAGCCAGCGGCCACCAAGTCGCAGACCCAATAGCCACATTTCAGAAAACTGCGACAGTAGGCCGCGGCTATTGTGATTATTCCAGCGCAATTGCCCGCGCTAACGGCTGCAGCATGTTGTCGACCACGTAGCCATCGACCACCTCGCGGCAAAGCCGGGCCAGCCGATCGATCACCTCAACATACGTAGCGTCGGCGGGCAGGCTGCCGTATTGGCGAGCAGTGACGTACACGCTCACCTGCTCGTCCTGAAACTCGCCGGTGCGAATCTGGTAGGCGTTGGTGCGCGTCTCGACATTCACCCGGCATTGCATGCGGCACTCGTCATCGACCGCAAACGTGATGGCGGGCTCGTTGCTGATGAACGTTGTGCCGGGCATTGCCGTCAGTTTTTCGAACGCCGGACACACACCCAACGCCTCGACGATTAATTGGTTCTGGTTGCCGCGATAGGTGAAGTCGAAGCCCATCATCAGGTCGAGAGCTTCGCAATCGAGCCGGCTCAGCGAGAGGCCATACGGCGCCAGCTCCAACACGTGCCGGTGTTGGCTGACGGCGGAATCGAACGATTCTGGGTTCACATAGCCGGAGCAGATTCGCCGCAGCTCTACCGAGCACCAACGGTAGCTGCCGTGTTCCTTATCCCCTTCCAAAACAAAATCGCCCTTGTCGCGGGCGTAGAAGTTACGCAGTTCGGGAAACCTCTTCTGCATCTGCTCGAAGTAATGCAGGATTGCCTCGCGACTACCCGTAAGCTCCATCTCGGTGCTCAGATTCATACTGACGTAAAAGTCGTCGGCAAGCGAATGATAGGAATTCATCAGTTGCAGTTTTCCTCAGGATTCTTGGCAAAAAATTCCCAACCGGGGGTCCACCCTCGACGCCTGACTCTTCCAGTATAAAATGGACACTTCGGAACTGTCAAAGCGTTCGCTGTGACAGGCCAACACTCATCGACTTTTTCCAGGAGGGTGATTCGTGCTTACCACCGCCAATCGGCCAGATCGCTATGCTCATTCCCGCAGGACCTCGTCGTCGCTCGAGCAGCCCACGTGCATCGCGGCTTTTCTTACTCCATTGAATTGGATGGCAATCGCCTGGCGCGAGAACGCGCTGGCGGCAAATATGTTCGGCTATCCGTCTCGGCGATTGGCGGAACTTGCGCTCGGGCGCATTCCGGGAATGCCACAATCATTTTGTCGCGTCGCCGTGGAAGGTCAAGCCGAGGTTGCGCCGAAATGGGCCGGCGCTCTGGTCGACAAGTTGCGCCGCTTCGCGGAAGGCGAGCCGGTCGACTTTACCGACGTACCGCTGTCGCTCGACCATTTAACGACATTCGGCACTCGGGTGATTGCCGCGTGCCGACGCATACCTTGGGGCGAGACGCGCACTTATGGCGAACTGGCCGCTGAATGCGGTTCTTCCGGCGCTGCCCGTGCAGTCGGCAGCGTGATGGCCAAGAATCGATACCCGCTCATCGTGCCATGTCACCGCGTGCTGGCCGCTGGCGGCGATTTGGGCGGCTATTCCGCACCCGACGGCCTGAGGATCAAACGCCGCTTGCTAGCGATGGAAGGGGCGCGCGTTTAGACACGTCCTATCCGTTTGAGGTTTATCCGAATCCGTTAGTTGCAGGCGTACTCTCAGGCGCCGATGCATCGGACCGTTGCGCTTCCTGGCGGATTAGCCGAACATCTGCCCCAGATCACGCAAGTAATCGAGCGCTTCGTCCAATTCCGGTGCTTCGACACCCGCTTGCCGGCCAGCACGGTCGCAATCGCCAAGCAGGAGCAAGTCTTCGAAGTGCTCTGATTTTTCCAAGCGACGGCGCGCCCGGGCGCCCAGGCTGCCTTCCGCAATTTGATGTGCCAGCATGTGATGTTCGATCAACCATGCCGTCCGCTCGGTTATAAAGCCATCGAGCGCGTCGAGCCCCGCCCCAACATGATCGGTCGGGTCGATCGCTTTTCCGACGTCGTGGAGCAGCGCGGCTGAGAGAAATTCTTCGTCATATGCCAACTGATCGCGCGCGTGATCGAACACTTGGAGGCTGTGATACAGCATGTCTCCTTCCGGGTGATAGGCGAGCGGCCCTTTTATGTTTTCCAACGGCAATAGTAATGATTCAAAAAGCTGAAAGCGATCGATCCGGCTCGCCGCTTCTTCGGCCGCCGCCGACAGATCAAGGTGGGGGTATTCACGCATCAAGAATTGTTCCAGCTCGGCGATGCTTGCCCGTTCGATGGCTTTGCCCGTGATCGAGCTCTTGAACACATAGTGCGCCTGATCGGCCGCATAAATCGTGAGCTCGAAGGGGAATTCATCGACCAAATGCACATGCGTAAAGATGCGCTCCGCACCGTGTTTGCGGACTTGCTTCTTCTCAACGGCGTATTTCAGGCCGTCTTGATCCAACAGGTGCGTGACCGCTTCGGCCGTGTCGGAGAAAACATGCAGGTCGATGTCAGAGCCCTGCCTCACATGACCCGTAAGCACGCTGCCGATGAGCCGCGGCCGAAATGGCGCCAGCCGCCGCATCATCGCCAGCGCGGCCAGCCGCATCGCGAGCAAATTATCGGTACGGGCTGCGCCTTCGAACAGGCGGGCCATCATCTGGATTTGGTCGCGGACTTCGACGTTACTCGGCAGATCGGCCGGCTTGACCCAGCCCTTGCAGATTTGCCGGGCCGCTTTCTTCTTGGCGGTGTAGTATTCCGACTCTTCCCGGGAATACATCAGCCGGGCGGCCTCCCAGGCGATTTGCCGCCGCAATTTCGAGGCATTCATCAAAGAGCGCCGTAAGCCCAAGTGAGCGGCGCGCGGGCATCGAGTATGAAACCAACTTGCTCTTTATTTTAGATAGCCAAATGGATGAGCCAAGAGCAGTTGATGTGAAAACGCAGTCGCGATGCGCCGCCTCGTCAATTAACGTTGGCTTTTACCTCTTTCGACATCGCTGCTTTGCCGCCCCTTCAACGTGGCTTCTTGCCGTTCTTTTGCGCGGACCGTTCCGTGGCAGTTCGCCAGACCGGGTTTGGCACATGGGCTTTGTCCATCATTTGCTCAAGGCGTCGGACAATATCGGGATGATTGGCTGCAACGTCTTTCGATTCTCCCAGATCGTCGGCCAGATCATAGAGCTCCGTCTTGCCGGTGATCATCGGCATCCGTACAGCCTTCCAATCTTTCCAGCGGACGGCCTGCTTTGTGCCCTGCTCGTAAAACTCCCAATACAAATAGTCGTGGTCCCTCTGGCTCGCGGAATTCCCCCGGAGTGTCGGCAGCATGCTGATCGAGTCCAGGTTCTTCGGCGCGGTTTGATGAGTCAGCTCGCAAAGCGTGGCGAACACGTCGCCAAAATATCCGACCCAGTCCGACGAGGTGCCCGCCGGCACCCTGCCCGGCCAGCGCGCGATGAGCGGCACTCGAATGCCGCCTTCATATAAATCGCGCTTCAGTCCGCGTAGCGGCCCAGCCGGATGAAACCGATCGACAACCAGCCGGCGATCGGGCTGCGGTCCGTTGTCGCTCGTAAACAGCACAAGTGTGTTGTTGTCGATGCCGAGCTCGCGGAGCGTGTCGAACAGCCGGCCAATGTCCGCATCCATGCGGGTAATCATCGCCGCCTTTCCCTTGTCGCGGTCCGACCAGGGCCGATCGGCATACACGCCGTAATCGGGCACTTCGTTGCCGTTGCCCCCCGCCGCGTTGAGGTCGCTGTTGGCGTGCGGGAGCGTCGTCGGCCAATACAAGAAGAACGGTCCGTCGCGATGTTGCTTGACGAACTCAATCCCCTCGTGCGATACCAAATCGGGGCTGTATTGAACCTTCTTCGTCGCAACACCACCGAGCGATCGGCCGAGGGGCTTCACTACATTGGCGAGTGCCACTCGCTCCTTGTTTCGCCAGAGAAATGTCGGATAGTAATTGTGGGCGTGGACTTGGCTCAGATAGCCGTAAAATACATCGAAGCCGTGATCGTTCGGCAATCCTTCGTTTCCCGGCAGCGCGGCGCCGAGTCCCCACTTGCCGCAGATGGCGGTTGCGTAACCGGCCCTTTTGAGCATTTCGGCGACGGTGACGTCGTCATGCTGGAGCGATTCGACGCGGTCATTGCCGTTCCCACGCACACGCGCGTGGCCGGTATGCAAGCCGGTCATTAAAACGCAGCGGGCCGGTGCGCAGACGGTCGACCCCGCATAAAATTGCGTGAACCGCCGGCCTTCGGTGGCCATGCGGTCGAGTCTCGGCGTTTCGATGAGTTTCTGCCCGTAGCATCCCAGGTCGCCGTAACCAAGATCATCGGCCATAATCAATACGACATTGGGCAGCCGATCAGCCGCGGCAACTGCATTGCCACATGCAACGAGCGCGAGATACACACCGACCAACATGGCGCAACGTGGCAAGCCGGCGGACACGGACGATAGCGAACGCTTTGAATGGCAGGACGTTTTAATCATCCGCACATTTTAAACAACCGGGGCCGCCCGCGAAACATGACGGCTACCACAATCGTCGCCAATTGCAGGACGTATACGATCGATCTCGGCTCTGGCACAGCGGTTGCTTCTGTCCCGGCTCCGGCGTGCACCGATGCGCCAAGATTCTTGCGCCAAATAAGATAATCGGCCGCATCCACGACCCCGTTGTGGTTCCCGTCGGCCGCAGGGCTGCCGGCCGACGTGCCAAAAGTCGATCGCCACAGATTGTAATCCGCGTTATTTACGTCGCCATCCTGGTCGTAGTCGCCAGCGAGAAACTGGTTTGTCGCGATACGATAAACTTCACCACTGGAGAGGTATGAAATGTACAAATTGCCGACCGCGTCTTCGCCAAACGAATCGGGAAATTGGTGCGTGCCGGTGTCCGCCGTAAATAGCGAGTTGATGTTAGCCACGGTTCCAGTGGGGTTGGCCGGGTCGAACATCCAATAGTTGTCGTCGCTCGTACTGCTAGAGTTCTGCGAATCGAAAAAGAAATACTTGCCCTGTAGAGTTGGGTCGGGGCCGCGGTACACGTATCCGCCCGTTACGACAATTCCGGCGAAAGCAGTTGGCGAAATTGGTGGCACCGTGGTATTCGGATGCGTATAGGTGTATACGGGCGCCACGTAATCAGCCGGTGGGTTCCCGCCGACAGGGGTTCCTGGTGGCAATGGTGTAGGCGTGGCAATATCACCTTCCCGCAACCGCCAGCCATAGTTCGCGCCACCGGGTGAGTTGGCAGCCTGAAAATCAATTTCTTCCCGGTTATCTTGGCCAACATCGCCGATCCACAGATCGCCCGTCACGCGATCGAAGCTATCGCGAAACGGATTGCGCAGGCCGTAAGCCCAAACCTCTGGCGTCGCGCCGCTCTCGCCGACGAACGGATTGGTCGAGGGAATCTTATAATTGCGGTTCGGATCCGCAGGAAAATCGTCGCCACTCACATCGACGCGAAGCATCTTACCCAGCAGTACGCTTTTATCCTGTCCGTTGCCGATGCCGGCCGTATGCCCGGTGCTGTTGTCGTTGCCGCCGCCGCCATCGCCTGAAGCAATGTAAAGGTATCCGTCGTTGGGACTGAAACCGATCCAGCCGGCGTCGTGATTGCTCTGCGGTTGTCCCCAACTAATCACTGGCACGAAGGTCGTATTCGCCACATTCGGATTGGCTGAAACCGTGTACTGTCTAACGTAGGAGCTGAACACCGTATTGGGATCCGAGTCGTTCGCCGTTAGGTAGACGTAAAACTTGCCGTTCGATTGATAATTCGGGTCGAATGCCATCCCCAATAGACCGCCCTCGCCAGCCGTGTTGATTCCAGAAATCGATAAGAACGGCGTTGACTCGAGCGCACCCGTGTTCAAATCCAAAATGCGAATGGCGCCTCCGCGTTGACCAACGAACAACCGGCTTCGGTCACCCGGCGCGTACGTCATAAAAATGGGCGAGTTTAGTCCGCTCGCCACGCGCGTGAGTCCGGAGATGGCAGCGCTCGCATCGCCATGGATCAGGAGAATCGCGATAAAGCTGAGAAAACCGATGCTTCGGATGGCGCGCATTGTCTACTCCTCTCTTCCCCAATGCGACTAGAACCCAGACTTATCCTGCAAACCTTGTACCCATGCCACGGAGGCTTTAGCGACGTCGCTATTCCCATGCACTCCCTTTTCTACATACTTGTACTTTATGACGTCGATAATTAAGCTCCACCGCATGATTCCCCGGCGCCTGGCAAATCAACAGGAGTGGCGATGATTACCACAACTGGCAACGATGTGGAGGGATGCGTCGTGTCGGGCTATCTGGGTATTGTCCGCGGAATCGTCGTGCGGTCGCCAACCATTGGCCAGGGGTTTTTGGGTGGGCTTCAGCGGATTGTTGGTGGCAACATTGAGTCCTACGCCCAGGTCTGTGAAGCGGCGCGAGAAGAGGCTTACGAGCGGATGGTGCAGCACGCCGCGGAAATAGGCGCCGACGCGGTCATCGGCATGCGGTACGATGCGACGGAATTCGCTACCGGAGTGACAGAAGTGCTGGCCTACGGCACGGCCGTGACACTATCGCGAGTTTAGCCGATTCGCGAACAGCCGCGGTTTTCGCTTCCGCATTCTCTTGTGCCGAAAAGGGGCAACTCGCACGAAATACTCTCAGCTCCAGAATTGGCGATCGAGCATGCGGTAGTTGACCGCTTCGCTGATGTGTTCGGGAAGGAGATCCGGGCGGCCGTCGAGATCGGCGATTGTCCGCGCCATGCGCAGCACTTTGTCGTGCGCGCGGGCTGACAGGCCCATTTCTTGAATATTACTGCGAAGCAGGTTCATTCCCGCGTCGGTAAGGCGGCAGTGCTGCCGGATTTCGCGCGTAGACATCTGCCCATTGCGCCGCGTTTTGGAGTTTAGAAAACGCGCTTCTTGTAATGCCCGGGCCGAAATGACTTGATCGCGCATGACGGTACTCGTCGTGCCGTCGCGCGGACCGCTAAGCTCCTTGAACGGCACGGCCGGTACTTCGATGTGAATATCAATGCGGTCGAGCAGCGGCCCGCTGATCTTGGCCATGTACCGCTCGATCTGCGGCACCGTGCAATGACATTCGCGCCGCGGATCGTTTCGATACCCGCAGGGGCAAGGGTTGAGCGACGCAATCAGCACGAAATTCGCCGGGAATGTGGTGGAGTTGAGCGCACGGCTGATCGTGACGTGCCCATCCTCCAACGGCTGGCGCAGCACTTCGAGCGTGGTGCGATTGAACTCCGGCAGCTCGTCAAGAAACAGCACGCCGTTGTGCGCGAGACTAATTTCGCCCGGCGTCGGCGTCGAGCCTCCGCCCACCAGACCGGCATTCGAGATCGTGTGGTGGGGCGCCCGAAACGGCCGGCGCGCGAGCAGCGGCTGCCCGGCCGGCAAACGTCCCACCGCGCTATAGATTCGCGTCGTCTCGATCGATTCTTCGGCTGATAGCACGGGCAAAATCGTTGGTAGGCGCTTGGCCAGCATGGTCTTGCCGGAGCCGGGCGGTCCGACCATCAGGAGATTGTGTGAACCAGCCGCCGCGATCGTCACCGCCCGCTTGGCCATTTCCTGGCCGCGGACGTCGGCGAAGTCTTCTTCGTAGTGCGAGAGTTCTTGGAACAGTTGATCCAAGCGCGAAGGCGTCGGTTCGATATCGAGCTCGCCCGACAGAAACGCGACCGTTTGCGCAAGGCTATTGACGGCGATCACGTCGAGGTCCTCAACGACTGCCGCTTCGGCAGCGTTAGCGCTAGGCACGATGATGCCACGCAAATGTGGACGCGTCTCTCCGAGACGCGAATGCGAGTCTCGGAGAGACGCGCCCACGTGAGCCGCTGCCGCCATCGCCATCGAGAGAGCGCCCTTCACCGGCCGCGTGCTGCCGTCGAGCGCCAGCTCGCCCACGATCGCGTATTGGTCAAGCAGCTCGCTCTTGAATTGTCCGCTGCCGGCCAGAATGCCAACGGCAATCGGCAGATCGAACGAGCCCGCGCTCTTCGGCAACTCCGCCGGGGCCAGATTGATCACCACCCGATCCTGCGGCCGCACGAACCCACTGTTGACCATCGCGCGCTCGATGCGGTGCGTGCTCTCCTTCACCGCCTGCTCGGGCAGTCCAACCAGCACCGTCTTCGGCAGGGCGCCGGGTGAAACATCGACCTCCACTTCGACCGGCAGTGCGTCGATGCCCAATAGCGAAAAGGTTTGGAGCTTGGCCAGCATCGCACCAATGTAGCACGTTGTTGCGTGCTTTTCACTGATGCCTATTCCGTCGCCGCCAAGCAATGATGCTGATAGAACCAGTTAGGCCGATGACGATTGCCGTCGGCTCAGGAATGGCGTTAATCGTGAGGTTAATTCCTGCGTAGTCGCCTGGTTCACTCGTTCTGGTAATCTGCAGCCTTAGTACATCGCCTATGACAACCGGAATATCGCTAAGCACTGCGGGACCGCCAGAGCCGGCGGCGAAGTCGAACGGATCGGCTCGATCGTACGGGTCGCCCGAGAAAATGTCGCCGCCAGTGAGCGATATTCCGTTTAGCGAAATGTCCCAATGATTACCGCGGCCAATGTCTCGTCCCATCCACACAGCACCCGACACATCAATAGTCCCGTACAACGGGCTAGTCCAGATGACGTTCGATGGACCGGCTCCTATGCCATTAAAATCGTCAGTGGAGTGCGTGACGATGTCGCCGAACTGCCAGTCGTTCACAACACCTGCCGGCGAAACGATCTTCATCCAGGGCGGCAAGTTCATGTTTCCGGTTTCATTGCGGGCCCAGGCGGGCTGAACGCCGGTAAAGTCACCTGACAACCCTTGCCAGTCATTGACGTGCGGCAGCAGATTGTTCCCTTCTCGATAAGACCAGGGTCCGTTGGGGTTTGCCACGTCGCTCCAATCCGTCTTGAGATCATAGACGGCCGCTGCCGACGGGCTCGATAACGACGGACAGAAAACCAGGCACCAGAGAGCGAAAACCTGTACTGCGAGACTGCGTGAGCATTGACGCGTAATCTTCGTTGTCATTAGCTAACTCACTTATCGGTTATAGGCAACACTGCCACTAAACTCTGCGTTCAAAAGACATTATCACCAAGCCATTGTATTCGAACGATTAGTGAATCACAAGCATGGCTGACAATGCTTCTGCTTCGGAAGGCTAACCTAGTTGATAAAGGGCCCAATTTCAAGAAAATTCGCCGCTAATTGGTCCATAAGGAACCCAGCGAAATCGCTAATCTGAAGTGGACCCCAAAAACTGGACAGCCCAATAAGGTATAAAAATCCCTGCTTAGGGATGGCCTTTGAGGAGTCCGGTCGATGACACGGAAGCGACGAAGTTTCAGTGGCGCATTCAAGGCGAAGGTAGCACTGGCGGCATGCCGCGGCGACAAGACCACGGCTCAGTTGGCGGCTGAGTACGAAGTCCATGTGGGCCAGATCACGGCCTGGAAGAAGCAGCTATTGGAAGGTGCTGCCGCATTGTTTGAAGACGGCCGCAGCAAGCGCGCTGCCGAGGACGCGGCCAGTGACGAAGAGCTATATGAGCAGATAGGCCGGCTGAAGATGGAAGTCGAGTGGTTGAAAAAAAAAGCTGCCGAGCTCACCTGAAGGATTGAGGCGATGCATCGAACCGGAACACGAGTGGCTGTCGATCGTGCGGCAATGTACCTTGCTCGGGCTCGCGCACAGCACGTGGTATTACCGCGCGGCCGGCGAATCAGCGGAGAACCTGGCACTGATGCGGCGCATCGACGAGCAGTATTTGCGGACTCCGTTTTACGGCAGCCGGAAGCTCTCGAAGGTGCTGGGAGTCAATCGCAAGCGCGTTCAGCGACTGATGCGGGTGATGGGAATCGAAGCGATCTATCCCAAGCGGCGTACGACTTGGCCCGGCGCCGGGCACAAGATTTACCCCTATTTACTGCGGAATGTGGAGGTCACCCGTCCCGACCAGGTGTGGGCCAGCGACATCACCTACGTGCCGCTGCGGCATGGCTTTCTTTATCTCGTGGCCGTGATGGATTGGTACAGTCGCTACGTGCTCTCGTGGAGATTGTCGAACACGCTCACGGGAAGCTTTTGCATCGAAGCGCTGGAGGAGGCGCTGTCCAAGGCCCAGCCCGAGATCTTCAACAGCGACCAAGGGAGCCAGTTCACGGCTGCAGCGTTCACGTCGAGATTGGAATTGCGCGGCATCGCGGTCAGCATGGATGGCCGCGGCCGGGCGATCGACAACGTGTTCATCGAGCGGCTGTGGCGGAGTGTGAAGTACGAGGAGATTTACCTGCGCGACTACACCGACGGCTGGGAAGCCGAAGCGTCACTGGCCGCGTACTTCCGCCTCTACGACGACGAAAGAATTCACCAGGCTCTTGGCTACCGCACGCCGGCCGAAGTTTATCGTGATCGAGGCTCAAGCGGCGGGCAGCCGCCGGACGAAAAAACGAATTGAAATCGCGCACAACAAGTTGATAGCTGGTTAGTACATCAGATAGTTAAACAGCTGCCGCGGCCGCGCAAGACCTATGAGGGTCTTGCGGGCCGCCAGCCCCACTACCTTATTCAACCCCAAAATCTGTCCAACTGATGGGGTCCACCTCAATCCGCGTCCGCAACGCAAAGAGAAGCTGTGGGTGTAAATGACCACACCATGAGCAAATTATGCGAACTGGCCGCCGCGATCGTCACCGCCCGCTTGGCCATTTCCTGGCCGCGGACGTCGGCGAAGTCTTCTTCGTAGTGCGAGAGTTCTTGGAACAGTTGATCCAAGCGCGAAGGCGTCGGTTCGATATCGAGCTCGCCCGACAGAAACGCGACCGTTTGCGCAAGGCTATTGACGGCGATCACGTCGAGGTCCTCAACGACTGCCGCTTCGGCAGCGTTAGCGCTAGGCACGATGATGCCACGCAAATGTGGACGCGTCTCTCCGAGACGCGAATGCGAGTCTCGGAGAGACGCGCCCACGTGAGCCGCTGCCGCCATCGCCATCGAGAGAGCGCCCTTCACCGGCCGCGTGCTGCCGTCGAGCGCCAGCTCGCCCACGATCGCGTATTGGTCAAGCAGCTCGCTCTTGAATTGTCCGCTGCCGGCCAGAATGCCAACGGCAATCGGCAGATCGAACGAGCCCGCGCTCTTCGGCAACTCCGCCGGGGCCAGATTGATCACCACCCGATCCTGCGGCCGCACGAACCCACTGTTGACCATCGCGCGTCGATGCGGTGCGTGCTCTCCTTCACCGCCTGCTCGGGCAGTCCAACCAGCACCGTCTTCGGCAGGGCGCCGGGTGAAACATCGACCTCCACTTCGACCGGCAGTGCGTCGATGCCCAATAGCGAAAAGGTTTGGAGCTTGGCCAGCATACAGGCCAGTCTATCAGACGCCGCTGGCGTTTTCAGCCACAGCGGCGTTCTTGCTAGACGGTACGCCAAAGAGGTGGCACTCGCAGCCAAAATGCCGCCAAAAAGAAAGCGACGACTGACACCACATTGACGTCTCTATCGGCGTTCTCTGCGACGCACGATGGCGATGCAAGACAGCCCGGCAATCAACAGAAAGAGGCTTGTCGGCTCTGGAACATGGATCTCAGCAAAGTAATAGCCGACGCCGTCGCCGGTATTCAGATCGGGCAGATTTCCATACACGATGATTTTCTTCGTGCCAATCGGAATGCTGTCCCAAAACGCGGCGTTGGAATGGGTTCCAGACGGATTAATCAAGACAGTCGCAGTGAGATTGCCGGTGGCCAAGTCCATGTCCAATCGGCTTCGGCCGGCCACCTGCGTTTCATTGTCCTGTTTGCCGATCAGGTTGAAAGTTGTCGGCGCCTGCGGGTTATCCAGCGAATCGATCAATTCGACGCGGTAGTGCGGCTGCCCTGGAGCTTCATCGGTGATGTTCCAGATTCCGAATACGGTCTGGGGCGAGAGGTTGTAACCGGTCAAATCGAAGGTGACTGTCGAGATCGAGTTATCGTTGGTCTGCGCTAGCAGCCCCGTTGAAGAAGTCGACTTTTTGTGATTTCACGCGGCCAGCGCGAACGGTTGGCTGACGGTTGGTTTTTGTTGTTTGGAGCGGGTGGCGGGCGTCAGCAGACGCTTAAGTGCGGTCAGGGCACTAAGCAGGGCGAAATACAAGTCGTCGGCAAGCCCGCCTTCCCCTTGCAGGCTCCTGGCGGTGCCGATTCCGAACAAGTGGCGCAGGACGAGGCCCAGGTTGTGTGCCAGGGCCGACGCCAGATACCGCTTGCTCACTTTCTCGATGCCCTGCAGCCACGTTCGCCGGCAGCCGCCCGTCTCGCAGACGTGGGCGAAACTCCGCTCGACCTTCTCACTCCGCTGCCGCTGCAGCGTGCGGCCCCGCTTTCCTCGGGCCCGGCGGCGGTTGTTGGTTACGGCCTGACGCTGTTCCTGTGGTTTGTTTTTCCAATTGCGACGATAGGTTCGTTTCGGCTCAGCCACGTACGTGCGCAGGCCCTCGGTGAATTCCAATTCGGCGAGAGTCTCGTTCTTCGAGTAGCCTTTGTCCGCCACCGCCTCCTCGATCTCCGCATGGCTCTCGGCCTGAATCAAGTTGTCTTGCGCTTGGCTGAGGCTCGGGCCGATCGTGTCGACATCCGCGGCGTCGGCCGGGTAAATCTCGGCGGCCAGAATCAACTCCGTATCCAGGTCGACCACGTGTTCGGCTTTGTAGGCCAGATGCGTGCGGCCATCCTTCAGCTTGGTGATCCGGCTCTCCGGGTCGGTTTCGCTCTGCCACTCTTGGTTCGAGACCTTCTTGTTTTTGCGCTGGCGATCGAACCGAGCAATCTCCTCGGCGGAGGGTTCGTCGCCCTCTTCGATCTGGCCCGCTTCTTGCATCAGGCGCCGCACATACTCCTGCCAGTCTTCGCCCGTATCGCGGCGGACGATGCTCTTCATGGCCGCGTCGGCTTCGAGGGTCGTAGCGTCGACACCGACCGTCTTGCCTTTCAACAGGCCCTTGGCGTCGGCCATCTGCAACACGAAGCAGAATACTTGCTGATGAACCGACAGTGGCAATCGGTCGCGGACCCGCGTCAGACTCGAATGGTCGGGCGTCTCTTCGCCGAGCGGGATGCCCAGGAATTCTCGCAAGCTGAGACTGTCGGCACACCGCCAGGCGACGCCCCGTTGCGAGCCCAGGCCTTCGAAGTAGCCCACCAGCAGCATCCGGAAGTAGACGCCCGGCGGAATCCCGGGGCGGCCCATGGTGTCGTGATAGTAGGGCTCGCACAGCCTTTCCACGAACTCGTCGAAGCCCGCTTCACGCAGCACTTGGTTGAGCTTGTTGTAGAAAACGTGCCCTTCCGAACGTGGCAACTCGTCTACCGCGATCCAAAACGACGGCTGTTGCTCTTGATCGCGGCGTCCCAATGCCATCGATGATCCTCCTAAAATCAATTCCCCACTCCCGATCAATCTCAGTCAACGAATTTAGCGCCAGGCGGACGACAAGAGAAGCCCCCTCGCCACAGACTTTTTCAACGGGCTGTTAGGTGACCTTGAACCTGACCCGTGCCAGGGAACAAGGCTTCGAACTGGGATGGGAAGATCGCGGTGTTAATGTTATCGAGGGCAGCGGGAGAGCCGGCAGAATACGAGTGAGTTACGTCGATCATCCCGTTGCCATTGAGACTTTGGAATTGACTGAAAGCGGCGTTTCCGCCTAGGTTATTCCCGGTGATAGTCAGAAAGTCGTAAGACGCCGACGCGGAACTAGCGACTCCCCAGACCCACACCAGAGCAATCGCGACAGGAGTTTTCATTGGCATCTGCCTTTCAGGAGCGAAATCTTTCAGTCAGCAACGAATCGCAAACGTGAGTGCTTCGCGGTTAAATACCCAGAAGTAACTCTTGTGTACTCCAAGCTATGTCGGGTTGCAAGGCTTTTCTTGGTGATATTCGTTTTTTTCACTATTGTCGCCCGCTGTGAACAGTACAACGAATCAGCGGCGAATTTTGGCGCCATAAGACGATTTGAGTCGCGAAGCATGCCTCTTCTGCAAGCGACTTGAAATCATAACAACGCCCAGGGCAAGCAGGACTGCCGTGGATGGTTCTGGTATCGCGTCGACGACCACGTTGTCGAGAGCGCTCAGAAAGTTGTTGCTCGCGCTTCCATTGTAGAACGTGAGATTTGTCACGCCGCCGGTGGCGACAAAAGGCACGGTGAATTGCTGCCAATTCAGCATATTCGACGGCGCGATCGGGTTGTGAAACGGAACTCGCGGACCACCATTGATGCTCAAATCGACTGTGGCGGCGGCAAAAGAAAGGGGAAGCCTGCGCTGACCCGACGTAAAAGCTCAGCTCGTAGAGACCTCCGAGGGATGTCGAAATATCCTGGGTCACGCCGCTATTAGGGTTGTTGGACGTGACACCGGCCAAGTCAATCC
This sequence comes from uncultured Planctomycetota bacterium, assembly GCA_963807935.1. Classification (GTDB taxonomy): domain Bacteria; phylum Planctomycetota; class Planctomycetia; order Pirellulales; family Lacipirellulaceae; genus JABDGM01. The sequence continues at coordinate 139,882 of CAWEDY010000008.1, forward strand.
ACTGCTCGCCGTCCTGAGCTTGAAACGTGATGCCGCTTTGCATGAAGTCGCTGTCAGTGACCGCCGAATCGACGCCCACGACGGTCCACCCGGTAATGGCGGTGGAACCGCCGGGAAAATTCGTAAAAGAACCGTTAGGAACGGTGGGAGTTTCAAACGAACCGTTCACGATCAAGTTTGCCCATGCCTGAGGCGCCGTGAGCACGAGTGGGAACGCCACCAATAATTTAAATGTGTATCTCATTAGACCGGCTCGTAACGAATTCTTAGTTCCGCTTTTCAAATCAGACGCGTGTTAAGCCGAGGAGCGAAATCTTTCAGTCAGCAACGAATCGTAAACGTGAGTGCTTCGCGGTTAAATACCCAGAAGTAACTCTTGTGTACTCCAAACTATGGCGGGTTGCAAGGCTTTTCTTGGTAATATTCGTTTTTTTTACCATTGTCGCCCGCTGTGGACAGTAATGATGCGAACCGTGCTTGCCGGTAGCCCGGGGGGACGTGCAAAAAGAGGCAAAAATTTGGCATGTAGCGGAATTATGTTTGACAAAAGGCAATAAGTTTGCTCGAATGTGCTGAGCCGTTCTGAATACGTTGGCTTCCGATGCGGGCCGTGGGGCGTTGCAGCCTTATCAGCGAAGGAATCGGCAATGAGGATGAAAATGAGTTGTCATCACGGTCGGAAAATCCTCTGGGCCGCGGCGGCAGTTGCCGCGGCGGTATTCCTCTTGGGTGACGTCTCCACTGCACTCGCCGGAACTTTCAATTGGGGTGACCTCTCGGACCCTGGTGGCAGCGTCATGTATCTTGGGGTCGAGGAAACCAATACCTATGCGAACGCGCTCTTCGATATGAACCCTGGCTCCGGTTCCCCGGATGTGGTCGGCAATCAGCTCATATTTGATCCTCAGAACTTCCTGTCTCAGACATCGGGCTTGGGCGCGAACTTGACCGATTCCACGTTGACGACGACGTTGATGTCCAAGCAGGGAACTTTCATTGATAACATTCAAATCGCAGAGTCCGGCGACCACACCTTGGGCGGTTTGGCGGGTGGCCAGGCTCTGGCACAGGTTGGTGCGGCCTTCTTTTGGACAATTTTGGAAATTAATAACGCTCCCAACGTACAGCCGACCCAGTCTCAGAACATGAACTTTACGACTGGTGGCGGCCCGAACGGCGGCGAGTACGTACGTCCTGGTGATGACGGCACCGCAACCTTGTGGAGTGGCTCTGCGTTTATTGATGTGGACGGATACTTGGCCGCGAATCACATCGACGGTCGCGCGACGAAAGTGCGCCTCCGCTTTGATAACACCCTGCAAACTGCGGCAGACGCCGTGAGCAACGCCTTCATCAAAAAGAAGGAAATCGGTGGCGTGGTCATTACGGCCAATGTTCCGGAGCCGACGTGCTGCCTGCTACTTCTGATTGCCACGTCTTCGCTCGCCGTGGCTTCACGCCGTCGCCGGGGCTAACGGCCTTTATTTCGCGGCATCCGTAGGTCGCGCTGCGCCAGCAGTCTCCTGAATGGAATCATCGCCGATGCAGCGGCAACCACACGTAAAATCTGCGCCGCACCCTGGGCCGTCGCTCGAAACGCGACCGTTCCCATCGTCTGCCTGGCCTCTGGCGCGGTTGGAGGCCGCAACAGCGTAGAATCGAGACATGCACAAGTACTTCATTTTGCTAAGCATCGCATTGTTTGTACCCCGTGCGATGGCCGCAGAGACCGGCCATCCGCATATCATTTTCATTTTGGCCGACGACCTGGGCCCCGGCGACGTCGGGTGTTATGGCGGGAAAATCGTTCCGACGCCGAACATCGATCGGCTGGCGCACGATGGGACGCGGTTCGAGCAGTTTTACGTGGCGTCGCCCGTGTGTTCGCCGTCGCGGTGTGCGTTCATCACGGGCCAGTTTCCGGCGCGTTGGCGGATTACGAGCTATCTCGCCGAGAAAGCGCGGAACCGGGGCGCGGAGATGGCCGACTTTCTCGATCCGGCCGCGCCGACATTGCCGCGCGCGTTGCACGAGGCAGGGTATCGCACGGCGCATTTCGGCAAGTGGCATCTAGGCGGCGGGAGAGACGTGACCGACGCCCCGAAATTCGCCGCGTACGGATACGACGAGCACGCCGGGACGTACGAAAGCCCCGAGCCGGATCCCGATATCACGGCGACCAATTGGATTTGGTCCGATAAGGATAAGTACAAGCGCTGGCAGCGGACGCAGTTCTTTGTGGATAAGACGCTCGACTTTTTGCGTCGCAACAAGAATGCACCATGTTTCGTCAATCTGTGGTTCGACGACGTGCACACCCCGTGGATTCCCAACGCGGGCGCGATGAGGGAGAAAGATCACAATGTCATGAAGAACCTGAAACCGGTCATGGCCGAGATGGATCGCCAAATCGGCCGGCTGATGGATGGCATCAAGAAGCTCGGCGTCGACGACCGCACGCTGGTTATCTTCACGAGCGACAACGGCCCCTACCCGCATCTTGCGGGCCGCACCGTCGGCTTGCGCGGCTGCAAGTTTAGCTTGTACGAAGGGGGCTTACGCTTGCCGTTCATCGCCCGCTGGCCCGGCGTCGTTCCGGCCGGGGCCGTTGATGCGACGACCGTGCTGGCCTCGGTCGATATGTTCCCGACACTGTGCCGCATGGCCGGCGCGGATGCTCCGAAAGGCGTGGCGTTCGATGGGATCGATCGATCCGCCGCGCTAAAGGGCGAGCCACAGACTACTCGCAACCGACCACTGATCTGGGAGTACGGGCGCAATGAAAAGTTCTTTGGCTATCCTAAGCGACCGGGCGATCGGTCGCCGAATCTGGCAATTCGAGACGGCCAATGGAAGCTGCTCGTAAACACGAACGGCGAGGGGGCCGAACTCTACGATCTGAAGTCTGATCCGGGCGAATCGCGAAATGTTGCGACTGGTAACCCAAACACCACTTCTCGGCTGCAGAAGGCCGCGGTCAATTGGCGCCGATCTGTGCCGTAATGGACATCAGCCGAAGCAGATGGCGTTGAGCGCCCAGAGGGCCTACAATCTGCGCGTATCTGTATAGGATTCAGAATCTGCCCGTTACTTAGGACAAGCGAGTTCAACTAGGCCTCGATTAGCCGCGATAGTGCAATGAGGAGCCGACCATGATCAACGCCCTCGACCGCCGCAAGCCCGATCATCTAGTTGAAAAATTGTTTGTCGCACGTTGGTCTCCGCGGGCGATGACGGGCGAGCCGCTGAGCGAAGGCGAGATTCACACTCTGTTCGAGGCCGCGCGCTGGGCCCCTTCTACGTACAATGAGCAGGAATGGCGGTTCCTTTACGCGCGCCGCGATACGACGCAATGGCCGGCATTCTTCGATCTGCTTGTGGAAGGCAACCAGGCATGGTGCCGCAACGCCGCGATGCTGGTGGTCATCGTCGCCCACAAAGTCTTCACGCAAAACGGCAAACCTAACCCTGTCCACCTGTTCGATGCCGGCGCGGCCTTCGAGAACATTGCTTTGCAAGGCGCAGCGATGGGCCTGGTGATCCACGGCATGCAGGGCTTCGACTTCAACCAAGCCCACACCGCCCTGAAAGTGCCCGATGACTACGCCGTCGCTGCGATGTTCGCGGCTGGCCGCCCCGCCGAGCCCGATACGCTCCCGGAAAAGCTGCGCGACCGCGAAAAACCCTCCGACCGCAAGCCAATCTCGCAAATCATTTGCGAGGGAGCGTTCGCATTTTGAGACGCTGAGGCACTCCTCGTAAACAAGCTATTCGCGCACGTCTTCCAGTAGTCTTCCCATTGCGTCACTATCATCGGGTGTGGCGAAGGCCGGCAACTGCCGCGATATCTGCCGCCAGCCAACACTCGGAGCCGGGGATTCTCCCGGAAACGGCTCGTGCCTGGGGCGACCATCCTCTAGACCCCCGAAATACACGACCGAAACTTGCTTGGTTTTTTGGCCGATGCCAATTATGCTGAAAGATGGCCGATTGCATTCGCAATTCTTTCCTCAGTTTCCTCGGTGGCGACGATGACACGAAATACCTGGTTTACGACATGTTGCTTGATCTTGGTTACGTCGAGCGCGCTTGGGCAAATTGCCAAGGCGAAAGACAGCGGCACCGCGAGCGACCGGTCATCAAACGCCGGCGAGGCCGATGGTGACGCTGTTGATTTTTTTCAGGCCGTTGATTCCGGACAGGCCAGCGCGAAGTTCATCGCCATAAACGATCATGCGGCCCGACTGATTATTACGAATAACACCGAGCTGCCCTTGAACCTGAAGTTGCCGGAGGCATTTGCGGGCGTTCCCGTGGCTGCTCAATTTGGCGGTGCCGGTGCAGGCGGAGCACGCGCGGGCGGCGCGCGATCCACTACGACGGGCGGCGGCCAACAGCAAAGCGTCGGCGGCGGGTTGGGAGGCGGCGGGCTCGGTGGCGGCGGCGGGCTCGGCGGCGGTGGCGGTGGCGGCGGCTTCTTTAGCGTTCCGCCCGAGAAGACTAAGAAGCTCAACTTCCCCGTGCTGTGCTTGAACCACGGCCTACGCGATCCGTCGTCTGGCACGGCATACAAGATCGTGCCGGCCGACTCGGCGTTCGATCGGCCCGCCGTTGTTGAACTGTTGAAGGCCTTCGGACGGGGCGAGCTAAAGCATGCCGGGGCGCAAGCAGCCGCATGGCATCTCAACAATGACCTTAGTTGGAAACAGCTCGCGGCCCAATTGCAGGGGACGCGGCGCAGTTTCCGCCGGCCGCCGTATTTCACAGCGGATGATATTCGTGCCGGCACGGCCTACGCCACCGAGGCGACGCGGCTCGCGGCAGCAAACGCCGACCAATATGCGCGCGAAAATAAGAGCCGGATCGAAAAGACGCTCGCTGCAGAAAGTAGCGACGCCCGTAGCGCCACCGACACCGACTCCAACGAACCGGCGAAAACCGACAGTGCCGTTGAGACGCCAGACGCAGAGAAGACCACAACCGAGAAGAACAAAAAGTGAGCGGTTCGCATTGCAAGCCGCCATCGGTTGAGCCCGTTTCGATCCGCATGCGGCGCTAAGCCGCTCGCATCTCTTCAACTTCCAGATCGCGAATAGTGGCCAGAAGTCGACGGATTTCGGCCTGATAATCCGTCCGCTCGATGTGCCACTGCGATTCCATCTGTTCATAATGCTGCTGCTGACGGTCGAGCTCCTGCTCTCGGGAAACGAGCCGGGCGGCCTGCGATTCGATATCCACATGCCGTCGCTCCGCCCAGGCTCCGATTTCGGCGCAATGCGCTTCGAGCGATTCGACTTGCTGCGTCAGGTCACGCCGAACCGCTTCCAACTGCTCGGAACGTTGGGCCAATTCGTCCAACGTAACTCGGTAGTGATCCGCCAACTTCGTTCGCACTTGCGAAATGGAACGAGCCAGGCTCGCGGGGGCAAGTGCGCCAGAAAGCTGCGCCCATGTTTCCTCGGTGGCTAGGCGCATCTCAAGAACTTCCCGTTGCGTGGTGCGGAGTTCCGCCTGTAACTGGTTCAGCGCGTTCTCGCGGGCATCGATCTCCGCTTCGCGTTGATCGAGTTGCTGCGCCCGATGTTGCTGATCGGTTTGAGCGAGCTGCTGCTGGGCAGCGAGCGAACGGCGATCGCGCACCGTTTGCTCTTCCCATTGCCGTCGTCGATTGCCGAATTCACGGATGCAATCGGCCAGTTCGGTTTTCTCCCGAGTTAATTGAGCTTCGGCTTCGTCGAGGTAGCGCCGTCGGGCGGAAAACTTCCGCACTTCCTCCTGCAACTGCTGCAGTTTTTCCTCCGTCACGCCAAGCCGCTCGTAACGCGCCAACGCGGTTTCAATCTCTTGCTGGCGGTAGCCGAGCTGCTGATCCGCCGCGTCGAGCTCCGCTTCACGGTTAGAAAGGTCGGCCAGCGACTTGCGCAGCTCGGCCCGGCCGATTTCCACTTCGCCGGCGCGCTGGCGAAGCGCTTCGGTTTGCTTTTCTAATTGTGTGCCCTGTACCTGCAGGCGCGATTCCCAATCGGCAATCTTTGCTTCGCGACGTTCAATCTCTGCCAGCCGATCTTCAGCTCGAGCTTTGTCGGAAATGAACTGGTCGATATCGCAATAGAGCTGAGCCTGTCGTTGGTCGATTTCCCGATGCCGCGCTTCAATCGCCGCCTCTCGTTCTTGCAGCCGCTGGTGACGCTCGTCCCACGCCGCGCGGTCGTTGTCCAATGCCGTTAGCCGGCCTTGAAGCGTGGCCGCGATTTCTTCCAATTCGGCCTCGCGGAGTTGCAGCCGGTTCTCGCGCTCGGCAAGCGCTTCCTCTCGAACCTGCGTGAGCTCCATGGCGCGGTTTTCGGCCGCCGCCTCGCGCTCGGCCAATTCCAGTTCGCTGCGTGAGACGGCATCGGCTCGTGCGTCGATCTCCTGTTGTCGCTCCATGAGCCACTGTCGCGCGTTGTGCCACTTGGCGTCGAGGTCTGCCTCTTGCGCCGTCAGCGTAGTTTGTCGTCGATCCAATTCGGTTTGTTCAGACTGCAATCGATCGGCGAGTTGGGCTGCATGCTCGCGAAGCTGCTCCAATGAGTGCTCCACGCCGACGCCCAGTTCATTGGATCGCGCATCGATCGCGCGCCGACGAGCTGTGAGCCGATTTGCTCCGGGGAATGATGAACGATGCCACGGTTGATTGCGTGTGGCGGATCGATGCGCATTTCGGCCTTGGAAAAAGCGCTAATGTCCTGCGAATGGGGATGAGGTTGGTTCGACATTCGTGCTTACCCGCTTGGCGGATCACGGGCACACTGGCCCGCAAGGTCTTGCTAATCGGCAAAAACGTACTAAGTTCCCATCGGCAGCACGGGCAGCAAACTCCATTGCAACTGGTGCAGATCGCCGCAGCAGTGGAGTTCATCGGTCTGGATGCCGCATACGACTAAGCTAGCGGCGGGAAATATGAGCCGCTATCGCCGCAAGCGTTGCTACGTTGCGGATGGGACGCTTGAGCACCCGGAAGCGGCGCATACAAAACGCGGCGCAACTTATCGTCGCACCGCGTCTCGATCATCGTTCGCACGAGCTCGGGTAGATCCGGCATGCGCGACTTACGCCTTGGTCGCATCGATGGCTTGTTGCAATCGCGTTTTGGGCTGCACGCCAACAAACCGCTCGACTACCTCGCCGTTCTTGAAGATCATGAGTGTCGGAATGCTGCTCACGCCATAGTTTTGGGCGGAGTTTGGCGCGTTATCGACATTGAGCTTTCCGACCTTGATCGCGCCCTGGTTTTCGCCAGCCAATTGTTCAATAACGGGTGCGATCTGGCGGCAAGGCCCGCACCAGGGCGCCCAGAAGTCCACTAGCACAGGGCCACTGGCCTGCAACACCTCGCTGTCAAAATTTTTGTCGTCGAATTCGGGAACACCCATTGATACGTCTCCTTTGGCCCTGATCCGGATGGAACAAGTGCTGAATTATAGGTGCGTTCGGAATGCTGTCAACGACAGAGCCGGTTGCCGGTAGGACGACAATCGGAAATACTGGCAGCGGGACAGTTTGCGGTCAGCAACATCGACTGGCCGCAGGCACTACCAACCCACTTATGGAGCTTACGATGGCCCGCACTCCAAGCACGATGTTGCCGTTAGGAACCAAGGCGCCCGATTTCTCGCTTGTCAACGTCGATGGTCGGATGGTCTCGCTCGCCGACTTCTCCGCCGCGCCGGCGCTTTTGGTAATGTTCATGTGCAACCACTGCCCGTTCGTGAAACACCTGGCGGGCGCGATCGCTAAGTTCGCCGACGAATACATGGCGAGGGGAGCGGCAATTGTCGGCATCAACTCGAACGACGTGGCAACTTTCCCGGCCGATTCACCCGAACAAATGGTTCGGGAAGCGGAAGAACAAGGCTATTCGTTTCCGTATCTGTACGACGAAACACAAGAAGTTGCCAAGGCGTATCGCGCGGCCTGCACGCCGGACTTCTTTTTGTTCGATGGCGATCGGCGGCTTGTGTACCGGGGGCAATTCGACAGCAGCCGGCCCGATAACGGTATGCCGATTACGGGCGCCGACTTGCGGGCGGCGCTCGATGCGGTGCTAGCCGGCAAAAAGCCGAGCGAAAAACAGATGCCCAGCATCGGCTGCAATATTAAGTGGCAGCCGGGTAATGAGCCCGATTATTTTGGTTAGACCCTGTCCGAGCGAAGTGAAGAACCCGGCCTGCCAGCATGCGAAATCCTTCGCGGCGCTCAGGATGATAAGACAGCTAGCAACCGGGGCGGTCTTTACCCGCGGAACCCTTCGCGTTTATTCTGCGCTCTCGCCAGTTCGGCGAATCGCGCCGCAGCAGTTATCACAGCCGTTGGAGGGAACCATGGCAGCTAGGTTATTTCGGCGATTTCAGCGAACGTTTTTGAAGGTGGCGGCGTGGTCTCTTGCGCTTGGCGTGGTGTTTTCCACGAATGCGACGGTTCCCGCCGAAGGATTCCGGATCGAAACGAAGGTTTACGTCGGCGACGAAAAGCAGAAGCAAGAGCCCGTCAGCGAAACAACCACGCTGTTCCTCAACGGCGTGGTATACGATTTTCTCAAGAAACCGGAGCAGACCGCCGTATTTCGCAAACCGGGTGGCGGCAAGCCCGGGCGTTTCATTTTATTAGATGACCAACACGGCGTTCGTACCGACGTTTCGACCGAGCAACTCGCCGGCACGATGACCAAGCTGCGGACGTGGGCTTCGCAGCAGAAGGACCCATTCCTGCAGTTCGCCGCCAATCCGGAGTTCGACGAATCGTTTGATGGCGACAGCGGAAAGCTTGTTTTGGCCAATCACCTGGAGACTTATACCGTCTCTACCACGCAGGCCGAACATCCCGATGAACTGGCCGATTATCGAGAGTTTTTAGATTGGTACACTCGGCTAAACACTCTACTATCGGGAGGTAGACTTCCGCCTGAGCCGCGGCTGCGGCTAAACGCCGTGCTTGCTCGGCGCAGAGTTGTACCGCTAAAGGTGGAGCTAGTTCGGGAAGGTGAAGATGCCCTTCGTGCGGAACACGCTTTCACATGGCGGCTGTCGCAGGATGATCGTAAACGGATTGACGGCGTGCGCGAGTCACTCTCATCATACCACCAGGTCAACGACCGGGAATTCCTGCGTTTGTCCAAGCCAAAAGAATCGGCGCAGTAATTTCGTGCCGTCAGGATGCCCCGCTTTCTTCCCACGTCAGCGCTTTGAATCGCTTTTCAAGCTCACGGG
>CAWEDY010000009.1:0-102804 GCA_963807935.1 uncultured Planctomycetota bacterium
GGGCGGGAAGAACCTGAAGTTGCGGCAGCCGACGCTGCCACTAGAATCCCTGGAGAGTGTTGCTAACCGAACGCACGAAGTGTCTCACTGTGGGTGAAACAATTCAGGAGCACACGTGCGTAGTACGAAAGGAAGTTTTTCATACCAAGAGTGTAGACTCCCACCCCACCAACACTTAGTCATATCGCACCCCCACTTCCGGATGAGTTCGCCGGCCAGTTTCCCGGCTTGGAATGGCCGGACACACTTACCCGAGCACCACCCTTAACGGCCCACGACCTGGTTTTGGCACGCTTGTTGCGTCTACGGGTCGCGTCGCCTTTAAGGGCCTTTTGGTGCAACGAGCTGAAAATGCTCGGGGCCGGAACAGACAAGAGGGGCCGGTAGGGCGAAGAGGCACAACAGAACGTGAACGAAACCACCTATCAGAACAGAAGTTAGCGAGATCTGCCCACCTCCCACAGAAGCTCGCGAACTGGGTGATTTCTGCACGTCTAGGGCGAATCTGGGTTCCAATCAAACGTTGGCACCCAGGTTCGCCCATCTTTTTTAGTGTTGCAAAATCATACACTTGTATTCTTTTAATACACTAGCGGGGCCGAGTTCCGGGTTTGCGACGTGGCCACGATACGGGTCTCGAAAAAGTTTTGGGGTCGTTTCGGGGCTGAGCGGTCGAGATCGGCCACGTAGCGGCGCGTTGGGCGGGTCGAGAATCGGGGCCTGTTCTCTGCGCGCAAACAAATAAATGACCGGAGCCCGCGCTTTCCTTCGCTCAGCGGGGTTAGAATACGGGGGGATCACGATCGCCCAAACGATCTATGAGGACGGCGATGTTGAGGCGGCAGACGAGCGAGCGGCCGGACAAATGTGGGCGAACTGTTTCGCCGCGAACAGACTCATCGATTCAATTTCGCGGCGCCAAGGTCGCGGCCATTAGCGTGGCAACGCTATTGATTGGGGTCGCTACGCTCTTGCGGCCGGCGAGGGCCGCGGATTCGATCACGAAAGTGGCGAGCACGTCGCCCTCGCCACCGCGCGTCGGAAAGAAAGTGAGCGACTTCGGCATTGCGGAAGTTGCGCTCATTAACGCGGCCATTCAAAAGGGCTGGAGCGATCACGGCCTTGCGCCTTCGAAAGCGGCATCGGATGGCGAGTGGTGCCGCCGAGTGTTTCTCGATCTGATCGGTCGCGTGCCGAACGTTGCCGAGTTGAATGCCTACCTGGCCAATCACAAGCGCGACAAGCGTCAGCAGGTCGTCGATCAACTTTTGGGAGACAAGTATACCGAGGAATACACGCGGAATTGGACGACCATCTGGACGAACATTTTGATCGGGCGCACGGGCGGTACGGAGAAGAAGTCGCTGGTGAATCGCGAGGGCATGCAGAAGTATTTGAGTGAGGCGTGCAAATACAACAAACCGTACGATGAGATGGCGAAGGAGCTGATCACCGCGACCGGAAGCTGCCGGCAGGGCGATGACGACTTCAACGGTGCGGCGAATTTCCTGGCCGATAAGATGGCGGAGAACGGCGTGCAAGCCACCGCCAAGACGTCGCAAATCTTTCTCGGCATGGCGGTGCAGTGTACGCAGTGCCACAATCATCCGTTCAACGAGTACAAGCAAAACCAGTTCTGGGAAATGAACGCGTTTTTCCGGCAGACGCGCGTCGAGCAGCTTGACGACTCGGATGGGGGTAAGAAAAAACGAGTAGGTCGCGTGGTGAACCGCGATTTTAAAGGAGAAGGCGGCAATCCGGACAAGGCGGAGATTTACTACGAGCTGCGCAACGGCAAGCTGAAAGTCGCCTACCCAGTGTTCGTCGATGGCACTTCTCTGGCCTCAATCTACGCGAAGAAGGGCGAGGATTTTGGAGATCACGGCGAGCTGTCCGATATCAACCGCCGCGAGGAGTTGACGAAGCTAATCCTTGCGTCGCGCGACTTTGATCGGGCGATTGCGAATCGGATATGGGCGCATTTCTTAGGCTACGGGTTCACGAAGCCGATCGACGACATTGGTCCGCACAACCCGCCCTCGCACCCCGAGCTTTTGGACCAATTGGGCAAGTCGATTCGCAACGCGGGGTTCGACCTCAAGAAGCTCATGCGGTGGATCGTGCTTTCGGAACCGTACAGTTTGAGCAGCCAGATCACCGCGCGGAATCAGGACGATGATCCATCGCTGGGGGCGAAGCCGATGTTCAGCCGATTCTACCTGCGGCAGATGGAGGCCGAGCAATTGTACGAATCGCTGTTGGTGGCAACAGCGGCCGACAACACGGTTTCGAAAGACCGCGGCGAAGAGATGAAGGACCGCTGGCTGCGGCAGTTCTCGCAGGCGTTCGGTACCGATGAGAACGACGAATCGACGACGTTCAACGGCTCGATTCCTCAGGCGCTGACGCTGATGAACGGCGAGCTGATTCGGCGTGCGACCGGCAACCAGCCTGGCAGCATGCTGGCTAAAGTGGCAGGCGACCCCAAGATGGATAACGCGCAGAAGATCCGCTATTTGTATTTAGCAGGTTTGTCGCGACTGCCAACGAAGAAGGAGCTGAATATCGGCAACGAGCTGCTCGTGGCCCGCGGGGGCAAGGTGGGGCCGGCGCTGCAAGACATTTGGTGGGCGGTATTGAATACGAACGAGTTCATATTAATTCACTAGGTCGTTGTCCGTCGCCCCTGTTCCATTGCTCGATGCAAAGGGACAACTGATGACGGATAACGGACAAATGGCGGAGTATATCGATGAGCTGCTGCGAAATCCCCCACGGCATGTCGCGTCGGCATTTCATGCGTCACTTGGCGGGAGCTTCCGCGCTGGTCGCGCCGGCGTTTGCGCTAACGCGCACGTTGCGGGCCAATGCCAAGTCCCTAAGTCGCAACCACAAGTCGGCAATTTTGTTGTGGTTGGGCGGCGGGCCGCCCTCGATCGATATGTGGGATATGAAACCTGGCGCGCCGACAGCCGGCAAGTTCAAGCCGATCTCGACCACCGGCGACTTCCAGATTTGCGAGCTGATGCCAACGCTCGCACAGCAAATGAAGCACCTGTCGGTGATTCGCTCGATGAGTACGCGCGAAGCCGATCACAATCGCGGCCGCTACTACATGCACACGGCATATGTGCCGAACCCGAGCGTCGAGCATCCTGGCTACGGGTCGGTGGTCGCGCACGAGATGGACGTCGCAAAGAGCCTGACGCATCTCGAGATTCCGCCGTTCGTGTCGATTGGCGGCGCGAGCGCGGGACCGGGCTTTTTGGGCATGACATACGCGCCGTTTCAGGTCGATGCCAATGGCCGCATTAAGGACACCGATATGAGCGTGCCGGCAGCGCGGATGAACGACCGGATGAAGCTGCTAGGTGCATTGGAGACGCGGTTCATCAGTGAAAGGCGTGGCGCGGCTGCCGAGGAGCATGCCAAAATACTGGCGAAGACGCAGGAATTGCTCACCAGCGAGCAGATGAAGGCGTTTCAGGTCCGCAGCGAGCCGAAGGATATGCTGGAAAAATACGGCGACAACAATTTTGGCCGCGGCTGCCTGATGGCCCGGAGATTGGTGGAAGTGGGCGTGCCGTTCGTCGAGGTGAATTCGGGCGGTTGGGACTTACATCAGAACAACTTCACAACGCTCGATAAGAAGTTGCCGGAGCTGGATAAAGCGTTTAGCGCGCTGGTCGATGACTTGAAGCAGCGTGGCTTGTTGGACAGCACGGTTTTGCTGTGCATGGGGGAGTTCGGCCGCACACCACGAATCAACGGCAACGCGGGCCGCGATCACTTTGCACGCGCCTGGAGCGTCGTGCTGGGAGGAGCGGCGATTCGTGGCGGCCGGGCCATCGGCAAAACGAACGACGACGGCACCAGTGTCGAAGGCGAATCGCACTCGTCTGAAGATCTGATGGCAACCGTTTGCCACGCGCTGGGTATTTCGCTACAAATAACGTACACAGCGAAGAACGGCCGGCCGATGAAGATCGCGGGCGGCGGCAAGGTAATTCAGGAGCTGTTCGCCTGAAGTCTGCGCAGCGAGCCGCACGGCACGTGTACAACCATCAAACAACCTACTCGGCTCGGCGAAACTACATCGATGGCCCACGACGACGATAATCTGGCGCGATTGACATCGGTCCGCACCGAAATGGAGGCAGGCGTCATCGTTAGCGGACTCAAGGAACGCGGTATCCGGGCCACCATGTCGGGTGTTTACACAACGAATTTCCGCGCCGAGGCGCCCGGCTGGGTCGAGATTCTGGTCGCCGAAGATGATTTGGCACAGGCACAATGTGTGCTAGACGACGTGCGCCGCGAGAATGACCACATCGACTGGTCGCAAGTCGATGTCGGTGAGCCAGAAGATACTTAATCGCCCCGGTGTCGTGGTCAGATCTCGTAAGATGGCCGCGCGGCGTGTCCTGCCGCTGTTTTTGCCGCGTATTTTGCGTCTTCCAAGATTGCGGCCCGGTGAGCGAATAGCTCTTAAATTACGGCCACGCCGGTAAATGAGGCGGCCACTCATATTTGGCGGGCAAGCGTGCCTGCTCCACGAGCGAGCGCTTCGCACTAGCGGTTCGTAATCGCTACAATAAGCGGAACGAGCTTTTCGGCGCGACGTGGTCTTTGGGGAGTCAATCGCATGTTAGGGACTATCTTTCTCATTGCGGCGGTTGTCGGTGGCACGATCCTCGTGTGTCAGTTTGGGCTTACGCTATTCGGACTGGGACACGATGGCGCGGACTTTGCGCATCACATGGGCGGTGACTTCCACGGCGATGCGCATTTGGGCGGCGATTATCACGGCGATCACGCTGGCGACATGCAGTCCGACGCGAATCAGCAACACGCGGATAGCGACCACCTGTTTGGCGTGGTTTCGTTCCGCACGCTAGTTGCCGCTGCGGCGTTTTTTGGAGTTAGCGGTCGGGCGATTCTTAGCGCCGGGTACGCCCAATCGACGGCACTGATCCTGGCGATCATCGTGGGCGTGGGCGCGATGTATGGAATGTATTGGTTGATGCGGTTAATCGCTGACCTGAATTCGTCTGGCAACGAGCGAATTGGTAATGCTGTTGGCCGGCAGGCCACTGTATATATCCCCATCCCTGCGACGCGAATGGGCGCCGGCAAGGTGCAGCTTTCGATGCAAAATCGCATCGTAGAATATCAAGCGGTTACGGATGACCCCGATCCACTGAAAACAGGGGAATCGGTCGAAGTAATTGGCGTGGCCGGCACGGATACGGTCACGGTGCGGCGGTCGTCGGTACCTGTTCACACACAAGAAGTATTTAGTTCATAGCGGTTAGCCGTTCGCCAGACGACGCGAAGCTGTTCTGGCTAACAGAATCTTAATGGAGGTCAACATGGCCCTATTTGCTCAGGTTGTTCAGGCGGAAACGCTTTTTTGGCTAGCCGTATTGGGCGGTCTTGTGGCTCTGGTGTTTATCTCCACGATCATACTTTTGAAGGCGAATTACAAGCGATGTTCCAGCAATCAGGTGCTCGTCATCTTTGGCAAAACGGCTAAAGGCCAGGCGGCCAAAACGGTCCATGGCGGCGCGGCTTTCGTGTGGCCGCTGTTTCAGGACTACAGCTATCTGAGCCTGGAGCCGATTCAGATTGAGATTCCGCTTCGCGGCGCACTTTCGATGGAGAATATCCGCGTCAATGTGCCGAGCGTGTTCACGGTGGCCGTGGGCACGCAGCCCGACGTCATGACCAACGCGGCGATCCGCTTGCTGCAGCTAACGACGGATGACATTCGTAAGCAGGCCGAGGAAATCATCTTCGGCCAACTGCGGCAGGTGATCGCCTCGATGAGGATTGAGGACATCAACCGCGACCGCGACACGTTTCTGCAGCACATTCAAAACTCGGTCGAGCCGGAGCTCAAGAAGATTGGCTTGGTGCTGATCAACGTCAACATCACGGACATTCAGGACGAGAGCGGCTACATCGATGCGATCGGCCAGAAAGCTGCCTCGCAGGCGATCCAACAGGCCCGGGCGGACGTGGCCGACGAGGTGAAGCAGGGCGAGATTCGCGTCGCCGGCGCAGAACGGGACAAGGTCGTCCAAGTGGCGAATGCGACCAAACAACGGGAGATCGGCACGCGGGAGGCGAGCCGAGAACAGGCCGTGCGGGTCGCCGAATTGGAAAAGGAACAAACGGTCGGCGAGCAAACGGCTGCGTTCCAGCGCGATATTTCGGTCAAGCAAGCCGAGCAAGCGAAGCGGATTGCCGTCGCGAACGCGAACGCCCAAGCGGTGGATGGCGAGAACATTGCGGACGCCAAAATTGCCCAATCGCAAGCCACGCTCTTGGAACAGAAGGCCGCGGCCTACGAGCGCGGCGAAGGTCGCAAGCGCGAGGCCGAGGCGGCCGTTATCGAAGTTCAGAATCGGGCAATGGCGAAGGCGGCTTTGGCGGAGGCCGAGCGGGTCGAGGCTGAGCAAAGGGCCAAGTTGGAAGCACCGGCGAAAGCACAAAAGGCCCGCGTTGTAGTCGAAGCTGAGGCCGCTGCTGAACGAGCTCGCGTTGAGGCGCAAGGCGAGGCGGCCGCGATTTTCGCAAAGCTCGAAGCCGAGGCCCGCGGCCAGTACGAGATTTTGGCCAAGAAGGGTGAGGGTCTGAAGCGGATCGTCGAGGCGTGCGGGGGCGCAACAGGCGTTTCAGCTTATGATGCTCGAGCACTTCGATAAACTGGCCGAAACGAGTGCGAAGGCGATTAGCAACATCAAGTTCGATAAGGTCGTGGTCTGGGAAAACGGCGGATCGGACGGCCGGTCGAACACGGCCGATTTCCTGCACAAGATGGCGGGTTCGCTGCCGCCGATGCTGCAGGTCATGCGCGACATTGGCGGCGTGGAAATTCCCACCAGCCTGGCCAAGCTAGCCGGTGAGGATGGGGCGAAGGCCGACGGCAACGGGCATGTGAATGGCGCTGAGGTGGCGGCGGCGAGCGGTGGCGAGGCTGCAGCTGCGAAGTCTCCAACCGCCGGTGAACCCCCGACCGAACGGCAAGCGAAAGCGCGCGGGTAGCGGGTGGTTACTTTGCGTCGTGTTGGCGACACCAGGCGAGCATGTCGTCGATAGTCATTTTTGACTTGTCGATTTTTTCGCTCGACGTGGCCGCCGGTTGGGCTGCGTGTTTCGCTGGCGCCGGAGTAGGCGCTTGTACAGTTTCCTCAGAGGGGGCTGCGGATGCTTTCGGCGCCGGCGCGGCCGAGCCGGGAGCGCCACCGGCGCGGGCTGCGGCTAGCATGTCGGCTACGCTCATTTTCGACTTGTCGACTTTCGGTGCTGCTGCGGCTGACGTCTTCGCGGCGGAAGTTGCCGGTTCGGCGGCTTTTGGTTTGGCGGGCGCGGCGGCGCCTGTCTTGCCGGCGCGGGCTGCAGCGAGGATGTCGGCGACGGAGGGCTTGCCGGGTTTGGCGGGCGCGCCGGCCGCTGACGCGGCCTCGCCGGCAGATTTTTTGGGGGCGGGTGGGGCTTTGGGGGCCGCTTTTTTGCCTTCCGGTTTCGGGGCCTTTGGGGGTGGCTTGTCGACGACCTTGAGGTATTCGGGGGCGATGTCGTACCAGCCGATGTTCAGGTGATAGTCGTCGAATTCGACAAGTGCTCGGCCACTCATGTTGACCGTTTTCACGCGGCCGACGACATCGCGAAAGCGGGCCAGTTCCGGCCGCGTCCCATCTACCACGACATACTTGTCCGTGTAGTCGCGTTTCATATTTTCGATTTGTTCGGCAAACATATCGGGTGCGAACTCCCACGCAACGCCGTGAATGGAGCGACAAGTATGCTCGGCGGAATGACGCTCGGCCCGCCATTTTCGCCCAAAACCTGGCGGGCGACAAGGACATCTGGCCAGTTGCTCGCCGGAGTGGGTCAATTCATAATCAGTACTCGCGATGGCCGCTATCCCGATGCCGAGGCACTTCCAAGTTATTCTCTCCTACCGAGGTTCACCAACGATGTTCAAGAAACTGTCAACAGTATTCATGCTGGCAACGGGCTTCATGTTGATAACCCCATACTGCGGCGAGGCCCAAGATGGCGAATATCTGTCGGGAATTAAGTGGCCGGAGCCGCCGATCGTCACACCTGGTAAGACGAACGCCGATCCGCCATCGGATGCCGTCATCCTGTTCGACGGCAAGGACCTTTCCGCCTGGGAAAACGGCGACAAATGGAACGTGAAAGATGGTGTGGCGATTGTCGGCCACGGTGACATCAAGACAAAGCAGAGTTTCGGCGATTGCCAGCTTCACATCGAATGGTCGGCTCCGGTGCCGGCCACCGGCACCAGCCAGGGGCGCGGCAATAGCGGTGTCTTCCTACAGGATCGTTATGAGCTGCAAGTTCTCGATTCGTACGACAACAAGACCTATTTCGATGGGCAGGCCAGCGCGATCTACAAGCAAACGCCGCCGATGGTCAATGCGATGCGCCCGCCCGGCGAGTGGAATACGTACGACATCGTATGGAACGCGCCAAAATTCAAAGAGGATGGGTCGCTGGAGTCGCCCGCCTACATCACGGTGCTTCACAATGGCGTGCTGACGCTCAATCACTTTGCCGTAGAGGGCCCGACGCCTTTCAACCAGGCCCCCAAGTATGAAAAGCACGGCAAGGCGCCGATCCACTTGCAAGACCATGGCAACGCGGTGCGGTACCGCAATATCTGGGTGCGGGAGATCAAACCATTGGAGGGCAAGCGCGTGCGAGAGCCGTACTTTCACGACCACGCGACGGGTAAGGACACGCCTGTCTCTGACGTGCACACCAAGGTCGAGGGGAAGATAAAGATCGGTGGCAAGGCGCTGCAAAGTGGACGAATTACGCTTCGCTCGGTTGGGAGGTCGGGTGGCGCCGAAGGTGGAATCAAGGATGGCAAGTTCCAAATCGATCACGTCAGTCCGGGCCGATATAACGTGGGCGTGCGACCCGCACCCGAAGACACGGCACAGGTTCCACAAAGATATCGAACGTCAGCACGGTCGGGCCTGATCGTCGAGGTCCATGAGGGTGATAACGAAATCGATTTGAACCTCTCCGGCCAATAGAGCGGCCTATTCATCGTCGTCTTCTACCGGTTGCCCCGTCGCCAGCGAAGGACGGCATCGAGAAAGCCCTGGATGTCGCCGTCGAGCACGGCGTGGAAGTTGCCCATCTGGTATTTGGTGCGGGCATCCTTCACGCGCTGGTCGGGGTGCAGAAAATAGTTGCGAATTTGCGAGCCAAAACCGACTTTGGCCTGTTGCTGATACTTGGCTGCCTCGACCGCCTCGCGCTTCTCC
This sequence comes from uncultured Planctomycetota bacterium, assembly GCA_963807935.1. Lineage (GTDB taxonomy): Bacteria > Planctomycetota > Planctomycetia > Pirellulales > Lacipirellulaceae > JABDGM01. The sequence goes on from CAWEDY010000009.1 coordinate 9,312, forward strand.
TCTTCCGCCCGCGCTATCCGGGCGCGAAGCATCTTCCAGGCCGTGGCCCGGTTTTTGTGCTGCGACCGCTCGCTTTGGCACTGCACCACGATACCGGACGGCAAATGCGTGAGGCGAATCGCGCTGGAGGTCTTGTTGACGTGCTGGCCGCCGGCGCCGCTGGCGCGGAACACATCCTCGCGAACGTCCTCGTCGTTGATCTCAATCGCGACAGAATCGGGAAGTTCGGGCGACACGTCGACGGCTGCGAAGCTGGTTTGCCGCTTGCCTTCGGCATTGAACGGGCTAATGCGTACCAAGCGATGCATACCGGTTTCGCCCTTCAGATAGCCGTACGCCATGGGCCCGCGGACGGCGATGGCGCCGTGGCTGATTCCGGCCTGCTCGCTGTCTTGGCGTTCCAGGAGCTCGACGGAGTAGCCATTTTTTTGCGCCCATTGGGTGTACATTCGCAGCAGCATCTCGGCCCAATCATTGGCGTCGGTGCCACCGTCGCGGGCGTTGATCGACAGAATGGCGCCGGCGGCATCGTGCCGGCCGCTTAGCAACGCTTTGAGTTTGAGCTTTTCCAGCTCGGCTTCGAGCCGAGTCACTTCGCGCGGCACTTCGGCCGCGAACGACTCGTCCTCGGCGGCCATTTCAATCATGGCTGCAAGGTCGTCGCTCGACTTCAGGATGTTATCGAGCGGCGTGACAATCGCGCTGAGCGACTTGCGCTCCTCGACGACGGCCTGAGCCCGCTCTTGATTGTTCCAGAAGTCGGGCTGGCCCATCTGCTCGTCGATCTCGGCGATGCGCGATTTCTTCGTCTCCCAGTCAAAGAGAGTCTCGCAGTTGCAGAATGCCCTGACGAATGGCCTTAGCTCGATCGACGAATTCTTTTTCCATGCGTAGGTCAGGCTTTTAGCCTGACACCTCCTATGAAAGACGTTTGCCGCAACCCGTCATGCGACAAAGCCTGAGGCGTGCGGCTGGCGAATTATACGGTTGGGCGTTCGCCGAGACGAGGCCATACTTGCCGCTCTTGTGTGGCAGCCATAGACTCGCATTATGTCGCGCGTCGTGTTGGCCATGAGTGGGGGAGTGGATTCGAGCGTCGCGGCCCACTTGCTCGTCGAGCAGGGCCACGAGGTGATCGGCGTTTTCATGCGCCACGGCGAGCAATCGCCGGCAGCGTGTGGGGAGCAGGGAGCGAGGAGCAAGGAGCGAGGAGCGGGGAATAGCTCGCCGCTGCATCACAAACAAGGTTGCTGTACGGCATCGGATGCGGACGATGCGCGGCGGGTTGCGGATAAGCTTGGAATTCCATTTTATGCGCTCAATCTGCAGGCCGAGTTTGTACAGATCATCGACTATTTTGTGAACGAATACACAACCGGGCGGACGCCGAACCCCTGCGTGCAATGCAATAACTGGATCAAGTTTGGCAAGCTGTTTGATTATGCAGACAGCGTGGCGGCCCAGTATGTTGCCACGGGACACTACGCGCGGCTTGAACAGCGGGCCGACGGTTCGATTGCGTTGCTGCGCGGCGTAGATGCGGCGAAGGACCAATCGTATGTGCTATTTGGGATTCGATCGGGGTTGCTGCCGCGGATGATGCTTCCCGTGGGGCGCTTCGAGAAACCGGCAATCCGACGGATCGCGGCTAGCCTGGGCCTGCGCGTGGCGGAAAAGAAAGACAGCCAGGAGATTTGCTTTGTGAGTCGTGGCCGGTACGACGAGTTTGTGCGACGGCGTCGTGAAGATGTAGATACGGCTGGTGAACTCGTTGCCGCGGACGGCACCGTTGTCGGCCAGCATGAAGGTATCGAAAGCTTCACGATCGGGCAACGAAAAGGCTTGGGAACAGCGTTCGGTGAGCGGAAGTTCGTTGTGCGCATTGATGCGGAAACACGTCGCGTTGTTATAGGTGATCGGGAGGATCTCAACCGTCGCGAATTGACGGCCCGCGATTGCAATTGGATCGATTCCGCTCCCCAAGACGCAAGCGACACGGGGCATTGCTTCGCTCAAATACGCTATAACGCCGCCGCCCAACCGGCGAGTCTGACGCGGCTCCCGGGCGATCGAGTGCAGATTCGTTTCGATGAGCCGCAATTCGCCGTAACGCCAGGGCAAGCCGTGGTTTGTTACGACGCCAGAGAGAACCAGCGCGTGCTGGGCGGCGGTTGGATTGAATGATGGATGTAGGATGTTACATGTAATGTTGGATGATGTAAGGATCATCTACTCGTTCATCTGACATCTTCAATCTCACATCTTGTGTCGAACTCCAAATGCCAAATCGCTTAGCCAACGAATCGAGCCCGTATTTGCTCCAGCACCGCGACAATCCGGTGGACTGGTATCCCTGGGGCGAGGAAGCGATCGAACGTTCGCGACGCGACCAGAAGCCGATCTTTCTTTCGATCGGCTACTCGGCCTGCCATTGGTGCCACGTGATGGAGCACGAAAGCTTCGAGAACACGGCGATCGCGCGTGTGCTCAATGAGAACTTCGTGGCGATCAAGGTCGATCGCGAGGAGCGGCCCGACCTGGATCAGATCTACATGAACGCGGTGCAGATGCTCACGGGACACGGCGGCTGGCCGATGAGCGTGTTTCTGACGCCCGATTTAAAGCCATTTTACGGAGGCACGTACTGGCCTCCGCACGGCTCGCGGGGCATGCCGGGGCTCGATCAGATTCTGGCGGCGGTGATCGATGCTTGGAAGAACCGCCGCGAGCAGGCGCTCGACGCGGCCGAACAGCTAACCGGCGAATTGCAGAATGTTGGCGATGTGGCCGGCGGCGACGCGAGCGCGCTCAACATCGGGTTGATCGATACGGCGGTAAACCAGTTGCGCCGGACGTTCGACAACACGCACGGCGGTTTCGGCCAGGCACCCAAATTTCCGCACCCGATGGACTTGCAACTTCTGATGCGCTTCGCCGATCGCGCCGGCCAACAAGGGCCGCTTGATATGGTCCGGCTGACGCTCGACCGCATGGCGGCGGGCGGGATTTACGATCATCTGGGCGGCGGGTTTGCCCGCTATTCGGTCGATGCCCGCTGGCTCGTGCCGCACTTTGAGAAAATGCTGTACGACAACGCGCTGCTGGCGGGGGCGTACCTGGACGCGTATTTGATAACCGGCGACGCGAATTACGCCCGTGTGCTGCGCGAAACGCTCAACTATGTGATTCGCGACATGACCAATCCGGGTGGCGGCTTCTACAGTACCGAAGACGCCGATAGCGAAGGCCACGAAGGACTATTTTACACGTGGACACCCGACGAGATCGAAGCGGTGCTGGGTGAAGAGCGCGGCGCAACGTTTGGCCGCGTGTACGATGTGAGCGATGTCGGTAACTTCGAAGGCCGCAACATTCTGAATTTGCCGAAGACGCTCGAGCAATGCGCTGCCATCCTGCACCGCGAACCGCACGAATTGGCGGCCGAGCTGGCCGACAGCCGTGAGAAATTGTTCGCCGCTCGGGAAAAACGCGTTCGTCCCGGCCGCGACGATAAAGTGATCGTCGCCTGGAATGGGCTGATGATCGATGCCATGGCCCGCGCGGGCACCGGCCTGAATGAGCCAGAATATGTGATCACGGCCGACGAGGTCGCCAGCTTCATCCTCGCGCGAATGCGCCGCGAGGACGGGCGGCTGCTCCATTCGTGGCGAAATAACCACGCCAAGCTGGACGCCTATCTCGATGATTACTGCGCGCTTGCGAACGCGCTGGTGAGCCTCTACGAGGCGAATTTCCAGGAACGTTGGATCGACGAAGCGGTGCGGCTGATGGATATCGTACTGGAGAAATTTGTCGATCCAGCCGGCGGCGGGTTCTTCTATACGGCCGTCGATCACGAACGGCTTATTACGCGCACCAAAGAGCTTACCGATAGCAGCATTCCTAGCGGGAACTCGCTGGCGGCAAACGGGCTGTTGCGGCTCGGCCGGCTGTTGGGTCGCAGGAACTACCTGGAGGCTGCCGAGCGGACGCTTGTGGCCGCCCTGCCGGTCATGCAGCGCGCCCCCATGGCAGCGGGCCAGATGCTGCTGGCGTTGGATCGGCATTTGGGGCCGGCGAATGAGCTGGTGCTTGTCGGCGATATGGCGCACAGCGACGCGAAACAGGCGATTGCCGCGGTCCATCGGCGCTATTTGCCGCGGAGTGTTATTGCGGGTCGAGATACAAGTTCAACCGATCCGACCGCGGCGCAATCGCGGCATCTCGATGAGATCTTCGCCGGAAGAGAATCGCGAGGTGGCCAGCCGGTGCTCTATTTTTGCCAGGATTTTGCCTGCCAAGCGCCGGCTGTTGGTCTAGCCGAAATCGAAGTACAACTCGAGCAGTTGGGCCGCCAGAACGAGGAATAACGGCGAGGCTATGCTTTCTCGCTCTCGTCGAAGGCACGTTGCGCCGCTGCCGTTATTTGCGTAATTGCCACCGCATGCTTTTTAGCGACGGCGCACACCGCATCATACTCCGGGGTGAATCGCCGCGAGCCATCGGGCAGAAATGCGACTTTGCCATTGACCCGTCCCCAGGGGGTTTCAAATGTTCGCTCCTCGCGCGCCAATACGGTACGGAGTACAGTCGTACGCCGTACGCCGAGCGTTGGCGTATCGCAAAGCAAAATCGCTTCGAGCGACTCCGCCTTGTCCGGCGACGACTGCACGCTTACCAGCACGCCCGGTCGTCCCTTTTTCATCTGAATCGCAGTGAGGGACACATCGAGTGCACCGGCCGCCCACAGTCGGTCCACGGCGCGACCTATCGTTTCGCCGGTGGCGTTATCGAGGTTTGTTTCCAATAGCACTATTGATTCGGTACGCGGGCGGCGATCGCGATTGAATGCGTCGCCGGCCATGGTCGCTTCCGGGACTTCGCCGACGAGCAAGCGCAAAAGGTTGGGGTGCGGGAAGTCTTTCTGGCCGGCGCCGTAGCCGATGCGGTCGACGGTCATTGTGGGCATTGGACCGTGGTGTTCGGCGAGCGCGGCGACGATTGCGGCACCGGTAGGCGTCGTTAGTTCACCTTCAACATCGAGCGTCGCTAACGGCACCCCGCGCAATAACTCGCCGGTGGCGGGCGCGGGAATCGAGCATCGGCCATGAGCAATATCGACGAATCCTCGGCCGGTTGGCACCGGCGAACAGGCGATTTGTTCGACGCCGAGCAAGTCGAAGCCGATTGCCGAGCCGACGATATCGGCGATCGAATCGACCGCTCCGACTTCGTGAAAGTGCACCTTTTCCGTCGCGGTGCCGTGGACTTTCGCTTCGGCCTCGGCCAGCTTCTGGAAAATCCGATTGGCCATGTCCTGTTGGCGCTCAGTGAGGGCGCTGCCGGCGATCATGGCCGTGATGTGGTGCAGGTGGCGGTGCTGGTGTTCTGGCTCGTGCTCGACGGTGATTTGGGTGGCGCGGAAGCCCTGCTTTTTTACTTCACGGCCGACAAGTCGGCAGCTTGGGAGGCCCAAAGAATCGATGCCGGTTTGAATGGCCGCGAGTTCGGCGCCTGCGTCGACGAGGGCACCGAGCGTCATATCGCCGCTGATTCCGCTCGCGCAATCGAGATAGGCAAGTCGCATGGGGCTGCTAGCAGTAGTTGGCAGAGTCCGCGTTGATTGTACGGCGTCGTGGTAACCGCCGCTATCGGCCGCGACGTTGACCGAACCGTGTACCATCGCTAAATTCCGCTGCCCCGTTCTGCGCTCATTTTCTGTGCCAGCCATGCCCGCGACCAAAACTGCCCCCGAGTTTTCCGGCAAGCGTTCTGTCCCCAAAATCTGGGGCCAGATGCCGAGTCGGATGAAGTTGCTCTACATCACGACATTGCACCGCACCGGGGGCTGGCTCGCCGAGGCGTTCCGGGCTGATTGCGCGGCGGAAGTGTTGCTTGTCGAAACAGTGGGCGTAACGGCCGGGTTAGCCCATTTGCGAGACGAGGTTTTCGACGCCGTGCTGGTTAGCCATGAGCCTGGCGTGCTCGATGCGCTGGACCTAGTGGAAGGGCTTCGCGCTGGTGGGAACGACGAGCCGATGGTCGTGCTGGGCGCGAGTCCTTCGGCGGAGATGGCCGCGGTGTGCTACGAGGTCGGCGCAGATGCCTACTGTTGCGTCGCCGAAACGACGACCCGTTCGCTGTTGTGGACATTTGCCCGCGCGATCGAGCGCTGCCAACTCGTGCGTGAGCATCGCCGGCTGGTGCAGATGGAACAGCAGCGATTGGCGCACGAACATCAGGAAGCGGAGCGACTGCTGGCGGAGCAGCGGGCGCTCATCGCAGAGTTGGAGAAGATTCGTGAAACGAGCGGGGAGCGGGGAGCGGGGAGCGGGGAGATTCTGAATTCCGACTCCCTGCTCCCTGCCCCCTGCTCCATGCAATCGCCGAGCGTGCTGCCCGAACGCCTCGTCGCGCATTACCGGGAAATGTTGCGGGCCTATGTCGTGATGGGAGCTGGAAACCTGGCAGAGGAAATGGTCAACCTTGCCGGTATGCTAACCGAGGCCGATGTCTCTGCCCAACGCGCGATGCAGCTCCATGTGCACGTGCTCGAAGAGCTAATCGGCACGCTGGGCAATCGCAGCGCGCGGCACGTGATGACGCGAGCCGACCTTCTTGTGCTCGAGATCATGGCCCATCTGGCCGACGGCTACCGGCGGCGTTACCATGAGGAGTGCCGTCCGCCCCAGCAGCTCGATCTGCCGGGATTCTAAAGCATGAACAGGAGGGATTAGCGCGGCCGTTGGCCGCAACCATTCCTCCTGTTCAAAAATGATCGATGCGCTGATATGAGCCACTCGGACAACAGTACCACCGTCGCCGAGCTGCGCAAGCTCGTTGCCGATTTTGTGGCCGAGCGCGATTGGTCCCAGTTTCATTCGCCCAAGAATGTTTCGATGGCGCTGGCAGTTGAAGCGGCCGAATTGATGGAGCACTTTCAGTGGCTTACCACCGAAGCCTCGCGCAGGTTGGCGGATGAGCCGCAGAAACTTGCGGCCGTTGGCGAAGAGCTGGCCGACGTGATCGGTTATTCGTTGGCGCTGGCCAATGAGCTGGGTCTGGATGTTTCGAGCGCCATGCGGGCCAAGATGGTGAAAAACGCCAAAAAATACCCGGCCCACGAGTACCGCGGACGGTTCAGGCTCGATGACAGCTAAACGCGGCAGCGTGCCCTATTTCGATGCTCACAATGATTGTTATCGGAAGACATCGATCGTTGCGTTTTGGCCTGCGCACGTTGTTAGTCTGCGTTACTGCGGTCTGTGTGATTTTGGGGATGGGTCTGGCCAAGGCACGGACCTACGACAAGAAGAAGCACCAAGCCGAACAATTGATTGCTTCGTTGGGAGGGAGTATCCAGCACGCGGGTTGGGCGCCTCACGCCAGCCCCGGGGCAAATTGGCTCGCACTGCAACTTCGGTTTGGCGAACCATTGGAGACGCGGTGGAGCGTGAACCTGGCAGGCAAAACCATTACCAAAGCCCATGTCGAACAGTTAGCTCAATGCGAGTGGATTCGAATTCTGGATTTGTCGAATACCAATGTGGGAGATGACTCAATCGGCAACATCGCAAAAATCGCCAAGCTTCGGGAATTGAGGCTAGCTAACACCCATGTCACTGATCTGGGGTTGGCTAACTTGAAAGTGCTTGAACGGTTAGATGTACTGGACGTTACGGATACTGCAGTTACATACGATGGCCTCGCGGAGCTTGAAAAGGCGTTTCCAGGCGCGAATTTTCGAGAACAGCTTGCTCTATCTCGCCTAAGCAAGAGTCAACAAGTCGATTCCAATTCGCGATACGCGGGCAATTCGATCGAGTTAGACGTATTCCCGCCGCCGCAAGTTCCGAAAGCCAGTGTCATCCACCTGGACCACGGTAACAAATTCCTGATCTCACTCCAGGACGTGGAAGACTTGCGACACCTTACCAGCGCCACCAGCATTCGAGTACAAGGAAGGACATTTCCGAAAGGTGGTCTTTCATTTTTTTCAGATCTGCGGAACTTACAAACCGTGTCGATCTACGACACGAAGATCGAGACCGTCGCGAATGACGATCTGCTCACGCTGGCCCGGTTGCCACGCTTGACGAGGTTGGAGCTATATGGCAACCGGCTCACCAACGACGGAATCGCGAATTTGTCGGCTGCGCATCAAATCGTGTTCCTTTCGATTAGCGGTGCTAATCTTACGCCGGAAATGCTCGTCCACTTGCGTGACCTGCACGGACTGCGCCACCTCGAATTAAGTTTATGGCAGCGCACTGATCTTGGGCCGCGTAATGATCGTCCTGCGGATGAGGTTGTCGCTGCGGCCCGCGAAAATATGAAGCATTTGGCGGCAATTCCGAATCTGGAGGAGTTATCCGTGATGGGCAATCTGATGGTGGACGATGTCGTGATGACGTTTGCTGAGCTGAAAAACCTTAAATCGCTCATCCTCGACGGCAGGTATAGTTCTCAAGAGGTGGCAACGAGTATTCAACACCGATTGCCGGGTTGCCGAATACAGCGAGCCTATCTTAAGTGACCGCAGCAATCGCAATGCCATCGTCCACATGTAAGCCCGGTCGGCCTCCGCTGGCCATTGTTGGTGCGAGTACGCGGTCGGCCGCGGCGTCGGCGGTCCGGGCCGGATTTCAACCGATTACTGCCGATCTTTTTGCGGACGCCGATTTGCAACGCATCGCCACGACGACGCGCATCCGGCCTTACCCGGCGGGCCTTCTCGATTGGCTCCGCACCATCGAGCCGCCTGCCTGGATGTATACGGGCGCGCTGGAGAATCATCCGGAACTGATAGATGAGATGGCGTGGATCGCGCCACTGCTGGGTAACTCGGGCGAAGTGCTCGCGCGCGTTCGCTCACCGTGGGAACTCGCCGGAGCAATGCAGCGGGCCGGTTCATTATTTCCGGAAACGCGCGCGTCGGCCGAGGGTTTGCCCCACGATGGGAGTTGGCTGGTTAAGACGTACCGCGGCGCGAGCGGCAGCGGCGTGCGGATACTGGGAGAGACGAGGAAACAGGGAGACAGGGAGACCAGGAGAGAATCGATCGCTGGGTCCGAGCCAGGATCTTCTTGCTTTGTGTATCAGCGGCGTGTGGATGGAATGCCGTGCGCCGCCGTTTACATTGCCAGTGGTGGGTCGGCGGCGCTGCTCGGCATTACGAGACAGCTCATCGGCGAACCGTGGCTCGGTGCGCACGGTTTTCAATATGCTGGTTCGATTGGTCCGTGGCCCGTTTCGGAAGCGCATCTCGCGACGCTCGCAGACATCGGCAATTCACTGGCCAAGCGATTCGAGCTGGTCGGACTGTTTGGCGTCGATTTCATTCTCGATGGTGAGGGTGAGGATGTTTGGCCGATCGAGGTCAACCCGCGCTACACGGCATCGGTCGAAATTGTTGAGCGTTGTACGGCGGTCGGCGCAATTGCGGCTCATGTGGCTGCCTGCGGAGGACCGTCAGCTAGGGAAGCGCGAGCCGGGGCGTCCTCGCCCCCGGTTGAGTCCGAGCCTAGCCCGGCGCGCTCCGCAACACACAACGGCAAGGCAATCCTCTTCGCCAAGCACGACCTCGTGATTTCTCGAGCGTTTGCCGACGAGACACTCGCAGAAGCAAGCCAGACGCCCTGGCCCACATTGGCCGATGTGTCCGCACGCGGAACGCTCGTTGAAGCCGGCCGGCCGATTCTCACCATGTTTGCGGACGGATCGAGCGTTGAACAGGTCGAGCAGGGATTGCGGGACCGCGTCGTCGAGCTAGAAAACGCACTCGATAAAGGATAAGGATTAAAATTGGAGATTAATTCGTGCGGGTAGGTGTCATCAGCGATACGCACGGCCACGTGGATCTCACCCGACCGGCGGCGCGGATGTTTGAAAGTCTCGAAGTCGATACAGTGTTGCATTGCGGTGACATTGGCTCGATGGCGATTGTCGAGCTATTTGTCGCTTGGCCGACGCACTTCGTGTTCGGCAATTGCGATGAAAACACGGGTGCTTTTGCAGCGGCAATCGCGCGGGCCGGCCAATCGTGCCACGGGCTGTTTGGCAACTTGGAATTTGATGGTGTGAAAGTGGCCCTTCTGCACAGCCACGAACACCGCCGGTTCCGCGATGCCATCGACGGCGGCCATTATCAGCTCGTCTGCCACGGTCATACGCACGTGGCCGCGATTGACCGGCACGGTGAAACGCTCGTGCTAAATCCAGGCGCGATCTACCGAGCCGCGCCGCACAGCATCGCGGTGGTCGATCTGCCGGGCGTCGAAGCGACGATCATAGAAGTATAAGGATGGGGGGGCAGGGACAGAAGTTGGATGCGTTGTCCCCGCCCCCTACATCCCGCATCCTGCATCCTCAACCGTCACCCCGCCAGGCGATCGATGCGGTTGAGCGGGAGAATGAGGTCCGCCTCTTCCGGGTGGCAGCAGAACTGCATCAGATAGGCGTCTTCCGGCGAATCATCGTAGAACTCGTGTAGCACGCTCGTGGCCTTGAAGCCGCCTGCGCGGAAGAACACCTGTGCGGCCAAGTTGGTTTCGCGCACCTCGAGCGAAATCCGAGTTCGCCGTTGGCTGGAAAGTTTGCCAATCAGCTTTTCCATCATCTGCCGGCCGACGCCGCGACGCCGCACGTCGGCGGCCACGGCGAAGTTGAGAATGTGCAGCCGCGTTTTATGCAGCTCGTAGATCATGAAGCCGACGACCCGCTCGGCATGCTCGGCCACCATACCGATGCAATTGCGTTGCCGCAGGCAGCGGATGAATTCCTCCTCGAACCACGGGAATTCGAAGGCGTTGCGTTCGATCTCCAACACCTCCGCCATGTCTCGCCGGATCATCCAACGAATGTGAACGCGAAGCTGCGCCTGGTGGTCGATCGTCATGCGGCCTCCTTCCCTGTCGGCCTTCAAGTATTGCATTGTGATACCCGCCGTGGTCAATCGATCTGACTGATGCGGGTAAGCAAAATATCAGAAGCCCCGGTACGTGCCAAGGCGAGTGGCGCGACCATGCTAGCAACCAGCCGCGCCGTCACCTGGCTCCAGGATGACCGGGCAATTTAGCCGAGGTATTTTGCCTTCGCGTCACGGCCGCTTGACGACCTCGCGGCCGGCACGGGTGAGATACGCACGTAACGTCGCTTCGTCAATGTTCGCCGGAATCTCCTGCACCGAACTATCGCACCATGCCGTGACGAATTGCTTTCGACCATTCGCCTCCAGGCCGCGCCGCGGATGCGCCATATCGACTTCCCAATCTTCTGGCTTGGTCCAAACGACCGCCCGCAGCGGCTCGACTTCCATAAGTAGGATGGTGTTTGATGTTCCGTCTGTAATCTCACGATACTGGGTGCCCTCGTTGCTGTGAAAAACAGTCTCCTGTCCAACCGGCGCCTGATACGTGGTTTTGCCTTCGCCGATTACGTTCCGAACCTTCGGATCGGGGTCGGCGAATATCTTGGGCATTTTTGCAATGAGTGTGCGGTTGTGCGGACTGTCCCAGGGTTCATCAAGATGAAATTGCCTGTATAGCGCGACCTCGCCTAGGTATGGCAGAACCGCGACACGCCAGCTTAACAGGGGATGACCATCCTTGTCATAAATCGCGCTGGCTGGGAGACGACTGCGAGCGGACTCGAAGTTCAGCAGTCCGAGCGCGAGATTATGAAACTGTTGGAGTTTTTCCCGATGCTCGTGCGATCCTTGCGCTAGCTCAATCGCCCGGGTCAATGCTTGCCGCAATTTCGCGGCATGCTGTTCGTCGGTGGCAAGAGTCATCGTCACACGCGCGCCATTTTGCTGCGGCGGAGCAATCTCGACGATCGATTCAAGCAGTTGCTTTACTGCTTGCTGCGGACTGCCTGCCTTTGCCGCATCTGATCCGGGCTCCAGCGATTCGACGGCGGCAGCTATCACCGACTTTTGTGAGTTGGTAAGCGTTTCTAATTCGGAGATGATTGCTGGAAAATCGCGAACGAGCTTTGCAAACGTAACCGCCGCTCCCGCGTCCTTCGCCTGCATTGCGATGCGCAGTCTCGGATTCGGCGGTAAGTCGATGGCCACTTCGAGGTCGAGCCAGCGGTCGGCCAATTCGCCGCGTAGTGACGCGAGTGGCCCGGGCAGCTCGGGCCACAACTCCCGCACAACGCGGCGGAAATCTAGACCTGGGCAGAAGACCGCAGCCGCTACGGCGCCCTCACCGCTGAGCCTGGCCAGCGGGTCGATCAGGTCGTTTCGTGCCGACGAATTCAATTCCGCGTAACGGGCGACGGTCGATTTGGTGGCAACCAGCACCACATCGCCTTTCCGTTGGACGATCGGGCCCGCGGCCGTTTGAGAGGGGTCGTGCATGAGCTGGCGAATCGTCTCGCGGATCATTTTTTCGACGTCCTCCGGATGCTTGCCTGGCCGCGTCGTAGCGATAAGTAGCGGTCCGCCATGGATGTGGATGTCGCCAAGCCCTGCCAATACGTACGCGCCTTGGCCGCCGGCATCCTGAAAGCTCTTGACCCATCCGCTGACCATCGTGAATCCGAGCATCTCGGCTTGCTCTTGGTCCGGCAACTTGGGCAGCGAAGCAAACAGCACACCGAGATTCTTCGCGTTTAGTGATCCGACATCGATGTACGCGACGGCAAACGTGTCGTCGTTGACAAACGGCCCGAGGACGGCCGCACGATTTACAGTCACGGCCGCCGATCCGCGCATATGCTAATGTTGCTAAAAGAAGGAAAAACGCAACAAAGTTGAATCGCGTGAAGATCATAGTATGCTTCGACAGATGGATTGGAATCGAACAGGAGACAACAGAGAGAACTGAGTTCTGGTTCTTCTCCGTTTCCGCTGCTGGCTCCTGTTCAAAATGGATTTTACTTTTTCGACGCGATTTGGATGTCGTACCGGCGACCGCTACCGGCGATGTGATCGGACAGCGGCAACTCCAGAATTGCCATCGTGCCTTCGAGTCGATACACGAATGGTTTTCCCGTCGCGGGATTAATGGGCACGGGAACCTGATCGATGTCGTCCAAGTGTTCGGGCAGCCGGCCGTCATGCCTGGCCGCATACATGCGTAGCGCCTCGATCACCCGCAACGAGGCGACTTCTCGAGCTAACCTCATTTGTGCCCCTCGACTCGCCTCAAGTGCCGGCAGCAACAGGGTCACCATCGGCAAGATTTCGCGGTTCTCGCCGTTGCCGATCGTTCTGGCCGCATCCAGTTTCCGACTCAAACGTTGAGCCACTGCTTGTGATTGTGGAAATGGGACTTGCCACAAATTCTCCCAATCATCGGCAAAGCGGCGATAAATCCGCTCCGTGTAAATGGCGATCACCTGGCCGACCGCCATTTTCTCCACGCGCTCGCGGTCCATCCCGTGAGTGATCAGCCATTCTTTCGCGTGTGCGTAGCCCGCCAAAGCGACGGCTGTAGCCGCCAAGCCCGCGCCCACGTTCTTTTCAGTCGCGGTGCCGTTGCTGAATGGCATGGGTGTTTCTCCAACAGTGTGCAAATCGCGAATCGTCTGCACAAACAACCGGTCCCATTCCTGCGGCGAATGGTCCGTGGTTTCGGCATTGTGAATCAATGGAAACATCCGCGGGCCAAAATCCATCTCGAAACGGACGGCGGGCCGCATATCGACGGGCGGCTCGGGCAACTCGCCGAGAGCCCAGTACAAATTCGGCGAATCTGGGTTGGCAATGAGTTCGAGGAGCGTTTGGTTGCTCATTCCGTCAATGGCGATTCCAATCAGTCCACATACCAAAAACGGCAGCTTGGTCACATCGCGTCCAAGCCGGTATTGCTGCTGCATAATCTCGACAGCATCTTCGTAGCGGTGTTCGGCGATCGCCAACCGCGCGCAGAGCGCAAGCATGCGGGCAATCTCGCGGCTATCTTGGAACTCGGGCAAGCCAAAACTGATGACGTCGATTCCGCGCATTTTCTCAATCCCCAACTCCCAATCGCAATGATTACACTCGAACGCCGGACGCAATTGGCCGTTGTAAATCGGATCGAACATATGACTGGCATCGCGAACTTTTTCCAGCGGCAGTTTGGCGATAGATGTCGCATCATCGCCAGTTCCATACCAAAGGCTCAGTGCTTTCTCCTCGTCGTACTTGTCGCGGATCTTCTTCATCGTGGAGCGCAGCTCCAACTGTGCGCGGTAATAGTAAGGGACGGCATTCCCCTCCTTGAGATTAATGTCGCGGGCCACAAGGCGATATTTCAGTGCTGGCACGGGCTCCGCCGCGGGAGAGATAGTCATGCGGACTACTTCGATGTTGTTGTCACCCTCTTTCGATTTCTCGTACATCACATCGCCACGCGCCGATAAGGCATTCCCCGCGAAGACAGCAAGCAGGCAAACAAGAAAGTAGCATCTCATGGATCGACCTTGTGCAGTTCAGGAGCGCAGCGACGACAATAGCTCGTTGAGCAATTCTCGTTGGCCCAACGGCGTGTCGTTGGCCGAATCAGCCGCTGTTGCTTCCGTCCCAATAATGTCAGACTTAAGCGCCCCCACGCCGCGCGTGAGTGCGATGTAGCGAATGCTCAAATAACCGCCGGCTGGTTGCCGAAGTGCTGGCCAACCCGTCATCGTCACTTCGGATCGTGGAGCAGAGGTGACAGAGTGGTTGGTCACCACTTCGTGTGGTCGATCAACAAGCGGCATCACCGTCGCTTGCGGTTTAGCCACTTGCTCCGCGACCAAGCTCGTCTCGCGCTGCCACACAAGCAGCGTTGCCAACACCAGCGACGCCGCCGTCATCGTCGCGGTCGCGGCCGGCCAGAACCACCGACCGGCCCAAGGTGGGCCACCTATATAACCCGGCCATCTTCGCCGGGAAACCGCCGCTTGGCCGGCAGCAAACATCAGCCGATCGCGGTCGATCTGCGACATGGCCGGCGTTAAGCGACGAAGTCGCGATTCCAGCGCGGTCAGTTCGGCCGTTAATTCGGGTTCGTTCTGTTCTTGTTTGTCGAACATGGCGACTCCAAAATATTTCGAAGCCTCGTTAGTGCCCGCTGGTAGTGCCGATGCGCGGTCGCGGCCGAGATGGCAAGTGCCACTCCGATTTCATCGAATGTCAAGCCACCCCAAATTCGCATGACGACCAGTTCACGTTCACCGGTGTCCAAATGCACGAGTGCTTCCGCCGCCTCGATTGCCGCGTAACGGTCGAACGCGGCTCGCTGTTGTGAACTGGCAAATCGGTCGGCCATCGCTTGCGATTCACGCTGTCGTCGGCGCCGGTCGCCGCGGGCCGCATTAAGCGCTCGATGCTTCACGACGCGATACAGCCAGGCGACAACATGATCGGGCGACTGTGGCTGTCGGGCCAGTTCCACGAGCGCTTCCTGTACGCAGTCGTCGGGCGAGTCAGTCCATTGCGCCGCATACAGGGCAAGCGCCGCCCCATGCTCATCCAGGAGCCGCCCCAACAACTCGGCGTCGATCGGAGCGTTCATGCTATCGTCGCTGGGCCAGGTGTTCGCAATTAAGACACCGCCGAAGAGAGCGTTTTGCAGATTGGCCGCAAAAATCACAAAAAGGCACTATGTAGCCGGCCTCTGTGAGCCCGGCAGCGCAGACTCTACCGGGGGTCACCGGCGCCGACTGCAGGTTATTCGATACCGGCGAGGCGCGCCGTATCATCATAACCTCGGACGGCCGTCGAGCCTCCCAGACCGGTCACGCAGCAAGCGCCGGTGGCCGCCGCGAGTCGGCCGGCGTCGGTTGGCGGCAGCCCTCGAAGTACGCCCGCCAGGAGACCGGCATAGAAGCAGTCGCCGGCCCCTGTGGTATCCACGACGTTGCTCGGCGCCTTCACGACGGCTACTTCGACGAGCTCCCCCGGCGTGGGGCTCAGCAACGCCCCGCGGACGCCGAGCTTGATACCGAGCCAGCCCTTGGCCCCCGCATCGCGAAAGGCCTCGATCATCAAGCGTGGTTCGCGGCAGCCCGTTTGATGAGCGGCCTCGGTCTCGTTGGGAATGTAAAAATCCAAGTGGGGTAGAATTCGCGCTAGCGGATCCATCGTGCCGCCGTCGCCGGCCGAATCGAGGGCTGTCAGGCAACCCGTTTCGCGAATAGCGGCCAGCACCTCGGGCAAATCCGGCTGAAGCCGCGTCATCAGCGGGTAGTAACCCATCAGCATCGCCTGGCTGCTCGCGAACAGATCGAGCCGCGACAGCATCGCTTCCTTGTCGAGCAGCTTCGGCGCGCCAACGCAATGCACAAAGCTGCGTTCGCCCCTCGGGTCGATTAACACGGCCGTCGTGCTCGTCGCTCCCGTGGGATGTGTGACGAGTGCCGACGTGTCAACCCCCTCGACCCCGTAGCGCTGGCGAATCACGTCAGCCCATTCATCGTCTCCGACGTACGTGAACGCGGCCACACGCATGCCCAGCCGGGCAAGCGAGATCCCCGAATTCGAAACAATGCCGCCGGTGGTGAGAATTAGCGGCTCGCTTTCGATCAGCCGGCCGGGCCCGATCGGCTGCGAAAGCGACACGGGCCGGGCAAGGACGTCGACTACGCAGGAACCGACGACAACGCAGTCAAGGGTGTTGTCCATAAACTGAAAATCGCCAAGTTCGCCAAGCCCGATGCAACAGCCTGCCTGGCTTGGCGATCTTAGCGTACTTGGCGGTTACACGATCGTGAACCGCAACATCGCAACCTCTGCAATTCACTACTTCGCCAGTTCTTTTTCGATTGCTTCAACAACCTGTGGCGAATCGGGCTTCACTTTGGGTGCAAAGCGGGCAACCACCTGGCCATCGCGGTTGAAGAGGAACTTTTCGAAGTTCCAAGTGATTTTGCCGCTGAACTTGGGATCGGAATCCTTTGAAGTCAGGTACTTATACAGCGGCGTGGCATGCTCGCCGTTGACATCGACCTTGGACATCATGTCGAACTTGACCCCGTAGTTCTTCTCGCAGAACTCGGCAATATCCTTAGCAGAGCCTGGTTCTTGACCATGAAACTGGTTGCACGGCACGCCAACGATTGCCAGACCATCTTTGCCATATTTTTCATGAAGCGCTTCCAGCGGCTTGTATTGTGGTGTGTTGCCGCACTTACTGGCAACGTTGACAAGCAGGACGACTTTGCCTTTGTATTTCTTGGCCAAGTTGACTTTTTCGCCATCCAGGGTTTCCATCTCTTGGTTGAGCGGCGTCGCCTTGATGGCTGTTTCCTTTTTGGATTTCGCCGCGCCGGCCGCCGAAGCGGATAGATTCATAATGAGCACTCCCGTCAAAACGAGTGACGAAATCAGGACGATTCTCATAACACATTCTCCGGTATGAGTAAGCCTTGCCAACCCAGCAGATTATAAATGAGCGGTCCGACCCTTGGTATCCGCCTCGCTGGCTATCTAGGCGTTCATCATATACACGCCGCGGCGGGTACGCTCGGTGCGCCGGGCTTCGTCGATAAGATCGCCCACCTGGTGAGGGGTCTCAATCCCCGGCATGACCAAAACGGGCGAAGTTTCATCCTTGGTATTGAGCGTAATCGTGCCCAGTTGGAGCATGCGATTGATCAAACTCTGCTGAACGGTAATGTCGTCGATATCGACCAACAAAATGCGGTCATCGATCCGGCTCAGAATACCCCTTTGGAGAACCAGCCGATGCGTCGTCAAACGGTAGTGCACCGACGCGCGTTTGTACTGCGAGTACAAAGCCAAATAAACAAGAACTAAAATCCCGCCGAGCGCAACTGCAAGGAAGCTAGTAGTTCCACCACCCGCATAATAAACGGCGACGCTACCGACTACGATCAGCAGGCACACAAGTAGGTGCCAACCCAGCATTGCTTTGGGCGAGTAAGCGCCGTTCCACAATTCTTCTTCGGGCACATCGCGGGAGGATCCCTCGCCGCCACCGGCCTGCAAGCGCGCCGCCACCGCAGGCCGACTCTCATCGGCTGCGCCAACCCGGTCCAATTGGGCACCGCATTGCGGGCAAAACGCAGCTTGATTCGGCACGTCCGCGCCGCATTGATTGCAATTCATTTTGCGAATTCCTCCCGATCACGGCTTCGTTGCGAACATTATAGGGTCATTCGGTGGGCTAGCGAAAGGATTGCCGCGATGGACGGAAAAAGATTATTCGCTGTTCACGCGCGATGGGATCCGGCTGGCGTGCGGGCCGTTTCGGGGTCGAGGACGGCCCGGCTTGCCAATTCGGCAAGGTTTACACCACCGACTCGGCGGGCTCCGGTGGTTGGAGATGTTCGAGTGAACCCAATTGCAATAGCTCCGGCCACATTGCGGCAACGACACCGACCGTGACGAGAGTCATCACGCCGCCAAAGACCACAGATGGGACAAGCCCCAATAAACTTGCTCCGACACCCGATTCGAACTCACCTAGTTCGTTGCTCGAACCGATGAAAATGACGCTCACGGCTGTAACGCGGCCGCGCATCGAATCGGGCGTCAATAGCTGGAGCACGGTCTGGCGGATGACAACGCTGATGTTGTCGGCAGCACCCAATGTGAAAAGCGCCAACAATGACAGCGCGAAGGTCGTCGATAGACCGAATACAACCGTCGCCAGGCCGAACGTTATTACGGTGAGCAGAATGGTCCGCCCACCACGCTGAATCGGCGGCCGCAATGCCAGAGTGATTCCCATGACGATTGATCCAAGCGCTGGCATCGCCCGCATCCACCCCAATCCGACTGCACCCGCATGGAACACGTGCGTCGCAAAAATTGGCAGTAGGGCAACAACACCGCCGAAGAGGACGGCTACCATGTCCAGCGTCATGGTCGACAAGATGATGGGCTGGCGGCGCAGGAAGTGGATGCCTTGCAACAGAGCGCGCCACGATCTCGGCTCGACGACTCGCTGTTGTGGCCGCGGCTTCACGAAAAACATACACGCCGCCAAGACCAGGCTTGTCGCAGCATCGACCAAGAACACGATGACCGGGTTCCACCACGCCAAGAGAAATCCGGCCACCAACGGTCCGATCGTCGAGGCCAATTGATAAGCGTTGCTCCGCCAGGTCGCGGCGTTAGAAAATGTCTTCGCGGGTACCAGGCCTGTAACGATGGCAGATGATGCCGGCCAACCTAAGGCCCGGAAAGTTCCCGTCCCGAAGAGCAGCGCGTAGACCAAGAGTACCGGCGCCCGCACCCACGACGCCCACGCCAGACCGATGCCGCAAGCCGCCAATCCTATCTGCGCGATCAGAATGAGCCATCGCCGCGAAAACCGATCGGCGGCCGCACCGGCCGGTAATGCGAACAAAATCACCGGCAGCACGAGCGTCAGCCCAATGTAACCCAAGAAAAGTGCTAGCTTACGCGGATCGGGCTCTCGAATGGTGATCTCCCATTGCACTGCCACGATGCGCATCTGGCTGCCTGTGTTGGAAATCAATCCGCCGATGAGATAGAGCAAAAACCCCTGGTGTCGCAGCGACGAGATCGGATCTACGGCAGGACGTTGGGACATCGGATAGTAAGCAGCGACCTTTCGGCCGGCGCCAGGGGGGAGCGGCCGACGAAGCCTGAGGGCGGGAGTCGTGAGCTTATCCGAAAGATCACCCGCTTGAAAAGCATGCGAACAGAGCGCCGGGAATTCTCATTCCAATTGGGCCCAGGCCGATACCTCACCCTCGGCATTTACTTCGACTCGAATTACATTCGCGCGGCAACACACGGGGCAGTCCTCAACGAACTCCTGCCGGTCGCCCTGGGAAAGATCGATCGGAATGACGATCTCTTCTCCGCATGCACCACAGATATAATTTGCCTTGCCGTTCATCGCCCTAATCCGTTGGAACAACGTGCGCATATGAGCATGCTAGCGCACACGACGGATCGCTTACGCCGGATGAAAGAAACTGAAGTGCAACTCGGCGTGGCGCAGGTTGACTTTGATCCAATCTTCGTGCGAAAGTTTTCCAAGGAAGGGGTTGGGCATTGTCGGTGTCTGGCGCTCGAGTCGTCCGAACGCCTCGCGGAGGTTACGGATCGCAAGGTCGGTATCCATTGTTTCGGTACCGAGCGTGCCGTTGGGAAGGTCGCCAATGTTGGCTCCGGCCGGAAGGCCCTTGTTCAAAAACGGGCCTTTCAATAATGGAACCATCAGGCGAATAAACCACCGCGGCTGAGGCATGGGAGGGTAGCCATCGACTGCGAAGCGGGCCCAGGTGGCTACATGGCCAATTGCCTGGCCCAATGACCAATTTCCGGTTGTCCGGAAGGTGCCGCGACGCTCGGCTTCGGCAAGTGTATCGGCGTCGCGGATCGCGTCATCGAAACTTTCAAAGCGAAGGTGGCGCCGGTCTTTGACTCGTTTGGTGTTGACGGTCATGACGTTGCCGCTGCCTGGATCGCGCGACCCTGTGAAAGCTGCAAGGTCGCAGATTTGGTGTAAAACTGCAAGCGCAGGCGGCGGGTTTCTGCGGCGCGGGCGGGCTTCTGGTTACAAGGATGAGCCTGTTGTGTCGAGGTTCCAGATTATCTCGCGCGGGATGAGGCTGTATGCCCCGCGAGTGATATACTGTTCGATCACTTCATCCACTTGCTGGATCGGCGTCTTGGGTACCAGAACGATGTCCGAATCGTTCAGCCAGATGTCATCGGCGGGTACGGGCCGGCGGGCGTAGAGAGCGCCGCGCAAATCGAGCATCGTCGCCATGAGGCGCCAATCGGGACCGCGACGAAAGATCACCACTTGCCGCAGATTCGAACCGGGTGTCCAGCGACCCGCCATGGCGATTGCCTGCATCACGGTCGTTGGTCCTTCCAATTCGAACCGTCCAGGTTGTCCGACTTCACCCAATACGTAGATGAACCGCTTCGCCCGTTGCACGAGGACCAACGTCACCTGCACGCCCGGTACTGACGAGTTGTACCGTGCGTCGATCTCTTGTTTGGCTTCGACGAGCGTCAGGCCTTGTACGAAAACGCTGGAGATGCCGGGTAGCTGGATATCGCCGGCCGGCGTTACGGTTACTTGGATCTGCAAGCCGCCGAGAGTGCCGGCGCGGCTATCGACCGTGTTGAGCAGGTCTTCGAGCCTGGTGTTGACCGAAATGGGCGTCACCGTGATCGCCGGCGTTTTGAAGAACTTCTTGAAGCTCTCTTCAAGCTCGTTGCGGAGCGCTGGAATCGTGCGGCGTGTGGCCCGGACTTGCCCCAGCAGCGGCAGCGTGATCGTGCCATCGGGCTGAACCACCAGCTCGCGCGAGATATTGTCGTCGGCGAGCTCGACGTCGCTGGCGCCGGGGGTGGTCGTGGCACCGTGGCCGGCGGTGAGCGATTCGACGCGAATCCGATCGCCCACTTGTAATTCGTAAGGTCGAGACAGCTCCTCGCGGGTTCGGCGATAGTAGACGGCCACCACGTCTCCCTCACGAACTCGATATTCGGGCACGTGTGGCGTGCGGGCATGGCCCACGTATTCGCCCTGAGCGAATTCCTGCCAGGGGATCATGCCGCGGGCGTCCCAACCGACTTCACCGCAGCCGCACCCGGCCGCGCTATCAACGCCCCAGATGGGGAACGGCGCCGCAGGGCTGAGCGGCTGACAGAACTGGGCGGCGGCCGGATCGGAATGGAACACGAAGAGTAGCGCGGCGCGAATTGCCGCGGCGGCAAACCAGCGTTTGCATTTAGTTCTTAGCGGCGGCATCATAAATCGCTCGCGGTTTAGCGCCATTGGGCCTTACTCCGCGTTAAGGGTCGGGCTGCGGTTGTAGATGGGGCGACGACTGATGCGGGGGAGGCTGGTTGCGTGACCCGGGCCATCTCTGCGGGTGACACCCACTGAACGCCGGCCCGCCGCGAGATCCCGCCGCTGGATCGCTCCACTGCGGCCAGTCGTTGTGATTCCTGCTCGTTCGCGGTGGCCTGCCCCGACATGCCCAATTTCTGCTGCGCCACGGCCAAATTGTGGTAAGCGGTTGCATTGGGAGCGAAGTCGATCGTTCGCTCGAACTGATGGACCGCTTCGGCTGGGTGACCGGTGCGGCACAACAGCACGCCGAGTTCATTAGCAGCCAGGTGATTGTTCGGACAGGCGTCGATGGCGGCAGAGTACATGGTCATTGCGCCGCGGGTGAGTTGCACGTCGTCGTCGTGACGCTCGGCCAGACGCGAGTAAACTTTTCCCAGGCCATAGAGCGCCATTGAACCCGCTTGCTCGCCCTCGGCGGCGATGGCTAGCTGTTCCTGAGCGTAAGTGTGATAAAGAGCGACCGCTTCTTGGGGCATCGTTTCTTCGGGATAGTCGCGCAGGACCGGTGTGCGGTGCGACGAAGCGACCTCGCGAACGTCAAGCTCGGCTTCAAGCTGAACGCCTTGCGGGACGAAGTCGTCGGCCTCGTCGAGTGCCCGCAATCCGGCGGCCAATGCGCGCGAGTGCTCGTCGGAGTCCGAGCCGGCATCCTTCGCTTGAGCAACACGTCGCAAAACTTGTATGAACTCTGTTCGGGCCGCGAAAAATGCACCTCGCTGGGCCAGGTTGTAGCCGCGCTGCACGGCTGGCAGAAGCTGAGAGGTCAACTCTGCCATCGTCGGTGGGTAGGCAAGTCCGGCAGAGGACGACGCGGATCTTCCCCGGGCAGCGCATTCATTACCAGGGGTTTGAGGCGCCGGCGTTTGTCCGACGGCATCGGTGCGACGGGCGATCCGATCTTGTGGTGGATCGAAAATTCCTACCACAGGCAGCCGATACGTTGCGGGTGAATTCGGATCGACCATCTCTCCACGAAATGACAGCAACGCGGGGCCTTCCGGTTCTGCTGCGACATGGCGCGGGTTGCCGAAAAGCGCCGCCGTAAGCCAGACAGCAAGCCAATGCCGACCAGTAAACAGGGATCGAGTCATCCGTTGTCCAATGGGTCTTACGTCCGCGAATACACCAGGGCAAATGATCATCGCCGTCGTCTTGCGAACGATCCGTAAAATCAGAATTCGACTATCGGGAAGGCCGATAACCAGCAAAATCGGCCCGACCGGACGGGGATGGGCCGCTCCGGACGGCACAGACGGTACATGCGAAACAGGCGCGTTGCTACAATCGTCACAGTCGGACTTTCTTACGTGACTTGCCGTGCCTCGAAGTAATCTCAGATGCTTGCGCTCGCGAAAACTTCATTGGTTAACCAATTCCATGCATCGTTGTCCACGGTGAACG
This sequence comes from uncultured Planctomycetota bacterium, assembly GCA_963807935.1. Taxonomy (GTDB): domain Bacteria; phylum Planctomycetota; class Planctomycetia; order Pirellulales; family Lacipirellulaceae; genus JABDGM01. The sequence goes on from CAWEDY010000009.1 coordinate 32,504, forward strand.
TGTGTGTCGCTATGTGCCCTGGTCCTATTTGGCTGGAGCCGATTGTCAATTTTCCGTTTTGGCATGTAGCGTATCACACGCTGTACTACACGGACTTGTATTTGACCGCGGAGGAGGCATCGTTTCGCCCGAGGGATTTTCACCGCAAGGATTACAATTTTTTGGGTGCAAAACCGGAGCCACCCTTTGAGCAGGTCCTCGCCGACGTACCGTACGACAAGGCCGTCGTCCTCCGATACATTCGGATTTGTAAGGACAAGGCCGTCGAGGCAATTGCAGCCGAGACAGAGGAATCGCTCGCCGGCCCGTCCGGATTCGATTGGTATCCTATTCCGCGGTTGGAGCTGCACATGAGCAGCATCCGCCACATTCAGCACCACGCCAGCCAGCTTAATACGTGCGTGCGGCGATCTACTGGCGAAGGAGTCAAGTGGGCTGGCAGCGGCTGGCAGTCCCCATGACGCGGCGCATTCGATAGACTTCAAAACAGCCGTCGTTGTGAGACCGGATGAAGAGGATAGGCGTTGAAGCCCAAGTCGCAGAGATGATCGGCGAATTCGGCCGGGCCGTGCGTGCAGTAAACTTCGCGCGGCTCGACGCGCTGCACGCATTCAATCAACTGATCATAGTCGGCATGATCAGACATCGGCAGCGCATGATCGACCCCGAGCCGATATTTTGCACTTTCATCCATGGCCCAGCCGGTGACCGCGATCGATACTGTTTTGCCCAGACCGGGCAACCGGAATTCACGGGCGGTTCGCGGTAGCGTCACAACCGCATAGCCATCGAGGGGTTGGCCATCGAACAAAGCGAAATCGCCCAGATCGACGCCGCACCGCTGGTAAATGAGGCTGATTTCGTGAACTACCCGATGCTGAAGCACGGGCACACCATTCGAAGTTAGCAGGCGGGTGACTTCCTGGGATTTGCCGAGCGGGTAGGCGTGAACGACCGGCGTCTTTCCGTCGGCGAGCGCGGCCAGAACTATTTTCAACAACCGGGCGATGACCTGATCGCGGGCCGGCAAGCGATAGTGGGGACGTCCGAAAGTCGATTCCATGACGAGAATATCAGCGTGCGGCAACTGGGCCGGCTCAGCCGTAGCGGATGCATCCAACTTGAAATCGCCGGTGTAAAGCAGCGTCCTATAGCCGTCGTCGGCCAGCAGCATAGCGGAGCCCAAGCAATGGCCGGCCGGCAGTGCGGTAAGTCGCAAGCCGGCGAATTCGATCGGCACGTGGTACGACATTTCCAGAACGCGGTGCTGCTGGCCAAGGCGGTGCCGATAGAGACAGGCCGTCGCCGTTGTGGCCAATGCCAGCTCGTGGCGAGCGATGTGGTCGCTGTGGGCGTGGGAGACGAAGCAGCGTGGTTGGCGGCGGCGGACATCGACTCCCAGTTGGGCAAGTGTCAGGAATAGTCCGGCGTTGTAGTGGAACATGTTGAATCAAGATTCACGCGAAGGCGCTAGGAAGAAATCCATATCCGCCGAGAACGCTGTCACCTTTGCTCCTTCGCGGATTTGCGCGAGATATTCTCTACCGCCGACGGCGTAGCCCGTTCACTTAAGAGCTTTCCGCTGTGTGCAAAATCTTATAGTATCACATCTCCTGTTTTCGCGTCCTCGCAAATAGTTAGTTTATGTCGTGGCCTGAAATAATCGTGCTGGCAATCGTGCAAGGGTTGACGGAATTCATCCCAATTAGCAGCAATGCACATTTGCGCATTGTGCCCGCACTGCTGGGGTGGCCCGATCCGGGCGCGGCGTTTACGGCCGTGCTGCAAATCGGAACGCTGGCGGCCGTATTGACGTACTATTGGCGCGACATCATTCGCATTGTCGGCTCCATGCTGGCCGACATTCGCCGCGGCAATCTGGCAACAACGCACGATGCCTGGGTCGGTTGGATGATCGCCGTCGGTACGCTGCCAATTGTCGTCATCGGTCTGCTCGGCAAGGAATACATCGAAACGACGCTGCGATCGTTGTACGTAATTATCGCAGCATTGGCCGGCGTTGCGCTGTTGTTGGCATTGGCGGAATGGTACGTCGAGCGCCGCGCCGCCTGTGGCTTGCGCAGCCGGGAAGTCGACGAAGTGCAATGGCGGGATGCCATCGTGATTGGTTTCGCGCAAGCGGCTGCGCTGGTGCCTGGAACGTCGCGGTCCGGAGCGACGATTTTGGGCGGCCTCGTGTGCGGACTTTCGCGCGAGGCGGCAGCGAGGTTCTCGTTTTTGCTCTCGATCCCGGCGGTATTCGCGGCCGGTGTTTTCGAATTGTGGAAGACCCGGGCTCAGCTTCTGGGCAGCACCCAGGACGCGGCAAAGCTCGTGGTGGCGCTTATCGTCACCGCCGCGGTAGGATATGCGACGATTCCATGGCTGCTCGGATTCTTGCGTAGGCACACGATGTATGTGTTCATCTTATATCGGCTCGCGCTTGCGGCGCTACTCGTGTACTTACTTGTTAGCGGGCACATCACCTCGTGACGCCGGGCGCGACTCTTGCGACGGCGCGGACGTCGAGGTCTTGTCTTCGTCCGAATGAATAATGCCGAACAGGTGACCGCCGCGGTCGCCGTGTTTCCAATAACCGGCGTAATGGCCGTCGAAAAACATCACGCGTGCCGAGACCGTGCCGAAGCCCGGCAGCGGTAATTGATCGACGGCAACAACCGGCGTATCGCCGGCCCAACGGATCGGCAGCACGATGGGCAGCGTGACATCTTTCCCCCCGTACTGAATGCGAGCCGGGATCTGCCATAGTTCGCCGGCTAGTTTTTTCACGTCGCCGAGCGTGTACTTCTCGCGCGATAGCTTGGTCGGATCACTGCCGGCGCTCGTGTTCGTAAAGCTGCCTTCCAAGGTCGCACCACTGAGCATTTTCGCCAGTGCCGCTTCGAGTTTGGCTTGGCGGGCCGGAGGATTCCCCGTCGGCTGCTCACGCGCCGCCGGTTCGGTAGTTTGTTGCTCGGCAGCAAGCGGCGACGAACTTACGCCGAAAGCGCCGCAGACGAATAGCAGCAAAAAAATGGCCCGGCATACTGGTGGAAGCGGCATGGCGAGTCTCCGGTTGATCGGAAAGGTCAAGCGAACGATGCTCGACAGTCTATCCGATCTACCGAAGGCTGGCAGGCGGTCGGCGTGGATTGTTACAACTACCGCTGGAAACCGCGGTAGAACTGGGCGGTATCCATATAATGAGCGGCCGTTTGCGTGCTGGCCGCTTGCTGCCCTCCGCCGCCGGAGGAGGACATTTTTTGCAGTTGCGTACGAAGTTGTTGGATCTCGCGCTGCTGCTGGCGTCCCGCCTCAACTTGCTCCATTTGCGGACGCACGAACGCGAAGTAATTTGTCACTTGGTTGGCATTAGTCGAGCCGTTATTGAGGTACAGATAGGGGCTGATAGTGGGCTGGCTTTGAACCGATTGAAACGGCTTGCCCCCGCGACGATTTGGCTGCAGCCGCGGCGCGGACTGAATCGGCGCGGGCCCTGGCAACTGACTTAGCGTCGTCTGGGCGGAGGCATTCGGATAGAACCTGATCGGAGTCCGCGGACGGTTGGCGAGCGGTGGCGCCGCCGGCGGGTGCGCCGCTATCGGGCTGGGGGCGTCGTATGCTTGCTCATCCTGCTGCGCAATGGGCGAGGCAGGCCGGATCTGTTCAATCGGCTGCGCCGTATCCTCCGGTGTTTCTGCAGAAGCGCTATGGTCGCGAATTGGTTCGGTAGCGGATGTCAGCCTGATTGTGGAGCGAGCGACATCATCCTGGGCCAAGACCAATGAGCATTGCGAGGCTAAAACTAGCCAGCAGGCTACTGAACCGAGAGTGAGGCGAATAGGCACGTGCATGTCGGCCTCCTTGCCGAGACGATTGGAAAAAGGGGGGAACGGCGGTTGCCTCTCAGCCATTTGGACGAATGGCGTGTTTGGCGATGAAGCCGCACGGCTTACCTAATCGTCAAAGTCGATCATTTAACTTGTGATCAACTCGATGAATGAACTGAAGAGCGCAGCGACAGCACCGCTACCTATCATGGCGTCGCCGGTGGAGTGCAAGCGCCAGCGATCCGCCGCAGAGCAACATTGCTAGACCGGCCGGTTCGGGCACCGCCCCCAAACTGCTGGACGAACTGCCGCTTCCGGCTCCGGCGCCGTTCCACGGCGCGGGCTTCCCGACATTTCGCTGCCAGAAGAGGAAGTCGTCGCCATCGACATCGCCATCGCCGTCAGCGTCGCCTTGCAGCAATGTGGCGCCGGCCGTGATGCCGACATTAGCTTGCCAAATGGCGAAATCGAGGCCATCGACAACGCCATCGTTATTGAAGTCAGGCGCCATGGCGCCACCGGCCGTGGGATTTAGAAACGAGATCACGATCGACTCACCAATACGCTGGGCAACCGGCACGATGTTGTTAAATGTCGGTCCTAATAAAGCTGCCAAATTTGGACCGCTCACACCCAATCCGGGAACAACACACGAAGGGACTCCGCTGCAGTCGGGCAGCGGTTTGGTATAGTCTGGTAACGGGACTCCGTTGGCGTCGAGAGTCGTCTGATAGGCCCCACCGGTGAAAGTTATGAAGCCAAAGGACTGGCCCGGTCCGTTGGCAGAGAGGTCAGCCAGCACGTCGCTAGCCAATGACAAATTAATTACACCGCTGATGCCGATGTCGCCGGCCGCGCTAATCAGATTCGGATTCGAGAGGCTGAGCTGCAAAGTGATTGTGCCGGCCGATGTGAAGGTGCCTGGATCAAGGATTTGCAAAGTATTTCCTCCTCCAACAAATGTTGGGGCGCATCCCAAGCAGTCGTCTTCAACAACGACCGAGGTATTTGGTCCGATGCTAAACACGGGCACAAAACCTGTGGGACCGACCACTTGATTCACGTGTGCTTGGATCACGTTGGATCCGGCCGTAAAGGCCATAATCCCCTCGTTTTGGATGCCAGTCGCACTTCGCAGCGTGGCCCACTGCGCCGAAATCATGCCCCCGATGAACTTAGTCGGATTCGGCGGAAGAAAGACGGGGCGGTTGATCAACGGCCTGACTGGATTGGTCACGGAGGGCGCCCGCTCGAAGTCTAGCTCGGCCCGCGAATCGGCTGTCCCGAGAACCTCGATCAAACCAAAGTTGAGAAGCGGCTCGGGCGGTGTCTGGGCAGGGCCCGTCGCGAATTGCGATGACGCATCAATCACCAACGATTGCCCGGCGGAAACGCTTACCCGGCCGAAATACCGGTTGTGGAAAACGCCCGTATCGATGCGCCCAGTTCCTTTAATAACTCCGTCATTTAACACCTGGACGGTGTCAGATCTCGCTTGGCCTTGTTGATCCGTCCCAGTCGCGCTACCAATATTGATGGTTCCGCCATCAAGCCAAACAGTGCCCTTGCGGCCAATCGCAAACAACAAATCCGTAGACGTATTCATGGGGTCTACACCGATGGCATTACGGATGCTGACGAGTCCGCCGTCGTTCACATACAGCGTACCGATTCCCACCTGGTCGCCGTATAGGGTATCGTCGCCCTCGAGATCGCCGATCGTCATGTTCGACAAACCGATATCAAAGCCGCCAACTTGCAGCGAGCCACCCACAATCCATTTCGAGGAGGGTCCAGTCACGGTAACTGTGCCAGTGCCGCCTTGGTCGGGAGTTGCCCCGTTCGTGAAGGAGTAGGGGGTGCTGCCAATCGAGGCGCCCACGGGCGAAGCTTGGTTTTGCCCGTTGCCTGCGGGGGGTGCTTCGCTGTCGACCGTCGCGCCGGAGCTGACGGTCATATAGCCGATACCCTGCCGGCCGATGATCATGAGATGGGGGTCGGCGGAGTTGCCAGCCATGTTGTTAGTGCCTTCAAAACCGCCACTCGTCAGTGATGAATTGAATCCGTCAACGATTAAGTTGCCGACCGAGCCACCGGCATCGCCGACCACCACCGAGTCTTCTATTTCAGCTCGGCCAAATGCGTTGATTTCGAGCGTGCCGGTTCCAGCCTTGCCGACGTACAGGTCGAACCCGTCCGCGGCGCCGGGCTCATTCAGCCGAGGATTCTTACTCTTGAAATTTGCGGGAAGGCCAGCCGGCAAAAGATATGGATTATTGTTGTACAGCGAACCGAATCCGGTAATGAATACAGTGCCGGTGCCGTATTGAGTTTCCGCCAGGCCGGTCACCATTCCCGAATCGCCGATAATCAAGTCCATGTCTCGAAGCTCGACCTGGCTTATCTGCAGGATGCCGGTGCTGGTCTTTCCAACGGTAATATTAATATTGATATTCGTATCGTTTACGTCGTCACGTATTCCCTCGAAAAAGGTTTGGTTTTCCTCTGGCGGTGATGGCGTGGCGAATGGATCTGGCTTATTTCCATCCTTAGGCAAACCCTCGTCGATGGTCAGCGTAAACGGATTATCGGACGGCGTAACGTCGCCCGTGACCAGCACGCTTGCGGCCGATATCTGCGCATATAGGGTCGCGGCCACAAAGAGCAGGCAGCGCGCATACCGACGTACGCGGATGGGACACAGCGCGGGCTTGTAGCCTCGACCAAAAAGATGCTTCAAAATTGCGATGATTCGGTTCAGATACATGGACCGTCCTCTTTGCTGCTCCAACGGGGCTGGCGGCAACTGATGCAAGCCTGCACTTCTTTCCAGGCGAACCAATAGCAATGCCGCGATTTAAGCATTGCCCCCGTCGGTTAACCTACGTACCGTGACGCTCTCAGGGTGCTCGTTAAGGCGCATTAAGGACCGGATCGCGACTTAGTGTCCGATCCGATCCGTCTAAGATGTTCCGGCAATACTCTATCATCGCCAAGCCGTGTGAAATATGCAACCATTTCGTTAAGATTGCAGGCTAGCGCGCGAAGGGAGCGGAATGGCTTCAATTGCTGACCGGACAATGGGTTAGAATTCTCGCCGATGCCAACTTGTCCGATCGCGGGCGCCAACGGGCCGGCTTTACAAGGGGACGATGTTCAGCCAAGAACCTGCTTCGAACCGCCGCGGTTCAGCGGGCAGGCGGGCAAGGGCGTTGGCCCTCGTGAGCGTGGCGATGTCGGCTGAGCCGTGCCAAGGCAGGATTTCAACCGTAGGGTCCGAGAACTCGCCAGCGGCAAGGGTCGATTGGCGCAGCGAAGGGAGCTCTGGCGAAGCATGTTGCGAACCGAATCGCAGGCGCGATGGCAGGAAGGCGGCGCGGCCACCGGCATGGTCGTAGGCATGGATTAATTTAGCTTGAAAAGTTGATGATTCGACGAACCCGCGACCACCCAGCGCGGCGATTGCCGGCCGGACAAATAATTCAAAGCATACTAGGCTGCTCACCGGATTGCCGGGCAAAGCGAAAACCAATACTCGCCGTTCATCTTTGTCCTTGATGCCAAACCATAACGGCTTGCCAGGCCGCAATGCGACTTTGTGAAACACCTTTTGGACGCCCAGCTCGGCCAACACAGCTGGTACGAGATCGAATTTTCCCGCCGACACGCCGCCGCTCAACACGAGTACGTCGGCTGCAAGACCCTGTTCACACCACCGCGTAAGGTCTTCGCGGCTGTCGCGCGCGATGCCGAGCTCCAATGCATCGGCGCCGGCGCGAGCTGCGGCCGCCAGCAGCATCGGGCCGTTGCTGTTGCGAATCTGCCCGTTGGTCGGTTTTTCGCCCACGGGAACCAGCTCATTTCCAGTCGGCAAGATCGAAAGACGCGGACGAGGAATGACCGAGACGATGGCACGCCCAATCTCCGCCAGAACGGCGATCTCGATCGCTCGCAATGTGGCGCCTCGATGCAAGACGATCTCGCCCACGCGCAACGACGCGCCTAACGGTAATATGTGCTGGCCGGGTTTCACATTGATGTTGTGCAGACGTACGATAGACCCATCAATCAATTCGGTATTTTCGACGGGAATTACCGCATCAGAACCCTCGGGCAATGGCGCGCCGGTCATGATTCGCGAGGCGGTATCCGGGGTCAGGGGAAAGTGCGGCACGGCGCCGGCGGCGATCTCTTCCAAAATCTGCCGCTGCGCTTCGCGATCGACGCTTCGCACGGCATAGCCGTCCATCAACGCTTTGTCGTACGGCGGCGAATTGACTTCGCACGTGATGTCCTCGGCCAACACGAGTTCCGCGGCTTCACGCAACGGAACTCGCCGCGGCGCGAGCGGTTTTGCATTTTCCGCAACCAATCTCAATGCTTCTTCAATGGTAAGCATTGTATTTAGCCACACAGTTCACGCAGAGCACCGTGAAGAAGTTGATAAAATGATGCAAGACAAGGCATGAAGAATGATTCGCGGCTCATCCATCGTCTTTATCTTTCATCCTCCGATCTCTATGTCCTCAATCGTTAATCGTTCGTTACGCAGCTAAAAAACGCCGCAGGATGTCGTAGCCTGAATGCGTCAAAAAGCTTTCCGGATGGAACTGCACGCCGAACAACGGGTAATCGCGATGGGCGATGCCCATGATCTCGCGATAGCCGCCGGGCTCTTCAGCCCAGGCGCTGACTTCAAATTCGTCGGGCAATGTATCGGGCTGAATCACCAGGCTGTGGTAGCGAGTCGCCTGAAACGGATTGTCGAGCCCGGCGAACAACCGGCGCCCGTCGTGGTGGATCATGTCTGTCTTGCCGTGCATGAGATTCTTCGCGCGGACGATCGTTGCGCCGAACGCCTGGCCCATCGATTGGTGGCCAAGGCACACGCCTAACAGCGGCAGCCGCCCTTTCAGGCGTCGGCAGCACTCGACTGATATGCCGGCCTCCGTTGGTGTACACGGGCCAGGGGAAATGATGACACGATCGGGTTTGCGCTCGAATATCTCGTCTACGGTTATTTGATCGTTTCGAAAAACCTGGATGTCGAGGGCCGAATCGATCTCGCCCAACCGCTGTACGAGGTTGTACGTGAACGAGTCGTAGTTATCGATAATGAGAATCACTGGTAAGGATTGACGATACAGGGGCAGCGAATCGAGTTGCACATTCCTGATTTAAGTGTACCTGGCAGGAAGTAGACGGACCAGAACGGCCGTTGTCTGCGATTGTGCGATGCGTTCCAATAGCATCGCCAGGCTGTCAGATCTCGTTGATTCTTTCGCGTTTCATCCTTGATCGTTCCATGTCAGCACGCCGCCGTTCAATCCGCAAACTAGCGTATCCGATCAGCGATGCCGAAGGCTTCGGGCTCGCCATGGAGATGATGGCCATTCCAGGTCGCAGCGGCCAAGAAGCGGACATCATGGAATTCATCCGCGGCAAATTGGCCGCTGCCGGCATTTCGGATCATACACTCACGTCCGACGATGCGCATCGGCACACGCCTATTGGTGGCCAAGTGGGAAACCTGGTGCTGAAACTACCCGGTACGATTCGCGCACCGAGGCGAATGCTTGTCGCCCACGTGGACACGGTTCCTATCTGCGTGGGTGCGCAGCCGATCCGAAAGGGCAAAATCGTACTTAGTGCGAATAAGGCGACCGGACTGGGTGCCGACGATCGCGCCGGAGCCGCGGTGCTGCTAAGCACGGCTTTAGCGGTCATTCGCGCGAAGCTGCCCCATCCGCCGCTGACTTTTTTGTGGACCGTCGAGGAAGAAGTAGGCCTGTTCGGTGCACGTTACGCGCGACTATCGAAGCTGGCGAAGCCGCGGCTGGCGTTCAATTTCGACGGCGGTCTCGCGACGCGGCTGACCATCGGCGCCACCGGTGGCTATCGCATGGAAATCGAAATCCGCGGCATTGCCAGCCATGCGGGCAACCACCCGGAAGAAGGTGTCAGCGCAATTGCCATAGCATCACTCGCTGTAGCAGATTTAGTTAAGGAGGGATGGCACGGATTGGTGGCGAAGAATGGGGGCGCGGGAACGAGCAACGTCGGTATCTTTCACGGCGGCGAGGCGACCAATGTGGTGGCCGACCATGTCCAAATTCGCGCCGAGGCTCGCAGCCACGATCCGAAGTTCCGCCAGCGGATTGTGAAGGCGATTGCAGCCGCGTTCAAGCGAGCGGCCGCCACCGTGCGCAATGCCGACGGAAAGTGCGGGCGCGTACGAATTCTAGGCCGGCTCGATTACGAGTCGTTCCGATTGTCGCGCACGGAACCTTGCGTTGTCGCGGCGACTTCCGCAATCGAGGCAGAGGGGCGCGAGCCGGAGCTCGCCATTACAAATGGCGGACTAGACGCCAATTGGCTCACGGCACGCGGAATACCAACCGTGTCACTTGGCTGCGGCCAGCGCGACATTCATACGACTCGAGAGCAGCTCGACATAGGCGAGTATCACCGTGCCCGCCGGATTGCACTTCGGCTAGCCACGGCAGCGGAATCTCAGTAGGGTGAGCAATTCCAGAGCTATAGCGCAAGCGGAACTTCGGGGCGGTTGGATAGGCAATCGGTCGCGCGGCTTATTCTTGTGTTCCCCTGTCCCCTGCATCCTGACTCCCGTATCCTTCCTACATGATCGACCCGAAATATATCCGCAACTTTTCCATCGTGGCGCACATTGACCACGGCAAGAGCACGCTGGCCGATCGGTTGTTGGAGATCACCGGCACCGTGAGCCGTCGCGAAATGAAGGAGCAACTACTTGACGATATGGCGCTGGAACGCGAGCGCGGCATAACGATCAAGGCCCATCCGGTTTCGATGAAGTACAGGCATAGCGGGCAAGAGTACGAGCTGAACCTGATCGACACGCCTGGTCACGTGGATTTCCATTATGAGGTATCTCGATCGCTAGTGTGTTGCGAGGGGGCGGTGCTGCTGGTTGACGCTTTTCAAGGCGTCGAGGCGCAAACAGTCGCCAATGCGTATGCGGCGATGCAGCACGATCTGACAATTGTTCCTGTGATCAACAAGATTGATCTGACGCACGCCCGGGTGGATGAAGTCAAAGAGGAAATCGAGCATACGCTGGCGATCGACGCCGACGAGGTCATTGGCTGCAGCGCCAAGACGGGGCTGAATTGCGAAGCCGTGCTCAAAGCCGTTCTGGATCGGGTGCCGCCGCCGAAGGGGGACCCGAATGCCGTGCTTCAAGCGATGGTGTTCGATTCGGTATACGACGAGTACCGCGGCGCCGTAACGTACGTGCGCATCATGAACGGCACGGTCCGCAAGGGAGACCGCATCAAGTTCCTGCAAGCCAAGACATCACATGAGGTGATCGAGCTCGGCCAGTTCACGCCGCGCCGGGTCGGCCGCGAGGAGCTGACCGCGGGGCAGGTCGGATATTTGATTTGCAATATTAAGTCACTGGGAAATGTTCATATCGGCGATACGATAACAGCAGCAGACGGCGAGCCAGCCGCTGCCTTAGCCGGGTATCACGAGCCCAAGAGGATGGTTTTCTGCGGGCTGTATCCGTCGGATGGACAAGACTTTGAGCAGTTGCGCAACGCGCTCGATAAGCTGTCGATCAATGATCCGAGCTTTGAATTTGAGCCCGAATCGAGCGACGCCTTGGGCTTTGGCTTCCGTTGCGGGTTTTTAGGCCTGTTACACATGGAGATCGTGCAGCAACGACTGGAGCATGATTCGGATATCGATTTGGTTCAAACTGCGCCCAATGTGACATACGAAATCACAACCGTCCGCGGCGAACTAATGGAGGTGCACACGCCGCAAAAGGTGCCCGAACAGGGCGAGATCGAAGAATTCCGCCAACCGATCGTGCGTGTGAACTTCGTGCTGCCGACCGAATACATCGGGCCGATCATGAAATTGTGTACGGACCGCCGCGGCGAATATGTCCGCACTGAATATCTGTCGCCGACGCGGGCGATGTTGACATTTGACCTCGCGTTGGCGGATGTCATTTACGACATGCACGACAAGCTCAAAAGCGCCACGCGCGGTTACGGAACAATGGATTACGAGTTACTTGGCTATCGGCCGGGCGACCTCGTGCGGCTCGATATTTTGGTGAAGGGCGATCGAATCGACGCGCTCTCGATCATTTGCGACCGGCGTGACGCGGATGTACGCGGCCGGGCCGTTATCAAGAAGCTCAAAAAGGAAATCCCGCGGCACATGTTCGAGGTGCCGCTGCAGGCGGCAATCGGCGGCAAGATTATCGCACGTGAGACGATCAGCGCGATGCGAAAGAACGTCACGGCCAAATGCTACGGTGGCGACATCACCCGAAAACGCAAACTGTGGGAGAAGCAAAAAGAAGGCAAGAAGCGGATGAAATCGATCGGCCAGGTCGATATCCCGCAGAAGGCCTTCCTCGCCGTGCTCGAAACGGGTGAAGAAGAGGGTAAAAAGAAATAACGAATTCTCGCGCACAGCAGCGACCATCGGTCGCGGGCAACTGCCCATCTCATCGCGCTATACGGCACAGGCGCTACAAGCTGCAGTTTCGGGATCGACAGTACGCAATCTTTCCGCCATTCCACGGCCCCGTTTGCTTAATCGCGAAGTAGCGGCGGCCCTCTACGAGATAGAGTTGAGATAGCACTCTAGCATCGGCCAAAAATGCGCGGACACCCAGGCACTCATCGTGGGTTTACCTTAATCGAGCTGGTTGTCGTGGTGATGATCCTCGGCATTCTGGCGGCGATTGCGGCGCCGCGCCTGTTGGGTGCCTCGCGATTGGCCGTCGATAATGGGTTGCATCAGTCGCTGAACGTGGTTCGCAATGCGATCGATAGTTTCACTGCCGAGCACCCGGGGGTGCTGCCGGGTGCTGACGGCGATGAACAGACTTTTAAGGACGACCTTGCGAAGTATCTTCGCGGGATTGATTTCCCGAATTGTCCGGTGGGCGCGGAGAACAACCAAGTTCGCATGATGTCTGGCACGGGTTCAATTGTGCCGAGCATCGGCGCGACATCGGCTACCCATAGCTGGGTTTATCAATTCGAGACGGGCGAATTCTACGTCAACAGCAACGCGGTTTCTTCCGACGGCGTTACGACGTACGACCAATTTTGAGGTTTGCCGCAAAATGTAAACGGCGGGCGAAACTCCCCGGCGTTGACCAAGGTCGCGGTCACACGTCGATTGGCCGCACACTTTGTTGCGACGTAAGGAGGTTCGCCCGCCGGTCCGGCTTGCATCCTGTCCAAGTCCGCGGAGCGTGGGATTGCCGACCAGCCATGTCTGCGAATCCACCTCGGCCGAGCAGGGACAGTCGCTTGGCCAGCAATGTCTCTTCAATGATTCGTAGGATATTACGCCATCCGATTGGACGAAGTTCAATTTCCCGAGAGCTAATGCAGCAAGTGCACGTAGCCGATTGGTCGCCATCTGATACGGCGAAAAAAGACGGTGTTACACCACCGGAAAAGAAGATACCGTCGCGATCGTGGATCGCTATCGGCAACCGCAGAAACGGTTTCTGATGAAGCGGAATACGCAACTCGCCCTTGCGAGCGAGGATTCCAACATTGATTTGAAGTTCTGTGACTTCAGCTACAGCTTGGCAACGGCTTCCCAATCACCATTGTGGCGGCGGCGCGTAAGGGGCGACCGGCGCAACGGGTGCGCCGTACGTGACCGGCGCGGTGGTGCATGGATTGCATGGTGGCGGCGGCGCGGGGCATGCCGCCACGGGGGCCGGGCGGCGAAGCCAATTACAGCAGCAGCAGCCAGCATTGCTCATGCTGAGAGTAAGAATCGCCACGAGGAGCGACGTCTTTTTCATGCTTGTGTCTCCGTACTCGAGGAATATCCATTCGATCAATTTACGGCGAGCCGCGGCAAACGGTTCGATGCTGTCACACCAGCTCAGCAGCGGCAAAAACGGGCCATTCAACCATACCCGGTCTGAGATGATGTGCAAATTCAACCGTTGAGAAAACGCAACAATCGATCGAGCACAGATACGTCTTTAATGGATATGCGGATTGCAGCGGGTTAGGATCCGTTCTGAAGACCGTGCCGCAGCTGCGCCGCCGCGGGAGAGCGCGAACTGTCTTGTATCGGCCGGTGCTTTAAGTGCGCAAGCGGAGCGCGAGTTCGGCGGCAGAATGGGGGCTAGTGCGGTGAGGTCTGTTGCGGCCGGTTTTCTATATTGGCAGCCCGCGCTAAACTGTTGAAGGACGCAATGTTAGGCCGCTAGCTGCGAGTTGCTGCCGTCGCCCGGTGGTAAGCGAAAATGTATTTGAGGCGAGTTGGGCTGTATTTTCGGCCCCGCAGCGAATAACCTTGGGCGATCCGCAGGGCGAGGCAATGCTACCGGCGAAACTGAGCGCCCGGAACGGCGTCGAAGCCGCAATTCTCAGACGAATACATTCACCCTTGGCACCACGCCATGCCCAAATCCCAGAAGGTTGCTAAGTCCCGAGCTACGTCGCCCCAAGTACCCGCGACGGCGGCGCCGTCAAAGCCACCCGCTCAATCGCATGCGGTGCGTGAGACCGTGGAGTCGATCGTCATCGCGTTTGTGTTGGCGTTTCTTTTCCGAACGTTCGAGGCGGAAGCGTTCGTCATTCCAACCGGGTCGATGGCGCCTACGCTAATGGGTCGTCATAAGGATGTCGTGTGTCCAAAATGCGGATACCGCTACCAAGTGAGCGCTAGCGAGGAAGAGAGCGACGATCCGAGCCACCAGCCAACCGACTGCATCGCGGGAATGTGCCCGATGTGTCATTACGTGTTGCCGATGCGCCCCGATCTTCTGGAAGGCGTGCCGGAGACGCGGCAAGCGAATATTCCGATACAGCGCTCGTACAATGGCGACCGCATTCTAGTCAATAAATATATCTACGCGTTCAGCGATCCGCAGCGCTGGGATGTCGTGGTGTTTAAGTTTCCAGGCGATGCAAAGGTCAACTATATCAAGCGATTGGTTGGACTACCCGGCGAGAAGGTGAGGATTTACGAAGGCGACGTATTCATTGGTAAGCAGGATGCCGCGCAAGACAAAGATTTCGAAATCGCCCGCAAGTCGCCAAAGAAAGTCCTTGCGATGCGGCAGGCCGTGCACGACACGGATTACGATCCGGCGGAGTTGGAGGCGGCCGGTTGGCCGCTGCGCTGGCATTCGCCGGCCGGTGGCGGCGCGAGCGGCTGGAAAGTTGAAAAAACAATTGTCGGCAACGATGTGCGGCAACGATACAGCGTCGATGCTGCAAAAGGAGCCGAATCGTGGTTGCGCTACGAAAACATTGTGCCCACGTACGAGGTGTGGCAGCAAGTAACTAGCGCCGCTGCCGCAGGGGTGAAACGCAGGTTGTTTTCCGACGCGGATCGCGCCCAATGGCGGCGATTAGTAACGGACGCCAATCCATACGACGGCCGCTTGGATCTGATGCGCTTGGGTCTTTCCGACAGTCTGAAGATCGATTTGCTGAAGCAAGGTCTTCATTGGGTCGGCGATCTGATGATGGAAGCAAATGTCGAAATCGAGTCGGCACACGGCCAGATGTTGTTGGATTTAGTGGAGGGCGGCCGGCATTTCACTTGTCGCGTCGATTTGGCAAGCGGCGAGGCGAAATTGTCCGCAGCCAACGACGCGGATTATGCACCCAAGGCTAAAACACCGCTGTCCGGGCTGGGTAAGCACCGTGTCGCGTTTGCAAACTTCGACGACCAATTGCTGCTATGGGTAGACGGCAAGATAGTCGATTTTGACAGAGAAACCGCATATCGTGCGGATCGGGTTTTTGGAAGTCGCGAGAGCATACTCCCGCATACCAGCGAGAAAGATTTGGGCGACTTGGCGCCCGTGGGCATCGGAGCAATCGGGGCTAAGCTGGCAGTGAGCCGACTGAGAGTATGGCGCGACATCTATTACATTGCCGACGATTGGCAGCGTAACCCAGGCGGTGAACCTGTGACCGATTTCGGACATCGATTTGACCCCCAGATTCTCGAATTGGCATCCCGTCCGTCGTTGTGGGACCGATATAGCGAACGCAATAAAGCCGAGTTTTCTCTCAATCAGGAGCAACTTTTTGTGATGGGCGATAACAGCGCGGAAAGCTCCGACGCGCGATTATGGATTAACAGTGTGCGCGGCAAGCCGGGAGGGCCATATTTGGAACGAAGGCTGCTAATTGGAAAGGCGCTGTGCGTGTATTGGCCCCACTCGTGGAATCGAATTCCCGGAACGCCGATACCCTTCCCGCTATTTCCGAACGTCGCGGATATGAGGTTGGTTCGGTGAGTTGTCCATGGTCGGTGTTCAGTTGTTCGCCAGTGGACAACGGACAACGGACCGCTGCTAAAGTCATGGAGGACTTCAATAGTGTCCTTACTAAGAGTTCGCGGCCTCGTGAAATCATATGGCCGTCGGCGCGTCGTCGATGGCGTCGATTTCGACGTTAACTCGGGCGAGATTGTCGGACTGCTGGGCCCCAATGGCGCAGGCAAAACGACGACGTTTCGCATGGCCTGCGGAATGATCGACCCGGACGCGGGACACGTCTCGCTCGCAGGGAAGGACGTCACGGTTTGGCCCATGTATCGCCGCGCAAGAGAAGGCGGCATGGGCTATTTGGCCCAGGAATCGAGCGTCTTCCGCAAGCTCTCGGTACAGAAGAATCTGCTGGGCGTAATGGAAATGCTCGGCATGAACCGCAAGCTGCGCTACCGCCGGGCCGACCAACTGATGCAGCAGTTCGGCATCGCCTCCCTGCGGCGAAGCAAGGCCATGTCGCTTTCAGGCGGTGAGCGCCGCCGGCTGGAGATCGCGCGGCGCTTGTTTCCGATCCGCAAATCATCTTGCTCGATGAGCCATTTACCGGCATCGATCCGGTGACGATCAACAGCATCCAAAGCATTATTCGCGACCTGCGAGACCGGGGCATCGCCATCCTGATCACCGATCACCAGGTGCGCGAGACGCTCGAAATCACCGATCGCAGCTACGTCATTCGAGCCGGCCAGGTTCTATGCCACGGCCGGCGAAACGAAGTAATCAACCACCCAGAGGCCCGCAAACATTACTTCGGCGAGGGGCTACACGTGGGACTCGGCGGCGCGGCCTGACGTATCAGACTTCTTCGAGTTCGATGTGGGCGAATCTTGTCACTTCGATCGACGTCGCCGACGTCTTCCAAAAGGGCGCAATTGGCGTCGTTACGCCGACTTCGCACCCGGCTTGCCGGCCTCCACGACAAACGATGCCCGAGTGACGGCCTGCGCGCCCGGCTTGGTGATATCGGGCACGGTTCGGTATTCACTGCGCCAGCGACTCGGTGTGATCGTGCAGCGAACGTAGCCGCGTTCGTCGTTAAAGAAGTGAACGCCCGCGTTTTCGGACATGAGTTCTTTAGCCCGATCGCGGCGTTCTCCGCCGTTACCGCCGCTGGTGATGCTGGTGCCGACAAATTCTGTAGCCACAACGGGGGATTCGGGCCGCAAATCATCGGTGCGGAGGTCATTCACCCAGTTCGCATGATTGTCGCCCGTCATCACAACCGTATTAGAGATTTTCCGCTCCTTGATAAACTTCATGAGCTCATTTCGCTCATGAACGTAGCCAGACCACTCGTCCATGGCGAATTCGCGTTTAGGCCCCGCCTTTATATCAATGAGCGCCATGATGACCTGGTTGGCGAGCACATTCCAGGTGCCCTTCGAACGGGTGAGCGACTCCTTCAACCAGGCAAATTGGCGCTTGCCCAACATGGTGTTCTTCGGGGAACACGATGCCTCGTTCAAGTCGCTGGGTTTGTCGTCGTTGGGTTGCGGAGTTCGATATTGGCGGCCATCCAGCACGAAGAATTCCGCTAGCCGACCGAAAGACTGCTTGCGATAAATTTGCGCCTTTGGCCCGTGCGGCAACGACGTGTGCCGTAGCGGTAAGTTCTCGTAATACGCCTGATATGCCCCCGCGCGACGGATGAGAAACTTGACCGGGTCCATTTGGTGTTCCTTTTCGCACCGATCGTTGGTGTAATCATTGCAGACTTCATGATCGTCCCAGGTCACTACCCATGGGCAGCGACCGTGCATCGCCTGCAACAGGGGGTCGGTCTTGTACTGTGAATAGCGCGTGCGATAGTCATCGAGCGTTTCGGTTTCTCCGCCAACGTGTTTGCGGACTTGGCCGTGTTTGCTCGCATGATCATAGATGTAATCGCCCAGGTGGAACACCAGGTCGAGGTCGTCCTCAGCCATGTGCTCGTATGCTGTAAACAGGCCGGCCTCGTAGTTTTGGCAGGAGGCGAACGCCATTTGCAGCTCGCGCGGATTGGAATTGTCTACGGGCATGGTTCGCGTTCGGCCTATCGGGCTTTCGGCATCGCCCGCCCGAAAGCGGTACCAATACCAGCGATCGGGCTCCAGATTGTCGGACTCAACATGAACCGAATGAGCCAGTTGGGGCGTCGCGACGGCGGTGCCGCGGCGAACCACGTGGCGCATCGCGTCGTCCGTGGCGATTTCCCAAGCGACTTTGATGTGATGCGGTTTCATTCCACCCATCGGTTCTAAAGGCTTTGGCGCGAGACGAGTCCAGAGCACGACACCACATGGGGTCGGGTCGCCAGAAGCCACGCCGAGGCGGAACGGGTCACCCGCAAAATGCGCCTTTACCGATTTAGCAGCCGTCATCCGATCGAAGAACGGGATACTAGACAAACTGGCCGCATATGCCAGAAACAGACGGCGGCTGAAACCGCCTTCGTGGCGAGCAGCTTCGTGTAGTTTGGACAAATCCAGCACGTCGGATACCTCTCGAATTGCCAAAACTCGTTTCAGAATCAAACTTGATCGGTTCCTACAGTCTAAGCCGACTGGGTGAAGAATTGAAGAAGTAGCATCTCGGTCGCAGCCGGATCCGTGTGCAGGCCATATCTTGGGCGGGGATGGCTGATCTTGCCCGTTTCTCGCGGGGTCGCTACGATCGCGGCCCCTCAAATCTTCCGTTCAACGAGAAGACCTGAAGCACCATCAGACGGGCCTCGCCGGCAAGGAAACCATCGATGATCAAACAAACGACGACCTTGGGCCATCTTGCCGAGCTTGTTGGCGGACGAGTGCAGGGCGATCCGGACGTGGCGATTCAAGGAGCCGCTGTTCTCGGCGAGGCGGCTGCTGGCGAAATCACGCTGGTAGATCACGCCGACCGGCTCAAGCAATTGAATGCGACGCAGGCTGGCGCAGTGGTGATGACGGAACAAGTTGCCGGTGATTGGATGGGGATCGAAGACGATTCGGCTCGCAAGCCGGCGATTATCGTTGCCGATGTTCACGCGGCCTTTGGCACAATCGTTTGCCACTTTCGCCCTCAACGAATGAAGCTGGCAATCGGCATTAGTCCGCGGGCCATCATCAGCCCGTCGGCTTGCTGGGGTAAGAATGTTAATATCTATCCTGGCGCAACGGTGGGCGACGACTGCCAGATCAACGACGGCACGACGATCTTGCCCGGCGCACAGATTTTGGCGGGATGTTTGATCGGCTGCGATGTAATCATCGGTCCCGGAGTAGTGCTGTATGAGAACACTGTTGTGGGCGATCGAGCCATCATCCACGGCGGCGCGGTGATTGGCGCCTATGGTTTCGGCTATTCACAAGTCGATGGACGGCACATGCTCTCCGCTCAACTAGGTTATGTGCAAATCGCGAACGATGTGGAAATTGGCGCGGCATCGACCATCGATCGCGGCACGTATGGCGCGACCTCGATCGGGGAAGGCACCAAAATCGATAATATGGTGCAAATTGCCCACAACTGTCGGATCGGCCGGCATAACCTTATTTGCGCACAAGTTGGCATCGCCGGCAGCACGACCACTGGCGACTACGTTGTAATCGGCGGTCAGGCGGGGCTGCGCGATCACGTACACGTGGGAAACGGCGCGCGGCTCGGCGCGATGGCCGGAATTACCAACGACGTGCCCGATGGCGCCGTCATGTTGGGAATTCCGGCGACCCCCGAGCGAGAACAAAAACTTAAGCTGGCGGCAGTCGCGAAGTTGCCGGAAATGCGGCAGGAATTTAAAGCCTTCCGCCGCACAATTGCCAAACTGCAAAATGCATTACTGGGTGAGCCACCATCACACAAATCGGACCAAGCCGCATGAGTGATGCAAAACGAATTGGCTTGCTGGCAGCCTGGGGGCGGTATCCCGTGCTCGTGGCCGAAGCGCTTCGACGCCAAAACTATCATGTGAGCTGCATCGCGGTTGCGGACCTTGCCGACCCCTCACTGGCGGACATCTGCCAGGATTTTTACTGGCTAGGCTGGGGCCGGCTGGGTGGTGCAATTCGATTTTTTCGTCGTTGCGGCGTCGAACAAGCCACGATGGCCGGGAAGTTTCACAAGGCCCTCATTTACCAACCTCGCGTGTGGTGGCGCCACCGGCCCGATTGGACGTTCATCCGGACGTTTTACCACTACTTCATCACGCACAAGCGCGACAATAAGGACGACACGCTTCTCGGTGCGCTGACCGACGCATTCGCAGATCATGGAATAACATTTCGGCCGGCAACCGATTTTGCACCAGAACTACTGGTGAAAGCCGGACAAATCGCCGGTCGTCCTCCCACGGCCGCTCAACAGGCCGATATCGAATTCGGTTGGGAAATTGCCAAGCAGATGGGTGCCCTGGATATCGGGCAGAGCGTATGCGTCAAGGGCCGTGCGGTGTTGGCTGTTGAGGCGATTGAAGGGACCGACGCGTGCATCCTACGAGCAAGCGAGTTTTGTAAGAAGGGTGAGTTCACGGTGGTCAAGGTTGCCAAGCCGCAGCAGGACATGCGTTTCGACGTGCCGACCGTTGGCGTTCGCACGCTGCGAACGATGCTAGCCGCTGGCGCACGCGTGCTGGCAATCGAGGGAGGCCGCACAATTCTGCTGGATGATGATGCATTTCGGACCTTCGCCGAAACGCATAAGATTTCGGTGATTGCTCTGTCGGGCCGCCCGGCCTCTGAAGCCGCAGCGTAGCGCGGCATTACGCCGCGGCGTGACGCCACTCAAACGGCGGCGCATGCCGTTGGCGCTCGCCTCATGGTATACTGATCGCGCATTTCTAGCAGCACTGCAGAGGTTCATCGCGTCGATGTCGCGGCGGTCGCTGTTTCGGCCTACTCGACGAATAAGATGATCCGCCCGACGAAAGACAATAGCGCCGAATCGAAACGGGCGACCGAAATGGAGCACGAGCAGGTGGCGTTTTTGGCGGCCAAGGTCGCGACGCTGCCGACACACGACGAACCGGGGGCGGGCCAAAGCGCCAATCCGACGCATTCGGTTGCTAAAGCCGCTTTACGCGCCACTCGGCGTTCGGGGGGAATCGTCTATTGGTTGCTCTGGCTCGTCACGCTTTCGTTGGGGCTCGTCGCCGGCCTGCGCCTTTTCGACCACGACGGCACGCTTTTGCTAATCTGGCTGAATGCCTTCACACGCTACGTTTATTTGCCGGCCTATGCGTGCCTGGCATGGGCGGCCTGGAATCGGCGGTGGTGGCTAGTGTTGGCAAATGTTGCGATCGTAGGTTTGCATGTCGCATGGATCGAGCCTGATTTTGTGCGGGACCGTCGCTTCGACTCGGTGGCCAGCGATTCACTCGCCGCCCCTGTCCGTTCAGCGCAGACCGTACGAATTTTTTTTGCGAATGTTAACGGTTTCAATACGGAGCGTGAATCACTTCTGCAAGAAATCAAGCATGCGGATCCTGACGTCATCGTACTCGTCGAGTTCTCCTCGCCTTGGAGCAGCGCGTTTCGCCATTCGCAAATCATCTCGGCTTATCCGTACGGCAATGGTCTCCGACAGTCGAATATTGCAGCCGTAAACGTTTTTTCCAGATTGCCACTGAAAAGCGAAAGGCAGGAATGGGTCGCGGGACGAGGGATTGATACGATCGAGATTCCAATCGGTGCGCAATCGCTGCATATCATCGGCCTGCACGCGCCACGGCCAATGAAAAACCGTGGAGACGACTATCAAGGATTTTGGAGTCGCACGATTCCTATGTTGCTGACTGCGAAAGGGCCTCTGGTCGTGGTCGGCGATTTCAATGCGACCCAGTATTCGCGTGTCTACCAGCGGCTCACGGCAGGGCGATTGCGATCGGCGCATCAAGACCGCGGCCGCGGCTATGCGACGTCGTGGCCGAACGGCCAATTCTGGTTACCGCCGATTCGCATCGACCAGGCTCTTCTGTCGCCGGAACTTGAATGCCTCGGTATCGCCGAAGGCGAAGGACGAGGCTCTGACCATAAGCCGCTGATCGTGGACGTTCAACTCCGCGCCAATCTTTAGGACATCAACAGGGTGTCGCGCGGGAGCCGGATGGGCCGCCGGTTAGATCGTAGATTACACAGCTCGGCCGTCTATCGAGGAAGCAAAAAAACGGCAAAATCGCCTAGTTTGTGTTTACCCAAAGCCTTGGGCGACAAGAATTTACGTTCAGCAAAGACGGTACAATCGCCAAAGTTGGGGTAACGGATAAGCTACCCGCGGTTTTCCTCCCTTTTCCGATCCAATTTATTGAGCTATTCCGATGGGTGGCTACAATGAGGTGTATGGGTCGAACCCGCTGCGGCTGATGCCGGCGGAATTCGACATTTCCAATTCTGAAGCACCCCGGGATGGGACGCTAGTGAGACGACCACGCTTAAGCTGCCTTTCGATTTAGCACGCTAGAAGGTTCCAGGGAGGTTCTTGTCTTTCCCGGGCAGTTTAATGGCGAATGATTCGGCGATGAGGCTCGTCGATACCATACAGAGAAGACATGGCTCAATCAACTGTTGCTCCCTCAATTGAGTCGCTGCTCAAGCTAACTCCGGAAGATCCCGAGAGTTGGGTGTTGGGCACGAACACCAAGGTGAATCGCATTGCGCGCCATGTAGAGCGGGCAGCCGATGTCGAATGCACCGTTTTGGTGAGCGGCGAGACCGGAACCGGTAAAGAACTTTGGGCCCGGCTACTGCACCGGCTCGGTCCGCGGCGAGACAAGCCGTTTGTGCCGGTGAATTGTGCCGCGCTCACCGCGACGCTGGCGGAGAGCCAGTTATTCGGCCACGAAAGGGGGGCGTTCACGGGGGCTGCCGGCCGCAGTCTCGGCGTGTTCCGCGCCGCGACAGGCGGTATCGTCTTTCTCGATGAAGTCGGCGAAATGCCACTTGAGTTGCAGCCAAAACTGCTGCGCGTTCTTCAGCAGTACGAGGTTACGCCAGTCGGTGCATCGATGCCGGTGTATGTCGATGTGCAGGTGGTCGCGGCCACCAACCGCGATTTGGAATTAGAGGTGGCCGAGGGCCGCTTCCGCGAGGACTTGTACTATCGGTTGAACATGGTCGAGTTCCATGTGCCCCCGTTGCGGCATCGCGTGGATGATATCCCTCAATTTGTGGAATATTTCTCGCGCAAATTCGCCGCCCGCTACCAGCGGCCGTTGTGGAGACCTACCAGCGAAACGTTACGGCAATTTTGCGAGTACCGTTGGCCGGGTAACGTGCGCCAATTGGCCAACACTATCGAACAGGCGTACGTGCTCGATTGCGAGCCTCGGCTGCCCGATCGACCCAACACACGGCGTCTTGCCGAGGCGTCGTTGCCCTTTATGGACTTGGCCCAATTGCGCCGAGCGGCCGTTCGGCAGGCACTTCGCGCGACACGCGGTCACAAGAGCCGCGCAGCACGACTATTGGGCGTGCATCCCAATACGATGACTCGGCTTTTGGCGCAGCTTCGTCTCCACGATGCAAACGATCGATCGGCAAGCGACCTTGGCTAGTCTGGTTTTCAACTAATCAGCATTCTGTTTCAGGGCGGCGCGGGCTTTGGCGCGTAGCTCGTCGCTCGTCCAACCGTGGCGATCGGCTTCCTGAAGCAGCTTTTTTTGTAGATCCAGCGGCAGGCGGGCCACGGAGGCATGAGCCGACCAGGAAAGCCCCGCCACCCGGTTCTCTATTGGCACGCGGCGAGCAACGGATGCGTAGCGGTTGAGCATTTCGGCCGACACCGCGCCTTCGCACATTTGCGAGAACGACTCATTGAAGCGGTCCTCGCCCGCATTGAGTAGATCGCCGATCCACCAGGGTCCAGCACGCTGGCACCACAGCGCGAATTGCAAGGGGCCCTTCCAATCAGTCAACCCCGGCTTGCCGAGGATTCGCACTCCAACCGAAGTGAATTGGAATGGTCCGACGGATATTTTCGGTGGCATCGCGGGCATGGCCGTAGGCGTACCGTTGTGAGTGAGATTCTGGCCGTATAGTATTGGTATATATGTCTGATTCGGCAACTTCGATGACGCCGTGGGGGCAGTATCCGCAAACGCGGCCGCGGCGAGTGCGGCAATACGAATGGTCGCGGCGGTTGGTGGCGGAACGGAGGCTGAGCGTCGATGATCTGATTTTGCCGCTTTTCGTGCAGGAAGGCCGACAGCGGCGAGAACCGGTAGCATCGATGCCGGGTATCGAGCGGCTCTCACTTGATCTGCTGGTGGAGACGGTTGGTACCGCAATTGAACTGGGGCTTCCGGCTGTAGCGCTGTTTCCCAAAACGGAGCCGACCAAGAAAACGGCCGACGCGGCGGAGGCGATCAACGCTCAGAATTTGGTCTGTCGAGCCGTCGCAGCCGTGAAGGCCGCCCACGGAGACGCGATCGGCGTGATCTGCGATGTCGCTCTTGATCCCTACACTAGCCACGGTCATGACGGCTTGGTTCGCGATGGTTACGTGGTAAACGATGAAACCATCGAAGTGCTATGCAGGCAGGCCGTAGTGCAAGCGGAGGCCGGCTGCGATGTTATTGCCCCCTCCGATATGATGGATGGCCGCGTGGGACGCATTCGCCGCGCCCTGGATGAAGCGGGGTTCGAACGAGTTAGCATCCTCGCCTATGCGGCCAAGTATGCTTCCGCCTTTTATGGCCCGTTTCGCGATGCGGTCGGATCAGCGACGAGCCTGGGCGGCGGCGATAAGCGAACGTATCAAATGGATCCCGCCAATACGGACGAAGCACTACGCGAGGTAGCCCTCGATATCGCCGAAGGGGCCGACATGGTTATGGTCAAGCCCGGTATGCCCTACCTGGATGTCGTGCGCCGCGTGAAGGACGCCTTTGGTGTGCCGACGTTTGCCTATCAAGTAAGCGGCGAGTACGCCATGCTCTGTGCCGCGGCTCAGAACGGGTGGCTCGATCGCGAGAAATCCCTTTTTGAATCTCTGTTGGCATTCAAGCGAGCCGGTGCGGATGCAATTCTCACGTACTTTGCATTGGACGCTGCTCGCCTGCTGCGCGAATAACAACGCGCAAATCTTTCATCTCGCCAAAGCCGTTATTGAGTTTCGAGCCATCGCGGGTTGGATCGGCGCGGGAATCACTCTCAACGATGCCATTTCGGCGGCTTCGTTTGCCACACTCCCGGTGAGGTTTCACTAAACGGATGACATCCGCCGTAAGTCGTTTATTCAACGAGACTTATGTCGTTGCTAGCTGCGGCCGCTCACTGCCTTTGTGAAGCTCGTTACGGTTGCTTCCCGGCAGTGGCCTCCGTTGCAGTAGCGGCAAGTTGTTGGCACTGCGCGTCTTGTGACGAAAGCGCTGTTTGGCTGATTTTCCGGCATGCAAGTCGCTAAACGTATCGCGGACTCAAGCGCAGATCGCGCGGCGCGATCAGTGTGCGCCCGAGGATCGCTTAGGAGCGGTCCCGGAAAACTTTTTCGCAGGATTTTGGGAAAGGACATGCATCAATGAGCCACAAGCAGCAGTACGAGACAACGGACGTTGATTACGCAACGGAGAATTTCCGAACGACCGAGCGATTTGACTCATCGAATCGGCGTAAGCCGAACATGGGCCGACGGCGGGGCAAAGCGCCTCAATCGTTCAACGGGATTCATCGGCGACGGCGACGCAAGTTGGCTTGGTAGTAACGCACCGGACTACGGTCCTGGTTGCGCAGGTTTTTACTTAGAGCCAGGTAGCGCCTGCGCTGCAGATGTCGTTTTCCAACGGTGTGGAATGTTGGGGGTGCGTCGGCAGGTTCCGCCACCTTTAGCGACAGAGGAGTGCGAGTTGCGTTTGCGAGCAGGCCGGATTTTCAAATCGGGACGTCACGCACCTGAGGGATCGTTGGTGAAATGTTAATGCGGCGTGCGTGTTGGGACGTGATTGAGGTTCGTAAGTGGGCAATTGTTGATTTACTGCTGGCGGCGACTCTACGGATGGGGTGGCCGTGATCGCGCGATGGCGGGGAAGAAGAAATCTGTGATGGGCCACTTTCATGAATGATTTGCAGACGAGCTCGCCGGCGGTCTTAGAATCGCCGGATGCGCGGGCGCGGCGCAGCGCCGGGCCCCCGTAGCATTGCATACGTGTTTGGTCGTTTCGAATTCGGCAGGACGCGCGCAACTTTGGGTACGTGCGGCGCATGAGGAAATGTGGGCGACGATCGTGTGCACCACTGCCGATGACGCGATTCGCCAGTCGGTACGCCAGCGTATCGATTTGGCATTGGTGGATTTACAGTCCGCACCCGATGCGCAGGAAGTTTGGCTGCGCAAGCTGGTGCAGCAATTAGCGGCGCGAGACGGGCCGCTGTTGGCCGTATGCGGTAAACCGGATGACACGACTGGCGAGGTGTGGTCGCGGCAATTGGGCGTCTGGATGTATTTGCCGGGCGTTGACGGCCAAAGCGATATCGCACTGTTATGCAGCGAGGCCAGAAACATTTTGAAGAAACGTGATAGCGGTGTGGTTCATCCCACTACTTAGCCCGTCGGCTTCCCGATTTACGACGGGTTTGACCTTTGGAAATCGGGTGGTCGACATTGCGAGCGCGAACGCCTCACGGGGGAGCGGACGTTGCGCAAAGAATAGCGAAAAGGAGCAACGAATGAATCCAGCATGGAACCTCGAAGTGAGCGAGCTGGAAGGCGATGGAGAATTACTCGAGCGACGCGGCACTGTAGCGCCAGCCCGGAGTAACCGGCGCAATGTAAATGTGCGAGTAAAGAAGCGCGCTCGCAGAAGTAGATCGAATGAGGTGGCGAAAAGGGGGATGCACCAACGGCGCAACCGACGTGCAAGTTGGTAGCGACTGTGGGTAGAACGTAAACGAATGTCGCCTCACGTGGCGACCGAGATTAAGTGATGCGCGGGGCAAGGCGCATTGGATATGAAACGGCGTTTTGCCTGACGCGCCAGCGTCGTGGCAACTTTATGTGACGACAACATTGGGGTGCTTCACCTGACAAGGATAGCAACTATGCTTCGGCAACACTTGAAAGCTTCGACATTTCTTGCTTTCGCTTTTTCGTTATTGCTGCTCTTTGGAGGCCTCGTCGCTCTTTGCCCGGCGGCGATGATTTCCTATGGAAACTTTGGGCCCGTGCCACCGGGAATCACGTTTCTCGATGTCATGGAGTCGTCCGGCACCGATCCGGTGCCACTTTTTGGCCCTCCCACCCCCTTCTCAGTTGGTTTGGATTTTAGCCCCACTAGCTTTGTGTCGACTTCCAACGGCGGATCTCTCGACGTTACCGACGGTCAGTTGAACTTTACAGTCATGGGGTCCAATGCGTTTCCGATCAATGGCATAAGCTTGTTTGAAGCTGGTGATTACACATTATTCGGTACCGGCACTGCGGCGACTCAGGCGTTGGCGGGGGCGATCATTCGGGCGACTGTTACTCAAATCAACGGCGTAAACGTCTCACCATTTGATTTGATTACTTCCAACGCCTTTGTAGGATTCAATTTGCTGGCGAACCCGGGAATTGTGCAGCCTTGGTCCTTGGGGACCGCGCTCGATGTGGCGGGACAATTGGGCGATAACCAGCGGGCGACAAAAGTCAAAGTATCAATTAACAATCAGCTTCTTACCGCCAGCGAAGCCGCTAGCCTCGCCTTCATTGCGAAGAAGGATTTCCGGATCAATATCGGTACGAATCGTGGCCCTGAAGTCCCCGAGCCGAGCACTTTGCCGCTAGTCTTAAGCGGGTGCGTGGCAATAGGATCACTCGCGTGGCGAAAGGGTCTTAAGCCGCTCGATCAGCTGAAGCGGCAATTGCGCCGAGACTCAATCTCGACAGGCGCACTCGGGGCTTGACGTTTTCTTGCCCCTCTCATTTGACGATCGTACCAGTCGGACGTGCCTGCGCCAGGCTCGCCGGCATCAGCCGTAGCCGCGTAAGCGGATCACCAAGCAGGTGATACATTAGAACGTGCTCCCGACGTTCGGCCGCCAGATCGACAGGCGATGGGCTAAGCGTTAGAGCAATTGCGTCTAACGAGGTGCGCAGCGGGTCGTCCGCATCGTTTGCGAGCGTGCGTTGTTGGGATAATCGAAAAATGTCTCCCAGCACAGGTGATCGATCCCGAAAACAGGCCCGCAGCAGCTCGTAACCCATAACCATGTTGCCATAGGGCATAGTGACCCGCGTCGCGGCGATGACGGCCACCGGACCCTGTTCGGCGAGTATCAGATCTTCCGCCAGGCAATCTTGTGGGGCGTCCATCGCCCCGGTGTAGCACGCGATGAGCACGGCCAGCGGGTTATGTGGGCCACAGTGTAAACGGGGCACGTCGTGAGTGGATAGAATCGACTGCCTGCCATTGCGGGTGGGTATTCGATCGAGTTCGGTCGGCACACCATGCCCCAGGTAAATCCACGCCAGCCCTCCCTCGTTCAGTTGGCGTCGTGCGCGCGTGCCAAAATCAGCATGTACCGGGTCGTCCAAACTCGTGGCGCCGGCACAGATGTGTCGCACGTCGTACTCCGGCGGCACCGTTTGTTGAATGACTTGCCTGCCAGCCGCCTCCACTAGCGCGTCGGTCACTGCTCCGAACCCGCCCGCGCCAGAGACGATGTTCAAGCATTTCTCCCATGGGCCATGGTCCGCGTGCTGTTCGTAGCGGATCACCTTGCGGACGACGGCGGCCAATTCTTTCGCCGAATGGGCCGGAATTCGACCGACGGCCAGATCGGGTAGTCCGTCGCCATCGATATCGGCATAGGGCGTATCGCTGGCAATTTCGGATTCGGATCCCCAGTGGATGTTCACCTTTGCCGCCATGTAATTGGTCGGAACGGTTGTTCTTGCGGCGCGCTCCGATGTAACAACTGGCTGTTGCGATTTGATCTTACCCCGTTGTGCGGGCGCCTCCCGTTCCGGCACCGCCTCGTCGCCAATGAGCACGACGTACTTCAGCACTCGGGATTGTGCCGCGCGGCGGATGGTAACGCGTAATTGTTCGGCGCTCGCGGGCGGCTCGACGAACAATATCTCGTGTCCCTGCGCGGCGATACAACTCCCACTCCTCGAGAGCGGACCGAAATTCGCGCGGGCACACCACAAGCGTATCAGGTCCGGCAGGCGGTGCGGCAGCGACCACGAGCGGCAACAGAAATAAGAGAATGTTCAAAGAAGTATTGATCGGAGGGATTCGACATCAGATAAGCGGCCGATAGTAGTGACTGGTGCGAAATCAAGACAAGATCAGGGGCTGCCGGCAGGCTGGCGCAACTGCTTGCCAGCGGCGATGAGTGGGAGTTAAACTAAAGCTGCGTGGCCCGAACGCGGAGCTTCCTGCGGGCGTAACTCAGTTGGTAGAGTGCTAGCTTCCCAAGCTGGTTGTCGCCGGTTCGAGTCCGGTCGCCCGCTCTTGTAAATTAACATGCCGACGCAAGCGTGTCCGGCAACATGCCAGTTTTTGGCATGCGCGTGATGTACACTGCCTGCCGAACTGTTCGAGCTTGAGCGGGCGCCGCTGAAGTAGATGGTCGAATCTTGGTCGATCACCAGCACACGCTGAATTCCCCAGGCGCTTACTTCGCCGGAAAGATCCGTTTCCAATCCTGCTTCATGTCGACCACGGTCCATCCCGCGCGGCCTGCTTCGTCCAACGCTTTGTCAAGCTTGCCGACGGGCGACTTGCGGTCGTAGGCGTATTCGCGCACGGCGTCGGTGTGATGGACGATGAGGCCGAAGCGGGGCCGGGGACGGCCCGGCTCGCTGGGCTTGGCCATGGTCGTCCATTGGAGCATTTCGAGATCGCCGTCGGAGTTGCCGAACGCCATGATCGGATGGCGGCCGATGAAGCGGTCGATTCCGACCGGCTTGCCGGGGCCGTCGTCGATGAACTCGACTTTTGGTTGTTTGACGAGGACGGGTGTGTCGTTGCGCATGACGAATATCACTACGCCGCTGCTGCCGACGACCTGCTGCGGCGGGATGCCGTATGCTTTGTCAACCCATGGACGCATGAATTCGACGCCGCCGCCGGAGACGATGAACGTCTTGAACTGCTTGGCACGCAAATATACCAGCAGCTCGTGCATTGGCTCGTAAATGAGTTGATCGTAGGGGCGGTGGAATCGCGGGTGGCGGGCCGTATGCATCCAATTGCGGACGAGATCGTAGAACTCATCGACGGTCATGCCGGCGTGCGTGGCGGCGATGATGTCGAGCAAGCCCTTCTGACCACTGGCGCCGAAAGCTTGCAAATCGCCGTCGAGGATATATTTGTACGGCGCCTGGTTGCGCCATTCGGGATGGTCTTTGGCCAAGACCTTGATGCGGTCGAAAGCGAAGATCATTTGAAAGTACATCGGCTTTTCGCACCAAAGCGTGCCGTCGTTATCGAACGTAGCGATGCGGTCGTACGGATCGACAAAGTCGCTGCTGCCGGGAGTGGTTACTTTCTCAACAAAGGAAGTGATCGAAGATTTCACGGGTCCGTCGTTCCACGACGGCAGGGGATCATCCGCAGCTTGAGCGTGTTGGCATGCTTCTGCGAAAACCATACAAGCCAGAATCAGAACCGCCCGATGATAGGTATTTAGCATGATGCAGACCTTTCGCTTCGCAGAATGAGAAATACGACAGATCAACTTGCAGCCCGCGTTCGCCGCTCAAATCACAAAATACGTCAGAAGAAACGATGAGACGACCATGGTGATGATTCCTAGGCAAAATAAGACGTCGAGCATGAGGACGTAGCGCGGCCAAGCGTAGCGAATTCTGGTGCGAATGCCCAAGAAACTGAGCAATGTCACTAACGAAAACAGGAGGCTCCCGATCGCCAGCAGATCATCGACCCAGCCCTCCCATTTGTTGAGCGACTCAATCACATTCACCAGGCTAACCGCCGTGAGACAGACACCTACCATCGCGGCCGACACGCTGAGCAGTGTGAGCAAGTGCATGTAGGTGCGATCATCGTCGGAGTGGTTGCGTGATGTCATGGGCTTTCGAGCCTGCTGCACTCACACCGTGGATCGATCGTCGCAAACCGTCACATCGGTTTCCATTCCCACAGTTTTTTCTGCGCCGTGCCGAAGTTGCCGAGTTGATAGATCGCCACGCCGGCCGGCTTGAACGAGAACTTTTTGAACGGGGCGGCCTTGAGCTGCTTGACGAAATCCTCGTGGGCCACGCCGATGGTGACGTGGGGCTTGTATTTTGGTCCAGCTGACTTCGTGGTGAAATTTTCGACGTAGTCGATAATCTCGTTGTCAATCGTCGGCAGCTCGTGAGTCGTGTGGAACACCGTCTTCGTTCCGCCGCGTACAGCGAATGGTTCTACGGCTTTGACGACGTCGCGCTCGAATTTGTCGAGCTTTGGCGTGTGTTCGATCGCGATGTTTGTGATGGCCACGTCGGCCCAGATTGCGTATGCGTAGCCGTTCGCTGTAAGCGTCCAATCGGTCGGATCCTGCCGTGCCAGAAGACGTTTCAACGCCGTCTCGATGGCGGGCAGATCCTTCTCGCGCACGTAACGATGTACCAAGCTAATATGTGCAACTTGGTTACGGCCGAGCGTGTAGCCGCGTGAGTAATTCACTCGCAATTTGGCATTTGCCGCGTGCGCCATCGCAACCATTGTTGCATCCGGCACCAGCAGGACGTCGATCGCCATGACACGATCCAACGGACTATTATTTAACTGATTTTCGGCTGAAGAATTTGGCATCCACCCGGCCATTACCGCAACTGACAATATGAAGACTCGCCACTGGCGTTTGCGCAACATGACAATCTCCGAGTTGGAGCTAAGGTCGTAGTGCGGGTCTGAAGATACTGGAACGTCTGATCAATTAAGACGCCGAACATCGGCAAATTAGCAGAAACCGGTCTCGGGTGCGAGGACTCTGCCACCGGACGAAGCTACTGCTGAGCCTGAGCCATAATCGCGTCTCATTCGGCTCGGCAAGAGCATCGCGTTTCCGAGAGCGCTTATTTGGTCGTTGTTGTGTCGCCGTCGCCGGGCTTGTCGAGGCGCACGAGTAGCCACTGCTGGGTCGAGCCGTCGGCAAAGTGGACGAGCGCGGGCGCCGTGTCCTGCGTCAGGTTGACGATGCCGGTTTCCATGACCGGCCGCGTCTTGCCAATAAGCGTCCATGCGGCGCGCTGCGTTTGCTTATCGACCATGCCCTCGATCTGCTGAACGTTGTCAGTGGCCGTATTTTGGAACGTGCCATTGATTTCGCCCTGCTTGCTGACGGCCAGTTGCAGATACATCGTCGGATCGGCACCGGTGGGTTTGCCATCAGTCGTGAGCGCGAATACGCCGAGCGGCATCCAATCCTCGGCCGCCGGTTTGGTCTCCAGACCGCTCGTTCTTCGTTACCGACGACGTTCCGGTCAATTAACAACGCGCTTGAGGGCGGCCGCTGCCGCCTCGCGGACGGCTGGACTCTTGTCATCTTGCGCGAGTTTTTTCAGTTCGCTTGCTGCCCGCTCCGCACGCGGCCCCAAATCTGCAATTGCCTCCACCGAGTTTAAGCGGGTCTGCTCGCCCGAATTCGAAAGGCCGCGTATAAGCACAGGGAGAACTTTGGCGGCAACGGCCGCATCGCTGGGAACAATCCGCGCTAACGCCCACGCCGACGCCATGGCTTCAAACGAATCGTCGGCATCGACTTTGTTGGTGAGCGGCCTTACTGCGTCCCGCGCGCCCGGGCCGATCTCGCGCAAAGCGTAGAGGGCGCTTTCTCGCACGCCTTTATCTTCATCCGAAATGGCTTTGACTAGGGCATCGGTCGCCGGTGCAGCCGCCGGACCAATCGCGGCTAGTGCGAAATTGATTTCGGTGCGGAATGGAGGATCAGCGTCCGACGCGGCATCGATCAACGGTTTCACTGCGGCGGCGGCTTTCGGCCCAAGTTTCGTCAAAACTTTGATGGCGGCACCGCGCAACTTCGGGTTTTGCAGCGCTTTGCTCGTCCGTGGTACGACCGATTCTCCCAGGCTGACGACGGCGTCCACAACATTCGCTCGGACCTCGGGATCGGGATCGTTCACCACATTGACAAGGGCTGGAGCAACCATCTCCGGCGGGGCGTGGAGTGATTGCAGGCCCTTCGCCGCCGCTGTTCGAATTGCAGGTTTATCACTTTTCAGCCCCTCGACGAGCTTGTCCACTGCTAAGATCAAGGCTTTTTGATCGTCGGGGTGTCCTTTGGCGAGTGCCCAAGCGGCTATCATCTGCAGAAACGGGTTATCCTTGTTAAGCGCGCGACGCAATTCCGCGTCGGCATTCGTGGCGCCGATCGATCCCAAGGCATAGGCGGCCGCCACCGGCACCGTCGCGTCGTTGGGCGCCTCCAACAAAGGAATGATCTGTGGAACTGCCGGTTCAGCAGCAGGTCCGATGCTGGCCAACGCCAACAGCGCTTGGATCAACAACTGCGAGTGGCGAGTACTGCCTAGCACCTTAGTAAGAGCCGGTACAGTGGCTGCGGCCTTGGGACCGATCTGCTCAATGGCGGTGCACGCCAGATAGACCGTCTCCGGCCGCTTGAGCGCTTCGTTGAGTAGCGGCACCGCATCGGCACCCAGTCCGACGATCGCTTCCAGCGCGTAAATTGTAACCGATTGATTGTTCGATTTGAGTGCCTGGCTCAATGCCGCGGTGACGCGCTCGGGCCCAGGCTTCAGGTTGCGTAGAGCGGCAATGGCCGCGCCGCGACACGGCCGTCTTTGCTGGTCGCCGCTTTGACAAGCGCCTCGGTTGTTTCGTCGGATCGGTCTTCGATCTTGCCCAAGGACTCGGCCGTATGATACCGGACAATCGGATCCTTATCTGAGAGCAGCTTCCGCAAGTCGCCGGCCGCATTTTTGGCGAGCGACCCGTAGTCGCCTAATGCTCGCGCGGCTCGCCAGCGCACGCGCGCGTCCTTGTTCGTGAGCAATTGCCGCAGTTTGGGCACGACCACGGCTGCCGCCTCATGTCGCTGCCCCAAGCGATCAATCGCCTCGTATGCCTGCCGACCGCTGCCGTTCGCGGCATTCTGCAACCGTTTCGTTACTTCGGGTGACTGAGCGGCACACGACGCCGTGAGCACTATGAAGACGCCAACCACGGATAAGGTCGATCGAAAGAGGAAAGTGCTCATCAAAAGACGGCTCCACTTGAATTTCATAAGAACGGGTAAATCGGACCAAATTTCAGCCAGCGCTTGAAACGGGCGGACCGGTTACTTTGATCAACTTAAGTTATCATTGATCTCGCGATTGACCTTGAGCACAAATCGAATCATCTGGTCGAGTATCGGCCCAGGGTACACATTGCTCTGCTTAGCTAGCGCAAGGCGCCAGTCTTTACAAGCAGCGGTTGCTTGTATGTATTCATCGCTCGTCAGCGCACCGACGTATGCCCGCTGCTTAAGCAATTTGTCGAGCGTGATTCGGTACGGATCGTATTGCTTTTGTTCCAAAACTCGAAGCCACTTGACGGTACCAGTCGTTCGATCAAATTCTTCTGGCGTCAATGACTTGAGAGCATGTCTTGCCAGATACGCGGCGCGTTTTTGTTCAATTTCTGCAAACTCCTGCTGTTGGTGCTGACTGTAAACGCCTTTTTTCTCCCAGTACGCGTTGACAGACTTCACTTGGTTGTCGATTTGCTGATTTCGCGCGTCGGTCATATTAATCGCCGCCTGCGAATTGGACAGGTTTTTTTGTCCCTGGGCTTGGATGACGTTGCTCATGCCGTTGGCATAGCCTTCGGCGGCGGTTGAGGCGCTGTTGTAGATCACCTGCGCCGTAATGGCGGACGAGCCCAACAGAACTGCGAGGAATACGTAGGCGGGAACCCGTTTCATAATCCGTTGCCTTTGCGAATTGCAGATCAGAGCGGAAAAAAGAGACCTTCAATGTAGGCGGAAATCATGCGGATTTCCACCATAATCATCGATTTCGGGCGAAAAAGAGTGCTTCGTCGACCGTTGTCGCTATGCGTCCGGCAGCGACACCGCCCCCCGAACGGTTGCCGACCATCCTATCAAATTAATCGTTACATCTTGCTGAGACTCCAGTGGCGCAACGAGCCGATGAAGACGACGATCGCGACGGCTGTCACGAGCAGGACGCCGAATACGACAAATGCAAACACGTCGAATCCGTCGATCTGGATCACCGCCACGATACCTCGGAACCAGAATTCTCCGGCCGATTTTATGTTGAAGCCGCGCCATATCACCGGCTAATACCGCCGGCGCAAGCTCGATTGTCAACTCGGCCACCTAGCCTGTAAAGGCATTAGGTCCGGTCGTCTTGCGACTCTATGGGCGTTTCCAGTTTCGACGACGCCTTCGTCGTAACAATCGGACCGCTTCTCTGCGGCGGGCTGCTGGCGGTCAAAATCGCATCATGGCCCGAATATGCCAGAGTACACTATTCGCTCGCCCTATTGTTGCGCTGGCCCTCTTGTTCGAGCTTGCGAATATCGGCGGGTGACAACTTCGGCCGATCGACGTTGATCGTCAGTTTGTTGAGCTTGGCGGTCAACGGGAACGGCGGCTGATAGTCTGCGTCGTTTACGCCGGTCAGCGTGTCGGAGCCGACGTCGAAGCTCTCGTCCCATTGCAGGATAATCGGCAGCGTGTGGGGCACAGCGATGGTTTGGACCTCCTTGCCGTCTACCTTGAGCGTGCCGCTGCCGGGCCGGCCGAGGCCGCTCATGCTGTTGAAGGCGAGCGTGCCCACGCCCAGCCCCTCATACTTGAAGTCGAATTCCAAAATATGTTTACCCGGCGCGAGCGCCTTCCGGCCTTCCCACTTGACTCGTTTGAGGTCGAGCAGGTTCCAGAGGAACACCGGCTTGCTCTTGAGCAGGTAGAAGCCGTAGCCAGCGAACCGGCCGCCCGAGGTCAGGATTATGCCTTCCGCGCCTCCTTGGGGAACTTCGATATCCGCCGTAATCGTGTATGAACTGTCGAGCAGGGACGGCGAATCGCCCTGCGGCAGACCGACCATTGGCCGCGTGTATACGAACTCCGTGCGGCCGGCGGTGATATTGGGCCGCGGGGCCACCATGCGAGCAGCGACCGAAGCGTCCAATGGGAAGACCTGATACTTCTTCGATTCGTCGATAAACATCCGCTTCATCTCTTTCACTTTGGTCGGATATTTGTCGGCGAGGTCTTGGGATTGGCTGAAATCCTTGTCCAAGTTGTAGAGTTGGAGCACCTGGTTGTTGAGCGGATCGGGATTGGCGGCGCCGAATGCTTCCCACGGCGCGCGGTTCACCTGGGTACTCAATAGCCAGCCATTGTGATACAGGGCCCACTGACCCATCATTTCGAAATATTGGGTCTTGTGGCGGGATGGTACCTGGGCGTTCTTGGAATCGAACGTGTAGGCGAAGCTCGTGCCTTCAATCGGCGCCTGTTTGATGCCGTCCACATATTCGGGGGCTGGAATGCCGCAGACTTCGAGCAGCGTCGGCACCACGTCAATGACATGACAGAACTGCTCACGGAGGGCACCTTTGTCCTTGATATGGTCGGGCCAGGAGATGCACATCCCCTGACGGATACCTCCGAGCTTCGATGCGTTTTGCTTGAACCAGGTGAAAGGCGTGTCGAACGCCCAGGACCAGCCGGCCGACATGTGGTTGTAGGTCTGCTCCGTTCCCCACACGTCATACCACTTCATCTGGTCCTTGACGGGTACAGCGACGCCGTTAAAGAACGCGACCTCGTTGGGTGTGCCGAGCGGGCCTCCCTCGGCGCTGGTGCCGTTGTCGCCGTTGATATAGATGATGAGCGTGTTGTTCAGCTTGCCCATGTCATCTATGGCCTGGATGACGCGGCCAATCTCGTGGTCGTTGTAGGCCGCGTAGGCGGCGAAGACCTCGACCTGCTTGACGTAGAGCTTCTTCTCCTCGGGCGTGCAATCGTCCCAGTTCTTGAGGATTTTCGTAGGCCAGGGTTCCAATTGGGTGTCCGGCGGGACCACCCCCAGACGCTTCTGGTTCTCAAAAATTCGCTCCCGGAGTTTGTTCCAGCCGCCATCAAACAGGTGCATGTTGTGGATCTTGTCTACCCATTCCTTTGTTGGGTGATGCGGTGCATGCGTGGCGCCAGGAACGTAGTAGCAGAAGAATGGCTTGTTCGGATCAATCTGGTTGACCTGGCTGAGATAATCGATTGCGTCATCCGCCATGCCGGTGACAAGGTTCCATTTCCCATCCTTGCCGCGGAAAGGATAGATTTGCGTGGTGTTGCGAAACAGGTTCGGTTGCCACTGGTTCGCGTCGCCACCAACGAATCCGTAGAAATACTCGAAACCCATTCCGATCGGCCACTGGTCGAACGGCCCGACCTGACTGGCCTCGAAGGCCGGTGTGTTGTGATCCTTGCCGAACCAAGAAGTAGCGAAGCCGTTGTCTTTGAGAATGCGGCCGATCGTGGCCTTGTCTTTGGCGATGATGCTGTTGTAGCCTGGGAAGCCCGTGGCCTGCTCCGAGATCACGCCGAAGCCGGCTGAGTGATGATTGCGGCCGGTAATGAGTGCGGCCCGTGTCGGCGAGCAGAGTGCCGTCGAGTGAATATTGTTGTAGCGCAGACCAGCCGTCGCGATCCGATCCAGCGTCGGTGTCGGGATGACGCCGCCAAACGTGCTCGGCACGCCGAAGCCGGCATCGTCGGTCATGATCAGCAAAATGTTTGGGGCTTTTTTAGGAGGCACCACGCGCGGCGCCCACCAGGCTTTCGATTTGAGTGCGTCCTCCTTGATCACCCCGCCGAATTTCGGATCGGGCGCCGGGAGTTGTTTCCCGCTGATAGTCGTAGTCGCACTCGGCGAACCGGGCGTGCCGGTGGTTTGTTGCGCGGCGACATGCGCCGCAACCAGCAAAAATGCGACGATCAATTGGGCGATTTGGATATCCCTTGCCATGATATTTCTCCGCGTCTGGCTAAAAATATGACTGTGTCGCGTGGAACTTGAAAATGTGCGATTTCATTGACTCTTGCCAGCGATCACGCCAACGAACAATCTGCCATCCGTATACCAACGATCGCCGCCGCCATTGCGGCCTTCCAATTCTTTGTGAAAGCGATCTACGGTGAATTCTTCCTGCAAGTCGCCGGTTTGCTTCAGATTGTCAAACAAGTGGTCGCGCTCCTTATCGACGTCGGCGGCAATGTGATGCGTAATCTGTCCGGTAGTGTGGCTAAAACCGACTCGCTCGTCGTAAGAGGCGGCGCCGATCCAAATGGGCCGCCCATCATCGGTTACTTTGTCGATTTTCCAGAAGCGAACATGATTACGCTGGCGGGGGTTGTCACCCACCGGTTGCTCGAAGGCCAGGTCTTCCTTCCGCCCGAAGAGTAGAAGGTTGCTGACGGGGGCGTCATCGTCAGGGCGAGAAAGCACCGTGTCGGCCGCAATATCGAAGTCGCTCCGTAGGCCTAGCGCGGCGGCCGGATCCCATTTGGCGGCGCGCATGATCATCTCGACTTGCTCCTTCGTGCCGATAAGCGCTACATTGAGCGGACCGCCGGGATGGCCGTCGCCCGTTTGCGTGATGCGCGGGTTGTCGTCGAACGACGGGTGACGGTGTGCGTATCGTTCCCAACCGAAAGGAACGATCACATACGCGCCCACTAGGTAGAGTCCCGCGACTCCAAGGACGTAGCGACGCCAGCGTCGTTTCTTCGCGGGTGTTTGCGCCTGCTCGGAGTGCAAAACGGTGTCCATGGTATTTGACGTTTTTTAGTGTGCTCTGCGACAACAGAATAGCCGGGCGGCCCTTGTGGGCCGCCCAGCCTGAACGTCAATGCTATCAATCGCCACTGCCGTGGCTCGCCTTTTCCGCCTCTGCCATTCGTTTCGCCATCTCGGCTTTCACGGCGTCGAGGTTGAAGCTCGCGCCGCGCTGCATCGGCGGGTAATCAATGAAGGTCTGGATTTCCTTCGCCATCACCTGCTGCACGAACACGAAACGCCAGAACTGGAACTTGAACCAGTCGAAGTATTGCTGGCCTCCTTCTTTCGTCCCGTTATTGGGCCAGCCCTGGCGCTCAAACGGGTCAAGGCGCAGATTGATCAGGTAAGGCACGTCCACGTGTGTCTTTTCGCCCAACCAGCCTCTGGGCTGGTCAATGAAACGATACTTGTAGTCGTCGATACGCACCGCGCCGACGGTGCTCTCGCCGAGGTA
Organism: uncultured Planctomycetota bacterium; assembly: GCA_963807935.1. GTDB lineage: Bacteria > Planctomycetota > Planctomycetia > Pirellulales > Lacipirellulaceae > JABDGM01. The sequence continues at coordinate 71,838 of CAWEDY010000009.1, forward strand.
GAAGATTTCGTGCCGCGCCGACGGACCCTTTCCGGTGATGGCGGCCATCTGGTTGTAGCCGTCCAAATGGTTCTTGTAAGTCCGGTCGCCCAGCTTCACGCCCTTGAGCAATTGCTTCGAGATGTTCGGGTTGCCAGCCGCCGCGAGAAACGTCGGGAACCAGTCCATGCCGGAGAAGATGCCATTTTGAACGGAGTCTGCCGGCACGTGGCCGGGCCAGCGCAGCAAGCAGGGCACGCGGAAGCCGCCTTCCATGACTGTCCCTTTGCACTGCGCGAATGGCGTAGTGCCGCCATCGGGCCAGGTGAAGGTTTCGGTGCCGTTGTCGGTGGTGAAAACGACGATCGTGTTGTCGTCTTCACCAATATCCTTTAGCTTCTTCATCACCAAACCGATGTCGTCATCGAGCTGGGCCATGCCGGCTTCTTCTTCCGACCAGCCGTTTTCCGCGGTGCGCATCTTCTGGTACTTTTCCGAGAGATGTGTGACGATGTGCATGCGAGTCGGGTTGAGCCAGACGAAAAAGGGCTTACCTTCGGCCTTGGACTTCTCGATGAATTTGAGCGCGAAATCGCGGATCTCGTTGTCCACCGTCTCCATCCGCTTGGGATAGAGCGTGCCGGCGTCCTCGATCTTCTGTTTGCCGATTTTGCCCCACCGCGGTTGCACCGTCGGATCGTCTACGTCGGTTGAATAGGAGTGGACCATGTTGCGCGGACCCACTTTGTCTAGCAGCTTCTGCGGATAGTTGGGATGCGCCGGGTCTTCCATCGCGTCCAGGTGATACAGATAGCCGAAGAATTCATCGAAGCCGTGGACGGTGGGCAGGAACTCATTACGGTCGCCCAAGTGATTCTTGCCGAACTGGCCCGTGGCGTAACCCTGCGCTTCGAGCGCGGTGGCGATCGTGCAGGCTTCAGCGGGCAGCCCGATTTTTGCACGGCCTGACCGACCGTGGTCATGCCGGTGCGGATCGGCAATTGGCCGGTGATAAAGTTCGCGCGACCCGCCGTGCAGCTTGCCTCAGCGTAGTAGTCAGTAAACAGCATTCCCTCCTTGGCGATCTTGTCGAGGTTCGGCGTTCGCCCGGCCATCATGCCCCGGTGGTAAGCGCCGATGTTCCACATGCCGATGTCGTCGCCCATAATGAAGACGATGTTGGGTTTCTTGGACTGGGCGTGTGCCGTGGCAGCGAAGCCCAAGAGCACCGCCGCCGTAGCGAGCGCGCCGAGGCTGTGGCCAATCAAATTGTGTCTTGTCATTTGCATCCCTTGATTCTCCGTTTTCGAAGGTTCCAAAACTCTGGACGTTACTCAACGTCGTACTTACACCGGACCACCAGCGGGCGACCCAGCGTTATTTCACCATCATCACGGCCGGCGGCCGCCAGGTGCCTTTGCCCGGTGGCAAGTTTGATGGTAGCTGCGTTTGCTTCACGTTAATGAACTTCCCCATCGGGCCGCGCAGCCCGCCTTGGACTTTGTCCACATTCGTCATCTGTACGCGTGTGACCTCGGTCGTGATGAGCGAATAGCCGTAGATGTAGGCTTCGATGGCGATCTTTTTTGCCTCGCTTGCGCTCAAAGGCGCGTCCGCCGATTGCGCGATTGCGGAGTGACAAACGACACCCAGGGCGATCACTCCGGTGAGCTTAAAAAGTGAACACGACACTCGGAAGTCCTGCAAAAGAATGGTTGATGGCTGATAGCTGTTATTGTTGTGCCGTTTCGTCTGACGGTTGCTTCAGGCGAACGAGCAGCCATTGCTCGGTCTTGTCTTTTCCCATGTGGACGAGCACCGGCGTCTCGTCCTTGGTCAGGTTGTAGAGCCCGGTGTCGAAGATAATGTTCTTCCTGTCTTCAACGACCCACGCCACTCGCTGAGTTTTCTTATCCACGGAACCTTCAATCGGTTGAACAACCTTGTCGCTCTGGTTGAAGTAGTTGCCGCGGATGATGCCTTCTTTATTCACCGCCAACTGCATCATCATGTCGCTCGTCTTCTCTTTTTCGCGGAGCGCGTTGAACACACCGAGCGGCATCCACTTCGCATTCGCCGCATTTGGTTGCGTATTCGTGGTCAGCGGTTGGCTCGGAATTTGCGCCTGCTCGCCCGTTTGCGCAAGATCGGCCGCCGACTGGTAATACTCGTTGGCGGTGGAGATCGGCTGATCGTTGAGATATACGTTGTTGTTGACGTAGGTGAGATTGTCGCCGTAGTCGTACGGGAACGGCGGCCAAGCCTGGCCGAACCAATTGTTGAGAGCTGACCAGGTGGCTGCGGCCCAGACGCCGTTTGCGTATCCGCTTCCCCACCACGCATTGGGATTGTGGCGGTACCAGTTGCGATTGAACGTATCGTAATTGTGGAAGTTATTCCGCACATAATTGCCTTGCACTCGCAAATCGGCTGACGACCAATTTCGCGTGACCGCACTGCCGTGGGCGACGACGTTGCCCTCTGTCCCGCGGAGCGCCGTGCCGCTGACGGCGCGCGACCCGGCGGCGGCGCCGTTCGGCCCGACGGCGGCGCCGCGTTCACCGGCTGAGCCGTGCGCTATCGTCGTGCCGTTGGGGCCTTTGACGACCGTGCCACTCACGCCGCGTTCACCGGCCGCAGCGCCGTTCGGTCCGATTGCGGCGCCGCGTTCGCCGGCCGATCCATGCGCGATCGTGGTGCCGTTCGGCCCGGTCCACTCATGGCCCGACGCACCGCGTTCGCCCGCGGCTGCGGCATCATTCACGGACAGGCCGCGCGCGCTTCCAGAGTATGCGGACGCGTGCTCCATGCCGCCGGCCTGATGCAATCCCATATCGGTCGGCAGACCTAAGAACGAGTTGAGTCGGCCCGCCGAAAGTGGTGATTCGGAACGAACGTTTCCGAATGCCCCACTACCGCGCATGGGCCCGAATTCGCCGGGTTGAAATCCACCAGTATGGAATCCCAGATTACTAAATTCATTGTTAAGTTGGCCGCGTGATCCATCGAAACCGCCTTCTTGCCGTCCGAACCCGCCACCTCCCATTCCCCCCGCACGATATTCGCCACTTAGGCCAGCGCCGCCGAATCCACCGCCTCCGCCGTGAAAGCCCCCGAACCCGCCACGGTCGCCGCCAAATCCACCACCTCCGAACCCTCCGCGACCATGAAACCCCCCGAATCCCCCACCACCAAACTCGCCGCTATGAAGGCCGCCAAACCCGCTCCCGCCAAACTCGCCACCATGAAGGCCGCCAAACCCGCCCCCGCCAAAGCCTCCGCCGTGAAATCCGCCAAATCCGCGGCCCTGGGTCGATGCCGCGCTAGCGAGCGTCGCGAGGATGACTGCGAAAACCGTCAGTAAATGGTTTTTCATCTTAGCCTCGTACAGCATATTGCTGCGACTTGATTTCTGATTGAGCTCAAATTGAAATTACTTCTTGGATGATGCGCGTTCGATCACAACTTCTTTCACGTCGGGCAACGGCGTATCTCCGCGAAACCGATTGAACGACTGCCAGGACGCCACATTTTTGTCGGCGCGATAAAGCACGTTCGTAGCGGCAGTCGGAGTGCCGTCGGCAGCGATGCCGACGGTTTGAATCAACCAGCGCGACCCGTCTTTCTGCCAGATGCCGCTGCCGTAACCGCCATCGACGCCAAAGAACCAAGACACCACCTGGCCCGACATGGGATCGCGGCCGATGATTTGCGTTCCTCCTGGAAACGCGGCGCCGCCTTTGCCCTGTATGGTGACATGAGCGCGGAGAAAATGTTTGTCGGCCATCCAGTCACAAGCCAGAGTGACCTTCGTGGTGTCTTTGCTCGCGGTCCATTCGCCAACCATCCAGGCGAGCTCCTTCAAATCGCGATCAAACTGAATGGTCGGCATCTCCGACTCGTGAACGCTAACCATTGGCCACCGGTCGCCCCGCTTCACATGAACGGCCGAGTACGAGCTCGAGCTTGCGGGGCCGTTTGCGCTGCCGGTGACCGAAGCCGTCCCTTCCTCGATCGCGACGGTGGGCGCAATCACTCGCACGGAACCGACTTTGACCTCCATCTTCGAACCAGGATTCGCCTGTAAAAAGGCGGCGTATAGCTTCGCAATCGCATCGCGCCCCTTCACCGTGTGTTGGCCGATGGTGTATTCGCCGTCTTTAGTCCATTGCGCGGCCACCGCTTCGGCGTTGCCTTGGTTGTACGCATCGGCAAACTCTTTGGCTTCATTCCGAATTGCCCGTTCCTCAGGGCGGGTTTCTGCGGCGTCTACCGCTTGGTTGCAGAGAACGCTTACGACGAGCGAGGCAATGACAATGCAGGCGGATTTGTTCATAGGGGTGTGTCCCGCTGTTATGTAAACTGCAAGTTGCAAAAAGTGTGGCGCTTGCGAGGCGCGAACGAAGTCCGGCGCCCGAAATGCGCTCCGGACGCATCGAGGTGTCGACGGGCGAACCAATAACTATAACACCGCGAACCGCTGTCGCGGCTGCAATACCCAGTTGCTGCCGTGCCTACGCCAAAGAGCAATGCGCCTTGCAGTGGTCGCGTCCCAGAAGAGTAATGCGACTTCTCTATGGAGGATTCGAAAGCTGATTGTAGCACCGACTGCCGCGGTATCAACTGTTCCCCCCAAGAAAACACGGCATTGCAGCGGCCCTGGGGGAGGGTTTACCCCACGCCCAGCCAAAGCGAGCGTCATGCATAGGAACGTGGCCAACAGCCTGCTCTTAACGGGAGCCGAGATACGCCTTACGAACTTCGTCGCTGGCAGCTAATTCGGCCGCGGGGCCTTCCGTGCGTATTTGACCGACTTCGATCACGTACGCGCGATGCGCAACGTGCAGCGCCATGTTGGCATTTTGCTCGACTAGCAGAATGGTCATGCCTTCGCGGTTGATCTCGCGAATTACCTGGAAGATGCTGCGCACGAGCTGTGGCGCCAGCCCGAGCGAAGGCTCATCCAACATCATCAGCTTCGGCCGCGCGACGAGAGCCCGAGCAATGGCGAGCATCTGCTGTTCGCCGCCGGAAAGTGTGCCGGCGTGTTGACGAAGCCGCTCGCGAATCCGCGGGAACAACTCGAGGGCGCGCTCACGATCGCTGCGGATTGCAGACCGATCCTTGCGCAAGTAGGCGGCTATTTGCAGATTCTCGTCCACCGTCAGATTGGCGAAAATCTCGCGGCCCTCCGGAACTTGGACGACGCCGCTTTTTACAACGCGGTGCGGAGGCCAGCCTTGAATCGACTGACCCGCGAAGTGAATCGTGCCGCGCTTTGGCTGCTGCAGCCCCGAAATGGTACGCAGCGTTGTTGATTTTCCGGCACCGTTCGCGCCAATAAGCGTCACAACTTCTCCCTCGTCCACGCGCAGAGAAATGCCGCGCAGGGCCTCGATTGAGCCGTAGAAGACCGACAGATTTTCGACTATCAGGAGTGACATATTCAGGAGAGACGGGCGAGGTCAAATTTCAAATATTCAGCAAAAACTCTCGCAATGGCGCCAAATCGCAGACAAACCAACTCGGCATTGCTTGTTTGCGTCTTTGCGCAAGACATGCTTTACAGTCGAAGTCATCTAAATATTCACTTCGCTTCCGAGATACGCCGTGATCACGGTCGGATCGTTTTGAATCGCCACCGGTGGGCCGTGGGCAATGATGACGCCGTGGTCGAGCACAGTAATTTGTTCGCAGATGTCCATCACCAGGCTCATATCGTGTTCGATCAGCAGTATTGAAACGCCAAATCGATCGCGAATCTCCCGGATCGATTGGGCCAGCGCGCGCTTCTCCTGCGAATTCAACCCGGCGGCCGGCTCGTCCAGCAACAAGACCTTCGGTTCCGCCGCCAGCGCGCGAACGATCTCCAAATGGCGTTGATGGCCGTAACTGAGGCAGTCGGCAGGCTCCGAAGCGCGATGCTGCAATCCGAATAGACCGAGTAGTTCCATAGCCTTGCGGCAAATGCCGTCTTCCTCGGATCGAAATCGGTTCGAGCGAAACAGCGTGTCGGTTAGTCCATGCCGTGCGTGCAACTGGCCCGCAAGGCGAACATTATCGAGAATATTCAGGCCCGGGAACAATCGAATATTCTGAAATGTGCGTGCGAGTCCGGCCGCGGCGACCTCATGCGGCCTCAGGCCAACCAGACTGCGGGACTCCAGCAACATCCGCCCGCCCATCGTCTGATAGACTCCGGTGAGCAAATTGAAGACCGTCGTCTTCCCCGCTCCGTTCGGGCCGATCAAGCCATAGAGCGCGCCTCGCGGCAAGCTGATGGAAAAGTGCTCCACCGCCTTGAGGCCGCCGAACGAAATACCGATGTCCTCAACATCAAGTAATGCCGGGACGGCTGCGGCGGGGCCAGGGCTGGGGGGCAGCGGCGTATCGTTTGGCGAGGAAGTCATCGGTCAGTCTCCGTCGCCGATTTTTTGCGTCGGAACCGGAGGCGCTGTGGCCAGTAATCCCAAACCTCGTGGATGCCGAACAGGCCCTGCGGCCGCATGATCATCATGCCAATGAGCAGCAGGGCATACGCGATCAAGCGATATCCTGATTCTGAAAAGCCGAAGTCGCGCAGCAATTCGGGCAGCCACGTAAGGATCGTCGCGGCCAACATTACGCCGGTAACCGAACCGCGGCCGCCAAGCACCGTCATGATGAGATAGTCGAACGAGCGCTGAAAGCCGGCGTCCTCGGGGCTAATATTCAGACCAAATTCATGCGAGTACAACCCGCCGGCGGCACCAGCGAAAAAGGCGGCCAGCACGAATGCCAGAACTTTAATCCGAGCTACGTTGACCCCCATGGCTTGCGCGGCAAATTCGTCCTCGCGCACGCTGATCATCGCGCGCCCCAGGCCCGATTGCTTGAGCCGATAAGACGCGACAACCGTGACGGTGAGAAACGCATAGACCCAAAACAAGTTGGTGTATTTGGGCACGCCGAAAAAGCCTTCCGATCCGCCGACAGGAGGTGGAAAGAAATCGGACAAGTGTGCCGCCCGCACCTTGTCCGGATCATCGATGACTGCGCCGGTTTGCTGCAAGATAACGCGCATGATTTCGCCGAAGCCCAGCGTGACGATCGCCAGGTAGTCGCCGCGTAAACGAAGTGAGGGCAGACCGACAAGATAGCCGGCGGCCGCCGCCACGATCCCGCCGGCGACACAAGCCGCGACGAACATCCAGGCGCCGACGCCAAACAACCCGCCGTGGGTCGCTGTTGAACCCCACAGCAACATCGAGCTGTAGTACGTAATGAACGCGGCCACGTATCCGCCACAGGCCATGAATCCGGCGTGGCCCATCGAGAATTGTCCCGTCAGTCCACTGACAATATTCAGCGACACGGCCAAGTTCATCGCGATCCCGGCATCGAGAAGTATTCGCGCATAGTACGCCCCCAAGGCCGTGGGCAAAATCAGGTACATCGCCATGGCAAGAACGAAGCCGATGGCAAACGGGCCAAATTGTTTCGCGGCTTGAATCATCCGGCCGGCATCGCTCCAGGCTAGGTTCCACAAAAACGAGGCGCGTACGCGTCTGGGGTCACGTCACATTTTCGCTTGAAGCGGCGACCCCAAAATTCCCGTCGGACGGACAAGCAGAATAAGGATCAACATGGCGAAGACATACACATCGCGATAACTCGAAGAGATGTAAAACGCTCCGAATTGTTCGACGAACGCGATCACGAAGCCGCCCAGCACGGCGCCCCGAACATTTCCGATGCCGCCGATCACGGCGGAGATGAACGCTTTGAGACCGAGCAGCACCCACACTGCTTCCCCCGGATGCTTCAGGTTCGGATACTTCAACACGTAGAGAAAACCGGCCGCACCGGCGAGGGCGGACCCTAGCACGAATGTAAACGACACCACGCGATCGACGGGCACGCCCATCAATGCGGCCGCATCGACGTCGAACGACACGGCCCGCATCGCTGTCCCCAGCTTGGTGCGATAGACGAGATATTCCAGGACCAACATCAGAACAACTGCCGTCAGAAGAATAATGCCGTCCACAAGTCCGATGTTGACTACCTCCCGCGTGGCGCCATTACTTATCGAAAGGCGCATCAAGTCCCAATGCGGCAATAAATCGGGCATCTTCTGTGGACTGGAGCCGAACATGTATTTCAACTGGCCGACGTTCTGCAAAAGCAACGATACGCCGATCGCGGTGATCAGGACATTAAGCCGCGGTGCCCGCCGGAGCGGCTTGTAAGCCAACCGTTCGATCGTAAATCCCACCAGGCCGCAAAATATCATCGCGGCGAAGAGAATCAGGCCGCCGACCCACAGGGGCGGCACCGCGTGTTGCTGCGCCTCGATGCCGATTCGCGGCAGAATTTTGCTAGCCAGCGTGTAACTGATCCAGGCCCCAAGGACGACGATATCGCTGTGAGCGAAGTTGATGAATTGCAGAATGCCGTACACCATCGTGTACCCCAGCGCAATCAGCCCATACAGGCTGCCGACTTCGATCGTTGTGATCAGCGTTTGAACGAAATCGGCCATGGTGGTGCAAAATGCGTGGGCGCCGAGCACGAGAAGGCGAATGAGTAGGTGAATAAGTGAGTAAATTGGCAAGCGACTAGGTGCTGGCTGTTGGGTCCAAAGTATCGAGTATCAAGTGTCGGGGTTTCGGCAAATTGCCTTTACCTACTCACCCAATCACCTACTTACTCACCACCGCCCCCGCTCTCTGGTTTGATCGTTGTGACATACGTCGCTTCGCCGTTTTTCATTTCCAGTATGACGGCCGGTTTCACCGCATTGCGATGGTCATCGATCGTGATCTTGCCGGTGACTCCGTCAAAATCCTTCGTTTTGGCGATCTCGGCGGCGATGGCAGATCGGGAGAGCGATCCGGCGTGATCAATGGCGTCGCGGAGAATATACGTCGCATCATACGCTAATGCCGCCATGCTATCCGGAGTGCTGTGATAGCGATCCTTGTACTTGCGAATGAAGTTCTGAACTCGCGGACTGGGATCCTGCGGCGAATAATGATTGGAATAATAGCATCCATTGATCGCATCGCCCGCAATCTCGGCGAGCTTGGGCGACTCCCAGCCATCGCCACCCAACAAGGGGACCTTGATACCTAGTTGTCGCGCTTGGACTGCAATCGTTCCGACGTCGTTGTAATAGCCCGGAATGAATACGATGTCCGGCTTGGTCGCGCGAATGGCCGTCAGTGCCGCATTAAAGTCTTGCTCGCCCTTTTGATAGGCCTGCTTCGTCGTAATCTTACCACCCAGTTTGACAAACGATTTTGCGAATTCCTCCTGCAAACCGACGGAATATGTCTGTGACTGATCGTAAAGTATGGCTGCATTCTGCGCCTTCAGGTTGTCGCGGGCAAATTTGGCGCAAACAAATCCCTGAAACGGATCAATGAAGCACACGCGAAAAATCATGTCGCCGACTTCCGTTACTTTTGGATTCGTCGAAGACGGCGTAATCATCGGCACGCCATATTTTTGACAGATCGGAGCGCCCTCCAACGATAGTTTGGAAGCCACTTCGCCCAAAACCGCGACCACTCCATCGTTCGTGATCAGCCGCGTTACCACCGTGGCAGCTTCCCGCGGGTCGCCCTTGTCATCGTAGGTGATGAGGTCAATTTTTTTTTCGCCGACGCCGCCGGCCGCGTTTATTTCTTCCACGGCAAGGCGGATTCCGTTGTTTGTCGATTGGCCGAATGTCGCCTGATCGCCGGTCAGCGACCCATATTGACCAACCAGGATGTCGTTCGAATTGTGGCGAGAACGACAACCGTTGGCCGCGATTGCGATTAACGCCATCATAACCAGCGGTAGTATGGGCTCGATCCAGTTGATCCAGCGGAATTCCGACGCGATGCGAAGCCGTGTCATGGCGTTCTCACAGGTTAAGGTTGGAAGTGCGGCTTGAGCCGCCCTAGTATATCCCACGGCTTCGCAGCGTCTCAAGCGGCGAAAGAATTTCTGAGATGCGGCAGGTGAACGAATCGCGGCCGAATCGCCCTGACGCGCGGCGGGATTCGAATCTGGAACATCGGGGAGCGAAGGATTAGCGCGATTCAACATGCCGCGTATCGAGCGATAGCTGCTTCAGTCCAAGCGACTCGAATAAATCGGCAAACTTCATTACCTCGCCGTACGCGATTGTCTTATCTCCGGAGAGAGATACCGATTTATCTTCGATCGATTTGCCCCAGCTCGCGAACAGCTCTCTTACGCCCGTTTCATCAATTCGTTTTTCGTTGAAGTATAACCCCGGCCGCCCGGCTTCATCGGGCTTTAAAACAAACACCAGCCGCGACTGTTGCGGCTCGACCGCAACCGACTTCGTTTCGGGCAAGTCCACGTTGACCCGCGCCTGCCGACGATAACCGGTACGGTAATCATGAATACAATCAACAGTACCAACGTGACGTCTACCAACGGAGTGACATTGATAGCGCTCATCGCGCCGTCCTCCTCGTCTACATAGCTTGAAGATAAATCGGTTGCCATCACGCTACCCTCGTTGGCGCGTTCGATGCAGTGGGCGCTCCCGCTCGAGATTCAATTCGTAGCGTGGAAAGGATTAAGTGTGCCAGCGAATCGACCTGGGCCATCCGTTTTCGCACGCGGCGTTGAAACAGGTTGTACGCAACGACTGCCGGTATGGCGACGAACAAACCCACTGCCGTCGCTACGAGCGCCTCGAACACGCCAGACATGACGACATTGGGGCTGTTCTGCACACCACCGATGGTCAGTTCGTGCGCCGCGTTGATGATGCCCAGGACAGTTCCAAGTAAACCAATAAAGGGGGCATTGCTGCCGATGGTGGCTAGGATTGCAAGGTTGGCATCCAATGCGGGCCGCATGCGAGCCTTTACGCTCTGCATCGCCTCGGCACTCGCCTGCGCTCCGTTCCGCAGCGCGACGAGTCCGGCGGCAACCACCGCACTCTCGATGCAGTAAGCGTGGTTGTCTTTGACGAGTTGCCAGGCGCCTTGCAGGTTGCGCGCACGCAACTGCTCATCCAACCCGGCGGCAAGCTCATCACCATTCACACCGGTGCGGTAGAAGTACAACAACCGCTCAATGATGAGTGCGACGCTGCCGATGCTCAGCACCAGCAGCACCCAAAGGACCCACTCCGCCCCGATGTAGGTCAGTCTGAGAAATAGGGAGGTCAGCATGGGTACGTTTTACTCGCGTTCAGTTTAGATGACTGCCGCTAGTGGGGCAAGAACAGTGTAGGCGGCTCGCTCCGTGAGCAGAAAGACTTCTAGCGGAGCGAGAGGGCTGCAATCTTTGCACCGTCAAGCAGCCATTGCGGCGCGAAAAATATCGCAATCGTCGCAAGCGAGCAGACCGCACCGGCAACCCACGGTGCCCAAACGACGCGGCGAGTACCGTTCGCTTCCTGCGCCCCGACTCGAGAAACATCAGCGCCACCAGCCGCAGGTAATACCACGCGCTAATCGCCGCGTTGAGAGCCAACATGATCGCGAGGCCGCAGCCAACCTGCGAATCATCGGACCAGGCTGCTAGGAATAGATTAAGTTTGCCGAGGAACCCGGCGGTCGGCGGTAGACCTGTGAGGCTGAACAGACAAATGGCCAACAACAACGCGACCGCGGGCTGCGTGCGACTCAGTCCGCGGAGGTCGTCGAGCTGTGATAGGGGAGCTTGAAACAAAGAATTTTGTGCTCGTATGCCCGGATATCTGCTTGCTGTTCCGTGCGCGCTGCCAACCGCGCTCAAGAGGGCAAATACGCCAATCGTCATGAATCCATATACGGCCAGGTAAAACATCAGAGCTTCGCGGCCGCCCACCGGCAGGACATCGCCTACCGTCAGACCAATGAGCATGTATCCTGCATGCGCGATGCTAGAGTACGCCATTAGCCGATATAGGTGCTTCTGCCGAAGTGCCATGAGATTACCGACAAACATGGTGAGCACGGCCAACACGCCCAGCAGCAGCTTCGTTGAATGGTCGGGCACCCATTGGGCCCAACTCTCGGTTGCACCGGCCAAGGGAATCAGGCGCAACAGGGCCACGAAGCCCACGATTTTGGGAATAAATGAAAGCAAGGCCGCGTTGGCAGCGGTGGTGCCCTGAAAAACATCCGGGGCGTAGAAGTGAAACGGCACCGCGGCGATGCGAAAACACAATCCGGCCAGCAACAGCGCCATTGCGATTTCAAGCATTACCTCGCCCGCATGTGGTGGGCGACTCGCAAGTACGTCTCGGATGCCGTCGAAGTTCGTCGTGCCGGCTACGCCATACAGCCAGCTCATGCCGTACAAAACGAGTGCCGAGGAGAACACGCTCAAAAGAAAATACTTAAGCGTCGCCTCGCTGCCGCTGCGGTCGCGGCGCGGTAAATACAAGATGACATAAGTCGGGATGCTCACCATTTCCAGCGAGAGAAAAAATGCAACCAAGTCGTTGGCGGCGGCGACAAGACTTGTTCCGGCCAGAATTGTCAACAAGCAGGCATGGGTCTCGGCGGCATGGCTATCGTCGATCTGATCCCACAGGACGAGCACAAGTAAGATCCCGGCTGAGAGCGACAGGCCACGCGTAAACCACGCAAGTTGGTCGATACGGAACAACGTGCCATCCAGTGTCGCGGTGCCGCCGTGAAACCAAACCATCCAGGCCACGCAAAGTCCAATGAGCGAAACGAGTCCCCAACGGTGCCGCAGTCCGGGACTCGCTTCGCCGCCATCAGTCACCAAAAATGGCCCGAGAAGAAACATTGCGCATGCGGTGGCCAGCAGGATAAGCTCTGGCACAACAAGCAAGGCAGTGCCGCGGATTTGGTCGATGTTGTGAGGCACGTTTCAGAGCTCAGTACTTACACTTCGGTATTCGTAGACGGCCGTGGAGTTATGCTCAAAGAGGCGCCCATCGGGCGTGGGCACCAACCGGTCGGCCACGCTCTCTTCGTCGCTTAACGTCGGAGCATAAGCCGATAGGACCGCGTCAACATCCGGCCGGATCGTTTCCAATAATGGCTGCGGCATGAGGCCAATCCACAGGCAGAGAACGCAGATCGGAGCGATCGCAAACATTTCGCGGGCGTTCATGTCGAAAACGGGATGGCCGCTGTGGGCCGGTTCTCGTAGTGGGCCGAAAAACGCATGCTGAAGCATCGTAAGTAGATACCAAGCGCCTAGCACGACGCCCGTCGCGCCGAGCACCGCGTAAAGGGGGTCGCGCCGAAACATTCCCGCCAGCGATAGGACTTCACCTACGAAGCCATTCAGTCCGGGCAGGCCAATGCTGGCCATCGCGATAAACACGATCGTACACGCCAAACGCGGCAACCGCGCGGCCAAGCCGCCCAGATCGTCGAGCTGCCGCGTGTGGTAGCGCTCGTAAATCATTCCGACGAGCAAGAACAATGCCCCGGTGGAAAGCCCGTGGTTAATCATCTGCAACACTCCCCCGGAAAGTCCCGCTGCATTGAGTGCGAATAGCCCCAACATGCAAAAGCCCAGGTGCGCCACGCTGCTGTAAGCCACCAGTTTTTTGATATCGCGCTGTGCAAGCGCACACAGCGAGCCGTAGATGATGCCCGCCACGGCAAGCGTGGCCATAAGCGGCACGCCTATTGTTTTGCACGCGTAGGGAAACAGCGGCAGGCACAGTCGCAGCATGCCGTAGGTGCCGAGCTTCAACAAAACGCCGGCCAACAATACGCTTCCGGCCGTTGGCGCTTCGACGTGCGCAAGCGGCAACCAGGTGTGAAGTGGAAAGACCGGTATCTTTACCATGAAGCCGACGGAAATCGCCAGGAACAACGCGATTTGCCAGGTTTCGGCAAGCGGATTGCGGGTCAGCCAAAGCGCCAATGCAGGAATTGATGTGGGCGTCGCAAGGCCGGCCGAGGATGCCACCAGTGCCAGCGCCACTAAGCCCACGAGCGTCACCAGGCTGCCGACGAATGTGTATAGGAAGAATTTGATCGCCGCATACCGACGCTGGGGCCCGCCCCAAATCCCAATTAAAAAGAATAGCGGAATTAGCGTGAACTCAAAAAAAACATAGAAAAGCACCAAATCGAACGCCGTGAAAACGCCAATCAGACCCCCTTCCAAAAACAGCAGGCAAGCGTAGAAGCCCGATGCGCGATCCTGAACCGATTCCCATGAAATGAGCACGCAGGAAATAGTGAGCACGGTCGAGAGCAAAATCAGCAACAAGCTGATCCCATCGATGCCAACGAGAAATTCGAATCGCAAGGGTGGATGACCGGGCATGGCAGACAAATCGCCGTACGTGAGCCACTGGTAGGCGATGGTGTAACGCGGCTTAACGGGCGATTGCGCTCCGGCGTCTGCCGGTAAATGCACGAATTGATTCGCCAGCGCAAGCGACACGACCAACGTAACGCAGGATGCTGCGAGCGCAATTTGGCGCGCCGACTCACGCGAAAATACCCCACGGCCCATCAGCAGTAGGATCGCTACGGCTAGCGGGATGACCAGTGTTGAAAGGAGTAATTCGTTCATCGCAAATTAATATGACAGCAGTCCCATCGCAAACAGCACGCACGCCAACAGCCCCAACCACATAATTAGCGCATACGATGGCACAAGCCCGTTATGCATCCGAAGCGGCACGCCACTAAATACCCGCGGCAGCAGCGCCAGACCATCTATAATGGGATCGATGATCTTTCGATCCACCCAATCGGAAAGCGATGCCAGCCCACGCAGCGGTGCGACCAACACGGCGGTGTAGATTTCGTCGAAGTAAAACTTGTTGAGCGACAGCTTGTAAAGCGGTTCGATAGACGCTGCAATTCGTGCCGGAAGTTCTGGCCGGCGCACGTAGAGGAACCATGCCAGGCCAACACCTGCCAACACGACTGCCACGCTTAACAAAACTAAACCGACTACAATCCCGTGTTCCTCGACTTCCGCGAGCCCCGCTGTGCGATGGAGGTAGCCCGCGAACCAGAACGTCGGGCCAACCGCGGCGCCAATGAACAGTGCGAAAATCGCCAGGATGCGCAGTGGCCATGCCATGACAGGCGGTGCTTCATGCGGATGATGCCCGGCTTCGGCCGGAAAGCGCTCTGCTCCCCAAAACGTGAGGAAGTACGCGCGGAAAGTGTAGAACGCCGTGACGAATGCCGTGATGATGGCGACGGCAAGAATCAGCCAAAAATATGCTTCGCGGCCCGGTACGTGCGCGGCCGCGTAGACTGCCCCGAAAATTTCGTCCTTGCTCCAATACCCAGAGAGCAGCGGCACGCCGCCGAGTGCAAGGGCGCCGCACAGGAACGTCCGATGAGTAATCGGCAGCCTGCGACGCAATCCGCTGAACTTCCGCATATCGATCACATCGCCCATGGCGTGCATTACGCTTCCGGCCGCCAGGAACAACAAAGCCTTGAAAAACGCGTGCGTGAACAAGTGAAACATTGCCGCGGTGGCCGCCAGGGTAGCAACTTCCGGGCCAGCCGCACCGGCTCCCAGTGCCATGAACATATAGCCCAGCTGGCTGACGGTTGAATATGCAAGCACACGCTTCAGATCGTTTTGCGTGATCGCAATCAACGCGGCCATGAGCGCGGTAATCGCGCCGATGCCGGCAACGACCATTTGCGCGTTCGGGGCGAATGCGAACAGCGGCGTACACCGCGCGACCATGTAGACGCCGGCCGTCACCATGGTCGCCGCATGGATCAGAGCGCTCACGGGCGACGGGCCTTCCATCGCATCCGGCAACCATACGTGCAGCGGAAACTGCGCCGATTTACCGATCGCACCTAGGAACAACAGCAGGCAAATAAGAGTAATCGGGCCCGGCTGCCCCGCCGCTACCTGCCGAATTAAATCCGGGCGATCGAGCACGTCAGCAAAATTCAGCGACCGGAACGTGATCCAAATCAGGAAGATTCCCATAAGAAAACCAAAGTCGCCAATCCGATTGACGACAAATGCTTTCTTGGCTGCTGCGGCTGCGGTTGGCCGCTGGTACCAAAATCCGATCAGCAAATAGCTGCACAACCCGACACCTTCCCAAAACACATACAGCAGCAAAAAATTCGCGGCCAGCACCAACATGCACATGGAAAACACGAATAGCGACACAAACGCGAAAAATCGCGCATAGCCGGCGTCGCCGTGCATGTAACCGGCCGAATATACGGCGACTAGCAAGCTCACGGTCGTAACCATCGCCAGCATGATCGCCGTCATGGCGTCGGCGCGGATCTGGACGCCCACATCGATGCCGCCAATTTGTATCCATTGGTAGCCCGATGCACGGACGGGAGTGCTGCCATCCGCGGTGAAACCGCCCGGCACAATAAAAAACAACACCACGTACGCGCATGCCATCGCTACCGCAAGTCCGAACCAACATGGCAAGTGGCTACGCTGCCGCAATATTTTGGGCCCGAAGATCGCCGTCACGATCGCCGCCGTCAGCGGCGCGATCGGGATCAGCCACAGAACTGTACTTTGAACGGATTCAGGCATCGTGCGCTATATCGCCAAAGGCTAAATCGGACACGAACATCTCGCGCAAGGGCACAGGGAATGCAGCAGCAGGCAAGGGACTTTGGAACAGCAGGTAGCAGGGAGGGCAGAGTTTCGTTGCTCTACGTTCCCTCTGATTCCTCGTGCTCAAAAAATATGATTGAATTTGGCAAACCGAAATTCCAATACTAGTGCCTGGGGGCGAAGTTTTATTGCTCGTTTACAACGCCCGTCAATGAGTTACGGATTTGATGACGTCCTTTGGATTGGGCGGCTCGGTCGGCGAGTCGGCAGTCTGGCTGGCCGCATCATCAACCAATCTCCTGTCTTGCGTGTCGAGGTTTTCCGGCACTAATCCCGCGGGAGTGAGCCGTGGGAATCGCATGGGCGGGGGTGGAACAAACGGCGATTCGCCGGCGTCTTCGGCCAACATGGGCGGCGGCAGGTCGGGCTCGCGCAGTTCGGTCCAGAACTCCACGTCGAGCGACTTCGATTTTTGATATAGGGCCAAAATCAGCGCGAGCGCCAGCCCCGCTTCACAGGCCGCCACGGTGAGTATAAAGATCGTAAAACTCTGTCCCTCGAAGTTGCGATGTACGCGCCCGAACGTAACGAGAGTTAGCGATACTCCGTGCAGCATCATCTCAACCGACAGCATCATCACGATGAGATTGCGCCGCGTAAAGAACCCCAATGCGCCGAGCACAAACAACACGGCGCCGACAGCCAGGTAAGATTCGATGTCGCCCGTCATAGAGTCCCCCGGCGGCGTCGCGGCGCGACGGCAATTGCCCCGATAGTGGCGACCAGTAACAGCGTGCCGGCTAGCTCGACGGCAAACAAGTAATCGCCGAACAGCGAGCGGCCCAGGCCGAGCATCGAATCGAGCTGCTCATTTTCCGCCGGCTGGCTAAGCACATTCGCATTCACCGCAGGCTGAAGTCTTTCCGCAAAACGGAAATCCTCCGCGCGCGAGGCTTCGAGCGTCCCCAGCAGCGCGGTCAGCAACAGAATTGCAAACACTGTCGCTATAAATGGCTGTCGCGAACGCTGATCGTAGACCGTTGCCCCGCTTTGCTGCGCCAGCATGATGACGAACACAAACGTCACGACGATCGCCCCGGCGTATACTATCACGGTTGCCGCGGCCAAAAACGGCGCGTACTGGAGCAAAAACAGACCGCAAACGCTCAACGTTACCATCGCAAACCACAGTGCCGAGTAAACGGGGTTGCGGTTGGTGATCATCAAGATAGCCGAAAGAATCGCGCCCGCGGCGAACGTCGAAAAGAGAACGGTTCGCACCGGCTGACCCGATGCCGGGTTGAGGCGAGTGGCCAGCCAACCCGCGCCGCCAATCGCCAAAATCAAACCCACGACTTTGGGTAGCCGAGCCGCCCGTGGCATCAGCCACCATACACCGCAAGCAATGAGCACCAGCGCTGCGATCTCCGGCCAGTGTAGCGAAATCCAATACGAGATTTCAGACCAACGGCCTGAAATCCAAATTGTGATATTCGACCAAAATTCCGAAATCGTAGGCATGTCGAGCGATTCTCCGTAATCGATTTCTCGCTCGCCGGACCGCTACGCAGACGGGCTCTGGCGGAAACGGGTCCGCCGGCCTTTTAGACAGCGCACCTGCGATGATCGTACGTCTTCAAAATGGTAACGCACTCGCCCTTGCCATGGCACCCCAAACTGGCCCGCAGCCGGAATGTATGAATCTCGACCAGGGTTGGCACAATGCATTTACGTCTTCGCAGGCCCCGGCGGCGGACCAATCACTCCGGGACTTGTCGCCGCGGCCGACCGATCATCACGGACCACCGTTGTTGCCGGGGCGAGAGCGGGCAACTCATGGAATTCAGACGCCGCGCCTAGCCGACCACGAGCCGTTCGGACCGGATCCTTCGGGTTATCCTTCGTTTGATCGTACACCGCGAGCAGCTTCTGTTTGTCAAAAACCATCTGTTCTCGCGTATCGCTGACGATGTCGTAAATGTGCGTGAGCTCGATGGCGTCGACCGGGCAGGCCTCCTCGCACATGCCGCAATAAATGCAGCGCAGCTCGTCCAGCACAAATTCGGACGGGTACTTGTCTCGATCGGGCCATTCGGGCGGCGCCGGCGCTGCCTCGATGGCAATACAATTGGCCGGACACGCTGTGGCGCATAGCATGCAGGCCACGCACTTCACGCGGCCTTTCTCGTCGCGGTTTAGGCGGTGCACGCCGCGATAATGTTGCGGCAAATTCGGCCGTTGCTCCGGATACTGCTGCGTGACCGGCTTGTACTGCGTTATGTGGCCGAACGTCGTCTTGAGTCCCTTGGCGATCGCCGGCAGGAACATCGCTTCCCAGAAGCCAATTTCCGGCTCTTTGACCCAGGATATATCTTTTGGATTGATGGGCATGAGGACAATTATGTGCGGGAGATTAATTCAAGGCGAGCGATGCGCGGCGGCGGCGGTTAAGTTCGATGCGCTTCGCAGTCGTCGCGATGACGCCCCATACGACAAAAAGACCCAACGAAATCGGCAGCAGCCACCACCAATTCCAATCGAATTGGCGGACTGTCATCACGGCCACGATATTCGCCAGCGACAGCGGTATGAGCACTTTCCATGTTAGTTCCATCAATTGATCGAAGCGAAATCGAGGCAGCGTCCAGCGTATCAACATAATGAGGAAGATGCTGGCGATGACCTTCGTCATTAGCACCAAGAACTTGACCAGCCAGGCGCCCGTGTAGGCGCTTTGCGGCGTGGCGATCCAGGGGAAATGCCAGCCGCCGAAAAACAGAATGGCAGTCAAAAAACTGATCGTGATCAGGTGTGTGTATTCGCCAACGAAAAACAGCACCAGCCTCAAGCCGCCGTATTCCGTGTGGTATCCGCCCACCAGCTCCTGCTCGCATTCCGACAGATCGAAGGGCAGCCGATTCGACTCGGCCAGCGAGCTGACGTAAAAGATCAAGCACGCCAACGGCTGATACCAAACGTTCCAACGCCAGAAACCGCCGGCCGCTTGCTCGCTGAGTATCTTTTCTAAATTCAGCGTACCAGACAGCAGAATTACGCCGAGCACCGACATGCCGAGCGGGATTTCGTAGCTGACGACTTGAGCACTGGCGCGAAGCGATCCCAGCGCGCTGTATTTATTGTTCGAGGCCCAGCCGCCAAGGATCACGCCATAAACCGCCAAGCTCCCCACCGCGAAGATGAAGACGAGACCGATGTCGACGTTCGGGGCGATGATGAACCGCAACCACGCGGGCTCATCTTGTACCGGACCAAAAGGTACCACCGCAAATGCCAGCATCGTAGTGAACATCGAAATCGCGGGGGCGATCACAAACAATCCCTTATCGACGTGCGACGGCACGATACCCTCTTTGAGCAGGATCTTGATTCCGTCGGCAATTGGCTGAAACAGCCCGTAAGGCCCAACTCGGTTTGGCCCGATGCGGTCCTGCATCCACGCCGAAACCTTGCGCTCGGCCAGCACCAGGTACATGCAGGCGCCGAGAATGCAGCCCAGGGCCACAACGATAGTCAGCAAGGTGACGAGCAATTCGTTCATGTACCTAATATCGTGTTCATCATTCAAACCGACGGCTCGTCGGTACGCACGCCGACAAGTCGGCGGCTTGCAAGTCACTGCAACAACTTCACTCCGTACTCACCCAATTCGCCGTCCGTAAGCTGCCGCAATTCGTGCATTATCTCGCCCATCTCCCGGTGCAGCAAAGGTAGATTCAACAGTCCGCGCCGCCCGGCGAGGTCCCACAAGATGCGCCCGTCCGGCTTGGCTTCGCCGGGCGAGCGGATCGCCCGGCGAATCTCCTGTGCAAGTCCGGCGTGATTGACGAACGTGCCATCCCGCTCGGCAAATGAACCGCCCGGCAAGACGAACGTTGCGACTCGACTCGCCGGCGAGGGCAGAATATCTTGCACCACTATCGTTTCAACATTTTCCAATGCGGCGGCCTGGGCATCGCTAATCCAGCCTTGCGGATCGCCGCCGACGAGGTACATCGCGGCGAAGTCGCCAGCGGCGGCGCGACCCAACACGTCGCCCATCGGCAATACGTCGCTCGCAAAGTGCCGAAGAATGGCCTCCACACCCCGTCGATTCGGACACTTTTCCGCGCGGATCGTAAACTTCACCGGCTCGGCCGGCCGACCGTGAACGTCTTTGGGGTACCTATCATCTTCGCCGAAGACACGCACGGGACCGATTGCGAACGCAACGTTTGATGAAAGCGACTTCAAATAACTCGCCAGTAAATAAGCCTCTTCAAGCGTCATCCAAGGCGACAAGACCGCCGCGAGGCCTTTGTCATGACGCCGGGCCGCTTCACTTCAGCGCTCGCCCCACCTCCGGCAGCACGACACTCCAATCGCGCGAAACGACCTTGCCGCCGCGACGTTGCTCCGGCAGGCTGAGCCGCTCCGCGCTGTGCCGCGTACTTCCAGCCGAACCGACCCTCGTCGCACATAAAGTGTCCCTGGGCCTGCGGATTACTCCTCGGCCGCAACCGGTACACGCGATCCTCGCACTCATCGACGTAGATGCTGCACCCCGTGCTGCAGAGCGGGCAGACACTGTTGGCCGTTTTCAGCCACCAGACCCGCTGCTTGTAGAGAAAATCCTTGCTGCACAGCGCGCCTACCGGGCACAGATCGACCACGTTGCCGGCGAGTTTGTTGTTGCACGGACGTCCCGGAAAAATATCAATTTCCGCATGGTTGCCGCGGTTGATGATTTCCAGCTCCGCGGTGCCGCTGATTTCGCGCGTGAACCGCACACACCGGCTGCACATGATACAGCGATCGGTAAACAACGTGATCTGGTCGCCGATGTAGTCCTTGTCCGGTGGCTGCTCTTTGGGTTCCTGCAGCCGGCTGTAGCCTCGGCCGTAGCGGTAGCTGTAATCCTGCAAGAAGCATTCGCCCGCTTGATCGCACGTGGGGCAATCGAGCGGATGGTCGAGCAGCAGGTATTCGAGCGTGGACTTTTGCGCGGCCTTCACCTTGTCGCTACCGGAAACGATCACCATGCCATCTGTAACGGGCGTTTGACAGGCGGGAATCAATTTGGGTTGCATCGCGACGCTACCGTCCGGCTTCTTCTGGCCGACCTCGATCAGGCACATGCGGCAACTCGCCACCACGCTCAGTGCGGGGTGCCAACAATAACTCGGAATCTCCACGCCCACGCGCTGCGCAGCCTGGATGCAATTAAGCTTCTCCTCGGTGCCAATCTCGAGCGGCGTGTTGTTAACGTAAACTGTGGGCATTGGCGTAGTCGGCTTCAATCCACTCAATATTTCCTAATGGGCTGCCATCAATTCCTGTGTCGGCGTAATTGTTCGCCGCCCGCTGCGAATGTACTCTTCAAACTCCCCGCGGAATTTCGTTATTGCGTTCTTCACCGGCCAGGCCGCGCCGTCTGCCAAGCCGCAAATCGTCGTGCCCGGAATAATCCCCATCGAGTTGGCGATTTCCAACAGCAGATCGATATCTTCCAGCCGCCCCCTTCCCGCGCGAATTCGCTCCAAAATTTTCGTCATCCATCCGGTGCCTTCCCGGCAAGGCGTACACTGGCCGCACGATTCGTGCGCCATAAACCGGCAACAGTTATATAGCACGTCCACCATGCTGGTCTGGTCATCGATGACAACGACCGCCGCCGTCCCCAAACCGAGACAGCCCACCCGGCCCGGTCCTTCGAAATCTAGCCGCGTGTCCAATTCGTTGGGCGAAAGAAATCCCATGCTAATGCCCCCCGGGACGACAGCTTTTGCCTTCCGACGTTTCCAAACGCCACCGCCGTGTACTTCGATCAGCTCGCGTGTCGATACGCCCAGTGGCAGTTCCACGCAACACGGTCGATTTACGTGCCCGCTGATGCAATACAACTTCGGCCCGTAGCTGCCCTGGTCTCGCTTGTTGTTGGGGTCGGGCGGCACGCCGATCGATCGGAACCAATCGACCCCGCGCGCCATGATGTGCGTCACGCAGCACAGCGTCTCGACATTGTTGACAATGGTTGGCTTGCGGAACAACCCTTCGACGGCTGGGTACGGCGGCTTGATTCGCGGCCACGCCCGCTTGCCCTCCAGGCTTTCAATCAGGCCCGTTTCTTCACCGCAGATGTATGCTCCGGCGCCGCGGTGCAGATACACATCGAGCTTGAAACCCGTCCCCAAAATGTTCGCGCCCAACAAGCCGGCGTCGTAGCATTCGCGGATCGCCGCGTCCAAGACGCGGTAGCTGCGTCCGTACTCGTATCGCACATAAATATACGCTGCGTTCGAACGGATTGCATGGCACGCGATGGCGATTCCTTCCAGCAGTTGGTGCGGATCTTGCTCCATCAAGATGCGATTGTTGAACGTCCCCGGTTCGCTCTCGTCGGCGTTCACACACAGATAAGTCGGACCTGGGTGGTTCTTGGGCAAAAATCCCCATTTGGCTCCCGCCGAGAAACCGGCTCCGCCCCGGCCGCGCAGGCCTGACTCTTTGACGATCTTCGTCACGTCGTCCGGCGCCATGTCCAGCGCTTTGCTCAGCGCTTGGTACCCGCCGTCTGCCCGATAACCGGCCAGCGACGTGCAGTCGGCCTTATTGATGCGAGCCAGGAGTACGGGTTCGAACGCGGGCATTGAGAAAGTCAGTCGTCCACTCGTCAAGTTTGTTGAATCAGTTGTGCCGCTTTGTCTTCGGACAGATTTCCATAACATTCATCGTCTATCAGCATGCATGGCGCCGCTTCGCAAGCGCCGAGGCACTCGGCGAATTCGAGAGTTACGCGGCCGTCCGCCGTGGTCTCACCAGCCTTGACTCCCAACCGCCCGCATAAACCAGCAAGCAACTCCTCGCCACCGCGAAGCATGCACGAAATGCTTCGGCAAACCCATACACGGCGGGCACCCATCGGCCGCGCCGGCTCGCGAAAGAAACCGTAAAATGTCATCGTGTCGGACACTTCGGCAGGATGCAGCTCCAGCATCTCCGCGATTTCGACAATGGCCTCCGACGATACAGCGCGAAACGCTTCGTGAACGATGTGCAGCGCAGGCAATGTCACCGCCCGTTTATCGGGGTACTTCGGGAACTCAGCCCGGATGCGATTTCGCAGTTCTTCGGTTAACACAGTCATCGCTCAACATTCATCGCCACGGCACGACGGACGCGAAGGCAAAAATCGCGTTGGTGTGCAATCGTACCGATTCGTCGTGTCGTGGCGGTTAAATAATATCGCGTTATCGATCCAGTTCCGCTGCGATGATGTTGATGCTGCCCAGCACGGCGACCACATCGCTCAACTGATAGCCTCGAATCATGTGCGGAAATATGGCGAAATGAATGTAGGACGGTGGCCGCGTGCGAGCTCGGTATGCCCTCACCGTGCCGTCGGCCACAATAAAAAACCCCAGCTCGCCGTTCGGCGATTCGGTTGCTGCGTAAATCTCTTCGCATGGAACATCGTACCCGCGGTTGGGCATCAGCACTTCAAAATGCTGGATCAGCCCCTCTATGCTGCGGTACACCGCCGGCTTCGCTGGCAGCACCACATCGGTGCGGGGATCCACATTCACCGGTCCGGCCGGAATATTCTCAATTGCTTGCTCAATTATCTTAAGACTCTCCCGCATCTCGCGCATTCGTACCAAATAGCGAGCGTAACAGTCACCGCCTTCGGCGCAAATCACCTGAAAGTCGAGTTCGGGGTAGGCTAAATACGGTTCGTCCTTCCGCAGGTCGCGCACCACGCCGCTTGCCCGTGCCATTGGCCCCGTGGCGCCATAATTGATCGCATCGGCCTTATTCAGTACGCCAATGCCCTTTGTGCGATCGATAAATATTCGATTGCGCGTCAGTAGTTTGTCGATTTCATCCAGCGTGGCCGGCAACTCTCGAATGAACAGCCGTACCTTTTCGATCCACGCATTGTTCACATCGTACAGCACGCCGCCTACCCGGGTATAACTCGCATGAAACCGCTGGCCCGATGCGTACTCGACGATGTCGTAAATATTTTCGCGCTCCTGGAATCCGTACAGAAACGCGGTGAACGCGCCCAGGTCAAGTGCAGCCGTGCCGACATTCAACAGATGATCGTGCAAGCGCATCAGTTCGGCCAGGATCGTCCGCAGGTACTTGCACCGCGGCGTAAGCTCGATCCCCAGCAGTTTCTCGACCGCGTGGTGCCAGGCAATTTCGTTCGCAACCACGGACACATAGTTCATCCGGTCGACGATTGTCACGTACTGGTTGAAGTCCAGATGCTCGCCGAGCTTTTCAAAGCCGCTGTGCAGATAACCGATGTGCGGCACGGCATCAACGACGCGTTCCCCGTCCAGTGTAAGGATGATGCGCAGCGTCGTATGTGTCGCCGGATGCTGTGGCCCGAAGTTGAGCGTCCACAGGTATTCGCGCTCGTTGGTATCCGTCGGAAGGGTATCGGCGAGGGTTAACGGCATGTGCGGAGGTGTAGGGTTCAGGAATCGTGGCTCAGCGTCGAGGATCGGAACCCCGCACGCTGAACACTCGGCTGCTAACTCTCGGCCCTTGTAATTACGGGAAAATTATGTCGCTCGCCGCGGCCCTTCAGTGGATAGTCCTTGCGAAGCGGAAACGCGGCAAATTCTTCGGGCATTAAAATCCGACGCAAATCCGGATGGCCCGCAAACGTAATCCCGAACATGTCGTAGACTTCGCGCTCCATCCAATCCGCCGAACGCCACAATGGCACAACGGACGGTAGATCCAAATCCGGCGGATTCAAGTGTGTCTTCACGATGAGCCGCTCGCCGGTAAACGTATTGACCAAAACATATACGACTCCAAACCGGTCGATCGCTCCAGGGTATTCCAGGTAGTCCGCAGCGGTCAGTTCCGCCAGCATATCGAAGCCCTGTTCGCGCCATAAATGCTCGAGCACAAAATAAACTTTCTCGCTCGGCACAACGATCCGACGATTATCGCGAAAAGTCGATTCCGTGATGTCGTAACCGAAGCGGTCGTGTAATGATTTGAGTTCGAGCATCGACCAATTTTGCAGGCGAGTTTTTCACCGATCCCGCCGGATTCTCCCACGGACCTTTCAGAGGCCGCCTACAACTTGATTGGCGGCGTATATACTTCCAACCCCGCTACCGGCGTGGCTTCCTGCAAGCGGCGAACCTCATCGCGGTCGAACGGCGGCGGACCATCCGATCTGGTGCGCGAAGCAAACTCGCGGCCCGTAAATGTTCCCGTGCGTTTAATCTTCTGCTGCATCTCGATAATTGCCGCCAGTAGTTGTTCGGGCCGCGGCGGACAGCCAGGTACGTACATATCAACGGGGATAAATCGATCCACCCCTTGCACCACTGCATACGTGTCGAACACGCCGCCGGTACACGCACAGGCACCCATCGAAATGCACCATTTCGGCTCCGGCATTTGCAGCCATATCCGCTGCAGCACCGGCAGCATCTTCATGACGACTCGGCCAGCAACGATTAGCAAATCGCATTGTCGCGGGCTGAATCGCATCACTTCAGCGCCAAAGCGGGCCATATCGTGCCGCGAAGCGGCCGTCGCCATCAGTTCAATACCGCAGCACGCTGTGGCAAACGGCATCGGCCACAGGCTGTTCGAGCGAGCCCAGTTCGCCGCCGCGTCGAGCTGCGTCAGAAACACATTTTCAGGCAGGCCTACCGCCATCGAAATACGCCCTTTCGCCAGGCATACGCATATGCAATGACCAGCGTTGCCATGAACACCAGCATGACGGCAAATACCGTCCCGCGCAGCTCGACCGGAATCCCGTGATCGGAGTACGCCGCCACGGCCCACGGATAGAGGAACAGCAGCTCCACATCGAACACCAGGAACAAAATCGCTACTAAATAAAACTTCACATCGAACGGCTGCCGGGCATCGCCCACGGGATCCATTCCCGATTCATACGGCATCTCCTTAACGGTCGTTTTCTTTCGCGGCCCCGCGACCTGTGCCAACACCAGGTTCGTGATCACAAAGCCGAGCAGCACCAGGCCATATACAAATAATGGATAGTACGTCTCCATGGATTTGACCGCGCCGAACAGAAAAAATTCGCCCGCCCTCGCCAAAAAATCATAATGATCGACGACCAACGGAGCAAGTCAGACTGCTTTTCGTCGCTGTTTGCAGAACTGTCCCGCGTGCGAGGGTCCAAATTGTCAAACGGAAAAGTGCGACGCCCTGAGTCCGCGAAGGCGTGGTTCGTATCCATCCAGCCGCTCGACCCCTCGAAAACGCTGGGTGTGCCACCCCCGATCCACTCGCCGGTATGCCGGCCAAATTGTTACGCTCGTTATAAGCGGACCTTGACAACGACGCCATATCGTCGCCGCCTGCCCTGCTTGCCTCGGGGCGAGTAAAATGGGAATGTCTTACGCCGCCGTTGGTCGATTCCTTATCTACAGGCCGTGACGCCTAAATTGCGCGTTCGGCCGCCCGTCTTCGCCCTGGCGTAGGTAACGTGGCGTGGCTTTTGGGTCCGAATTTGCTAAAGGTTTGTCGCATGCGCTTCACAGCACGAACGCCGATTGCGTTATTTCAAGTTATCGTTTTCGCGACCGCGGCGGTCTCTTTGTCCGGTTCTGTTGCTGGACAGGACACGTCCTCGCTCGGAACCCCCACGCCGGCCGCGGGCGCCACTTCGTCCGAAGCCAACCCGCAAGAACTCTTGGATAAGGCGGATGCGGCATTGAAAGCCGGCGATTACGCCGCGGCCGTCAAAGCGTTTAACGATGCCGGTCGAGCAATCCCACCGAACGACTACGACACTCGATTGAAGGCCCTTACGGGACGGGCTCGCGCGCTGACCGGAATGAAAGAATATACGACTGCCTTGAACGACTTAAATACCATTATCAGCGATGCCGACCCCAACAGCCCCACGGTTGTGCCCGCTCTTAACGCTCGTGGCCAGTTGAAGCTAGAAACCAATAAACCCGATGAAGCGGTAGACGACTTCGAAAAGGCCGTGCAGCTTGATTCAGGAAATGTCGAAGCGCTTTTTGGTTACGGCAAGTCGTTAGTCCTTCTGAACCGAGCCGATGAAGCCATTACGCCGCTGACGCACGCGATTGCCGCCGACCCCAAAAACGGCGAAGCCTATCGGCTCCGCGGCACCGGTTATTCCACCCTCTATAAGAACAAGCAAGCGATCGAAGACTTGCAACAGGCGATCCAATTGAACCCCGAGGACTTTGAAGCGTACTTTTCACTCGGCGTCGCTTACATACGCACCGAAAATTATCAGGCTGCCGTCGATGAGTTCGGCAAATCCATCGAGCATTACAAACCGAAACCAGGCCAGGAGGACCAGCCGTTTCTGCAGGGCTATTTAACTCGTGCCGCTGCCTATATTGAGCTGGGCAAAGCGGCGAAAGACCCGGCCGCCCAAAAGGCCGCTTATCAAGCGGCTGCTGCGGAAGCTCAAAAACTCGTGAGCCAATTGGATGTGAAGAATCCGCTGCATACAAAGGCATTGGCGGCGGCTCTCTTCAGCCGCGGTGTGGCCGAACGAATGCTGGGTCAGCTCGGCACTGCCATTCGCACGCTCACGCAAGCCATCGAACTGCGCTCCACGGCGGCGCCAGACGATAGCACCGGCCCCTTCTTGAACGATGCTTACTTTAGACGCGGCATTTGTTTTCACCTCATCGGCGAAAATAAAATGGCGATCTCCGATTTCCAAACGGCCGCACATCTGGTCACCGACGATCCGCGGGCAAATCTCTGGGAAGGATTTACCTACGCGAAGCTGGGTGATTATCACGAGGCCGTGCGCGCTTACGGCGACGCCATCGCCGCGAGCGATCGATACACGCCGGCCTATTACAATCGTGGCCTGTCGTACATGATGCTGGGCGAGTACGACAAGGCAATCGCCGATTTCAACGACGCCATTCGGCTCGAGCCCACTAAGGCCGAATACTATTTTAAGCGCGGCCTCGCCTACCAGCAGCTCGGCAACGATCAAAAGGCTTCCGAATCCTTCGCTAGTGCGATCGAGTTCGACAACAAGCACGCCGGCGCCTACCGCCACATGGCCGACGTGCTGCAATCGCTCGGCCGCACCGAGTTGGCTACGCAATATCGCCAAAAGGCCGACCAACTGACTCCGCCGGCAACCGCGAGATAAATCTCCAACCTCCCGTCCCTTTCGCGAGGAGCTAGGGGGCGGTTCGACCGGCGCACGGGCCACACCGGCCAACTAGTATTTCGCCTCGTCGTTCGCCATAATCGGCGTCGATGAGAAAAAGCGTTCTACTATTGTGCGCACTCCTTGCACACGAACTCTCCACCGGCACGCTCTTCGCACAACATCGTCCGTGGCCGATCGATATCGACGCCGATGTGCTCGAAGACAAGATTCGCGGCGGGATGTTGGCCCAAGTCATCGGCAATCTCAATGGCCTGCCGCACGAATTCAAATACATCAACAAGCCCGGTCATGTCGAGCATTTCACGCCAGCCCTGCCAGACGGCGCCCACACCGACGATGACACCGATATCGAATGGGTCTACCTCCGCGAAATCGTCCGCACTCATGAGAACTTTCTGCCCCCCGATCGCATCGCCGCGCTTTGGCAAACACATATCAACCGGCGAATCTTCTGCGCCAACCGGTACGCCCGCGATCTGATGGACCTCGGCCTCCGGCCGCCGTGGACCGGCAATGTCGGCCTGAACCCCTGGTCCGACTTCAACATCTCGGGCCAATTTATCTGCGAATCGTTCGGCCTGATGGCTCCCGCCATGCCGCAAACAGCCGCGCGGCTCGGTCTCAACTATACCCACGTTGCGATTGACGGCGAACCCGCCCAGGCCACGCAGCTCTTCACCACGATGATTGCCACCGCATTCGTTGAGACCGATTTAGATCGCATCCTCGATGCCGGCCTGGCGGCGGTCGACCCGCGCAGCGAAATTGCCAACGTCGTAACCACAGTCCGTAAACTGTGCCGCGACAACTCAGACGATTGGAAACGGACCCGCCTCGAAATGAAATCTCGCTGGCAGAAACAGGGCGGCATCATCCGCGAACGCAATGGCTACGAGCTCAACACCGGCTGCGTCATCGCCGCGCTCGTTTATGGCCGCCAGGATTTCGTCGAAACGCTCCGCACCGCATTTAACTTTGGCTGGGACGCCGACTGCGACGCCGCCACCGCCGCCACAATCGTCGGCGTGATGAAGGGACGCCGCTGGATGAACCAGCAAGGCTGGGACATCAAAGACATCTACCGCAACAACGCGCGCGACGACATGCCGTTGGACGAAACACTAACCGGCCTGGAAAACCTCGCCATCGAAGCTGCTCGCATCACCATCCGACGAGCCGGCGGCCAAATCCCCCTCCTTCCCAAGGAGGGGCAAGGGGACGGTTCGCTGCATAATGAGAAACGCATGTACCACATCCGCCCGGAGCCTCCCGCCAACATCGAACCGCTCGCCACTCAAGCCGCTCAACTCGCCCGCCTGCGAAAACAATTTGGACCGCAATTAGAAAAAGACCTCGCCGCCCCCGGCACCACCAGCGCCCGCGCCGCCTACGTCGCCATCTGCCTCGGCGAAGCCGATAAACTCAAACGCGATTCGCCCGCAGCCTGGTCGGCCGCAATCGCCGAACTGCAAAAATATCCCGCAATCGTCCACGACCTGTTCCACGCCCCCCAGCCCCTCGGCCCGCTCCTCCGTCAAACCGCCGAGCGCGCCGGCCTCCACGACCCCAAAAACCTGAAACTAACCGAACGCCCCTTGGAAGATAAATGACTTACTCCGAGAGAGGCCCGGAGCGGGGGTCCACGGGGACTGGCTCATTTCGCGCAGTCTTCGTAGCAAAATGTGCCTGTCCCCTTCTCGGAGCCTATTTCTTCTTGATCAGCGTATGATAGCCGATCTCCCGATGTTCTTCCTTTGACGGCGCCATCAATTGTCGAATTGCATCAAACACCGCAGAAAACTGCTTGTCGTATTTCTTTTCCAGCTCGTTCAGTCGTCGTGCCAGGTCCGCATGGCTAGCGAGTAGCTCGCGCAGCCGGATAAACGCGCGCATGATTTCAATTGCTATTATCCCTAAAGCTGGTGGACGAAACTCGGCTCCACGCCGTGTGGGTGTCTTCGGACGCCCCTATATCCCCCGGCTATTTTTTTGCGCTGACACTTAGGCGGTCCGAACGGGCGCTGTGTGGAGAACAATCAATTCGTCCGCCGACAGCGGCAGCATCGCGTAGGTCTTGCCGTCGTCGTCCGAGAACTCCACCTCGAACACGCCCGCAGATAAGTCTTCAACGATGGTGCCAACCTGCCCTCGAACCAGACCGTCGCCTGGGCGGTCATGAACTAATGCAACGACGTCTAATAGTTGAATCGGCGTGTTCACTGCGATTCCCTTTACGCTACATAAGCGCTGACAAAACGCGGAAAATCCTCGCCC
>CAWEDY010000010.1:0-98341 GCA_963807935.1 uncultured Planctomycetota bacterium
GCAGAACGTAATCGGCGCGGAATCGAATCGCTGAGTAGTTGTGACGAACTTTGGTGTTGGGTCGGGGGAAATGGTGCCGGATGTCGCCGCCTGCGGTGTCGGTGGTGTAGACATCTGCCTCGTGGCCATCCTCGTCGGCATCAAGCCATTGCCGTAGCTTGGCGACGAGGCTTTTAATCGCCGTCGGCTTTCCGGCGAGCAGGTCTCGAACTTTTTGCTCTTCGGTCATCTAGCACCCGCTGCTGAGAGAGTACACCTCGGTCATGATGATAACGCAGATTTCGCGGGCGAATCTCGGCGACTGATAGGAGTTTAATCGCTATCGAAGCCTGATTTTAGGGTGTCATTCCTGAGCGGTCAAACATTTTCTCACGTACCAATCGGGGCATTGCTGTGAGCGGAAGTTGACCGGCGAAGTGCGTTTTGGCGTTTTTGGCTGTTTTGTCTTCGCGTCGGTTTAGCGGTTAGAGAGCCTGTCCCAGAATCACTTTTGGAAAGGGAAATATGCTTCCTGACGCCTTTCTACGCGCAAAGAGTTGCATGTCGAGCGAGTCCTGCGCTGCTAGACGGCGACGCTGGGCTTTGGAGTGGAACGCTTTTGGCGTGGAGGTTGGCGGCCAAGGGTCGGGTTGGACAGGCACGGTTTTGGACGTTTTCGACGTAACGCGCTCCGCTGCGCCGAGCCTTCGCGTCGCGGCTAACGCGGCGATCAGTCGGCAACTTCTGTGGCGCGACTCGACAATCTATCAACGCCGGCACGGCACACGGCAGAACCGGGCTAAACGAAGGGGGACAGTTCCGTTTTTCCTCGCCGGACCACCGCTGGTGGTGCCCGAAAAACCGGGACAGTCCTCGAACGCCAAACATCGATCATGCGCTCAGCAAGCATTGAAAACCGGCCTGCTCAAAATCGCGGTCGCTGGTGAACGCGTCGGTGATGCCGCGGTCGCGCATCACGATGAAGCTGGCGCAATCCACCAGGCCCCACGACTTATCTGCGTGTTGGCCAAACAACGCAATCGCTTTACGAAGCAAATCCTCGTGCACGTAAATGAGCTCGTTGTGTGTAACCTGCAAAATCCGGTCGAGCGCTTCTGCCAGACGAGTCTTGTCCTTGGCTCGAGCCAATCCGTTCCCGGTTTCCGCGACAACCCAGTCGGTCAGAATTATACGGTGCTTGCCTCGTATGATGCTGGCCCAGGCGTGGTTCGCCGGCGCATACATTGTCTCCGTGCGGTTTAGCAGCGCCAGCCAACCATTCGTATCAAGGAAGATACTACTGGCCATCGATGACTTTAGGATGACCGTAAAGATAGTGGTTGATGTTCACTGCTAAATCCGGAATGCCAGTGTCGACGGCGAGCTCTCCCATCCGGAGCAGTGCATCTTCTTCGGGAGTTAGAGGTTGCTGCGGCGCTTCCTGATCAAGAAGCTCCACGCGCACCACGGCCCCTTCCGGCAACTGAGCGCCGTTTTGAAAGACAACCACGCCGTTTTGGATTGTGCCTTGATAGACCATGGTTCAGTCTCCGCGAGTTTGCATTTCGATTTTACCCCGCCCCGGTCAAAACCACAAACCCACGGGCGTCGATCTGCGTGTAACGCCTTCGGCGTGGCTAGTGCTCGTGCAGCTCGGCCAGAATATGTTCGGACAGCACCACCGTGTGGTCTCGATAGCACAGCGTGAGGAACCCTTCGCACATTCCATGCGTGGCGATTCCGGCCAAAAGCACATTGGTGTCGAGAACGATCTTCAAGAGACGGCCTTGAAAATGTCTTCATCCGTCAGAAAACCTTGCGCTTCTGCCAGCGGCACCGTCACGCGGCGAATCGTCTTCAGTTGTTCGACAGCGATATATCGGCGCAATGAATCCTGCACCAACTCGCTAGCCGGCCGCTGCTGCTTGCGGCTCAATTCCTCAAGCTGATCTTTGAGGTCGTCGGAAATATTGAATGTGACCGTACTCATAAT
Organism: uncultured Planctomycetota bacterium; assembly: GCA_963807935.1. GTDB lineage: Bacteria > Planctomycetota > Planctomycetia > Pirellulales > Lacipirellulaceae > JABDGM01. The sequence continues at coordinate 1,973 of CAWEDY010000010.1, forward strand.
GCAATTCTAGTACGGCAGCCGCATTCGTGCCAACAGAGGTCGCCCAGCGACTTGCGGCGGCCATGCGCCAGGACCAGGATGAATACGCGCTGGTTGGGGAGTCGGTCAAGAGCTGCCATCGACCAATCGAAGGCGTGGTGTATCGCCTCGAGCGAAAGGGGAAGGTAGGTTTCCTGGTGAGGTACGTTCGGCCCGACAAGCGCGACGGTATCTATCTTCCGGAACTCTCGGGTCAAGCGGCTGTTTGGAATTGGATGGCTTGGGAGCCAAAGTGAAGCGCGCTCCCCTGCCGACCCGGCACGCGACAGAACCGTGTGCCGGGTGCCCGGCCTCCGCGTCGCGGCTCAACGTTGGTCACGCGCTCAGCAAGCATTGAAAACTGGCCTGGGTGAAATGGCCGATATTGCTTAGCCGCCGCTGTGCGGTCTGCTACAATACCCGACGAGGCGATTCCACATGGCACTTCTTTAATAATATCTCAAACCGGCAAACAACCATGGGCCTCTTCTGGGACTTGATCCAACAAAGTCAGATTTCAAATCAGCAATCCGCCACATCATCGCTTGAAGATCGAATCGAGCGATTAGAAACGCAGCTTCGCGAAATTCAGCACGTTCAATTGTCGTTGCTGAAGACCCTCGAAACTCACTTCGGGCGGGATATCGACGGCGACGGCAAAATCGGCTGATCGCCCCAGCCCCTGACCTCTCCCCACTCACGTGTGATAGTCCGCATTCAGCCGCACGTATTCCGCCGTCAGGTCGGTTGTCCAGAAGCGCGCGCACCCTGTGCCTTCTTCCAGGATCAGCACGATGCTTGTGTCTCGATCGGCGGCGATCGATTTGGCGGCGGCGTCCGGGTCGAAATCGACCGGCGCGCCGCGCTCGTACAAGAGCAGGCCGTTGAGGTACAGCGTCACTTTCGAGGGATCGAACTGCACGCCCGCGTAACCGGCGGCCGAAACAACGCGGCCCCAGTTGGGATCGGCCCCGGCGATCGCCGTTTTTACCAATGGGCTGTCGGCGATTGTTTTGCTGATCCGCAATGCGTCCGGCCGGTCGCGACAACCGTGGACTTCGACCGTGATCAGGTGCGTCGCGCCCTCGCCGTCGGCCGGGATCGATTGGGCCAGGTCCTCGCAAACTTCGAACAGCGTTACGCGAAAATCTTCCAACGCTTTGCCGCTGAGCGGGGTCGGAGACGCCCCGGCTCGCTCGCCCGCCGCGCCGTTCGCCAATAAGATCACCGTATCGTTCGTGCTCATGTGTCCGTCGACGCTGATGCAATGAAACGATTCATCCACCGCATCCACCAGTGCCGCCTGCGCATCCTGCTTTCGCAGCGCAGCATCGGTCATGACGAGCGAGAGCATCGTGGCCATGTTCGGGCCAATCATGGCGGCCCCTTTCGCCATGCCGGTAATGCGCGTGGGCGTGCCGCCAATCGAAACCTCTCGGCCACGCAGCTTGGGCACCGTATCGGTCGTCATAATTCCGCGAGCGGCGTTCTCGAGCGAGCGATCATCGCCGCCAAGTTGGGCTGCGGCGGCTCGAATGCCGGCCTGAATCTTCTCCATCGATAGCATCGAGCCGATCACGCCAGTGGACATCACCAGCGCCTGTTCCGGCCGCGCCCGCACGCCTCGGCGGCCCACGCCGCCATTTGCCGCGCGTCTGCGTCTCCTTGGTCTCCCGTGCACGCATTGGCGCAGCCTGAGTTGATCACGACGACGCGCATCGATTCGCTCGGCGTCCGTTCCCGGTCGAGCGTCACCGGCGCGGCGCACACCAAATTCTTGGTATACACACCCGCCGCTACGGCCGGTCGATCAGAGACCACGAGCGACAAATCGAGCTTCGCGTCGCTGCGCTTCACGCCCGAATAAACGCCGGCAGCGCGATAACCAAGTGGAAGGCGAATAGACATGCGGCAGAGGGACTTGAGGTCAGTGGTCTGAGGCAGGAATCGCAAAACTGAAATTGGTCATTCGTACTTGGTCATTGATTACAGCAGCGCGGTGGTTTCCTCGAACCCATGCATCAAATTGAAGTTCTGCACCGCCGCGCCCGACGCTCCCTTTACGAGATTGTCGATCGCACTGATAACAATAACCCGCCCCCGGACGCTGCGCACCGCAATATCGCAAAAGTTCGTTCCGGCCACTTGCTTCGTCGATGGCAGATTCGGCATCACGCGGATGAACGGCTCGTTGGCGTAAAACTTTTTGATCACGTCCAGCAGCGAAGCGTCGTCGAACTCACCGGTCGGCTCGGCGTAACATGTCGAAAGGATTCCCCGGTCCATCGGAATGAGATGCGGCGTAAACACGACGCGAATCTCGCTGTCGGCAACATCGGTGAGCACCTGGTCGATCTCGGGCATGTGCCGATGCGTGCCTACACCGTATGCCGATACGCTCTCGTTGCATTCTGGAAAATGTAAATGAGCTTTTGGCTCCCGCCCAGCGCCGCTTACGCCGCTTTTGCTGTCGACGATGATCCCGCGCGGCAAGATTGCACCCGCTCGTAGCAGCGGCGCGAGAGCCAGTATTGCCGAAGTCGGATAACAGCCCGGGTTGGCTACCAGGTTTGCCGCCTGGATCCTTTCGCGATAAATTTCCGGCAGTCCGTAAACGGCTTTGCCCAACCGCCCAGGATCGGCGTGCTGCAGGCCATACCACCTCTGGTACTCTGCCGCATCGGTGAGCCGATAATCGGCACTCAGATCGATGATCTTCAAGTTGTGCGGCGAAAGTTCCGCGATGGCCGCCGCACTGGCGCCGTGGGGCAAGCAGCAAAACACACAGTCCGCTCGCTTCGCCACCCGGTCCGGCGAAAGATTCTCGAGCCGCAGATCGAGCCGCGTGGCCAATGATGGATGCACGTCTCCCACAGAGCGCAATTCAACTTGCCGTGTGGTTAATGCCGTGATCTCCACCTCCGGATGGCGCAGCAGGATGCGGATCAGCTCCGCAGCCGAGTAGCCGGACGCACCAAGAATGGCAACGCGAATCATTTATTTGTTGGGTGGGCACAGCCCACCGACTCACGGCAACAAAAAATGGTGGGCTGATGCCCACCCTACAAATTATCAAGCCGCGATTGTAGCGGCGATAGCGGCAAATCGCCATGCCACGAACGCCCTGTCATGAAGCCGCTTGCGGGAAGGGACAACCGCCGTTCTGATGGGGTTCACCCGCGCCGCTCAGGCTTTCGCCTCGCAAGTACCAGCAGCAAGTCGGGCGAAAGCCGGACCTACGTCGATGCTCGATATCCTCTACGATAACGGCCCATGCCTCGTCCTGAACAAGCCGTCCGGAATTCTCACCCAAGCCCCTGCCGGCATCGATAGCCTCGAAGCCCAAGTGAAGGCGTTCTACCGAGCGCGAGAGCAAAAAGACGGCAATATCTATTTGGGTCTGCCGCACCGGCTCGATCGGCCGGTTTCCGGAGCGATCGTCTTTGCCAGGCACGTTCGAGCGGCCCAAAGAATGGCGAGTCAGTTCGAGAATCGCACCGTCACCAAGGTTTATTGGGCCGTGGTGGAAGGCGACGTTCAGCCGGACGAGGGCACTTGGACCGATTACTTGCACAAGCGGCACGGCATGCCCCAGTCGATCGTCGTCCCCGAGGGCGACCCGCGCGGCAAACGCGCCGCCATGCGCTATCGCGTCCTGGCGCGCCTCCCGAATGTCGGTAGCTGGCTCGAAGTCGAGCTCGAAACGGGCCGCACGCACCAAATCCGTGTCCAAGCCGCATCCCGCAGCCACGCGGTCATCGGCGACGCGCAATACGGGTCCACACGTCCATTCGGCGAGCAGTTTGCCGACGAGCGGCTACGCGCAATCGCACTTCACGCCCGCCAACTTGGTTTCAATCATCCGATGACCGGCGAGCCGGTGGATATCATCGCTCCGGCGCCGCCGGTTTGGGACACTCTCAATCTGCCGCTATAGATTCGGAAAACGCGAATTTAGCCTTCGGATGCTAATCGGATTTGGAAGGCTTCTTCTTGTCGCTTTTATTGCCGCCTTTTGCCGCCGGCTTCGATTCCGACTTCGATTCCGACTTCGATTCACCCTTGCCATCGCTCTTCGAGTCGCTGGCCGGTTTGTCTTTCTCCGCGCCTTTTTTGTACGACTCGCTGCGGTAATCGGTCTGATAAAAGCCGGAACCTTTGAACACTACGGCAGCACCCGTGCCAAACAACCGGCGCAATTTCGCCTTGCCGCACTTGGGGCATTTCTTCTTCACGGGCTCGGTGATCGATTGGAACAACTCGAACGTGTGGCCGCAGGCATCGCATTCGTAATCGTAAGTAGGCATTCGCGTTATGTTCACCAATTCAGGGTTTAGCGTCGGCGGCAACACCGAATTCACCGCCAGCACGTTCGCTAGTGAGACGCACCGCTCGAAACAATCACCTGCGCCGGCCGCACCACCCGATCGTGCAACTTATATCCGTGCTGCGTTACCATCATGACGTTGCCCGCCGGCACATCTTCCGACGGCTGCTGCAAAATCGCCTGATGAAAATTCGGGTCGAACGGCTCGTTCTCAGCGGCGATTGGCTCGCAGTGATGCTGGCTCAACAGCGTGTGCAACTGCTGCTTGACCAGGCGAAATCCCGCCAGCAAATTCTCCGCTTCTCCCGCCTTTTCCGCCGCGTCGAGGGCCCGATCGATATTGTCAACCACAGGCAGCAGCTCGCGCAAAACGGGCAATGCCGCGTAGCGGCGCTCATCGGCAATCTCGCGCGACGTGCGATTGCGCAGGTTCTGCATTTCGGCTTGAAGCCGCAGCAGGCGATCGTTCGCGTTGGCCAATTCGCTGGCCGGAGCAGTCCCATCCGGCGGCGCGGTGCGAATTTCGGCGGCTTGTTGCTCCACGTCATGCTCCGCGGAATCGTCGTTCGTCGCATCCCGTCCACCCCGCCGCACCGGACCATCGGCCGATTCTCGATTCGGGTCTTTGTGTGTAGGCATTTCAACGGCTCCTATTGATCGACGGGCTTTGCCTCTTCTTCATCGGCTGTGAAATACTCTTTGAGTTTCGCGAAGAAGCTTTTGCGTTCCGGAGCGACGTGCCGGTGCTCCATCTCAGCTAAGTCTCGCAGCAAAGCTTGTTCCTCTTTACTGAGCTTTCTCGGAACCTCGATGAACACTTGTACCAGCAAATCGCCGAGACCGTGACGACGCGGGTCGGGCATGCCCTTGCCGCTCAGCTTGAAGACCGCTCCCGACTGAGTGCCGCCGGGAATTTCAACCGCGCCGCGACCTTCCAGCGTGGGCACTTCCAACGTCGTTCCCAGCGCGGCCTGAGCGTACGTGATCGGAATGCGGCACACCAAATTCTGGCCATCGCGCTCGAATAACGGGTGCGGCAATACCGAAATAAAGCAGTAGCAGTCGCCGGGCGGACCACCGCTGGGGCTGGGCTCTCCTTCGCCCGCAATGCGCACGCGCATCTCGTCATCGACCCCCGCCGGAATCTGAACTTCTGTCGTAACCTTCTTCAGCACTTGTCCGCTGCCCCGGCAACTCGGACACGGATGCTTGATGACCGAACCTTGCCCGTGACACGACGGACAGGTCGTCTGGATTCTCACGATTCCGGCCGCCTGGATCACCCGGCCTTGCCCGCGACAATAGCTGCACACCTCGCGCCGGCTGCCTTCCGCGGCGCCCAAGCCCCGGCATTTCTCGCAGCGCTCGTGGCGTTGAAACTCGATCGTTTTGGTAACGCCGTGGGCAGCTTCTTTGAGCGTGAGCGTTACATCGGACCGAACATCGCGCCCTTTGCGCGATCGATTTCGCGCTCGGCCACCGAACAAGTCGCCAAACAAATCTCCGAACGCCGAAAAGATATCCTCAACATCGGTGAAGTGATGTGCCCCGAACTGGCCGTTCAGCCCCGCATGGCCATAGCGGTCGTAGCGGGCCCGCTTGTCCGGATCGTTCAGCACCTCGAAAGCCTCGGCCGCTTCCTTGAACCGCTCGATTGCCTCGCGGTCGCCCGGATTTTTGTCCGGATGATATTTGATGGCTAGCTTACGATAGGCGCCGGCGATATCGCCGTCGCTCGCGGATTGCGCAAGACCGAGAATTTCGTAATAGTCTCGCTGTGTCGCCATAGGGAGAATGACCAATGACCAAATAATCTTGCTGACTCGTTGGTCATTGGGATTTAGTCATTGGTCCTTTGCTTCATTTTATGCAAGCGGGCCACTTGCCCAAAGGCGAAGTGGCCCGTCTTGTAGCCGAGGTCTCCGACCTCGGAACGGCCGGCCGCTCAGGGGCCAGCTACAAGTTATTACCGGATGCTGCCCACGACCCCCTTCTTATTCTCGTCCTTCGAGTCGAAGCTGGTCACCAGTGCCTCGGTCGTCAGCATCAGCCCGGCAATGCTGGCTGCATTGGCAAGTGCCGTCTTTACGACCTTCGTCGGATCGAGAACACCGGCCTTCACCAAGTCGACGTATTCGCCGGCGTTCGCGTCGTAGCCCACGTTGGTCGCCTTCTGGCTCACTTCGTCCGCAACCACGCTGCCCGAAAGGCCGCAATTATCGGCAATCTGCTTGAGAGGAGCTGCCAGCACACCCAGCACGATATCGACGCCGATGCGTTCGTCGCCCTTCGCGCCGGCGCGGGCTTTTTCCACCGCCTCGCGACAACGCAACAGCGCCACGCCGCCGCCGGGCAAAATGCCTTCTTCGACCGCCGCCCGCGTCGCGTGCAGCGCGTCTTCCACGCGAGCTTTTTTCTGCTTCATATCGGCTTCGCTGCTGGCGCCAACCGAAATGATCGCCACCCCGCCCGTCAGCTTCGCTAGCCGCTCCTGCAGCTTTTCACGATCGTAGTCACTGGTCGTTCCCTCGATACTCTTGCGGATTTGCTCGATCCGCTTCTGCACGTCCTCTCTGCGACCCGCGCCTTGGACGAGGGTCGTATTATCCTTGGTAACGGTAATCTTCTTCGTCCGGCCGAGCTCCTCGAGCGTGATGTTCTCGAGCTTCTTGCCCAGATCTTCGCTAATTACCGTGCCGCCCGTGAGCGTCGCGATATCAGCCAGCATCGCCTTGCGGCGATCGCCGAACCCAGGCGCCTTCACCGCGCACACATTGAGCACGCCGCGCAGCTTATTGACGACCAGGGCCGCCAACGACTCGCCTTCCACGTCTTCAGCAATGATCAGCAGCGGTTTGGCCTTCTGGCTGGTCTGCTCTAAAATCGGCAGCAGCTCGCGCAAATTGCTGATCTTCTTTTCGTGAATCAAAATATACGCGTCTTCCAGCACGCACTCCATTGTGGCCGGCTGGTTGATGAAGTACGGCGACAAGTAGCCCTTGTCGAACTGCATGCCTTCGACGAGCTCCAGCGTAGTCTCGGTCGTCTTGCCTTCCTCAACCGTGATGACGCCGTCTTTGCCGACCTTTTCCATTGCGTCGGCAAGCAAATCGCCGATCACGCGATCGTTGTTCGCACTGATCGCTCCGACGTGGGCGATTTCTTGCTTGTTGGAAACCTTCTTGGCCAACTTATCGAGCTGCTCCGTAGCGGCGGCGACCGCCTTCTCGATGCCGCGACGCACCGCCATCGGATTGCTGCCGGCCACAATGTTGCGCGTGCCTTCGCGCAAAATGGCCCGGGCGAGCACCGTAGCTGTCGTCGTGCCGTCGCCGGCCAGCGTCGACGTTTTATCGGCCACCTCGTGAACGAGCTTGGCGCCCATGTTCTCGAACGGATCTTCCAGCTCGATTTCCTTGCTGACGGTCACGCCGTCCTTCGTAACCGTCGGCCCGCCGAACGATTTATTGATAATTACGTTGCGGCCGCGGGGGCCAAGTGTAATGGCCACCGCATCCGCCAGCTTATCCACACCGGCGAGCATCTTGGCCCGGGCGGCGTCGTCGAACATCAATTGCTTTGCCACGGTAAAAGTTCCTGTTCAGGTCCGTAATGGTTCGGTAATTTGCCGTCAAGTTTTCAGTTGTCGGTAAGACCGACGGAAAACTGACGACTGATGACTATTAGCTAACTACTTTCGCCAAAATATCGGTCTCGCGAAGAATCTTATACTCTTCGCCGTTGATCTCTACTTCCGAGCCTCCGTACTTGCCGAAGATCACTTCGTCGCCGATTTTCACAGAGAGTTCTCCGCGGCTGCCCGAATCGAGCAACTTACCGGGTCCTGTCGCCACAACTTTGCCGCGCTGCGGCTTTTCCTGCGCCGCATCGGGCAGCACGATCCCGCCAGCTGTCATCTCTTCAGCTTCCAACGGCTCGACTACCACCCGATCATCCAGCGGACGTAACTTAATCTTCGACATGTCTCACTCCTGATTGTGCGTTGTTGTTTTAATGAATTGTTCAATTTGAAGAAGGTAATCAGCCATCCGTTCGGAAGCTGAATACTGAGCACTAAAAACCGATGACTCCTCTTACATCATGCCGCCCATGCCGCATCCCATGCCGCCGCCCATTCCTCCCATGCCACCCATGCCGTGGTCATGATGATGCCCGCCGGCTGGCTCTTCTTCTGTCTTCGGAATCTCGGTGACGAGCGACTCGGTAGTGAGCAGCAGTGCCGCCACGCTCGCCGCGTTTTGCAGCGCCGTGCGAACGACCTTTGCCGGGTCGATTACGCCGGCGGCCACAAGGTCGCCGTACTCGTCCTTGTCGGCGTTGTAACCTTCGTTTTTACCCTTCAGTTGGCGCACGCGATTCACCACCACCTCGCCGTCGACTCCGGCGTTCTCCGCGATGTATCGCAACGGGTAGTGCAGCACGTTGGCAACGATCTCGGCCCCGTGCTTTTCATCGCCTTGAAGATCGAGCTTTCTGACGAGCTTCTCGCACCGCAGCAGCGCGACGCCGCCGCCAACCACCACACCCTCTGCCAGGGCCGCCGCAGTCGCCGCTTTTGCGTCGTCGAACAACGCTTTGCGCTCCTTCAATTCTGATTCGGTCGCCGCGCCAACCTTGATCTGTGCCACGCCACCAGCCAGCTTCGCCAGCCGCTCCTGCAGCTTCTCGCGATCGTAATCGCTGTCGGTGGTTTCAATCTCGCGACGAATTTGTTCGGCTCGGCCAGTAATTCCGCTTTTTTCTCCGCCTCCGCTGATGATCGTCGTGTTGTCGCTCGTGACGGTAACCTTCTTGGCCTTGCCAAGATCGGAAAGCTTGATGCCGTCCAACTTGATGCCCAGGTCCTTGAAAATCGCGGTTGCGCCGGTAAGTGTCGCGATGTCGCCCAGCATCGCCTTGCGGCGGTCGCCGTAACCCGGCGCCTTGACCGCGCACACCTGCAAAATGCCCCGCAGCTTGTTCACCACGAGCGTCGCCAGCGCTTCGCCTTCGACGTCTTCCGCAATAATTAGCAGCGGTTTTCCGGCCTTCGAGATCGCCTCCAGAATTGGCACCAGATTCTTGGCGCTGGAAATCTTCTCCTCGTACACAAGGATCAGGCAGTTTTCGAGTTCGACCTCTTGCTCGTCCGGATCCGTAACGAAATGCGGCGAGAGAAAACCGCGATCGAACTGCATCCCCTCGACGACTTCCACGGTCGTCTCGCTGCTGCGGCCTTCGTCCACCGTAATCACTCCGTCTTTGCCCACCTTCGTAAATGCATCGGCCAACACGCTGCCGATCGACGGGTCGTTGTTGCCCGCTATCGTGGCGATCTGATGCAGGCTTTTCTTATCTTTGATATCCACCGGCTCAGATTGCTTGGCGATTGCGTCGCTCACGGCCTGCACGGCCTTGGTGATGCCGCGGCTCAACGCCATCGAGTCGGCGCCGGCCGCGATCATCTTGAGCCCTTCGCGAAAAATGCCTTCTGCCAGCACGGTGGCCGTGGTCGTGCCGTCGCCGGCGACGTCGCTCGTCTTGCTGGCCGCTTCCTTGACGAGTTGGGCACCAAGGTTTTCGAACGGGTCTTCCAGCTCGATGTCTTGCGCAACGGTGACGCCGTCTTTCGTCACCTTCGGCGAGCCCCAACCCTTGTCGAGCACGGCGTTGCGGCCGCGGGGACCGAGCGTGCTGCGAACGGCGCGGGCCAACTTATCGACACCGGCTGCCAATGGGGCCCGGGCATCATCCTCAAACACCATCTGTTTTGCTGACACGCGATTTTTCCTCCGATTATTTGGACCACCGACGTCATGCTGAGCGAAGCGAAAAATCTAACCGGTCGCTTCGCCAGATCCTTCGCTCCGCTCAGGATGACAGTTTTATAAACGTAGAGAAACGGGGCGAGAATCGCTCCGCGATTGGTGTGCAGGCTTCCCCGCGGCGGGTGCCAAAAATGGCAGCGCACCGCAAGATTCCGCAGTATTACGCAAGCCGCGTGCCAGGGCTAGTCCCCGCGGCCGCAAATACTTGAATTTACAACGCTTAGGGCGTTTTACGGCTTTCAAATGCCGTTAAATGGCTTAAGGTTCCCGTGCCAGTTTGGCAGATGCGCGGCTCCGAGCGTTCCCCAATTCCCTGGGCGAGCCGCCGTTCATCCCGGCGGCGATAGACGGCCGCTCGCGATCGTCGATTAGCGGTTGCTCGAACGGCTGCGAAAACGAAAAAGGGCCAGACAAATCTGGCCCCAGCGGAAAGTCTTGCCGTTGTTCGACAGAAGCTTACGCAGCCTTCTTCGTCTTCTTCTTTTCCTCGCCGGTCTTTTTGAAGCCCTTCTTCATGGCGGCGTTCGAGAACAACAATTTGAGCTTTTCTTGGTCGCTGGCTTTGTTGTACTTGGCCTGGCACTTGTCGCAGCAGAAACCGACTTGCGTCGCACCGACGTCGACCATCGTGTCTTTGTTAACCGGTTTGCCAGTCAGCGGGCAAGCCACTTGCTTGATCTGACCCGTTTCGAGCAGTTGACGGCGGACCTGCAATTCGTACTTCTTCGGATTCTTTTTGAACGCCTCCGGACAGTGGTCGCAGCAGAAATACACCTTTTCCCCGTTCTTCAATGTGACCATGTGACTTTCGCCGGCGGCTTTGCCCGAAACCGGACAGGTGGCTTTGAATTCCTTGGTCGCAGACTCTTCCTTAGCCGCCTTGAGTCCGCCCGCCACCAGCAACATGGCGGGACACAACGACAAAACAATCCAGCGCGTTTTCATGTGAGTGACTCCAACAAAAAGTGGGTATTGCGCAAAACGGGCCCGACTCCATGTATATAGAGAATTCCGGCCCGCTTTGCAATGCGTGGAATTGGCCCGTATTGAGAGGATCCGGCCGTGCGATTTTGGGAGGTAGAGGCACTCAAGAAGAGCAGTCGCAATGCGGGCGCAATCGCAAACCGTAGTGCCACGGCGGTAGATCAACAACCTCGCCGGCTGGTTCCAGCCCTGCGAGCGTGGCCCATTCCGCGATTCGTTCTGGCCTCGGCCGAATTTCGAGGCTGGGCCCGCGCGGCGTTTTCCCATGGCGCCAATGGATTACGAGGACTTCGCCGCCTGGCCGCAACGCGTCAGCGGCGTGCCGCAGCAGCACAACGGGTTCTTTGCCATGCAGAATATTGAAGAGCAGGACGGCATCGACCAGGACGCCGAAGCCCGATTCCACCACGTCCCGCTGCTGGCACTTCACCCGCAAGCCCGCTGCGCAGCACGGGTGCGGGTAATCATTTCCGGTTCCATGTCGAACGTGTAGAGAGTGCCGCTGATTGCTTCGGCAACGGGCACGGCAAACGTACCATAGCCGCATCCCAACTCGGCCACATCGTGAAAGCGTCCAAGTTCGAGGCGCTTAAGAATCAGCGGAACGTCAAAGAGCGATTCCCAGTAGGGCTCATCCGGCATTCCGCTGTCGCGTACTTTCATGTTTGGCTGCTTTCGGTTCGGTCACTAGATTTTACAAGCGGTTTTGCTTTGTTGAAAACATATTGACGTTTTAAGTTGATGGCGCTAAACCTGTTGGAATGAGCGCCAAACAGAACACATTGTTGGAAGTCGCCCGGCTGAGCATGAAGTTCTCCGGACGATACATGCAGCCGTACTCGCACACGAAGAGTCCGCACAAGTTCACGCAGAGTCAGTTGATGACGTGCCTGATTTTGCGGGCGTACCTGAAGACGACCTATCGAGGCGTCATTGAGTTTTTGGACACATCGGATGCGTTGAAAAAATGCTTGGGTCTTAAGGGATTGCCACATTATTCGACGCTTAAGTACTTTGCCGACCGCTCGGACACGCTGGCTATTGTGGACGCGATTTTGGCCGACGTCGTTCGCCAGGTGACGGCTCAGAGCGGTGAAGCAGATGAAGAAGTGGCGATCGATTCGACGGGTATCGAGAGCACTGCGGCCAGTGCCTACTTCAACACGCGGCGAGGTGGAAAGCGTAAGAGGTATGTGAAGCTGTCGTTGTGTGTGACCTGCGGCACCATGTTGCCGGCCAGCCTCGTCATGAGCTGGGGGCCCTGCAACGACAAAGCGGTGGCTCGGCCGCTGCTCGACAAGACGCGAGTTGCGATCCAGCCAAAAACGCTGTTCGCTGATGCCGGATATGATGCTGAATGGGTTCATCAATATTGTCGAGACGCTTGGCAGGTTACGAGTTGGATTCCGCCCGCCGTACATCGCAAGGATGGCACGGTAAATGGCAAATACAGGTCGAAAATGACGCCCAGGCGCCTCAAGCGAAACGGTTACGGTAAGCGCTGGATTGTCGAATCGTTCATGAGTGGACTAAAGCGAACTACAGGCTCAATGCTGGCTGCACGCAAGAAGTCATCGCTATTCGTGGAAGCGGCGCTCCGAGTGCTCGCCTACGCGATACGGCGTTAGCCGGAATAAAAATACATCAATCTGTTTTCAACATAGCAAAGCGGTTTCAAAACCGGGGGCTAACACCCCGCGGCTGATCGGATCAGCCGAAACGCGCTAGCGTCTGATCGGATCAGCCGGAACGCGCTTGCGTCCGGTTGATGGGGTGAGTTTTGAAACCAGCTTTAGTCATTTCACCGATTCTAAGCGGCGCCCATTTGTTGCCGCTTAGCCAAAGCGCTTCATGATGCGATCCACCAGCCGGGGAAACAGCCGGTTGAACAGCAGTAACAGCCGCCCGCGCCAACCCGTGACGATTTCGTTCCGGCCATTTTCGATGCCGCGGACGATCGCGCGGGCAACTTCCTCGGCGGGCTGGCGATGCGGATTACCCCACGGCAGTTCGGCCGTGCCTTCCAGCAGCACGTCGAAGTGCTCGGTCTCGGTTGGGCCAGCCGCCACAACAAGCACATCGACACCCAGCCGCGACAGTTCCGGCCGCACCGCTTCGCTGAAACCGTGAAGTGCAAATTTGCTGGCCGAGTACTCGCTCTTATGCGGGCTGCCGCGCCGGCCCAGGATCGAGCCAACGTTGACAATCAGCGGCTGCGTTCCTTCGCGCAACGCGGGTAGCGCTTCGCGGATCAATTCCACGGGTGCGAAAAAGTTCACCTCCATGATCGGCCGCAGTCTGCCCGGATCGGCATCGGCAAATCGGCCGTGCGCCGCGACGCCCGCGTTGTTGACCAGAATATCGAGGCCGCCAAGCTCATCGTGCGCCGCCGCAACGGCCCGCTGGCGAACCGCTGCATCGGTCACGTCGCCCGCAATGCAAACGGCCCGTCGCCCGAGTTTTGAAATCTCGGCGGCGACTTCCGCGAGGCGATCTTCGCGTCGCGCGACCAGGATGATGTCAGCGCCACGCCTTGCCAACTCGATTACCAGCGCGCGGCCGATGCCGCTGGAGGCACCAGTGACAAGTGCGCGCGTGTTGGTGAGTCGTCGCTTCGCCATGCGAGCAATATAGCCGACCCATCTTGGGTCGGAAGCACGCGGCAAAAACTAGCTAGCGTTCTTCGCGTGTAAAACCATGATCGCCGCGAGCACAGCCAGAATAAAAATCAAGATGACCGCAACCGCAATCCAAAAAACAGTATCGACTCTATTGCGCTCGCGCGACCGGATGAGGGCTGTAATTATCCCGGCGGCCATCCCAAGCGGCAATCCAGTCACCAAGCCCACCAGGCCCGATAAATTACCTTCCGTAAATATTCCGAGTCCTACGGTGACCAGCAAGTAGCCACACGCTCCGCCAATCATTGCAGCTTTGCCGACGTTGCTCATCACGAGCCTCAACACGTTCTGGTGCTGCGCAACGCGCCCTCGCCCCTGCTCTCTCCCAGAGGGGGAGGGATCTTAGGCGACTTCGTCGAAGGGGTGGTCGATGGTGACTGCGTGACCGTTCACGTAGCCATTGCCGTTTTGAGACGGCGCTTCACCGTTGCGACGCAGGCGAATCGTTGCTTGCTCGGCGGAAATCTGACCGAGATATTTCCGCGGCACGCGGCAGTGGACCGAAACGCGGCCGTCGGTGTACGTGCGGCTCAGAATCTCTGTATTTTTCGCCAAGGAGGCCAATAGCCGACCGTTTGCCACGTCGGTTTCCACGTCGACATCCACAAAATGCTGCGTCAGTGCATCGCTCACGGCGGCGGCCAACCGAGTCAGGCCTTCGCCCGTCCGAGCGCTAATCGTCAGCGCCAACGGATAGCGTTGCCGCAACATATCGAGCGTGCCCGGTTCGCGAATGGCATCGATCTGGTTGAGCACCAGGATGGTGTCCTTCTCTCGGATTCCCAACTCGTCGAGCACTTTGTAAACGGCCGAAATTTGTTCTTCCGCGTTGGGATTGCTCGCGTCGGCCACGTGCAGCAGGAGGTCGGCTTGGCGGGCTTCTTCCAGCGTCGCCTTGAAGCTGGCGATAAGGCTGTGCGGCAACTCGCGAATGAAGCCGACCGTATCGGATAGCAACACCGGCCCCCAGCTTGGCAATTGCCATCGGCGGGTACGCGTATCGAGCGTGGCGAAGAGCTTATCTTCCACCAGCTCATCGGCGCCCGTTAGCTTGTTGAGCAGCGTACTCTTGCCCGCGTTGGTGTAGCCGATAAGCGAAACGGTCATGTGATCGCGCCGCGCCGCCACCTCTCGCTCTTTGCGCCGCAGCACGCGATTCAGTTCGTCGCGTAGATCCGCGATCCGGCACTCCACCAGTCGGCGGTCCGTTTCCAGCTGCTTTTCGCCCGGCCCGCGCATGCCGACCCCCGCCTTGATTCGCGACAAGTGGGTCCACATCCGCTTGAGCCGCGGCAGGGAGTATTCCAGCTGCGCCAGCTCCACCGCCAGGCGCACTTCGTGCGTCCGCGCGAGTCGAGAAAATATCGAGAATCACCTCGGTGCGATCGAGCACCTTCACGCCCAGGGCGGCTTTCCAAATTGCGCGTCTGGGCCGGCGACAGATTGTTGTCGAAGATCACCGCGTCCGCATCGGTCGCCCGGATCATCAGCTCCAGTTGCTCGACCTTCCCCTTGCCCAGATAGGTCGTTTGATCGGGCGTGGCCCGGCGTTGAGTGAGGCGGCCGACAACTTCCGCCCCTGCGGTTTCTACCAGCCCGGCCAATTCGTCCAAGTTATCGCGGGCCGCGTTGCTATTGGGCAGCTCGACGCCGACCAGAACGGCCGACTCGCTTTGAACGCCCTGTTGACGGTCTGTTTCCTTCACTATGAACTGGGACTCCTGAGCGATTTTTGTAGGGCAGTCGAAGATGTCCGCGCTACCAATTCCTGCTCCATTATACCTCACTGTCAAGGGGTGTGGATCGCCGGAAACAACGACCCCGATGCGCCGCTCCCGGTTCGCACCCTCAGCCGATTAGTGAGCCGGGGCGTCCTCGACCCCGACCGGGGCGGCGGACCCCGCGGCTCGCCGACTTCGCAATCCACATTCAACTACCAAATATATTCAATACCGAAGTGCCCGCCATGATAGGTCAACTCGCCGCTATCATTGACAAACGGCACCCGCGTGCCTTGGTTTCCGTACGGCGACGTCTGGTTGAAGTTGTTTCCAGCCAGCACCAGTTCGTTGAGAAACAATACTTCGTAGCCGGCTCGGATCGAAACGCTTGGGAGAACGTCGGCCACCAAATCGAAGCTGGCCTCGCCGATAAATGCGGCGTTGTCGTCTGTGAATTCTTCAAACAGTGAAGGCGGCGTGACCCCTGCCGGTGTGGTCACGATCCGGTTGGTCAGCTTCGAGTGGTTGTCGTAGATACCCATCTTGCCTTCGGTGCCGAAGCGCAGCCCCTGCATCAGCGAGATCCAGATGTCGCCACCCGTTTGAAAACCGGCCAGGTTGTTTTCGCACTCCTCCGAGTACTTTAGTGCCGCCAGCGGTCCCATCGTACTCGGAATCGGTTGAGAGCCTTGGCTGGCGAATTCGAAGTCTTCATTAACCCTCGTAAAGCGGAAGCCGGCCAGCAGTGTGCCCGACACCCGCGGAATGTAGCCGAGCCAATACCGGCGGTAGGTGATCTCGGCCGTTTGCAAATGGGACTCGAGCGAAATGCTCTGCATGCTAGCCTGCTCGGTTTCCGGATTCGGGTTTTGGGGAGGTGGCAAATTCACGCCCACCGGGCTCGTGCCGAATTGTCCCGTCCCGGGCGCCGGTCGAGAAAACAGCGAGTATAAGTTATTCGTCGGGTCGGTGACTGCAGCGCTGCTGTTCCAGTCGAAGATTCCCATGTAGCCAAACTCGACGACCGACAGCGGGCAAATATCGTAGCGGCCCATGATGCGGAAGCCCCAATTGTCGCCGAAACTCAACATGTTGCTGGAAAGCACGACGACATTGCCCACGTTTTCCGCGGTGAAGTCGATGTTCTTTTCAAATGTCTTATCGCGGGACATGACCACACTTTCCGCCCGAATGTCGAAGTAGTGCGGTCCGCGCTGATCGACGAGGTCTCCCGACATCCCCGTATCGCTCATCAGGTCGTAACCGATCGGTGGATCGGTGCCGCCAGCGCCCATCGGGTAGGGGCCGATGAATCCGTCCTGTGACATCGGCCCCATTTGGCACGATTCACAGCCTTCGCGCGGACCGTACCCGCCATTGCCTTCTGCACACTGTTCATAACAGCCGGCCGGTACAATCATCGCGTTGCCGTAGGAATCGACATACTGCGACGTGGGCGCAGTGTTGGCGCCCTCCGCGGGCTCCATGTAAATCGCTTGCGTCGGACCCTGGTTCCCAGCCGCACCGCCTGACCCGGACGATGCATAGCGCGACTGGCCAAAAATGGCCAATGGCGTGAATGCTGTCGCAGCCGCCGCGGCCAACAGAGCTACCAATTTAGTTTGCGATCTGGCAAGTGACCCAATTCGCATCGTTAACCCCCCGAACACTCCTGGGCGACGTTTGATTGCGGGCATCGCCGGAACATTCATTTGCCGGCGCGTGCTGCTTAGGTCCCTTGCGGAGAGCCTAAGAATGCCGCCTGGCACAATCGAGACAAGATTCAAAACGAGTTCGCGTTGATGTGGCGACGGGACTGCCGGCCAACGCGCGTTTTGCGCACCGGCTACGGTCCTCGGAACAGACTATCGGACCACTACCGGCGGAAAAGCCAGAACTTGCGGCAAATACCGAATAGCTTTCCCAGGCCCCCTACGTTGGCGAACGGTGGGCCGCCAGCGGTACATCGCCATTCCGCCCTCATAAACGGCTCCCTATGCTGCAATTCTTTAACTGGCCTGGACTTGCATAGGCCGCCCGAGTCCGTTTCGGCGAAAATGCGGCACGCTTTACGGCACTTGCTACAGATGTGGACTTTAGCCGCCGGGCCGAAAAAACACGCTGCCGCAGTCGCTGCAACTTCTACCAATCAAATAGTTTGACCACTTTTTTCTGCCGGACTAGGATGGAAAGATTGGATCGGCCGCAACGATAGCATCGTGCAAATCGAATGGGCGGACACTGTGGGCCAGGGATAGGTTGGCCGTGCGCTATGCCAACCGGTGCAATGGCGGCTGCCAGCAGCACAACGGTTGAGGGCGGAGTTCGGAATTTCGACGCCAATCAAATTGCAAGTTGAGTAACAACCTCTGTTGAGCCAGGCCGCTCGTTCGGAACCGAGCGTCTGCGCTCCCCAGTTTTGGGATTTCAGCCGGTGTTCACTGAGAAGGGGAATCTGCTGTGAAGAGACGCATCCGGATGGGTCATCAACGTTTCGCATCGCGTGGTCGCAAGGCGCTTGGGCCGCTCGCTCATCGCGGCCAGCGCAAGCGTAAGTCGTGGTCGTTCGAACGCCTGGAAGATCGGCTGGTCTTTTCCACGAGCCCCGTCACGCCGCAAGTGATCAGCTTCTCGAGCGACAATCCCGACGGCGCGGCGCTGACGTTGCTCGACGAGTTGAATTGGGCCCAGATGGCGGCCGCAGCCGCCTCCGGTTCCACTGACTCCAGCACAATTGCCTCCGGCGCCAGCGACTCCGGCGCAGCCGCCGACTCGACATCGGCGCAGTATGTCTTCTTATCGTTGCCGAACGATCCCTTGTTTCCGGATCAATGGCATTTGCTCAATACGGGCCAGGAAGTTGGCAATCCCGACCTGCAGCACCTGTTCGGCGTCGCGGGACAAGACATCAACGTCGTTCCCGCTTGGAACATGGTCGATGCGAACGGCAACCCCATCCTCGGCACGGGCGTCAAGGTGGCCGTCATCGATAGCGGTGTGCAGTTGTTTCATCCCGACCTGGCGGCAAACATCAGCCCCACGTTGCGTTTCAACTCCTCCAACGGCACGAACAACGTCAGTCCAAGTTTAACGGATCCGTTAGGTGGTCACGGCACATCGGTGGCCGGCATCATCGCCGCCGTGGGCAACAACGGCATCGGCGGGACGGGCATCGCGCCCGGCGCCACGTTGGTGCCGATCAAAGGCGGCGTCTCGGGCGTTACTGATCAATCGGCGGAAGCCGCGTTTCTCTACGCCCTGGACCACGACGTCGATATCACCAACAACAGTTACGGATCGGCCGGACGGGTTGCTATACCCTTGGACCCGCAGCTAACCGAGATCCTCCGCCAGGCGGTCGTCTCCGGTCGCAACGGCCTGGGAATGATCAATGTCTTCGCCTCCGGAAACGATGCCGGACCGGGATCTCTACCTGGTTTCCCCGACGTGGGCAATTACAACAGCTCGAGCTACAGGCGCTGGTCAATTCGCGCTACACGATCGGCGTGACGGGCGTGGATCACGACGGACTTTATATCAACGCCGATGGCACGTTTACGAACTATCCGGTCGCGGGGCCGTCGGTGCTGGTGGCCGCGCTACCGGCTCGAGTATCCTCGGCGCAACGAATATCGCGGACGATGACGGCTATGGCAGCGGTATCTGGACCACCGACCTCGTCGGCGATGATGGCTTCAACGCCGCTCCGTTGCCCAATGGCTTCGATCCGGATCGAGATTTTTTACCCGACCCAGACTACACCTCGCGCTTCAACGGCACCTCCGCCGCGGCCCCGATGGTCAGCGGCGTCATCGCGCTGATGTTGCAGGCGAATCCGAACCTCACGTATCGCGACGTCGAAGAAATTCTGGTCCGCAGCTCGCGGCAAAATGCCCAATTCGAGTTTCCCAGTTCTGGCGTTGCCACGTTCGCCACAAACAATACGTGGCAGACGAATCAGATCGGTCCGTACCGCAACCCCGATGCCTATGATGGCATGAATGATCATAGTTTTATCCCGTTCGATTTTCCCATCGCCGATCCAAACGCGGACCTTTTCGGTGGCGGCTTCGGGTTCGATTTTTTCGCGCCGGATACCAACGACTTCGCCCGGCAAGAATCCAGCACTTACGAACCCCAGCCGGCCCTGTTTACCAACGGCGCCGGCTATACCGTCAGCCAAGGCTACGGCATCTACGGCGAGCAGATCGGCTATGCCCACGGCGTCGTCGATGCCGAGGCGGCCGTGTACATGGCGCTGCATTGGGATGAGCTGAACCAAAACATCGCGCCCAATACCGAGCTGACTTATACGACGGCCGTCGTTGGCACAGGTTTAAACCTACCCGCGGCCGAAAAGGGCGCCGCTCCGCCCAATGGCGCTGAAAACCTGGTTCCCGGCGGTATCGGCGGCCACTCGGGCTTTATCGCCTATTGGAACCAGTACTTTGTCGACATGCCATTCGACAGTTACACCGGCCCCAGCGACGACAGCCGCGGAGCTTCCTATATCGATTTTGCCGTGCCGCCCAGCCAGGAGATGAACGTCGAGTGGGTGGAAGTGAAAATTGGTCTTGGCGCCTCATCACACGCGCTCGACGGTCTGCGAATCATGCTCACCTCTCCGGACGGCACCCAGAGCGAGCTGAACAATTACTATCAAGATCCCAGCTTTATACCCTTTAGAGCGCAACCCAGCTCGGATAATCCGACCATCGATCCGGCCGGCGATCTCTTCAACGGCGTCGACGGAGATTTTGTCTGGACGTTTAGCACCAACCGCAATTGGGGCGAGAGCTCCAACAGCGAAATGATTACCAACGTCCTAACCGGCGAGCCCCTTTTGGTAGATGGGGAACCCGTCTACCGCAATTGGGAGCTGCACATCGAGAATTGGTCCAATACTGCCGCTGTGCTGGATGACGTGGAAATCGTCTGGCACGGCAAGCCCATCGGCGGCGGCACCTACGACCCGAATTACTCCGAAAATGGCATCATCAGCGCAAGCGCGTGCAAGGCGTCGTCGGCATCGATTCCAACGGAGACAACCAATTCAATTTCGATCGCTACGTGCAGACGGTCTTTGGTCAGCATGCCGATTTGAGCGACGTCCGCGATGGCGACATCGAGCGCACGCTCGACTTTAACGACAACAATTCCAACGGCGTGTACGACGAAGGCGACACGATCAATCAAGAGCAGTTCGCCGCCAACGTAATCGTGGACGCGTATAAAGTGTGGGGTGGTGTGCCCGAGGCGAGTCCGACCGCCCGTTTCCTTACCGGCGCCGATGGCAACTACTACTTCGATCTCGACGTCCAGGGCGACCTTGCCCAGACGACGAATCCAGCGTCGCCCCATTTTGGCCAAACGATCGAATACCAGATCTGCGCATCCGATCCGCAGGGGCGTCTGTTGCTCCAAGACACCGCCACGTCCGCGATGACCACGTCGGATCCAAATTTTACTTACCTCCCACATTACGCACAGACGTGGACGATCAACCCCAATTGGTTCTTCGCCGCCGATCACGACAACCCGCCGGTCCTTGGCGACAATCCGGGCGAAATCTTCTTCGATCCGAGCGGCAACGCCAACAACGTGCAGGGCTTGGTCGATCCGACCGATTTGCCGGAACCGGGCTTGCCCTCGCCGGTGGCCTTTAACGACTTCGGCCAGCTCTTCCATATCGTTCCGGCGCCGGTCAAGAACCTGAACTTCTTGCTCAAACAAGATGCGCCGCCGGACACGTTCGATGTCGCGGGCACGGTGTACTCCGATGTCAACGGCAACGGCAAGTTCGATGGCGCCGACGCCGCGGCCGCCGGCGTCTCCGTGTATTGGGACAAAAACCGCAATGCCGTCCATGATCCGGGCGAATTCAGCGTGCTCACCGATGCCAACGGTCAATACACGCTGCCGATCGACTTAACAACGCTAAGTCCGGTTCCCACGGAAAACGCCACCTACCAGATCGGCGTGGACAAACCGACCGCGGATTGGGCGTTCACGGATCCCGGTCAGGACGGCGTGGAAACCGTGTTTGCCGGTCCCGGGTCGCCCGACCAAATTGTCAACTTCTTCCTCCAACCGCCCGGCTCTCAGAACCCCAACGGGAATGGCCCCGGGACCATTCAAGGCGTCGTCTTCAACGACCTGAACGGCAATGGCACGCAAGACCTCGGCGAAGCAGGCGTCGCCAATTTCCGCGTGTTCCTCGACACCGACCTCAGCGGCACCTGGCAAAGTGGCACCGAGGTTTCCGCCCTCACCGGCGCCAACGGTTCGTTCTTCTTTAGCAGTGTGCCGCCGGGCTTGTACCGGGTCGATATCGTCATACCGAACGAAGGCACACCGGCTGCCGCGTGGTCGATCACCAAGCCCACGCTCGGCTATCGCGACGTGCAGCTCTTGCCGGGTGGAACGATAACCGGCGTCACGTTCGGACTGGATAATCTCGCCGACCGCGATTGGGGCGATTTGCCGAATTCTTTCCACACGACCTCCGCCAGCAACGGCCCAAGCCACAAGGTGGTGCCCGGCTTCCAACTTGGTGCGACGCTCGACGGCGAAGTCGACGGTGTTCCGAGCTCATCCGCTACGAGCGATAATTCCGACGATGGCGTACTCGTCGTCAGCAATGGCGGCGTGCTCGTAACGGGAGTCAATACGCTCCGCGTCACCTTGATGGGCGTCGGCGGCTTGCTCACCGGATGGATGGATTTCAACCACGACGGACAATTCGGCTCCGGCGAAAAGCTTACCTGGTCGCTCAACGGCACGAACCTCGGTAACGAAGCAGACCTCAACCCCGGGACGTATGACCTGCAGGTTACCATTCCCGGCAACGCCGTTAGTGGCCAACCCATCGCCGCACGATTCCGGTGGGGCGAGCAAGGGCTCTCGGCGACCGGCCCCGCCCAAATCGGCGAAGTCGAGGATTACTACTTCGGCCTTAATTTCCTCTTCGGCGATTACAATCGCAACGGCATTGTCGATGGCAGCGACGTGGTCGTGTACACGAAAATGAAAGGTCAAAACGTCGCGCCGTTCAGCGGCGCCGACGGCAACGGCGACGGCTTCGTCGACCAGGCCGACCTCGCTATTGTGTATGCGCACTTCGGCGAGATGCTGCCGCCGCCCGGCGCAGGAGCCATCGTATTCAGCGCCGGCGACATCGAGTCGTCGAGTTCTTCGCCGGCGGGTACCGGTTTGGCTGCCGATAATTCGGCTTTGTTGAATGGCTCGAGTGGCGCCGATAGCGGCCAATCGTATAGCTTTTTCGGGCCGGGGGACGCGACTCCGCCGACCCAGCCGGCGGACACCGCCACCGCCGTCGCCGCCGGCGTTTCGTCTAGCGACGCCTCCTCATTCTCGCCGTTGCTCACCTCTTTCGTTGCGGACGCGGCCCAGCCGACTAGTGCCGCGTCAACTTCCACCAGCGTGGTTAACGCAACGGCGGTGGATGATGCATCCGCGGAGTCCGACCTGCTCTTGTTGGATCAGACCTGGAGCAACTTGAGCGCGACCTCGTACGATCATGGCGACGATTCGTTGTACCATGACCAAACGCCAGAGGCCGCAAACGCGAACGATCTTGCCCTCGCGGCCGTGCTCACCGAAGAAGAGAATTGGTGGAACGAGATTTAGGAACTCTAACAAAACCGCCGGGGACTGGCTCAATTTGCGCAGTCCGCGGAGCAAATTGTGCCTGCCCCCCTCTCCCGAAGTCCAGAAACCTCGGGGACTGGCCGGGCACAGTCGCCGCGATGGTCGTGCGGTGTCTTTGCAGCAAAATGTGCCCGTCCCCTTTCTGCTGCTCCATCGTTTCCCGCTCGCCATCCTAATCGGCGCCTAAACCGGAAGAGGCGGTTGAAGCCGATGCGTCTCGAACTTCAATCACTCGCATGCGTCGCCATTTTCCTTGCCAGAATCGCAACACGTAGATCGTAGCCGCGATCCAACACCAAACAACGATCAGCGTCCAACAGCCGTAAACGTTCAACCGCCACACTTCGACACTCAACCAACTAAACCCGCCTAACAGTCCGGCCAGCAACAGGCTGACGCGAAGCAAAAACCGGGTGTCGCCGGCGCCTTTGAGCGCTCCCACAAAAACCATCTGCGTTGCATCGAGCAGGTTGTAAGCCGCCACAAACCGCAGCAGCATCACCGCCATATGCTCCACGGCCGCGTTTGCCGATGAATTCGCCGCACCGCTCGGAAAGAATCCGTGCAGGAACACTCCCGGCGTGAGAGCGTACAGCAGCGAAATG
The DNA here is from genome assembly GCA_963807935.1 of uncultured Planctomycetota bacterium. Taxonomy (GTDB): domain Bacteria; phylum Planctomycetota; class Planctomycetia; order Pirellulales; family Lacipirellulaceae; genus JABDGM01. Next base: position 25,808 of record CAWEDY010000010.1, read on the forward strand.
CCCAGCATGTACATCCACGAGAGCTGCAGCGTGGTGTACGTCGCGCGAGCGGCCAGGCCGTCGCGATTTTCCCCCAAGTGTTCCCCTACAAGAATACTAGCGGCCAGGTGCAACCCATAAATCGGCATGAATGCCAACGTGCTCACGCTGAACGCCATCGATGTGGCCGCAACTTCTGTCATGCCAATTCGGCCAACGAGCATGATAAACGCGGTGAACCCGGCCACATCGAGCAGCATCTGCAAACCGCTCGGAACGCCGTAGTAGAGGATCCGCCGCACGAGTTCGAAATCGAGCCGCATGCCGCGGAGCGTGCCGAACTGCTCGCGGTATTTACGTTGCAGCGGCAAGAGCAGGTACACAACTGCTTTCATCCACATGCTGACCGACGTCGCCCATGCCGCCCCCGCGACTCCCCATGCCGGCAAACCATAATGCCCGAATATCCAGCAGTAGTCGAGCACCAAATTTAGCATCGCCGCCGTCACATCAACCAGCATGACGACCCAGGTCTGCCCGCGGCCGCTATAGAATGCCGAGCCAGACTGCGCGAGCAGCAGGGCCGGCCCCCCGACGCATAGAATTTGAAAGTATTGCGCCTGCAATCGCTGCGATTCGGGGCTGTGGCCAACCAACGCTAATAGTGGTCGCACGAACGGAATCGCCAGCAAGATCAGCGGCGCGCAGCCAATCGCGATCCACACCGCCTGCCAGAACACGAGCCCAATCCGCTGCTGTTGGCCGGCGCCGTCGTACTGTGCTACGAACGTGTTCGTGTACGCGCACACGCCCAGCGGCAAGCTCAACATGGCAAACCAGGCGGCCGCCGCGGTGAATGCGGCCGACATCGCCGTGATGGACACCCAGTTGAGCATCATGCGATCGACGAACGTCATGATCGTCCACGAGAAGCTCGATACAACGAGCGGCGCCGCGACCCTCAGCACCTCTCGCCCGCCGCCGGGCCGCGACCACCAGGAGCGGTTGCCCTCTAAATCTGCCGTTTTAATCATTTTGCCGATCGCGCCAGCCGATCCGTGGAAATAGCAATTATTGAGGACCGCGCGGCCATTGGCCCTTGGAATCGGAATGCGTCATTCCCGCGCCGGCGGGAATCCAGAAATTCGACCCTATCGCCTGGATTCCCGCCTTCGCGGGAATGACAAGTAGCATGAGCCGCTGGTGTCATTTACTGCGCAGTTCTCAATAGGACGAGCGACGAGCGTTGGCTGTTCGCGCCAGCATTCCACCAGTTTATTCACTGAAAGAGGATCGGCCCAGTGAACGTGCCTCCCTTCGCACGGGCGCGCCGGTGCGGAAATGAAGCTCGCCGGCCAGCAATCACCGCTTAAAGTGGGAAAATGGTTGACAATTGCGCCACGCCAAGCCTAAAATCAGCCCGCAACGCGGACAAAAGTTCTTATCAGTTAAAATTCTTATTAGTCAGTGGCCGGTCGGCGTTGGCGTAGTTTGCCGAGGAAGTTGTCGAGAAAGTAAAGCTCCTAGTTTTCATCCGGGAGGAAAGATGACGAAAGCCCACCGTCGCTTTGTCTTTGTTTCGTTGATTACTTCGTTTCTTGCCGCGGCATGCCTGCTGACCGCGTTTTCCTCGAGCGCATCGGCTGCGATGACGCTCACCCCCGCCGGCATTGATCTGGGATTCTCTTTGACGACCTTCGCCGATCAGATCCCCGCCAACGGCAGTGGTGTCGGCCCCGTCGGCATCGCCAGCTTTGGTGCAAATTCCGTCATCGTCTCCGGGTATGCCAATGGCACCACACGCATCTTTGACGATGTCGATGGCCAACACTACACCACGACCGGTGTCGCGGGCATTGCAACGTTCGGCGGAAATGACGCCGCGGGGCTTACCGTGCTGGGGGGCAATATCTACATGGCCCTGCAATCCTCAGGCAAAGTCGTGCAGCTCAACAACGACGGCTCCATTAACCACACCCTGGCCGGTAGCTTCCCGGCGCCACCGGCATCGACGCGAACCCTGCCACCAATCGCCTTTATGTCTCCAACCCTTTCGGCGGCCCCACATCAGAAGTCGATCCTGTTACTGGTCTTGCCACCACGACCTTCGGCGGCAGTGCCGATGGCCTCACGCTTTCACCCGACAACACAATTCTCTATGCAGAAGTCGGCAGTCACATCATTGGTTATAACGCCACCACGTACGCCGCAGTCTTCGATTCTGGATTCATCAGTGGCGCGGACGGTGTCGTCATCGGCATCGGCCCTCTTGCAGGAAACATCTACGTCAACACCAACTTCGGAACCATCGTCCAGGTCAACACCACCACGCTCGTGCAAACGCCAATCGCCACCGGCGGCTCGCGCGGCGACTTGGTCAACCTTGACACCTTCAACGGCACACTCCTACTCACTCAGACCGACCGCGTCCTGCGCCTTATACCGCCCGCCGGCGGCTTCTTACCCGAACCTGGCTCCCTCCTGCTTATCGTCCAAATCGGGGTGCTGCTCATCTGCTGGCGAACTCGCTGAATCGTTTAGTTCAACAATTCGGCAATCTCGTGGCCCTGATTCTCACGATTCGCGATCTCTGTGCGACAGGTCATCGACAAACTTCGCGCCGTGCCGCCAGCCGTCAAAAAATGATGCTCGATGTGCGATGTCGGACGGTAGACCGGTGTCGGAGTGGCGCCCCGGCATCGATGGAGAACTGCCCAGTAAGTGGCACCAGCGGCTCATGCTACTTGTCATTCCCGCGAAGGCGGGAATCCAGGCGATAGGGACGAATTTCTGGATTCCCGCCGGCGCGGGAATGACGCATTCCAATTCCAAGGACCAATGGCCGCGCTGTCCTCAATAAGAACATTTCGCTGCATTATGCCGGATTGAGCGTCGTGCAATCAGTTTGGTTGCAGAACGGCCAGCGACTCCGTGCGCGAACCGCTAGGTATGCGACTCCGTGCGATTTACAATTGAGTTCTCGAGACGATGGCTTTCGATATTGCGCGAGGCGCCATTCATATCGACGAGCGGTCGCCGGCCCGCGTCGCCGTCGTCCGACTTCGTTTCCCGTCCGCGTCGGCAGTGTTGACTTTTCAAGCAGCTCCATGGCGATGAGTTCGGAATTCTCTCAGAATGCAGAACTCCGTCGCGCAGCCGAACGATTACAGCTTGCGCTGACAGCGGGTCAACTCGGCGATTGGAGTTGGGACGCAGCGTCCGACTTGGTGACCCTGAGTTCCCGCGCGTCCGAAATCTTCGGCCTTCCCATCGGGCAATCTATTACTTGGACCAAGCTGCGCGAACTGCTGCGCGAAGATGATCGGGAGCGGGCGCGGTTGGCGGTCGAAACGGCGCTGGCGAATCAAACTGACTATCGCGTCGAATATCGAATCAAGCGCCCGTCGGGTGATCAGGCATTGGTCGCCGCTGAGGGCCGCGGCGTTTACTCGGCCGACCATTCGGTCGAAGGGATGATTGGCGTGGTGCGCGATATCACGGAACGCAAGCGCGCCGACGAGCTACGTCACTGGTTAGCAGCCATCGTCGACTCATCGGAAGACGCGATAGTTAGTAAGACATTGGACGGCATTATTACGACCTGGAATGGAGGCGCCGAACGGATCTTTGGCTACACCGCGGGCGAGGCCATTGGGCAGTCGATTTTGTTGATCGTTCCCGAAGGCCGCAAACAAGAAGAAAGCGCCATTCTTGCCAAGATCGGACGCGGGGAACGGATTGAGCATTTTGAGACCGTGCGGGTCCACAAAGATGGAAGCCAGGTGAACATTTCTTTGTCGGTGTCGCCGGTCAAGGACGATGAAGGCAATCTCATCGGTGCTGCGAAGATTGCCCGCGATATCACCGAACGCAAAGTCGCTGAAGAAGCGCTTCGCCGTAGCGAAGCGGACCTACGCACTCTGGCCGACTCGATTCCCCAACTAGTTTGGATGGCGCGGCCTGACGGACATATTTTGTGGTACAACCGCGGCTGGTACGACTATACAGGTACGACGCCAGAGGAAATGGAAGGCTGGGGCTGGCAATCGGTGCATGATCCCGATTACTTGCCCCAAGTGATGGAACGATGGCGCCACTCACTTCATACGGGGGAGCCATTTGAAATGGAGTTTCCGCTTCGCGGAGCGGACGGCCAATTTGCTTGGTTTCTCACGCGAGTCAATCCGGTGCGCGATAGCTCTGGCCAGATCGTGCGCTGGTTCGGCACCAATACGAATGTCGATCATGTCAAACGCGTCGAAAGCGCGCTCCGCGAAGAGTCCGAAGCACTCGAGCTGCTCAATCAAACAGGAGTGGTGCTGGGCTCGACGCTGGAGCTTGACAAGCTCGTGCAAGCGATCACCGACGCCGCCACGAAGCTGTGCGATGCAAAGTTCGGTTCGTTCTTCTACAACGTCACCGATGAAAGCGGCGACGCGTACCTGTTGTACACCTTGTCGGGAGCGCCGCGCGAAGCATTTGAAAAGTTCGGTCAACCGCGCGCCACGCCACTGTTCGGACCGACATTCCGAGGCGAAAAGCCGATTCGCAGCGGCGACATCCTGCACGATCCTCGCTACGGCCAGATGGCACCGCACTTCGGCATGCCGCGCGAACATTTGCCCGTTCGAAGCTATCTTGCCGTTCCGGTCATTTCGCGCTCGGGTGAGGTGCTCGGGGGTCTGTTTTTTGGGCATCCGGAGCCCGATGTGTTTGATGAACGGGCTGAGCGACTGATCACGGGCGTTGCGGCGCAGGCGGCGGTTGCCATCGACAATGCTCGCCTCTACGAGAAGGTCCGAAGCGCCGCCGAGGAGCGCGATCACCTTCTTCAGGCGGAACGCGCTGCCCGCAGCGATGCCGAGCGTATCAACCTCATGAAAGACGAGTTTTTAGCCACTTTGTCGCATGAGCTTCGCACCCCCCTCAGTGCAATTCTCGGTTGGTCGCAAGTGCTGACGATGGGCGATGTCGGCGAGCAAGAAGCACGGGAAGGGCTGCAGGCCATCGAACGCAATGCACGCATTCAGACAGGGCTCATCGAAGACCTGCTGGATATGAGCCGGATCATCTCCGGAAAAATCCGGCTCGATGTGCAATGGGCGGAGTTGGCACCGATCGTGGAATCTGCGGTCGATTCGGTTCGGCCCTCAGCGGAAGCCAAGGGGATTCGGCTGCGGAAAATACTCGACCCGTTGGCAGGACCGGTAGCCGGCGATCCGACGCGGTTACAACAGGTCGTGTGGAACCTGCTAACCAATGCGATCAAATTCACGCCGAAGGGTGGTAGCGTGGACGTGATACTAGAGCGCGTTGGTTCCCATCTTGAAATCACCGTCCATGATTCTGGGATCGGCATCAAACCGGAATTCTTGCCGATGGTCTTCGAACGTTTTCGCCAGGCAGACGCCTCCACTACGCGCGCCTTTGGTGGCTTGGGCTTGGGGCTATCGATCGTCAAGAATCTGGTCGAGCTCCACGGCGGATCGATTCGCGCAAGAGTCCGGGGGAAGGGCAGGGAGCCACATTTATCGTCAGTCTGCCGTTAGCGCCGTTCCGCAACGATGAAATTCGCGAGCACCCTGCCACATCCATAGCAGGCAAGATCGATTGCGACAAGGTTCACCTTGCCGGATTAAAGGTGCTCGTGGTCGACGACGAGCCGGATGCGCGATTATTGATTTACCGCGTCCTGACGCATTGCCAAGCCGACGTCATCACCGCGGCAAGTGCCAACGATGCGATATCGCTTCTGAAGGAGCACAGGCCGGACATCTTGATCAGCGATATCGGAATGCCGGAGGTGGACGGGTATCAATTCATTCGGCAGGTACGTCAGTTACCCGCGGAGGAAGGTGGAACGACGCCCGCGGTTGCGTTGACCGCGTTTGCGCGATCCGAAGACCGTACCCGCGCGATGATGGCCGGCTACCAAGTCCATATCGCCAAACCCATCGAGGCCCAAGAGCTACTGGCCACGGTGGGAAGCTTAGTCGGCCGGACTGGCCGCACGTAGTCGGACGGTCAGGCTGTCGGCGAATACGTTGGCACCTCGAACTTCGAAATCTCAATTCTCTAATGACGGAACCCATCGCTCGGACTGAATCACATCAAACCGCACCTTGAGGCTATCGACGAGGCGGGCATCGGCGACGAAGAACCAGCAGCAACATCGAAAGAATACTGATGGGCTTAATGATGGTCATTCCGAGCGACGCGCAGAGTCGCTCATGCCGAACGCCGGAAACTTCGCTGCGCTTCGGATAACAGCTTGGACTAATATGGGAATCAGTTCCAGCGTCAAAGCCATCTCCCCACTTACTTGTCGATCAAAACCTCGGTCGACTTGATAACCGCCGTCACCGCGTCGCCCGGCTTCAATCCCATCCGTTCGGCCGACCCGCGCGTGATGGCGGAAACGATTTCGATGCTCCCCACCGAAACGACGATCTCGGCCATCACGTTGCCGAGCTTCACTTCCTTGACCGTGCCTTTGAATTGATTGCGTGCCGAAAGCATAACGATCTCCTTTTTGCGGGCTTGGATTTCCGGCCCTCGACCTTGGACGCTCAACGTCCAGTCAGCGGTTGGGGAGGGATTCGAACCCCCGGTACACTTTCGCGTACGCCGGTTTTCAAGACCGGTGCCTTAAACCACTCGGCCACCCAACCAAATACCTTGTTTTCAAGTGTATCTTGCATTCCTGTGGGACCTCTGCGATACTCGACTACACCCGCGACTACACCCGCTTGACTACCCCCTAGTAGAGGTAAATTGAAAATGCCCGAGAAAAAGCCTCGCAAACCATACGTTGACTATCCGCTCTTCGCCCATCAATCTGGCCAATGGGCTAAGAAGATCCATGGTCGCACCCATTATTTCGGTGTCTGGAGTGACGCACAAGCGGCCGTAACGAGATACCTAGAAGAGCGGGACTACCTGCTTGCGGGTGTAGTGCCGCCGGCCAAGTGCGCGACATTGGCCGACGTGCTCAATTCCTACGCGGAAGAGAAGAAACGGAGTTTGGAAATCGGAGACATCGGCGAACGTGCTTATAACGAGTACCAACAGGTTTGCGACACGATAGCCACGCTCGGCAAGCAACGGCCGATAGAATCGATCACTACTGCGGACCTTAGCCGGCTGCGCACGATGCTGGCGAAGGGCAAGCGAGGTCAACTTGTCTCTGTGGTGACACACAAGCGGCTGCTGACGTTCGCGCGAATGGTTTTCTTTCATGCGAATGAGGAACTAGGTTTCAACGTGAGATACAAGAAACCATTACGGCCACCGACCATCGCCAAGATACGCGAGCGGCGTAATCTCGTTGGCGAGCGGATGTTTGAGGGGACCGAGATACGAACGTTGCTCAAACATGCTGAGCAGCCTCTACGGGCCATGATATGGCTAGGGATAAACTGTGCCTTTGGTCCCCGCGATCTAATACTGCTTCCGGTCAACGCCGTTGACTTAGATGGCGGCTGGCATAACTTCGCCCGACCTAAAACGCATGTTCCTCGCCGATGTCCGCTGTGGAAGGATACGATCAAGGCGATTAGAGAAGTGGCGCCTGCGGATGGTCCGATGTTCAACGGCCGCAAGTGGACAAGGCATATCATCGCGCACCAATTCAAGGAAGTGGCCGAGTCGTGCGGAGTGTACGCGAAGGGTACTAAGACGTTCTACAGTCTGCGGCGAACATTCGAGACCGTCGCCAAAACTGCCGACGTGAATCAATCTGTCATTGACCGGATCATGGGACATGAGCGGCCAGATATGTCGGAGGTGTACAACCAGCGAACTTATGATTCGATGCTGGTGAAGTGCGCGGAGTACGTTCGTCAATGGCTGGCCGGCTCAATATCTCTTCGTTGATTGTGACGACGACTTCACGTTGCGGCGCTGTGCTCTGGGTGCTCGGGGCGTAGGCTGCAAACTCTTGCGAAACGCCTCCAGATCAGATCGGTCGATCGACCAGCGCGGGGCGCCTGCGCATCGCCATTCAAGTTGATGGCACGCAATCGGCCCGTGTCGATCCAACTGTATACCTTTTTGGGCGAGACTTTCAGTTCCTTGGCAACATCGGACGGAAGCAAGCTGCCGGAACCTGTGGCGGCACTGGCCGCAAGTATGGCGCGGACCTCGTTAACGAGCAACTGTGCTAGGTCGCGGACGATCGGTTGCAAACTGTCAAAATCAGCGTTCATGGGGGGGGTGGTCTCTCAATACCATTTTCCTTTCGGAACGCTTCCTTGGCTGGAGGAGTAAAAAAATACCCCTTGTTTTATAGGTCCGTCACGCGGCCATTTTCGCGCCAGCGGGTGTCTCGTCCGGCAACTTGATCGCGGCCGATTGCTGTGGTCGCATGATGCGGCGAACCGCCTGCCAAACTTCGGGGGTGTACCGAAACTTCACGCTCAATTCGCCGTCATCACCATCCATAATCACCTGCCCCAACTTGCGCAGTGCGCGACACTCGGGTGCACGTGCCGTGGTCAAGCGCAGCGACAAGGTAGCGGGCCGTCGCTGTAAACATGGCCGCGCCTGCAAAGCATGTTGGTCGTGTCGTGTGGGTGAGCTCACGAATATGTATGGAAGGTTTTGGAACAGTCTTGCGAAGATCAATGGTCATGTTGCCCCCCTTATGTTGAATTAAAACGTGCCGAGTGTGGTCAGAAGCGATCGACTCATTTATCGCTTCCACCGGGTCAGCCAAAAACGCCCGATGCACTCGGCACGCTGTCTCATGTTGTTCGCCCTACCAACATCTGAAGCACGTCCGGCGAACGAAAGCACGGCATCACGATCTTTGAGTAATCGACAGGTATTTTCTCTACGTCCGGTTGCTCGGGCATTGGTTGTGTGAGGTACTGCTCTAACAGCACCGGATTTTTCAACCTCGGTGGCCATGGGGTCTCACCTTTTATGTGGAAGTGTTCCAAGGCAAATCGGAAATAGGAATCCAACTTGTTGCAGTCGAACTGGTCACGGGTGCGAATCTCCACGTTTTTTTCGAGTTAGCCAGGCGAGTAGCCCGCAAAACTCGCCTAGAAGTTTGCACTTGTGCGCAGTACCTCGCGCTAAATCTGCGGCTAGGTTTTGAGCGGCCCAATGCGGTTCGCTGAAAATCCGCTGGTACGATTCGCAAAACGACTGCACGACGATCAGCACGCGACGGTCATAATTTGTGGCCAGTTCCGGCTCAGCTTTTTTCGGTTTTGGCGGAGGATATTGCGATTCGACTAGGCCGAGTTTGGCTAGACGCGCGTTAATCGCACTTGGTTGACGGTGGAACTGACTGGCAAGTTGAAAAATTGGTACACCCTTGGTGAACTGGTCGGCGAGTAGGGTGTCATCGGCAACATCCCAACGCTTGTAGGCATTGGGATGTTGCTGTTTGGTGGATTCGATGTTGGTCATGGTCATGGTGGTCCTTGTGTCGCGGCTGCGCCGCTCCATGTCTCTTTTTTTTGGATAGGATTCCGATAAATAACTCTTAAAAAAAGGGGTGAAAGCCGCGCAGCGGCGCCAGCATGAACACACACTCTCTTATATCTAGTTGATCAAAAAAAAATTTTATTGAGGATGAGCAGTATATAACTATGCTGCACTCGCTGGGGGTGGTAACAGCGAACTGGTCGAAGTCGTTTTTGGTAACACCTAACGTTTTTTGTGCGCGGTAAAACGCCCAAGGCTTGATGCCCACCTGCCCGCTCAGTACCTCGATTTCTCGCCTGAACTTAGGGCCAGCTACCAACATGGAGCGCAACCAATCAACTGCCTCGTCGCTCTTCATTACCTTTGACTCGCCATGGTCCTTGCGCTTGCGCGCTGACGATTCACGCGCTTCATCGGCTGTCAGGTCTGGCACCTCATCTAGCCAACTGATTCGAGGCACTCCGTCCTGCCCAGGACCGTAAAGCTTCACGTCTTCGAGGGCGAAAGCGAACCCTGTTTGACCGCGTTTCAGGCTGTTACCCTTAGCGCGCAAAATCAAATAGGTCTCTTGGTCGTCAGGATGTTCGATAAATAACCAGCCTGCGCGACAAGCGTTTATCAGGGTGGACGCACCATTCAACCGTTGCTTGGCATTCCCGTCGCCTTTGTTCAGGTGGGCTACCAAGACAACGGCTATATGTTTGTTCTCTGCCAATCGCCGCAGTGGTTGCAGTGCTGGTCGCAACGAGTCGTCTTTCCAAAAATTGATGCCGGGCATGTACTCGGATATTGGATCGATTACGAGTAACTTGCAATCGACTAGCTGGTCGATTGCATCTGCCAGTTGCCCAACATGATTTACCGCATGGAACGCCGATTCGGTGCCGTCAGCCTGTTCTATGCCGGTAACAACGTGGATCCGGGAAACATCGGCGCCGGCAACTTCCAATCGTGGTCGCACCGTTCGTTGAACGTCGTCTTCGGATTGAATGATGATCGACGAGGATCGCGCATGGTTACTGGTCTCGCCGGGCATCGGTTCACCGCGGCTCAACCGCGCAGCAAATTCGAGCGTGGTCAAGGATTTTGCATTTTCGCCGTCGCCGTACCACACACTTAATCGCCCAAGAGGGACCACGTTCCGCCACAGCCAGTCCTGTTTTTCGGGGTGTATAGATGACATATTGGACATTGCTAGCCGGGGAAGTGATTGTGAGTACATGCCATGCCTGCTCATTATGTTAGGGTTTATTAGTGGATGAAAAAAAGCAGCCGACGGACGCAGCGCACTCCGGCGCCGCGCCCGCCGACTGGCAGGCATGGTTCACTGATGCCGGAACTTCGCTGCTGCCGACGCGGCCCGCTGCTGTGCGCGTGCATTCTCCAGCGCGGCGGCGCATCGCGCGTCCTCTGCGGCGCGGGCTGCGCGAAGCATCTCATCTTGCGTTTGCTCTTTGGCAACTTGTTGAATTTTCGTCGCACTCACGGTCGCACGCCTGTTGCGGTCGCGCAGTTTCGCCGCGCACTGAAACTCGCCGTTCCGCCAATTGCGATCCCAAACGGACCACACGATTTGATCTGGCCCGCCGGTGTCATCGACCCTTATGGCGCCGATTGGTTCCGCCTCGGCCACTACACTTTCAGGTAGCAGGTTACAATCTGCGGCGACGCACTCTACAGTGTGGTGCGCATGTGGGTTTGGCGACTGCGGGCCGCGCTCGGGCCGCTGCTGCGCCATGCGGTGCCGTATGATCGCATCGACCGCGCTCGGCACTTTTGATGTCATGTTTGCGGCTGGGATCACCTCTACTCCATTCAAAAGCGAAACATCCAAAATGCGTTTTGCGATCAGTTTCTCGGCAGTGGTCCACGCCGGCCGTTGCTCGCGAGCGAGCTGTTCGAGCGGGATAAAATCTTGCGACTGATGGCGGACCAAACCGCGCGAATCGCCGTAGACAACGCCCAAACAGAAAAGAAACGACAGTAGGATTACAAGTGTGACCATAAAGAAAACCTCATTGATAATGAGTGAAAAGAAACTACTGGCCGCAACATCGCAGCCAAGCAAATCGCGGAGCCGTGAGGGATAGATCACTCGGGCAAGTTGCTTGCCGACTGCGACTCACCGAATTCCGCGGCCATTGCGCGCTGCGATAAGAAATCGTCGATCAAATCTCTCCGATAGAAACGCTTGCCACGTGGCCGCAAGCGGATTGGATGCAGCTCCTGATCTAGGGAACGCAAGGTGCCATCGGAGCACCCTAAAAGTTCGACGACCGCCGGGAAGGGCAGTAACTTAGACGACATGATAGGCTCCCGCGTAAGAGGTGCGGCGCCATGCGTCCGCAGCGCGAGAGAGAGTGTGAGCCGTTCCGTCAGAAGCCGATGATTAGTTACCATCGACGGCCAAAATCATAGCAAAATTTGAAAAAGCGTGCAATCGCAATCCTCTGCTATGTTTCAGCAACATCGATGAAAGATTCCAGCGGGGTCGTTTCTCACATCGATATGAGACTGATTGCGGTCGCACTCATCATCACCTACGGCCCCGGCGCAGCGACCCCAGCGGCAAGGGGGGGTGTATGTGTGTGCGGCCAGCACCATGCGTGGTAGTGGCAGCCAGTGGGCCTATATGCCGATTGGCAGTGGGGGGCTATATGCCGTTTGACTGAGGGGGGGCTATATGCCGTTTGACTGAGGGGGCCTATGTGTGGTGCCCGCGTGTGCGCTAGTGTGTGCGGTTTGCGCGCCCTATACAGCAGCGCACGCCGCACGGCTGCGCATATGATTGTGTGTTACCCGCGCAAGCGCTTACCCACACTCACCATGCCTACCACTGCGCTCCCGGCCAATGCATGGGCAGGCGCCCTTTGGCCGTACTATCTCTGCGCGGCTAGTACGTGCATGGTCCGCACTCGCATGGGCCGTATATGGTCGTCTGTGCGCACCATATACGGCACTCGCCCGCACTCCTACGGCCCGTGCGCGCAACATCATATGGCAGGTGTTAGCATCGGCCCGGTGGCGCGGAGCTCGCGTAGTGTGGTCAGCGCATAAAAAAACCCGGCATCATGCCGGGTCGAGTTTGTGACGATCCGCGCTGAACCTGCGCGCCGTAAGACATTGGCGACTGTGGCCCGTGTCCAGGGCTTGCCGCGCCGCGTAGTTTGACCGTCAAAATTAAGATGATCGGCGATGGCTTCCAGCGTGTCGCCTTGCGCACGCCATGCGACCATATCTGGCAGGATATCGCTGTAGGCTTCGTCGGCAATGCGCCGATTAGCTTCGGCCCCCAGCAAGCGCCCTTGCGCCATGGCCCTTGCCGTCAGGTTTTGACACTGGGGTTTCTCCGCGCCGTAGCTTTTCTCCCCGCTCTCGTTTTGCCGCCAGTGCGGCCTTCGTTCGCGCCGATACTTGGTCGCGCTCCCACTCTGCCATAACCATCATCATTTGCAGCATCGCTTTATTGGCGTGTTCGCAGTCGAGCGCCACGAAGTTGAGCTTGGAACGCTGTAGCGTGTCGAGAAACGCTAGGTTGCGGGCCAGCCTATCCAGCTTCGCGATAACTAGCGTAGCACGTGATCGGCGAGCGTGAGCGACAGCACGGGCAAACGCTTGGCGTTCGTTATTGCCGCCCGATTCTGTCTCTGTGTACCTAGCTATAGTCTCGGCTCCGGTTCGTTCTACATATGCGGCAACCGCTGACTTTTGGGCTTCGATTCCAAGCCCACTACGCTCTTGCTTGTTCGTTGACACTCGGTAATACGCGATGATCTTCGATGGCATCTTTGCACCTCCAGTTTTGGTCCCCTACCGTCAATCTTAGCCGTAGCGCTAGCTCTGTCAAGGTTCGTTGACTGAGTTTTGACAAGATTCTTTGGACGTATTGCGACCAGCGCAGGCAGGCCGGAGTCTGGCCGGCTGTGTGGCGTGTGAGGGCGTGTGGCTGCTGCCAGTGTCGTCATCGTCGGATCGACGTAGAAGTGGATGCGAACTTCACACACCCACACACGCGGCCCCCTGCGGCCCACTGGCTAAATCCGGTGAGCCCCATCTAGGGGGTGGGCCACCATGCCCCACACTTTCCCCGCCTATTCCGGCGCGTAATTCGCCGCCCCCCCTCGAAAATATCGCGCAAGGTTTTTAGAAAAGTGACGCCGCCCACGAGGGCGAAGTAATGCGCGATGGTGCTCGTGTTCCTCGTGTTCCTCGTGTTCGTCGTGTTCCTCGTGGTGCTCGTGTTCCTCGTGTTCCTCGTGTTCCTCGTGTTCGTCGTGTTCGTCGTGTTCGTCGTGTTCGTCGTGGTCGTGGTGTTCGTCGTGTTCAGCAGCAGCAGCAGTCCGCCAATCCCGTATCCCAGTTTGGCCGCTTCGGCGCCGCGTAGGTGGTCGATGATGACGTTCAGCGGTGCAGTGCAACGCTGCTCTAGGTTGCTGCAACTGACTACACCACTACACCCGTGAAGGGCGTTCTGGGGCATTCCGGGAGTATCTGGCGCGCGTATTTCCCGCGAAATACTGCACTGTCATCGCGCACGGCTCGTTTTCAAGACCGGTGCCTTAAACCACTCGGCCACCCAACCTGATGCGGTGGCGTTTCTGTGAAACGCCAAGCTTCGAGCCCGGAAGAACTGATCTACGTATGCTCGATTGACTCTACGGACGGCAACGAGAAGTGTCAATCACGCGGCGGATCCAAGTAACCTATGCGACGGGGTTTACGTCGCGTTGACGGCGCCGGCCGTGCCTGCTACAAAGGAACGTTTGAAATCCGAATGGTTCAGGCTGGATATCCCCTGACCCCTGTCCCCCGGCCCCTTGCCCCTACCTATGACTATCAGCGAACGCAAGAAAGAAATTCGTCGCCGGCGCAAGCGGCGCGAAAAACTCACGCACCTCAAAAAACGCCTGCCGAAGGCCACCAAGAGCGAGCAGGTCGAGATGGCCCGCAAGATCCGCGACATCACGCCCGGCGCGGAAGTCGTAATTGCGAATTGGGGTTTGGCGGCGGTGGACCGCTAGCGGCGCAGAATGGCTAAGGAACTCTAACAAAACCGACTTCGGGAGAGAGGGACAGGCACAATTTGCTCCGCGGACTGCGCAAATTGAGCCAGTCCCCGGCGGTTTTGTTAGAGTTCCTAAGTACCAATAACCAAATGAACCAGCAAGTTTAGCTGTCGGTCATGGGGATTTGGGCATTGGTCATTTCATTACCTCGGCCGACACGATCGCATCTCCGCGCGATCTCGTGCCCTTGCGTGGCGTGCCGTTGCCGTCGCCGATCGCTGCGAACGTGAAATCCGCGCCGTCGTAGTCGATGCGGATCGTGCTGCCCTCCGGGTATTCGCCCTTGAGCAGTTCCGAAGCCAACGGGTTTTGAAGTTCCTGCTGAATCACCCGTTTGAGAGGCCGCGCGCGCCGATCGCCGGATCGTAACCACGGCCGGCGATTTCTTCGCGGGCTCGGTCGGTCACTTCCAAACCGAAGTCGCGCTGCTCGAGCAGCTTGGCCAGACGCCCGATCTGCAGGTCCACGATCTTGCGAATCTCCGCCCGAGCCAGCGGGCGGAACACGATAATCTCGTCGATGCGGTTGAGAAACTCCGGCAGGAACCGAGCCTGCAGCGACTCCATCACTGCGTCACGCATTTCGTCGTAGGCGCCGCCCCGCTCGAAAAGCTCCTGGATCATCTGGCTGCCGACGTTCGATGTCATCACGATGATCGTGTTCGTGAAATCGACGGTGTGGCCGTGGCTATCGCTCAGCCGGCCGTCGTCGAGGATTTGCAGCAGGATATTGAAAACATCGCGGTGGGCTTTTTCGATCTCGTCCAAGAGCACAACGGCATACGGCCGGCGGCGGATGGCCTCGGTCAGCATGCCGCCCTCTTCGTAACCGACATATCCGGGCGGTGCGCCGATCAGCCGGCTCACCGTGTGCTTCTCCATGAACTCGCTCATGTCGATGCGAACCATCGCGCTCTCATCGTCGAATAGCACTTCGGCCAGCGCTTTGCAGAGCTCCGTTTTACCGACGCCCGTCGGGCCGCAGAAAATAAACGAGCCGATCGGTCGATTCGGATCCTGCAGCCCGCTGCGGCTCCGGCGCACCGCGTTCGACACAGCCTGCACCGCTTCATCCTGGCCGACGACGCGCTGGTGCAGCCGCTCTTCGAGCACCAACAGTTTCGCGCGCTCCTTCTCCAACATTCGCGATACGGGAACGCCGGTCCACGCGCTGACGACTTCCGCAATTTCATCCGGACCGACTTCCTGCCGCAACAGCCGCCGCGTGTCGCTGGCTCCCCCAGCGCCGTTGGCGACTTCCCCCGCCGCCTGCTTCCCCACGGCCTCTTCCAAATGTTTTTCGAGTTTCTTTCGCTCGACATCCAACTCGTAAAGCTTCTGATAAGCGGCCTCATCGACGCGACCGGCCGCTTGCTGCTCGCGGACCTTCGCCGTTTGCTGATCGTATTTCACCCGCGCCTCGTCGAGCCGGCGTTGCACGTCGGCCACGTCGCCCAGGCCCATTTTCTCGGCTTCCCATTGCTCGCGCAGGCTGGCCAATTTTTTGCGCAGCTCCGCCATCTCATCCTTGATCTCCTCGAGCTGGTCCTTCGCGTGCTCTTCGGTTTCATCTTCCAATTGCCGCGCGGCCAGCTCCAATTGCGTCAACCGCCGTTGCACTTGATCGATCTCTGTCGGCACGCTTTGCAGCTCCATCGCGAGCTTGCTGGTGGCCTCGTCCATCAAATCGATGGCCTTGTCGGGCAGAAAGCGATCGCTGATGTAGCGATTCGATAGCTCCGCCGCCGCCACCAGCGCCGAGTCCTTGATCCGCACGCCCTTGTGGTGCGCTTCGTATCGCGGTTTGAGCCCGCGCAGAATAGCGATCGTGTCCTCGACGTTCGGCTCTCCGACAAAAATCGGCTGAAACCGCCGCTCCAAGGCGGGGTCCTTTTCAATGTATTTTCGGTACTCGTCGAGCGTCGTGGCGCCGATGCAGCGCAGCTCGCCGCGGCGCCAACGCCGGCTTCAATATGTTGGCCGCATCGCTGCCCCCTTCGGCCCGCCCGGCGCCCACCACCGTGTGCAGCTCGTCGATGAATAGAATGATGTTGGCGGCATCGAGGACTTCTTTGATGAGCGCCTTGAGCCGCTCTTCGAACTCGCCGCGAAACTTCGTGCCGGCCACCAGCGCACCCATGTCGAGCGCCACAATCCGCCGGTTCTTCAAGCTTTCGGGCACGTCGGCCTGGACGATTCGAATCGCCAGTCCCTCCACGATCGCCGTCTTGCCGACACCCGGCTCGCCAATCAGCACCGGGTTGTTCTTGGTGCGACGCGAAAGCACCTGAATCACGCGGCGAATCTCCTGATCCCGCCCAATCACCGGGTCGAGCTTGCCTTTCCGTGCCCGCTCCGTGAGATCGACGCCGTATTTTTCGAGCGCCTGGAATTTACCTTCCGGCGTTTGGTCGGTGACGCGCGCCGAGCCGCGTACGGCCTGCAACGCGCTCAACACCTTGTCTTTCGTTACGGCATTAAGCTGCAGCACCTCTTGGGCTTTCGACGGCGTACCGGCCAGCGCGAGCAGCAAATGCTCGCTCGAGACGAACTCATCCTTCATCCCATCGGCTTCCGCCTGGGCCGCATCCAATACCTTCGAAAGCTGCGACCCAATCCCCGGCGGCGATCCGCCGCTGGACCGCGGCAAATGTTTCAGCTCCGCCGCGACGATGGTCTCGAGTTGCCCAACATTCGCGCCGATCTTCTCCAGCACCGGCCGCACGATGCCTTCACCCTCGTCGAGCAGCGCAGCGAGCAGATGGACGGGCTCCATCTGCGGATTGCCGGCTTCCGTGGCGAGCTCCTGCGCGGGCAACCGCTTCCTGGGCTTTGATTGTCAGTTTGTCGAAACGGAATGCCATTTACTTTGAATCAGCTTTCTCAGCCAATGGAAATATCCGCGCGCGACTCGTTTGAAGCCAATCGCCACTTGGCTTCGGCTATGATCGCAGTTTCATCTTCGGCCGGGAATCTCTCGTGATACTGGGAATTGACTTACTCATGCGTGCCACTACTTCTTCACCTCAAACTCTGCGTCGACCACATCATCTTCGCTCGCGCCGGTCGATGCACCGTCTGTCGAGCCCGGTTGGGACCCGCTGGCCTCTGGGCCTGCGCCCGCACCGGCCGCCGACTTGTACAAGGCTTCGCTCATCGCATGGCTCGCGGCCTCCAGCTCGCTGATCGCCGCCTTGATCGTGGCCGCGTCGTCGCCCTTGGCCGCCTCGCGAACTTTGGCGATCGCCGCCTCGAGCGATTGCTTGTCGGTGTCGCGGAGCTTCTCGCCCTGCTGCTTGATGAGCTTCTCGAGCTGGTACGCCCGCGATTCGGCCTCGTTGCGGGCCTCGACCAGCGCACGCTTCTTCTTGTCCTCGTCGGCGTGCGACTCGGCATCGCGGCGCATCTTCTCGATCTCCGATTCGCTCAGCCCGCTCGATTGCTCGATCCGCACCGTCTGCTCGGTGCCAGTGCCCAAATCCTTGGCCGACACATTGAGAATGCCGTTCGCATCGATGTCGAACTTGACCTCGATTTGCGGCACGCCCCGCGGTGCCGGCGGAATGCCTTCCAGGTTGAATTGGCCGAGCAGCCGATTGTCGGCCGCCATCTCCCGCTCGCCTTGGAACACGCGGACCGTAACCGCCGTTTGGCTGTCGTCGGCCGTGCTGAAAACCTGCTTCCGCTCGGCGGGGATCGTCGTGTTGCGCTCGACGAGCTTCGTCATGACGCCGCCCAGCGTTTCAATACCGAGTGAAAGCGGCGTCACGTCCAAAAGCAGAATATCCTGCACCTCGCCCGATAGGACGCCACCCTGAATGGCGGCGCCAACCGCCACAACTTCGTCCGGATTGACGCCCTTGTGCGGCTCCTTGCCGCCGAACAGCTCTTTCACGACTTGCTGTACCTTCGGGATGCGCGTCGAGCCGCCCACCAGTACGACTTCGTTGATCTTGCTCGGGTCGAGCTTGGCATCTTTAAGCGCCTGCTTCACGGGGCCACGAACGCGATCGATCAAGTTGTCCTCGAGTTTCTCGAACTCGGCCCGTGTAATGGTCATCTGCAAATGCTTCGGTCCGCTGGCATCCGCCGTGATGAACGGCAGATTGATATCCGTCGTCTGCGCCGAGCTGAGCTCTTTCTTGGCCTTCTCGCAGGCTTCTGTCAGTCGCTGCAAGGCCATGTGGTCTGTGCGCAGGTCGATTCCCTGTTCCCGCTTAAACTGATCGGCAACGTGGTGGATCAACACTTCGTCGAAGTCGTCGCCGCCCAGATGCGTATCGCCGTTCGTGGAAATGACGCGGAACACGCCCTCGGCCACTTCCAAAACGGAGACGTCGAACGTGCCGCCGCCCAGGTCGAACACGCAGATCGTCTCTTCCCCTTTCTTATCCAGGCCGTACGCTAAAGAGGCGGCCGTTGGCTCGTTGATAATCCGGGCAACTTCCAAGCCGGCAATCTGGCCGGCGTCTTTCGTCGCCTGCCGCTGCGCATCGTTGAAGTACGCCGGCACCGTGATCACGGCCTTGTTTACTTTGTGCCCCAGATACGCCTCGGCCGCTTCTTTGAGCTTGCGTAGAATCATCGCCGAGATTTCCGACGGCGTGTACGTCTTATCGCCGGCGCGAACCTTAACGTAATCTTCTGCTCCGCCGACGACCTCGTACGGCACCATCTTTTCCTCGGTGGCCACCTCGCTATGGCGCCGACCCATGAATCGCTTGATCGAATACACGGTGCGCTTTGGATTCGTTACCGCCTGTCGTCGCGCCGGCTCGCCTACCAGCACCTCGCCCTTGTCGGTGAAGGCCACCACACTCGGCGTCAGCCGATTGCCTTCGGCGTTCGGAATTACCTTCGCCTCTTTGCCTTCCATGACGGCCACGACCGAGTTCGTCGTGCCCAAGTCGATACCGATAATCTTTTCCCCAGCAGCCATGGTTTATGCTCCTTTGAAGTTCCGTGGAGTGCGGTTGTTTGTATTGTTAGTTGATTGCGGTATTTTCGCGAGTTTGCCGCGAAATGCCGCGGCAACCCAGGGTGAGCGCAGCGTCGAACGATTCGGCACTTGCCGACTCCGCCGCTCTAACTAGCAAAGCCCGTGCCTGCCATACATCCGGCTCTGGCCATTGGCGTAAGCTATTGTAAAATAGCCGGTTAGAGATTGTCCTCTCGTCTCGCGGGCGCGTCATTAACTTTAAAACGCAAGCGGGCCGTCTGCCAGTTTGACCTATCTGCGAGCGTTACGGAAGCGACGATCAAGTTGCGGCTGTCAGACTGGCAGCCGTAACCTCGCAAGTTTTTGCTGGGCAATAGCTTAACACACGACCGTGCTCGTCGCTTCGACAACGAATCGCAAGACTGATCGAAATGTCAAAGAGCAAGAAAAGACCATCGAAGAATGTCAGTGCACGACGAGCTACTCCGAGGCCGCCCGAGCGCGGCGCTTCCGAAATATCGCCGGTCGCATCGCATCCGCCAAACGTCGCCAGCTTGCGACGTGACCTCGACGAGATCGACCGTGAAATTCTCACCGCCATTAACCGCCGCGGATCGATTGCCCAGCAGATCGGTCAATTGAAGCAGGCCGATCGACACGGCGTTTACGATGCCCAGCGGGAATTCGATGTCCTGCAACAAGCCGTCAGCAACAACGCGGGGCCGCTGACTGATGAAGCCGTGCGAGCCATTTTTCGCGAGCTGATCAGCGGGACCCGAGCCGTACAAACGCCGATTCGCGTAGCCTACCTCGGGCCCGAATTCACGTTCAGCCATCTGGCGGCGATCGAGCGATTCGGCCGATCGGCCGAGCTTGTTCCGGTCGGCACGATCGCGGCCGTGTTTGAAGAAGTGGAGCGCGGCCAGGCCCAATTCGGCGTCGTGCCGATGGAAAACTCCACCGACGGACGCATCTCCGACACGCTCGATTGTTTCTCGCGATCACCCGTGCGGATTTGCGGCGAGCTGCCCCTGAGAATTCATCATTGTCTGATGGGCGTGGGAGCTCGCGATGGGCTGCGAACCGTTTACAGCAAGCCGCAGCCCCTCTCGCAGTGCCGCAATTGGCTGGCTCGACACTTGCCAAACGCCAACTTGCAGGAGGTGGCCAGCACCGCCGAGGCGGCCCGCCGCGCCAAGAATGATTCCACTTCGGCCGCCATCGCCAGCGCGCAGGCTGCGGTGAATTACGAGCTACCCGTATTGGTGCAAAACATTGAAGACAACTCGGATAACGTCACACGATTCGCTATCATTTCGTCAACCACCTCTGGCCGCACCGGCCACGATAAGACGGCATTAATGTTCGAGATCGCGCATGAGCCGGGCGCATTGGCCGACACCATGGCCATCTTCAAGCGCAACCGCCTCAACATGACCTGGATCGAATCATTTCCAATTCCCGGCAGCCGCGGGCGATACTTGTTCTTCGTCGAGTTCGTTGGCCACCAGGGCGAACCGCGCGCCCGCCGAGCAATTGGCACACTGACGAAAAAGTCTCTCCGCTTCGAAGTCCTCGGCTCCTATGCGCAGACCGACCCGGTCGGGTAGATTAGTCGAGAGCCGAGAGTCAAGAGTCGAGAGCCAGACGGCTAGCCGCGATTGCCTCGGTCTTAATTAGCGTACAACATTGGGCTCTTGGCTCTCGATTCTTAGCTCTGGACTCCTCACTCATGCGACGCAAACTCATTGCCGGGAATTGGAAGATGAATACCGATCGCGCTGCCGCCATCAAGCTGGCGCGCGCGATCGTCGGTCGTGCCGGGATGTACGCGTCGATCGATCTGTTAGTCTGCCCGCCGTCGGTGTATCTCGTGCCGGTTGGCGAAGTCACGAAGAGCACAAAGGTCGCGCTCGGCGCCCAGAACATGTATTACCAGCCGAACGGCGCATTCACCGGCGAGATCAGCGCCGCGATGTTGCTGGATGTCGGCTGCAGCCACGTAATCCTTGGACACAGCGAACGCCGGCATATTTTGGGCGAAACCGACGCCGACGTGAATAAAAAGACCTTGGCGGCGTTGTCTGCCGGGCTGGTGCCGATCGTCTGCGTCGGCGAGCTGCTGGCCGAACGTGAGGCGGGCCAGACGGCCGCCGTCATCCGCCGCCAATTCGAGGGTTCCCTGGCGGGTGTCGCCGCCGATCAGGTGGAGCGGCTGGTGATCGCCTACGAGCCGGTTTGGGCGATCGGCACCGGTAAAGTCGCCACGCCCCAGCAGGCGGCCGAAGTGCATGCTGATCTTCGCAGCCTGCTCGTCGAGCGATACAATGACCAGTCCGCTGCGCGGGTCCGCATTTTGTACGGCGGCAGCGTCAAGGCCAGCAACGCCGGCGAGTTGCTGGCCCAGCCAAATATTGACGGCGCACTAGTTGGCGGCGCCAGTTTACTCGCCGATGATTTCCTCGGTATCGCCGCCGCGGCGGCCAATTAACAAATCGTGTTTCACCGAGACAAAGAAGTCACTGAGAAGAATTGTTTGAACAGGAGATAACCGAGTTTACAGAGAGGAACAGGATTATTCATTCCATTTCCTCTGCCGCCTCGTGTTAAATGACAAAACGGTTGCTCGTTCTCGGTGCACTCTGTGTCTGTGGTTAAGTCCTAACCAACATAATTGAATCATCATGGGCCCACTTTTTGCAATCATTCTGTCACTATTGGCAATCTTCCTGATCCTGCTGGTACTTGTGCAGCGAGGCCGCGGCGGCGGTTTGGCCGGTGCGCTCGGCGGCATGGGCGGCTCCAGCGCATTTGGCGCAAAGGCCGGAGACATTTTTACTCGAATCACGATTGTAACGGCCGCCATTTGGATCGTTTTCTGCTTGATCGCTCTATTCTGGTCATCGCACCATGGAGACGTGCTCGGCTCATCAAGCACTACGATACCGGCAAGTTCCACAAAGCTTCCCGCGACCAAGCCGCCGGCAAGTTCATCAGCGCCGCCGGCAAGCTCTTCTGCCCCGCCGACAAATCAACCACCTGCCCCCGCCAGCTCAACCGCGCCCGCGACATCGTCCGGCGGCGGCAGCAACAGCGGTGCGCCGCCAACTGGTAACAAATGATCGCGGCTGCGTGCAGTCAATCTGCGGAGTGACAAGCCTTGCTCATCAGCATGACCGGCTTTGGCGAGGCGCGTAGGCAAACAGACGATATGTCTGTCGCCGTCGAGGTCCGCACGATTAACAGCCGGCACTTCAAGCTCAGCTACCGCGCCAGCGAAGGCTACGCTGCTTTGGAGCCGGAGGTCGAAGCGGCAACGCGCGACGTGATTCGCCGCGGCACCGTGCAATTGAATCTGCGCGTGGAAAGCCGATCATCGGCCGAGGACTATCGCATCAATACCGACGTTCTGGACAACTATCGCCAGCAGCTCGAAGAATACATCGCCCATAGCAAGTGGGCCTCGCCCGTCGATCTGCGGACATTGCTCTTGTTGCCGGGTGCCGTCGTCGAGCATTCGCGCTCCGACGACGATCCCCGCGCCGACTGGCCGGCGATTGAACCGGTGGTCCAACAAGCTCTCGCCGCGATGGTCAAAATGCGCGCCGAGGAAGGTGTTGCACTGGCCGCCGACCTCGCCCACAACGGCCGGCAGATTTTGGAGCTGCTCGATTCGATCGCCAAACGTTCGCCGGAAGTCACTCAGTCGTACCAGTCGCGACTCACCAGCCGCGTCGAGCAGGCGCTTTCCAGCCTGAACATTACGGTCGAGCCTGCCGATCTGTTGCGGGAAGTTGCCCTATTCGCCGACCGCAGCGACATTTCCGAGGAGATCGTCCGGCTGCGGAGCCACTTGCAGCAGTACGAGGCCGCGCTGATGTTGCCCGAAAGCTCAGGCCGCAAGCTGGAGTTTATCGCTCAGGAAATGGGCCGCGAGGTCAACACCATCGGCTCCAAAGCGAACGACGCGGGAATTTCGCAACTTGTCGTCGAAATCAAAACCGCGCTGGAGCGGATTCGGGAACAAATCCAGAACGTCGAATGAAGCCGAAACTGGAGAAAAAATGCAAATTGCAAATTGGTTTCCTGCAATGGCCTTGTTGAACAATTCATTAGAAGTAGCCGTAATTTAGACGTGGAATGGAACCCCACGTGCATTTACGGAGATTCTGAAATGGCTAGCACGCAGAAACGAACATATCGAATTAAGAATTGGAGGCAATATAACGACGCACTTGTTCGCCGCGGCGACATCACGATTTGGCTGAGTGAGGATGCGCTGGAAAGTTGGGAGCATCCGCACGACAGCACGAAAGTCGGTCGGCCGTTTGTGTACAGCGACACGGCCATCGAATGCTTGCTGACGATCCGCGAATTGTTCCAACTTCCGTATCGACAAACGGAAGGACTGGGGCGTTCGCTGGTCGAGCTGTTGGGCGTGAACGTGGCCGTTCCCGACTACAGTTCGCTGGCCAAGCGGGCCGCAAAACTCAATGTTTCCCTTCGCTTGGTGAATAAGCGTGGGCCGATCGACCTGGTCGTCGACAGCACAGGCCTCAAGGTGTTTGGCGAAGGTGAATGGAAAACGCGAACACACGGCAAGAGCAAACGACGTACCTGGCGTAAAGTGCACCTTTCGGTGAACCCCCAATCGCAAATGATCGAGTCCGAAGTGCTGACGGAAAACAGCGGGCACGATGCGGATCAGACCGACGAGCTGCTCAATCAAGTGGATCAACCGGTCAAGAAGTTTTACGGCGACGGCTGCTATGACAAATGGAAAGTGTATCACACGCTCGACGAGCGAAGCATTGAGCCCGTGATTCCGCCCCGGTACGACGCGAAAATCAAGCAACATGGCAATACGAACGAACCACCTCTGCCGCGCGATGAAACAATCCGCGACATTCGCCGACTGGGGCCTCGAGCATGGAAAAAGAAAAGTGGTTATCATCGCCGCAGCCTCGCGGAAACGGCCGTATTCCGCTTGAAAAACACCTTCGGACCTCAACTCAAAAATCGACTGCTTTCCAATCAAAAAACCGAATCTCGCTTACGCTGCAAAATACTCAACCGTTTTACCCTACTCGGAAGACCGCAATTCGAGTGGAGTTAGTCAACAAGGCCTCCTGCAATTATCATTTTGCAATTTGCCATTTGCAACGTGCAATGATGGCTGCCTCTGTGGGAAAGCTGATCGTCCTCTCCGGCCCCTCGGGCGTCGGCAAATCAACCGTGTTGCGCAGCCTCGTGGCCCGCTTTCCGGACCGCTTGCGGCTTAGCGTTTCTGCCACAACCCGCCAACCGCGGCCCGGCGAGGTCGAAGGCGTCGACTACTACTTTCTGACTCCTGCGGAATTTGCCCGGCGTCGCCAAGCCGGCGAGTTCCTCGAATGTTGCGAAGTATTTGGCCGCGGCCATTGGTACGGCACGCTACTCAGCGAAGTCAGACCTAGCCCTGACGACCAAAAGTGGGTAATTTTAGATATCGACGTCGATGGTGCCGAAAAGGTCCGCGGACAGCTTTCGAATGTGCCGACGATTTTTTTGCGGCCAAGCTCGGATGCGGAATTGGAACGCCGCCTGCGGGCTCGCGGCACCGAATCGGAAGAGGCCATCCAGCGACGGCTCGATGTCGCTCGGCGAGAGTTAGCCCCGCCGACCACTACCAGTTTCAAGTCGTGAACGACACGGTCAACCGCGCGGTAGACGAAATCAGCCAAATTCTCCAAAAGCTAGGAATCGTAAAATCGTAGGTCAGGCTCTGCCTGACGCCGGAACCATCATGTCGGGCTACAGCCCGACCTACTCGGGGATCTAATATGATTGAAGCGCTCAAAGAGGAACGGATTGTCAACAAAGTGGGCGGGCGGTTTAAGCTCTCGACGCTCATCCAGAAGCGGCTCGTGGCGCTCAACGCGGGAGCACGGCCGCTGATCGATGCCGGTAGCGAAGACAAGTTGGAAATAATCGTTCAGGAAATCTTGCAGGACAAAATCTATCTCGACATGTCGAACGAGTTGAAAACCGTTGGTGAAGTGGGCCCGATGTCGGCCGGCCCACCGGAGTTCGATTTCGCCGCGTTGTAGGTCAGGCTTTAGCCTGACAAATGACGCCGCAACATGTCAGGCTGAAGCCTGACCTACGGTTATGCCTCACGAGCTTATCATCGGCGTTACCGGCGGCATTGCGGCCTACAAGACAGCGGTGCTGGTCAGTTCGCTCGTCCAGGAGGGACATGGCGTTTCTGTAGTGATGACCCGCAGTGCTCGCAAGTTCATTGGGCCCGCAACATTTCGGCACTTACCGGACGGCCTGTGGTTATTCACGCGTTCAATGCGCACTACCCACTCGGCGCACACATCGAGCTGGCCGACAAAGCCAAGTTGCTCTGCATCGCCCCTGCGTCGGCCGACGTGCTGGCCAAGGCCGCGCACGGTTTGGCCGACGACCTGCTCAGCACCTTGCTCCTTTCATTTGCCGGCCCGGTCGTGTTCGCCCCGGCCATGAACAGCGCAATGTGGGAAAAGCCCTCAGTCCAGCGGAACGTCGAAGCCTTGCGTGCCGACGGCTACCACATTATCGATCCTCAAACCGGTTGGCAAACCTGCCGCCGCACCGGAAAGGGCCGTATGGCCGAACCGGCCGATATCCAACTAGCGATCCAGCGCCTCCTCAATGCGACGAAGTGAACTTCTTGGCTCGCATTCTCATAACCTCCGGTCCCACGCGCCAGTTCATCGACCCGGTGCGCTATCTCACCAACGCCTCCAGCGGCCGTATGGGACGGGCACTGGCCGAAGCCGCGCTCGCGCGGGGCCACGAAGTTGTCATCATTAGCGGGCCGGTGGAGATCGATTATCCGTCTCGAGCGCGCGTTGTTCCGGTCATCTCGACCGAGGACATGCTGACGGCGTGTGCCGAAGAATTCGGAGCCTGCGATGGCCTGATCGGCGCTGCCGCGCCATGCGACTATCGCCCGGTGCGTGTCGAATCGCACAAAATCGCCAAGACGGGTCAGCCCATTAATCTGCACCTCATCGAAACGGACGACGTCGTGGCGACGCTCGGCGCCAAGAAGGGAGGGCGTTGGGTTGTCGGCTTCGCACTCGAAACCGAAGACCACCGCCTGCGGGCCTTGGCTAAGTTGGAACGCAAATTTTGCGACCTCATTATCTCCAATGGCCCAGAAGCCATCAGCGCGCCGGATAACCAAGTCGACGTGATCACGCCCAGTGGCGACGTGATCGCCACGATCAAGGGCACAAAAGAAGTTGTGGCGGCGCGCATCCTGGCGATCATCGACGAGCGTTTAATCCATGGCGATGTGCGAAAGTGATTCCCAGCGAGCCGGGGCGTCCGCGACCCGCGCGAAGCGCTCCCGGCAATGTCACCCGTCGCAGCCACTAACCCGCGAGGCCGACCTGGCCCATGATGCACCATTTCGGCACGCGTCGGTATCCTCCACGCGCTATCCGAGAGCCAGGCCATCAACGCTGCGTCGTGATCCGGCTCTGGAGCGCGACCATCCGTTTGAATCAACACGTCAGCATCCAATCGCGGGCCGATGACTTGGTGCTGGCCGAAATCAACAAATGGCGGCACGGCCAATCCGAGATTCGATATGGCAAATATCTTTCCCGCAGGCATACGGGCGGGGGCGTTCACGGCAGCGTCTACGTTCGCTGCATCGCCGGCACTATCACCGCCGCCTTCAACGGGCGCTATTGGCTCTGCCAGTGCGCTAAGGGCCGGCGTGCCGTTCGCCGTCGGTGAGGTTTCTAAGATTTCGCCGAAATGCGCTCGCCACACGTCGAAGTCTTCAGGCCCGGCTACGCCATTGCCGCTTCCATCGGCGCCGGTGTACGGCGCGACGATTGTTCCCATCGTTTTACGCCAAACTACATAGTCGGTCGTATCCACCGCGCCATCGCCGTTGTAATCGCCAGTGAGCGATGGTGTATTCCAACTTATTGCCGCGACAAATGCGTCCTCCCTTCCGTTGTAGTCGCCAGCGACCAAGTTACTCGCGTCGCTCGTAAACACGACGATATTGCCGCCGGCATTGATCGAACCAATATAGCTGCCGTCGTTCGCCCCGTACCCTCCGTTCGTGCTGGCGCTCACTAGTTGGGTCGTATCGGCCATGATGTTGTGGACGAGAACTTGCTCGTTATTGACATCGGTAGCGAAAGCCACGATATTTCCATCGCTGCTTAGCACCGGATTGTAACAGCCGTCATTATCGTTGGACCCTGCAGCAGACGTATCGTCGCTGACGAAATACGTGATGCTGGTCACTGTGTTGCGGGCATACACGTCCATTTCCCAATCATCTGTATCGCGAGGGTCGACATTGGCATGTGTGCTATAGACCACAATCCGGCCATCAGCGCTGATTTGTGGGTCATAGCAGTAATCGCCGATAGCGCCGTTTCCCGCGCTATTGACGCTGGCCAAATAGGTGAAACCCGTCGTCAAATCGCGAGCAAACACATTCGGATACATATTGTTATTGCCGGCGGTCAACGACACGAGATTGTTTGCCGCGCTAATAAAAGCAACAACATTTCCATTCCCACTGATCACGGCTTCGCTCGATACTCCATTGCCGCCCCCCGTTCCACCAATATTGGCGCTTACTATCTGCGTTACGCCTGTAGTCAAATCTCGAACAAATACTTGGTCGCCCGTTGTGGCGACCGAGGATAAATTGGTCGCAGAGCTTGAAAAGGCAACTTTCGTCCCGTCGCTGCTCAGGCTGGGCGCAGTGGAAGGCCCATCGCCACTGCCGGTGCCCGCCGCGTTGATGCTGCCAAGATAGGTCGTGTGGGTGGCGAGGTCCCGAACGAAGACGTCATCCACTGAATTATTATCGACGGGATCAAGACCGGTGAACTGGCTTTGGAACGCAATGCGATGGCCATCGGCGCTGAGCGACACCGTTTGGTTTTCAGCATTGACCGGGCCGGTTCCCGCAAAGTTGACTGTTACAAGCTCGGTCGCGTTGATTGTGAAATCTCGCGCATAAATGTCACTTAGTGTATCAGTATCGAGATCGCTGAGATTCGTCGCGGTGCTCAGGAACGCGACCACGTTGCCATCGGCGCTGATGGCGACATAGTTCGAGTCCCCATTGCCACTGCCATCGCCCGTCTTGTTGATGCTCGCAAGTTCGACCTTGCCCGTAACGCGATCATAGCGATAAACATTTACGATGCCGGGTGCGACGGTGATCCCATTCACGAGGTTCGGTGCCCGGCTCGTGAACGCTACGTACCGCCCGTCCGCGCTCACCGCACTTGACCCCACCGCCGAATCAAGACTGGCCGTGCGCGAATCCAATCCCGGGCCGACCTTCGAAATGAGCTCCACGTGATCGCTCGCCACATCGTACGCAAACACATCGTAACCGTTATGGACACCGGGCAGGCCGAACTCACCCGGTACGCCGTTCGAGTCACCGGGCACGATGTTGCTAGACTCGCTGACAAAAACCACTGTGCTGCCATCCGGACTGATTCCGCCGACCGAGCGGCCATTCCCGATTATTCCCTGATCGTTTTTACTAACGAGGCGAATCGCGCCCGTGCCGAAAGAATAGACATACACGTCGGTCTTGAAACCGAGCTCACCGGTAAGAAAACGCGTCGTAAATGCAACCTGACTGCCATCGGCGCTCACGCTATACCCGCTGACATCATTCGACGATAGCAGCATCGTGGTACCGTGCGTCGTAAGATTGTAGGCGAAAAATCCATCGGCTAGATAAACTACGACGTTTCCACTCGCACTGATGAGCGGCGTTTCTCCCCAGATGTGGCCTTGGTTAACCCATTGCGTTGTGCCGGCAGTAAGATCGCGGACGAAGACATCGTCTGCATTGTTCAAGTCTGACGCAACGATGCCTTTTGCAGCTGTGTCAAATACAACGAACCGGCCATCCGCGCTGATGTGGTATGTTTGGAGATACTCATCAATACCCGTTCCGGTAGCTTTGATGCTGACCAATTGTGTTGTGCCCGCGACGAGGTCGCGCGCGAAGAGGTCGCCGCGTTGATCGGCGGAGTTGGTGTCATGCAGATCGAGATTGCTGGCCCTGCTGTTGAACAAAACCACGCGGCCATTGGCGCTGATCACGCTGCGGCCACTGCTTTGATTGGCCGCAACACCATCCGTATTGATGCTTACCAGCGTTGTCGTGCCTAGCGACAGATTGCGTACATAAACGTCGCCGAACGAGTTCGTGTCGAGTGGACTTAACTGTGCATTCGTTTCGAGCACAATCAAATTCCCATCCTCACTGACGCTCGTAATGGTTGCCGCGATTTTTGCTGTTCCCTCGTTATTTATGTTGAGCAGCGTCGTTGTGCCGGCCGCAATGTCTCGCTCAAACGTGTCCCAAGTGTCATCTGTATCCATTGGGTGCAAATTCGTCGCTTGGCTACTAAAGATGATTTTATTGCCGTCGGCGCTCATCCAAAAAGCAGAACAGTCGGCGTTGGCCACACCGTTACCGGTTTCATCGACGCTGACCAATACCGTCTCACCGGTAACTCGGTCATATCGATAAATGTTGTCGATGTCGCCTGGGTTTGTGTCCGAATCGTCCGGTGCGGTGAGCCAACCATTTACCAGGTTTGCGGCGGTACTACTGTAGGCGATGTACCTGCCGTCGGGGCTCGCCGCCCCGCCGCCGGATGCGCCCCGGCGCTCGCAATCGGCCATGCCGCTTGCGACGCTACATCCATTGACACGGACAGCATGCACCGCTCCTCCAACTTTTCGAAAACCCGGCTGTCGACGACATACGCTCGACGCAAGGACCGATCGATTGGTACCCGTGAATCTTTGTGAAGCAACGAATCTCTTCATCGCGCAGCTCCTCTTCCATCGGATTGACCACATTGGGCGGCGGAGTTTAAATGAACCCCCACGAGAGTGGAATGGGAGATCCCTCTTTGCTAGCTAATAGGTCTGTAGCAGACACGCGCGATCGGTTAATCTCAATTCCATGTCCACCTTCGCCGTTATCCTGCCCGCCGCAGGGCAAAGTCGACGCTTTCACGACAAGGCGTACAAGAAGCCGTTCGCGCCGTTGGGCGGCAGGGCCGTATGGCTCCACTCGGCCGAGCGGTTTATGAATCGGCCCGATGTGAAGCAGGTGATCGTTTGCGTGGCGGCCGACGACCGCGAATTGTTCGACCTGAAGTTCGGCGCGAACATCGCCATTCTCGGTGTGGACGTTATCGCAGGCGGCGAGCACCGCACCGATTCGGTGCAGCGAGCACTGGAGCGCGTGAAGAACGAAATCGATTTTGTCGCGGTCCACGATGCGGCCCGGCCCTGCATTGCCGACCCTTGGATCGACTCCGTGTTCGAAGCCGCAAAACGCGACGGCGCTGCGATCCTTGCTGCGCCCGTTCAAGCCACGCTCAAACGCGCCGACCAGAAGAAGCACATCACCGAGACCGTCAACCGCGAATCGCTTTGGGAAGCCCAAACGCCACAAGTTTTCCGCCGCGAGCTCTTGATCGAAGCCTACGCCAAACGCGGCCGCGACCCGGTAACCGACGATGCCCAACTTATCGAACGGCTCGGCAAGCCAGTCACGATCGTCCCTTGCTCGCAACTGAACATCAAAATCACAACCCGCGACGATTTGAAACTGGCCGAACAAGTCTTAAAAGTCCTGCCCAAACCAAAACTAGAAGGGTTCAACCATCCCTTCGCCGACGACAATCTGTGGCGCTAGTGCAATTTCGGATTTCGGATTTCGGATTTGAGATTTCGGATTTATGATGGACGTTCTCTGCCAATCCGATCAATCCGCAATCCGCAATCCGCAATGTTGCTCGACGATCTCCGTTGGCGTGGCCTCGTTCATCAAACTACCGATGATGCTGGTCTAGGTGCCTGGATAGAAAAAAAAACGCGCACGCTGTACGCCGGCATCGATCCCAGCGCCGACAGTTTGCACGTCGGCCACCTGTTGCAGCTGATGACGCTCCGCCGGTTTCAGCATGCCGGCCACACGCCGATCGCCGTCGTCGGCGGCGCGACCGGGATGATCGGTGATCCCAGCGGCAAGAGCGCCGAACGCAATCTGCTTTCCAAAGCCGACCTCGACCGCAACGTCGCCGGCATGCGCGAGCAGATGCGGCGCTTCCTCGATTTCGACGCGCCGCGCAACGCCGCAAAGCTTGTCAACAATTTCGATTGGATCGGCCCGTTCAGCTACCTCGAATTCCTTCGCGATGTTGGCAAGAACTTTCCCGTCAACGTGATGCTCGCCAAGGACTCCGTGAAGAGCCGCCTTGGTCGCGACGATAACGGCGGCGATTCCGGCCGCGCAGACGCGGGCGGTCTCAGCTACACCGAATTCAGCTACATGCTGCTGCAGGCCTACGACTTCGTCTACCTCTACGACAAATACAACTGCGAGCTGCAGATCGGCGGCAGCGATCAATGGGGCAACATCACGGCCGGGATCGACCTGGCCCGCCGCATGCGCGGCGTGCAGCTCTACGGTCTCACCTCGCCGCTGCTGACGAAATCCGACGGCACCAAGATGGGCAAAACCGAGTCGGGCGCGGTCTGGCTCGCGCCCAGCGCACGAGCCCGTACCAGTTCTATCAATACTGGATCCGCACCGAAGACGCCGACGTCGGCAAAGTCCTCCGCATGATGACGACGCTGCCGCACGAAGAAATCGAATCGCTCGACGCCTCGCGCGCAAGACGCCGCCAAGCGCGATAGCCAGCGGCGACTGGCCGAGGAACTGACGCGGCTCGTCCACGGCGACGCCGGCCTTACCGCCGCGCAGCGTGCCACCGAAATCTTCTACGGTGCAGAGATCGCCGATTTGGACGATGCGCAACTCGCGGAAATCTTCGCCGACGTCCCCAGCCAAACGCTCGCCCGCAACGTGCTAACGGAAAACGGCGGCCTCCCCATCACGGACGCACTCGTCGCCGCGGGCCTCTCGAAAAGCAAAGGCGACGCCCGCCGCACTACACAACAAGGGGGTGCTTACGTCAACAACCGCCGAATCGAAAGCGTCGACGCGAGGCTGACGCCGGCTGAACTCGCAAGTGAATCCATCCTGGTACTGCGCGCGGGCAAAAAGAATTACGCATTGTTGCGATTTGAATAGGTATGCAGCAGGGGGGACGACCGTAGGACGAACTATGCCGAATGAGCATGAAATCATAGATCGACTTCGCCGCGTGTTTTCCAACCAAGAAACTTTGGGTGCGGTTGCCGAAGACGTCGTGGTCAACGCCGAACGCGAACTTGGCGTGCGCTTTCCGCTAAGTTACCGCTTGTTCCTTAGCAACTTTGGCGCGGCACATCTGCGCCCGCCATACGAGATTGCAGGCCTTCCAAACACGCGAAGCGCCGACTCCGAGCCGCCCTATTGGTCAAATGTTATCGACCAGACGTTAGCGATACGCCGCGTCTCCCAAGGCAGTATTCCAGTTGCATTCGTTCTGATATCCAACGATGGAGGCGACTATAACTATTGGTTGGATACGACTGCGTGGGACCAGGATAGCGATTGTCGTGTTGTCGAGCTTGGGCCGGGCGCTCATGGTATTCCGGTGGCGGATTCGTTCATAGATTTCGTCGAAAAGGTTAAGGCTGGTGTTCGGTATCCGGAGAATCCCTAACCTGGATCCGTGCCTGACCAGTGGTTCCATTGGACCGACTCACACCCGGATATGAAATTGAGCGGCCACCCAATGTGCCCGGCAACTTGCGGCTTCGCCCCGGGCCATTTATCATAAGCGGTTTGGCTTCATACCGCTTTTATCCTTACTTTATTCGCCTGCGCGAACCGGCGCACCGCCGCTGGCGTAGCGAACAGCGGGGGTTATTGCCTTCAGCGGCGGGAGACTGAACTTGTATGGCGGACGAGACTGTCATCGAAACGCGGGCCCTCTCGAAGACCTATCGAGACTTCTGGGGCCGGCCCAAGGTTCGCGCTCTTAAGGCGCTCGACCTGGAAATCAAACGGGGCGAGGTCTTCGGCCTGTTGGGCCCGAACGGCTCCGGCAAGACTACGACGATCAAACTGCTCCTGGGTCTATTGTTTCCGACTGAAGGTCAGGCCCTTGTTTTTGGAAAGGACGCGACCGACGTCAGCAAGAACCAGCGCATCGGCTACCTGCCGGAAGAATCGTATCTGTACCGCTTCCTCAATGCCGAGGAAACGCTCGACTTCTATGGGCGGCTGTTCGATATTCCTCACAACGTGCTCCGCGAGCGGGTGGATAGTCTCATCAAAACGGTTGGGCTCGATCGCGCTCGCAAGCGCCAACTGAAAGAATATTCCAAAGGCATGACGCGACGAATCGGTCTCGCCCAGGCTCTCATCAACGAGCCCGAATTGATTCTGCTCGACGAGCCAACCAGCGGCCTCGACCCGATTGGCACCCGCGAAATGAAGGATATGATCCTACGGCTGCGCGATCAGGGAACGACGGTCGTCATGTGCAGCCACTTGCTGGCAGACGTGCAGGATGTGTGTGATCGCATCGCGATCCTGCATCAGGGCGAATTGAAGGAGCTGGGACGAGTCGACACGCTGCTGACGCTGGCCGATATCACTCAGATTCGCGCCAAACGGTTGTCGGATGGTTGCATCGACGAGATCCGACAAGTGATTGACCGCCATCAAGGGGAACTGCTGAGCGTCGAACATCCGACGACCACGCTCGAGGAACTTTTCCTGACGATCGTGCGCGACAGCGAAGCGCGGCCGGGCCGGCGCGCCGTACAAGACGAACCAGTTGGCCCTTATCCGTCGCCCAACTAATGCTTGGGCGGAGGACCGCCCGGCTCGCTGTCGGCCATCCACAAGACTGCCCCGTTCCAATTCCGCAATTCACAATCCGCAATCCGAAATTCTGATCGATGGTTCTCGAACGGGAACTCCTTCCCTACTTAACCTGGCTGCTAGGCTATCCGTGGTCGGAGCCGCATGCGTTTTTGCAGAGCGCCATCTTTCGCTTTGCGCTGACCGGCGTGGTGTTGGCCGTTCTCGCGTTGCTTGCCGGGTTCCTGGTTGCGCTCGTGCGGCACGGCCCTCTCAAAGCGGGCGACATCACGTATCACGTCGTCGTCAACGGCTTTCGAGAATTGTTTCGCACCTCGCCACGGCGGGTCTGGGCCATCGCCAGACTGTCGGTTAAAGAAGCGATCCGACGCCGTGTCGTGGTAGCGCTGGCCGTTTATGTCATTATCCTGTTGTTCGCCGGTTGGTTTTTGCAAACCGGTTACCGCGAACCGGGCAAGCTGTTCTTCAGCTTCGTGCTGATGGCGACTACTTACCTGGTGCTGTTGATTGCGCTGCTCGTAAGTGTTTTCAGCCTGCCGAACGATTTCAAATCGAAAACGATTTACACGATCGTCACCAAGCCGGTGCGGGCGGGCGACATCGTGCTTGGCCGAATCCTGGGCTTCACGTTGGTCGGCACGATACTGCTGGCAATTATGGCATTGTGCAGTGCCGGCTTCGTTTGGCGGATGCTGGAACATACGCACGCCGTTAAGATCGATTCGCTGGAAAACATCTACGACGCAAGCGGTAAAATCGTTGGAAAGAAAGGCCGCACGACCACTAATCAGGGACACTACCACGAGGTGGAAATCTATCCGGACGGCACCGGCGTCGCCAAATCGACGAACGAGCACGAGCACGAAATTACGAGTACCCAGCAAGGCGGCGAAACCGTGTACCACGTGAGTGGGCCGCGCGGACTGCTCCGCGCTCGCGTTCCCTATTATGGCAAGGTGCGGTTCTTGGATCGCAAGGGTGTTGAAGTCGCCAAGGGCATTAGCGTCGGCAGCGAGTGGACGTATCGCAGCTTTATCGAAGGCGGCAGCCCCATGGCCGCAATTTGGACCTTCAGCGGGATCAACGAATCGACCCTCCATACAGATGAAAACGGCGCCGAGTTCCTGCCTTTGGAGTTGATCATCCGGGTGTTCCGCACGTTCAAGGGCGACATCGAAACCGGCATTCAAGGCGTCGTTCAACTGCGCAACCCCGACGCCAAGGCTGTCAAAAGCGAGCCTTGGACGTTTAAGGCTAAGGACGATTCGATCAATACATTCAATTGGTCGCGCAAGCTCGCCAATGCGGACCAGAAGCCGATCGATCTGCTGAAAGACCTTGTTACCGACGATGGTCGGCTCGAGGTGGTCGTCCAGTGTTTGGATCGGGCCCAGTATTACGGCTTTGCCCAGCCCGATTGCTACATACGATTGCCGGACGGTTCGCCGCTGTGGAATTTTTGCAAGGCCCAGATCAGTATTTGGATTCAAATGGTGCTGGTGATCGCAATTGGCGTAACGTGCAGCACGCTGGTCAATGCGCCGGTGGCGATGCTATTTACCATGTCGTTCATCACGCTAGGATTCTTTCGGCAGTTCTTTGTCGATGTGGCGATCGGGAAGCAAGTGGGCGGCGGCCCCACCGAAGCGCTGTACCGTATCGTCACGCAAATGAACGAGGTTTCACCGTTGCCGAAAAACTTCGGCACGCAGTTGATCAAGGACATCGACAGCGTGCTGAAAGCTGGAATGGAAAGTCTGGCTTATGTGCTGCCCGATTTCCGTTCGTTTAGCACGGTCGATTACGTCGCGTATGGTTTCCACATTCCAATGAATCATCTCTACCAGGACTTGACGGTTGGCCTGGCGTATCTGGCCGGGCTGTTCGTCATCGGTTACTTCTTCCTGCGGACGCGCGAGGTGGCCAAATGACCGAACGCACTTCGTTTTACCGTAAGCTCGCGTACTTGGTCGCGATTGTAATACTGGCGTTTCCAATTGCTTGGCTGAGCGCGCCGGCAACCACGACCAAGGAGGGCGGCAAACTGGCCCAGTTGCGAAAGCAATATCGGCTCGCTCAGGTGAATCTCGGCAAAATCGATCCGGCCAGCGAAACCATCAAGCTGGCGACGCTCGGTTTGCGCGGCGTTGCCGTCAACTTGCTGTGGGAAAAGGCCAACTACTACAAAAAGGTAGAGGACTGGACCAACCTCACCGCGACGCTCGAACAGTTGGCCAAGCTGCAGCCGAACTTCATCACGTTCTGGAAGTTCCAGGCATGGAACCTGACGTACAACGTGTCGGTCGAATTCGACGACTATCACGACCGTTACTATTATGTTCGCCGCGGGATCCAGTTTCTGAAGGAAGGCGAGCACTACAACGTCGACAACCCGCAATTGCTCTGGGACTTGGGTTGGTTTATTGGCCAGAAGATTGGCCGGGCCGATGAATACGTGCAGTATCGGCGGTTGTTCAAAGCGGACGACGATTTTCATCCGCCCGATCGCACGATGGAAGAGCGAGATAACTGGCTGGTCGGCAAGGAATGGTACCTGAAGGCGATCGATGCGGTTGACAACAAAGGTCAAAGCCTCGGTCGCAAAAGTCCGCGCGATTTTTATTCCAGTCCGGCCAAATCGCAAATGAATTACTCCGAGGCGGTGGAGGAGGAAGGCTTTTTTGAAAAGGCCCGCCGCGCATGGCAGCAGGCGGGCGAGGAATGGCGCCAATTCGGCAATACGTTTATCGAACATTCCACCGGCGTGAAGCTGCGCTTGGGAACACAAAAGGAGCTGGAAAAGGAGCTCGCCGATATGCGGGCCAAGCTCGATGCGATGGGGCCCGGCCTGAGAAAGAAGCTTGCTGAAGAGAAGCGGCAGGCGCTTAAGCCGGAAGAACGCCAACTGCTGGATGCGCCGCACGAAAAACTAAAACCGGAGCAAGTCCCGCAGCGATCCGAACTCGAGTCAAAGGTCGCTGTCACCGATCGCGATGTGGCACAGCGGATTGCGCGCGAGCAACCGGCGAAAGCGAATCAGGCGCTTCAATTGGCGAGCCAGATTGCGCGGCAGGATACGCTTTTGCAATACACGATCAACTACAAGCGCGATGCCAATTACGACTATTGGCAGACGCGCGCCGATTTCGAGCAGACGCCGGACGCGCTGGAGGCGCGCGAAAAATGTTCGAAGCCCGTAAGGCGTTCCACAATGCCGATTTGGAAACCGCCAAGAAACTTTACCAGCAAGGTTTCGCGAAATGGCGCGCGGTGCTCGACGCATTTCCTTCGATCTTGGATGAAGAACAAACCACCGGCGGCGATATATTGGACTTCGTGAAGCAGTATCGCCGGGTATTGGAACAGCTTGACGAGCATCTGGGTGAAGATTTTCCGCTGTGGGACGTGGTTGAAAAGTTCGATCGCGAAGGCCAGTTCACCGAGGAACGGAGCGAGCATCGCAAGCACCAATCGCCGTCCGCCGCGGGCGCCGCGGCGCAGCCAACTGCGCCAGCATCGGCCGCAGCGACCGCCCACCCGGCGGCGCCAAAGGCGGCAAATACTCCGAAGAAGCCAATTCCCAAGAAGCCGCCGGCAAAACCTGCTGATAGCACGAAGAAGTGAAGCGGTTTCGATAATGGCGATCGGGTGGCAAGCCGGCGTATTCGGCGGGCGGGGTGGTCGCGCGCCTTTCGGGAAATGCGCCGCCCTATGGCGGCGTTAAGGGTGAGCGACCCGTAGATTCTGCTCCGGCCAGCTCTAGAACGGTGCTGCCACCCGGCAATTCTACTTCGGCGAAGCGACCGCACTGGTCGATGAATTCCGAAGAGGCCGCGTCTGGCGTTCATTCTGCCTGCCCTCCGGCAATATAGACGCGCGCGATTGGCGTAACGGTGGGCCGACGCTGCTAGCAATTGAGGTCCAGCGTGAGCAAAACGATGCTGCAACGATCGCAATTCGTCGCCGTTGGATTCGCGTTGATATTTGGCTGCGCGGTGTCGCATGAATTATC
This sequence comes from uncultured Planctomycetota bacterium, assembly GCA_963807935.1. GTDB lineage: Bacteria > Planctomycetota > Planctomycetia > Pirellulales > Lacipirellulaceae > JABDGM01. The sequence continues at coordinate 64,083 of CAWEDY010000010.1, forward strand.
GGCCGGCGAACCCGTTCAAATTCGCCCGACGCGAGTCATTCATTGTGAAGATGTCGTTGACCATCGACCCACGATTGTTACCGGAGTCGCGGTAACGTGCGACGGACAAGCGATCGCCGCGGCAACCGACGATCATCGAGTGTTGCTGTGGGATGCCGCGACCGGGAAGCTTAAGGCGCACTTCGACGGGCACGACGATTGGGTGCATTCCGTCGTTTTGTCGCCGGATGGCAGCGCGTTGGCGTCGGGCGGCGGCGATCGAATGCTGTGCTTGTGGAATGTTGCGGAACAAAAACGGCTGCTGCAAATTCCGGCTTGCAAGAGCGCGATCGCGGCTGTTTGTCTCCATCCTAATAACCAACAACTTGCGATCGTCGGTTTCAGCAAAGAACTGGAGATCGTAAACCGCTCGACGGGACAGACGACGCAGGTACTCGATTGCCCGTGCGTCGATATTCGCACGGTCGCTTTTTCTCCGAAGGGCGATCGAATGGCGGCGGCCGGCAGAAACGGGCGGATTCGAATGTGGAATGTCGCCGATGGGTCGAGCCAGAAAGACATTGAAACCGATCATCGCCGCATTCGATCGCTGGCCTTTTCGCCAGACGGCCGTCGGCTCGCCGCGGCGGGCACGAGTCCGATGATTCGTCTCATCGATACATCGACTGGAAAAATCGTTTCGACGCTCGTCACACGCCCGGCGAAGGTGTATGCGCTGGTGTTCCTCGATAATCGGCGGTTGGCCACGGGCGGCACGGATAATCGGATCACCATTTGGGATGTCGATAGCGGGCGGCCAACTTCCCGTCTGATCGGTCATACCGGCACAGTGTCGGCATTGGCGTGCGACGGCAGCGGCACCGAATTGGTCTCCGGCAGTTACGACACAACGCTTTGCATTTGGAACCTTGTCGATAATAAGATCCCGGCCACGGCATCGCGAATTCCGGCGGCGGATGCCCGCTAATGCTCTTGGTGAGCACTCGTTCGAACGCGCAGGAGCGCAGGGAGGCAGCTCATGGGAATCCTTGGCACGATACGCGATTTGTGTTTTGGCAATACCGGCCCGGATTCGCGTGCCGCGCGGGCAATTCACAATTCGCAGTCGGCAAACCGTAATCCGCGTCGTTGCCAGGTCGAAGAGCTGGAGCCGCGGCGCCTGTTTGCAGCCGACGGCGTTGTGCCTCACGTGCTGTTGGGATCGGTGTATTTCGAGGAGGCCACGGGCGACGACAGCCAACCGGACACGATTCAAGTGTCGTTCGCCGGCGGAGCGGCGGGAACGACGCTCAATCGGCTCACGATCAACGGTGATAAACGGCAGGACGGGCTTACCGACGGCGATGTGTTTTTCGACACAGCTGCCGGCGGACTTGGAGCGTTTCATTACGACGGCCTGTCGATCGTCAGCGCGAACGGCTTTACTGTGAACGGCGTCACCGTGGTGGACGGCGGCTCGCAGATCGTCTTCGATTTGAGCGGCTTTGACGCGGGCGAGAAGCTGGTCTTTTCCGTTGATGCCGACGAAGCGCAGTACGTCGATGGATCGAATGTGGACACGAATTCGCTGGTGGAAGGCGGCGAGTTTCAGCGCTCGATCATGGTCGGGGAATTTTCCGCGCCGGGCTACGTCAATCTTACGCTCACGGGTTTGTATTGGGACGAGTTTGATGATCAGTTCGCTGCTGCTTATGCGACAACAGGGTTTACGCTCAATTTGCCGAACGACGTCTACTCGCCCGATCACGACTTCGCCGATCGCACGGCCGGCGCGATTGCCCAGGATGCACAAATACCGCTTGCCACGCTCTCCGGTTGGGTCTATCACGACCGCAATAATGACGGCACCTTCAGTCACGGCACGGAACAAGGCATTGGCGGCGTGACGCTCGAGCTGCTCGATTCGAGTGGCAACCCGACCGGTACGACCGCCGTGACTTCGACCGATTCGGAGACGCTTGGGTTCTACGAGTTTCGCGATCTTGTGGCGGGCACGTACGGCGTGCGAGAAGTGCAGCCGGATGGTTGGCTGGATGGCAAGGACACCGCCGGCGATCACGGCGGAGTGGCAGCAAGCGAATCGGCCGGCCCAGTCGATCGCATCACCGGCGCCGTGCTGAACTACGGCGATCACGGGTTGAACTACAACTTTGGCGAATTGCTTCCGGGTTCGATCAGCGGGATGGTGGAAGCGCACACGGATGCGGATTGCGACTTCGCCCACCCGGAATTTCCGCTGCAAGGGGTGCAGATCGATCTGCTGGATGGGAATGGGAGCTTCATTCGCTCGACCGTGACCGATGAGAACGGCCAATACTTGTTCGATAATCTGCCGGTGGGCATCTACCAGGTGTTCGAGCACCAGCCGGCTACGTATTACGAAGGCATGGAGCAAGTGGGCACGGCTGGCGGCACGCTTTTGGAACAGGATCACATAGTTGGGATCAACATCGGCTCGGACGTTCACGGTCTCAACTACGACTTCTGCGAGCACATTGGCGTGACGCTCTCGGGCAACGTCTACCACGACCGCAGCAACGACGGCGTCTTCGACCGGGGCACGGAAGAAGGCATAGCGGGCGTCGTGCTGAAGTTGATCGATAGCAATGGCAACGACACGGGCTTGCGTGCGACGACCGACGCCACTGGCGCTTACCAATTCAACAACCTGGCGGCCGGCACGTATGCTGTGATGGAAATCCAGCCGGCGCCGTGGCTGGACGGCATCGATACGCCGGGCAACCTGGGGGGCGTGGCCGCTGTTTCGCCGCCGGGCGACATGCTCAGCCAGATCACGATCAATTGGGGCGAGAACGGTACGGAGTACAACTTCGGCGAGTTGCTGCCGGGCTCGATCGCGGGTAGCGTGGTCGTGTGCGAGGATGACACGACGATCGCCGAAGTTCAAATCGACTTGTTGGACGGCGACGGCCAATTTTTGGCGACCACCAAGACCGACGCGAACGGCAATTACATTTTTACGGGCCTGCGCCCAGGCGTTTACAACATTCACGAGCATCAGCCTGCGGACTACTACGACCACGACGCGTACATCGGCAGCGGTGACGGCGTGGTGATCGACCCGAACGATATCGATGGCGTGCATGTCGGGTCCGACCAGCATCTTATCAACTACGTGTTTTGCGAATTGCCGCCGGGTTCGATCAGCGGACGCGTGCATGCGGATACGGGGCCCGATTGCGACTTCGACGACCCGGATATCCTGCTCGAAGGCGTGACGATCGACCTGCTCGATGGCGACGGCCATTTCATTCGCTCGACCACGACAGACGCGGGCGGCGAATACCACTTTACCGATCTTGCGCCCGGTTCGTATCAAGTTCGCGAACATCAACCGACTGAATACTACGACGGTGGCGAGCGCGTGGGCACGGTTGGTGGCATGTCGTTCGACGTCCTGCCACAGTACAGCATGATCGTCGGGATTAACCTTCCGGCAGGCGTCGACGCCACCCAGTATGACTTCTGCGAAAAGACTCCGGTGACTCTCGCAGGCAACGTGTACCACGACCGAAGCAACGATGGCGTGTTCGATCGCAGCACGGAAACAGGAATCGCCGGCGTCGTGCTGAAGCTGTTCGATTCGAACGGCAACGACACCGGGAAGCGGGCTATTACCGATGCGCAAGGTGCGTATCGGTTTACGGGCCTCGCGGCCGGCACCTATTCGGTCATGGAAGTGCAACCGGCCGGCTGGCTCGACGGTCTCGATACGCCGGGCAATCTCGGCGGCGTGGCCGCTGTTTCGCCACCGGGCGACATGCTTAGCCAGATAACGATCAATTGGGGCGAGATGGGCACCGAGTACAACTTTGGCGAATTGCTTCCGGGTTCGATCAGCGGGATGGTGGAAGCGCACACGGATGCGGATTGCGACTTCGCCCACCCGGAATTTCCGCTGCAAGGGGTGCAGATCGATCTGCTGGATGGGAATGGGAGCTTCATTCGCTCGACCGTGACCGATGAGAACGGCCAATACTTGTTCGATAATCTGCCGGTGGGCATCTACCAGGTGTTCGAGCACCAGCCGGCTACGTATTACGAAGGCATGGAGCAAGTGGGCACGGCTGGCGGCACGCTTTTGGAACAGGATCACATAGTTGGGATCAACATCGGCTCGGACGTTCACGGTCTCAACTACGACTTCTGCGAGCACATTGGCGTGACGCTCTCGGGCAACGTCTACCACGACCGCAGCAACGACGGCGTCTTCGACCGGGGCACGGAAGAAGGCATAGCGGGCGTCGTGCTGAAGTTGATCGATAGCAATGGCAACGACACGGGCTTGCGTGCGACGACCGACGCCACTGGCGCTTACCAATTCAACAACCTGGCGGCCGGCACGTATGCTGTGATGGAAATCCAGCCGGCGCCGTGGCTGGACGGCATCGATACGCCGGGCAACCTGGGGGGCGTGGCCGCTGTTTCGCCGCCGGGCGACATGCTCAGCCAGATCACGATCAATTGGGGCGAGAACGGTACGGAGTACAACTTCGGCGAGTTGCTGCCCGGTTCGATCAGCGGCCACGTCGTCGTTTGTGACGACGCAGTGACCGGCGGCGCAAACATTCCGATTCCCAACGTGCGAGTCGATCTGCTGGATGGCGATGGGCAAGTTATTGCTACGACCGTTACGAACGCGGATGGCGAGTACACGTTTACAAACTTGCCGCTGGGCACTTACAGCGTTCGCGAAGAGCAACCAGCAGATTACTTCGACGATGAAGCTCATGTCGGCGACGGCGGCGGGATCATCGTCACGACCAATTTGCTCGGCGGTATCGAGGTTGGCTCCGGCGACAACTGGATCGATTACGATTTTTGCGAAGAGCCGCCGGCGGAATTGTCGGGATACGTATTCATTGATGGCGCCCCGATTCTCACCGACGATGTGCCTGCTCCGGAGCAGATCGCCGCGGTTCGCGACGGGCGCCGGACGCCGGATGATACGCCGCTCGCGGGCGTCGTTGTGGAACTTCGCGACGGCGTATCGGGAGCACCGATTTTCATCGGCGATGCGTTGGCGGGAACCTATTCGGGCGCGGTGACCGATCCGATTCGCGCCGCCACCGATTCGAACGGGTACTATCATTTTGCAGGTCTGCGCGCTGGGATGTACGCCGTGGTTGAAGTTCAGCCGGAGGGTGTGATCGACAACGTCGATACGCCGGGCACGCTGGGTGGCTTTGCGGCGAATCCGATCGGATTGCCGTCGAGTCCGATTGCGATCCCGACGGTGCTCGAGCAAGCGACGGTGGACCAGTTTCGCGAGGAATTTGGAACGGACGCGATCGCGCGGATTCCGCTCGTGGCCGGGCAGCACTCGCAGGAGAACAACTTCAGTGAAGTGGTTTTGCAGCCACTGCCGCCGCACACGCCGCCACCACCGGTTTCGCCACCGATCCCGCCGCTGCCGCCGCCGCCAGCACCACCACACAAGCCGCCCGTGTTCGCGCCGCCCTTGGTGCCATTTATTCCGCCACTGGTAATTGCGCCCATACCGCCTGTCATTCCGCCGCCCGATATTTTCGGCGGCTCGGACGCCGTGCCTGGTTACACCTGGCATTTGAGCGTTGTGAACGCGGGCTGGCCACGGAACGTCACGCCGGCCGAAGCACGTTTCCAGTTGACTGCGGCGCAGATCGACGTTGCCAGTTGGCGAAACGTGCCGCTCGACCGAGCGACGTGGACGCTGGCGATTCTCGACGGTGACCGGGTGATTGTGGAGCGGAAGGCTGTGTTCGGTACCGAAAACGCAACGCCGGTCACCGGCGACTTCAACGGCGACGGCGTTACAGACATTGGCGTGTTCATCGACGGCCAGTGGTTTTTGGACCTTAACGGCAATGGTCGCTGGGATGAGGGCGACTTGTGGGCGCGATTGGGAACGCAGGACGATTTGCCCGTTACGGGCGATTGGGATGCCGACGGCAAGACGGACATTGCGATTTTCGGTCCGGCCTGGCCGCGCGACCCCTGGGCAATATACCGTGATCCGGGCCTGCCCGATGCGGACAACTTCCCCACGCGCGACTCCCGCAAAATGAAGAACATGCCGCCGAAGCCGGAGGATGCCACGGACGGGCACAGGATACTGAAGCGCACGGCGCGTGGCGCGAGCCGCGCCGATTTGATCGACCACGTGTTCCATTACGGCGAGCCGGGCGACGTTCCGGTGACCGGCGATTGGAACGGCGACGGGATTCGGCAAATAGGCGTGTTCCACGACGGTAACTGGTATCTCGACCTGGACGGCGATGGTCGGTTCACCGAGCGCGACGCGGTGTTTGTCTTCGGACAGGCCGGCGACGTGCCGGTTGTCGGCGACTTCAATGGCGACGGCGTTGATGAGATCGGCATTTACCGTGCGGGCAAGTGGATCCTCGACTCGAACGGCAATCGGCAGATCGATGCGCAGGATAAAGTGTTCGAATTGGGCGGCGCCAGCGACAAACCGGTCGTTGGCGATTGGAACGACGACGGCACCGATGACCCGGGCGTGTTTCACCCGGGCGCGGCGACCGACCATGTTGCGCAGCGCGCGGGGTGAGCGAAACCGCAAGCGGATGGGCTCGTTTTTGGCTCGTTCTGGCGACTGACGGCTTTCAAAAAAAATGGAGGGCCCTCTGGATCGGGGACCGGTGCGCACGCGAGCGCGCGAACTGTCTCCTATCCAACCGACGGGGCGCAATTCGCTGGGGTCCCATGGGGGCCGGCGGCAGAAGCGGAAAGCCTTTCGCGTCTCTTCCTTTTTGCATCGGAAGTCGTTCGTGGCTTTTCCAATGGATCTGCCTCGCGGCGAGCGCTACGGCAGCTACGCCCGGTGGTCATTTCATGGCGTGTACATTAGCACACTAGATGGTCAATTACTAGATGGCAGCTTTTGAAAAAGTCTGGAGAAGGAACAGTATGTGATGCGGGATGCGGCTCAGGGATGAGGGCGGCCAAAAAAAAGATTGACGTCGATTATTGGGTAGGTGTGGTGGCCGATTGATGGACGAGCGCATTGTGAAATATTTCGCAATGGGTCAGCTGTCGTAGCGATCCGCGCGCCGCGTTATCGGAGATGCGCGTCCAGCGAATGAACATCGATTGCATTTGTTTGAGCTTGGCCAGATCGTCGACGCCGGCGTCAGAGATTTTGGTGCCGGTTAGCGCGAGATGCCGCAGGCTTGATATTGCACTCAGGAGTTCCGCCCCGCGGTCGGAAACATTGGTGTACTTGAGCGAAAGGTCGCTCAAAGTGTGCAGGGACCATAAGGATGCGACACCATCGTCGGTGATTGGCGTGTAATCGAGCGACAAGCGTTTGAGAAAGCACAAACCAGTGAGCGATCGAAGGACATTGTCGTCGATGGGTCGATTGGCAAGATCTACTTCAGTAATTCGCACGAACGCATCATTGCCGAGGAGCGTGGTGACGAGCCAGCGCTGCCAGCGGGGGCCCTCGGCCGATTCCGGCGTCGATTGTCCGTTCAGGCGGTTGACGACGGCCAAAGACTCAAATTGGCGCCGATAGGGATTGACATACACGGACCAGATGCCGAACACCACGCAGCAGAGCGTCATGAGGACGAAGAGGGAGCGGAGACTGAAGCGTTTCCAGGGGATGGTCGGCGGGGTGAGCAAGGGTGGAGTTGCTGAGTCTCCGTATGGATTTGGGTGATTATTTTTAGTGGGCTACTGCTTTGTGGGACGGGGGTTTCTCGGTGGCGAAGACGATGGTCTTTCCGTCGGGCGACCAGTCGGGGTTGTAATTGCTGCGCTCGGTGTCCTGCCCGGAGATTGGCTTTGGTTCCGTCTCGCCGTCCGCGTCGAAGATATAGAGTTGGGCGAATTTGGCGCCGTTGGGCTGCCAACCGGCGACGATGTGCTTGCCGTCGGGGGCCCAGGATGCGCAGTGACAGATGCCGGCCATCGCCAGAACACGGACGGATGCCGCCATAGTATGTTTATCGAGCGTGGCGACGGCGATGCCGTCGTTTTCGTTGCCGAAGCAGAAACGGAGACCATCGGGCGAGATGGCGAAGCCTTGTCGGGCGTAATAGGGGCCGTGAAGGATTTGATGTTCGTGGCCGGTCGCGAGGTCGAACAGGGCGATGTTGCCGTTGAGGATTGAGGCGATGCGATTGCCGCGCGGCGACCAGCGCGGGCTGCCCCAGTGAGTGGCGATTGTCTCGCGGCCGCTGCCGTCGGCGTTCATCACGACAATCGACGGCGAATTGCCGTAGGTGTGACAAACGATCTGGGTACCATCGGGTGACCAGCTTGGCATGGCGCCGGGGCCGATCAATCGGCGATGCGTGCCGTCGGCGCGGACCACGGCAATTTGCGAGTTCTGCAACGGCTCGCCCGCGGGCCAGGTATCGTAGGCGACGAACTTGCCGTCGGGCGACCAATCGGGCGAGCCGCAGGTGTAGCCGGGAGCTTCGGTGAAGCGTCGGAGGCCGCCGCCAGCGGCGTCGATTTGCCAGAGTTCCCAGGGGGCGGCGTGGGTGGTTAATGAGGAGGCGGTGAAGACGAGTAGTAGGCAGACCGCCGTTTTGAAAGGCGAGGATGCAGGATGCGGGATGCGAGGGGCAGGGATCATGATTGTTTGAGTTTTTCGAGTTCCGTTTTCGCGGCGGCTAGCTCGGTTTCCAATTGCTGGACTTCGTGCGCATCGTCCATTTGCTTGCGGGCGCCGGCGAGACGCTGTTGGATGTCGTTGATCTTTTTGTGCAAGAGGTCGATGCGTTTTTTGGATTTTTTATCCATGGTGGAAGTTTCGGGCGGTCTCATTTGGTGTGCGCGTTGAGAGGTGCAACGAGCGTGGGGAGACCGGCGGCATTGGTTTTTGGATTGTGTGGGAATGAGCGCAGGACGCTGCCGAGGATTACGGCGACGATGCCAAGCAGCAGGCAGATATTGAGCCAAAGTCGCCAGTTCTGCCGGATGGAATCGGCGACGGCGGTTCGGCCGGCGAGGAGGGCGGCCAGCAGAAAGACCGCGATGGCGGCCAGCATTTTGAGGCCGATGATCATGTGGTACGACGTCGCAAGTGCGTCGAGTTTACTCATCTGGATGTAGTTCCAGATGCCGGTAATTAGAAGCAGCGCGGTCGCGATGCCAACCCATTTGGCCCATGTGGCGCGGCGGCCGCCGAAGTATTGATCGGGCGAAGATGGGGCTGACGAGTCGTCGTTCGAGGTGACGACGAAGCGGAGGTAGAACAGCCCGCCCACGAGGATGATCGCACCCAGGATGTGCAAAATGCGCGAGACGAGCATGATCCAGTACATGCTGTCGATGTGGGGCATTTGTTGTTGGGCGAGGAGGATGGATGGGTCGGGCATGGGTGGAACGTCCTTTCCGGTCGCGTGGGAGGGCTCACCCAAAGCGCTTCAGGTTAGTGGCGGTGGATTCGGCGTGGCCACCGACGCTAAATGAACGGGGGGCGAGCGCGTTTATCGTACCGGATTGTCGGGTGCGCGCAAACGGTCGACCATGGCGAGGGCGTCGTCGCGGGAATGAATTTCGCCGTTGAGCTGGGCGTCGCGGATTTGTTCGAGGAGAGCGGCAAATTGCGGGCCGGGCGTGAGGCCGTGGCGGATGAGGTCGGATCCATCGACGAGCGGCAGCGGATTGAGACGCTCGGCGGGCCAAGCGATTCGCTCGCGGCAGAAGGCGAGTGCCGAGTCGTCGGCTCCGGCAATGGCCTCGTGTAATGCGAGCAGGTCGGCGGCGCCTTCGTGAGTGAGCAGCCGCTGCAATGTGGGCCAGGGAAGTTGTTGTGCTTGCGCAACGAGCGACCGATTGGCGAGCAGCCAAGCGGTGCGATGGATTTCTTTATTTGTGTAGCGGAGGCGGCGGCCAATGGCGGCCGGGAGTGGGGGGCGGAAAGGGGAAGGATTCGCAATCGAAACCGCCGTTAGCACTGGTCGCTGAAGCGACCAGTCGGTCGTGGTGGCGGTCGCTTCGGGAGCGCGGACTAACAATGCGGCGAGGGCAAGGGGCAGCGAGGGGTCTTTGAGCGCGGCGATGATGCGCTGTGTTTCGGTGAAGACGGCATCGTCAAGATTTGCAACTTCGGGCAAAACCTGGGCGAGCAAATTAGTATCCCGCAGCAAAGCAATCGCAACGGCCCGGCTCGGATCGATAAGCATGCGGCGGATTTCCATGCCGATGCGCTCGGCGCTGACGGTGTTGATGTAGGGCGCCATGTCCCGGATGGTGCGCAGCGTGTCGGAGTCAATCGTGAAGCCGAAGGCGGCGGCGAAGCGGACGGCACGGAGCATTCGCAACTTGTCTTCGCGAAGGCGCAAGCGCGGGTCTCCGATGGCGCGGATGGTGCGATGTTTCAAGTCTGTTTGACCGCCGACATAGTCCACCACTTGATGGGCGATGGGGTCGAAGAAGAGACCGTTGATGGTGAAGTCGCGGCGCTGGGCGTCGTGCTCGGCGGTGGTGAATGAGACGCTATCGGGGTGGCGGCCGTCGCTGTAGGCGGCGTCGGTACGGAACGTGGCGACTTCGATGTGTCCGGCCGATCGCGGACCGAGGACGGTGATGACTCCGAACGCGGCTCCGATCGGGAGCGTGCGACGGTGACCGAACAGATCGCGAATTTGGTCGGGCCTTGCGTCGGTGGCGACGTCGTAATCCTTGGGGGTGAGGCCCAGCAGTTCGTCGCGAACGCAGCCGCCGGCCCAGAAGGCCTCGAAGCCGGCGTCGCGGAGCTTGCGGGCGATCTCCAGGGCGAATTCGCGTTGGCGGGCGGGGTCGAACATCAGGATTCGAGTTAATTGGCCGTTGAAGCGACCCATCCGTCGGGATGGCCAATGACGGCGTCGATGGAGTCGCTCAACATATTGACCGCTTGCTGGCGTGCGGCGTCGGTCCAGGAAAAAGTGTGCTCGATGCCGGGGCGAAGGAAGTGGAGGACTAATTCGGCCGGCGGTTTTCCCAGGGCACGTTCGGCGGCGATCGCGTACACGTAAAGTTGCAGCTCGTATTGTTGGGCGATGCGGGGCACGTCGGCGGCCCGGATGTCGTTCGATTTGAAGTCGGCAATGTGCCAGTCGCCCGCCGCGTCTTGGAAGAGGCAATCGATGACTCCCTGAATGTAACGGCCCTGCGCGTGCTGTGGCTCCGGCGGCCAGGCGAGGAGAAAATCGACTTCGCGATGGATAACGTCGGCGGCGGCCAGTTGCCGGCCGCGCGGCGAGGCCAGGAAATGCTCGATCATGCCGCAAGCCGATCGCGCGGCGTGTTCCGCATTCTGATTGACATGGATGGGGGCCAAATGTTCGCACCAGGCGGAGATATCGGCGGCGCGGTCGAATTCGATACGTGCCAACACATCGTGAATGAGCCGGCCCAGGCTGCGGGCGTCGATGTCGCTTTTCGGGCTGCGGGGCACGCCGGCAACGGCACGTCGAAATTTGCCGGTGAGGCGCGAGAACGAGAATCGCTGCTGTGCGGCAATGTCGACCGGGATGGGTTCGGCCTCGCGGGGAATTATCGCGTGGCCATCGGCCGCCAACTGGTGTGCGTCTTCCAGCATTTTTAGAAGATCGGTACCCCGCGTGCGGCCGGCGGGTTGATAATCGGTTTGCGGATCGGTGGTTACTCGAATGGTTGGCATTTCGTAGCCCGAAGGCAGATCGGCGATGAGGCGGCCATGTTCCAAATCGAATCGTTCGGCGAGGAGTTTCATCCAATCGCTCTTGAGCTTTTCGTACGACTCCAGGCTGCTGGAGAGGATGAGGTAGTCGGCAGCGCGGGTGCAGGCGACGTACAGCATGCGTTTGCGCTCTTCGAGTTCTTCGCGCCGCTCCAATGCCGCGAAGAGGCTCATGCCGGTGGCGGTTTTTTCGGCATCTTCATCGGCCGGGCTGGGCACGAGCGGACCGAGGTCGGCGTGCAAGGCGGCCGACGGCGGGCGAAGCAAGGGAGGCCGATCCAAGTCGGGCACGATCACCAACGGGAATTCGAGGCCCTTGGCATGATGAATCGTCATCAGTCGAACGACGTTCGCGGCTTCTGGCAGGGTTGCCGCGAGCGATTCCTGCGGTTCGCGGACAATGAACTGCGAAAGCTGCGTGATAAAGCCATCGAGATCACTCGCGCCACTTTGATCGGCCAGGCGGGCACGCTCGATCAACTTCTGCAAATTGGCGAGCTTCCGTTCGCCCAGAAACTCGGCGAGCAACACGGCATCGTACCCGGTGCGATCGAGCGCCACGTTGAGCAGCGCGGCAATCGGCAGGCGATCTTTAATCGAGCGGAGATGGCAAACGGTGGCGGCTGCCGCGGCGACTTTGGCGGCCTCTTCGGGCGAAAGCTGCGGGGGCGACTGCTCGGCGAATAACCCCGCATTGAGGGAGCCCGCGGAATCGGCGAGCCAAAACAGCGTTTCGTCGGCCAGGGCGAAGAAAGGGCTGCGCAATGCGCCGGCAAGGCTCACTTCGTCGGCCGTGCTGGCGACGGTGCGCAGCAAATTCAGGACATCGAAGATTTCTTGCTGAGCGTAGAAGGCGTAACCGCCGACCAGATAATAATCGAGTCCGTATTCACGGAGGGCCTCTTCATAAACTTGTACGTCGCCGAGCGTGCGGAAAAGAATCGCCACGTCGCCAAGTTTCAGCCGCCGCGGTTTGCCCAGTAGCTCGTCAACGACCGGGAATTCGTCGCTACCCTCGTCGATGAGTGCGCGGAGCCGGCGAGCGATGGCGCGGGCTTCTTGGCGCCGAGCTTCGAGCCTGGTGCCGGCGGCAGCTCGATTTTTTTTGTCGGGCGTGATGGTCCACAGGAATTCGACGGCGGGGGGCCCGGTTGTTTGCGGGCGTTTAGCCCGCAATTTTTCGTAGGGTTCGCCGTCGCGGTCGAAAGTATCGCAAAACAGCGCATTGACGAAATGCAGTATTTCCGGCTGGCTGCGGAAATTCACCGTGAGGGGCAGGCGGCCCGTTTGTTTCACCCGATCGCGCAGATCGCGAAAGACCTTGGGCTTGGCGCCACGGAAGCGGTAGATCGACTGTTTGAAATCACCGACGAAAAACAGCCGGCCGGCGTCGAAGCCTGCGCCGCACAGCGCCGTGATCAAGTCGACTTGCAACTGATCGGTATCTTGAAATTCATCGACGAGCAGCAAGCGCAGGTCGTCGGCCAGGTGCTTGCTCAATTCGATATTCTCAGTTCCGGCAATGAGCGCGTAGGCTTTTGCCAGGAGATCGTCGAAATCGAGCTTGCCTTGGGCGCGTTTCCGGGCCTCGTATTTGTCGGCGACCTTGGCGGTAAGTTTGAGCAATGCCAGGCCCAGCCGGGCCGTTTCTAAAGCGGCATTATCGTCGAATGGCCGCGGGTTAAATTTATCCACGAGATCGCGCAGCTCCTTGCACGCATCTCGATATTCATTGTACGAGTCGGCCGTGGGCCAATCCTTTGCCCCGCAAATGCGTTGCACCTTCGCAGACTCGCGTATTTGTTGCAAATGGATTTCTTTGATCGAGTCGTCGCAACGCTTCAGGCGGGGCAACAAATCCAACAGCGCGGCGCGGGCTTCGCGAAACTTGTGGTTGTTTCCGGAAACCGCGACGGTTCCAAGCTGGCGCATGATGGCGTCGAGGGGCGCCGCGGCGGCAATTTCGCCAATCGCGTTGGGAACCGCGTTGACATCGTGCCACTTGTGCCACGTCGTCACGAGGTTTTCTGATGATTCATCGAGCCATGTTCGGAAGGCGTCGTCGCCGCGATGACCGAGCAGCTCGGCAATTTGCTGCTTGAGCCGTTGCAGGCCGTACGCGGCGGCCAGGTCGAGCGAATCTGGATCGAGATCTTCGAGCTGTTGCCGGAGGAGGTCGTCGATCACTTCGTACTGAAGCACGTCGGCGTCGCTTTGATCCAGGACGCCGAAAGTTGGATCGAGGCCCGCCTGTGCGGCGTGGTTCCGCAGAAGGGATGCGCAAAAGGCGTGGATCGTGCTGACGCGGGCGGCATCGATCTCGCGCAACAGGCGAAGCCAGTGTTGTTGGGCAGCGGGGTTATCGGCTTGTTGCAGGCGCTCGTAGCAAGCGCGGCGGATTCGGCTGCGCATTTCGCGGGCGGCGGCGTCGGTAAATGTGATGGCGATGAGCTGGCCGAGGCGGGCGGCGTCGGAGCCGTTTTCGCCGCGATCGAGGTGCGAGATGAACCGCTCCGTAAGGACGAAGGTTTTGCCGCAACCGGCGCCGGCGGAGAGAGCGACCGAAGTGTTGCGGCAGACGATTGCCCGTTGTTGTTCATCGGTTAGGGCGTGGGAGGGCATTTTGGTTACGGATTGCGGATTGATCGAAACCGCACGTACGGGGCGGAGCGAATTGTTTTACGATTTGTTTTCGAGTTCCGGTTGCCAGGATTTGCCCAGGCTGCGGACTTGGGCGACGCGGCAGACCATGTTGAAGGTGCAGGTGCTCGTGCATTTTTCATCGCGGCTGGCGACCGGGAAGTCGCCGCGGCGAATGCCGTCGATGAATTGGCGGATGAGCCGATGAACAAGCGTTTGGATGTCCTGCCCGGGCGCGGCTTTCGAATCGAAGCCGCTGCCCATGCTCCAATAGCCGGCCGCGAGCGGCGTGGCTTCATCGTGGAACACAAGGGCTTGGGCGGCTTCGACGTAAATTGGGAGTTGAAGTTGCTGGCCCGTTTCAAGCAGCTCAGTTTTCAACGCCGCGCGGCGGCCCGACTTGTAGTCGATCACGTTGAACACCTGTTTGCCGCCGAGCTTACCGGTATCGATGCGGTCGATCTGGCCGGTGATGTGGATCGGTTCGCCATCGAGGTTGAGCACCAACGCGTCGGTTGTTGAGTCGGGATCATTGAGCGAATCGCCGCGGCGCGCCAGGCCGAAACGAAATTCGAAATAGGCCGGGGTCATTGCCGCGCCCAGCTTCATACATGCGTTGTCGTACTTCTGCTGGTTGTTAAAATGGCCGGCGGCCCATTTGAGAATCTGGCGGCGGTCGAGCTCCAGCAGCGCGGCATCGATGCCACCGCGGGCCGGATGGGACGTTCGTTCTTCGATGACCTGTTGCAGATGGGCGAGAAACTCGGCCGGTTCGTCATCGGGCGCGATGGAAAGCTCGGCTCGGACGGAGAGCCATTGTCGATGAAAGGCGGCCAGCACGTCGTGCAGGCGGCTGCCACGGCGAGCGAAATCGGTTTCCAGCACTAAGTCGCCGAGCGGCTCCAGACCCAACACGGCTTCCATGAAAAATCTGAAGGGGCAGGTGGCGTAGGTTTCCCAGCGGCTGGCGCTCCAGGCATGCTTGGGTCCGAACCGCTCGGCTAGCCGCTCGGCGACGGCCGGGCTGCTGAGCAGGCCCTCGGCGGCGCCGAACGAGTCGCCGCTTGCGCGGTCGTGAACGATTCGCAGGCCGGCGTCGATCGCGGCGGCAAGGGGCGCTGTTTTCTGGCAGGAAAAAATGCCGGCGAGCAGGCGTCGGTCGCCATGGGTTTCTGTCGCGCGGGCTACGGCTTGAATGCGCCAATCGCGGACGCAGTAGATGCCGCGAGCGCCGGGCGATGTCTGTTGGTTGGCATGGCTCGGCTCGGCGGACGTACTGGGCAGCGGGACGGGAGAAAGCTGCGGATGCGTGCGGCGGATGCGACTAAAACCTTCCGCGCCGAGGATGCGCTCCAGTTCGACGACGTACGGACTCGGCGGCAACGTCTGCGCTTTATCGTCCAGGGCGGGGTAGCTGATTGTGAGCGACTCCGCGGCGCGGCTGAGCACTTCGTAGAACAGGAGCATTTCCGCCTGGGCGCGGGTGGCGCTGGGGAAGGTATCTGCCTCGTGCGAAATTGAGGCTTGATGGGCGGCGCGGGCGAAATGGTCGTACTCGGCATCCGTGGCGAGGCTGCCGGCCCGTTCGGGAGACGGAAATGCCTGCTCACTCATGCCGGCCAGGAAAAGGTGACGGGCCGAGCCATTGCGGGCCGATGGAGCGGCTACGACACAGACGCGGCCGGCGTCGTCGCTGGTCGGCGGGAACGACTCGTTCGTCGATACATCGAGCAGCGCGGCGATTAATTCGGAACGCGATAGTTGGCGGGGTGGTTGGCCGAGCCACGCGTCTAAACGTTCCAGGGCTGCGAAGTGAGCGGCGATCGACTGCCAGGCGGCGAGATCGGTCAACTGCAGCGCATGGAGTTCATCGCAGGGCAACGTGTCGCTGAATCGATCAATCTGCACGGTCGGAGTTTCACCGACGAATGGCGAGAGGGCCAGCTCTGCGCCGAGATGCGAAAGCGCTTCGCACCATTCGGTGGGCGTGGCGGTTTGGGGCAGCTTGTCGAGTGCTTGGGCGAGTCGCACCAAGGCGGGCTGGGCAGCGGCGGCCGCTTCCACCCGGCGCTGAAGACGCTCGCTGCGATCGTGAGGCGACGAGGGTTCGGCCGCCAGCGCTTGCACGCGGTCCAGCAAGGGACTTCGGCCCGCGGCGATTTGCAAGTCGCGCACGAGCCAGTCCGCGGCGCGGCGGGCGGCGGCATCCAATGCGGAGAGCGTATGGTTTGTCAGGACGGCCACGACGCGGCGGAACGGCCAGTCATCCTGGTCCAGCCGCAACAGAGCGACTAGCGTTTTGACGACCGCGGCGGAGGCGAGCGGCGGGCGGGCATCGAGTGAATACGGGATGCCGAAGCGAGAAAAGACCTCGCGGACTCGCGGCGCGATGTCTGCCAGTGAGCGGAAGACGACGAGGATCTGGCCGGGGCGCACCTCCCCGGTAAGCAGGGCTTTGATGCGGCGGGCGATTTGCACGATTTCATCTTGAGCGCCGCAGGCTCCCACGATTTCGAGTTGGGGAAGCGAATCGAGCACGCTTGCCGATGGCTCGGGAATGTGCTTTGGATGGCGGAAGACGTGCTGCGTCAGGTAATCGATGGCGGGCGATTCGATCGGGCGGGGTTCGAGCTGGCGAACGCCGAGCTGCGGATAATTGCGCCGTAGCTCGCTGAGCGTTGCGGTTGTTTTGGCGAACAGGTCTGGGCGGACGGAATGGGAGTCCGTCGGAAGTGAGACGAGGAGCTGCTTCGCGCGTTGGGCGAGCAGGCGGAGGATCGCGTGCTCGGTGCAGGTGAAATCGGTAAAGCCGTCGGCTACGATCAACTCGAGATTTTGAAAGCGGGGGCAGGCGTTTTGGGCGAGCGCGTCGCGGGCTGTCCCCAGCGCGCTCTCGTGATCGACGAATCGATGGTTCGCCAACTGGGATTCATAATCGGCGTAGAGTAGGGCCAGCTCGCGGTGCTGCGGCGCGTCCGTGCGGCGCGAAACAATGTTGGCGTATGCCTGTGGGCGGATATCGCGGCGCCTGAGCTCGGCAATATGCTGGGCGAGCAGGTCGATAAAACCGGCGCGGGTCGCCGCGTCGGCAAAGAATGTTAGCTTGCCGCTGTCGAGCACTTGGGCAACGACACGGCGCAAAAGTTCGCGCTGCGCCACGCGAGGAAGCGGCGTCTGGAGCGAATTGGTTGCCGCCAGGATTTGCCCGGTCAGCACATCGAACGTGAGAACGCCGGGGCGGAGGCAGGCGTGC
The DNA here is from genome assembly GCA_963807935.1 of uncultured Planctomycetota bacterium. Lineage (GTDB taxonomy): Bacteria > Planctomycetota > Planctomycetia > Pirellulales > Lacipirellulaceae > JABDGM01. The sequence goes on from CAWEDY010000010.1 coordinate 81,662, forward strand.
AAGCCGGCGATTACGAGCTGCCGGCGGACAGCGGCCGCGGTGCGGCCATTGGGGGCGAGCCAGATCGCCCGGTCCAGACCATTTTGGGGAGCAGCTTCAAGGGTCACCCGGTATCGGCGCACAAGCTCATGCGTTTTGCCCGATCGGGCGGGGCCCGTTAAAACGACGACTTCGGCAGCCACAAATTGCCTGAGAGGGAGCAGGGAGCGAGAAGCGGAGAGCCAATAGGAAATTCTGGCCGTAAGTTGGCTGGCGTCAAGGAGCTAGGCGGGAAGACTTGTCGCTTGGCGAGACGCGGTTTTATCGGGTGGAGCGAGAGGGCTATACTGCTGGTCTCGCTGCGTGATTACGCATTGATTGACAGCACCCGGCAAAATTGAATAAACTCGTGGTATAAAGTATCATCGTTCAATAAATCAGCCGAGAGGGGACGGGCACATTTTGCTGCGAAGACTCCGCACGACCATCGCGGCGATGGTGCCCGGCCAGTCCGCGACGCAGCGATATTTGGTTTCATTCTCATTTCGTTTCGTGTCATATTTTTTTTAAGGAGGACGGTTATGGATGCTAAACGCAGTCGGTGGCGAGGGTTCACCCTCGTCGAGCTGCTGGTGGTCATCGCGATCATCGGCATATTGGTAGCGCTGTTGCTACCGGCAATTCAGGCCGCGCGGGAAGCGGCCCGGCGGAATTCGTGCATCAACAACGTCAAGCAATTGGCGCTGGCGCTGCAGAATTTCCACGATACGCGGCTGGGATTGCCGCTGGCTTCGACGGCGCCGCTGGTGCCGATCGCTCCCATGACGCCCGCCACAATGGCCAAGTACGGCGAAACGCGAGCGGCGGATGCCACCAATACGCCGCCGAATTGGTACGCCGGCCAGGCGGGCGACGGGTACAGTTGGATCGTGCAGATTTTGCCCTTCATGGAAGAAAAGACGCTGTACGATAAGCTCACGATGGCCGTTACCGGAAGACTCGGGAAGTTGCAAGACCCGGCGTTTGGAAAAATTGGCGCCACGACTTTCGAGCCAACCGTGAATCCGGGTGTGGCTCACAGTGCTACGAACCCGTATATCTGGGCGACGAAGATATCCGGCTTCGAGTGCCCAAGCTTCGCCGGGGATGACGACGTTGCCGTGTTTGGTTCCATTTCTGCCGGCGCTCCCGCTTCCAAGGTGGGTGTCGGCAACTATGTGGCGCTGGCCGCATCGCACTATTCCGGCCAGACGAGCAAACATTTGGAGAGCAGCGGCAACCCAACGGCGATCAACTCGCCCAATGGAAAGGACTGCAGTTCCGGCGCATATTGCGGCAACGGCGGCCTGCCATTTCCCGGCGTGGTCGGCGGCAAGGTCCAGAAAACGGGTCTGGGATTCCAGAGCCTGTCGGACGGTACGTCGCACGTTGCTCTGGTCGCGGAAAGCCGCGAAGAAATGATCACTTCCTGGTACAGCGGATTCGCATCGTACGTGGTAGGCGCCTGGCCGCAGAAGGCATCGCCCAAGGGCCCGGCAGTGGCCACCAGCAGCGCGCTGCCTTGGACGTGCACCTCGCCCTGCGATCATGCGCTCAACAAGGGCGATCCGAAGTCTGCGACGGTTGCATTGTATTACCAGCTCGCGGCAACGAATCCGGAAGCAGCGAATCGGAATTGGGGACCGAGCAGCCTGCACCCGGGCGTGGTGGTCCACGGCTATGCAGATGGCCACACGCAATCGGTCAGCGACACGATCGACCCCACGGTTTACATCCACATCATCACGCGCAACGGGCGTGAAGTGGATAACCCGTAGCCGCGATTGGTTACGAATGTACAACCCACAGCCGCCGCGGCCGAGCGAATCGGTCGCGGCGGTTTTCGTTTGGGGGATAGCAGGCATCAGTCGTGAGGATTCAGTAGCGGGCTGGTATTCGCTCACTTGCGGCTAACGGCTTACTCCTCACGCCATTGGCTGATACAATTGCCGGTTCGAGCCGCCGTGGCGGAATTGGCAGACGCGCATGGTTCAGGTCCATGTCCACGTAAGTGGGTGGGGGTTCAACTCCCTCCGGCGGCAATCTATTGAGAACTGCGCAGTAAGTGACACCAGCGGCTCATGCTACTTGTCATTCCCGCGAATGCGGGAATCCAGGCGATAGGGCCGAATTTCTGGATTCCCGCCGGCGCGGGAATGACGCATTCCGATTCCCAGGACCAATGGCCGCGCAGTCCTCAATAGCAGGAGGAAATGGAGCGAACCGAGGAAGAAACGGCGGCAGCGTTGATACACCAATCGAACGGGGCGGGAAAGTCCATCGACCAGCTTTAATTCGAAGCCATTTCCAAACCGGGGGCTAGCGACGCTAGCGCCCTGCTGCTGATTGAAATAGGCGGCTAAGCGTCCTGCGGCTGATTGAATTAGCCGAGACGCGCTAGCGTCCGGTTCTCCTCGCAAGGTTTTGAAACTGCTTATCGTGAAAGTTGATAACTAACCCCAACGGGACGTCAAGGAGTTTCATGCAACTCAAGAGCGTCGCCTTGGGGCGCTGAGAATTCATGAATATCGATGGAGAGAAAAGACGCCGGCAATCGCCGCACCAAAACTTTCGCACCTGAAGCTTAACATCATCCGGCCGAATTTCTCTGCTTCCTCGGTTATCTCCTATTCAAATTCCTCTTAGGGAATGTTCAATGTTTCTATCGGTTAACCACAAAGTTGTCGCGGCGTGTTTCGTGTGCCTGATTGCGATCGGAGTTTCGCGGGCAGACGCGAAAGGGGCGGCGGGGCGGCCGAATGTTTTGTTTATTATGAGCGATGATCATGCGTATCAGGCGATCAGCGCGTACGACGGGACGCGGAACCGCACGCCGAATATCGACCGGCTTGCGACGGAAGGGATGCGATTCGATCGTTGCTACGTGACCAATTCGCTGTGCGGACCGAGCCGGGCCTGCATTCTTACTGGGAAGTACAGTCATAAGAACGGGTTCTACGATAACACGTCTGGCCGTCAATTCGACGGCAGCCAAATGACGTTTCCCAAGCTGCTGCGCTCGGCGGGGTATCAGACGGCGATTATCGGGAAGTGGCATCTGGGGAGCGAGCCGACCGGGTTCGATTATTGGGATATCCTGCCTGGGCAGGGGCAATACTATCGGCCCGATTTTATTTCGGCGAAAGGGCGGCGATCGGTGCCGGGCTACGTGACAGACATCATCACCGACCTGGCACTCGATTGGCTCAAGAACAAGCGCGACCCGAGGCGGCCGTTCCTGTTGATGGTTCACAACAAGGCGCCGCATCGTCCGTGGGAGCCGGCGCCGGAGAAGCTTGCCGACCGCGAGCAGGACAACATTCCGGAGCCGGCCACGCTGTTCGATAATTACGATCATCGCGGTACGTCGGCGCATCGCGCGGCGATGCGGATCAGCCAGATGAGTCCGGAAAGCGATGTGAAGTTGTGGGATGCGACGAGCAGGGCGCGCAAGTTCTTGTACAATCGCATGAGCGACGACGAGAAGTCGGCGTGGGAGAAACACGTCGATCCACGGTTGGGCCATTACGAGGAAGCCGATCCGCTAGGGAAAGACCGAACGCGGTGGTTCTATCAACTTTTTATGAAGGATTATTTGCGGTGCATTGAATCGGTGGACGACAACGTCGGTAAGTTACTCAAGTATCTCGACGACAGCGGATTGGCGAAGAATACCATTGTTGTCTACACGAGCGACCAGGGTTTTTACTTGGGTGAGCATGGCTGGTTCGACAAGCGATTCATGTACGAGGAATCGCTGCGGACGCCGCTGTTGGTTCGCTGGCCGGGCGTGGTGAAGCCGGGCAGCGTGGAGGGGCGGATCGTGTCGAACATCGATTTCGCGCCGACGTTTTTGCAGGCTGCCGGCGCGAGTGTTCCCAAGGAGATACAGGGCCGAAGTTTCGTTCCGATCCTGCGGGGCGAACATCCGAGCGATTGGCGTAAATCGTTTTACTATCATTACTATGAAGACAAAGACGCGGACCATCACGTGGCCAAGCACGAGGGAGTGACGACCGGAAAGGCCAAGCTGATCCACTTCTATACGCTGGACGAATGGGAGTTGTACGACTTGGAGAAGGATCCGCACGAGTTGGTGAACGTGTACGGGAAGCCGGAGTATGCCGAGGTGCAGAAGGAATTGACGTCCGAGCTGGAGCGGTTGCGGCAGGAGCTTCAGGTGCCGCCGAACAAGCCGTGAGGAAACGTACCCCGGGGGCAGGTCGCTGACGCGACCAACCCTGGGCTAAATAATGCGATCCCTTCGAGATCGGGCGACGTCATTCAGCGATGAGCTTGGTGGTTCTGTCAATTGCGGTTAGAGCAATTTCATGAAACCATCCTATCCGGCGAAGAACGGCAAGCGGGCCCTGGTGACCGGCATTACGGGCCAGGACGGGTCGTATCTGGCCGAGTTGCTGCTGTCGAAGGGTTACGAAGTTTACGGGATGGTGCGGCGGTCGTCGTCGTTCAACACGGGGCGGATCGACCATATCTATCAAGACCCGCACGAAGCGGATGTGCGGCTGCGGCTCGTTTACGGCGATTTGGCCGATGGGTCGTCGCTCGATCAGCTCGTGAAAACGATCCGGCCGGATGAGATTTACAATTTGGGCGCGCAGTCGCACGTGCGCGTGAGCTTCGATATCCCGGAATATACCTCGGAGATCACGGGGCTGGGGTGCATTCGATTGCTCGAAGCGATTCGCGAAACCGAGCTAAGCTGCCGTTTCTTTCAGGCATCGTCCTCCGAGATGTACGGCAAGGCGGTGGAAACGCCGCAGACGGAGCGGACGCCGTTCTATCCGCGCAGCCCCTATGCCTGCGCGAAGGCGTTCGCGTTCGACGCGACGCGAAATTATCGCGAGTCGTACGGCATGTTCGCGGTGAATGGGATTATGTTCAATCACGAATCGCCGCGGCGGGGCGAGACGTTTGTGACGCGAAAAATCACCCGCGCGGTGGCCCGGATCGCCGCCGGACAGCAAGATGGTTTGTACTTGGGCAACCTGGCGGCGCGACGCGATTGGGGCTACGCGGCCGACTACGTCGAAGCGATGTGGCTGATGATGCAGGCAAGTGCGCCGGATGACTACGTGATCGCGACGGGCGAATCGCATTCGGTGCGGGAGTTTTGCGAGCTGGCGTTCGAGCTGAGCGGAATGCCGATTACGTGGCGCGGCCAGGGCGTGGAGGAGGTTGGCATCGACGGGGCAGGGCATTGCCGCGTGCGGATCGATCCGCGGTATTTCCGCCCCGCGGAAGTCGACACGATGCAGGGCGACGCGAGCTACGCGCGGCAGAAACTGGGTTGGAAGCCAAAGATTACATTTCCGGAGCTGGTGCGGTTAATGGTCGAGGCGGATTTGAAGCGGGTGCGCAGCGGCGACGACCCCAATGCAAGTGTCGGTGGCGCTGACGAGCGTTTCCCGGAACAGTCCGCGGAGAGGGGGACAGGCACATTTTGCTCCGAGGATTCCGCACGACCATCGCGGCGATAGTGCCCGGCCAGTCCCCGACGGTTCTGGGAGAGGCCCTAAGTTAAACTGGGGTGATATACCATTCGCCACAGCACGAGCATCGTGAACAAATTGAACAGGGCGTGAGCGACGATGCAGGGAACAATGCGGTGTGTGCGCTGGTAGACGTAACCCAGGACGAGGCCCAGAAGAAATATTGGCACAGGTTCCGGGCCGTAGCCGAAGTGGGCGAGGCCGAACAGCGATGCACTGATAAAGATCGGGAACGAGCCGTAAGGCAGCCCGCCCACGCCACGCCGCGGCGGGTCGGCTTGGAATGACGAGTGACGAATAGCGAATGGTGAATCATTCGAATAAGGGCCGTCTTCATCGGTCATTCGTGCCTGGTCGTTCGCCATTAATTCTTCGGCAGTTTCTGCGCCAGCCCAGCCGTTCGTCCTCCCACTTTTCCAGCCAGCCTTGCAGTAACAGCCGAAATGTAATTTCCTCGCAAATCGGCGCGATTACTACGGCGGTTACGCCAGCCAGCAGCAAGACGACGGTATTCGGCGCGATCGACATGACAACTTTTACCAACGGATGCCCCGACGGCTCCTCCTGCTGATAGAGCACATTCATCAGCAAGATTTGCGCGAGATGCACCGGTGCCAGTGCAACCAGGCAGGCGATGGCGCCGATATAGCCATCGCGCGTAAATTCCTGGCGGCTGGCCGGCAATCCCAGGTCACGAGCGCTGGCATTGGAAAGAAAGGCGATCACAAACAAGAATCCGCCGACGACCGCTACCTGCGAAAGGGAGCCGATGATCAGCCGCTCGGCCAGCTCGGTCCCCGTGGAATGCACGTCGGGGTTTTGAATCGCATCGCGGCTCCAGAGCGGCGCAAAGGCAGTCACCAGGTATAGCGCCGCCAGCACGACGGCGGCGGCATTCCACGGCACAAGCGCCGCGGCTCAAACCGCAGCAGCGGCCTGCCCCCTCGCGCGGATAAGAGATACAAGCCGGCCAAAATGCTGAGCAGCATGACGGCATCGGCGAAGGCAATCAGCAAAGGGTCTTTCGAAAGCTGCGGCATAGGTAGGATGGGAATTGTCCGCCAGAGTAAATCGCGTGTCTGCCGAATTCCTTCACGCCCGCAACAAATCGAGCGCCCGTCGAACGTAGACCCAGCCCGAATAGATCGTCATTCCGACCGCCGCCCCGACCAACAGTGAAACGACCATGTGGTCCAAGCCGACGGCTCAACTCGCCACTGCATCAGGTTTCCGTCGAAATGGTAATACCACAATCGCCACAAGCTCAGGGCGACGGCGCCGCATTGCAGCACCATCTTCCACTTACCGGACCACTTTGCCGAAAAGTCCGTGCCATGCTCTTCGAAGAAACTTCGCAACAAAGTGACCAGCAATTCCCGCGCTACGACAATCACCGCCATCCATCCCCGAATCTCCGACGCCGACGAATTCAGCCAGTTTTCGAACTGCACCGGCGGCACCGCCGCCAGGAACGTGAACGTGCCGCAAATGATGATCTTGTCGGCGAACGGATCGAGGATGCGGCCAAGCTGCGTGATCTGACCGTATCGCCGGGCGTAAAATCCGTCGATCCAGTCGGTACCGGCTGCAATCGCGAACAGAACCAACGCGGGCAGATACCATTCGACGGCCAGGAATACAAAACAGATAACCGCCAGCACGAGCCTCGCAATCGTCAGCATGTTGGGCACGTTCCAGACGACATTCAACACGGGCGGGCGAGCGGATGCAGCGGATTGAGTTGCGTCGTGATCATCCATGGAGATTCAATCCTTTGGGGGGAGGAAGAGACTTACGCCGGGCTGTGCCTGAGGCTCGGCGGGAGTCTCGCCCTCCCGAACTTATCGCGGCTTGCCAATTGCCGCCGCCACGAAATCGTACCCGCTGCGGGCGACGATCTCGCACGGCACGAGCGCTCCGATCGATAGCCGCTCGCCGGAAACGTAAACCACGCCGTCCACATCGGGTGCATCGGCGTACGAGCGGCCAATCCAGGCATCGCGTTCATCCGGCACAGCGGAATCAATGAGCACATCGAGCCGACGGCCGATCTGCGCGTCGTTCCATTGGAAGGCAACTTCCTGCTGAACTTCCATCAACCGATCGCGCCGTTCGTTCTTCAATTCTTCCGGCAAGTGCTCCGGCAATCGAGCGGCCGGCGTATCGGGCTCAAAGGAATACGTAAACACGCCGAGCCGCTCGAACTGTTGTTCGGTGACAAACGCCAACAGCTCTTCGAATTCTGCGTCCGTTTCGCCGGGGAAACCAGTGATGAGTGTCGTCCGCAGCACCAGGTCCGGAATTCGCTTGCGAAGTTTGGCGAGCAGCGCGAGCGTTTGCTCGCGATTCACGTGCCGTTGCATGCGCCGCAACATGCGATCGTTGATATGTTGCAGTGGCATATCGAGGTAGGGCACGATTCGTTTTGATTGTGCGATCGTGTCGATCAGCTCGTCCGACACGTACATCGGATAGAAGTACATCAGCCGGATCCAATCCAGTCCCTCGACTTGTTCCAGCTCGCGAAGCAATTCGGCCAGGCGCGGTTGGCCGTACAGGTCCATGCCGTAATAGGTCGTGTCCTGGGCCACGATGACCAGCTCGCGGACGCCGTCGGCCGCCAATTCATGGGCTTCGGCGATCACTTCTTCCATCGGCTTCGTGTAGTGCTTGCCGCGCATCCGCGGGATGGCACAAAACGTACACAAGCGGTCGCAGCCCTCGGAGATTTTCAGGAACGCAAAGTGCCGCGGCGTGATGCGCAGGCGGGCCGTGTCCGGAAGCGGGTGCGTCGGCGCCGGGTGGAAAATCGTGCGTTGTTCGGTAAGTCCGCCCAACAGCCGATCGGCGACCTTCGTAACTTCCTCGCGACCGAATACCCCGACCAGATGATCGATCTCGGGCCGCGACTCGAGCAGGGCGCCTCGCTGCCGCTCGGCCAGGCACCCGGAGACGATCACGCCGCGCAATTTGCCGCGCCGTTTGAGATCGAGCATTTCGTCGATCGCGGCGAACGATTCCTGCCGTGCGGCTTCGATGAAGCCGCACGTGTTGACGACGGCAAAGTCGGCGCCGCGCGGGTCGTTTACCAGCTCGTAGCCATCCAACTGCAAAAGGCCGAGCATCCGCTCGCTATCGACCAGGTTCTTGGGGCAGCCGAGGCTGACAAACGCATAGCGGCCCTTGGTGTCGCCGCGCGCACATTCAGTAGTAAAAGTGTCCAACACGTTGAGGCACGTAGATTTGAGATGGGGTTGATTCGAGCGAATCGACGCACAACGGCTAGTGCGCCACGCGACCCCGAGCCCCTAATTCTAGCGGCCGAACGGCGCGGGCCAATTGCCGAGTTATTTCGCTGCCGGAACCATTGCTTTTGGCGTGGAACTGTACAATAGTATACATACCGGGCTCTTCCATCCTCTTTTGCGGGATTCGGCACCATGTTATCTGAAATTCCAGATGACGAATTCACTGCCGCCCTCGACGCCTGTGCGGCAGAAGTGCTATGGGAGGCCGGCGTGGAAGGTCCGCCAGTCGATGCGTGGTTCATCGCGGAAGAACTCGGGCTGGTCGTGGCTCGGGATTATGCGATGCCCTATCGTGGCCGATTTGCGCGTCTCGCGGATTGTCGCGGCGAAGGCGGCGGCCAGGGCACGATCGTCGTCGGTGTGGCCGAACGGCCGGAGCGCGAGCAATGGACTGTTGCGCACGAAATTGGCGAGGGCATTGCTTACCGAGTATTCGAGCGACTTGGCGTTTCCTTCAACGAAGCGCTGCCAACTGCCCGCGAGCTGGTCGCCAATCGTTTGGCAAGTGCGCTGCTATTGCCGCGGCGCTGGTTCGCTGCCGATGGTCGCGACCTGGATTGGGATTTGGTGGAGTTGAAAGATCGATACTACACTGCGAGCCACGAGCTCATCGCACGGCGGATGCTAGAGATGCGGCCGCCAATCGTGATTACGGTTTGCGACTTGGGCCGCGTTCATTGGCGGCGGAGCAGTGTCGCCGCACATCCGCCCGAGTTGCTCCCAGAAGAACGCGCCGTCTGGTGCGAGGCGCATCGGACAGGCTTGCCGGCTTGCGAAACGTTGGACGGCGAAAGCGGGTTGGAAACGGTCCTCTGCTGGCCCGTACACGAGCCGGGCTGGAAAAGAGAGATCATCCGCAGCGAAATCGCGGAGTTCTGATAATAACCGGAACGTATTGAAGTCCCGATCGAGCTGCTATGCTGCGCACGTCTGCCGCGGCAATTCAGTAATTGTTTCAAGCGTCGTAATCAAATCCGCATTAAGTCCGGGCTTGCCGAGGACGGCTTCAGCGCCAGCTTCCAACGCCCAATCCACCCGATCGCGTCGCGGAAAGTCGAGAAGCACCATCACCGGCGCGGAGTGGTGAGCCATCTGGCGCAAAACATCGCAAGGTCGGCGGCTTCGCGAACGTCCAATTGGGCGCCGTCCCAAACGCCAGCCACTGCGCCGCGGATGAACGGTCGCGGCCGACCGGGCGGCTGCCAGGCAGTGCAATAGCCGGCTTGGTTGAAGACGTCGGACAGGGCATCGGCGGCGTCGCGGTGGGGCGTTCGTAGAATGATCAATCCGTGCCGGGAGCGGGGACTACCCGGCTCGCAGGAACTCAATTCAGAGTTTCCGGGGCGAGCCCAATCGGGGCAGCGGCCGGCGGAGCGCAGCACCATCTGCCGCTGCCACCAGGCGGGGAACTCGTACCAATACAGTCGTTGGACTCCGGGCCACGGTCGGCCGGTGCGCGTTTCGCCTTCGCACCAACTGCCCAGCAGGGCGACAATGCCGGCGAGAGGCGCGACGCGGCGCAACGATTCGAGTTCGCGGTCGCCAACTGTGTCCGGCCGACTTTGAGCGACGACGACCAATTCGGGCGGCACTCGCCGGCTCTCACCGGTCGTGAACCGGCTCGAATCAATTCGATGGCAGTGCGGAAGTCGGAATGGTCTACGGCACCGACCAGTTGCACGCTCGGAATGTTCGTTGGTGGCATAAACAGCACTTATGCTTCGCGTATCGTTGCTTCCTGTTCTTCGATCAGCCGATGAAGCGCAACCGGGCTTGCCGCTGCCCGCATCGCGACCAAGAAATCCTGATCGTTGATGACGCGGCTTAGCCGCGCCAAGATTCGCAAATGTTCGTGATCGCTCGTCGAGCAGATGAGAAAGAAGATATCGGTAAGCTGGCCGCCACTGCCGAAGGGAACTCCACTGGGCGAAATGCCGAGCGCGATGACGGCTTCGGCGAGAATGGCCGGCATCGGCCGCCGTGGGTGCAGAAGGGCGACGCCGTTATCGAGGGCGGTGGAATGCATTTCTTCGCGAGCCCGCACGGCCTCGGCCATCTTTGCCGAGTCCCAAAGCAAATGCGTACGGGCAGCAAGTTCCGCCATGGTTACGATCACACTTCCGCGCGTGCGGGCCTTGAGCGGAATCTCAATTGCCTCTGGCTTTAGCAAGTCGGCGATACGTACTTGCTCGATGTCGGACGACGTTGCAGCGCGATCGAGTGCGCCCTCCATTTGCACGAGCGCTTCATCATCCGAAAGGCCGATGCGATCTTCGAGCCAATGATGGATTTCGGCCGCGGAGAATCGCCATTCACCAGCGACGCGCCGGCCCGGCAGCTTGCCACGCTCTGCCAGCTTCACTACTGCCTCCGGCATCATGTGCAGGTAGTTGGCCAAACGGTCGATGTCGAAGTCGTCTTGTGCCATGACTGCATTGTACGCGGAGTTTGCGGCAAGTAGCTAAATCGCAATCGGTGGCGAGACGGCAACGGGGCGCATATACGCCAAATTGCTATCTGCGGAAAGGCTGACTTGCTCGACTCCCGCGAAACTCGCCTTGACGCCGTGGCTTTAATTCACAAATATTCCGTGGCATTGTCGGCAAGCGGTCGGTGCGGATGCCGGCCTGCCGAGTCAATGCGTTTACGAAACATGCCAAGCACGTCGCAGGCAAGGAGGCCTCGCGTGATGCAAATGTCGCCGGTTACGCGTCGTGGTGTGTCGCTCCGCGAGCTCATTGCGCACGATCTTCGCGGCGTGCGTCCGCCCGATATCATTGCCACGAGCTGCACGAGCGATTTGCGGCAAGTTCGCCCCGGCGACGTGTACGTCGCGATCACCGGATCGGAAGTTGATGGTCACGACGACGCAGTAGCCGCAGCCGGTCGCGGCGCCGCGGCGATTGTCTGCGAGCGGCCACTGCCGGTATTCGATGTGCCCCAATGCATCGTCGCGGATAGTCGCATTGTTTACGGCCAGCTTTGCCAGGCGTTGGTTGGCAATCCGGCGCGGCAAATGAAGGTGATCGGCATCACCGGCACGCACGGCAAGACTACAGTTGCCCGGCTGTTGACGGCGATCTTTCGTGCGGCCGGCCAAACGGTTGGTACGCTCGATTCGTTCGGCTATAGGGACGCTTTCGAAGACCGCCCGCCGCTCAACGCGATAGTCTCGCCGCCGGTTCTGGCCCGGTCGCTGGCCGAAATGGCGGCCAGCGGTGCATCGCACGCCATCATTGAGATTTCGAGCCGCGAGTTGGCCCAGCACGTTTTGGCCGGCGTGGCACTCGATGCGGTCTGCATTACACAAATCGGCAAGACTCATCTCGATTGGCATGGCTCGCTGGAAAACTACCGCCAGGCAACACGTCGCATTTTCGATTACGTGGACCCAGATGCCGTCGCCATTCTCAATGCAGACGATCCGACTTCGGTCGACATTTTGAACGAGCTCGCGCGTCCGGTGCTCACATTCGGATTGCGAAAAGCGTCGGAGATTACGGCGCACATCATCGAACAGCAGATCAATGAGCAGACGATTGTGCTTTCGGCCGGCGACGACTCGGTGGGCGTGCGGACGGAGATCGTCGGCGACCATCACGTCTACAACTGCCTGGCGGCTGCTACTACTGCCCTTGCTTATGGCGTGGAATTGACGACGATCGCCCGCGGACTGGAGGCGGTAGATCGCCTACCGGGCCGGATGGAGCGCGTGATGTGCGGGCAGGATTTCGCGGTCCTGGTTGACGCCGCGAATTCGCCCGAGGCGCTGCGGAACTGTCTTCGTGCGGCGCGGCATGCGACAACGGGCCGGCTGATTTGCGTGTTCGGTGCGGGCAACGATTGCGACGAAACTGAATTACCGGCAATTGGCCGAGTCATCGGCTCGATGGCCGATTTGGCCGTGGTCACGAATGCCTGTCCGGCGGAAGAAGGCCGGCACCGCACGTGCATGGAGCTGCGGAGCGGCTTTGCCGACGTGCGTAAGGCGCGGGTAATCCTCGATCGCCAACAGGCGATCGGTTGGGCATTGGAACAAGCCCAGGCGGGCGACACGGTCGTGATCGCCGGCATGGGTGAGCAGCCGCACACGCCGTTGGATCCCGGTAACGCGCTGGCGAACGATAGTGAGATTGTTCGCGAGGTTTTGCACGGAGCAATTGCGACAGTGCCGCAGCGACTGGCGGCGTGAGCATGAACATTAGTGGGCGATGCCCACCGTACTTTTCAAAAACGTATTCGTCGGATGATCGATTTACGCTGAGGCTTCATCGTCGGTGGCGCGAAATTGCGGGATTTCGCGCAACCACCCTCCCTGGGTTGGAGCATAAGGCTTGCCGTGCAATGCGGTTTCTGGGTCAACCGCGCGCGGCGAGTGCTTCACGATGAAGCTTACGTCTGAGCACCGGGGCGGCGCACTGCGCCGCTCCGGTGTCTCAGCGGATTTTGCCCATGTTCCGTCATCCGTTGTTCGTCGCGTGAAACAGCGGACGGCGGACAACGAACGCATCATGCCTCACCCACCGCACATCGTGTTCGCAGGGGGCAGCAAGCCCGGCCATTTGTACCCTGGGCTGGCCGTCGCCGCTCACCTTATGGAGCGGATCCCAGATGCGACTGCGACGTTTGTCGGCGGCGGTCGCGTGGTGGATCACCACCTGATTCGGACGGCCGGGTTTGGTTACGCGCGCGTTCCGTCACAACCAGAGCCGCAGAATGCACTGCACGCGGTGCGGTTTGTCACCGACAACGTCGCCGGTTACTGGGCCGCGCGGTGGTATCTCAAGGAAAAACACGTGTCGGCCGTGGTGGGGCTGGGAGGTGCCTCCAGTGCCGCGACCGTGAAGGCGGCCGTCTCACGCGGAATCCCGACGGTGCTGCTGGAGCAAAACGTCGTTCCGGGCCGCGTCACCCGTTGGTTGGCTCGTTCAGCTGCCACGGTGTGTGCTGGCTTCGACGAGACGCGATCCTATTTTCCTTCTGCGGTGCCGCTGGCGGTCACGGGTAATCCGGCACGGCCGGCGTTTGAACAACTCTATCGGCAACAGCCCTGCGCCGAAAGGCAACCTGGCGAAAAGCGGCTGATCGTTATTGGCGGCGCTGGCGGTGCGCGTTCGATCAACGAACATATGCCGCAAGCGCTCGCTCGGCCTGCGCGAGCAACTCGCAGGTTGGCAAATTCTGCATCAGTCTGGCGAAGGGCAACTTCAGGAAACCGACTCGCGTTATCGCGCGGCAGGCGTCGATGCGCTGGTGGTAGCGTATATCGATGAAATCGCGCCAATCATGTTCTCCTCCGATTTAGTCGTTTGCCGCTCTGGCGGCACGACGCTAGCCGAACTGGCATTGGCGGGCGTGCCGGCGATCCTGGTGCCCTACCCGTCCGTCATGCAGTTTCATCAGCCGAATGCCGAGGCGTTTGCGGCGGCCGGCGCGGCCAAACTAATCGATGAGACGGAAATCGTGGGTCCGCTCGCAGAATCACTGGTCGACCAGCTCAAACCGCTGTTGAGCGACGATTCTCGCCGGGCGAAAATGGCCGCGAACATGCTTCGCATGGCGCGTCTGAGTGCGGCGGCCGATGTAACGCAGCTTGTATACGAGGCAATGTCCCCGATGTCGGCCCGCATAGCCGCATAGGATTGCCAATTCGTCAGCGTCTTCTTATGTTGGGGCAAGTCATCCCAAGTGCTGCGCTGGAGATACTCTCATGCCTCAACTCATCGCCGCGCCAAACTAATTGTCGCCGCGGGAAATAAACCGAAGCAGATCGAAGAATTCATCGGATTGGTAAAGTCGGGCGATCGGGAAATGAGCGTCGCCCGCATGCAATCACCGGCCGGCTGGACCGAGCCTGGGCACGCCCAGAGTTTCGTGAGATTAGCATTGTTTTGAGCGGCCGACTGCGGGTCGAGCACGAAGGAGGCACGTTCGACGTCGGCGCGAGGCAAGCGGTTATATGTGAGCCGGGCGAATGGGTCCGATACAGCACGCCGGATGGCGCCGAATATATTGCGGTTTGTTTGCCGGCGTTTTCGCCGAACACTGTCCACCGCGACAACGAATCCTCGTAGTTCGTCGTGTGCCAGTCTCGTGCGCTTAAGCGTATCCGGCAGCAGTTGGGCGTCACACTGCATCGCCGGCGCGGATTTGAACGTAGCTCTCATAGCGCCGGGCATCGATCCAGCCGTCGGCGACCGCGTCCTTTACCGCGCAGTCGTCCTCGTGGGTATGCGTGCAATCGGGGAAACGGCATCGGCTAACGTAGGGCCGCAGATCCCGAAAGAAACCGGCGACCTCTTCGGGGATGACGTCCCAAAGTTGAAACTGGCGGATGCCCGGCGTGTCGACGACGTAGCCGCCAAACGACAGCGGGATAAGTTCGGCCGTCGTCGTCGTGTGCCGGCCCTTTTGCGTTTCTTCGCTCACCGTTTGCACCCGCAATTGCAAGCCAGGCTCGACTGCGTTCAACAGCGATGACTTGCCGACGCCGCTCTGGCCGGTAACCACACTTTCTTCGCCGGCCAGGCACTCGCGCAGCCGATCGACCCCGGTCCCAGTGACTGCCGAAACTAGCAGAGTCTCATAACCCAGTTGCGCGTAGACGCCTACCAGCGGCATGAAGTCGGCCGGTTCGACCAGATCGATTTTGTTGATGCAGATCAGCGGGCGAATGCCGCCCTTCTCTGCCGTGACGAGGAAGCGGTCGATCAGATTCGGCTTCAATCGCGGCTCGGCCGCGCTCATGACGATCACGAGTTGGTCGACATTGGCTACCAGTACGTGCTGCCGGCCACGGCTCGTCCGGCTCACCAAGCCGCGCCGCGGCTCGACTCGCTCGATAATCCCTTCGCTCGCACCTTCGGGACGAAACCAAACAATGTCGCCCGCGGCAACAACGTGCCGTTGATCGGTCGCCAGAGTCTTCAAGACACGCCGGATCGCACACTCAAAGATCGCTCCGCGCTCATCGCGCACGATACTCAACAAACCTTGCACGCGCAACACGCGGCCCAGCCGGCAAACCGTCCGATCGACCTCCGGCAGCACGTGCGTGCCGGCATCGTCTTCAACGATTTCTGCGCCGGCCACCGTTCGCTTGCGAGAGATGTCGCCTTTGCCACTGACGCGTTCGCCTCGCGGGGCATCAACGGGTGAGTCCGAACCGGCCAGCTCGCTGCTAAAATCTTTGTCGCGGGTCCGAGACTGCCGATTCTTGCGAAAATCGGTGCGAACCTTGCCTTTTTTTTTCGACATAACAGAAGCGAGGAGCAGGAAGCGGGAGATTGAAGCAACAGCCGCTTCGCAGTGTGTTCCCTGCTCCCAGCTATTTACACCGGTTCATCCGGCAGCTCGATTTGACCGGCCTGCATGTTGGTCGGGTCGTAACGGCCGCGGCTGTCCGCATCGCCGCCGCGTTCGCGTCCGAAGTCGCGGTGATTCAGCCCGGCACGAGACAAGAGCGACTCTTGCATGACTTCCTGCGAGAGATTGTCTGGCGGCGGCGGGCCGACGGCTCCGAACTCGACCGGATCATAGTCGATCCGATACTTGTGCTTGGCGACCGCTAGCAAATCGCCCGGATCGATCGCCGCTGCTCCTGAACTCGCACTTCGTTGACCTTGATGCCGTTGCGGCTTTGCAAGTCGCGAATGTACCAATAGCCGCCCTCGCACATCAACTGAGCATGGTGGGCCGAGACATTGGCAAATCGGAAAACAATGTCGCAACTTTCGCGCCGGCCAATTAGCAGCTGTTTTTGCTTTTTCGGGTCGGGAAGCGGAATCGGATCGCCGCCGCCAAGAGGAATAAGAACTCCGTGCATAATAATGCTCCCTTGC
>CAWEDY010000011.1:0-183900 GCA_963807935.1 uncultured Planctomycetota bacterium
TGCAGCTTTTGAGCTCGACCAGCGCCGTTGAGAAAGGCTTGGAAATCGGCCGGCTTATGGAACACGCCCTGCCGGTTGTTGCCGCGGTTGATCACGTCGTAAACTAGGCCATCGTCGATCGGACGCAGAGGGCGGGGCATAGCCCACGGAATAACAGAACAACCGCCGCCTGTCAATTAAATAGTTCTGACCCCTTTTCTCGTGCAATTAAATAGTTCTGACCCCTTTTCTTCCCCCCGTTGAATACGTCCGATCGTTTCAGCTCGATTCGAGCCTGCAAGCCATTCACCGCTTCAGACCAGACCGGTTCCTTTTCTTTGTCACTTAAATTTTGCCCAATAGCCTGTCCAAATCCGGTCAACAGCAAAAGCGTCGCTGATAGGAAAGCGAACAGGACGAGTTGCCTAGGCCATTAGGCAGCCGCGATGCACATCTGTCCGGCGTAAGAACAGTCGAAACACGGCGCACACACTCGCCAAAAAGACGAGTTGGCCAAATCCCGCTGGTTCAGGCACTGCCGTCTGAATTGACGATACGTCAGTTGAACCACTGCCGCTGAACGTGCGGCCGAAATTGGCTCGCCAAGTATTGTAGCTGGCCTGCGTGCCGTCGGTCTTCCGCCACACAATGTAGTCGGCCGCGTCAACGGAGCCGTCGCTGTTATGATCACCGGGTAAAATGATTTTGATTTTTATGGTGTCATTCGTTCCCGCTCCGTAGTCGATCAGATATCCCATCTGACCAATACCGTCGACGTTCGCGGGACCAAACTGACCTATTAGTTGCTGATAGTGAAGGAGTGGATATTCGCCGATTGAAGGCGGCGCGGCAAAGCTGGCATATAGAGTGCTATTTGAGATGGTTGCCGGGCCATTCGAATTGAGTGGAGCGGACGCACCAGGAGTAGGGCCAAGATTGAATTTCAACGAACCGCGCGAGCCTCCCACCTTCAGCTCCGAGGCCGTTACGCTTGCCATGTTGTCGACTGTTAGATGTCCGAAGCCTAAATTGAATCCGATATTCAGTAAACCGTTGACTGACAGACTCGAGCCCTGCCCGACAATTTTCACATCACCAGATCCCTGTTGATTGAAAGGGAAAGTTGCGCCATCACCCGCCTGAAGCGCCGCCGTCGTTACGACGCCTCCATTAGTAACGTTGAGATTGCCGGTGCCATAAACGCCCACGCTTATACGGCTCGCAGTGTTAATCCACGTACTTCCGAATCCTGTTACATTAACAGTGCCGGTACTAGAGCTGCCAAAAAACTCATTGGCGTTTCCAAGAGAACCACCCGCACTCGTTGTCAACGTGTGCCCACCGGAAATCGTCAACTGGGCACCGGCAGAAAATGGTCTTGCCAAGTACAGGTGGCCAACACCCACATTTAAATCCAGCGTTGCTGAGCCCGAATTGATATTGGCGTCGTAGGTGAAACCACCATTGCCGTTATTTGGGATTGTGCCAGGATCGACCGGTCCAGGCGTAATGGTCCACTTGCTCGCGTCGGACCAATTTCCCGTCGATGAATTCCAATCGGCGACTTTGTCTGCGCCATAAATAGACGCCTGAAAGTACCCAAAAGCGATGAGAATAGTATACGCACGCCATAGCATAGAGATTCTCCCTCAAAAAGTGACGTGACAGCGCAGGTCGAACCACTTACGCTAAGTTCCGTGTCGACGTGCGTGGAATATAGCATGAGCGTGGGACACCGCAACTCCCCGACCGAGCAAACCGCATGCCAATCCTGCCGCGCTGGGTCAGTTCCAAAGCGGCGATGCGAAAAACTGTGGGTTTGCACGAGTGACGATTAATGATAGGAATTTTAATCACACGCGAGGCTGATTTTCGGCTAGGTTCCACCCTGTCGTCAATCATTTTCTCACATTTTTGATGGCTGCGGCGGGCCGATTTTCATCTCCGGCGTATACGCGGCGAGTGTGAGCGGCCGTTTTCGCCGGTTTTTGGCTTCGGGAGGAGTCGGCGGACCAAAGATCGCGATCGACGCGCGCAGCGTCCTTGCATCGCGTCGCGGCCAGCAGAAAGCCTACAGATACTCGCTCTTCGAGGACCAACTGCAGCTCGCGCGAGTGTAGCGGCTGGTGCTCGTGCCGTTGGGACTCAAGAAAGTCGGGATCGGGCACGAGTTCCAGGTCGCCCAAAGTGGTAACAGGCGGCGCTCGGGGACTGGCCAATGTGCGGATCGGTCCTTCCCACAGGCCGCAGTGACGCAAGATGTTCTCGATCACTTCGTGCTGTCGCCGTTCGATGAAGCTAATGATTTTCATCTGGCCGCCGCAGAAACGAAGCAATTCACCGAACGTCTGAATGCCGGCGATCATGCCGTGTACGATGTCGTCGCGCACAAGGGCGTGCTGATACACTTGCGCAACGGTTTCCCAGGCCGCCCGGGCAAGCCCGCCGAGCAGGCGGTTCGACAAGGCTGCGTCTTTTCCCTGGCGTGTCTCTCCCGTGGCGAAACCAGGTCTTTCCGCTATACTGAGAGCAGGAAAGCGATCCAAACAGGGCACGATCCAAACAAGTCAAAAGTGCTGCGTCTTCCCGGCACCTTTTCGCGAGTCCAGCCGACAGGCGCCATGCTTGCCAAAGAAATCAAACCCGGCACGGTCGTCAATTACAATGATTCGCCGCACATGATCGAAGGTGTGACGGTGCAATCGCCTTCGGCCCGCGGTAGCGCGACGCTCTACAAGTTTCGCGCGCGGAACCTGGTCTCGAAGCAGAAAACGGATATCACGCTCAAAGGAACGGATGGACTGGATGATGCGGACTTCCATCGGCGCGAAGTGACTTTCATGTATGCCGATACCGAGTCGGCGCACTTTCTCGATAGTGCCGATTTCAACCAGTATTCGCTGCCGCGCGACGATGTGGCCGGTGAGTTGCAATACATCAGCGAAGACTTACAAGGAATGCTGGCGTTAATTTATAATGGGCAGTGCGTGGGGATTCAGTTGCCGACGGCGGTCGATTTGAAAATCACGCAGTGCGACCCGGCCGTGAAGGGCAACTCGGCAACGTCGCGCACGAAACCTGCCACGCTCGAAACGGGCCTGATTGTTCAAGTGCCCGAATACATGAAGGAAAGCGATACGATTCGCGTCGACACGCGCAGCGGCGCGTTTCTTTCCCGCGTCTAATCGGCACGCTGTCGAAGTGGAGCACCAATTCCGACGGGTAGCAGGCCGGCTGCTTGTCGGAGTTGACACGCGCTCGGGTCAGCGTTTATCGTTGAAGGACCGCAATTTTGAAACGCTCACAACTTTGATTCCTAATGCCAACCCATGAACCCGTCCTGTCGGCTGCGACCGATGGGGTAGCCGTTTCGCCGGCGCTGGAATTGCTGGCGGAATCGGAACAGATACCACAAGAACAGGCGCTCGTCGACTTGCGAGTGCTGCGGCTGTGTGGTCTATCGGTCTTGATCGGGATTGCCGGGACAATAGCCGCCCGTGCGTTGATCGCTCTGATCGCGCTGATCACGAATCTGGCATTCTATGGGCACGTTTCGCTGGACAACGCCGTACCGGCCGATGCCGTCGGGCACCTGGGACTGTGGATCATTCCGATTCCGATTATCGGCGGACTGATTGTAGGCTTCATGGCGCGGTATGGCTCGAAAGCGATTCGCGGTCACGGCATCCCCGAGGCAATGGAGCAGATTCTTACCAATCAGAGCCGCATGCCGGCCCGGCTGACGTTTCTCAAGCCGGTGTCGGCGGCGATTGCGATCGGCACGGGCGGACCATTTGGCGCCGAGGGGCCGATCATTGCGACGGGCGGTGCGCTTGGCTCGGTGTTCGGTCAAGCCGTGTCGAGCACGGGCAGCGAGCGGAAGACATTGTTGGCAGCCGGCGCAGCGGCCGGCATGGCGGCGACATTCGGCAGCCCGGTGTCGGCCGTCCTGTTGGCAGTGGAATTGTTGCTGTTCGAATTTCGGCCGCGCTCCATCATCCCGGTCGCGCTGGCGGCAGTAACGGCAGCTGGCGTGCGGATGACGATTGTCGGCGCGGCGCCGATGTTCGCGATGCCCAATCTCGTTCACCCATCATTTGCCGCGTTGTGCTGTTACATCCTGATGGGCGCGATTATCGGCCTCGTCGCGGCCGGTGTGACGCGGTCGTTGTACTATATCGAAGATACCTTCGATCGGCTGCCAATCCATTGGATGTGGTGGCCGGCCATTGGCGGCCTGGCCGTGGGCATCGTCGGCTGGATGGCGCCCGATACGCTCGGCGTCGGTTATTACAACATCCGAGAGATTCTGAACAATCATCTGGCCGCGGGCGCGATCGCCTGGCTGTGCGTGATGAAATTCGTTTCCTGGTCGATTTCGCTCGGCAGCGGCACGTCCGGCGGAACGCTTGCGCCGTTGGCAACGATGGGAGCGGGTCTGGGCGCCGTGCTCGGCGCAATGCTCATATGGCTCGTGCCGAATGCGGGCGTCGATGTTCGAATTGCGGCGCTTGTCGGCATGGCGGCGTTGTTCGGCGGCGCCGCGCGGGCGATGCTGGCCTCAGTCGTGTTTGCTTTTGAAACCACGCTGCAGCCATTGGGACTGTTGCCTTTGTTGGGCGGTTGCGCGACATCGTACTTGGTTTCCTCGCTGCTGATGCGCAACTCGCTGATGACCGAGAAGATGGCAAGGCGCGGAATTAAAGCTCCGACCGAATATGTTGCCGATGTATTGACGCAAATTCTGGTGCGCGATGTGGCTTCGCGCGGCGTGGTGACGCTGCGGGCGACGGATACCGTGGCCAAAACGCGGGAGTGGCTCGCGACCAATGCGAAGGGCACAACGCACCAGGGCTTTCCGATTCTCGATCTTAATCAAACGCTGGTCGGCGTATTGACCCGGCGTGACCTGTTGGAACCCAACGTCTCGGAGAATCAAACGCTGGAGAACTTGATCCGGCGGTCGCCCAAGTTCGTGTACGAGGATTGCACCGTGCGGCAGGCGGCGGACCACATGGTGAATCACGGCATTGGCCGGTTGCCGGTGGTGCGGCGTGGGACGCCGCCGAAGGTTATCGGCATGGTATCACGCAGCGACGTGCTGAGCGCGTTTCAATTTGGGATTCGCGAGAGCGCACCGCAGGAGCCAACGATTTCGGTGCGCATGCCGCGGTTCAGCGGCAAATGGCCTAAGTCGCGAACGCCGAAGGCTTCGTAGTACGCATTGTTTTACGCTTGCTGCTCATGAGTCGCGATGCCTAAATAGCCACTCCATTTACCCACCGCGACAGAGCGGCAGGGACCGTTCGGGCCTTCAGAGCCGAGTAAGACCGGCAGCGCCTTGGCGGCCCTGGCGGTCGATGCACTTCTCCTACTACGCCTTCTGCTGACTTCTGTACCGCGCTCAACTCGCCTCGCGGCTCGTCCAGTCCGAAATCTCGGACACGGCACAGACCTCCCAGGTTAAGCCTGACAACCTTCGCCGCACGCCCGCCGGATTTACAGCACTGGCCTTCGATGGACGGAGGACTTCGCCGTCTTGTGTCGGCTCGTCCCACCAGTACTGCCTACGATCCGATTCCTGTTCGTCGAGCCGCGACTTTGCTACACGCTTCCTTCAGACGACGCCTCGCGACGACGCCCTTGCGCTTCGCTAATCCTTCACCTCCATCAAGTTGGATGAGGGACTTCCACCCTCAAGTTGACAAACATGCCTGGCAAACACAAAAGACGCCCGGTCTTGCGACCGGGCGCGGATCTTGCTCGCTCCCCGCGGCGATCAGGCCTGCAGCACGGGCGTAGCTTTGCCGACGGTCTTCGGCGCCGGGTGTTTGATCTCAACCAATTCGCCGGCGGCGATCTCTTTCGGCAACGTGGCCAAGCGGCCAGAGGCAGCAACCTGTCGCGACAACACGCGGCGGCCGCCGTTGGTCCAGACGCCGATCGAGCGCAGCGTGTTGCCGGACGTGGGGCAGAGGAAATTGACGCGGGTGGGAGTGACGTCTTGGATATCGACCCGCTTGGCGTCGAGCCGGTAGTTCACCACCAGCTCGACACGTCGATTATTCTCTTCGTCCTCCCAGGTTGCCTGGCAACTGTTCATGATTGTCACTCCAAAATACGTGGAAACAAAACGGACCCGATTGATTACTAACGGAAACGGCGACCGTGGAAGTCGGCCGCCAACAAAGAGGCAGCGGCCTGAGCCGCCGCATCAGGTGGGGAACGTCCTACTGTAGTCGTCAATTCGGCCGTCGGCTATGGCGATTTGATGGAAAATTGGCGGAATAGCCAAGATTTAACGGTTTGAGCCGGCAGTGGTAACAACGATAGCGGTGGAACGCCTCAGGCCAAACATAATGGCGGAAGCACTGGCAAAGTCAGTCGCACCCGAGGCGCTGCAAGCCGTGGCAGACCGCGGCGATTTAACGCGCGTTACTTACGTTTGCGTTTCGAGCCGCTGGCGCGTTTCTTGGCCGCGGCTTTTTTGGCGGCCTTGGCCGCTTTCTTCGGCGACTTGCGCAGGTTTGGCGGCCGATTTCTTGGCCGATGGCGATCGTTTGCCGCCGGAGAAAATGTTTTCCCAGTTGTCGGAATATTGTTTCGTGGCTCCTAGGCGAACGACGCTCATGGCGGTTAGTTTCTCCTGGTTTGGGTAAATCAAGTGGCAATGGTGATTGATGGTAGGTCGGCGTGGCCGCCGACGCTATCCGTGCTGTAGTTTTTTATAGCGGAAACGTTTCGGCTCGTCTGCGCTTTCTCCGAAGCGCTGGCGGCGCTGCTCTTCGTAGGTTTGGAAATTGCCTTCGCACCAGTGGACGTAGCCGTCGCCCTCGAAGGCCAGGATGTGCGTGGCCAGGCGGTCGAGGAACCAGCGGTCGTGGCTGACGACGACGGCACAGCCGGCGAAGTTGGAGACCGCTTCTTCGAGTGCCCGCAGCGTATCGACGTCCAGGTCGTTGGTCGGTTCGTCCAGCAGTAGCACGTTCGAGCCGCGGCGGAGGAGCTTGGCCAGGTGGACGCGGTTTCGCTCGCCGCCGGAGAGGACGCCGACTTTTTTCTGCTGGTCCTGGCCGGTGAAATTGAACCGCGAGACGTACGCGCGGCTGTTCATCTTGCGGCCGCCCATTTCCAGCGTGTCGTGGCCGCCGGAGATTTCCTGGTAGACGGTGTGGTCGGCGTTGAGGTCGTCGCGCGATTGATCGACGTAGCCCAATTCGACAGTTGGACCGATTTTTAATTCGCCTTCGTCCGGCTCCTCCTGGCTCATCAGCATCCGCAGCAGCGTAGTCTTGCCGGCGCCGTTGGGGCCGATGATGCCGACGATGCCGCCCGGCGGCAGCCGAAAATTGACGTGCTCGAAAATCACCCGGTCTCCGTAGGACTTTCCCAGATCGTGCGCTTCGACGACCATCTCGCCGAGCCGAGGCCCGGGCGGGATTTGAATTTCGAGCTCCTCCGGCCGATCTTCGAACTGTTCGGCCGCCATTTTTTCATAGGCCTGAATGCGGGCCTTGCTTTTGGCTTGGCGGGCCTTGGCCGAAGCGCGGACCCACTCCAGCTCGCGGGCGAGCGTTTTCTGCCGAGCGGAGGCCTTCTTTTCTTCGACGGCCAGTCGTGCTTGCTTCTGCTCGAGCCAGGACGAGTAGTTGCCTTCGAACGGGTGCCCCTTGCCGTAGTCGAGTTCCAGAATCCACTTGGCGACGTTGTCCAAAAAGTAGCGGTCGTGCGTGACAGCGACGACGGTTCCCGGGTAGTCTTCGAGGTGCCGCTCGAGCCAGGCGACGCTCTCGGCATCGAGATGGTTCGTCGGCTCATCGAGTAGCAGCAAGTCGGGCTGCTCCAGCAACAGTTTGCACAACGCGACGCGGCGACGCTCGCCGCCGGAGAGCGTTTTGATGTTGGCGTCGCTGGGCGGGAGGTTCATCGCGTCCATCGCGATTTCGACTTGCCGATCGAGCTCCCAGGCGTTCACGGCCTCGATTTTGTCCTGCACCTTGGCTTGGCGCTCGAGCAGTTTTTCCATTTGATCGGGGTCGGTAACTTCGCCGAGTTTTTCGGAAAGCTGTTCGTATTCGGTGAGAAGTGCCCGCGTGGGCGCGACCGCTTCCTCGACGTTGCCGAAGACGTCTTTATCCGGATTAAGGTGCGGCTCCTGTTCCAAGAGGCCGACGGTGAAGCCGTCGGTGAGACGAGCTTCGCCGTCGAAATTCTTGTCCTTGCCGGCCATGATGCGTAGCAGCGTGCTCTTGCCGGAGCCGTTGCGGCCGAGCACTCCGATCTTGGCGCCGGGATAGAACGCGAGCCAGATGTCTTTGAGGACTTCGCGCTGACCGATTTTTTTGGTCAGCGCGGACATTTGGAAAATGTATTTCTGCGACATGACATTGAGGATACAGGATGCGGGATGCAGGGGGCAGGGGAAGCTTTGTTGAATTTATCGCTGCTGGGCGGATAATCGTAATTGTTCAGTGAGGCTTATCCTGTTAGTCGTTATCACCACTGGTCCGAGGTCCGTTGCATGTCAAACGATGCATTCGCACCGGAGATTTTGGCACGACAGTTTGCGCAGACGCGCAGCGAACGCAAACGCTGGCGACGCACTATACGGCGCACCGGCGATGAACGAACGTTTAAACTGTTGAAGAGGATCGAAGAAGAGCACACACAGCGCCAATTTGAAAAGAAAAGCATTGCAGATGTCAGTTGGCTGATCAAATATCGCTTCCAACTACGCTGGGCGATCCGACAAACGCTTCTGGAACCGATAAAACTGTATCTTGCGGATTGCCCAGAGGAAATGAGGCCTCTCGCGGTATGGCTTTGGGGAAAATGTGCGGATCGATTCCGACTTTACGGGCTCTCGGCGTTTTGCATCGACCGGTCTCCGAAAGTTTTCAAGCATGTTGCGAAAGCATTGCGCCGACTCGAAGCGTGGACACTGCTCAATGGAATGGCGATGCGGAATCCTGGCAATGCGAAAATTCAATGGTTTGCTTCTGCGCCAACGACTCATCACTCATTCGCGGAGCGCCTCAGGCATTTCATGTCGAATGTGGACGATTCGCCCGCTAATGAGGTAGCAGCGCCGTCACGAATGCCATTCTCGGCGCGAGACCGCTCCTGGGAACCTACGCCGCCGAAAAGCGTGCTGTTCATTCGCCGGATGCTGCGGCGGATTCGGCATTGGGTGAGATGGGGCGTGAGATAGCGGCCCCCAAGGATCATCGTTCTCTTGATCCTAGAAAGCCGCCGATGATGGCAAGGATTGGTTTCAGGCTTTTCGTTGTGGGATCGGCATCAACGCCGAAGATTTCTAGCGCAGTTGCACCGAGCAGGCACAACGAATCATCGGGTCCAAATACGACTGGGCACGTCAGCGTCTCCCCCAGTTCTTCGATTGTAAAGGGTGCTTCACCCAATTGCATGGTCGCCTGGCGTCCGTCGGCCAGGATCAAGTCGCGCGAACGTCGCGGTTTTAGGCCAATTCCACTAAGCTTCGCCGCCGGTACGAAGGAGTACAACGCACCCGTATCGACCCAGAACTTTTCTTCAAACCAACGATTGGGTTCTTCTGGGTTAGCGACTCGCACTTTTACTTGGAACATGCCCATTTGGTGAACTCCGACTCAATTATATCGCACGAACCGACTTTGTCGATCCTCGTTGATCAAGTCTTACTCCCACTCGATGGTGGCGGGAGGTTTGGATGAGATGTCATACACCACCCGGTTCACGCCTTTTACTTCGTTGATGATGCGAGTGGAAATTCGTGCGAGGAGTTCGGGCGGGAGGTGGGTCCAATCGGCCGTCATGAAGTCGTCGGTGGTGACGCAGCGGACGGCGATCGCGTCTTCATACGTGCGGGCGTCGCCCATCACGCCGACGGAGCGGACGGGTAGCAGCACGGCGAACGCTTGCGACGTGCTGCGGTAGAGGTTGGCCGCTTTGATTTCGGCGACGACGATCGCGTCGGCTTCGCGGAGCGTGTCGAGCCGGTCGCGCGTGACTTCGCCCAGGCAGCGGACGGCGAGGCCGGGGCCGGGGAACGGGTGCCGCCAGACGATTTCTTCCGGCACGCCGAGCCGCAAGCCTAGCTGCCGGACTTCGTCTTTGAACAGGTCGCGGAGCGGCTCGATCAGCTCGAAGCCGAGCTCGGCGGGCAGGCCGCCCACGTTGTGGTGGAGCTTGATCGTGTCGGCGGGGCCGTCGGGTGCGGCGCCGCTTTCGATCACGTCTGGGTAGGTCGTGCCTTGGGCCAGGAATTTGGCGTCTTTGATTTTGCGGGCCTCGGCGGCGAAGCACTCGATGAACGCGTGGCCGATGATGCGACGTTTTTCCTGCGGCTCGGTGACGCCAGAAAGTGCGCTGAGGAAGCGAGCCTCGGCCTTTACGACGTGCAGGTCGGTTTTGAAGTGCTTGGTGAATTCGTCGATGACCGATTGCTCTTCGTCTTTGCGCAACAGGCCGTTATCGACCAGGATGCAGGAAAGCTGCGGGCCAATTGCTTCGTACAAAAGCGCCGCGACGACCGACGAATCGACGCCGCCCGATAGGCCGCAAATGACGCGGTGCTTGCCGACGCGCTCGCGTACCTGCTGGATCGTTCGTTCGGCGAAATCGCCGAGCCGCCAGGTGCCGGTGCAATGGCAGACGTTGGTGAGGAAGTTGGCAAGGATGGTTTTGCCGTCGGGCGTGTGCGTGACTTCGGGGTGAAATTGCAGGCCATACAGCGGGCGGCCGCGATGCTTCACCGCGGCCAGCGGGCACGTCTCGGTGCTCGCCAGCGGCACGAATTGATCGGAGATTATTTCCACCTGGTCGCCATGACTCATCCACACTTCGGTTTCGCGGCCGACGCCCGTGAACAAGTCGTCGGATTCCTTGGCGGCTGTGATCGCGCAGTGGGCCCGGCCGTATTCTCGAACCGGATGACTCTGCACGCGGCTACCGAGCGCGTGACACATCAACTGCATTCCGTAGCAAATGCCGAGCACGGGAATGCCCAGGTCGAACAGCGCCGGATCACACTGCGGGGCGCTCTGGGCGTACACGCTGGCGGGGCCGCCGGACAGGATAAGACCCTTGGGAGCTAGCTCCGCGATGCGCGCGGCCGAGATATTGTGCCGCACAATTTCACCGTAGACGTGCTGCTCGCGCACGCGGCGAGCAATGAGCTGGGCGTACTGCGAGCCGAAGTCGAGAACGAGCACGCGCTCGGCTGCGAGATTGGTTTGCTCCATCGTGTTTGAGGTCGCGGCCATTTGCGCGGCGGTAGCATTTTGGGGAATTGGGATTATAGCGCTGGCCGGGCGAGTGAACTAGTGGGCGTGTTGTGAGCGTGGGCTGCTCGGCTTATGCTTAGCGTAGGTCAGGCTTCAGCCTGACGCTGGTTCGGTCGCTCAAATGCAAATTCTTCTGACCAATGACGATGGCATCTACGCACCCGGCCTGGCGGCGATGGAGCGCGCGCTGCGGCGGCTGGGCGATGTGTGCGTCGTTGCGCCGGCGGTGGAGCAGAGCGGCGTGGGCCATTCGATCACCTTTCTTAGCCCGTTGATGGCCAAGGAAATATTCGATGGCGACCAGCGGCGCGGCTGGGCCGTGGAAGGCAGCCCGGCGGATTGCGTGAAATTGGCGCTCGCGGAGTTCTGCCCGAAGCCCGATTTGTTAATCAGCGGCATCAACGGTGGGCTGAACCTGGGAATCAACGTGCTCTATTCCGGCACGGTAGCGGGAGCAACCGAAGGGGCCGTGTTTGGCTTGACGAGCGTGGCTGTTTCCCTGGAATACGATGAACACGCCAGATTCGATGAAGCGGCCGATATGGCCGTTCGGCTTATCGAGCAGATTCTCCGGCGACAAGACGCGGATGCGCCTCGGCTATACAATATCAATATCCCAACGGTGGCATTCGAGCGGCCGACGGAAGTTCGCATCGTGCCAATGGCGACCATTGGCTGGCCCGCGGAGTTTGATCGGCGAGAAGACCCGAAGGGTCGGCGATATTACTGGGCGATGGGTACGCCGGCGGTGCCGATCGCCGGCGAATTGACCGATCTGGAAGCGTGGCAAAAGGGCTACGTAACGCTCACGCCGCTGCGGATCGATCGCACAGAATGCGAGATGTTGGAGCGAATGCGAGACTGGAAACTTTCACTTTAGATCGCATATTTTGACCACGACGAATGATTGAAATCTCAATGACCGCATCGCAGTGACCAGCGTCGAAAGCGGCATTATTATTTTGGTCATTGGCCATTTATACGTCATGCTCGTCGTGTCGTCGTGGTTCTCCTGAGGAGCGAAGATCATGTTTAGCGGCAAATCGTTCTGTTGGGTGCTGCTATGTGGTGTCGCCGTAAGTGTCGGCGGCTGCGGGTCCTCCAGCGACAGCGAACGCAAGGGCGCGAGCATGGATGAGTTGGCCGGCGCGATCGATGCTCAAAATGCGGCTCGCGAGCGGCAGGAAGATGTGGCGGCGCAAGGCGGTCGAGGAGAAAAAAGCGGCCGAGGCGGCAACAGCCGCGCAGACCCAGGCGCCAGCGGCGCCGGCAAAGAAAGTTGGCGGGCGCCCCGCCCCAGAATTCGGCGGATATTTTGGCGCGATTGCCGGCGCACGTCGACATGCGATGAACGTCGTCGATAGTCTTGCCTGGATACAAGGTGTGCGAAGTTTCAAGGCGGAAGAAGGCAGAAAGCCGAAGAATACGGACGAATTCATGAAGGTCGTGGTTCCACGATACGATTTGCAACTACCGCGGCTCGAACCGGATGAAGAATACTTGTATGACCCGAAGGGAGAAACAGACGGCGACTTCGGGCAACTTTACGTTGTCAAAAAACAGTCCGGACCGGCCAGCCCTGCGGCTCCGCAAAGTGCTCCCGCCCAGAAGTAGCGCCCGCCGTCGGACCACTTGCCGCCGAACGCGCGGCGAAGAGCCACGACGTCACAAACGTTACACGCGGCACGACAGGCCCAAATTGGCCAACGGATGCGGCATGCCGAGAATGTTGCGAAATCGCCACATCGCTTGTCTGAACGGAGCGCTGACTAAGATGGAAGTTGGCAGGCAACACCGCCGGCCTGATTCCCCTCTTCGTCCACTTCTCACGCTCCCACGATGTACACCCACTCCCGATTCGGTTGGTTGGTGATCATGATCGCTCTGGCACCGGGCACGGCTAAAAGCGAAGTGCCGTGCGACACGTGCGTGCAGCCGAGTTTTGTGGCCGAGGACGCGCCGCCGAGTTGGATCTTTCGCCGCAGCACATACACGCACGACCCATACACGGGCGCCCGGGTCGCGCAATACGCGCGGCTGCCGGCGATCGAGCCCCTGGAGGACGAGCGGCTCGTGACGAGCCGATATCACCGCACGCGGACCAATCTGCGCGGGACCGATGGCTCCAGTGAGACATACTACGAAGTGCAATCGTGGGGCAACGGCCGCGGCGGCATCGATGCCGAGTGGGAACGATTCCACGATGCATGGAAAGAATCGATCTTGCAAGGCGGCTATTACAATCAGGGGCCCGGCTATGGCAACGGCTATCCGGGGCAGTTCGGGTATGGCGGCTATGGCGCCTATGGCGGACCCAGATATGGTTATGGATATCCGGGAAATGGCTATCCGGGCATCGGAAATGGCGGGCCGTATTGGGGGAACCAGCCACAATGGCACGGCGATGATGGGCATGGCCATCACGACGACGGTGGGCATCACGATTGACTCATCCAACTTTGGCGGGGGCGAGGACGCTCCGGTTCGCTATCGGCCCAGCGCGCGCTGCCAGTTTTTTTGGGACGTGTAGCTTTCGACGAGCCAGCGGTCGCCGCGGCGCACCCATTTCATGACGAGGTGGTCGTCGGCGCCGCCTTTCATGCCGTCCTGTCTGTTGACGGCGACAATCACGCCGTGGCATTGAACGGTGGCGGATGTCGGATTCGGACCAGTCTCGACGTCGATCTGCGGCGTGTCGACGACGCGGGCTAATTCGATGCGCACCAGCGGCATGAGCGTCTCGACGTCCTTGCGGAGCTGCGAATCGGCCGACGGCGCAAGGTAACTGAGCGCACCCTGGACGTCGTTCGCCTGGACTGTCGCGGCCAGTTTGTAGAGCGATCGTTCGATCGCCTCGCGCGGCGTCACAACGAGCCAAGAGATCAACAATAGCACGCCGGTGACGATGACCACGCCGGCGATGCCGAGCAGGGCGCCGTTCGTGCGCGTTTGGAAATAGACGACCAGCGCCATCGTGAGCGCGATGGCGCCGAACATCCAGATGGGAAGCGTGTTTTCGGCGAGCCAGTTCATCGTGACTCGGATTTGCTCTCGGGAGCTGGTCGCCGGCTCGCTCGGCAGAGCATGGTGGCTGCCGTGGCCGCGATGAGCGCCATGAGGACCGCGAGCGGCCAAAGGGTGATGAGGTTGTGGCCCGGCGTCGCGAACGGACGCCGGGTTTGCTGTTCATCTGTTCGTGCGGCGTCTGACGAATTATTCTCGGCGGCGAATTCTTCGGCGATGCGCTCGTGGGCCTGGTAGTGGCGCTCGATGTTGGCCTGC
Organism: uncultured Planctomycetota bacterium; assembly: GCA_963807935.1. GTDB lineage: Bacteria > Planctomycetota > Planctomycetia > Pirellulales > Lacipirellulaceae > JABDGM01. Next base: position 14,547 of record CAWEDY010000011.1, read on the forward strand.
CGCCGGGTATACTTGTGGCTCATGGTCGCGAGTGCAACCATCGCCATGAAGGAAAATACGAGCACCCAGAACCAGGGCGAATCGGTGATGGGCGGCCGTTCGTTTGCTTCCGACAATTTAATTCACCACCGAGGGCACGGAGAAAACAGAGGGGAGCGCATGATAATGCACGTTATGAAAAACCAGCGCATTATACGCTTTAACGGACGAATTAGCTTCAAATTCGAAACGCGCAGCAAATCTGCTCTGTGGACTCTGTGCTCTCGGTGGCGAAATCTCAGCGTTTCGGAAACACTGCGCCGCCGTATTGGGCGGCGTCGCCCAGTTGCTCTTCGATCCGCAGAAGCTGATTGTATTTGGCCATGCGGTCGCTGCGCGATGCGCTGCCCGTTTTGATCTGGCCCGTGCTAAGCGCGACGGCCAGGTCGGCGATCGTGGCGTCTTCGGTTTCGCCGCTGCGGTGGCTCATGACGTTGGTGTAACCGCTCCGTGTGGCGAGGCAGACGGCCTCAATCGTTTCGGTGAGCGTGCCGATCTGGTTCACCTTGATAAGGATGCTGTTGGCGATGCCCTCGTCGATGCCACGCTGCAGCCGCTCCGTGTTGGTCACAAACAGGTCGTCGCCGACGATTTGCACTTTGTCGCCGAGCCGTTCGGTGAGCATCTTCCAGCCGGCCCAATCGTCCTCGCTGCAGCCGTCCTCGATCGAGCAGATAGGGTACTTATCGACCCAGCGCGACCAGACTTCCACGATACCAGCCGAATCGAGCTCCTTGCCGTCGATTTTGTAGACTTTCTTTTTCTTGTCGTAGAACTCTGACGACGCGGGATCCATGGCGATCCAGACCTGCTCGCCCGGTTTGTAGCCGGCCTTCTCGGTGGCGGTGAGAATCACATCGATCGCGGCGGCGTTGTTCGGGAGGTTCGGTGCAAAGCCGCCCTCGTCTCCCACGGCCGTGCTCATTCCCTGGTCGTGCAAGACCTTTTTGAGCTGATGAAAGATTTCGCAGCCGCAGCGGAGGGCGTCGCTGAAGGTGCCGACGCCCAATGGCATCACCATGAACTCCTGCACATCGACGGAGTTATCGGCATGCTTGCCGCCGTTGACGATGTTCATCATCGGGGCGGGCAGCAGCCGGGCGTTGGAGCCGCCGATGTATTTGTAGAGCGGCAATTCGCAATAGCGGGCAGCCGCATGGGCCGTGGCCAGCGAAACACCCAGAATGGCGTTGGCGCCGAGTTTCTTCTTGTTGGGCGTGCCGTCGAGCGTTATCATCTGCCGGTCAATCGCGATTTGATTGAGCGCATCCATACCGATCAGCTCGTTGGCAATGATATCGTTCACATTGGCAACGGCTTTTTTTACGCCCTTGCCGCAGTAATACGACGGGTCATCATCTCGTAGCTCCCACGCCTCGTGCTCGCCGGTGCTAGCGCCGCTGGGCACGGCGGCGGTGCCGACCGTGTTGTCGTCGAGCGTCACATCGACTTCGATCGTGGGATTGCCGCGGCTATCGAGAATTTGCCGTCCGTGAATGTCAACGATCATGCTCATGGCGAAAATGCCTTTTCTTGGGTCGCCCGCGTTCGGTGGGTGATTGAATCGGTTATTTTAGGCTTCGCCGGGTCGTTGTCGAGCGGCATTTTGCCAGCCCAACGTAACCGAGCGCTGGCCGAGGCGCACGGTTCCGGATAAATTACTTGTTCGTTTTCGCGACAGCAAAATAGGATGTGCCGCTATGCGACATTCGCAAGGTTGGCGAATCAGGGCGTTGTGGCTGGCGCTGTGCCTCGCAGGCCCACCGGCGGCGGCCATCAACATTCACATCGATTACACGTACGACACAAGCCATTTTTTCGGCAGCGGCAATCCTCAAGGCGTACTTGGCGGAATACAAGCTACGGCGGCGATGGAAGCAGCCGCCAGCTTTTACAGCGCCATTCTCACCGACACGTTTGCCGCGATTGCGGTTCCTCCGCCGTTGCATAGCAGTGCGCCGGGGGGGACTGGCGTGGTTTCTTGGAGTTGGCAAGCAAATCTTAAGAACCCTTCGGACATCAATCAAAATACAGTGTTCCTGACAAATCCCACGGTTAACGCCAATCAGTACACTGTCTACGTTGGAGCGCACTCCTGGCCAACGGGAACAATCGCTGAGGGGGGAACAGGCGGCAAGTCTCTGTCGACGAAAAGTTTCAGTGGAAATAATGATCTTACGCCATCGGACTGGATTCGAGTCGCTACCATAACTTCGGATTTTGACCATACTATCGCTACTCGCGGCCAATCGGGTGGGTTCGTAGATTGGGGTGGAGAGATCAGTTTTGATAACGATCAATCCACGTTATGGTCCTTTAATCATTTGGCACTGCCCCCGCCAAATTTTACCGACTTCTACTCGGTCGCCCTTCACGAGTTGGCACACACGCTTGGCTTCGGCGTTGCGGACGAATGGCGAGCTCTGATTGCCGGTTCGTCGTTTACCGGCGCTAATTCTAAAGCATTAAACGGCGGCAACCCCGTTCCGTTGTCGCCGGACAAGGCACACTGGGTTGCCGGCAAAACGAGCGTTGTATACGGCACCACGATAGCCCAAGAAACGTTGATGGATCCCGATCTGGATCTGAACCCGGTGCGCGGTGTGCGGAAAGTGCTTACCGAGCTGGACGCGGCGGGCTTGAAAGATATCGGCTGGACCCTTGCTGGTGTGCCTGGTGTCAACGGCGACTATAACAACAATCGCTTCGTCGATGCGGCCGACTACGTTGTCTGGCGCAAGAATCTCGGCCGGAGTGTCACCCTGCCGAATGACACCACCCCAGGCACGGTAACCACGGCCGATTTCACCCTGTGGCGAGCGAACTTCGGCCAGGCGGCGGCCGGGAGTGGAAGCGGATCGATCGTTGAGCCCAGCCCGGTGCCGGAGCCGACAACCGTTCTCACTATTGTGCTGAGCTGCGCAGGCACTTGCTTTGTGCGTCGCAAGCGGCTCCGCTAAAATGCTACGGAGCCTCTGCTCTAACGCGCGGCCGGTGGTCGCGGCTTTATGATGATTGCTCGCGTGCAAACCTGGTGGACGATTCTTCGCATTTGCATTGAGGAGCGGCTGGTTTATCGGGGCGATTTCTGGCTCGGCACGCTGATGCGGTTCCTGCCGATCGTGACGCAGATCTTCTTGTGGGGCGCGGTGTTTGCCGGGATGCAGGCGACCAGGGCGACTTCATCCAACCAAATTGCCGGCTATAGCTACAACGATTTCGTCGCCTATTATCTGCTGACGACGATTAGCCGGGCGTTTTCGAGCATGCCGGGGTTGGCGAGCGGGATCGCGCTGCAGATCCGCAACGGCGAGATCAAGAAGTATCTCATCCAGCCGGTGGATATGGTCGGCTTCCTGCTGCTGATGCGCACGGCGCACAAGCTTGTGTATTACGGCATCGCGCTCGCGCCGTTTGCGCTGGTTTTCTATTTGTGTCGCGGATACTTTCCGGGATGGCCGCCCGCAGATGTGATGCTGGCCTACATCACGTCGCTCGTGTTTTCGTTCCTGCTGGGCTACTTCCTGGAAGCGACGATCGGCATGATCGGCTTTTGGTTTCTGGAAGTCAGCTCGCTGCTGTTCGTATACATGCTGTTCAATTTCTTTTTCTCGGGCCACATGTTCCCGCTCGACATGCTGCCGCGGCCGTTCAGCACAATCGTGCAGGTGATCCCGCTGCAATACCTGGCGTACTTCCCATCGGCCGTGTTTCTGCAAAAAATTCACGGGCCGGAGCTGTGGGCCGGTCTGACAATCGAAGCGGCATGGGTGCTGTTTTTCATGTTTGCAAGCCGCGTCGTCTTTTGGCGCGGCGTGAAGCACTACAGTGGTTTCGGCGGTTAAAGGAGACAAAGCTTTGGTGCCATACTTTGAAACGCTTCTGAATAAGCCACTGTTGGATTTTCTGATCGTATGGGTGAGCACATGTCCTGAAGGATGTGCAAAGCCCAAAGCGCCGGCTGCAAAAGGCAACCAGGAGGGAGGCGCGGGCAGAGATGAGCGTACGACGAAATTGATGAAAGTGGATTGGGCAATAACCAACATCGAGTCCCAATATGATTGGCGTCAACGGCTTCAGAAACTGTATCCCGACCTCCCGAACCGCGCAGCGACCAATTCGTCGGATGAAGGCCAACCGACGCAATGATGAAACGGCTGCACCCGAAAAAAGAATCCCGGCAAGCGGACTATTGCTGTTATCTAAAGAGCCGAATCGAACATCGGTGCTTTGGATCGTGATGAGAGATTGACGTTGCTCCTATGCGCTTGCCGTGACCGGAATATGACTCGTAATCAGTTCCGATAAATCTAGCTTTCGGCTGGCATTGTCGATATCAATCCCAACCAAATTTCCACTCGCGTCATAATCAAGGAGCACCCCGTCCGAGACCTCGCGTGTATCGGCGCTTGGACCTGGAGCAAGATCGATGTAAAGAGAATCGGTATCAGGATAGTAGCTTAGTTTCACGGCTTGAACCTGCGATCGGGAAAGGCATTGTGGATGGTCAATTTATCTTCCAGCGTTATCACCCGCAAATATCGACCGCCCAGTTCCGGAACGGCGGCCCAAAAACGAAATCGGTTGTTTTCTTGAGGCTCGACGCGAATTGGATTTTGGACAACCCGAATACACATGGCCTTGTTGATTTCCGGTCGCTTACGCAAAACTTCATTCTCACAATACGGCGTAAACTGGTAATCGGCCATAATACATTTTAACAAGCTCTGTTCAAAACTCCATGTTGTAATGTGCGAGTAAATCCGCAATCCGAAAATCGCAATCCGCAATTGAATGTACCACCGCCCCTCCTACTTCCGCGTTTTCCTCACCTTTATCCGCAACAGCCTGGTGCGGGACATGATGTTCCCCACCAACTTCATCATCGAAACTGTTTCATCGTTCGGCTGGGTGATGATGAATATTGGTTTCTATTTGTTAATTTTCACGTACACGGATCGAATCAGTCCCGATCTCCCAGGCCGGAGTGTACCGTCCGCGGCCGCCGCGTATTACCACATTCCGCTCGACCAGGTAACACCCAAAGTGATCGACAATTTTCAAAAGGAGCAACGGAAGGGGGCTTGGGACAAGTATCAGTTCTTCGTGTTCATCGCCACGAGCATGTTCATCAACAGCATCGTGCAGATGTTCTTCATGACGAATGCCGATGAGTTCAGCGAGCTGATCCGCACGGGCGGGCTGGATTTCGCGCTCTTGAAGCCGATCGATACGCAGTTCTTGATTTCGTTGCGGAAGGTGGAGTGGTCGTCGATGGCGAATTTCTTGGTGGCTGCGGTGCTGATGGCTTATGCGTTGCCGCGCGTGGAGGGGTTCCGGCTCACGATTTGGCAAATCGTGCTGTACCCCGTGTATGTTCTGGGGGGCATCGGCATTTTGTATAGTCTGACGATCGTATTGGCGGCGGCGAGCGTGTGGCTGGGCCGCAATACGTCGATCTACGATTTTTGGTTTTATATCACGACATTTTCGCGATATCCGATGGAAATTTATCAGGGGCCGATCGGCGGTTGGATTCGCTGGGGCTTCACGTTTATGTTGCCGATCTTGATCGTGGTGAATGTGCCGGCGCGGATGCTGGCCAAGCCGCTGCGGCCGGAGTACGCTTACTTCGCGCTGTTCGCGATTGCCGCAACGTTGCTGAGCCTGGCCGCAAGCCGCTGGGTCTTCCAAAGAGCGCTGTTGAGCTACCGCAGCGCCAGCAGTTGAACTGCGGCAAAACGGGTTGCGAAACACGGCGTCGTGGTTCCGTTCAATCTTCCGGAGCGAGTTATGCGGATTCGATTCGTTTTGATGCTGGCATTATGCATGGCGGCGATGGTTTCCATGGCGGAGTCCAAGACCAAAAGACGCGCATCCGGAACCACCAAGAACACGATAGACGCGAAGATGAAATATCCGGAAACCCGCCGCGTGAACCATGTGGACACGTACTTCGGCGTCAAGGTGCCCGATCCCTATCGCTGGCTGGAAGGCGATGTCCGCGAGTCTCCGGAGGTCGCGGAGTGGGTGAAGCGCGAGAATGCGGTTGCGCGGGCTTATCTCGATGCGATTCCGCAGCGGCCGGCGATCGAGAAGCGGCTTACGGAGCTGTGGAACTACGAGCGTTATTCCCCGCCCGAGCAAAAAGGCGGCAAGTATTTCTACCTGAAAAACGACGGCCTGCAGAACCAGCCGGTGCTGTACGTGGCGGATTCATTCAAGGCGGAAGGCCGTATGCTGATCGATCCGAACAAGTGGTCGAAGGACGGCACGATCGCCCTTTCGACTTTCAGTCCGCGGGACGACGGCCGGTATCTGGCCTACGCCCGCTCGGAGTCCGGCAGCGATTGGCACGATATTTACGTGTTGGACGTGCAGACAGGCCTGCCGCTTAGCGACCACTTGAAATGGTCGCGCTTCACGCAGATATCGTGGGCCAAGGACGGCAGCGGCTTTTACTACAACCGCTACCCGGAACCGGCCGCCGGCGAGAAGTATCAATCGGCTGCGCTCAATGAGATGTTGTACTTCCACAAACTGCGGACGACGCAGGAAGAGGATCAGCTCGTCTATCGCCGGCCGGACCATCCCGATTGGAATTTCTGGATCGAGCCGACGGATGACGGCAAGTATTCGGTGCTTTCGATCGCGCAGCACCGATCCACAAAACCAGGTGCTCGTGCGAAATGCGTCCGCGCCGGCCGACGCCCCATTCAAGGAGCTCATCGGCGACTTCAAAAATCAGTTTTCTTTTCTGGGCAATAAGGCGGCGAAGTTTTTCTTCCTCACCGACCTGAATGCCCCGACGAAGCGGGTAGTCGCGATGGATATCAACGAACCCGGCCGCGAGCATCTGAGCGAGATTGTGGCGGCGCGGAAGGCGACGCTCGACGAGGCCAGTATGCTCAGCGGCCGGCTCATTGGCCAGTACATGGTCGACGTGCTCAGTGAGGTTGAGGTCTTTGATCTTACGGGCAAAGTGCTAAGCAAGTTGAAGCTACCGGGGAAGGGGACCGCAGCCGGTTTCACGGGAGACCAACGCGACAAGGAGACATTCTTTGTCTTCACCAGCTACAACCGTCCGACGACCGTCTATCGTTACGATATTTTGGCGGGCACGACCGAGTTAGTCCACCAGCCGCGCGTCAAGTTCAACCCGGCCGATTTTGCGGTCGACGAGGTGTTCTTTAAGAGCAAGGACGGCACGCGCGTGCCGATGATGCTGGCCTACCGCAAAGATCGCGCATCGCGAGCCGGATCGTCCCCGGCCCCGGTTGGGCCGCAGCCAACGCTGCTTTACGGGTACGGCGGCTATAGCATCTCGATCGTTCCGGCGTTCCGGCCGGAGTACATCGCGTGGATGGAAATGGGCGGCGTCGTGGCGGTGGCCAATTTACGCGGCGGCGGCGAGTACGGAGAAGAATGGCACCTGGCGGGCAAGGACCTCAAGAAGCAAAACGTGTTCGACGATTTCATCGCGGCCGCCGAATGGCTCATTCGGGAAGGCCGCACGACGCGCGACAAGCTGGCGATCATGGGCGGCAGCAACGGCGGGCTGTTGGTGGGGGCGGTCGAAGTGCAGCGGCCCGATCTTTTCGGCGCCTGCATTCCCATGGTAGGCGTGCTCGATATGCTGCGCTTTCAGGACTTCACCGCCGGACAGTTTTGGCGGGATGAATTCGGTAACATCGAAAAGGAGGACGAATTCAAATCGCTGCTCGCCTATTCGCCCTATCACAACGTGAAGAAAGGCACACGCTATCCAGCGACGCTCATCATGACGGCCGACACCGACGACCGCGTGGTACCAATGCACAGCTTCAAGTTTGCCGCCGCGATGCAACGGGCCCAGGCGGGCAATGCGCCGATCTTGCTGCGGATCGAAAGCCGTGCCGGCCATGGCGCCGGCACACCGGTGAAGAAGCAAATCGACAACGCGGCCGATCGCTGGGCGTTTTTAGTGAAGGTGCTGGGGATCGATTGGCCCTCCGATGAATAAGCGGCAGCCGGGCGACCCCGTCCTAATGAGTGCTAATGCGGTGGACGACCCGGCCGCTTTGTTTATGCCGCAGGATCAACTTCGTGGTGCCGTCCATCATGCGCTCTTGTTTGAGCAACACGTGCTCGGCATCGTAGTCGCGCATCGCAGCGATGTTCGGCACGCCTTCGCGACCTCGCCAGATCGGTAGCTTTACAGGGTGCCATTGCTTGTTTTTCATGGATGCGTAGGCCGCGTCGATGATCGCATTCACCACGTAGCCGTCGTAGAACGTTTCCTTCGGCGGCCGGCCTTCATCGAGCGCATTAAAAATATCGGTGAACATCTCGACGTAGCCCAGTGCGGCCGGCTCATCTCCCACCGGAAACAGCCAGCCGCTTGTGCCCTCCGCCTTTTCGGCTACGTAATCGCTTTCGCCGACGGCCGTGTACATCTCCAGGCCGGTGCGGAGCCAATGGTTGAGCCAGATCGTGCCGTCGGTTCCTGCCACTTCGTCGCGCAAATCCATCCCGCCACGGAATGACCAGCTCACTTCGAATTGTCCCACCGCGCCATTTTCATAACGTACGAGGCCGATCGCGTTGTCCTCGGCCTCGATCGGATGCACGAGCGTGTCGCCCCAGCAAACTACTTCCACGGGTCGAATATCCGTGCCAATAAAATTGCGGGCGATTTCGACACAATGGCAGCCGAGGTCGATGATCGCCCCGCCGCCGGAAAGCTCCTGATTCCAAAACCAATCGCTGTGCGGTCCCGGATGCGTTTCGCGAGACCGGACCCACAACACTTTGCCGATGGTGCCGCGATGAACGGCTTCCAGCGCCCGCAAAGTCTTCGGCGTGTAGCGCAGGTCTTCAAGGTACCCGTGAAAGACGCCCGCCCGCTCGACCGCTTCCAGCATCCGCCGTGCCTCCTCCGCGTTTCGCCCGAGCGGTTTCGTGCACAATACGGCCTTCCCGGCGTTTGCCGCCGCCACCACGGCCGCTTCGTGCATGTGGTTCGGCACCGCGACGATCACGACGTCGGTGTCCGGATCGCGCACCGCGTCTTCAAGATTCGTCGTGTGCTTGGCAATTCGCCACCGCTCCGCAAAAGCTCGCGCCCGCTCCGCCGATCGCGAGTACGCCACGTGTACACGGTCCCGCCGGCGATGGCCGTGAAGTGCCATCGTGTAAAACATGCCAATAAGCCCGCTACCGAGTAAGCTGATGCGGTGCATAATGAATTCCCCCGTAGGACGGACCATCCTGACCGTCGCCTGTAACGCGACGAACAATCATGTCCGTCAACTCCAAAAAAACGCACAGGATTGCCGTCCTACGAACGTTGATTAGCTCGAAGCTTCGATCACGCCTGCGGTCGCAACTTCCACAGCAACGCGAGCAATAGCGTCGCAACGATCGCGCAACCCAGAATCGCGTACAGCACAACCTGCCACGCATACGCCTTGCCGTACAACTCGGTAAGTTGGTCGAGAGTTCGGCCGAACACTTTGTCTTGCGCCACGCGGCCAAGATAGCCAAACATGCCGATGAAGCCGCCAGCCGCGCCAATCGCTTTCTTCGAAACCATATCGAGCGCAGCGACCGTAATCAGGTTGAGCACCGGATAGACGAAGCAACCGATCGTCATGAGCATCAGGTAATCGAGCCACAAGTAGCCCGCGGGCGCGGAGATGAGGCCGGCAAAGGCGGCCACGATCGGCAACATGCACAGCGACGCCACCATGCCCCGCCGGCCGCCGATGCGATCGGAAATCCATCCGAGATAAATCGTGGATGGAATGGCGCTAAACTCCAGCGCCATGACGGCCAGGGCCCCGCCCTGCAAATGAGCGCCCTTGATCTCGCGCAGATAAGTCGGGCTCCAGTCGAGCATGCTGTAACGGCAGATGTAGACGAAAAAGTTGGCAATGGCCAGAAGCCACACATATTTGTTCGTCAGCACCTTGTCGAAAAACAATTCCTGGAAGGACAGCCCCCGTTCCAAATCGGCTTGATGAACGGCCAGGGGATAATCGTTGCGATACTCCTCGACGGGCGGCAGGCCGACGGATTGCGGTGTATCGCGCACGCGCCATAACAAATACACGGACCCGATCGCCGCCAACGCGCCGGGGACGTAAAACGCATATTGCCAGCCGCCAAAGCGGCTAACGGCCCAGGCGGCAAAGACACCCGCGATGCCGCCCCCCAGATTATGCGACGTATTCCAAAAACTGAATGTAAGCCCACGCTCCGACTCGCTGAACCAGTGTCCCATCACGCGCCCGCACGGGGGCCAACCCATTGCCTGGGCGAATCCGTTGAGTCCCCACAGCCATAAATGCGTGTAATAATTCGACGATGCTCCGAACGCGAAATTGCAAACGGCCGTCAAAAAAAGTCCGGTCGCAACGAACCGCCGCGCATTACTCTTGTCCGAGACCGATCCCATTAGAAACTTGCTGAGTCCATAGGCGAGCCCGGTCATCGCCGTGATGTCGCCAATCATTTCCTTGGTGTAACCGAGCGAATGTTGCATTTCGACGGTGACCACGGAAACATTATTGCGCACGAGGTAGAACGCCGCGTAGCCGATATACGTCGCTTCCAGCGCACGCATTCGATACGACGGATATACGGCTCGGACCTCGGCCTCCGGCAGCGGCGGGGCAGGGGGCGGGGCGGCAAAGAAGCGCCGCAGCGGGTTGAACATTTCCGCAATCATTGTTGCTGGCTCCCTTGCCAAGCGTTTTCGAGCAGCTCGCCAAACTCGCCGAGGTTCGCAACGACAATATCCGGCCGCTGGCCTGGCGGGCAGCCCTCGAGGTCTGCCTGCTTCGTTTCGCCCGTGAGTGTCAGCACCCCGATCGCGCCGGCTTCGCGGGCCATGCGAATATCGGTGTAAAGCCGGTCGCCGACCAGGGCAATTTCGTCCGGCTTCAGGCGATACCTGGCAAATACCGCTTCGATCATCAACGGATTCGGCTTGCCCGGCACTGCATCGGGGCGGCGGCCAGTCGCCGTTTCGAGCAGTGAGCAAATCGCGCCGCAATCCGGCAGCACGATTGGCCGATCGGTCGGGCACACCCGGTCCGGATGCGTGGCAACATACGGTAATCCGCGGCTGATCCAGTATGCGGTCTGCGCGAGCCGGTCGTATGTTAGCGCGGTATCGAATCCCACAATCACCGCATCCGGCCGCTCGTCAACAATCTCAAAGCCGGCGAGGCGCAGATCATCGCTCAGACCCGCTGTCCCCAACACGAACAACCGCTTCACGCCCGGCAAATTAACGTTCAGGTGATGGATCGTGGCGTGGGCCGAGGTTAAAACGGCGTCGGCCGGCGAGGCGATGCCGATCTCGCGTAAGTGGTGGACGTATTCGCGCGGCTCCTTGAGCAGTTGTTGGTCACAAAACTATGCCCGACGCCGAGCCGAGACAACGTTGATAGAAACGGCAGCGTATGAGGCAACAGCGTGCGGCCAAGATAAATCGTGCCATCCATATCGAGCACGACGTGGCGGATTTTAGCAAAGTCGTGCATTATCAGTCTGCTGATAATTGGGGATTGTGGCCGAGGCGGATAATGCCATCATGCCTTGTACGAGCCGATAAAAAAAGGCGAGGCTCCGCAGCCTCGCCTGTTAGTTTTATGGCAAACTGAGCGCATCGATTAACGTCGGCGTCGCAACGCCAAGATTCCGCTGACGGCGCTAAACATCAGGGCAATCGCACTCGGTTCGGGAACAACGGTATAGCCACCAAGCAAGGGACTGCCCATCTGAAGGGGGCTAATCGAAGACGCATACATGTAAGGATCAGCGGTATTGTTGTTGTCTTCGTAACCGAGAGTCCCCGTTCCATCAGTACCGTTCCGGTTAATGAGCGCTGCTCCGGCTTGTGGTGGTTGGCCGTAGTCGTTCTCAGAGAAATCGTTGATCGCAAGAAAGGTAGCGCGGTAATCGCTAGCGGCTGATGTATCTCCCCCAGTGGTGCTGGCGACTTCGTAGCCCAAGCTCCAAATCAGATCACCGCTGGCGTTGCGAAGATACAAACCGTCACCCGGGTTCGTGTTGTTTAGGGCAAAAGTGAATGTATTCGATGCAACGCGTGAATCGTCAGCTCCGCCGAGCCAACGTGTGAGGAAGTTTGTCCGATTTGAACTAGCAATCGCATAATCGCCGGATGAAATCGTAAAGCCAGCGGGAAATGTATAGACGGCAGATGAGTTGTCTTTTAGTGTCCAGCCGCCGATGTCGACGGAATTCTGGCCGTAATTGAAGAGTTCGATCCACTCCGGGGCATCGGCATCGGCGCCAAACGGATTGATGATGAATTCGGTGATGGCGATTGTCGAGGCGTGGCACGAGCCGCCCATCGCGAGGCAGACTCCCACAGCTGCAAGTGCCCGCCTTAATAGCGTAAGCATTAGTCACTCGTTTCTCCGCCCGCGAGCAGGCGGCCTGAAGATTTGTCTCACTAACCGAGCGGATCGAATTCGAGGGATTCTCTAATAATCAACACTTTGTACTATCGCCGACGCGCGACCGCAGTCTGGTCAGGCAAATTGCACTAAAAATAAAAAGGCTTCGCGGATAACCGCGAAGCCTTTCTCTTAGTCTCTGGCTCGTTGGATAATCAAATCGTGCTCAATCGCACTTTCACCAAATCTCAATTGCGATGGTACCAGAAGATCGTTCGGCTTGTCAATCAAATTCCGAATATTCCGAAAAATCCAGGCCAATTTCTAGTGCGCCGCCCGTTCGATCTCGACCCTACGGCGGATTCAGCTTCCACAATGCCGGTGACGTACTGGTTACCGCCCGGCAACCGCTGGCCAATACTTCCGCCACATCGGCCTCGGTTCTGCACAAACCGCCGGCGATCCGGGGGATGTGGCAATCGGCAAAATCCTTGGCGACCTTCGCCGCAACCACGCCGGGAAGTATCTCGATCGCATCCGGGTGCGATTTAGTGGCCACCGACAGGCCGCGATCCACCGCCCGGCTGTCAGAAAGAAACAGCCGCACGATCGACAGCAATCCGAGCCGCCGGGCCGGTGCCGCCAAATGGTGGTGTACCGTCACGACGCCCGTGATTCGCTCGAAGCCTGCTAAATACTCCAGCCCAGCCTCGTTATTTTCCAGGCCAGCCACCAGATCGACGTGGACGAACAATGGGAGGCGTTCAAGCTGCGGGTCGCTAAACGCGTCCAGCACCCGCGCCAAATCGCCTAAAACGCCACCTTGCAGAAAAATGGCGCTCGCACGAGCCAGCAAATCGCGGTGGGACCCCGGATCCCAAACGACGGGGATGACGTGTTGTCGCAAGCAGACTTCGATCGACTTTCGTCGCATCGGGATGCCTTTCGACAGCGGCAAAACACCGCACTTGGAGCGGCGCTCGGCCAAGCAATACAGAATCGAGGCAATTCTACGAAACTTCTTGACAAGTGGCGTAACGTTCGGTTACCTTGGCTGTGTCGGGCGGATGCTTTTTGCGTGCGCGCCTGTGTCGGCCCGGCACAATTCGAGCATAATCGAAATGCATGGCTGGGGCCAAGAGTATACAAGAGAAAGGCCCCGCGGTTTTGCACCGCGGGGTCTTTTTTATTTGGTGACCAAAAATGCGCAGTGATGTTGATTCAGTTTCCGCGCAGCGACAAGCTGCCCTGGCCAAATTGTCGGCCGAGCCGCTCGACGTGCTCGTGATCGGCGGAGGAATCGTCGGCGCTGGCGTGGCGCGAGATGCGGCGATGCGCGGCCTGCGCATCGCGCTGGTCGAGCAGGCCGATTTCGCATCCGGCACGAGCAGCCGCTCGAGCCGCCTGTTGCACGGCGGCTTACGCTATCTGGCGCAAGGTCGCATCGGACTGGTGCGGGAGGCGAGTCACGAGAAGCGAGTTCTTGGCCGCATCGCGCCCCACTTGGCCCAGCCTCTGGCCTTTATTTTTCCTGGTCGTAAGGGTTCAAGCTGGGCGCGTTGGAAGCTGGCGATCGGCGCGAAGTTGTATGACGTGTTATGCGCCATGCGCAATTTTGGCCGCAGCAGCGTGCTGAGCCGCGACGACACAATTGGCCTGCTCCCCGGCATCGCGGTTGAAAACCTAAGCGGCGCCGTTCGATATTTTGACGCCCTTACCAACGACGCCCGACTCGTCATCGACACAGTCCGTTCCGCCGCCCGGCATGGCGCCGCAGTCGTCAACTATGTCCGTCTTTGCGATGCCACGCAGAGCGGCAACTTGTGGCAGTGCATGCTCGAGAACGTCGAGACCGGCGACTCGCAACTCGTGCGCGCCCGTTCGGTTGTGAATGCTACGGGGCCGTGGTCCGATCGCTTGCCCCAATCGAAAACCTCGCTCCGCCTAACCAAGGGTGTGCATCTTGTGATCGACCGGCATCGACTGCCGGTGCCCGATGCGGTCGTGATGGCCGAAGGCGATCGCATATTGTTTGCGATTCCCTGGGGCGAACGCATCATCCTCGGTACGACGGATACCGACTACCAAGGCCCGCTGGCCGAGCCGGACTGCAATGAGGACGATATCAACTACGTCCTGGATGTCGTCAACCGAAGTTTTCCCAACGCCGAATTGACCAAGTCGGATATCGTCAGTTCTTGGGCCGGCCTGCGCCCGCTTGTGGCCGATCCCAACGGCAACCCCTCGGATATTTCGCGGCGGCATGAAGTAAAGATGCACCACCCCGGCTGGTGGGATGTGACGGGTGGAAAGCTGACGACCTATCGGCTGATGGCGGAAGAAACGGTTAGCGCCATCGCCACGTTTATTGGTCACGCAAAACGGAAATGCCGGACGTCGCAGCTCCCGCTGTTAGAACCGGAAGCCACGTCGGGCATCAGTGGTATCGTGCCGCCGCCCGTGTCGGAATCGCTCGTCCAGCATTTCTGCCGGAACGAGTGGGCCCGGCACGTCGATGATGTGATGATCCGGCGCACGAGCTGGCGCCACTACCGCCACGATCATCTCGAAGTGGCCACTCGCGCCGTGCGCTGGATGGCGCCTGAGTTGGACTGGGACGAGACAACCATTCAAGCCGAAATCCGCGCGTACTGCGAACGCGTCGGCTCGAACGGCGTACCGCACCCGCATGTACTTGAAAATGGGAAGCAACACCAATGCACAGACGGATTAGCCGCAGTGGCAACCGCTCATGAATAGGGGCAAGTCCAGGACCTTCAAACTTTTCCTACAGCCCAAGCAGAGGCATCGACCCAAATTCGTGAAAAATTAACCGGGACTTCATACGTGTCGCTTACAACAGGCGGCTCGTACGGTTCCCCCCTTACCCACGAGGTACTACTATGCGACTGACCATATCTGCAATCGTACTAGCATTAGTTCCCACAAGCTGGGCGCTGGCCGTTACAACTACGGATGTTTCCTTTCAGCAAGGTGATGCCAACGGCTACACGGGTACCTTCGATCGCCGGATCAGCGAGGAGAGCTTGGACGCGAATGGAGATCCCGTACCAGGCAAAGAATTCGATGGTTCGACAGTTACCAAGTACAGCGTCGACGGCAATGGAACGACCGGCACGGGAGCCCATTCCTCCGACAACCAGATCCTCATTCGGTTCGACGACATTATTGGTAGCGGCCCCGGACAAATTCCGGCGAACGCTTCGATCTTGGACGCGAAGCTAGAATTCGTCACGGGCACGGCCACTAACGATAAGACGGGCGGCCCGGTAGGCGTTTCGGGGCTGCTGCAGGCTTTCGATTCGACGACGTCGTATTATACCAGCTTCAATTGCGGCGGTTGCCTGCTTGGCAGTCGGGGAGCCTGGTATCAAGACAACAGCGCCACGCGCGCCGTAGGCGTTGCACAAGTGTTGCCACCCGACCCGGATGCAGACGGATCGAGCACGATCCCGCTGGGAAAAGTTGGAAGTGTCGATGTGCGCTCGCTCGTTCAACAATGGACGGATGCGACGCTGCCAAACTTCGGCATGACGCTTCAAATGGGCTTTCCGGGCAGTCTGGACGCTTGGGCCGTACAGAGTTCCGGAAACCCGATTTCGCTTCTGCGGCCCAAACTCTCAGCTACATACACCACCGATCCCGTCGCGGTGAACGTCATCCAGCGAGATCTCAATGGATATACGAGCGATATGAGCGCTCTTGTTCGAAGTGGCGCGGACCTGGTCGGCTCTGGAGACGATCTCACGTCGGATGGCCTTACACTTACCGCCGCGACGGCCATCGATGGCAAAGATGACGGTGTGACCGAACGGAGTATCGGTCTATTCAAATTTGACAATGTTTTCGGCGCGGGTGCGGGCCAGGCCCCTGCCACGGCGCCTGTCGCAAAGGCGTGGTTTGTACTTACAACCGGCCAAGGTACGGAGTCTCGCTCTCCGGGTCCTTTCAGTCTGCATGTAATGAACGAAAGCTGGGATACGACGACATTGTATTCCGATTTTGGCGCCGTACCCGGTTTAACGGAAGCAGACGGTGATTTCGGGCCGGCGATTGTTACCACTCCCGGCAACATCGATGGCGGTGAAATTTGGTTGGATATTACCAGCTATCTCGAAAATATTCGCAATGGCGCCGTCGACTTCGGCCTGGCACTCGAAGCGGGAACGAATGACGGCTGGTCCGTTTTGTGGGATGGTAACAGCACCGGCATCACACACAGCCCGCGACTTGTGATTTACTCCGACCTGGGCACGGTGCCGGCTGGTGTGCTGGGCGACTTCGATAACAACGGTCTGGTGGACGCCCGGGATTACATCACTTGGCGGAAGAATGAAGTGGCAAATGCCTCCCTGCCGAACGACAACGGTGCGGGAGACCAGGCTGCTCGCTATGCCTTATGGCGAATGAACTTCAGCGCCAGTAGCCTCGGTAGCGGCAGCGGCCTGGCCGCAACCGCCGCCGTGCCCGAGCCGGCCTCCTTAACGCTTTTGCTGGTCGCTGGCCTGGCAGGTTGCTTCTCCTTTTCACGGAAACGATAGCGCTCTTTCAAAAGGCATTTCATTATGTTCCGCAAGCTACGGGCGACGACCGGGGCAGTGGGCAGCTCGACCGGTTTCACACTGGTCGAGCTGCTCGTCGTGATTGCGATTATTGGTATCCTGGTCGCGCTGCTACTGCCCGCGATCCAGTCGGCGCGGGAAGCGGCCCGCCGCGCTCAGTGCCAAAACAATATGAAGCAAGTCTGCCTGGCGACGCTCAACTATGAATCGGCGCATAAAGAACTGCCCCCGGCGTATTGGCAGGTTGTGAAGGGAACCGTCAAGCCCCTGGTAATCGAGCACAGCACCATTGCCTTTTTGCTGCCATTTCTTGAAGAGCAGGCGCTGGCCGATCAATGGGATTTTGACCAAACTTGGAACAATTCCCAACCAGCAAAATCGATCGATAATTTGCGGCTTAGCAATATGCCCATCGCTTCCATCAAATGTCCCACGGTTCCCATTCCGCGCGATGAGTGGCCCGGCGCGTTCGACTATTCGGTATGTGCCGGGCTCGCCACGGACCCCGTTAACAATCCTCACGCGATCGACGAGTTCATCAAAGACGGATTGGTCCAATCGAATCCAAATTCGCATGGTCGCTACGACTGCGTGCTGTACACAACCGTGTTTAACGGCGGGACCGTCAATGTCGAGTTCAAACCTCCGATTATTAAAAAGGTGACAGACGGCATGTCGCATTCGATCATGTGGTTTGAAACTGCTGGAAGGCCCTTCAAATTCATCGGCCGAATTCAACAGTTCAACCCCGCGAACGGCAAACCGCTCCTGACCTCCGGCGGCCATAGTTGGGCCGATTATCTGAATTGGTATGTCATACACGACCGTTGCGGAACGAGCATGATGAATTGCCATAACTCCGAAGAGATATACAGCTTCCATGTGGGCGGCTGCTTTTTCGGAATGGGGGACGGCTGCTGTGCGCTTTATCCAAGAAGAAATCGATCCGCAATTGTTCGTTGCGCTTTGTACGCGCGACTGCGGAGACCTCGTCAACGATTAGTAGGTTCAATCGCGGTCGCTTATAAGGCGTCTCTCAAATGAAGATCCGACCGCTACATGGCATTGGCAGAACCGCCATGGTTTTTGCCCTTGCGGCAGTTGCTCCGGTCGGCTGCGGAAAGAATGATGGGCATGTGAAAGTCTATTCCGTGTCGGGCAAAGTGCTCGTCCACGGTACGCCAGCCGAGGGGGCGCGTGTCGTCTTCTACCCCGTTTCAGATAAACTGAAGGGGCCGCATATGCCTCTGCCCGCCGGTAACACGGACGCCGCCGGCGAGTTTCGGCTCGGCTCGTATAAGGTGGACGACGGCGCGCCGGCGGGTGATTATAAAGTCGCCATCACCTGGCCTGAGCCGATTCCTCCCAATGCCAACCCCGAAACGTTCCAGCGCAAAGATAAGCTTGGCGGTCGCTATAATGATCCTGAGAAGTCGGGTCTGACGGCCACGGTCGAAAAAAGCGGCGAAATACATCCCTTCGATCTCAAGTAGCAGCGCCGCGAGATTTATCTCCTTACTCCGATTGGTCCCTATGCGTTGCCATTTGCCCCGCATTGTTATTTTCTACGCCGCCTTGGCCGGATGGGGCGTTTCGTTTGCACACGCCCAGGTCATCATCAGCGAGATCATGTACAACCCGCAGGGCACCGATCTCGATACAACGGTCACGCCCAACATCAGCCGCGAGTGGGTCGAACTGTACAACACCGGCACATCTGCCGTTGATCTCACCGGCTGGCAGTTCGGAGACTCCCACGATAATGACTGGGCGACTCCCTTTGGCGCCGGCCTAACGATCGGGGCCAATCAGGCGCTAGTCGTCACCGGCGATGCTGCGTCGTTCGATCTTGAATGGGGAGCGGGCATTCAGCGCGTGCAGGTCGGAAGCTTTCCCATTTTGGCGAATTCTCCGGCCGCGATCGATGAAACGCCGGCCATCCGCGATAACACGGGCACGATTCGCGACCTCGTCAGCTATGATGACGCCAACGGCTGGCCCCGCGTCACCGGTTCCGACGGCCAGAGTATCTTTCTGCTGCCCCAGGCACTGTCCTCGACCGCGAACAATATCGGCACGAATTGGAAGCCTTCCGTAAACGGCGTCTACGGCGCGACGTTCCATAGTGCCGACGGAGAGAATCATGCCTCGCCCGGTTTTGTTGCCACGGTGCCGCAAACGCCGTTCGGACCGTCGCCGGACGCTGCCTGGTCGATGGTCGTGATGCCGGATACGCAAAATTACGTAAAGTCGTCAACCGACAAGAGCATACTTACGCAATTGACCACGTGGATTCGCGACAATCGCGACGCATATAAGATTCAGCTAGTGATGCAAGAAGGCGACATCGTCAACAACAATAACACGAACAATCCTACCTCCGGCGACCAAACCGGCACTCAGCAATGGCAAAACGCGCAGGCGTCGTTTTCCGTATTAAACGGCTACGTGCCTTACATCATGGCCGCCGGCAATCACGATTTTGGGACGACGAACGCCCAAAACCGTGACACCATGATCAATAATTACTTCCATCCCGAGGACAATCCGCTCGTCGATCCGGCGCAAGGAGGAATCCTCAAGGGCGAAATGACGGCGGGTGACATTTCAAATGCCTACTACGCCTTCACCGCGCCCGATGGACGCAAGATGCTGTTCTTCTCGCTGGAGTGGGAGCCGCGCCCGGCGGTCGTCACGTGGGCCAATCAAATCGCCGGCCTGCCGCAGTACGCCGATTACACGGCCGTCCTCTTGACTCATAATTACTTGCAATCCAACAGCACGCGCAGCACGTCGACCAACGTCGCAGCCGATGCTTCTGGTGAGGAACTTTGGCAAAATCTCGTCAAGTTGCACGGAAACTTCGAAATGGTTTTTAACGGCCATTTCGGCGGCGACGGTGAAGGGAAGCTTGTCAGTACGTCTAACGCAGGCACGTCAGTCGAGCAGATGTTCTTCAATACGCAATTTGAAACTTTCGGCGGCGACGGCTGGATTCGTCTGGTTGAATTCCTGCAAGACGGCAAAACCGTCCGCGTCCGCACCTATTCGCCGTTTCTCGACCTGTATCGGCCTGTTGCCGATTACGAGTTCCAGTTTCAACTTTCGCCGCTACTGTTTGAGCCGGGCGACTACAACCGCGATGGCGTGGTCGATGCCGCCGATTATGTGCTTTGGCGCAAGATCGGCGTGGAAAGCGGGTACTACGCGGCCGACGGCAATGGCGATCACCTCGTCAATCAGCTCGACTACACTTATTGGCGGCAGCGCTTTGCAAGTGGCCAAGCACCGGCCGCCGGACAGTCGCTCGCCGCCGTGCCGGAAAGCGCGACCTCTCTGCTGTTGTGCGTGGCCGCGGGCGTCGTCCCGGTTCTGTTCCCGCGCCGCGCAATCGGGCGGGCAGGCCCGAACCCGCGACCCTATCGGACTCACCTCTGAAAGGCTACTCTGTTGAAGACGTTAATCCTTCGTTGTGCGGCACTTCTAGCTGCAATGTGTGCCCTTAGCTCTCCCGCATCGGCTCAACTCATCATCGGCCATCGTGGCGCATCTCACGATGCGCCCGAAAACACCATTACGTCGTACAAGCTCGCCATCGAACAAGGGGCCGACGGTTTCGAAGGCGACTACTGGCTCAACGCCAGCGGCCACATCCTCGATCTTCACGACAAAGACACCAAGCGCGTCGCCGGCAAGAAGTTGCTCGTCACCAAGGCCCCCTTCGAACAACTCCGCGCACTCGACATCGGAAGTTGGAAATCGCCGAAGTGGCGCAACGAACGAATGCCGACTTTGGACGAAGTGCTGGCCATCGTCCCGACCGGCAAAAAAGTGTTTCTCGAGCTCAAGTCTGGGCCGGAATTGGCGGCTCCCATAGCGAAAGTGATCGCGGCCTCGCATGTGTCGCCCGATCAGATCGTGCTCATCAGCTTTCACGCCGATGCCCTCGCCGCGTGCAAGAAGGAGATGCCGCAACTCAAAACGCTCTGGCTTTGCGGCTTCGAGAAAAAGAAAGACGGCCCGCCGCCGCCAACCGTCGAAGAGGTCGCGGCAACCGTCCGTCGCATCCACGCCGATGGCCTCAACGGCCAGGCCGTCCCCGACTATTTCGATGCCGCCTTTATCAAGCGCCTGGGCGAACTCGGCTGCCGCGAGTTCAGCATTTGGACCGTAGATGACCCCAAGGTCGCCCAGTTTTACGCCGATCTCGGCACCTGGTCGATCACCACGAACCGCCCCGGCTGGCTACGCGAACAATTGAAGAAATAGCTGTTTAGTCTTTGCTCATGCACGTGCTGTCTGCTTTCCGGCTAACAGCTAAGAGCCGATAGCGAACAGCATCCGCCCGCTACTTGCGGCCTTCTTTTCGCTGAGATATAAGGGATTTCTGACGATTCCTTCGGTTCGACCTTTTCGAGCTCCCCCTCCCTTTTAGGGCGCGGCCAGGAGAAGGGTTCGAGCTTGCATCTTACTTCGAGGACGCACATCCATGTCCACCGTCGCCACAGCGCGCACCAACGTGACCAAACGCGATAATGTCAGCGGCCTCTTGGATCGTGCGCTCGAGGCCGGCCAAGGCCTGTTGCGGCTCACTCCCACCTGGGTGCCGCGATCGTTTCTGCACCCAGGCAAGCGAATCAAGCTCCACCCCGACGACTGGTACGCCTACGGCGCCCACCGCGGCGGAATCGACGAACGCTGGTTCTCCAGCACCACCGAAGCCGCCAACGAAGGCCGCGTCTGGCACGAAGGGCTCAGCTTCTGCGAGTTCGATGGCGAAGAGTTCCTGCTGCGAGATGCCGTTGCCGAAGCTGGCGCGCGGCTCATCGGCGACACCCTTTTCAAAAAGTACAACCGTTGGCCCGTGTACTCGAAATTCTTCGACAACATGGGCCCTATCCCCCACCACATGCACCAGGGCTTTGCAGACGCCAAGCTCGTCGGCCAGGAAGGCAAGCCCGAAAGCTACTACTTCCCGCCGCAGCTCAACAACGTCGACAACAACTTCGCCTACACATTCATGGGCCTGGAGCCCGGCACCACCAAGGCCCAAGTCCGCAAGTGCTTGGAAGACTGGAGCAAAGGCGACAACGGCATCCTCGACCTGTCGCGGGCCTACCGCCTGAAGCGCGGCACCGGCTGGCTGATCCCGCCCGGCGTGCTCCACGCCCCCGGCTCGCTCTGCACCTACGAGCCGCAGTGGGGCTCCGACGTCTTCGGCATGTTCCAGTCGCTCGTCGAAGGCCGCGAAGTGCCCTGGTCGCTGTTGGTGAAAGACATGCCGCCAGAGAAGCACAGAGACCTCGACTTCATCGTCGGCCAGCTCGATTGGGACCGCAACGTCGACACCCACTTCAAAGAGCACAACTACCTGGAGCCAATCATCGACCGCCAGCGCAGCGGCAAGGGTTACACCGACCGCTGGATCGTCTACGGCACGATCGACGGCCAGCAACTCTTCAGCGCCAAGGAGCTGACGCTCGAACCCGGCGCAAGCTGCACATTGAAGGACCCCGGCGCGAGCGGCTGGATCACCGTGCAAGGCCGCGGCCGCATGGGCCCGCTCGATATCCAGACACCCGTGATGATCCGCTTCGGCGCACGCACCGAAGACGAAGTCTTCATCACCTACGAAGCGGCGCCGCGTCGGCGTCAAAATCGAGAACACCGGCAGCGAGCCCCTCGTCGGCCTCCGCTATTTCGGCCCGGATACCCACGATGCTCTCCCCAAGATCGGCGACGCGAATAAGTAACTCTCCGCCCAAGTCGCCGACAACTCGTCGGCTTGGATATACGAAGGCCGAAGACCATGACGCATCAAAATAACCTTCCGAAGCTTCACAATGCAGCCTGGCCCGGAGTGGTCGGCAAAGGCGAAGGCAGCGAACCGCCCATCGGCCTCGATACGATGCTCGACCTCACCGCTGCCGCCGAAGTCGATGGCCAGAAGTTCGATGGTGTCGATCTGTTCCTTTTCGATCCACACGTCAACATCGACTCGACCGACAAACAGCTCGAGGATCTCGCAAAGAAAATCAAATCGCACGGGTTAGTCGTCGGCTCGGTCGTTGCCCCCGTCTGGCCGCCGACCGGCGGCGGTTCCGCGATGGGCGACGATTCGGCGCGCGAGCACTTCCTCACGCAAGTCCGCAAGGGTTGCCGCATCGCGCGGACGCTGAGGCAGCTTGGTGTGCGGCCATACGGCGTCGTGCGGATCGATTCGGCGTGCTCGCCGGGCGAATGGGCGGCCGACCCCAAGGGAAACACCCAAAAAATCGCCGACACCTTCCGCCAAGCATGCGACATTGCCGATGAGTTCGGCGAACGGCTCGCCGCCGAGGGCGAAATCTGCTGGGGCGGCATGCACAGCGCCCGCCACATGGTCGACCTCCTTCAAGCCGTCAACCGTCCCAAAACGCTCGGGTTCCAGGCCGACATGGCCCATACGCTGCTTTTCATGCTGGGTCACAACGCGCCCGAGGATCGGCTGGTGCCCAAAGATTTCCGCTGGGACGATTCGGCCGCATTCGACGCCGGTTACGAGCGGCTCACCGCCCTGCTCCGGCCGTGGACCATCGACTTCCACGTCGCCCAGAACAACGGCGAGGTGTTCGGCTCCGGCACGCACGACAAAACGGGCCGTCACTGCCTGCCGAAAGCCGCCGACGGCAAGCTCGATATCGTGAAGTACGCCGGCTACTGGCTCCGCGATCAAAACGGTCAGCCGAGCAAGCGCTTCAACCACATCTGCTGGGACGGCTGTATGTTTCCCAACGAAACGCTTATGAAGCCCGGCACGTGGAACGACATCCTCGGCGTGATGGCGGCCGTGCGCAAGGCGCATGGGTGGAGAGAGTGAAATTGGCAAGTAAGATGTTAAAAATCAAGAAGCAGTACGTCGTTGATGAACGGAATGAGACGGTTGGCGTAATCCTGGATCTCGAGACATTTCAGGAGATCGAGTCGCTACTGGAAGACCATTTGCTGTCCCAGGGCATAAAGGAAGTCTCAGACGAGAAGCCTCTGCCGATCGACGAGGCCCGAAAGCACTATGCCAAGCTGAAGAAAAGACGATGAGTTGGAACGTCGTCGCGTTGCCTACGTTTTTGAAAGAGCTCGCGCGCTTGCCGCAGCCGACGCGAAAGCAAGTCGAGGAATTCGCGTTCGAAGCCCTACCGGCTGCCGACAATCCTTTCTCGATTGGCAACATAGAAAAACTTAAGGGCCATCGAAACTATTACAAGAGCCGTTTCGGTGACTACCGTGTCGGCTTGCAAATCGACCGAAAGGCACAAGAATTGCGATTGTGCCGAGTATTGCATCGAAAAGACATTTACCGTCGTTTTCCGTGAGAGCAGTTGTACACCAGCCGCAACTAAGCCCCTTCCGCACAATCTTGCTCTTTCGTCACGTTGAAGGAATTAAGCAGTGGATATAACTGATCGGAATAGTAATTATGAGTACAATCACATGCAAAGACTGCGGCGGCGTTGTTAGTAAAAGAGCGAAGGCGTGCCCGCTGTGGGAATACTCGCATAGCCTCAAAAGCTAGTCGGCTCTTTACCGCTTTTGCTACTGTAATTCTAACCGTAGTTCTGGCGGTACTGTTGTTCGTACTTCTGGCAATCATTATGGGATCGCTGCATAAGCAATTTTAGAATTCACGTTCGTTATGAGAAAACCTCTCCGCATCGGCTTGATCGGCTATGGCTTCATGGGCCGTGCCCATTCGAACGCCTATCGCCGCGTCAACAATTTTTTCGACCTCGAGTACGAGCCCGTCCTCGAAGTGGTTTGCGGCCGCGATGAGAAAAAGGCTCGGGAGTTTGCTGATCGCTGGGGCTACAAGTCCGTCGAGAACAACTGGCGTGAGGTGGTCGAGCGCACCGACATCGATGCCATCGATATCTGCGTGCCCAACAATTTGCACCATGATATCGCCATTGCGGCCGCGAATGCCGGCAAGATGATCCTCTGCGAGAAGCCGCTCTCGATGAATACGGCTGAAGGGCGGGAGATGGTCCATGCGGCGGAGGCGGCCGGCGTTCCGAACACGGTCTGGTACAACTACCGCCGCGTGCCGGCCATCACGCTCGCCAAGCAGCTCATCGACGACGGCCGGCTTGGCCACATCTACCACTATCGCGCCAATTTCCTCCAAGACTGGACAATCTCCGCCGACCTGCCGCAAGGCGGCGCCGGTCTGTGGCGAATCGACGTGAAGGCCGCCGGCAGTGGCGTTACCGGCGACCTCTTGGCCCATTGCATCGACACCGCCCTCTGGCTTAACGGCCCAATAAACAGCGTCACCGCGATGACCGAAACGTTCATCAAAGCTCGCAAACACGCCGAGAGCGGCAAAGTCGAGCCCGTCGGCATCGACGACGCCTGCGCGTTCCTCTGCCGGTTCGCCAATGGCTCGCTCGCCATTTTCGAATCCACGCGTTACGCCCGCGGTCACAAGGCGCTCTACACGTTCGAAATCAACGGCGCGGATGCCTCGATCGCCTGGGACCTGCACGACTTGCACCGCCTCAGCTACTTCGACCATCGCGACGAATCGATCGTCCGCGGCTGGCGCAGCATCCACGTCACCGACGGCGACATGCCCTACATGAGCCACTGGTGGGTCCCCGGCTTGCAGATCGGCTACGAACACACGTTCGTCCACCAGGTGGCCGATTTCCTCGACGGCATCGCCAAAAACAAGCCCACGTCTCCCACTTTCCGCGAAGCACTCGAGACGCAAAAAGTTTGCGATGCCGTATTGGCCAGCGCCAAGAGTGGCCAATGGGTGAACGTCGAATGACGCGCTCCGGTGTCACATTCGACGAGGCTGCACGAGAAGTTCGAGGCGAAATGACTGCCGCAAAAAAAATAAATTCAACGGCCGCGCATCGCCGCTTATTGCTCTACTTCGACCACTCTGCGCGCGGCGCCGCAAATAAATCGGGTGAAGAATCTCCTTGAATAGCTCGGGTTGCCCTTTCGGCTTCGGTGATCGATTGGGAATCTACGTGCCACGTCGCCTCTACCGCGGCGTGCCAGGTTTCGCCCGGCTTGAGATTTACAACGCGGTTGTGACCTTGCTCAAAACTGTGCGGATTCGGGAAATTCGTCCCCGGCTCGATTCCCAGCACATAGCCGTCCGCCTCCGCCGGCGTGTTGCGCCACACGCTGAAGCAGGGCAGCGTGCGCTTGTTGAATTGCAAACTGACTGCCTCCTCATCCGTTAATCCGCTGACGAGCACGCGTGTATCGCCGGCTTCGTTGGTCGTCAGATCGCAAACAAACACTTGCTCCGCCGAACCCGGCCGCGGCGGCGGCATGATGTTCCATGTCTCAACGCCTTCCTTCGCCGCGACATGCGTTAGCGGTGCGACCGTGCCCAACGGGGCCGTGATTCGCGCACCGGCTGTAACAGCGGCTGACCGATGTTGAAGTGATACAACATCTGCAGCGTCGCTTCGCGGCCACCGATGTTTTCGACCTCGTCGCTCCACGTAAACTCGTTGGAGCCGGCTGGGGTCGAAATCGACGCTGTCAGTCGTAGCGCCTGAAAATGAAACCGCGACTCATCAACGACGCCTCGTAGAGTCAGGCGACCCGCCTGCTCATCGACGATCAGCTCCACCCGCTGCGCCGGCGTATTCGCGATCCGCCCATGGAGCGGCCGCACCAGCCGGCCCGCATCGTCAAACTCCGGCGGCCCGTTGCTTTCCAGTCCGCAACGGCACAACAGCTCGCAAAATCCATCGAGCCAGCCCAATCCCGCGGGTTCCATGAGCGGTACGAACGATGGATGCACCGGCTGCCGCGCAGGAGCACGCCACCCGAGCGTCTTTTCTCCACGCCGCACGCGCCAAATACCCATACCGCGCGTGGGCAGCACGTCGATGCACATCTCTCCGTTGTCGATTTCGACGACGCGCACACCTTCCGCCCGCCCGCCACGCAAAGTTCGCAGCCGCACCCGCCACTTCCGATGGTCCGCAGCGGCTCCTTCAAACACCGCGCCATCGCGCACGACGGAGTCGGCGGCATCGATTAAAACATGTGTTCGTGTAGCCATCGTTTCCGGCCACCAAATGGGATCATGAACGCGCAGCGTGGAGCCTGGAAAATGGAATCTTTTCCGCGCGGAAATGCGCTGGGCGTCCGCGTGAGCCGTCTACTTGTTTTTTGCCCTGTTTGCCTTTTTCGCCTTCTTCGGCTGCGCCTTGTCAATTTCCTCCAGCCGAATCTTGCGAAAACTCACCGTCATCGGCATCGGCAACCCGGCATGAACTTGCAGTGCGAGCACGCCGGAAGCTGCCCGGTGCTCGCGATCGTGGTCAAACGTTTCGCTCATGAGTTTGCCGTTGATGGTGTGCTTGAGATGCCCGCCGTGCGCCTCGACGACATACGTGTTCCAATCATTCTTGTGAATATTTTTGGCCAGCTCCGCCGCATCGCCGATCTTCTCTTCTTGTTTCTTTCCGTTGCGGTCGATCGTAACCTTCTGGCCGCGTTGAGTCACAATTCCGCGGCCGCGCTCCTCGTACAGAATGCCGGTGTATTGGTTCGCCCCGTCCATGTCCGCCTGATAGCCGCCGACGATCCACTGCTCCGGATCGAGCAGCTTGCTGCGATATTGGATGCCGCTGTTGCCGCCCTCGAGCTTGAATTCGAGCGTCAGCTTGAAGTCGCCCACCTTACCGTCCTTCCAAATCAGAAACGTGTTATTCTTGAGCGGTACGTTTTTCGTGTGTCCCACGATCGCCCCGTCTTCCACGCTCCACACCCGCGGATCGCCTTCCCAGCCCGTCAGGTCTTTGCCGTTAAACAATTCCTTGGGCCCTTTCGCCCAGGCCGAACACGCGATCAGAAGCAGCACACAAACGCTAGTGCAATTGCGGTACATAGAAGTTTCCTCTCGTGCGAGTGGGGATCAGGCGTCCAACCGCCGTTTCAGCAAATGAAGCACAACCAGCAACAAGTTATACCCGCGCACCCGCGTGCAAGTGTCCGTCTGTCGAAGCATAAAGACGGACAAAATTGTCCGTCCTACGTTTCCGCGTGCCGGCTGCGGGCATACGCGGCCGCAATTCCGCTCAGGCCCACGAGCCCAATCACGTTGGGGAAAACCTGCAAGCCGTTGAAGATGTCGCCCCACGCCCACACGGCATCCACTTTGGCCACAGCGCCAAGCGGTATCAACAAGCAGTACACCCAGCGAAACGGAACGATCACTCGCGGACCGAACAGGTACTCGAAGAATTGCTCACCATAAAACTCCCAACCAATGAGCACCGTGTACCCAAACAGAAAGACTGAAATCGCGACCATCCACCCGCCGTATGTGGGAATCGATGCATCGAATGCGCGGGCGACGGCGGCCGAGCTCGTCGAGCCCGATTGCCACACCCCCGTCAACAAGATCGCCAGCGCGCTAATCGTCGACGTGATAAACGTGATGATGAACACGTCCATCATCGCGGCCAGCCCTTGTTGCTCGGGTCGCTGGCTTTTGGCGGTGCCGTAGGCACAGGCGGCCGTTCCGTAACCGGCTTCGTTTGCGTAAACGCCCCTGCGAATGCCGTAGCTAATCGCAGTCATCATCGTAAAACCCGCCGCTCCGCCCGCTGCCGCATGGGGTGAGAATGCATCGTGAAACACCATCCCCAACACTCCCGGCAAATCGGAAATGTGCGTGACGATCACGGTCATACCACCGACCAGATACAGTCCCACTTTGATTGGCGACAAGCTTTTCCGCCGCCCGACCGATCGATTTGATCCCGCGCACAATCACCAACCACGTGAGCACCGCCAGCACGATGCCCAAGATCCAGGGCTGTAAGTTGAATTCGCTTTTAAGGACAATCGCCACCGAATTCGTCTGCGACATGGGCGTCGTCAGAATGACGCCCAGCCCCGCCAAGAATGCAAATATCCACGCCAAAGCCGGCGACTTCAGCCCGTCGCGCAAATAGTACATCGGACCGGCCAGCACTTCCTCGCCGTGAGCCACCCGAAAGTGCATCCCCAGCGACGCCTCGGCAAACTTCGTCGACATCGCCAACAATCCGTAACACCAAATCCAAAACAGCGCGCCAGGTCCGCCGGAGACGATCGCCGTCGCCACGCCGGCGATGTTGCCGGTGCCGATCGTCGCCGCCAGCGCCGTCATGAACGCCTGTAAAGGCGAAATGGCGCCGCTCGTGCCCGTTTGCCGGCTGGCGATCGTCTCGCGTAGCGCTTCTCGAAATCGCACGAATTGCACAAAACGAAGTCGAACCGTGAAAAATAGTGCCACGGCCATAATCGTAATGACGAGCGGCACACCAAACCAACTGGCGGCAACTTCGAGAAACTTCGCGACTTGATCCATCGGCTCGTTGTACCTGGCCTCTGCGAGGCCGCCATTGATCCATCCACTACGTATGAACCGGCTGCTCGCAAACCATCACGTTCCCGCGATTCGCGTCGATCTGCACCAGCGCGCCCATCGGCAGCGCCAGGTTGTACCGCTCATGGCCGGCCGGAAAACCAGCCACCACCGGCACGCCAAGTGCGCCCAGATATTCGTCAAACAACGCGAGTTTATCCTTCTCCGACTCGGCCTGCTCGCCGGCTTCATACGAGAAGCTTCCCAGCAGCACGCCGGCGACCGATCGCAGCTTGCCGGCGAGCGACAATTGCGACAAATATCGATCGAGTCGATAAAGCCGTTCGCTGATGTCTTCCAGGAACAAAATACAGCCCGCCGTTTCGATTTCAAACGGCGTCCCCATCAATCCACAGAGCACGGCCAGGTTGCCGCCGGTAAGCCGACCAGTCGCCGCGCCTCGGCAAATGGGACAGACGCCACGCCTTCCATGGCGCCAAAGTCGAATGAATATCCCCGTTTCCCCCCAGGTTGATCGCTGTCGAGCACTGCCCGCCAAAGCGCCGCTTCATTCGCCGGCGGCATATCGTCCGGCTTGCCGAAGCCGTCCTGCAGATTCGGGCCGTGAAATGTCACGAGGCCCGTTTGCCGTTGAATCGCGATGTGCAGCACCGTGATATCGCTGAAGCCAATGAACACTTTGGGATGGCGCCGAATAACGTCGAAATCAATTCGCGTTAGCAGTCGCACCGCGCCATACCCGCCGCGAGCACACCACACAGCCGACGTCTCCGGATCGGCAAACGCCGCCACTAGTTCTGCAGCCCGCGTCGTATCGTCGCCGGCCAGATAGCCGCGCGAGCGATAAATATCACCGTATGTCTTCGTGTGAAACCCGCGGTCGCGAAGTCGCGACAAAGCCCGATCGATCCGCTCCCGATCCACCGGACCCGCCGGCGCCACAACGCCAATCGCATCGCCCCGCCGCAGCGCCGCCGGTTTTATAATAGGCGTCATAGAAAAATCCCCCTCACAATTAGGGAGGGGCAAGGGGCGAGGGTTCTGCTCGCGCGAAGCCGATGTTTCACTTACCAGCGTAAAGTAGATATCCCACCACGACTGCCGTACTGATTCCTGCCGCATCGGCGCACAGGCAAGCTACCAGCGTGTGTCGCACCTTCTTCACCTGCACCGCGCCGAAATACACGGCCAATATGTAGAACGTCGTCTCGCTGCTGCCCATCATGATCGAGGCCGTCTTGCCCAAGAAGCTGTCGGGGCCGTAAAGGTGGAAGATTTCGAGCATGATGCCCCGCGAGCCGCCGCCGGTGAGCGGCTTGGTCAGCGCCAACGGCAGCAAATTGAGCGAGTCCGAATAGGCTCCCAGGCCGACGTAATTCATCGCGGCCGCCAGTGCGTATTTGATGTCGTCGAAGATGCCGCTCGCGACAAATACCTTGATCGCGAACAATATCGCCACCAGGTACGGTATGATCATCACGGCCACATTGAAACCCTCCTTCGCGCCGGTCACAAACGATTCGTACATCGGCACGCGTTTGTAGGCGGCCGACAAGATGATCACCAGGATCAGGACCGGAATCGCCCACTGACTGACACCACCAAAAATCTCGGTAATCATCATCGGTCGACTTCTCCTGTACCCGCTGAATCATCTACCGCGACGTGTGGCGCCGACAAACGCGCGAACCAGCGTGCGGCGACGACCGCGGCGACCACGCTTGCCGACGACGCGATCAACGTGCCGCCAATAATACCGGCCGGGTCCTTGCTGCCGCTAATGAACCGAAAGCTGATAATCGTGAACGGGATCAGCGTGATGCTCCCGCAATTGATCGCGAGGAATTCCGCCATCGAGTTGCTGGCGGTATCTTTTTCTGCGTTGAGCGTTTGCAACTCTTCCATGGCCTTGATCCCCAGCGGCGTCGCGGCATTGTCGAGCCCGATCATGTTCGCCGCAAAGTTCATCAGCATGGCGCCCTGGGCCGGATGACCATCCGGCACCTCGGGAAACAACCAGCGCATGAGCGGCCGCATCGCCCGCGCAAACGCATCGATAAGCCCCGCGTCCTTGGCTACGTTCATGAGGCCCAGCCACAGCGCCATCGTGCCGATGAGCGTGATGCAGATATCGATCGTCATCTTCGCGGCATCGAGCAGTGCGTCGTTGAGCCGCTTGCCCATGGCGTTGAGTCCGATTTCTCGCGGTTTGGCTCGCTCCTCCGCCGGCAGTCCCAAAAACGATCGAATCGCGTCGACGATCGTATTTTGCTCGTTGTGAATCGCATCAGCCACGTCCGCGGGCATTGCCGTATCACGAGCTTTTGCTTTCGCCAGCGCTTGCTTGGGCGGGTAGGCCGACTGATATGCCGCCTTGCAAAACCCGTACACGATTCCAATGCACAACAACCAGAAAAAGATCTTGTTGAGCATGGACGAGGCCTCGGTTGCTAAGTGCGTCGCAAGAAGATGCCCGGCTTCGCGCCGGCGCGCTTGCCATTCTCCCACACTGTCTCACCCGCCACCATCACGCGCGCCAGCCGACTCCAATCGACCACGGCCTTTGCGTTCGCTTTGCCGCCCACATGGAACATCGCGAGATCGGCACACACGCCGCGTCCCACCCGCCCGCGGCTGCCGTGTAAGTTGAGTAGCTTGAAAATCTTGGCCGAATGTTGCGACTGATCGAGATACGAGCCATTCGCCGATGCATCGATCACTAGTTGGTTCAAGCGCACCAAGGGCAGGCCGATTCGATCGAGTTGTTGCCACACCTCTTCATTGGCACGGTTGCCGGCGATCGCCAACATGCCTTGATTCGCGGCCGACGCCACCCGCTCCACAAGCTCAAGCGGCGCGAGTGAGCCGACCTTGTCGATCCGGCCCACAAAGCCCCAATGGACGGGCATGTCGCGGGCCCGGGCAATCGCATCGATAGCATCACCATTTGCCAGATCGATACAGCCAATGAGTGACGTCACGCCTTTGGCCAGCAGCGCTTCGAGCTGTTTCTGCGGTACGGTTGCGTCCGGCGACCACTCTTCGACGAAGGCGACCCGCCCTGACAGGATCAGCCAGCCGCCGGCCTCAATATGCGCTTTGGCCGACAGCGTGCTCAGGTCGCCGATCTCGACAACTCGGCCGTCGCTCTTCGACTGCCCGCCCAGCCGCTCGGTCCGCGTTTCCGCAATCCCCAGGTCGGCCGTAAATGGCTCAGGCGAGATCGACGTCAATATCTGTGCGTTCGAAACCATGCAATCCAATTGCCGAGCCGAATTCGATTTGGGCAACGACTCGTAGATTTTCACGTCCGCATGGAGATATTTGTCGGTCGCGATCGCATGCAGTGTCGTCAGCATGCCGTGAAAATGCACACGGGTGAGCGGTTCAATATCGGCCTCTGGCCAGCCGCCGGCTTCCACCAGCATGGTGGCGGCGCCCGTTGCCTGAATCGTATCGCCGAATGCCCGCGGCTCGTGCGCGTCATCGTATCGCGAGATCATGCCTGGAACGATTGGCCGCACCGCCTCGACAAAAACGGCGCACATCTGCTTGGCTCGCCGCATACTGGGCGTCTCGTGGCCGCTTGCATCCGGGGCCGGCGCCAGCACACTTACCGCCGCCGGCTTGGGCGGCTTGCCCACGCTCGATCGCGCATGTTGATTGTGCAAATTGAACGCAAAGTCCGGCTTCACCAGCTCGACGGCCCGCCGCAAAGCACGCCCTTCCGGCGTTGCCAACCGCCTTGCATCGCGATTGATATCGATTCCCTGCGCATTGAATCGCGTTACGGCCTCCGCCCCATCCGGATTGAGCATCGGGATGAAATGCAGCGTGCAGCCACGCAGAATATCGTCTGCTTGCGGTTTGGCGGGCAGTTGAATCAGATAATTCGCTAAATCCAACAGCACCGCCGTGTGCGTCGGCTCATCGCCGTGCATCTGCGACCATAACAACACTCGCCGCGGCCCGCTGCCCAGCGTCGCCAAATAAATCGCCCGTCCCTCGATCGATTCGGCAAACTTCTCCATCTTCAACCGGCCGGCCGAAGCATCGGAGACTTTTTTCAACAAGCGCTCGACATCGCGCGCACGAAGCATTGCCGGATCCGTCGGCGATACGCGAAAACGATCGTATTCTGCCCGCTCAAGCAATTCCGCACTCCGTGCAATCTACAAGCGGTTTCAAAACCGGGCTAGCGCCCCGCGGCTGATCGGATCAGCCGAAACGCGCTAGCGTCCGGTTGATGGGGGTGAGTTTTGAAACCAGCTTTAATCATTTATGAATGTTTGCAGTTGCCGGCCGATGTTTCGCCGCATACGCCTCCGCGCCGCGGAAGACCCGCAACAAATTCCCGCCCAAAATGCCGCGAATCTGCTCTTCCGTATATCCGCGATCCAGCAGCCCCTGCGTGATGTACGGATAGCAGCTCACATCTTCCAACTGCGTTGGCAGTTTGCTCACGCCGTCGAAATCCGAACCAAGTCCAACATGTTCAACGCCGGCCACCTTGGCAATGTGGTCGATGTGATCCAACACGTCGTGAATCGTCCCTCGCGGATACGGGTGCTGTGCCTTCCAGCGCTTGAATTCTTTGTCGACGCGCTTGGGATCGTCGTATTTCTTCTTGAGCTCGCGTTCATAGTCCACACCGTCGAGATATGTTTTTGCGGCGGCCGGCACGACGAAAGCCGAGAAGAAATTGACCATCACCACGCCATCTTTCTGCGGCAATCGCTTGAGCACGTCGTCCGGCACGTTCCGCGTACTATCGGCGACCGCCCGTGCCGATGAGTGCGAAAACAGCACGGGCGCCTCGCCCACGTCGAGCGTATCGCGCATGGTCTTCGCCGAGACGTGAGAGATATCGACGAGCATCCCCAGCTCGTTCATCTTCCGCACGACTTCCCGGCCGAACGGCGAGAGGCCGTTGCTCCTTGGCACATCCGTCGCCGAATCGGCCCAACTCAGCGAATCGCTGTGCGTGAGCGTCATATACCGCGCGCCCAGCTTGTAGAGCTTTTCCAGCGTGTTCAACGATTCTTCGATGCTGTACCCGCCCTCGACGCCGATCAACGAGGCGATTTTTCCCTTCTTGTGAATGCGCTCGATATCGTCGGCGGTGAGGGCCAACTCGAACGTGTCCGGATACCGCGCGATCATCCGTTTGACAAGGTCGATCTGCTCGAGCGTCGTCGAAAGCGCCTCGCCCCGATAGCCGGTCTCCACCGGCACCCACACGCTCCAGAACTGCGCCCCGACGCCACCCGCGCGTAGCCGCGGTATATCGGTTTGCAGCGTCGGCTGCGACTTCGAAATATCCATTTTGTCGAAGCTCGACGAGCCTTGCTTGCGAATTTCCCAAGGCATGTCGTTGTGCCCGTCGATCACCAGCGAGCTGGCGTGCAGCTTACGGGCCGCATCGGTGAGCACAATCGGTCCGCGCTCCGCCCGTGGTTTGGCATCTTCAGCGAGACTAGCCCCGCTCCATGCGCACATGAGTATTAGAGACAACAAAGCAAATCCCCTCACTCTTAGGGAGGGATAAGGAGAGCGGTCTGAATTCATGGCGCACTTACCCGTTCAATTCGCTTTTGATATTGCCTTGGCAGTTTTGGCGCCGTCGCCGCCGATCTTCAACAAATCCTTCCATGCCCAGCGATACAAGTTCCGCGTATCCGCATATCGTCCTTCGGTCGAAGTCGAGCCGAGCACGGCGATAATCAGCCGCCGCCCGCCGCGCTCGCCGGTGGATACGATGCAACTGCCCGCCGCGCCCGTGGTGCCGGTCTTTATACCGTCGTATCCCTCGATCTTCAACAATTGGTTCGTGTTGTGCCACTCGATGTTCCGCCGGTAGCCCGTGACAGAATCGAGCGTGTAACCGTGCCGCGGCGTGCCGACTATTTTTCGGAACTCCGGCACCTGGAACGCGACAAACGCCAGCCGGGCCAAATCTCGGGCCGTCGTCTGATGGCCCGCGCTCGGCAGGCCGTTCGGGTTGTTGAAGTGCGTCCGTTTCATGCCCAGCTCCGCCGCCTTGCGGTTCATGGCCGAGATGAAACAATCGTGAGCGTCGAGGTGCGCGGCCTTGTCCTTTTCATCCGCTAGCCGCTTGCCGAAGTGCTCGGCAAACGCCACGGCTGCGTCGTTTCCCGATGGCAGCATCATTCCGTACAGCAACTCGCCCACCGGCAATTTCTCACCCGCTTTCACATCCGAAGTCGAGCCGGGCGTCTTATCGGCCCGCTCGGAAAAAGTGACGATCTCCTGCAGCACGTTCGGATCCTTCTCCGCCAGGCTCGTCACCAGGTAGGCGGTCATCATCTTGGTCGTGCTGGCCGGATCGCGCCGCTCGTCTTGATGGTCGCCGGCCAGAAATTCGCCCGATGCGCCGTCGAGTGATCGCCCATGCCTTGCACGTGACGAACGGCGGCCCATCGAGCGAATCCGGCGGCGATTTGTGCCCCGTTTCCGCGTTCACTACGGCCGGCTCCGGCACCGCTTGATCTTCCATAATGAGCGGCCCGAGCGCCTTCCACGTATCCTCGGCGACGATGCCGGTCGCCTTCAGGCCGGCCTGCTTCTGGAAGGTTTTGACCGCGTTCTCGGTCTCCGGGCCGTAGTCGCCATCGACGCCAATGCCCGGCGAGGGTTTTATCCGAGCATTGAGAGTCCGCTGCAGCGCCTCCACCAAGTCGCCACTCGCACCGATTGCAAAGTTTGGGCCACCAGTGCGATGGGCGTCTTATCCTTCGAGTTGAAGTACCTATAGATGGCCGCGCCTATCTCCGCGCAAAACCGATCGCCCTCGTTGTCGTCGGTCCACCGCTGGTCCTTGTTCTTACTGGTAAGGATGCAATATGCGATCGGCCCGCTCGGCGTTTCCATAATCCCCGCATCCGTCCGAGAGGCGTTCACCGAACCCGTCTTATGCGCTACCCGAGTGCCGGGCGGCAGCAATCGCGGTACCTTCAGCTTGTCGTCGCACGCAAACATGTGTGCCAGCATCTGCTGGCAAGCTTTTTTCGTAACTAGCTTCTTGTCGTATAGCAGCTCGCATAGCTTCACCATATCGCGGGCACTCGTGCTCCCTAGCCCGAACTGCCTGCTTCGCTCCTTGTTGATCGAGGTGTCGCCCCGAAACACCTTGGAATTGATCTTTGTATCCGGGCAGCCCAGCCGCTCCATGCACTCGTTTGTTGCCGGCAGGCCGAGCTTATCGAGCACCAGGTTAGTGGCCGTATTAT
Source organism: uncultured Planctomycetota bacterium (assembly GCA_963807935.1). Lineage (GTDB taxonomy): Bacteria > Planctomycetota > Planctomycetia > Pirellulales > Lacipirellulaceae > JABDGM01. The sequence goes on from CAWEDY010000011.1 coordinate 51,220, forward strand.
CGGAATACACGATCATCAGATGAATCGCGTCGCGCAGTGAAATTTTCGTCCCTGGAGAAAAGTGGGAGGTAAGAATGCCCGAACCCGGAACTTGATCTGCTTTCTTGAGCTCGATCATGTCAGTGAGCGAAAGCTTGTCCTTTTCGACCGCCTCGTACGTGGCAATCATAACGGGCAGCTTGATGAGGCTCGCCGTCGGCATCGGCCGATCAGCGTGGTATTCGAACGACTCGCCCGTCTTAAGATGCTTGACCGCCAGCCCGACTTCGCCCTGATGGGCTTCGATCGCCGGCTTGAGCGCCTGCTCGAGCGTCTTTTTCGGCGCGTTTACTTCCTTGGCATGAGCCGAGTAATTGCCGATCGATATCAAGGCAATCGCGGTAGTCACCATCACGGCGCTCAACTTCAATTTCGAGCAACGATTAATTCGTATCATTGGATTCTCACTTAAGCCTGATTTGTATCACGCAGAGGAGCAGACGCAGAGCCAATCACCGACTTTTTCCTCTGCGTCCTCAGCGCCTCTGCGCGAGGTTCTTGTGCCTTCCAGTCACTGACTAAGGAACTCTAACAAAACCGACCTCGGAGGGGGACAGGCACAATTTGCTCCGCGGACTGCGCAAATTGAGCCAGTCCCCGGCGGTTTTGTTAGAGTTCCTAAATCGGTCCGCCAATCAATTCAACCCCCGTTCCATTCGCATTCGGATAAATGCACTTGCCGCGCTCCAATCGGACGCCCGTTGCAATATCCTTCGCCAGCAGCACCGCGCCGTCCATGTCTACGTAATCCAGCAGCGGCAACAGTTGCGCCAGCGCCGATATGCCGACCGTCGATTCCGTCATGCAGCCGGCCATAACTTTCAATCCCAGCTCGCGCGCCCGGCCGATCATCCGCCGCGCCGCCGCCAGGCCGCCGCACTTTACAAGCTTGATATTGATGCCGTGAAACAACCCCGCGCAGCGATCGACATCCGCCTCCGCAATGCAGTTCTCATCCGCAATCAGCGGCAACGCCGAATTCTCGAATGCCCGTCGAGCGCCCTCCGCGTCTTCCGGCGGCAGCGGCTGCTCGATGAACTCGACGCCCAGCTTCTTCAGCACCGGGGCCAGTTCGACCGTTTGCTCCGCTGTCCAGCCGCAATTCGCATCCACGCGGAACAACGCCTCGGTGTGCTTTCGCAGCTCGCGGACAATGCCCAAATCGTCCGCCGTGCCAAGCTTGATCTTATAGACGGGCCAGCCCGGCATCTCGTTGAGCTTGGCCACCATTTTCTCCGGCGTATCGATGCCGAGCGTGTAATCGGAAAACGGAATCCTTTCGGTCGATAGTCCCCATAGCCGATACACCGGCTCGCCGCGCAGCTTGCCCCACAAATCGTGAATCGCCTGGTCGATCGCATTGAGCGCAAAGTTCGCGAACCGCTCTTTCGGCAGCTTTTCGGCAATCGAGGCGATGAGTTGCAGCGGATCGCCCAGCGAACCGCGCTCCACAATCTGCCGCACCGATTCGATCACCGAGGACATATTAGCAATCGTCGCCCCGTAAAACGAATTGGTCGTCGCCTCGCCGTAACCATATTTCCCATCCGACGCCAGTTGCACGACGAGCGTTTCCTGCACCGCGACCGATCCACGCGAAATCGTGAATACGTGCTTCAGGGGCAAGTCGAATTTGTGATACGTGAGTTGCATAACCGAAAACGACCAAATGACGCATGACGCAATGTCGAACGCAAGTGCCAACCCGCCATCAATATGTGTCGTTGGCCATCCGCCATTCGAACATTCGCCTCACCCCGCCTTCGCCAGATGTGGGAACAACTGCCGTTGCAGCGCCAGGATCGCGTCCACCATCTCGCCCGGCCCGTGCCGGATCACATCGCACACCGGCACACCCAGCTCGCGCCGCACCCTGTCGCGTTCCGCCTCCGCTTCCTCGGGATTCAGCAATCGGCTGTTCATCGCCACACCGATCACGCGCGAGGGCATCGCCACCGACGCCATCATCTCGTTCAGCTCAACGATCTTCTTGAGCGGCGGCAGCGGCATGTAGTCCATCCCCAGCACGTGCCGCCGCCCCGCTTCATAAACCAAAATCATCCCGTGCGGCACGCAACCGTGCAGCAGTCCCAGCGTTACGGCCGAATACCGCGGATGCGACAGCGACCCCTGACCCTCGATCAGCAAAATATCGTGATGCTGATTGGCCAGCACCAGCTTCTCCACCGCGCCGTTGACGAAATCGCTCACCACACAATCGACCGGGCACCCGTCGCCCTCGATCATGATGCCGGTTTGCCCGGTGGCCACGAACTTCGCATCGTACCCGCGCGCGTTGAGCGCCAGCGCGATTTCCACCGACGCGAGCATTTTGCCCACCGAGCAATCCTGTCCAATCGTGTGAATCCGCAGGCAATCTTCGCGCAGATTGAGCCGATTGGCAACGTCGCGCTCGTTGTTCCTGCGCACATCGTGAATTTCGACGCCCCGCCGCGCGGCCGCTGCGGCAATCTCCGGATCGTTCGACAAAAAATCGTGTAACCCGGAAACCAGATTCATGCCACGATCGATTGCCTCCAGCAGAATCTTCCGCCATGCCGGTGGCAGCTTGCCGCCGCTCGGTGCGATGCCGATCAGCAGCGTATTCGCGCTCGGCGCGTCGGCGAGGTTCCCCACGATCGGCAGCGACCCTCCCACGCCCAACAGCTCGCCCGCCGTCCGCCCCGCTTGTGTCGTATCCAAAAGCGCGACGACCTCCTGGGGCTTGTAGCGAATAACGCAAGCGGCCGTCTTCGCGTTCACCGGATTCGTGCGGCCATCCGTCAGAATAACAATGCGGCGATCTGCCATTGAAATTCGTTTTCTCTTTACACTAATACGATTTGCAAACGGGCACTACGTTTCATTCTAACGGCCTAAGCGACGTCTTTTCAACAACACGTGGCCGCGTTTCTCCGAAACGCGAAAGGCGACTTTCGGAGAAACTCGCCTACGTGGCCTTCAATAAAAAATCCGCTAGCGCCTGCTGCGATACCGGCACGTCGCTGTAAGTGCAAATCTGCGTGCTCGCCTCGGGATAATCCTCGAACGCATACGGTACACCAAGCGAAACAAGCACGACATCCCGTTCGCGAATGAGCTGCCGTACGAATTCCGCCTGTTCGGGCCGCAAACCAAACGCATGCCACGCCGCCGGCCGCACTATCATCGCCACGACAAGTTGCACGGCCCCGCGCGACGCTTCCAATGCAGCCTGGTAAACGCCCGCGTCTGCCGACGGACCAAGCTGCACATACTTCATATCCTGAAATCGTTCGCGCAGCACCGCCGCCAATGGTTGTTCAGGCGGCTCGAGCGATGTTTCAAACGGTTTCAAAAGGATCGCAACAAGCGGTTGCTCACGGCGCAACGGCAGGGCAGGGCGGCCATGACCGTCAATCACTTCAATTGCGTCTCGCGCCACTTGCTCGGCGCTCGTGCGGCCATATTCGTCCCATGATACTTTCGAGCGCGTCGCCACTTCCTTCAATGGTCGAAGCCTTTCGATCGATTCGTTGATTCGCGACTCGCTGAGTGTTCCCTCGGCAACGCACTTAACAAGATAATCGATAACCGCCACTGGATCGTTCACATCCAGCAATAGATCCACGCCGGCCAGGAGCGTTGAGAGCGCCAGCTCCGCTTCCGATTGAAAACGATCGCGGACCCCAGCCATCAACAGGCTGTCCGAGCAAATGACGCCGTTGAATTTCATTTTCCTTCGCAAAAGCTTCTGCAATATCGTCGGCGACAACGTCGCCGGCAAGCCGCTGGGGTCGAGCGCCGGATATGCCACGTGGGCAGTCATGAGCATCTCGCACCTGGCATCGATCGCCGCTTGGAACGGCATTAAGTCGCAGGCCTGAAGCTCTGCCAGCGTGCGCTCGACGCTTGGCAATTCGGAATGTGAGTCCTGATGCGTGTCACCATGTCCCGGAAAATGCTTTGCCGTCGCGATGATGCCCCGCGATTGAAGGATGCTGACGAAATACGCTACCAGTTGTGCAGCCCGTTCCGGATCCTCGCTGAATGCTCGGGTGGCAATGATCGGATTGCGCGGGTTCGTGTTCACGTCGGCAACCGGCGCAAACGCGATATGAATCCCCACCTCCCGAGCCTCGTGAGCGATCGTTTGCGCGAATCGCTGAACGGCCGCTTCCCCATCGGCCTTGGGCAACTTGCCGAACGCCATCAGGTGCGGAAAAAGCGTAAAGCCCTTCACTTGCTGCCCGACGCCGCGTTCGATATCGGAGCCGACCAGCAGCGGCAACTTCGAAGCCGCTTGTAACCGGTCGAGCGTTTGCTTCGTCTGGGGCCCGCCATTGAACAGCAGCAGCCCGCCGATCGGGCATGCTTTCAATAGCCGTAGGACCCGATCTTCGTCCTGTTCCACGGTCCGTACCGGCGGCAAGTTCGAGCCAATGCGGACGAAAATGAGTTGCGCGATCTTCTCGCGCAGCGGCATCGCATGTGGAAACTGAAAGCTTTTCACCGCGGCACTCATACGCTTTTCAATCGGCCCTCGTCGCTTCCGCTTTCTTGCCAAATTCCGGATCGAACGGAATCAGCGCCACGGCCAGCAGGCTGGGGATCATCGCCAGCATAATCCAAACGAAGAAGTGTTGATACCCGATTAGCTCCTGCAACCAACCGCTCCACATTCCCGGAATCATCATTCCCAGGGCCATGCAGCCAGTGCACAGCGCATAGTGTACGGTCTCGTGTTTTCCGGTGGCGACGTACACGCAGTACAGCATATACGCCGTGAAGCCGAAACCGTAACCAAATTGCTCGACGGCCACCGCGGCCGTAATCACCCACCGATTTTCCGGTTGCACGTAAGACAAAAACAAAAACGCGAGGTTCGGTAAGTGCATCGTGAGCGCCATCGGCCACAACGATCGCCCCAGGCCATATCGTGCCACAACAAAACCACCGATGATACCGCCCAAGGTGAGCATCATCACCCCAATCGTGCCGTAGATAAATCCGACTGTGCCAGTCGTGAGCGCCAACCCGCCGACTTCGCGCGGATCGAGCAGGAACGGCGTCGTTAACTTCACAAGCTGCGCTTCCGGAAAGCGATATAACAACAAGAAAAACAAGATCGCGACGATGCGCGGTTTGCGAAAGAAATCGACAAACGGCACCAAAAAACCTGCCAGCCAGTTTCCCGTCAATTCGGCGACAGCGACGGCTACCGTATCTGCCGCTGGCCGCGGCAGCACGATGAAATGATAAATCGAGAACGCCAAAAACCCCGCGGCTACAACGAAAAACGTCACCGACCACGCCAACTGCAAATTCCCCGAGCGAATCTCAAATGTCGCTTGCGATGGATGATCGAGCTTCGCGTCTGCCTGTACGACTGTGGCGAACGGTTGATTCCAGTTCGCTTCGGTGACCACAAACCGCTCGCCCTCGACCGTATCGAAGCTGGTGTCGCCCGCCGTTCGGCCGAATTGTACGACCTGCTGTTCGCCGGGTGGCACCGGCTTCGCTATCCGCATCCATACAATCGCAACGTCCCCGGCCCGTTCGCTCGGTTGCACCGCCGCGGGTTTCGTCGGGCCAAACCAGCGACGGATAAAATCCTCCATCGCGCGGCGCCAGCCCGCCTGCGAGTTCTTTGCAGTCGTTGCGTTGTCGCCAGCCTTCTGGTCCGGCGGCCGTTCGTAAAACCCGTGTTCGATATTCCATGCCTGCGCGGCATGACGCAGCGATTTTGTTTCCGCCGCCGCTCGCCCGCGCAAGCTTATTTTATGAGTTTCGTTTGCCAAGGCGATGTGCTGCGGGCCGCTCTCTGTCGCTCCGGCAAATTGCGCCGGCCCAAACGCAATCGCTGACGGTGCGGCATCGACCGCCCGAACCTGGACATCAACCACGGGCAGTCCGGTGGACGACTCCAGCGCCCCGGCCAGCATGACCAGTAGCCCTTGCCCGGCGATCATCGCCATCCGGTAGGCCGTACTGCGAATGCCGACAAACCAGGCCTGCTCGTGGCTGGACAGCGCGAGCAGATAAAACCCATCGGCGGCGATGTCGTGCGTGGCCGAGCTGATCGCCACCGCGGCCAGCGCCACCAGGCTCCACCGCAGAAAGCTCACCAGCGGAATCGCCAGCGCGGTGCAAGCCAGGCCCGCGGCTACGAACAACTCCATCACGACAATCCAACCGCGCCGCGTGCCAACGCGCTGCACCAGCGGGCTCCAGAGCGGCTTGATGGCATACGGCAAATAGAGCCAGCTCGTATACAGTGCGATCTGCGCATTGCCGACGCCAAGCCGCTTGAACATGATGACGGCGACCGTCATCACCACGACGTACGGCACGCCTTCGGCAAAATAAAGGCTCGGCACCCACCACCACGGGCCGCGAATTCTCGGCGGGCGAACTTCAAGCGACGAAGAATCTACACCCATTGCATTTCGGACACTGTAGATATCCAACAAGTCTTATGCAAATCGCTGTACCGCAAGCGGAATGCAGGAAATCGCGTTCTTGGAACAGGAGAAAACCGAGGAAACGGAATACCACCCGCTGCTCGGTTCGCTCTGTTACTTCCTGTTTCAACTCTTCTATTGAGACCTGCGCAGTAAATGACATCAGCGGCTCATGCTACTTGTCATTCCCGCGAAGGCGGGAATCCAGGCGATAGGGCCGAATTTCTGGATTCCCGCCGGCGCGGGAATGACGCATTCCGGTTTCAAGGACCAATGGCCGCGCAGTCCTCAATAATTTCCTTTGTATTGTTAGCGCTAAAGCGTGAGATATTCTTTACGGTTTATGCGACTTACTGGTGCTCTGCGACCGCCGCGCGGGCCGGCGGGCCCTCGCGTCCAAGCCGCGAAATGGCCTCGACCATCACCGCTTTCGCGCCCCCACCATTCTTCAGTGGAACGAGCTGTTCGCTGACGCTGCCCGGCACAATCGTCGTCGTCCAGCCGCTAGTCGTTGACACGCGCACCAACCATTGCCACGGATTTGTGCCGCGCGGCATTTTCATTTGCACCGCAACGCCGCCTTCCTTTTTCTGCGCAGAGACGGCCGGCTTCGCCGGGGTCTCCTTTCCCAGCCAGGGCGATTCCGGCACCAGCGCCGGCTCTGCGTAAAGACCATTCTTGAGCTTGTCGCTGATCCCTTTGCGGTTCTGCATGAGAGCCTTCATGCTGAAGTGGACGTTGCCCGTTGCACCGGGGATGGCGCGCGTCGCCTCGATTTGGCGAATCAGGTCGTCGGCCGTCCACGGCTTCTCTGGTTTTCCCTTCTTCTTCTCCCAGCTGTCTTTCTTCTTGCCCGATTTGTCTGTCTTAGTTTTGGGTTTTTCCCCAATCTTCGAAGTGAACACGCCCGGCCAAAGGTGCCGCCCCCTCACGTTTTGTTCGGCCCACCACGCGAGCAGCTTTGGATAGCTTTGCCCCTCGCTCTCCACCTTCCAGTAGAGCTGCGGCGTCAAATAATCGAGCCAGCCCTCTCGCTCCCACTTGCGGGAGTCGGCATATAGCGTACTGTATGCGTCGAAACCGACGATCCCCGGCGGATTGCCTGGCCGCCAAATTCCAAACGGGCTGATCCCCACCAGCACCCACGGCTTCGCTTTCTTCACTTCCGCGTACATCCGCTGGATGAGGTGATCGATATTCTGCCGCCGCCAGTCGTCGCGCTTCAGCGTCGCGCCGGCCGCGACTGCCCGCTGGTAAGTTTCCTCATCGGGAAACGGAATGATTTTTCCCGCCTTGTCTTTCTCCTGGTACGGATAGAAGTAGTCGTCGATGTGTACGCCGTCGATGTCGTAACGTTGCACCACGTCGTTCAGCACCGCGATAAAAGTTTCCTCGGCCGCCGGGTCGCCCGGATCGAACCACAGATACTTGCCATATTTTCGTACGATCTCCGGGTGTGCGATGCTGGCATGATTGGCCGCCGCCGCCTCCTTCATGTCCGGCACGCGAACTCGATACGGATTAAACCACGCGTGAAGTTGCAGTCCTCGGCGGTGAGCCTCCTCGATCGCGAATTTCAGAGGATCGTAATAAGGCTTCGGCGCCTCGCCCATTCGGCCCGAGAGAAACTCCGACCAAGGCTCCAATTTGGAATCGTACAGCGCATCGGCCTCCGTGCGGACCTGAAAGATGACCGCGTTGAGATTGAGATCCACGCACTTATCCAATATCGCGATCAGCTCGCGCTTCTGTTTGTCCGACGACAAACCCGGCTTCGATGGCCAGTCGATATTTCCCACGGTGGCCACCCACACGCCGCGAAATTCGCGCACCGCCGTCGTCGGCCCCGAATAGTCGCTGCGAGATTGCCCCAGGGCACAATTGACCGCTAGCGCGATCGCCGCACACACCATGGCGCGATGAAATAAACGCATAGGTTTCCCCAGACTTTTCACGTAGGCGAGTTTCTCTCAAGCTCGCAATTCGCGCGTCGAATAGTAGCCACCGCGCCGACCGATGATTCCCCCAGTCCCTAAGATAACTCAATCGAGGCTGGAGTTTCAGACGCGACTGCGCACCGCGCTCGCGTTATCGCGCACTATTTCGCCAGCCGATTACCCACCGACCGACGAAAGGCAGCAAGCCACAGAAAAGCATCACAATCGTCGCGGGTTCCGGAACGCCGGTGGCTGAGCCGAGGTCAGCGCCGGTACCGGCGCCATCGCCAACCGCGCGGCCGAAGCTGGCACGCCACTTCTCGAGGTCGTTTTGAGTGTAGGTGGTCCCTAAATTTTTTCGCCACACAAGGTAATCGGCCCCGTCGACCATTCCATCCAAGTTGAAGTCCCCCGGAATACTGACCAAGAGATTGATTGCGCTGCCGGTGTCGAGCAGTTTGTAATCGAAGTTGGTCGGTCCACCGCTGGGCGCACCGAGGTTCGCAACGCTGCCGTTGAGCGACCCATAGCTAATGAGCGTGTAAGTGCCGGCATCCATGCCGCCGAGGTTGGTGAGATTCACCGAGCCACCGTTGAGCGTCAAGAGGCCGGCAACATTGATCAAATCGCTCACGCTAGGAGCGGCCAGTTCGATATCGAGCACCGAACCGGTATTAAACGAAAGGGCTCCCACACCGAGCGATTCGATGCTCGCGCCGGGAGCAACGTGCCCGCCGCTGTTCACGGTCACTGCGCCGGAAACCGAACCCGTGCCGCCAAGCGTGCCGCTTCCGCTAACCGTGACGGCTCCCGTCGTGTTGGCGCCATTGAATAGCAGCGATCCGGCGTTCACATTGACTGCCCCGAGACTATTATTTCCGCTCAAGATTTGGGTGGCCGCCCCGGTCTTTGTGAACGTTCCGGTGCCCGTAATGGTGCCGGCAAACGTGTTGCTCCCGCTCGTGGCGGCGAGTGTCAGCCCCGCCGAGCCCTGCGTGACGCCGCCGGTCGTATTGCCCGCGGCACTCGCCAGGGAGGCAACCGTGTCGGTGATGCCGTTCATGTCCAGCGTGCCGCCGTTGTTAACGGTGATGAAGGAGCCGCTGGAGAATCCGGCCGCATTGTTCGAGCGAAGAACGCCGGCATTGACGGTCACCTCACCTGTGAACGTGTTGGCGCCGCTGAGCCGCATGGTGCCGGCCCCGTTTTTCGTGAGCCCGCCGTTGTTGATCGGCACGGCCACATCCACGTCCACGTCTGCGCTGCCGTTGCCGATCGTGAAGGTCCGCACGCCGCCGTTCAAGTTCACAGTCCCGCTTCCAGAGATCGTTGCCGTGGCGTTTGACAAAGGATTGATGTTCGCGTCGCCCGTTAGCGAAATCTGCGCCGATGATAATAGGTTGATTGATTTATACGTGAGCGTGCCGGAGCTGCCGGCCAGCGTGAACGTCTGCGCCGCATCGACTTGCAGCGTATTGACGTTCAAGCTGCCACTACCGCTCAGCGTGACAGGACCCGAGAACTGCGCCGAAATGGGCCCGGACCGCAACGCATTGGGGTAGTTGATCGTATCGGAAACGTAATCCGGATCGTAGTTAATCATGAGCGTTCCGCCGGTGATGTTCAGCGTCTCGCGCATATACATTTTGCGAATGTTGTGCGTGCCGCTGGAGAGCGTCACCGTAATGTTCGCATCCGGCCGTTCGAGGATCACCGTGTCGTATTGGCCGGAAGTCGGGCCGGTGCCGGCCGCCCCCGGCAAGCGGGCGGCAGGCAGCGGTCCCGTTGCCAAAGGCGTTAGCTGCCCCGACATCACGGGCGGTTGAATCGGTGTCTGCCCGCTGTTCCAATTCAATAACGTGCTCCAATTTCCACTATTGTTGTTCATCCAAACGGCCGGGATGAGATGGTCCTTGAGCCACTCGATATCGCCCTGCGAAACGTCCACGTCCGTGTTCGAGGCACCATTGTTGTTGCCGTGCAGCTTCATCGTGCTGGCGTACTGCCAGAATGACCAGGGCTGAGTCACGCCGTAATCGTCCCAAGGACCGTAAATCGGGGTGTAAGAGTCCTTCGGGTGGGCATTTTGAACGTCGATTTGTTCGGGATGCGTTTGGTTGGGCCAACGCGCGGACACCAGTGTTGGATACGCCGGCGATACGACGCTGGGCACATTGCTGGGCAGTTCCGCAAGCTGAGCGCGTTGCGACGCTGTGCCATTCGCCAGGATGCCGGCGTAGTTGCCGTTCGTGTAGATCGAGGGACGAATGCCCATGACTTCGTAAATTCGGTCAGAGAAATCGAGCGAGAATTGAGCCATGTCGGTCGCCGATCGCTGACTCTGGCCCGCCTCGAAGTCGTACATCGGAGGCAAGTAACCGGGCCGCATCCACGGACCGGCCATTTGAATGAAGTGATCCGCTTCATCAGCGCCTGTATTGGCTACCGTGACGGTCGAACCATTCGAATTCACCGTTCCGACGATCACGTCTGGCCGGGCAAAGTGGTACGCGCCGGCAAACAACCCGGCATTCGTGGCCCGCGTAATGTTCTGAACGAAGTACGGATCATCGTAACGCTCAGACTGGGTGAAAAACGTATTGTTGCCGGATGGATAACCGCCTTGCCGATGATCTTCACCCGTGGTGCCGCCGCGACTCGAGCGAATGATGACGAAATCCCGACCGTCTCCAAACACTCCGCCTACCTGCTGTGTGGTGGGACGCTTCAGTGTATTCCAACTCGTTGTCGAGATGTTTCCTTGATACGCGGAGACATCGAGTCCCAAAACGCGTTGCGCGTCCGCTGGCGCAGACCACAGCGCCAACACCCCCCAGGTCGCAATCGCCACGACGCACAGCCTCCGTGCCCAACTTGTTTTGAACCGCGATTCGATCATCATCCGCAATCTCGTCCTAACGTCCCATTTCTCGGCGATGCCATCGATTGCCTTGCACGAAGCCACGCCGTAATAGCCAAAAGATAGAAAGCTCTTACTTGCCCGTCACCAATGTTCCGCCTCAAAGAGATCGATGCGATAACGACGCCGGCGAACGACGAAAGGCAACGTCCCGCAGAGAAGCATCGCAATCGTCGTCGGCTCTGGCACACTTGTCGATGCGCCGAGGCCGGCACCGCTGCCGCTGCCGGAAGTTCGCCCGATGTTGGCGCGCCACAGGTCGTAGCCTGCTGGGCTTCCGCCGAATATACCGGGGCTCTTGCGCCACTTCACATAGTCGGCCGCGTCGACGGAACCGTCGCCGTTAAAGTCACCCAGCAAGCCGACCGTAACAATTCCCGTGCCCGCAAAATACTCGTTGGACTGAAACAACGCGCTGCTCGCCGTGCTGCCGTACGTAATGCCATTCGCCTGCAAGGCGCCGCCGAGCAGCAACGCGCCAATTGCCTCATTGATGCCGGCGCCGAGGTCGGCGTAACCCTGGTCCGCAACACCCACCGTGCCGCCGCCCAAGAGGCTCACCGTGGCGCCGTCGTCGATGGCGTCGTTGACGCCGCTCTGAATCACCAGTGCCGTGCCAGCCGTGGTGCCCTGCACGGTTATGTTGCCGGTGCCGAGCCTGGCAGTCGCGGCCGAGACAGTCAACATGCCGGCGGACACGGTCGTTGCTCCGGTGTAGGTGTTGGCGCCGCTGAGTACGAGGTTGCCCGCGCCACTCTTGGTGAGCGTGCCGTTACCTGAGGAGCTGATCAGGCCGCCGATGGTGAAGGTCGTGCCGGCTGTTTGGTACAGCGTGCCGCCATTGGCGGTGAGCGTGATGCCGCGGTTGCTGTTGAGCGTCAGGCTTGGGGAAGAGGCGGCCGTGGCGGTCGCGCCTGTCCCGCCGCCGCCCGTTAGGCTGATCGTGGGAGTGGTGTAGTCGAAACCGCCGTCATTGAGGGCGATGCTTTGCAGGCTGATGCTGCTGACGTGGGCCGAGGCGCCGCTGCCGGCGAGGTTGCCGCCGCTGATAGTCGACGAAATATTGATCGTCGGCATGGAGGTATAGCCGCTACCGGCGTTGGTGATCGTGATCCCCGTAACCGCGCCGCCGCTGACGGCGGCGCGCGCCGCGGCGCCGGTGCCTCCGCCGCCGACGATGTCTACGAACGTGCCGGCGGTGCCGGGCGACGGCGGCGATCCGCCGCCGCTCTGATTAACATAATTGCTGCCGCCGGCGCTGACGGCGATGGAGCTGATCCCGGCCAACACGTTGGCGGAGGCGGCCAGCACATTCGTGCCGGCGCCGCCAATCGAAAGCCCAGGGAAATTGCTGTAGCCGCTACCGGCGTTGGTGAGGCTGGCCGAATTGATCTGCGCCGGTGCGCAGCGTGCCGCCGTCGAAGATAATGTTGTTCGCTTGCGCGCTGCCGGGCACGGCGCCGAGCCGGTTATCCGCGGCAATCTGCAGGACGCCGCTCGTGATCGTCGTACCGCCGCTATAAGTGTTTGCGGCCGAAAGCTGCATCGTGCCCGCGCCGCTCTTGATGAGCCGGCCCGTGCCGGTCACCGCGGCGCGCACGTTGAGATCGACAGCGGCGGAGCCGTTGTTAACGGTGAACGTGCGGTTGCCGGCGGAAAGACTGATGCTGCCGGCCTGCGCGAGTGATCCGGTCGAGCGGATGACGGATGTGCCGGCGCCGCCGGTCTGGGCGAAAGTGGCGTCACCGCCCATGACGAGCTTTCCGGAGTTGGACGCGTGGGAGGCAAGCTGGATTTCGCGGAAGGTAATGGTTCCGCCGTTGATGTTGAACTGTCCGCCGCCGCCATCGATTTGCGTCGTATGCGCGCTGTAGGAAGCACCGCTGGAGAGCGTGACGGCCGCGTTGAATTCGGAGGGCAGGTCAAACTGGCCGCCGCTGCCGGGGATATAGCCAATGCTCAGCGAGCCGCCGGTGATGTTGAGCGGCTGCTGCGTGTAGAACTTTCGCACGGTGCGTGCGCCGCTGGAAATGGTGACGGTCCCGCCGCCGCTGTTTTGCAGCTTCACCCAATCGAGACTTTGATTATTGGGCAATCGCGGCGCCGGGCCGCTCTGGATGGTGCCGTTGTACGTTGGGTTGTCGCTGTTCCAGTTCGATATCGTTCCCCAGTCGCCGCTGCCGGAGTTGGTCCACAGCGCCGGGACGAGGAAGTCTTTGACAAACTCGATGTTGCCGTTGGCGGCATCGAAATCGATGAGAAACCCATTCGGCGAGCCATTGCCGTTCTGCCAGAATGCCCAGGGATTGACGGCCGGATCGCGGCTATTCGTCCGCGTGATGAAGTTGGGATCCCAGGCGCCGTACGGATTGGGATAGAGGCTGGCCGCAACCGGCTCGCCGCTGACCAGGCTCCCGCTCGGGCGGGCGAGCCACTGATACGTCCTGGGATTTGACTTAGGCGTGCTGCTGAAATTGTTCCAAGCCACCGCTGCGCTCACCTCGTCGTTGTTGTAAGAGCTGTTGGTGTAGACGATCGGATTGATGCCCTTGGCAGCGAAGATCGTGTTGATGTAGTCGAGCGCCCACGTCGTCAGCGCAGATTGACTTTGGCTGTTACCGCTTTCCAAATCGAGCACCGGCAGAAGGTAGCCCGGCTTCATATACATGCCGGCCCGGGCCAGATAGTGGTTCGCCTCGACGGCGGCGGTGTTGAGGTTGGGCTCGACGTAGTTGTAAGAACCGACCAGCAGGCCGGCCGTCGTCGCGCGGGAGACATTGGTGTAATACTGGGAATCGTCGGTGCTCAGACCATGGTTCGAGCGGACGAAGGCGAACTTATAAGCGATGCCATCGTGGTCTGCGTCGTTGAACGCATTGTTCCAGGCGGTTTGACTGGGGGCACTGGCGTTGGCCGCCGAGGACGTATCCAAGCCGAAGACGCGCTGCGCCGCCGCCCGCCCGCAGCTTATCGAAAACCAGCCCAAACTTGCAGCGCTCACTATCGCCAGCCGCCACACCAAGCTCCAATTTGCCGTCGTCCTGCTCGTCATCTGTGTTCCGTCTCCCAAACCTCTCTCCGAGCCAAAAACGGTTTTCCGCTGCGAACACCGATCCCGACGTGCAGCGCGAAGGAAATGGCTCAACTCATGTCACCGCCGCGCATGTCCGCGCCGCTGCATAGTTCGCCGATGAGGTCTCTTCCCGACCGCACCGTCGTTCCGGTGAGCCGGCCCCTTGAAATGTGCCAGACCCAGCCTGTCTTGATTATGAACGTAATATCTCTTTTCGGCAAGAAAACAGCGCGGTCGATGTCTTTCACTCAGCCACATTTCTCAGCGAATTCATACCGCAATGCGCACATGGCTCACGGTATTGCGCAGTTCTCGCGAGCCAGGTGTTTCGAAGTCGACTTCTCTCTCGCAAAGCAGCATTGTGCCACGGTGCTGAATTGGCGCATCGGTATGCTGTGCGTATTCTAAGTGACATCGACTTGGCCCCCAAAACGACAGGAGCGGCGGATGGATAGTAATATCACGAACCAGCGATGGCGGACGTTACTCGCCGTGACTGGCGCCGTGTGGGGCATGCTCTTCTTCATCATCGCGCCGTCGCCCGCGCAAACGCGCGTCACAGGACTCGATGTCTCTGCCTGGCAGGGCAGCTTAGCGCCTGCCGATTGGAGCACCATCCACACGACAGACGGCCGCGACTTTGCGTTCATCCGCTCCTCGCGCGGCGGCACCACCGGCTACTACAACCAAAGCGATCCGAACAATAACAACGGTCTGAACACTCTTTCTCAACGTTATGACGATCCCTACTTTGTCCAGAACATCACTAATGCCACTGACGCCGGCATGTTCGCCGGGCCGTATCATTTCGGCCGCATGGACATCATCGCCAGCACGCCGAACGCCAACGGGATCCCCAACAACGGCGCCGACGAAGCGAACCACTTTATCGAGATGGCCGGCGCGTGGATGCGGCCCGGCTATTTGCTGCCGGTTTTTGATTTCGAAGCCGGCAGTGCCCAGCGATCGGCCTCGCAGTTGGCCCAGTTCGCCATCGATTTCTCTGACCGTATCTACGCCGTAAAGGGCATTCGGCCGGCAGTGTACATCGGCAACAACTACTCCAGTCCGATGAATTCCATTCCCGAATCGGCCGCCATCGTGGCCGCATATCCAACGCTGTGGAACGCCCGCTGGCCCAACCAGTCGAACCCCAATTCGATCGATATTCAGGGCACCGATCCCGGCGATTACACATCCACGGTCTACGGCCCGTGGGATAATCCGCCCAACGCTGCTGACCCCTGGCACTTCTGGCAATACGCCAGCACCGCGCATCTGCAGGGCATCGCCAGCGGTACCGCCAACGTGGACGTTGATGTCGCTCACGGCGGAATCGAATATCTGAAAGACCATCTTGTTCCCGCGCTGTGGTTGAACAATAGCAGCGGCGACTGGACGACGCTCGCGAATTGGAATAGCGGCGAAGTGCCGACTGCTCCCGTAACCGGCCCCGGACAGGTGCCGCCGACCTCGACGGCATTGCCCGCGCCGCGTTTGCCTGGCGCCAACGATACGGTCGTCCTCGATCGAACCGGCGCCAATATCACGGTCACACTGGCCACCGGCACGCAGAATATCCGCAAGCTCTACGTCCGCGAGGCGCTCAACATCGCGGGCGGTACGTTGAACATTGGCTACGTCCCGACGGACGATTCCACGCCCATTGCCGCCGAGTTTTCCGAGGCCGTCAGTCTCACCGGTAGCGCCAACCTGAGTGTTCATACACTGCTGGTAGATGCGGCGCGCACTTTCACGCTGGGCGGGGGCACGCTTACGTTCAATACCATTAACCTCGCGCCCGATAACTCCAACCCGGCGAAGATCGCGCTCAACGGAAGTGTGAACTTCAACCCATTGTCCGATGCCACCGCCACGATCCTCAGCAGTTCCAGCCCCAGCAGGTGGGGTTTGGTCGATCTGAGCGGAGCGAACCGCACCTTCAACGTCGCCGATGGCGCCGCCGCCGTAGATTTGGCCATCGATGTGCCCGTCACAAATGGCGGCCTGACCAAGACCGGCGCCGGCACCCTCGCGCTCAACGCGGCAAACACCTACACCGGCGACACGCTCATTCAGACCGGTACGCTCCGCCTCGGCAGCGCGTCGCTTGCTGATGTTTCCAACGTATTTCTATCAAGCGGCACCACGCTCGATCTGAATTTCACCGGAAGCGCCGACTATGTGCGCGGCTTGTTCTTCAATGGCGTCGGGCAAGCGGATGGCATTTGGGGCGCGATTGGGTCCGGGGCCCAATTCACCAGTCCGTATCTTACGGGCACGGGAAAGCTGAACGTTTCCGCGGTTCCACCACCGCCGCCCCCGCCCGGCCATATCATCGACGACTTCGAAATTGATGAAGGACATTTCGGCTGGGTATACAACTATTCGCCTCCTTCGCAAACCTTCGGCCTCGATGCGAGCACCACCGTCGAGCGCGTCACCACCGAACAACAAGGCACCGGCAGCGGTTCCCAGTTGCTCAACCTGGTGGCCAGCGGAACGGGGCCCTGGCAACTTCGCCACGACTCCGGTATCGGCGCGGGGCTTGCCGCCCAACCGGCCGGAAACGAGCCGCTCCAGGCCACTGGCTACGTCGGCTTCTGGCTGAAGACCGACGACTCCGGCATCACCGTTCGCATCGGCATCGATGATCCGGTGGGCGGAAATACGGCACTGGAGCGCGGCCTCACTCAAGACGTCCTCGCCGATAACCAATGGCACCTTTACCAGTGGAACTTCGAAGACGACAACGACTGGGAGGCGTTTGCCGGCGGCGCGAACGGTCTCATCGATGCCCCCAGCGGCTATGTCACGATCGACTCGATCTGGTTCACCGGAATTGGCGATGCACAAATCTATCTCGACAACGTTTCGCACAATCCGTTGGGACTCCTGGCCGCCGCCGCGGTCGTGGGCGATTACAACGGCGACGGCACCGTGAACGCGGCCGACTACACCATGTGGCGCACCACGTTTGGCAGCGTCGTGACGCCCGGCACCCAGGCCGACGGCAACGGCAACGGCGTCGTCGATGTCGGCGATTACCTGGTATGGCGCAAGCATCTCCCGCTCGGCGGCGGAACGACGTTTGGCGCCGACGCCGCGGCCATTCCCGAGCCAACGAGCCTGCTGTTAATCGCCGCGGCGACAATCGGCCTTCTCACGAGTCGTAAACGCGGCCAGCGGCTGGCGGTTTAGAATCTATCCAGAACCGTCGGGGAGTTGCCGGGCACCATCGCAGCGGTCGTCGGGCGGAGTCTTCCGAGCAAAATGTGCCTGTCCCCCCTCTTGGCTGCCGACTTCGATTTGAATGCTTTAATACGAGCAGTGGTTTCAAAACTCACCCTATCAACCGGACGCTAGCGCGTTCCGGCTGATCCGATTAGCCGCGGGGCGCTAGCCCTTAGGTTTAGCCACATTTTTTGTATCGAGTTTTGGCAACGTCGTAGCCGGTGACCATGGGTAACAATTCCTTCCAGCCTTCCCAGATCACTTGCCACCCGGGCGGATGATCGTGTTTACGATTTTGATGTCCGCCCAGGCGGGCCAAAGCATAGTAAAAGTCGTGTACCGTCCAATCCAGGTTGACTTTTTTGTGACGCCACAGGCTCAGAACCTCAACGTACAAGGGGCTGATGAGGGTGGTGGCCCGGCGCGTCTTCGCGTCCGGGCGTCGGCTCGCGTCGCGCAACTGAAGCAATGTCAGCGTGACGATCGACAGCAGCGCGATGGCCGGCTGCAGCCGATCCTCGCTGGTGAACTGGGGACTCTCGATGCGGCAACCCGTTTTCACACCCTTGTGATATTCCTCGATGATCCACCGGCATTCGTACCAGCCGACCACGCGGTAGGCATCCGCGAAGCTGCGCACGGGTTCATTGGTCAACAAGACCCATTCCAGCCGCTCTTGTCCTGGGGGCGGATCCACTTCCCAAACGCGGATGACCCAGACCCGCAAGGCCTCGTTGCCGTAATTGCCAGTCTTCTTGGTCGATGGTCGAATCGCGACCGGAGCAAAGGCCACTGCCATGTTCGCCTGGCGTGCCTGTCGCTTGACGGCCGGCTTTTTCCCTGTGTGCTTGGGACTCTTCATTTCGACCTTGGATGTCACCTCCAGCGTCCACGCACCGGCCAACGGGAGCGTTCGTACATACGTGTGCAACTTGCCAACCACAGCAGCTTCCGAGTCGCTGTGTCCCACCAAGATGCGGCGGTCGTACGACGAGCGAATGACAAAACGGCGGCCGCTCTTTACTTCGTGTTCCAGAAACTCGAACGTATCCGCACCCCGATCGCACAGGTCGATCAGTTGCCACTCGCCCGGCAAGGGCTCGGTTCCCTTCAGCCACAGAAGGCTCTCTCGCGACTTGCGTTTTCGCCGCTGGGCGTTGGTTTCCGTCTTAGAAACCTTCGCCCGACGATGCAGCACCTGGTTCCACAAGCCGATCACGTCCCGCGTCGCCGGATCGACGGCCAGGCTATGGTGGGCGACATAGCCGCGTCGCGATCCGCTGCCGATTTGGCCCAGCCGCGCGAGCGACTTGTGCGTCGTGAAGTCAAACTCGGTCGAGTCGTGAATCACCAGCACCGGCGTTTTCCGCTGCCCAACCTGCTTGAGCACGGTTTCACGATGCGCGTCGAGAATCGCTGCGTGGGTCACGTCGTCTTTCCGCATCAGGCGGTAAAAGGCTTGCAGGTCCGCCGGGCTGCGGAATTTCTGCGGCAACGTGCCGCCGGGACGCTGACACATCTGATCGACAAGTTGGACAAGCCGTCTGGTCCGGCGCTCGTCACCGAGTTGTGCGTGGCCAAAATTCATTTCACCGAAACTTTTTCTTTCCGTCATACCCGACCCTCCGTGAACAACCGAGCTCCCTTACCATTCCGTCACTCGTAATCATTCGCAGACGATCAAGCCTCGACCGATGCTGGCGCATGCATTTAAACGCAATCGCGGCCCTTACAAATTTCCACAGCCAATGCAACCTTCCGCCGTCGCTCCGTATAATCCGCAGAGATCACCAACTCAAAATTCCAAGACTCGAACCAACGACACCTGTGAATCAGAAAAAAATCCGGCCAAACCTAAGCGCTAGCCCCCGGTTTGGAAACCGCTTGTACAAACTAGTGCTCTGCCAAACCCAAAAGTTCGGGCTTGGCCCATCAGCCGCCGGGCGCTAGCCCGCGGTTTTTCCGCTTCAACCGCGGGCTAGCGCCCGGCGGCTAATCCGAAAACCTGGATTTGACGGAGCACTAGCGATCGCTCGCCGCCGCTGGACAAATCCGGCGTACGATTATCGGTTCCACGCGCAGGCAGGACAGACAACGGTTGGTCCACGTTGAAATTGGCCCACGTCTAGCATCCCTCCAAACGTGCAATCCCGCGCACAAAAAAACCGTGCCGCATTCGCAGCACGGTTTTAACTTCACACGAGTTCACGTGATCCTTATATTCGTCGCCTCCGAATCCCTAGCCAGCCGATCAAGCCAAGGCCGATCAGTGCGCATGTGGCGGGTTCAGGTACCTGAACCAGGTTATAGTCATCGTACGCGTTGGCCGTCCCCGAACTGAGGCCCGAACCAATTCGCGCTTGATACCAACCCACAACGTCACCGCCAGAGGCATCGTAGCTTGTCGTGAACGCGGATACACCGTCGACAAGGTATTCGACCTGGGTACTTCCAATGACCGCCTTCAATTCGTGCCAACCCGCCGAACGCGTTGGACCCGTGTCTAGCAGTACCCAGTTAGGACCGGGTGAAAACGCCGTACCCGCGGCATAGTATTGTCGCAGCTCGGTGGTCGTGGAAGTCGGCCGTTGCTAGCCTTCGGTATGTTTGCATTCCACAGGCCCATCGCCAACAATTGGGTTAGCCCGCCATCTGCCGCACGACGCCCGAGAAGCTGACCATAGCTTCGACCCAGTGTATTGCCCGCCGGAGGTAAGTTCGCCGCATCGTCGTAGAACTGATACGACCAGATGACGGCTTGGCATCGGTGGCGACAGTATCCGTCGCCGTGGAACCGCTAAACGTCAGATCATTTCTCTGGGTGCCTCCCGCCGCAGTGCCGATCGAATGGTCGGGGCTTACCGATTGCGCGGTCGTCCACGTTCCCGTGGTACCAGACGGAATCCAAGTCGCTTCGAAATTTGCTTGGCTGCTGTAGCCTTCAAAATCATCGGAAAAGATGGTCGCCGCGCTACACAGCGCCGTACTGCCGCCTACGAGCAAAATCGCAAGCATTGATGTGCGAAATCTCATTAGCGTTCTCCCAGTTTAAAGATCACAAGAATGGCCCACTTCGCAAGTGTTTACCTGTGCGTCCGGCTAATTTCCTAACCTAAGTGCCGCGCCGATCATCGGCACGGCTCTAATGAGTCTTCACCGCTTCTCGATCACCTTATGCTCGTCGTCGGCGTGCTGCCACAACGAGTCCCATCATCCCCAGGCCTGCCAACGCGAATGTCCCTGGCTCCGGAACCGCGCCTGCCTGCTCGGCAAACAACACGGCGTCTGCATAGAACCGGTTGCTGTTTGCCGTTTCATCGAACCGCACGGTGGGATTGTTCACTCCCGAATTCAGAGTGAGCGTCCCGCAAGGTACCACAATTCCCCGGCGTGTCGAAGCCCCTCGTCGTCTGGCGGGAATCTCGGTCCCGCCGGTCACCGTAATAGTCGAAGTTACGTCGAGTGTCCCCGATGCACTGGTGACCGTCGTATAGACTTCATAGTTTCCGCCCGCAGTTGGCAGCGTGGGATTCACCTGGAACCAAGTACCCGCTCCGCCAATTCCAGAGTTCGAATTAAACCGGCTGCCAATGCCCGCCGTGACTCCGGGCGCTGTACTCTTAGCGCTAGAATTCGCCCACGAATTCGGAAAACCCCCACCGTCTTCCGAATAATTCGAAAAGTTTAGGCCACCGGTGCGGCTCTCAACAATCGTTTCGCTGACCGATCCGGCGATGATCGACGCCTTCGCCACTCCGATTCCGACAGACAAGGTCATTAAGGCCCCAATTAGAACAGTGCCATATCTCATTAGCGTTCTCCCAGTTGAGGGTCGGTAGATAATAAGTCAGGAGGCACGGCCCGGTAGTGTGGCCCATGCCCTAAAACTCATACTAAACCGCAAATTCAGCAGATACAACAAAATTTTGCGCAGTTTTCTCTCGTTTTTTCGCAATCTGGTTATTTGGTCTAACATTCGGCCAATTATGCGGCCCGCCTGCCGCGTCTGGCCGCCCCGGCCCCTACACCGAACATGAACAGTGCGAATCCCGTCGGCTCGGGAACCCCGCTGGCCCCGCTCAGCCCGTTGCCACTGCCAGCACCCGGCGGGTTGCCGAAGCTAGACCGCCACAGGTCGTAGTGCGCCGAGGTGATCGGCACGCCCAGGCCGTTGTCGTTCGGCAGCGCGTTGTTGGTGCCGTTGTTTTTGCGCCAGGTGACATAGTCGGCGGCGTCCACTTTGCCGTCGCTGTTGAAGTCGCCCAGCAGCCCGGACGAAACGTCCAAATAAATCTGGCCGCTCGTACTGTAGTCCACCGAGTAGCCGGAGGTGACGTTATCGAACGTGCCCGTGAGCGATCCGACATAGGTCGCGATAAGCCAAGGGCCGGTGCCGCCACCCGTCACATCCAGAAACTCCGCGGCCGACAAATCCAGGTTGCCGCCGACCACCAGCTCATCGGCCGAGCTGCCGCTGAGTTCGATCGCCAGGTGCGAATTCACAGCCATCGTGACATCGCCCGCGGCGGTAAGCGTGCCGGGGCCCGACCCGACGTCGCCCGGCGCGAGGTAGCCGCCTTCTTGAACGGTGACCGGTCCGGTCGAGATATCGCCGACCGTGCCGGTGCCGCTAAGGTAGCCGAGCTCGAAAGTACCGGGGGCGCCGTCGCCAACGATGACGGGGCCGGTTCCGGTGGCCGAACCGCTCGTGTTGTCCGCCTGAACGGTTCCATCATTGATTGTCGTGCCGCCCTGATACGTGTTGTCGCCCGAGAAGATCGTCACGCCGCCGCTACCGGCCGTGCCAGATCCGCGATGATAGGCGCCGGTTCCGGAAATCACTCCGGAGAACGTCTGCGTGGATGCCTGGTTGAACGAGGCCAGCTCGGTGAGGCCGACCGCCCCGTTGTCGATATTAATCCCGGAGGTGAAGTCAAATCCGCTGCCGCTGAAGCGAGGCTTGAACGTGTCCAAAGGTCCGTCAGCGCCGTCGTTGCGGAACGTGAGCGTGGTGCCGCCGGTCAGCGTAAAGCTGCTGGTGCTCACATTCAAATTCACCGTGGTGGCGGCGCTAGTCGTGGTGATCGCGCTGTCGGCAGTAAGGTTGATCGGATTGGCAACCGGATCGGTCGATACGCTGCGATTCGCCGTCGAATTCAACGTGGCGCCGTTCAAATTCAACGTGCCCGATCCGTCACCTAGCGAACCGTCGGCATCAATATTGATAATGCCCTCATTGATGGTCGTGTCGCCGGAGTACGTATTGACGGTGTTGAGCAGCAGCGTGCCCGCACCGGCCTTGATTATGCCGCCGTTGCTGATCACGCCCGATATCGTGTCCGATGCGTTGACCGTGGTAATCGTGCGCGTGCCCCCAGCCAAGTCCACCGACCCGGCCATGTTGACGACAGCCGTGCCACCGGTGGTCTGGCCCAGTGTCACATCGCCGTTGAGCGTGAACGCATAGGTCAGCGTGCGGTTCGTGCCCGCGCTTGTTGAAAGCGTTGTCCCGTCGGCGATGGTCACGGCCGAATTGGGCGCCCCGAGCGCGGCCGCGTTATTCACTCTCACGGTTCCTTGGTTAAGAAAGAATCCGCCCGCAAAGGTGTTGGCGGCACTCAACGTAACAGTACCCGCCGTGGTTTTTGTTGCCGCTCCCGCTCCGGCCAGGACAGCGGAAATCGTCCCGCTGGACCGCAGATCGTAAGCCGTACCCGTCAACGTTCCCGACGACGCGATGATCGTGGCGGCACTGTTGTCAACCGTTACGGTGCCGACTGTCTCCGCGTTGGCATTGAGATCCAATGTCCCGAATACGGTGACGTCCGAACTGTCGGGGATGACATTGGCACTGGAGCCGACGCGCAACGTCGTGCCGGTATTGATCGTAGTGGGGCCGTCGTAGGTGTTGGTTCCGCCGAGAACGACGATCCCGCCGCTGGCGCCGCCCTCAGAGGTTGTGGAGGCCGCATCCTGCCAGTCGACGGTTAATCCGCCGCCGGAGGTGCCCGCGATGATGCCGTTGTACGTCAGCGTGCCGGGGCCGGGCTGAATCAGCTTCCCGCCGCCGGCGCCCAGCATGATGCCGCGTTTGGCGTCGAGCGTAACGCCGCCGGTGACTGCGATGCGCAAACCGCCGCCGTCCATATACAGGTAATCGGGCACGGCCGCGCCCGGAATAGGTCCCAATCGCGTGTCTCCCGGAACGTTTACCAGGCCGCCCAGAATCCGGTACGTGCCAGAGAACGGAACCCCGCCGACATTGAGCGTCAACCGGCCAGCGCCCGTCTTCGTCAAAATGCCGCTGCCCGTGAGGCTCGTCGCAGCCGTGCCGCCGGAGCTCGTCGATAGACCGCTGATGGCCGCCAGCTTGGGAACTTCAATCGTGCCGCCATTGGGGCCGATCGCAATGCCGCGATTGGCGTTCAGCGTGAGCGCGCCGGCGCCGCTGTATCGTAGTGTGCCGCCATCAAGCGTCACCGCGCCGGCTCGAGCCGCCGCGGGGGCGGTTCCGAGCGCTAAGTCGCCGGAGAAATCCGCGACGCCATCGTTGATCGTCAGTTGTGCGCCGCTGCCGCTTGAATACTGCTCCGTACCGCCCAGAAAAAGCGTGCCGGCGCTGTTTTTCGTAATGCCGGCTGTTCCCGCGATAAAGCCGCTGCCGCTCCCGCTGACATCCCACGTCGCCCCGCTGGCAACGTCAATAACACCGTTTACCGCTCCGAAGTCGATCGTACCGCTCAGTTGCCGGATGGTTCCTTCTTCGACCGTAAGTGCGCTCAGACTTTGCGTCCCGCTCACCGTGACGTCGAACGATCCCGTGGCATCGGTGCCGGCAGAGAACACCGCGCTTTCGCCGGCGCTCCAAGTGGTCGGCAGGCCGGTGCCGTCGGAGTTGACGTTCCAATTGGCGGTGCCGGTATCCCACACACCGCTTGGCGTAGCGCCGCCCGCGCCGCCCTGGTCGATCGTGTCGATGTCCCAATAAAGTTGGGCGTGGGCCGTTAAAATACAGGTGCCTGAAATCAACGACGCTGCAACCAAACAAGTATACAGCTTCACCGCGTTTCTCCTTCGAAGTGGGCACATTTAGAGTGTGCGCAATGCCCAGAAATGTGCCAGAACAGAGTTCCCGTCAACCGCCAATCATGGGATTATCCTGAGCATAAACCCAATTGCAAGGACTGCAACGAATTTCCACGCAGATTTCTCTCGTTTTTAGCAGAAGGCGGCGTGCTGGTGGCCGGCAAACGACCAACAACGCCCGCTTCGAGACCTTCGTCGAGCGAGCCAGCCTCACTTCAAGTCGAAATCAATCGGCTCGTTCTGGCCCACTTTTACCGTCACTTTAAGCGTGCTCTTGGCTCGCGTCGTGTACTCGTCGGGCAGCACGACCTTCGGTGGGGGGATTGGATCGCCTTCTTTGAAACCTTTTGGGTATTCAATGCCAACTACAATGGTCGCCGTGTAATCTCCTGGCATCAGTTCGGTCGAGTATTCACCCAGAGGCGCACCCGCCGTAACCGGCCTCCCCGAAGAAGGAAAGAACGTTACTGAAGAAGCGGCAAGTGGTTGACCACGATGCGAGATGCGTCCGTGAATCGGCACCATGTCCGAAGTTTTCCTACAGCCGGTGCCACCAACTGCGACAGATACACCAACGTAGATCAGCAATGGTTTGAATTGCCATCCGCGATTCGAGAAGCTTCTATTCGTGCGACCGCCCTTTATAAATCGGTACCTGAATCACCCCCGTTACGAGAGCCAAGCGCCAGATAAAGATTAATGTCGATATCATCCGGCATCCACTTTACACTACCGTCCCCATACGAAAAATTTATTCCGCCTGCGTGAAAGCTGGCAAATGGTAGAAAGTTAATTCCCAGTCCGGGCGACGTGCAACTCGGTGGCAGGTTGCTCGGCCGATCGACCGCATTATCATGTAGCTGATAACACTGACTAAAAAGATTCGGGTTGATCGGAACTTTATCGCTCAAGTTCTTGCACGAGAACCAAGCAGTATTTGGTTGTGGCCCATCTGGCGTCGTCGCCGTGAGCGAGCTGCCGCCCGGGTCTTGTGGGGGAATCGAGTACGCTCCGATCATCCATGCCCGCGCTTGATACCAACGTTCTCCAACTAACAAAGTGTGGCTTAGGCCGTCGGTCAGCGCTCTTCAGCGATACCTGCCAGCCGTGAATCAAGAGCCCATCATAATTGTTAATTGCGAAAAGGCTCGGCGGATTGCTCGCTGTAGTGCAATAAACTCCGCCTTTCTTGGCTGAATTCGTGCAATTGCCCGTGCGAGCAAAATAGGAACCTGCAACGCCAACGTAGTTCATGCCCCTGCGGTCCTTGTTTCCCGGAAGATCAAACTTGTCCTTGAGAATTGCCATTTCACCATCGCTGGGACAGAGATACATCGCCAGAGTCAGACCATTCAACCGGTCGAATAAAGCGCCGCCCGAATAAGCGTCTTGGCCTGGTTGGCCTTTCTGTTTCATTTGATCCCACAGGGCGAGCGTTTGATCGCTGATGCCGCTTTCCTCCATATAGGGCAAAATGAGAACCTGCCAGCCAAGGCCGCTCGCCGAATTGTAATTTGCGTAACATTTGCAGCCGTTATCCCACCGCAGCGCCAACGTGCTTCCCGGCGGCAACCCTTTTTTCGCCGCCTCGTAGTTCAAACATGCCAGCGCGATGTTGTGAAGATTGTTCACGCACTTGGTCCGCCGCGCCGCTTCGCGCGCCGCTTGGATCGCCGGCAGCAAGAGCGCCACCAGGATTCCAATGATCGCGATCACCACCAACAGCTCGACGAGCGTAAACGCGGAACGACGTTTTCCAAAAGGCAACTGCATCGCGACACCTCGTTGAAAAATTACGGCGCCGGAAAAGACATTCTTACTTTTCGAGAAAAGAGCAGGACCGCCCCGGTTGCATTCTATGGCTGCTGGGCCGCAGCGATCAACGAAAATCAAGCGCAGACGTTTCACGCATACGCGCACAATGCCGCCGTACTATAAAAATGCGAGTAAGTGAGCCACCAGCCCCGTCGCTCACTCGCATCCCAGAAGGCGGGAACCGGCTATGCCGACTTTCGGATTCCGCCTCTCGGAAGACGATTCCGATTCCAGACCAATGCCGCCAGTCCTTATAAAAATGGGGAAGCGTACGTCGAGCCACTTGGCCCCCGGTCATCGACCGGGGGCCAAGTATCAAGCTGCTCACGCCGTACAATTCCTCGCTAGGCGATTCGCTGGCGCCGCCGCAGCCCCAACGCGGCCAGACCCACGAGCACCAGGCCAAGCGTCATCGGCTCGGGTACGGCCGTAGCGCTGCCTAGCCCGCTGCCGCTGCCGGCGCCCGGCGGGTTGCCGAAGTTGGTCCGCCACAGGTTGTAGTGAGCCGTTGTGATCGGCACGCCCAGGCCGTTGTCGTTCGGCAGCGCGTTGTTGGTGCCGTTGTTCTTGCGCCAACTGACATAGTCGGCGGCGTCCACTTTGCCGTCGTTATTGAAGTCGCCCAGCACGCCAACCGATGGACCGACCGTGACGTCCAGCAGGCCGCTGCCGGAAAACAATCCACTGTTGTGCATCGCACCAGACGCACCCCAGGTGCCGGCGTCTTGCAGCACGTTGTCGATGTACAACGAGCGAATGGTATCTGTTGTCCCAAAGGCTAGATCGAATATCGAGCCGGACGTCAGATATACGTCGGCCGCATCGGCCAGGTAAGCATTCGTGATGCTCAACGTACCGCCCTCGACTTTCGTGTCTCCCGAATACGTGTTGAGGCCGCTCAACGTCTCTGTGCCTGCACCGGCCTTGGTGAACCCGCCAGCGCCCGTGATTGGCCGCGACCAGGTGCCGCTACCGCCTGCCACACCGGCCGTCAACGTATTTCCAGTCCCAATGTTAAGAAACGATTGATTGGTCGGTTGCGTTGCGGTCGAGCCGTCCTGAAGGGCATTTACTTTCAGCGACGAGTTGAGCTGCAGCGTTGCCCGCAGGCCGATCAAATCACCGCTGAACGTGTTCACGTTGTTCGCATTACTCAACGTAAACGTCACGTTGAGGGCTGATGTCGAAGTCGGATCGCCAATCGTTAGCGCGCCTGATCCGCTGAGCGGCCCCGGTATGTTCATGCCGGCCGTCGCGCCATTATCGAAATAGCCTCCGTTCGGGCCGATCGTGATGCCGCGCTTGGCATCGAGCGTGACGGTCGTATTGGAGCCAATACCGCCGCCATCGAGCGTGATCGCATCCGCCAAGGTGGCCAGCGGTACGGCGCCGAACATCCGATCGTCGATGACGCCGCCCGTGCCGCGGAGCCGAAACCCGCCTTCCTCGACGCGCAGCTTGGCGAAGGAGTTGAGCTCGAAGTTCATCACACCGCCGCCTGTATCCTTCACTTGGAAGCCGACTTGATCCGGGCCGCTCTTGACGAGCGTTCCGGCGCCGCCATTGGTGGGCGTGCCGCCAGCGCCCGTAATGTAGTTGCTCGAAATAATGTTAACCTGGTCGTCGGGCGTGCCGTTACCATCGTCGTACGAAACGCGGCCGAAGCCGTCGATTTCAAGCTCCTTCAATCCACTGCCGAACGTGATCATCGAACCGGCGTTGCCACCGTTGCGACATTGAAATTCCCCGGCATCGGACGTTGACGTACCTTTGAGCGTGATCTTGCCGCCGTTGTTGAATTGTCCACTGGCAACGCTTCGGACCGCGGCGCCCGGATCCACCAGGAGCTGACCCGTGCCGGTATCGAACAGGCCGCTGACGACTTGCACGATGCCTTCTTGAATTTCGGCGCCCGCGGCCGTTACTCCTGCGTCGATCTTAACGCCATACAACGCCCCGGTCGCATCCGTCCCCGCGGAGAAGACCGCGGTATCTCCATTCACCCAGGAAGGCAGCGGCGATACGGCCCCCACGCCACCCGAATTCATGTTCCAAAATGCCGGCGCAATACCCGCGCCAGTAGAGTTCCAGTCATACGCAGTGCCATCGACGACGCCCGACTCGGGCGCTGTATCGTTGACGTCGAAATATACGGTGTTCTGAGCCCGAGCCGTCGAAAGGCCCATGGCCAAAAATAGTGACGCCGCAGCCAGGGATGAGAGTCGTTTCATTGGTAGGGTTTCTCCGCCCACGAGAACCAGGGTGTGGAAAATAGTCGCCGTCGGCCTAGATCAAGCGCCTGCCTCGCCCAAATGCTATAGCCGCTAACCCCACAATAACCGGCAAATGCATAGCCGCAAATAAAATTACGCGCAATTATTTCTCGTTTTTTCGCAAACGGGCTGCCCGCCCCTGGCTGCCCGGAAAGAGTGAAAGCGCTTTCCCCCGTCGGAACGCCCGGCGGCAGCAGGCCCCTCGTCTCGCTATAATCGCAGCTATCACGATGCTTTTCGCGGCGCTAATTGTGTTCTAGCATGAGCCGATGGCCAACACACAACCCAGCCGCATTTGGAAGTAGCCGATGTCATTTTGTCCGAAATCATCCGTGCGAATCATCCTGGCGCTCGCCTTGGCCTCGATCGCCTCCTGCCACTATGGGCCGCCCGCAGTGAAGCAGCCATCGATCAATGCGTCGCGCGCCGGCGAGCTGGCGATGGAAGAATACGACAAGAACAACGACGGCAAAGTGGCCGGCGACGAGCTCGACAATGCGCCCGCTCTGAAAGCTGCGCAGCCGCGCCTCGATACCAACGGCGACGGCGCCGTAAGTGCAGAGGAAGTGACCGCCCGCGTCAACGCCTGGAAGGCGATGCAAACCGGCATGACAGTGGCGGCCTGTCACGTCACGATGAACGGCCAGCCGCTCGCGGGCGCAAAAGTCACGCTTGAGCCAGAGGCGTTTCTAGGCGACGAAATCAAGGCGGCCTTCGGCACGACCGACCAATTTGGCGGCACGTCGTTATCCATTCCCAAGGACCAGCGGCCGGACCCGAAGTTGCCCGGCGGTGCGCACTTCGGGCTCTACAAAGTCCGAATTTCAAAGATCGTTAATGGCCAAGAAACGATTCCGGCCCGCTACAATACCGATACGATCCTCGGCCAGGAGGTTTCGTACGATGATCCTGGCGTGGCGGGCAACAATATTCTCTACGCGCTCAAGACGCAGAAGTAGCCAGCGGCGAGCCGTCGCGGCCGCGGTTCATTGCGGAACGGTTGCCAGTTCGCCGTCGAAGCGGACGGCCAGGAAGTGGTGCGTCATCGGATCGATGTCGTACGAAATTGCTTGCACCGACCCGTCACACATCGCCATGTTCATGGCGCCCGCATGCGCACTGCCGAAGGCAAAAACGTTCGGGGCATCGACGCCGACCGTATCTTGCCTGGGCTGGAAGTCATTTTCGTCGGTGGCCGCGTTGGGTTTAATGGAGCTCGAATTCCACGCGTGCGGATCCCAAGCCCGGCGCTCATTGTCCCACTCAAAGCCTACATACGCGCCTTGATTGTCCCCGTAGCCGCGCGGCTTTGCTTCGGCGGACTCGTACATCAACGGCGTCAGGAACTTTTCGCCGATCAAGTACGTGTTGGTCGTGCCATCGGTAATGCGCTTGCCGGATATCTCGCTGCGATAGTAAATGACGCCCGTCTGATAATACGGATCAACGTTTAACGATCCTTTGGGAGCAACATTCGTGTTCGTCCATTTCGTGTTCTTTAACGCCGGATAATCGCTGGCCGTGGGAGTAACGAATACGATTCCATTATATTCGTCGCCGGCGCCAGCATACGAATCACCCGCGTTTGCCGCGTAGTCACCCTTTATTGAGTCCAAGTTCTTGAGCCATGTTTGCAATTGGGGATGAGCAGCGGGCCCCCAATCTGTCGGATACACCTTAGCCGGACGCCGCGAGGGGCAATTGAACAGCGCGATCGGAGTCTGGTTCAATTTGGTCGTAGCAGCTTGGACTCCGGCTGCCGGTGGATTGATCGCGAGGCCGCTGTTCAGGTCGTGTACCGCCGTCTCCTCGATATAGGGCAGGATGCTGAAATACCAACTTCCGGGCTGACGGGCGCCGTAACCCATATTCGCGTCGGCCGTGTAATAATCGCTCCACCCGCCCGAGGGCAAGAATTTGTGGACATCCTCGTGAAGCAGGCAGCCGAGCGCGAGCTGTTTCAAATGATTCTTGCACTCATTCCGCCGCGCCGCTTCGCGCGCCGCCTGTACGGCCGGCAGCAACAGCGCTACCAGAATGCCGATGATGGCGATCACCACTAACAGCTCGACAAGGGTGAAGCCGCGGAGCCGGCGACGGATAGCAAGACTACGGCAAGTCATAGGGGCTCCGCGAAAAGTATGAAAGTTCGCCCGGCGGGATGATGCCTGCGTTTATCCTACCCTGGACCTGCCGTTTAAGCCAGCAGGCGTAATTCGCGCAGGTCTGTTCAAATGGTCGAATGTTCGAACTGGGCCGCGAGGGTGGCACGCCCGGAAGCTCTGTATTGGGCGCGGCCACGCTCAGTTGCAAACGCCGCTGAGCGATGCGCTCGTTAACGGGCCCGGTTTTCCCTGATCGGCGCTGAGGATCATGTAGTCCCAGGCCGTGCAGCAAGAGCCAAAGCAGCCTGTCGTTTCGATATCGTCGCTGATCCATTGCACGCTGCCGTCGGCCATCCCTAAAAACGCGCCGCCGGCATGCGTGCTGCGGACCGTTTGTTGGTCGAACACGTCGCCGCCATAACAGCCCATGCATTCGGCTTGGGTTCCTGGAACAGCGCCGGCCGTGTTGCACAGGCCGCCGGCCGTTGCGCAAATATCCGCATACACATCGTCCGCATGAACATCGCAGTAATTCGGCCCGTCGTCGTCGCTGCCCGAGCCGTACATGGCGAGCAGGCTGGCTCCGGCATGTCCCATGGCCCACACGCCGCGCGCGTCGTTCTCGGTAATGCCGGCGCGGATTTCGCCGAGCATGATCGTCTTGCTCGTGCCGTCGATGATCCGTTTGAGCGTTACCGATGCGTTCGGCCCCATGACGCCTCGCCGGCAGGGATCTCTCCAATAGGTGCTGTCGGGACCGTTCATGGTCGTATGGAAGAGTTCGCCGCGCCCGCGCTGGCGGCGTAGTTGGTCCGCGCCCAGTTGCCGCCGTGGTGGGCGGTTTGCTCGGACGCTGTGCCGCCCTGGTACGACACGCGACTGAACGGGTCGCTGGGACACAACAGCGCCGGGATCATCGTGCCCCGCGCGACCCGGTTGGCGGCAATTGCCGGATTGTCGTTCACCGGCCGGAAAGCGGCTGAGTTAGGCGGCTCGAACAGGCCCGGGTCGAACGAATCGCGCAGCGGCTGCTCTTCCATGTAAGGCAGAATCTCGATGATCCAATTCGGACCGAACTTGTCCAGCGTGTCGATCTTGGGTCCGTAGGTGGCCTGGTCGTACGTCATGCCCTTGGGCAAAATTTTTCGCGCCGATTCGTAATTCATCACGGCCAGCGCCACATTGTGCATGTTGCTCTGGCACTGTGCACGGCGGGCCGCCTCGCGCGCCGCCTGAATCGCCGGCAACAACAGCGCCACCAAAATGCCAATGATGGCAATGACCACCAAAAGTTCGACGAGTGTGAACCCCCGCGCGCGCTTCTTCGACACGCGCCCACAGTTATCGCGAGTCATAGGCTGGGTCCTCTCGCTAAGTTGCCGGCAATCTGTCAGAATTCTGCGAAAAGGCGGATACGGATACACCATAGGATCATCCTTCGCCGATCCCGGGGCCGCCGCACACGCTTAAGAACGAACCAATTTTACCCCGAGCCTGGAATTGCACCCGGACCGGTCGCGGCATTTGCGGGAGCTGGTGCGCCAGCGGCGCCCGGCAGCGGTTCGATTTCATAATGCTCATCGTCTTTGCTGCCGTCCACTGTGATCTTGTAACCGGACGTGGCCGCGCTGTTGTACTTGGGAAGAATCATCGACGAGCCCGGATCCATTGGATTGCGCAAGACCGTAAACGTGACGTTGTACTTGCCCAGGTAAACGCCGTCGCCGGGCTGCCGCGTGAGCATGTCGAACGACCCGTCCGGGCCGATCGCGCTGGTGGCGCCTTTGCGAACCGTGGCCGTGGTGTCGTCCGCCGGTTCGAACCGCACCACGGCAACCCCGCCGTGCGGCACCGTGCCGTCCTTGTAGAGCACCTTGCCGCGCACGTGCGCCATCTCCGGCCCGTGATTGCAGCCGGCTAGCGCGACCACTAACGGTAAGAGCGTGAGAGCGTGTACCAAAATGGCCGGCGACTGTCCCAATTTTGCGAAGTCCACGGAGCAAAATGGAACTGTCCCCTGCTCGGAGGCTATTTTGGCGCTCCCTCTAAGCAGAAAGAACGAACCACTTCGGCGGGCGATTGGATCGAACATCATCGAACGAATAGGATGCTTCGAGAATGGATACAGGATGTATGAATTAGTGACAAACGCCGCTGAGCGATGAGCTAGTTAGCGGGCCCGGTTTCCCGGAATCCGCGCTGGCGATCATGTAGTCCCACGGCGTGCAGCATTGACCGTAGCAGCCGGACGTTTCAATGTCATCGTTGATGAATTGGACGCTGCCGTCGGCCATTGCCACATGGGCCCCACCCGGGTGCTTGCTGCGGATGGTTTGCTGATCGAAACCAGCACCGCCGGAACATTGCATGCACTCCGCCTGAGTCACTGGAACAGCGCCGGTAGTGGTGCAGACTCCGGCGGCCGTTGCGCAGACATCAGAATACACATCATCCGCGTGGACGTCGCAATAATTCGGCCCGTCGGCGTCGCCGCCCGAGCCGTACATGGCAATCAGGCTGGCGCCCGCATGCCCCAGGGCCCACACGCCGCGTCCATCGTTCTCGGTAATGCCGGCGCGGATTTCGCCGATCATGATCGTTTTGGTCGTGCCGTCGGTGATCCGCCTTAACGTGACGGCGACATTGGGGCCCATCACGCCGCGCTGGCAAGGATCATTCCAAGCCAGGGAATTTGGCCCATTGTTATAGTACGTGCCACCGCCCGTGGCCCCGCTGCCGTAAATGAACGATCGTCCCGCGCTCGCGGCGTAATTCGTACGGCCCCAGTTAGCGCCGTGTTTGGCGGCGCCCGATGAGCCGCCTTGATATGGCACTTTGTTGAACGGGTCGCTGGGACAAAGAAGTGACGGAATGATGTTTGCCCGCGCAGCCTGGTTACGAACGCTCGGCACGAGGTCGTTAATAGTCGGCGAGTAGGGCGCCTTCAACGAAGCTGGATCGAACGCATCCCGGACCGATTGCTCTTCCATGTATGGCAGGATTTCGATCATCCAGTTCGGACCGTACCGTTTCATTGTTTGGACCTGCGGAAAATTGTCGGCTGAAGTCTCATCGAACTGCATGCCTTTGGGCAGGATCTTGTTGGCCGATTCATAATTCATCACGGCCAGCGCCACATTGTGCATGTTGCTCTGGCACTGTGCGCGGCGGGCCGCTTCGCGCGCCGCTTGAATCGCCGGCAACAACAGCGCGACCAAGATGCCGATGATCGCGATTACCACTAGCAGCTCGACGAGCGTAAACGCCTGCCTGCTGCCGGCCCGACAGTGAATGGAAATTGTCATGGCACGTGTCCCACGGGAGAATGAAGAAAGCGATGAGGCGAATAATAATTAGGAGCCATTTCAAAACCGGGGGCTAGCGCCCTGCGGCTGATCGGATCAGCCGGAACGCGCTAGCGTCCGGTTCTCCTCGCGCGGTTTTGAACTGCGTATAGGAATCCCCACTATCATTCTAGGCTTGGCAGCGAAACACTCAACACAAAACCCGCGCAGCAAACTCTCCCTAATGCGCATCATGATAATGTAAAAAAACCCGCGGGACGAGTCGCCGCGGGCTTTTTTTAGTTTGACCAATGCGGGGGCTTTCGTTTACTTGCGCCGGCGGCCGGCACTTACCAGCAATAACCCGGCGAGCGCCAACAGCAGCGTACCCGGCTCGGGAACCGCGCTGCCGCCCACCGAACTGCCGGCTCCCGGTACGTTCGTAATGTTAAAAGAGTAGGCCGAACCGTCCCAGTGTGTCTCCGCAGTCGTGTGGCCGCCGGGAGCAAGCTCCCGAAGCAACTGCTGGCCGCTGCTCACATAATAAAGGTTGCCGGCGGCATCGAAGGTGATCTGGCGGGCATTGCCGGTCGTATTCGGAACCGAAATCGCTTGACGGTTGGCGAGGTCCGGGAGTCCATCGACCAGCGGAATCAGCATGATATTGTTGTTCACTTGCATGAACGCCATCCACTTGCCGTCCGGCGAAATCACCGGGCCGCCGTTGCCATTCCGCAGGATATCCGCCGCGGCTACGCCGAAGTTGGACTGCCAAACGTCGTAATCGGCGCCGTTAACGGTGCCGTCGCCGTTGCCATCAGTCGGTATCGCCCCCACGGGATCACCCGTGGTACCAACCGCCTTGCGCCACAGCACGTAGTCGGCGGCGTTTACGGAGGGCAGCGGGACGCCTCCCGCGCTGGCGGTTGAAACGACTTGATCGTAGTCGCCTTCCGCCGTGAGGCTTCGCGGCAACGAGGCAAAGAGCGTGGTGCCGCTGGCGTCGAGAACCTGCAAGCTACTTACATCGGTGCCGTTCGAGCGGACTTGAACGAAGTAAAGTTTGCCGTCCGGGCCACGGGCCAGGTCGAAGATGTTGCTAACGTTCGGAATAGGAGCGTCCTTAACGAAAGTCGGCATCGCCGAATAGGGCAGCGCGGAGCCGTTGATATCGTACCGCCAGACGGAATTTGTCAGCGCCGTGCCGTCTCCGGTTCCTGCCACATGCTCGGGACTCAAATCTTCATCGATTGTATAAATGACCATGTCGTTGGTCGCGGTACTGCCGACTACAACGGCCTGCAAAACGCTGCCGTGGTTTTGACCGGCCGGGAGCGGGAACGGCCCCGTGGTTCCGCTCAAGACGTTGTTGAGCGAAACAAGGTCGGGTGAAGCCTGGAACACGCCGCTCGCTCCGTCGGCAAAACCGGATATGTACACGTTGCCATCGTCGGCGACCTGCAACCGGTACGGACTGTTCGCGCTGACGGAAGGGGCGTCGAAGAAGCCGGTGAATTGGGCCGTATCGCCGTAACCGTAGCCGTAACTACCCGTGTTAGTGGTCGCGTCGCTCAGATCGGCGTTGATGACGTACATGCCTTTCCCAAGCGTGCGACCCGTGGGAGTGCCGTTCGCGGAGTTGGAAACGTAGACCGCTCCAAAACTGGGCTGATTCGGATTGGTACCAACGGCCACGCCGCGCGGGCTATTGTAGTGCGTGTAGATGTTCGTATCGTCGCTGATCGGCGTGTAATAAGCCTCGGGCGCAGGGACCGGCATGCCGGCGAGGTCCGCGGCAACCGTGTTGCCATCGAGTTGAAGGAAGCCGTTCTCCGTCTTATCCGCCACGATCGAAAACGTGTCGGACCCCGAATTGAGGTTAAATGTGTGAAGTCCCGCACCGGTGCCGTCGCCGAGCGGGGTCGCCGCACCGCCGTTAAGGCTATACGTCAAAGTATCCGCATCTTGGTTCAGCACGAAACTTACCTGGGTGCCGCTGATTGTTACTTGCGACGCGTACGGCGCCGCGCGAAGCAGCGTTGAAGCGGTTGCCAAACTCACGAGAGCCACCAACGCCAGAAAATGATTTGGACGCATCATCAGTTCTCCGTTCGAATCAAGAGGTCACGCCTCGTTAAAAACCTTTACGCCGAACCGCCGCTCACTCGTTCTTCGTCTCACCGGTTCGATATCCACGGCTTCCACAGCCACCGGCAGCATCGAGCACTCCTTTCGGTTCGCGCACCGTCGTCGAATTAAAAGCAAAAAGCCCGCCGTTCGAAAACGTCGCGGGCTCGATGCATTTTGACTTCCTATTCTGCCGCGGCGTTTTACGAGCGCCGCCGCATAAACAAACTCCCGATCGCTCCCAGTACGCACAGCACGAATGTGCCCGGTTCAGGAACCCTACGTCACCAGAATGTTGTCGATAAGCGTGACATTGAGAGCCACGCGGTTGGGATCAGCTGAAGAACCTCCATTCGTGTCGCTGTGGCCAAACAATATGTCGCCACCGCCCAAGACCACCGTGCTCAAGTCGACTTTCGCCAGCGGCGTGCCATCGATCGACCACGTGGCAAAACCGCCCGATACATCAATCGTGACTCTCCGCCAGGTGAAGCTCGTTTCGCCGGCGTCGGTGCTTCCGGTTTGGCCGGGGAAAAGAGTCACTTGGTCGCCCGGCGCCGATTGGGCCGGATACGCATGCCATATAATACGGGTCACTATTGTTAATCGCGCTGCCGGGAGCCAAGTAAACGGCATTGCCGGAGGGATACGATGTCGGAGCGACAGACGAATAAGCGCGGAAATCATGCAGCCGACCCGCCATCGAGCGTCGTGCCGAAACTGACACTGTCCTTCGTGAGAGCACCAATCCATTGCGTCGAAGTGCTGGCGGTGCCAATCCCGTACTGCGAGAATTGCGTCGTGCCGCTGCCACCTGGGCCAAGCGGGCCAACGTAATTCTGCCACATGTCGAAACTAACTGTGTAATCTCCGGAGAAGCTCTTGCCCGTGGGCGAAGTGGTAAACCCGCCGAACACGCCGGTGCTGTTGTTGGCCGTCATTTTCAGGCCGCGAGTTCCGGTTCCGTTTGGAGCCGACGGTACTCCGATGGCAGAGTAGTCGTAAAAGAAATCGGCGACAAAATCAGTGCCGGCCGATGGATTGACCGTCCAGTTCGCCGTGTCATCGGCATTGAAATTTTGAGAGTACAGCGTCGCGGCAACCGATACGTTTGATAAAGCCAGCGCAACGGTTAGCGACACGCAACACAAGATGAACTTCATTAGACCCTCCCAGCAACGAAAAATGCAGTTGGTGCAGCCTGTAACTACGAAGCCAGCTTATATAATGCCGATCGCGTGGCGCGATTGTCAAGCAATTCGGAGAATTTTTCGCGCGATTCCGACAGTTTTTTGCAGATTTCGGGAAAACCCGCAGAAAACACGCGCTATTCCCCTCCTACGGCGACACGAAAATCACACGCTGGTAATTGCAAAATGCCACCGAGAAAGGTGGTCGAAAGCCTGCCCCAATTGGCTATCGTGCGCGCCCGCGGCGGCGTCTTTCGCCGGATTTTCTGCCGATGCCAAGGACTGTTCGGCTGCGTCGGAGTCGGTCGTTCGGTCGGCAAGTAAGCTAAGCAACGATGCCCAATCGCTGTGGGTATCGTCTGGCGCGAACCGCTGTAATGCGATGTTTCTGCGCGGGCCCGGTCGCCGTTCGCTTGCGCGGGCACCGAGTTGCGAGAAGGCCGCGTCCGTTACCACTGGGACGTTTAGCGACACATTCTCAATCGGCGACATGGCAACCGAAGCATTTGCGGCCGCACTGCCGGCTCCCGCCGCGCCGCTGCCGGCGCCCGGTGATGAGCCGTATTGGCCGCGCCAAATGTTGTAATCGGCGCCATCCACCATGCCATCGGCATTGGCGTCGCCCTGCGAGTGCGCGGCGCCGCTGGTGAGGCCGCTGTTTTTCCGCCAGAGCACATAGTCGGCCGCATCGACGATTGCATCGCCATTGAA
Source organism: uncultured Planctomycetota bacterium (assembly GCA_963807935.1). GTDB lineage: Bacteria > Planctomycetota > Planctomycetia > Pirellulales > Lacipirellulaceae > JABDGM01. Next base: position 89,457 of record CAWEDY010000011.1, read on the forward strand.
GTTGGCGTCCTCTGGCACGACGCCGAAGTAGTTGGTTGCATCGGAGGAGCCCACGATCTGGTTAATGCTGTCCATGGCAATGGCGGTGCCGCTGCCGCTGTACTGGCCGGCGACAACGGTGCGCGTGGCGGTATAGATCCACGTTTCGCCCAGGTCCAGCAGGCCGTCGCTGTTGGTGTCACCGCTGTTGAAGGCGGGATTGAAGTCGTCGGCCGCGTTACCCGGCGTGCCGTTGTCGTCTACTACCACTACGTTGCCAACCGCGATATTGCCCGCATTGGTGACGAGGTACGCGAACGTGGCCGTATCGCCGACGGTGAGAGTCGGACCGGGCGGCGAGTTCGCATCCTGGCTGTTAACGTATGTTTTGACGTTGATACCCGGGGCCGAGCCGAAGTAGTTGACTGGATCGGTATCCGAGACGTTTTGGGAGTTGCCGATAGCGGCGACCGAACCCGTGCCCGTGAATTGCCCGGCAACAACGGTGCGGTTGGCGGAATAGGTCCAGGTTTCGCCCACATCGATCTGACCGTTGCTATTGGTGTCGCCACCGCTGAAAGTGGGATGGAAGTCGTCGCCGGTGGTTCCCGTCGTGCCGTTGTCATCGGTCACGCTAATGCTGCTCAGGGGGACGTTGCCGGCGTTGGTCAGAATATAAGTGAACGTCGCGCTGCCGCCGGCGGCGAGGATTGGCCCGGTGGGCGAATCGGCATCCAGTCCGTTGACGCGGGTCTTGATATCGATGGCCGGTGCGGGCGCCGCCACGCCGAAGAAATCGAGAATCTTGCCCATGGCGTTTTGCCGGCGCGTCGCGCTGGTCATGGTCTCAAACGGGAAGCCGAACATCACGATGCTGCCCTTGCCGCCGGTGCCCGGTACCTGGATCGCCGCGGTGCCGCCCGTCCCACCGCTGTAGGTCAACGCGGAAATGGCGCCGGCCTGCGGCGCGATGACGTCGGGGTAGGCGACATCGTAGGTTTGGGTGTCTAGCTGAGAAAACGCCGTCCCGCTGGAGAACACGAAGCTGTTCATTCCGGAGAAAATGCCGCCGGCATTGGCCGTTGCCGTGTAAGTGCCCGCGTCGTCCGACACGTAGTTGCCCTTGAGTGTGTTTTCGTAGAACGAGCGGCCGTTGTTCTGCGAATCGAGGTCCCAGCCGATCTCCGAGCCACTCAGGAACAGGTTGCCGCCGGCATTGATAAAGCTGGTCACCTTCGCTTGCTCGGTGGCGTCGAAGGTGTGGTCGACCGTCGATTCGTCGCCCAGGATCCAAATGACCGAGTCGTAATCGGTGAGATTCACGGCGCCGCTGATGACGGCCTCGTTGCTGGTGCTGGCGACGTGAACGCCCGGCTTTGAGGCCTGGATGGCCGTCTCAACTTGCACGACGTAGTCGTGGCTGTTGTTGTATCGCGGCCAGACGCGATCGACCGCTTCGCCCAGATAGGCGTAGCGAAAATCTTGGGTCCGGTCGAAGCGGTCGAAGCCGTTGACGATCAACACCTGCTTCGCGCCGCCGGTGGGCAATGCCGTGATGACTTCGGAAGCTTCAGATTCGCCGCCGGCGTTTGTGGCCACAACTTTGAAATAGTAGGGCGTGCCCGGATCCAAGCCGGTGATCGTGAGGGACGTGGTTCCGCCGCCAGAGACGGTCCTGCCGCCATCGAAACCGTAGCCATCCACCGAGGCATAAACTTTATAACCGGTGGCGGCAGCGCCATACACACTGGCAGGTGTACTGGGTCCGGCCGACCAATTAATCGTGACCTGGCCGCTGGCATTGCTGACGGCCCGCACGTTAGTCGGCGGCGTCGGCAGACTGGTATTGGTTGCCAGCGGACTGCCGTAGGTGGCAAAGTACTGAAGTGTTCCTTGATAGAGCGAGCGGGCGATTTGATCGCGACCTTTCGGGTCGCGCATGATTTCCGCGTCGCTCACATTGTCATGGAACGCGACCTCGGCGATCGTCGCGTCCATCTCAGCGCCGGGGCCCAGGTCGATCTCGCCAAAGTTGATGTGCGAGTCGGTATTGGCGGTGCCGGTCGTCCAGTTGGCCTCGAAAACGCCGTTAAGATTCTGCATGTCCTGGTTGATTTGGTCGCCGATCATCGTCGCCAGGGCGACCTGGTGCGGCGTGCGCACGGACGAGCTGTTGTCGTACAAGCCGCGCGCCCCGCGGCCGCCGCCGGCGTTCGAGTGGATGCCCATATACAAGGCCCCGCCAAAACTGCCATGGTACATGTATTGCGCCATGTTCGACGGGGCCGAAACATTGGTCGTGCCCGAGCCGATCGCCGTCGAAAGGCTGGTTCCGACACCAATTTCGCGGGCGATCCAGTGGTAAGAATTCTCGTCTTCGCGCGGATAGCCCGAAGCGGACGGCGCACCCGACTGAACAAAATCGCCGATACCGTTGCCGAAGCGAATGGCATCGGCAATGACGACCTTGCCGGTAACCGGGGCCGTGTTACCGATCTGCACCGAGCCCTCGGTGATCGAGCTACCGGCGTCGAAGTGATAAGTGCCCAGATAAACCCAGCCCGAACCGACTTTGCTATGATCGACGCTGATCTGGGTAGTCCCGCCGGTGTGATTGATGCGGTAGGTCTGCACCGTGCGGTCGGTTCCCCACAGTACCCACGTGTAGACCGGATAAAATCCGGCCGCCGGAATGTTGGGTGTGTAGGTTGCCGTCGCCGTCTCGGAGCCAGTGGTCGTGCCGGCAAATTTATAAGGAATCGAATCGGCAACCGCGCCGTAGTCTTCGTCGTAGTATTGCGTGTTGACGCTGTTGGACCAACCGGACGAGAACGTCACGCCGGGCGAATCGTTATCCAGCACCACCTCGTTCGTCTGGCGGCCCACCGGTCTCATCGGCACGACCGTTGCGCCGGCGCAACAAGTAGTCCGCATAAAAGGTCATCTGGTCCTGATTGCCGAAGTCTTCGACAATCTCGTTGTTGTCGCCGCGATCGGTGGCGTAGCGACCGAGCGAGCTGTTCCAGTCCCAGCCGTGGCCGGGCGAGGTGAACACGATCTTGCCGTTAAGCGCGCCGCTATAAATTTGCGGCGTACTGGTAAGCCCCGGGGCGACCGAGAGCGTAAGACGGGGCTCCAATGTCTCGAAGGCGAAGGCGCGCCGATAGGCATTCCGCCGGTCCGCGCCAGTTGATCGGGTCAAACGTGCCGATCTCTTCAAAAGTGTGCACTTCGCCCGGGCAAACCAATCGGTCATCGTCTGTTCCAATTGCAGCTACATCGTCGGTGCAAATCCTGACAAACTCGATTGTAACCTGTTTGTCGAACAATGGGCAATCAATTCGCAAACTGCAGTAGGACTGTTCAAATCTTCAAATTGGGCGAAACGCGGCACGGCCGAGCGTGCCTGCTACAAACGAAAGTAATCGAAGACGCGGCGCATCACATCGGCCCGGTCGGCGGCCGTGGTAATTGTCTCAAATGGAAAACCAAACATGACAATACGGCCGCGGCCGCCGGCGCCCGCCACTTGCAAGCCAGCGGCGCCGGTTCCGTTGGCGTAGTTGAGGGCAATTTGCGCTCCGGGCTGCGGCGCTATGATGTCCGGCGAATCGACGTCGTAAAACTGCGAGCTATTGTCGAACGAGAATTTCTGGCCGGCGAAAATGCTTCCCGCCGCGCCCGTTACGTCATGCGTCTTTGCAGTGTCGGCAACGAAGTTGGCTTTGAGCGTGTTCAGGTAAAACGCGCGGCCATTGTTTTTCTCGACCAAGTCCCAGCCGATATTGCTGCCGGTGACAAATAAGTTGCCGCCGGCGGCGACGAACGCCTCGACCTTTTGCTGCTCGGCGGCGTCGAACGTGTGACCGTGCGTCGATTCCTCGCCTAGAATCCAAATCACGGTTTTGTAATCGGAAAGGTTCACCGTGCCGCCGATCACCGCTTCGTTGCTGGTGCTGGCAAGGTGCGTGCCGGGTGCGGCGGCTTCGACAGCCGTCGCCGCTTGAACCACGTAATCCCGCGAGTTGCTTTGCCGCGGCCACACGCGATCGACGGTTTTCCCCTCGTATTTTTGCTTCGGATCGAGCGTTCGATCGAGCCGATCGAAGCCGCTGACGATCAGCGCCTGTTTCGCGCCGCCGCTGGGCAGCACCGCGACAACTTCCGAATCCGGCGACTGGCCGCCCCTGTTTGCGGCGGCGATTTTAAAGTAGTACGTCGTCTTGGGGTCGTAGCCTGCGAGCGTCGCGGAATTCTTCGTCGCGCCCTTCACCAGCGTGCCGCCGTCGAAGCCGTAGCCGTTCGTCGAGGCATAGATTCGATAACCGGCTGCGGCGCCGCCCGCGTACGAATTGGCAACCGGCGGCACCCAGGAAATCGTCGCGCTTCCTGGCGCAGCAGATTCAACGTGCACGTCCGTAACCGGCGGCGGCGACGGAATGTCCGGCGTTTTGTTATTGTCCGCGGCGCGGAAATATTTGATCAGACCGTGGTAAGTTGCCCGCGCAATCGCGTCGCGCACTTTCGGATCGCGCAGCAGCTCGGCGTCCTCCTGGTTATCGTGAAACGCGACCTCGACGATCGTCGCATCGAATTCGTCACGGATGTAATGGTTGTTGATCTCGCCGAATTCGATGTCGGTGCGGTCGAGCGTAACGTCGTTCTTCCGGTCACGCCAGTCGTGCTCGAACCGTCCGTTCTGCGCTACCAATTCGTCGTTCACTTCCGCCGCAAGCGATTTGGCCAACACGAGTTGGTGTGGCGTTGCGGTTGTCGGGTCGTTGTTGCCGTTGTAAAGTCCGAGCGTGCCGCGCCCCTTCGATCCAGGTCCACTGGCGTTGGAATGGAAGCTCACGAACACACGGTCCTGCAGGCGTCCATCGGCTTCGCGGTTCATGTACGCGGCGTAGCGCGGCGAAAAGCTGATCGCCGCCTGGCGATCGATATTCGTGGCGCGGTAATCGCTTTCTGAAACTCCGGTCGCGCGATCCGCATGCCACATGACCCAGTACAGGCCCGATTCGTCCAGTCGCTCCCAATGCGAAATGCCCGCTTTGCCGCGGCTAATGTCGCCCATGCCGTTGCCGAAGCGAATCATGTCGGCTACGACCACACTCCGTGCGCTCTTCGAGCGGTTGCTGATATCGACATAACCGTTTGTACCCGTTTCAAAGTAGTACGTTCCGAGGTAAACCAGCCCGTTGCCTACCCGGCGATGATTGACGGTGACCTCCGTAGTGCCGCCGGAGTGATGCACGCGATAGAGTTGATCGGTCGCGCGATCGCCGCCGGAGCTGGTCCACGCATAGACGGGGTAGAAACCAGCCTCCGGTATCTTCGGCGTGTATCGAGCATGTGCTGTTTCGACTCTTGATGCCGCCGTCTGACGATACGGCACGTGACCGGGCGTGCCGTAATACACCGTCGCGCCCGTCGCATCGGTCCACTTGCCGACGAACGTCACGCCCGGATCATCATTATCGAGCACGACTTCATTCGTTTGATGCCCGACCGGCCGAAGCGGGACAACCGTCGCGCCGGCGCGAAACAAATCATCGACCAAGAACGCCATCTGATCGACGTTTCCCAGGTCCTCGATCATTCCGTGAGTCGGGCCGCGCTGGAAGCTCCACGCGCCATCGGCCTGATTCGCCGCGGTGATGCCGTGGCCACCGTGCGTGTACACGATTTTGCCGCTCAAGCCGCCGTGCGGCTGCGTGCCGACTGGAACCAAACCGCCGGCATGGACCGCGGAAGATATGACTAATGACCAAGCACCAATAACCAAACAGAACTTAAATAGCGGCATGGCATTGGTCATTGGGATTGTGGTCATTGAGTGCTTTGAGTCATTCGCCCGCGGCTTTTCCGTCGCCGCGTGGGTCGGCGACGCCGATTAGCATGCCGTCCGCGTTCGCTTCGATTGCTTGCGTGCGTCCCGCGCTGCCGAGTTCTTCCACATTGTGTCCGCATTTTCGCAGGCCTTCAACGATTCCGGGGGCCAGATCCTTCTCGTAGGAAACGCAGTTTGGCCGCCATTGGTGGTGGAACCGGCGGCCCGCGACGGCATCTGGCAGCGCTTGCTTGAAGTCGAGGACACGCACGACAGCCAGCACGACTTGGGTGATGATTTTCGGCCCCCCTGCGGCACCAACAGTAAGAATCGGCTTGCCTTCCTTATCAAGCACGATCGTGGGACTCATGCTCGAAAGCGGCCGCTTGCCGGGAGCGACGCTGTTGTTCTCTGCGCCTACCAGTCCGAATGCGTTCGGCATTCCTGGATAGATGGCGAAATCGTCCATTTCGTCGTTGAGGACAACTCCCGTGCCCGGCACGACAACCTTGGAGCCGAATGTGGTATTGACCGTCGCGGTGATGGCGGCCCAATTTCCGGCCGCGTCGGCGGCCGCGATGTGCGTGGTGTGCCGGCCGAAAACATCCTGGGAAAAATTCGGCGGCGAGCCGTGCGCCGGCACATCGATCGCGCGCCGCGGATCGATCTTGGAGGCGAGCTGCTTCGCGTAATCTTTGGAGATCAGTCCCCGCGGCACCGCAACGAAATCGGCATCGCCCAACCAGTAGGCGCGGTCGGCGAACGCGAGCTGGAATGCCTCGCTGATGATGTTCGCCGCGGTTACCGGATCTTTGCGCTCGATCGAGCGCAGGTCGAACGATTCGAGAATGTTCAGAATTTCGGCGACGTGCACACCGCCGGAACTGGGCGGTGGAAAGCCGATGACCTGGTAGCCGCGATACGTCGAGTGCAACGGTTCGCGAATCTTCGCCTTGTACGAAGCGAAGTCGCCGGCGGTGAGAATCCCGCCGTGGGCGGCCATCCAGTCGCCCACTTTCTTGGCCAGCTCGCCGTGATAGAACCAATCGGTCCCATGCTCGGCGATCTGGCGATATGTATTGGCCAGATCGCGCTGGATGAATCGATCGCCGGCCTTAAGCGGTTTGCCATCGGGGTGGAAAAAAATTGCCCGCGATCCTTCAAACTGTTTCAGGTTTTTCTCGACGCTGCGGATCGCCGCTTCGTAGCCGCTGCTGATTGGGAATCCTTCTTCAGCAATCTTGCTGCCGGGGGCCAGCGCGCGGCTCAACTTGATGGTTCCGCAACGCTGCAGCGCGACCCGATACGCGGCAAGTGCGCCTGGCACTCCGGAAGCCAGCGGGCCGGTTTGACTGGCGCTGGGCAGCGGTTTGCCGTCGCGCACGAACATGTTCTTGTTCGCGGCGCCGGGCGCCATCTCGCGGCCGTCGATCGCCGTGAATTTGCCATCGGCGGTGCGAATCAGAATCAGGCAGGCGCCGCCGATGCCGGAGTTTTCGCCATCGACGACACCGAGCGTCAGGGCAGCCGTAACCGCCGCGTCAATCGCGTTACCGCCGCCGCGAAAAACTGCAACGCCAGCGTCGGTCGCAATCGGGTTGCCGGTGGCGATCATGTAGTGTTCCGCGGTTGCCGTGTGCGCGTAAGCGACCGTTGTATTAGCCACGAAAAACACGAAAAGACACGAAGATATCAGTCGGTGCAACATCGAATCAAAGTGGAGCCTCGCAAAGTTGCAAACTCGAACACAGTTCGTGGAAATTGCTGCGCAACTTGCAATGCAAATTTTCGAAGCCGGAGCGCAAGCACATTTTCATACACCTTTTTTATTGAGAACTGCGCAGTAAATGACACCAGCGGCTCATGCTACTTGTCATTCCCGCGAAGGCGGGAATCCAGGCGATAGGGCCGAATTTCTGGATTCCCACCGGCGCGGGAATGACGCATTCCGATTCCCAGGACCAATGGCCGCGCAGTCCTCAATAGGTGACCGTTTCGGTGGAACGTATGAATGGCAAAGCAGGTTATCCTGACGATGTCGCACAGCTTATCGATGTCTTCCCCATTCCAGCTTTGTGCCTTTTCGTGTTTTTGTGGCGATGGATCTTATTCGTACAGTAGAAATGGCTTTCGCCGATTGCGGAATTGTACCAACTGGTCATTTACCGTTTTTAAGATATCTGCAATGTCGTCGCCGGCGACGACACGTTTGTAAATTGCTTCGTTGCCGAGAAGCTTGATGTAATTCTCGTGGCGCCACTTGTTGCCGTGCAGTTTATCGAGCGCATGCGCAACGATCAGACCCAGATCGAAGGAGCGAAACTTGTCCCACTCCGTAATGACGAAATTCAGCCCGTGGCATTCCTTGCCCTTGAACTTACTGGAAATCGGCGTGAATCGGAGCGGCACGACGCGCACGCCGGGTGGATGTGCGGCGTTCACCATCGCGGCCAGCTCGTGCTCGTGAATCCACGGCGCGCCCATCACTTCAAACGGCGAATCGGTCCCCCGGCCGACCGAGACGTTGGTGAATTCCAACAGGCCGATGCCGGGGTAGAGCAGGGCGGCAGTGAGCGACCGCATGTTCGGCGATGGATTCAACCAATCGAGACCGGTGTCGTACAAATACGTGTCCCGTCGCCAACCGTCCATCGGCACAACGGTGAGCTTGACGTTTATTTTGTGTTCTTTGGCGTACATGCGGGCAAGCTCGCCGACCGTCATGCCGTGCCGCACGGGCAGGCGTTGATGTCCGACGAACGACTTGCGGTTTTCATCGAGCAGCGGTCCTTCGATGGTCACGCCGTCGATCGGGTTGGGCCGATCGAGGACGAAGAACTCCTTGCCGGCTTCGGCGGCCGCTTCCATCGCCAGGCACATCGTCGAGGGATATGTGTAAAACCGCGCACCGACGTCTTGAATGTCGAACACCAGCGCATCGATCTTTGCAAGTTGCTTTGTCGACGGCTTTCGATTTTTGCCATACAGACTGTAAATTGGCAGGCCGGTGTCTTCGTCCTCTGAATCCTTGATTTCCGGCTGGTCGAGCGCGCCGTGGATGCCGTGCTCCGGACTGAAGAGCGCGACGAGCTTCACGTCCTTCGCATCGAACAGGCGGTCTACCGTCGTGACACCGTCCGAATCGACGCCCGTCTGATTCGTGATCAGACCGACGCGTTTTCCGGCAAGCGGCTTGAAATGGTCGGCCACGAGGACATCGATGCCCAAGCGCACCTGAGCGGAGGAAGCCGAAATCTTTTTTGCGATCGTTACGACCGGGTGCGGCGTATCGCTCGAAAACGTGGGCGTCGGTTGCCGCGATCGAATCGCGGCGCAGGCGATGGTACCGATTCGCCCGGCCAAATCATTTACTTCACCGACACCATCTGGATGCAGGCGGTCGCCGAGGAAGATGACGTACAGGTCAAGTTGCGGATCGATCCACAGCGATGTGCCGGTAAATCCGCCGTGGCCAAACGCCCGCGAGCTCATCAGCTCACCGCGATTGCGCGAGTAGCCGCTTTGTTTGTCCCAGCCCAAGCCGCGCAGATGACCGCCGATGTCGCGTGGCCGCGTCATCTGCTCAATGGCTGCCGGGCTCAGAATCCGCACGTCGCCATAGAGGCCATCTTGCAGCATCATTTGCGCGTAGATGGCCAGATCCTGGGCCGTGCTGAACAGGCCGGCGTGCCCGGCGACGCCGCCCATCTTCGCAGCGCGCGGGTCGTGTACTTCGCCTTTGAGCCACTTGCCGTCGCGTTTTTCCGTTGTTTCGGCGCGAGCTTTCAAAGCATCGGATGGCAAGTAACCGGTGTCGCGCATGCCGAGATTGTCGTAGATTTCTTGTTGGACAAACTCATTCTCGGGCTTGCCGGCTGCGGTTTCGACAATCTTGCCGAGCAGTATGAAATTGACGTCGGAGTACTTGAATCTTGTGCCCGGATCGGTCGTTAGATCGAGGTCGCAAATCTTCGGCTTCGCAGAGTTCCAGCCGTCGGAATAATCGGACAGCGGATTGTCGGGCAGTATTCCGGAGGAATGAACGAGAAGCTGTTCGACGGTGATGTTTTCTTTTCCCTTAGTGGCAAACTCGGGAAAGAATTTTGCCACCTTGTCTTGCAAGCGAATCTGCCCGCGCTCCAGCAGTATCATCACGCTCGTGGCCGTTGCGAGTGGCTTGGTGAGCGAGGCCATGTCGAAGAGCGTGTCGGTCGTCATCGGTTCTTTTTGCGGCTCGACGCAACGATTGCCGTAGGCATGCTCGAAAACGATCCCTTCGCGCCGGCCGATCAGCACAACGCAGCCAGACATGTTGCCATGCTGAATACCGGCCGCAACGAGAGGGTCGATGCGGCTCTCCATCGCCGGATCCATAGCGGCCGCTTTCCACGTAATTCGCTTTGGCAGAGCGGGCGCAGCGGATGCGAATGTAGTTGCCGGCAGCGCAGCAACCAGCGCGGTAAGGAGACAAGCAGTATTAAACGGTCGAGATTTCCAGAGAGATTGATTCATCGTAAATGGAGTCGTCGTTGAGGGCTGCATTAGGGATTTGATGAGGCGGGTTGCCGATAGTCAAGAATTGCCGTCAACCCCAGACCGGCAATCACAATCGTGCCGCTACCTACCAGAGTGTACCAGTAACTATTGAGGGGTGTCATAAACGCCACGTAGCTCGTGACTACGGTTCCCACGACAAACGCCACGATGGCGACGCGCTCGGATGTTCGCGGCGATATCAATCCCAGACCGTATAGGCCCAACAGCAAGCCAATCGAAAAGCCGGCGATGCTGAGCACGGCATCGACGATCGCTAGATCTTCCGTCATGCGATACGCAACGATTGCCACGGCACACTGCAACGCGGCGAAGAGAATTGTCAACAGGCGCGACACGGCCAGCGATCTTCGGTCATCGAGCTGCGGAAAGAACGGGGCCAACCAATCTGCCATCAACGAGCTGGCCGACGAATTGAAGGAGCTTGCCAGCGTAGACATGGCCGCGGAAAGGACCGCCGCCAGGATCAACCCTTTGATGCCGACGCCCATGTGATTGACGACATACGTCATGAGCGCTTGGTCGCCCGTGACATTGCTCCCGATGCCACCGGTCGCCGAATCGAAACATGCCAGCTCGACCCCGATAAACAAAAACAGCGCGAATTGTGCCAGCACAACGAATCCGCTAAGACAAAGCGCCCAGCCCGCGGCCGCTCGATTCTTCGCGCACAAATCGCGCTGCACGATCAATTGATCGACTCCGTGCGTGGCCAGCGAAAGAAAACCCCCGCCGACGCAGCCGGACCAGAAGGTGATGCTCTGCTTCGTGAGCGACAGATCGAAGTCGAGCAGTTGCCAGCGGCCGGTCGAATGGCCGAATGCGATGAGCTGGTCCCACCCGCCGGGTAATTGCGCGAGCAGCAACCACGCGGCGGTAATTGCACCCAGCATGTACACGGCGAATTGAATGCAGTCGTTCCACACAACCGAACGCACGCCGCCGGCACAGGAGTAAATGGCGGTGGCAATCGTGGTAACCAGAATACAGGCGATCAAATTAACTCCCAGCGCGATATTGAGCGCCAGCGCGGTTAGAAATAGTCTTAGCCCATCCGCCACGTTGCGCATGACGAGAAATACGAGCGACGCAAGCCGGCGCGTTGCGATGCCGAATCGTTGCTCCAACACCTGGTAGGCAGAGAGCATTTCGCCGCGAAAGTACCCGGGCAGCAGGAAAAAGTTAACCGCGATGCGACCCAGAATGTAGCCGAAAGCGATCTGCAAAAAGGAGAAGTTGCCGCGTTCGACAAATGACTTGCCCGGCACGCTGAGGAAGGTCACGGTGCTGGTTTCGGTGGCTACAATGGAGACAAGTAGCGCCCAAGTCGGCAGCCGATGTCCGGCGAGAAAGTAGTCGCGGTTGCTGGCCTGCCCGCGGCCGAGCATGACCCCGAGCAGTGTGGTGGCAATTACATAGGCGACAATAATGAGCGCATCGAGTGGTCCGATGGCAACGGAAGTGGCGGCGGCCAACTCAAACACACCTGCTAGACTCCTTGTAGCGGCGACCGCCGCGAAGCGAGCTTTCGCGACACTCTCCCCACAAAATGCGGCAGTATCTTCACCTTAAATGTTGGGGTTTGGCCCAATAGTCCGGCCAGCGCAGTTCTGTATCTATTTTGCGCAATTAGTCTGTAACGCGTCTCGGCGGCTGCATAAAATGAGGAGTTACGTCGCAATTGCTTGAGACAAGCTCTTTAATATACCAACTGTGCTTCACTTATGCTTGAGCATTTAACCACCGAAGCGCGCAATCCGGCATCCGAAGATCTTGATGGATTGACCGCGGCAGAAATCGTGCAGCTGATCAACTCTGAGGACGCGAAAATTGCCGCGGCCGTGGCCGAGCAGGCGGACGTGATCGCTCAGGCGATAGACGTGATCGCCGATCGACTAGGTCGTGGAGGGCGATTGATTTACATCGGCGCCGGCACATCTGGCCGACTCGGCGTGCTCGATGCGGTCGAATGTCCGCCGACGTTCAACACGCATCCGTCGCAAGTTGTGGGCGTCATCGCCGGTGGACATACGGCCCTTACGACTTCGGTGGAGGGCGCCGAAGATCGGCCGGAGCTCGCGGTTGAAGATCTTAAAAACGTACGAGTCACCGATGGTGACGTGGTGGTTGGAATCGCCACGAGCGGGCGCACGCCGTACGTGCTCGGCAGTTTGGAGTATGCTCAAACGATTGGCGCGTTTACGATCGGGCTGAGCTGCAACCGCGACTCGCAGATTGCCAAGCGGTGCGATCTGAGCATCACGCCGGTGGTCGGGCCGGAAATTATCAGCGGTTCTACCCGCATGAAAGCTGGCACCGCGACGAAGATGGTCTTGAACATGCTGACCACCGGCGCGATGATCCGACTGGGCAAAACATATGGCAACTTGATGGTCGACCTGCGAGCGTCGAATACAAAGCTTAACGATCGCGCTCGACGAATTGTGCGCGATCTGACGAACCTGACGGAATCTGAAGCCGAGCGATTGTTGCGCGATTCCGACGGTGAAGTGAAGACGGCGATCGTCCGCTACCACACGGGGCATTCACCGGCCGAAGCGCGACAGTTGCTTTTGGCATCGCACGGACATTTACGTACGGCGCTTCAAGGCCACCTCAATAATAATGCTCCGGCGCATTGACGCCCCATGGTAAGCGAGATTGATGCGACGACATCGGCGTCCCAATTTACGGACGTCGAATTGTTTTTGGCGGTCGATACGGGCGGGACGAAGACATCGGCGTGTCTGGTCGATCTCGACGCGGCCGCAGGGAATCGTGTACTGGGCCGGGGCCGCTCATCGGCCGGCAATCCGTTTAGCGTGGGCGTTGCCGAAGCAATCCGGGCAATCGGCGATGCGATTTCGCAAGCGCGCAGCGCGGCTAGACATACGAAAGGCCGAATGGCTCGCCTCATGCTGTCGATTGCCGGCGCGGCCAACGACGAGATGGGTGAGCAGTTTGTGCGCTGGGCCCGGGAAACCAATCAGGCGGATCAAGTTGCGATTGTTTCCGATGTGCTACCTGTCCTTGCGGCCGGTACGCCGAACTGTTGCGGAATCGCGGTTATTGCCGGCACGGGTTCCATCGCGTTTGGCCGCACCGCGGATGGCCGGACCAAACGCTGCGGCGGTTGGGGATATTTGTTAGGCGACGGCGGCAGCGGTTACAGCGTCGGCCGAAGCGCGCTGGTGCACACGTTGCGCGATCTGGAGTTGGAATCGCTCTGGCATCCTAACTCGCTGACGGAGGCAGTGGTTCGCGAGCTCAATGTGAAGAGTGTTATGGACCTTACCAAAGCGGTCTATACCAGTGGCGATCCACGCGCGTTCATTGCCGCATTGGCGCGGATTGTGGTCGCCAAGGGCGAAGAAGGTGAGAAAGAGCGCCGAACCGATTCTCGATTGGGCAGCCACAGAATTAGCCGAGTTAGTGGCTCGCACGGCCGATTTGATCGATCCGAGCGAGATTCCGATTCCGCTCGCTGTTGGTGGCGGCTTTTTGGTAAGCTCCAAGCGACTGCGAGAGCAGCTCCTCGAATGGCTCCACAAGTTCAAGGTGGAATGCGAAATGGTTCTAGTCGCCGACCCGCTGGAAGGCTGCATTCGATTGGCCGACGCGCAATTTGCGGGCAGCCTAGTGCACTGGCATGCCACCTAGCGATTCTCGGACCCGTGGCTGCGTGTTCAGCACGTGATCGTGCCGCCACACACGGGTTTACTGCAGCCAGTCGTTTCAGGAATCGTCAGGGGAAGCCCCTTGGTGTGGCGCACCGCAAGCCACGCGAAGCATTCGGCTTCGAGTGTGTCGGGATTGAGATTCAACTGACGAACGTTCTGTACTTTGCCAAAGTTTTCGGTCAACATCCGCATGATGACGGGATGGTGTACGCCGCCGCCAGTAACCCACAGCACGGCCGGCGGCTTCGGCATCTGCTTGACCGCCTTCACGATTGCCCGCACCGTGACGGCGCACAGTGTCGCGGCGCCATCTTCGACGCTCATTCCGGAAACGTCGACGTGATCGAAATCGAATCGGTCGGCCGAACGGGGCAGCGGCTTGGAAAAAAACGGCGTGGCAAGCGCAGCCGCGACAAGTCCTTCGTTGACCTTTCCCTGCAGGGCGATGAGGCCATCCTTGTCGTGCGACACCCCGGCCATCTCTTGAATCCACTCGTCTAGCAGGCCGCAGCCGGGGCCAGTATCGCCGGCGATGATCTCGTCGTTTTCGCCGAGCCATGTGATGTTGGCCACGCCTCCCAAATTCAAGATCACGGTCGGCCGGGATTCCTTGGCAAACAGGGCGCGATGAAACATTCCTACGAGCGGCGCTCCTTGACCGCCAGCGGCGACGTCGTGACGGCGGAAGTCGCTCACCACTCGCATACCGGTCTTCTCCGCGAGCAGCCACGGATTGCTGATTTGCCAGCAGATCTGTTCACTCGCGACATGCCGCACGGTGTGCCCGTGGAAGCCGATCAGTTCGATTCCCGTGGCCTCGCGCGGCAGAGTTCGCAAGAGCTGGGCGACGGCTTCTGCGTGGTGGATTGTGATGTCGCGCTCGACGCGTGCGACCTCAAGCAGAGGCACATCGTGTTGCGATGCCTCCAGGACTCGTGCCCGCAACTCGCGATCGTACGGCAACGTGAGGCCGCCGAAGAACTCAATGGCATCTTCACCGTCGGTCGCGATGAGGGCGACATCGGCGCCATCAGCGGACGTGCCGCTCATAAGGCCTAATGCCTTTTGTAATTGCTTTTTCGCCATGGTCTTAGATTACTGCAAGTCTAGATAAGACAACGAGTTGGGGACACCATTACAGCGGCCAAAAATGTCGAATTACAATGTGCCGGATTCAGCGCGACTGACAAGTCTCTTATGGCCTCGAGCGGGCCGCAGAGGGGGCTATTGCAGCCATAATAAACGTGAAATAATCGAGTGATATGTCTCTTTTTTGCGCACGAAATCGAGTACTCTTGTTAGAATCGAAGTAGACGGCTGAATCGTACCCCGATAGCCGCCAGCTTGTCCACTACCCCATCGAGCGGTCATTCGAACCTCGATTTTCGATGAAGGACCACGCGAACAACGACGGTCAATTTCGCGTCCAGCACGTCGCCGTTTTGATCGAAACGGAAACGAGTTGGGGCGGCCGCCTCATTCGTGGCATCGCTCACTTCGCGGAGAAGCACACACATTGGCATTTGCTGATCGATCCGCGCGATCATGAGCAGCGCTCGGCGGTGCCCGATGGTTGGCAGGGCGACGGCATAATCGCGCGCATCACGAATCGCACGCAATGGCAGCAGATCCGCGAGAAGAACTTGCCGGTGGTGAATGTCGACGATGTGTCTCAAGGTTTGCGCGGTGTGGGAACCGTGATTACGGATGAGTCGGAGCGGGCGAGGCTGGCATTGGAGCACCTTGCCGCGCGGGGGTTCCGCAAGTTTGCGTACTTCGCGCCGCCAAGCAATCGCTATTCGAAGAACCGCGGCGAGGCGTTCATTCGTGCCGTTAACGAACTTGGATACGAATGCCACGAGTATCAGCCCGGCTATCGGGCCGGACGAAAGATTGGTTGGGAAGAGCAGCAGCGGCGGGTGACACGCTGGTTGGCTTCGCTGTCGCGGCCAATTGCGATTCTGGCGGTGGATGCGCATCATGCGCGGCAGCTTGCGGAGATTTGTCATTTCGCGGGCGTGCGGATTCCAGACGACATTGCCATCCTGGCCGGCGACACGGACGAATTGTTGTGCGAAGTTTCGACGCCGCCGCTGTCGAGTGTTTCGGTGGCCTGCGAGCGTCTGGGGCACGAGGCGGCTGCGATGTTGCACGGGATGATGGCCGGCGACGATCCGCCCAAGGAGCCGGTGCTCATCGCGCCGCACGGTGTGGTGAGCCGGCAATCGACGGACGTGCTGGCGATCGATGATCCGGCGGTCGTCCGCGCGCTTCGGTACATTCGCACGCACGCGCATCATGGGATCGTGGTCGAGGATATTTTGCGGGAGGTGCCGATTTCTCGTCGCAGCTTGGAGATTCAATTTCGGTCCTATCTGGGCCGCTCGCCCGCCGAGGAAATTCGCCGTGTGCGGCTGGAGCGCGGAAAGCAACTGTTGGGCAAGCGCGAGCTTTCGATTACCGAAATCGCGCTGGCCTGCGGATTCTCGAACGCGACGCGCTTCGGCGTGGCGTTCCGCAAATCGTTCGGTACGACGCCGCGGGCATATCGGAAGACGGTGATTGCGGATTGAGGCATACGGTTTAAGTCGTAAGTCGTAAGTGTTTAGTCATTAGTATTTGGGTTTGGTCGAATTGTCTTCCTGATGTTCATGCTCGCTTTTATTGTTTTCAGTGACGACTTTAGCCTTACTCCTTACGCCTCGAAATAAAAAGAAATGAAGGCGCCTCTGGACCGGCGGCCGGCGCACTTGCAGATTCGAGTTTCGGAGAAACACGGCTACAGATGCGATTGGTCGCATTTCCAACCGCGCGGGCGTAATTTGCTGAGGTTCCATGGAGGCCGGAGTTGCCGCTGGGGAGCATTTAGCGAGGGGCTTCCATGTGCAAGTGGAAGTCGTCCGAGCTGACCCGCCGGCCGTTCGTGCGGCTTGGCGTTTTTGGTTTGAAAGGCGTATGATTCGTGCGATCCCGCCACTTCGTTTCAGCGGGCAACTGAGCTTTGCGGCTGGTTGATTTTCATAGCTGCTCGGCGTATTCAGATGACGACGGTGTACTTGTCCAAGGCGAATGGTCAGCTCCATGTTTTCGAGCTGCGCTGGCGCCATCGCTTGGATCTCGTTGGCCGAAAAGTGGACCAGTCCCCTTGCGAGAAGGTTCTTTGACGAATGCATAACAAAGAAACTGCGTTTTTCCATCGAACCCGCATAGCGAGAATTGCTGCTGCATCGCTCGCTGCGGTGGCTTTTTTGCGGCAGAGCGGTGTAACCATGGTTCGTGCGGCTGAGGCCAAGCCACTGGCGCAGTATGTTTACAAGATCGTCGGTAAACGGAAGTTGACGATCGATTTCGACTATCCACCGGATTGGAAAGCGACCGATAAGCGTCCGATCCTGGTTTTCTTTTTCGGCGGCGGCTGGACGAATGGTACGCCGGATCAGTTTAAGCCTCAGGCTGAGTATTTTGCCAAACGTGGTTTGGTCTGTGGCCGCGTCGACTATCGTGTTCGTTCGAAAGATGGCGTGACGCCGGACAAGTGTGTGGAGGACGCGATCAGTGCCATGCGATGGGTGCGCGGGCATGCGGCCCAACTTGGCGCAGGACCCAGAGCGGATTGTGGCGGCGGGCGGTTCAGCGGGAGGTCATTTGGCTGCCTGCACGTTCTTCGCGGAGGGGGTGGGCGCCGTGGACGACGACCAATCGGTTTCTGCGAAGCCGAACGCAATGATTTTGTATAACCCGGCGCTGAACCTCGTCGCCCTGCGCGGAAAGCGTTTCGACGAGTTCTTTCGCGGTACGGACGATGCGGCGCTCGCGCGTATTTCGCCTCTGTTGCATGTTCGCAAAGAAACGCCGCCGACGTTGTTGCTCGACGGCACGAAAGACTGGCTGAACCCGCAATCGCGAGAGTTTGTCGAGAAAAGTAAGTCGCTGGGTGCGCCAGTCGAAGCGTACTACGCGGAAGGTCAGCCACATGGCTTCTTCAACAAAGCACCGTGGCTCGAAAAAACGACCGAGATGGTTGATCAGTTTTTGTGCAGCATCGGGTACTTGGATCAAGAACCGAAGGTGCCGCTTCCAACCAGGAATAGCAAGTTGGAGGATAAAGAAGGCACGACGCGACAGCGTGCAAAACGAAAATTGTCGGCCAATACGATGTAGCAAACCAGCTCTGCGTCCTTCCGTTCGGTGGGCAACCAACTTGGTCATACGGCACTTATGGCGAAACTCAAAATTGATGGCGGATTCGGGGCCTGGGTTGGCTTCCCACGCGGTTGGTGCTCAAGCGCTGCGCGGCATTTGATTTCAAGCTGCCGGGGAGAAGCATGACAGATGGTGGTAGCGGCGGCTTGGCTACTGACTTTGACCCTGACCGCTCCCGCGACCGGGAAGATTGAGTTCATCCAAGCGGCCGATGATCGGCGCGGATTCGTCCTTACCCCCTCCGGCCGGCGGTTTACGCCGTGGGGACTCAACTACGGCCACGATGGCCTCATCGAAGACTTCTGGGACAGTAAATGGCGGATGGTGGTCGAGGACTTCCGGAACATGAAGGACCTCGGGGCGAACGTCGTTCGCGTCCATCTCCAATTCGGCAAGTTCATGAAGGCCGCGGACAAGCCGAACGCGAACGCGCTCCAGCGGCTCGGAGACTTGCTGAAGCTGGCCGAGGAAACTGGCCTGCACCTCGATCTGACCGGGCTCGGATGTTTCCGCAAAGCAGACGTTCCGGACTGGTACGACACGTTCTCTGAGGAGGACCGCTGGAGTGCCCAAGCCAACTTCTGGAGTGCGGTTGCCGCTCGCTGCGCCGGGAGCCCGGCCGTGTTCTGCTACGACCTGATGAACGAGCCGACGGTGCCCGGCGGCCGGCGCAAGGCGGGCGACTGGTACTCGGGCAAGCGGATCGGCGGGTACGACTTCGTGCAGTTCATTACGCTCGACCAGCGCGAGCGGCCGCGCGACGAGATCGCCCGGCAGTGGTTGAAGCGCCTCGTGGGCGCGATCCGCGCACAGACCGGCGGCACCTGATCACCGTCGGTCTGCTGCCCTGGACGCCGAAGTGGGGCCATCTTTCGGGGTTCGTGCCCGAAACGATCGCCCCGGAGCTGGACTTCCTCAGCGTACACATCTATCCGAAACGGGGAAAAGTGGGCGACGCGCTAACGGTCTTGAAGCAGTTTGCGGTGGGCAAGCCGGTCGTCATCGAGGAAACATTCCCGCTCTCTTGTTCGGTAGACGATCTGGAGGATTTCCTCAAGCAGTCGCGGGTGGTCGCCTGTGGCTGGATGGGTCATTACGACGGGATGCCGATCGAACAACTGGAGGCCGTGCGGAAGTCGAAGACGATCACCATTGGTCAGGCGACGTATCTCGAGTGGCTGAAGTTGTTCCGACGCCTTCGGCCCGAGATGGTTCAGCAGCGGTGCGCATCGCCCGAGGCGCGGTGATGAGTTTGCACCGTTTTCGAGCAGGCCGATGTTCGATGCGTTGATGCCGGTGCATTTCGCCAACTCCTGTTGGGCCGAGTCCCTTCAAATCGCGGAGCATGCGAATCACATTGGCGGTGATAAGGTGCGAAGAACAGCAATCGTAATCGTTATGAAAGGATTCCCCGGACGACGTGCGCTTCTTCGACGCCGGTGAGGCTGGTGTCGAGGCCGCGGAAGGGGAAGGTGAAGCGGGTGTTGTCGATGCCGAGGATGTGGAGCATCGTGGCGTGCAGGTCGCGGAGGTGGACGGGGTTTTCGGCGATTTGGCAGATTCAACGTCGACGATGGCGAAGTCGAGCCAACGGTGCCGCAACAACAAGTAGTGTGAGCGAGGTAGGTTCGGGGACGGCCGCCAGTACCAGGCTACTGCCGCTTGCTGGGGCGTTGGCTTCGCCGAAGTTGGCGCGCCAGAGATCGTAATCTGGATTGTCGACTTCGTGGCTGAGGTTGCCATCGGCGGCGAGGATGGAACCGGTCTGACCGAAAGTCTTACGCCAAAGTGCGTAGTCAGATGCGTCAACGGTGCCGTTGCTGTTGTAGTCGTAAGGGTTGCGTGGCGTGGCCCCCAGGAGATACGCGACCGTGTTGCGTCGCAGCGCCACGTTATCTGCACCGACACCATCGAACAACAATAAGATATCGCCAAAAAAGACGACAGTGCCCAACCCATGGTTAACGGCGGCGAGCGACACTTCAGAATTAAAGTCCCACGTACCAAGTGATGTGGCAGTAGGAACGGAATCGAACCAGGACACGTAGCCACCAATATAGCTATTAACAACTCCAAATGGGCCATTTGTAATGGCTGGAAATGACGTGTGATTGATAACTGTTGCGCTACGGTTTCCACCCACAAAATCATTGCGCAGAATTGA
This sequence comes from uncultured Planctomycetota bacterium, assembly GCA_963807935.1. Lineage (GTDB taxonomy): Bacteria > Planctomycetota > Planctomycetia > Pirellulales > Lacipirellulaceae > JABDGM01. The sequence goes on from CAWEDY010000011.1 coordinate 109,870, forward strand.
TCAAAAGGGTGTATCATGCTTTGGCTAGCGGCAGCATAGGAACTGTTTTCGCCGATCACTGTGCCCGCCCGCCCTCTGAAACCCAGCTGACCAATGCCTGCTGCTCCGAAGAACTCAGAGGAGAAATAGAAACGTCAGCGCCGGAGTAAACTGGGTCCAACATCAAGACATCAATGGAGCTCAAATATTCTACGGTCAATGTGTTCGACGCGTTGATCACGGCACTTGGGAAGTATGCCGCAAGATCGTTGTGCACCCCGCTAAAGTCGCCGCCGGTCAAAATGCTGCCGTCACCCCCGCGAGCGGTGGTCCAACCGCCGACGGTTAAAGAAAATGCAGGGGTTGCGACGAGAACGAGAAATGCCGCGGTAGCCCAACGTATTGTCGCTGCGATTCTTGCCGACATGACGAAAACCTTCCCGAATGCCAAGATCTGAATAGCCGCAAGTGGGAGTGTAGCATAGCACGGGGGATAGGCAAATACAACACGGCAGCTCACAGAATGGGCAGAGGCATCCGACTGTGCGGCTGAAGCGCACGGAGCGTCGCGGCCACGGATCAGGCGAGAATTCCACGGACGACATGGCGCTTCTTCGACGCCGGTGAGGCGGGTATCCAGGCCGCGGAAGGGGTAGGTGAAGCGGGTGTTGTCGATGCCGAGGATGTGGAGCATCGTGGCATGGATGTCGCGGAGGTGGACGGGGTTCTCGGCGATGTTGTAGCAGAAGTCGTCGGTGCGGCCAAATTCGATGCCGGGGCGGACGCCGGCGCCGGCGAGCCAGACGGTGAAGGAGCGGCCGTGATGGTCGCGGCCGCTGTTGGCATCCCCAAAAATACCCTGGCTAAAAACGGTGCGTCCGAATTCGGTGAGGAACATCACCAGCGTGTCTTCCAACAGGCCGCGCTGTTTGAGGTCGCTGATGAGGGCGGCGGTGGGCTGGTCGATGTCGTGGCATTGGTTGGGGAGTTGGCGGCGGATGGCGATGTGCTGGTCCCAGCCGCGGTGGAAGAGCTGGATGAAGCGGACGCCGCGCTCGAGTAGCCTGCGGGCCAAGAGGCAGTTGGCGGCGTAGCTGCCGGCTTTGTGGACTTCGGGCCCGTAGCTTTCGAGGATGTTTTGTGGTTCGCCGCTGAGGTCCGTTAATTCTGGGACGGATGTTTGCATGCGGAACGCCATTTCGTAGGCGGCGATGCGGGCGAGTGTTTCGGGGTCGCCCGTTTGTGCGGCGCGGAGGTGGTTCAGCTCGTCGAGGTCGTCGAGCAGTGCGCGGCGCTGGATGCGGTCGGTGCCGGGCGGGTCGGTTAAGATAGAGGACGGGGCTCGCGCCGGCGCGGAGGGCGACGCCTTGGTGCGTCGAGGGCAGAAAGCCGTTGCCCCAGAGGCGGCTGAAGATCGGCTGGCCCGGGTTCTTGCCCGTGCCTTGCGAGATCATCGCGATGAACGTGGGCAGGTTTTCGTTTGCGGTGCCCAGGCCGTAGCTGATCCACGCGCCCATGCTGGCGTAGCCGGGCTGCTGGTTGCCGGTGCAGAAGAAGGTTTGGGCCGGGTCGTGGTTGATCGCTTCGGTGTAGGTGGATTTGACGATGCAGATGTCGTCGGCGATTTTTTGCGTGTGGGGCAACAGGTCGCTGATCCAGGTGCCGTGCTGGCCGCAGCGTCGGCCGGGCCACATGGGGGCGACGACCGGGTAATGGGCCTGGCCCGAAGTCATCCCGGTGAGGCGCTGGTTGCCTTTCACGGAGGGCGGGATTTCCTCGCCGTTGTGTTTGGCGAGCGATGGTTTGTAGTCGAACAAGTCCACATGGGAGATGCCGCCGGCTTGGAAGAGGCAGAGGACTCGCTTGGCGTTGGGGGCGAAGTGGGGGAGGGAGGGGAGGCCGTGATCCACTCGGGTGCCACTGACTAGCCAGTGTTTGCCCGATGCACTGGCGGAGCCAGTGGCACCGGAGGCAAAAGGAGGCGGCGCGGGCGAGGAGGGTGCTGAGGGCAGTGGTGCCGACGGCGCCGGCGGTGGCGCCGAGGAACGTTCGGCGGGTGGCGAGGTGTTCGTCGAGCGGGTTCATGGCTAATATGTTAGGGGTCCAGTTTCAGGTTGTATTAATACTCCTGCGTCTCCTTGATCGCCATTCAGAAACTCGAGAACAACTTTCGCTACTTTCGTGAGTATTGGATGGCACTGCTCTTCAAACCGTTCGTCGTCTTGGAGGATGTCCCTGGTTTAGTTGAAAAGGTGGTGTCTCCTTCTCCCGGAGTTTACATTCCGGGGGCAATTATTTCTTTCCTAGAAGGAGACACGCACCATGTCACGAAAGTATCCGAAATCGTTCCAGTGGTCGCAAATCGTCGAATGGCCGTCGTCGTCACGGTCGAGCGCGGCGGATCGAGGAGCAGGCCGTGGCTCAAACGCGAGGAAGTAGAGTTGCCGCTCAATGTGGAAGCGCTCTTGGAGATGACGCGTGAGGCGCTCTCGTCGTTTGCTGTTGAAATGGGACTGAAAGTGGCCCAGTGTTTGTTGGCCGACGAAGTCTCGTATCGCTGCGGCCAGCGGCATGAACGGGTGGCGAAATCCCAGCGAGACGCGATTTGGACACCAGCGGGGCTTCATCACGATCGCGGGCCAGAAGGTGTCGGTTGACAAGCCGCGGGTCCGCTACACGGACGACCGGGGGGAAGCGGAAATCGAGCGGTACAGCTCCTGCGATCGCCAGAAGCCCTGCCGCAAGTTGCACTGGACCACTTGGTGAACGGTGTTTCGACGCGGCGTTACGAGCGGGTGGTGCAGTTGGCCCGCGCGGGGTTTGGCGTGAAGAAGTCCAGCGTCAGCCGGGGTTTCGTGCGGGCTTCGGCCGCGGAAGTCGAGCGGTTGGCTGAGCGGCGGTTTGAGGAGGAACGCTTCGCCGCGATCTTCGTCGACGCCCAGCCGTATGCCGGCGAAATGCTGGTCGTGGCCCTGGGAATTACGACTTCCGGTGAAAAACGGCTCCTCGGCCTGCGGCAAGGAGCCACCGAAAACGCCACCGTCGTCACCTCCCTCCTGGAAGAATTGCGGGAACGAGGCGTGCGGACGGACCAGCCCACGCTGTTCGTGTTGGACGGCGCCAAGGCCTTGCACGCTGCGGTGATCCGCGTGTGGGGCAAGTTCGCCGTCTTCCAGCGGTGCCAGGTCCACAAACGGCGGAACGTCGAGGCGCACTTGTCCGAGGAGCATCATGAGGAACTTGCGCAGCGACTCTCGGCCGCCTACCACGAGACCAACGCGACCCAAGCCCTCACGCTGTTGCGGGCAACCGTGAAGTGGCTGCGACGGATCAGTCCCGCCGCCGCGGCCAGCTTGGAAGAAGGCCTCGAAGAGACGCTCACCGTAGTCCGATTGGGCGTGCCAGAACTGTTACGCAAGACGCTCGCCACCACCAACCCGATCGAGAGCGCGTTCAGTGTCGCGGAGAGCGTGACCCGCCGCGTCAAACGTTGGCGCGACGGCGACATGCGCCAGCGGTGGTGCGTGGCCGGCCTGCTGGATGCCGAAAGGAGATTCAACCGCGCGAAAGGCCACAAGTACCTGCCGCAGCTCCTCGCCGCGCTGGATCGACTCGTGGCATCACCAACACTTGACCTTAAACGCAAACAAGCGTAACAATCCATTCCAGGAGTCAGCAATCTATTTCAACTACGAGCGGGACATCTTCTCGTCTTGTGAAAGCGGAAACGATTTTACGAGCGAAACGCCACTTGGAGTTGATGCGGGTTCGCCGCGGCTGATTGCTTGAACTCGTTGCAATATATCCTCCGATCGGTGTCCGAACGAACCTAGCATTATCTCATTCGCAACATAGAGTCCAAGCACAAATCCCGAGTACACGTGGTATCGATCGACTTGGTTCATATTTCACTCTCGATTGACGTATCCATGCGATATGACGCGGTGTGTAACACCTTCAGGGTAAGAAATCCCATAATTGGGTGTAACCCAGCGTGCGCCGCTGGCGCGGCGACCTGGGCTATGGTGTTGAACGCCGTCGGCGTGAGTTATGGGTTTGTAAATTATCCCTCAATTGCGGGTGATGGTTTCGCTCAGGTTTAGCAGCAGTGCCGCGACCTGCGACCAGGCGGCGTGTTCGGGGGCGGGGATTTTTGTGTTGCGGGGCGATTCGCCGTTGGCGAGGTATTTTTTGGCGTCGCCTCACTATATTATTAGGCGTCGATTCGCATCCCACGTCAACTGTTGCTGGGGTAGAATAGCTAAGGAATCTCACGAGGGTTAACAGTTTCCGAGGGAGAACCGATCATGGTTATGTTTTCCGACGTGGTGGATGCCGCGGACCGTTTATCTACTGAGGAGCAGGAAGAGCTATTAGAGCTCCTGCGTCGTCGGCTCGCTGAGCGCCGCCGGGCTCAGCTTGTCCGCGAGGTTCAAGAGTCCCGTGCGGAGTTTGCGGCTGGTCAGGCGGGTTCTGCGTCCGCCGACGAAATTATAGATGAGGCAAATGGTGAGTCGTGAGTTAATTCGCACGACGCGCTTCGTTCGCGCCATGCGGCGATACCTCAAGAAGCATCGTGATGCCGAGCCGGACTTGCGGGAAGCACTTCACCTGCTTTCCGCCGATGCATTCGATCCGCGCCTGAAGACTCATAAACTGACTGGCGAACTTCAGGACGTATGGGCGTGCAGTGCGGGCTACGACCTGCGCATTCTCTTTGAATTTGTTCAACGTGGAGATGCGGAAGCTATACTGCTTCTCACGATGGGAACGCATGACGAAGTGTATTGAGCGCAGCGGAGGGAATTCGGCCGGCGAGAGAGTTTTAGCCCGCCGCTAGCAATAACAGCCGGCGGGCTTTCACCTGCAACAACGCGATCAAATCGCCGCCATCGACATAATCTTTGTACTCGGCGTCCTCTTCGGGAGTGAGCGTGCCCTCATTGGCTCTTTCCGCAAGCCACTCAATACGGGCGGTGAGCTCTGGATCGAGTCGCAGCTCGACAATCTTTCGAGCCACTTGTGGCGTAAGGCAGGCCGTGACCGGATCAAGCAAACGATCTAATGTACTTGCTGTTGCCATGCTGCAATTATATTGCGCCATCGAGCTTTTCGGTCAGACCCCCGCGGTATTCTGCCAGAGCTTCGTTGGCCAACTTGGTCAGTTTGTCGGACGAACGGGCAATGGCGCGATCAAATTCATCCTCGGCAGCGATTTCAGCCAATAGCCGCGTGGCGAGCAGTTCTTGTTCAGCCGCGGGCAGTTTGGCTGCCTCGGCGAATGCCTGTTGCAATAAATCTGTCATTTTTGCGACTCCCGCTGCTAATCTTATCACGTCCGAATATTTATTTTACCACCGTGGTTCGGCTGACACTGCTCTAATTTCGTGTGATGGTTTCGCTCAGGTTTAGCAGCAGCGCCGCGACTTGGGACCACGCGGCGTGTTCGGGGGCGGGGATTTTTTTGTTGCGGAGTGATTCGCCGTTGGCGAGGTATTTTTGGGCGGCAGTTGGCTTGGCGTTGTAGCGGGCGCGTTCGCGGTCGAGTGTATTGGTTAACACGCTGAGCTCGGCGTTCGTGGGTGGTCGCGACGTGCATTCTTCGAACGCCCAGCGGAGGTTTTCGGTTTCGTCGGTCGAGTGGGCAATGATGCGTTCGGCAAACGCGCGCGAGGCTTCGACGAATTGGACGTCGTTGAGCGAGCACGAGCGCTTGGAGCGGCGTGGTAGTCGCGGCGCGGTAGACGGTGCAGGTTTCGCGCGAGGGGGCGTCGAAGGCGACCATGTTGGGCGGCGGGACGGTGCGCTTCCAGAACGTGTAGAGCGAGCGGCGGTAGAGTTTCTCGCCGTGGTCCTGGACGAACGTTTGGGCGGTTGCGGGCGTGCTGCCGTAGTGGCTGACTTCGCGCCACAGGTCGCCGGGGGTGTAGGGGTTCACGCTGGGGCCGCCGAGGCGATCGACCAACAGGCCACTGATTTTGAGCGCGCTGTCGCGGATGAATTCGGCGGGGAGGCGGAAGCTCGGGCCGCGGGAGAGGAGGCGGTTTTGGGGGTCGGGATCACGTGGGCGAGTCTCTCCGAGACTCGCGTTCGCGTCTCGGAGAGACGCGTCCACGTGCGAGGAGCTTTGACGATAGGTCGCGCTCATGACGATTTTTTTGGCGAGGCGTTTGATGTCCCAGTTGTGGTCCATGAAATCGACGGCGAGCCAGTCGAGGAGTTCGGGGTGGGTGGGGTATGCGCCTTGCGCGCCGAAGTCGGCGGGGGTGGCGACGATGCCGGCGCCAAAGAAGGTTTGCCAGAGGCGATTTACTTCAACGCGGGCGGTGAGCGGGTTGTCGCGCATGGTGACCCACTCGGCCAGGCCGAGGCGATTCGCGGGTGCGCCGGGCGGGAGCGGCGGGAGGACGGCCGGCGTGTTGGGCGTGACTTTTTCGGTGGGTTGCGAATAGTCGCCGCGGCGGAGGATGTGCGTTTCGCGCGGCTGCTGGGCGATATCCATCACCATCGTGGAGAATTTTTGCGTGAGGACGGCGAGGCGCTCTTCGAGGTTGGCGAGCGTGACGCGGTCGCGCCGAGTGGCGTCGGCGTGGGCGGCGAAGTAGGCGTTGAGTTGTGCGAGTTCGCTGGGGTGCAGGCGCGTGGCGAGCCAGCGGGTGGCACGCCCTGCGGCTTTGCAAAGGGCGTGGTGTGTGGCCGCGGTGACGAGCGATCGAACGGCTCAGGTGCGTGCCACCCGGGGCAATTGGTTGGACGCTTGAATGATGTTGATGATTTGTTGCGGCAGGTCGCTGCCGTCGTCGGTGCCGGTCATCGCAAGGATTTCGAACCGGGCGGCGACCAGGTTGCTGCCGTGGCCGAAATTGAGTTGCGTGGTGACGAAGGGTGTGCGGGCGGAATTGAGCGGAGTGGCGAATGTGACGGTGATATGTGTTGGGCCATCGGTCGTCGGGTCGGGCGACCAGCCATTTTTGTTGCGGGTATCAAGGACATTTTCCGGGCGGTAGGCTTCGAGCCAGTCGTCGGCGGTGACGCGCGTGATGCTAAGCAGGCGATTGAGATTCACGTTGTCGCCGGGTACGGACTCGGCGCTGGCAGAGAACGAGGTGAGGACGAAGGTGGGCTTGGGGACACGTGGGCGAGTCTCTCCGAGACTCGAATTCGCGTCTCGGAGAGACGCAGGCACATCAGGGAGGGTGCCGTAGCCACGAGCGCCTTGGGCGTTGGGGTGGAAGACGACACGGAGGCCGGTGATGGGTTTGTCGGTTTTGGGAAGGTGCATCGAGACGTCGTAGGCCAAGAGGCCGGAGGGTATTGAGACGTTTACGAAGTTGGGTGGCTCGATGTCGAAGCCCTTGCCGATGTTGGGCGTGTTGACTTTGATGAGCTGGACCGGGAGGAGTTGAAGATTTTTTCCACGGTCGCCCAGGCGCGAGCGTTGGACCTTTTCCCAGCGGGCGACGTCGGCTGCGGGCGGGTTAGCGAGTTTTTTCCGCAGCGCTTGAATCTGCTGCCGCAGCGCCGGTTCTTCGCCGGTTTTCAGCACGGTTTTGGCTTCATACGCAGGGCGCGAGTTGATGCCGCGGTCGCCATCGAGGCCGGCGTCACTGAGCGTGTTGAAGTAGGCGAACACCTGGTAGAAATCGCGTTGTGTGATCGGGTCGAATTTGTGGTCGTGGCACTGAGCGCAGCCGAGCGTGAGGCCGAGGATCGATTCGCCGAGTGTTTTGACGCGGTCGACGTTGTAGTTGGTGAGGTTTTCGGCGGGGATGGTGCCGCCTTCGTGCGTGTTCATGTTATTGCGCTCGAAGCCGGTGGCAATGAGCTGAGCTTCCGTTCGGTTGGGCAGCAGGTCGCCGGCGAGCTGCTCGCGGAGGAACTCGTCGTAGGGCATGTTGGTGTTGAAGGCGTTGATGACCCAGTCGCGCCAGAGCCACATGTGTCGGCCGCCGTCGATCGAGAAGCCGTTCGTGTCGGCGTAACGGGCGGCGTCGAGCCAGACGAGGGCCATGCGCTCGCCGTAGTGCGGGCTGGCAAGCAGGCGATCGACGAGTCTTTCGTAGGCGTGCGGGTCGTCGTCGTGGGCGAAATCTTCGACCTCTTTGGCAGAGGGAGGCAGGCCGGTGAGATCAAGCGACACGCGACGGATGACCGTGCGGCGATCGGCTTGGGGCGAGTGTTTCAATCCGGCGCCGTCGAGGCGGGCGAGGATGAAGTTGTCGATTTCGTCGCGCGGCCAGTCACGTGGTCGCGTCTCTCCAAGACTCGAATTCGCGTCTCGGAGAGACGCGACCACGTGGACCTCCGGCAGAGGTGCTTTGACGGGCGGAATGAACGCCCAGTGTTTTTGGTAGGGCGCGCCTAGCTCGATCCAGCGTTTGAGTATCTGTTTTTGTTCAGGCTTGAGTTTGTGATGCGAATCGGGCGGCGGCATCATTTCCGATTCATCGGTCGAAGTGATGCGGCGCCAGAGCTCGCTTTTCTCGGGGTGGCCGGGGACGATGGGGATCGCGTCGTCGTCGAGTTTCGCGTAAGCGGACTTTGCCTGGTCGAGTCGCAGGTCGGCTTGGCGGGCCTTGGCGTCGAAGCCGTGGCATTCGAAGCAGTTTTCCGAGAGGATGGGGCGGATGTCGCGGTTGAAGGCGAGCTTCTTCTCGGCGGCCGAGGCGGTGGCCGCGAACCAAGTCAATGCCAACAGACTTATAAGGAAAGTACGACGCATAGCGGGCGGCCAAGCGAGAGTCATGGCCAAAGGTGGGAGACTATTTATCATACTCACTTGGCGGCTAAATTGGCTACCGGCGACTGTAGGCATCTCGCTCCGCGAGACGCTTTTCCTCTCGCGGAGTCAGACGCCTACACTCAATTGACGCTCGCAGGGCATCGGGATATAGTGCCGGCTTCACAGAATTAGGGAGGTTTTTAGGCGAATGGCCACCGACGCTGCGAGGATTCACGAATACGGAATGGCCAAGACACAGCGTCGGGATGCGTGGTGGGCGGGGCCGCTGGTGACGGGGCTCGTACTGGGCGGTTTTGTCGTCTATACGACGTTTCGAATCTTTCAGAACAACTACTACGATTTTGGCCAGGGCAGCGAGATCGCACCCGGTTCCGGGGCACGCGTACGTGCTCTCGCCAATGTATTCGCCGCTGTTGGTGTTGCCAGGTTGGGTGCCAAAGTGGGTGTCGCCGGCGATGCTCATTCTGTGGATGCCGGGCGGCTTTCGGCTGACTTGCTATTACTATCGCAAGGCGTATTACCGGGCATTTTTTTTGGATCCGCCGGCGTGCGCGGTGGGCGAGCCGCGGGACGCGTATCACGGTGAAACGCGGGTGCTCTTGTTTCAGAACATCCACCGGTACTTCTTGTATATTGCGATCGTGTTCATTGCGATCTTGGGCTACGACGCGATCGTGGCGTTTATCTGGCCGACGGCGGGTGGCGGGCACACGTTTGGCGTGAGCGGTGCCTCGCTCGTGCTGACGATCGGCACGACGCTCTTGGCGCTGTACACGTTTAGCTGCCATTCGCTGCGGCACCTGGTGGGCGGCAATGTGGACTGTTTTTCGTGCGTGGCGGGTGGGCAGGCGCGATACAAGATGTGGCGCGGCGTGACGCGGCTGAACGAGCATCACATGTTCTGGGCGTGGACGAGTTTGTTTGGAGTGACGCTGGCGGATTTATATGTGTGGATGGTGGCGTCGGGGCGGATTGCGGATCCGGTGGTGTTCGTGTTGCGGTGACGAGCGGATGTTAGTGTCGGCGGCAAAGCCGAACATGCACCAATAAATTCGGCGTGGCCGCCGACGCTAATGGCAGTTTGCGGAATGGATAAGTATCAGACATTCGATTACGACGTGGTGGTGATTGGCGCCGGCGGGGCCGGTCTGCGCGCTGCGATTGAGGCGTCGGCGCTGGGGGCGAAAACGGCGCTGGTGTGCAAGTCGCTGCTGGGGAAGGCGCACACGGTGATGGCCGAGGGGGGTGTGGCGGCGGCCCTGGCGAATGTGGAGAACCGCGACAATTGGCAAGTGCACTTCCGCGACACCATGCGCGGCGGGAAGTTTCTTAACCAGTGGCGGATGGCACAGCTTCATGCGCAAGAAGCGCCAGCCCGGGTGCGCGAACTCGAAGAGTGGGGGGCCGTGTTCGATCGCACGAAGGATGGGCGAATTTTGCAGCGGAATTTTGGTGGGCACACGTACCCGCGGCTGGCGCACGTGGGCGACCGCACCGGCCTGGAGATGATCCGCACGCTGCAGGACAAGGGCGTCCACCAGGGGATCGACGTACACATGGAGTGTACGATCCGCCGGATTCTTAAGGACGGCGACCGCGTTTCGGGCTGCTTCGGCTACCAGCGCGAGAGTGGCCGGTTCGTGGTGTTCAAAGCGAAAACGGTGGTGCTGGCGACAGGCGGCATTGGGCGATGCTGGGAGATTACGTCGAACTCGTGGGAGTACACGGCCGATGGGCATGCAATGGCGATGTGGGCGGGGGCCGATCTGATCGATATGGAGTTCGTGCAGTTTCATCCGACGGGGATGGTCTGGCCGCCGAGCGTGCGCGGGACGCTGATCACCGAGGGCGTGCGGGGCGAGGGCGGCGTGCTGGTGAACGGCAAGGGCAAGCGATTCATGTTCGATTACATTCCGGAAATGTTCAAAGGCGAGTACGCCGAGAGCGAAGAGGAGACGCGGCAATGGATCGAATCGACCGTCGCTCGCGAACGTCCGACGGCGCGGCGTCCGCCGGAATTGCTGACGCGGGACGTGGTGGCGCGGGCGATTCGGCGGGAGGTTCGCGAAGGGCGCGGGTCGCCGCACGGCGGGGTGTTTTTGGATATCGCCTCGCGGCGCTCGGCCGAGGAGATCAAGAAGAAACTGCCCAGTATGTACCACCAGTTCAAAGAGCTGGCGGATGTCGATATCACGGCGGCGCCGATGGAAGTCGGCCCGACGTGCCATTACATGATGGGTGGGGTGCGCGTTGATTCGGAGACACAGGAATCGACCGTGCCCGGGTTGTTCGCGGCCGGCGAAGTTGGCGGCGGCATGCACGGAGCGAACCGGCTGGGCGGCAACTCGCTGTCGGATTTGCTGGTGTTCGGCCAGCGCGCCGGCGAATTTGCGGCAAAGAAGGCGAAAGAGAGCTCGCATGGGCAGATCAATCAAGATGAAGTCGAGCGCGTGGCGGCGGAGTCGCTCCGATGCTTTGGCGAAGGCGGGGGCGAAAATCCCTACACGATTCACGAGGAGTTGCGGGCCGCCATGCAGAGCCTCGTGGGTATCGTTCGCACGGATGAGGATTTGAAGGCGGCGCTCGGCAAGATTGCGGAGTTACGGGTGCGGGCGGAAAAGGCGAAAGTCGGCGGCAATATTCAATACAACCCGGGCTGGCATCTGGCGCTCGATTTGAAGAACATGCTCGACATCAGCGAGGCGGTGACGCGCGCGGCGCTCGAACGGACTGAAAGCCGCGGGGCCCACACGCGCGAAGACCATCCGGACAGCGACAAGAAGTGGAGCAAGGTGAACGTGATCGTGCGACAGAAGAAAGACGGCATCCAGGTGGCGCGCGAGCCACTGCCGGAGATGCCGACGGAGCTTCAGCAGTTGTTGAAGAGTGAGTAGTTGAGCGGGTTGGCGTCGGCCGCAAGGCCGATTAAATGCGAGGCGCCGCACTTCAACCGGCATGGCGGCCGGCGCTGAAATGTTTGATGGGAACGTCAGACGGTGAACGGCATGGCTGAAGAAGCGACATTGCGAATCTATCGCGGCGATAATCAGCACGGCGAGATGGTGGATTACAAGGTCCCGATTGCGCCGGGGATGGTCGTGCTCGATGCAGTACACGCGGTGCAAGCGATGCACGCGCCGGACCTGGCGGTACGGTGGAACTGCAAGGCGGGCAAGTGTGGCTCGTGCGGCGGGGAAGTGAACGGCCGGCCGCGGCTGATGTGCATGGACCGCATGGACAAGTACCCGGCGGGCGAGCCGATCACGATTCGGCCGATGAAGTCTTTCCCGGTGGTGAAGGACCTGGCATGCGATGTGTCGTGGAACTTCGAGGTGAACAAGAAGATTCCGCCGTTCAAGATGCGGCGGAGCACCCCTCCCCATCAAGGGGAGGGGAACTTGGAATCCGCGTCTCGGAGAGACGCGGCCACAGGGGAGCCGCGGTTTTCACAGGAGGAAGCCGATCGGGTGCAGGAGTTTCGCAAGTGCATCGAGTGCTTCTTGTGCCAGAACGTGTGCCACGTGCTGCGCGAACACAACAAGCAGGCGGTGTTTGCGGGTCCGCGGTTTTTCGTGCGAGTGGCCGGACTCGAGATGCACCCGCTCGACGCGGGCGACCGGCTGGAACTATTGAAAGAGCAGATGGGCCTGGGCTACTGCAACATCACGAAGTGCTGCACGGAAGTCTGCCCGGAGAGCATCCACATTACGGATAACGCGATCATCCCGCTCAAGGAGCGCGTGGTGGATCGGTTCTACGATCCGCTGAAGAAGCTGCTGCGGGTGCTCCTGCCGACAAAATCGTAGCCTCGGCGGCATGTTCCCAGCAAGATTCACCATTGTACCCGGCCGGCTGCCAAGGGCCGGGCGATCAATTACAATGGGGGCGTCTGGCCAGACTCGGCAGGTATCTGGGCTGGCTCCGTTTCGCGACTATCTCCGTGGGGAAACTTCCATGATGCGCATTTTCGTGGTGGCTTTGGTTTTGGCGGGCATCGGCGCGGCGAGCGCCCTGGCTGAGGAAAAGGTTGATTTCCAGAAGCAGGTACTGCCGATTTTGCAGGCGAATTGTGGGAAGTGTCATGGGGAGAAGCGGGCATCGGCGAAGATGCGGTTGCACACGGCGGCGGCGCTCAAGGAGAAATGGGATGCCAAGAAGGAGTTGATTGTCGCGGGCAAGCCGGAAGAGAGCGAGTTGTACAAGCGGCTGGTGTTGCCGAAGGACGACAAGAAGCGGATGCCAAAGGGCGGCGAACCGCTGGCGAAAGAGAAGATTGAGTTGATCGCGCGGTGGATCAAGGAAGGGGCAGTGCTGCCCGCTATTGCAGCGGCGGTCGCTCCCGCGGCGGCGCCGACTAACCCGGCGGCTACGGCGGCGAAGAAGGAGGAGGCAAAGAAGCCAACCGAGTTGCCGTTGCCGAAAGTCGCGGCGGCGCCGCAGGCGGCGATCGATAAGCTGAGGGCGGGCGGTGCGCAGGTGATGCCGCTGTTTGCCGACAGCTCGTTGTTGCAGGTTTCGTTTGCTCATCGCAGCGCCCCGGCGGGCGATACGGAGGTCGCATTGCTGGCGGGCGTGGCCGAGCAGGTGTATGCGCTAAACCTTGCGGATTCGAAACCGACAGACGCGGGCCTCGCGCCGCTGGCGGGTCTGAAGAATCTCGCGACATTGCATCTGGAGCGCTCCAGCGTGGGCGATGCCGGGCTGGCGCACTTGGCGAAGCTGGCGAATCTTCAATATCTGAATTTGTACGCCACGGGGATCACGGACGCCGGGTTGCAACATCTCAAGGGCTTGAAGAATTTAAAGCGACTTTATTTGTGGCAGACAAAAGCTTCCTATGATGCGGCGATGGGAATGGAGAAAGATATTCCGGGGTTGGAGGTGAATCTTGGCTATAATCATCCGGTTGTGGTGAAGATGCGCCTAACCAAGGAGTTAGCGGAGGCGAAGAAGCAGGCGGAGGAGTCTAAGGGCGAATTGACAAAGCTTCAGCAGCAGCTAGATGCCGCGAAAAAGAACGCCGACGCGGCTGGGGCGCGCGTGGCCGATGTGGAGAAGCAACTGAAGGAATTGAATCCGGCGGCGGCAGCGCCCGCCAAGGCGGCGCCGGCCGCACCGACCGCTAAGCCGCAAGCGGCAGTTAAGGCAGCGGCGGGAAAAGCGGCAGCGCCAGCAACGCCCGCAGCAAAACCGGCCAAGCCGGCCGCCGCGGCGAAGAAATGATTGATTCGATCAATTGCCGGACGGACTGAAGTCCTTCCTACGGTAACCACGTAGCACGGACTTCAGTCCGTGATTCCGCCGCGGCGCACGGACGAGGAGTTCTACGGAAAGTAAAGTGCATCGTCGTTGAAAACCACGAAAGGAGCGACAGACATGTCTTCAACTATTCGTCGGCGGGAGTTTTTGAAGGTGGCGGCCGGGGCGGCGGCGATGGCGGCGACGCCGACGATTCTGACCGCGAAGAAAACCGACTCGCCCGTCATCCTGGGCAGCGGCGAGCATCGCTACGAAGCGCTGCACAACTGGCCGCAGTTGCCGAGCCGTTTCACGTGGCAGACGACCCACGACGTGGCGTTCGACAAGGCCGGCAATCTCTACGTGATTCATGAAGGGCACGCGGCGAAGAAGGATCACCCGGCGATTTTTGTGTTCGACGCCGGCGGGAAGTACATCCGTTCGTTCGGCCAGGAATTTCAGGGCGGCGGGCATGGTCTGGAAGTACACGCCGAGAACGGCGAGGAGTTTTTGTACGTTACCGCGTATCAGGCGCTGAAGAAGTTCGCCAAGCTTACGCTGAAGGGCGAGACGATTTGGGTGCGGCACGCGCCGATGCAGTCGGGCCTTTACGCCAAAGACGAAGACACGCATCCGACCAACGCTTGGGGCCGCGATCGGTTTCATCCGACGAACATCGCATTTCGTCCGGACAGCACGGATTTCTACGTGGCCGACGGCTATGGCGCGTACGTGATTCACGAGTATGATCACGATGCGAATTACAAGTCGACATTCGGCAAAGCAGGCAAGGCGGACGGTCAATTCAATTTGCCGCACGGCGTATGGACCGACACTCGGCCGGGCCGTGAGCCATCGGTGATCGTGGCCGATCGCGTGAATGGCCGGCTGCAATGGTTCACGCTGGACGGCAAGCACCAGGAAACGCAAGATGATTTCCTGCTGCCAGCGAATATCGATACGTTTGGCGAGTTGATGCTGGTGCCGGAGTTGCAAGCCCGAATTACATTGCTGGATGGAAAGAATAAAGTGATTGCCCGCTTTGGGGACGACGCCGAATGGCGTGCGAACGTCATGAAAATGGAAGCCCGCAAGCACGCCGAGGACTGCCCGGCGGGCAAATTCCTCCATCCGCACGACGCATGTTTCGACGCGCAGGGGAACATCTTCATCGCCGAGTGGGTGTCGACGGGGCGCGTGACGAAGTTGCGGCGGTTGAGCTAATCGCCATACCAATCATTTGCGCGGTGATCGAGTCGCTTTGCGGTGCCCCTTACTGAGTTTGGCTTTTTTGCGCCAGCCCGGTATAGTGCACTTATTCGCTATCGCAAATTGCACCGCAACGGGTTCGAACATGCGACTGCTTCGTGTGTTTTTCAGCGTCTTCGCTTTAATTGCGTGCCGTGATTCGCTTGCAATCGCAGAGGCGTCTACGGTGCCGCTGACGCCTGTTGCTCGATCTGGTGCGTACGGGAACTACTTATCGTCCCCGTTCGATTTTGGAACGGCATTTTCGCGAATCGATTCCGTGAAGTTGGAGTTTACCATGACCGGCGGCTATGAGGGGACCGCGGTGTCGACAGGCAACAGTTCGTATTTCAGATATTTTGCGACTGTGATCCATGATGAAGCGGCTGCAATTGACAATGTCTGGCCGCCCGACACTGCAAAGGTCCTCACAAATAGCTCGTTCCACATCTCTGCGGGGATTGCCACCGAACTTACACTTGGCAATTTCGTTCAATTTCCAAGCGCCGAACCAGTAGCTTCCGATTGGCCGGATTTTTTGCTCACGGGACACGGCAGCATCGCCTTTATTGACGTTTTTGAGTCGAGCTTCCATCCGCTTCCTAGTGGTATCGAAGTCAGCTCGTCGACTTCGTGGTCGAGTCCAGGCGAGATATTATCTGCGACATTGACAATCGAGGGAACGCCGGTGCCGGAACCAATTTCAATATGGCTAATCGTTGTTCTGGCCACCATCATGTTAGCTTACGAGCGACCGATCAATCGCAATTCAGCATTTCGTATATCCGCTTGAGATCACTTAGGTCTGCAAATTACACGGCGGTTGTTCAGCAGGACGGCGAATAGTGGATCGGCTGGGTAGAGGAAGTTCCTGGCGTACGGCGGTGCCGCATCACAACGAGATTCCCGATCCGCTTTGCCGCAAGATTTGTCGCGATCTTGGTGTGACAGAACGGCAGGAAATCGCACCATGACGAGACCGATCTCGAACGAGGATCTCGAACCCATCCGAGCGGCGGCGGTCGCGGGGAAGAAGATCGAGGCGATCAAGCTCTATCGCCAGGCCAGCGGCGTCGGCCTGGCGGAGGCGAAAAAGGCGGTTGAAGCGTTGGCGGCGGGTCGGTCAATCAACGCGGCACCGATGGAATCGGCGTCGAACGATGACATCAATGCGATTGAAGCGGCGGTGTTTGCGGGCGAGAAAATCCAGGCAATTCGCTTGTATCGCGATACGACGGGCGAGGGACTGAAGGAATCCAAGGATTTTATTGACGCGTTGGAAGCGGAGCTGCGGCGAACCGAGCCGGCGCGATTTACGGCACCGGCGGCGAAGGGGTGCGGAGTGAGAGTTCTCTGGTTGTTGTCGGTGCTCGGCGTGTTGATCGGATTGATTGTATCCCTATCCTAGTACGCACTGGTTTTGCACGGAGCACCGGACCCGATGACGCTGTTCTGGCGTTTTTCCTGCGGTCAGCTATACTGCGGTCATTGCGTTGGAGTTGCCACGGACGGGCGGAATCTCTTCTGGGTATCACGGCAACCATGAAACATCGTCTTCCAAGCGCGACGCGGCGGCGGGGCTTCACGTTGGTCGAGCTGCTTGTCGTGATTGCGATTATCGGGATCTTAGTCGCGCTGTTGTTGCCGGCGATTCAGGCGGCGCGCGAGGCGGGGCGGCGGGCGACTTGCCAGAACACGATTCGGCAGTGGGGCATGGCGATGCAGAATTACCATGCGGCGAGAAACCGGTTGCCGGAAGGTGCTCGTATCAATCCGCGGCGCGTGTGGGTGGTTTATACGTGGCCGTACGTCGAGGATCAAACGCATGCGGCGGCGTTCGATCAGACCGTGCATTTTTGGCAGCCGCCGAACACGATCGTCAATACGTTTGATGGCATATACGCGAAGCCGATACCGATCTATTACTGCGCAAGTGATCGTCCGAACGCGATGTGGCAGGGCGATATTTACTGGCGATGCCGCGGAAACTACGTGATCAATTGGGGCAACATGGCGCAGCCGTTCAATCCAAGTGACCCGGCCCAGTCACCAACGCTGGGGTTGGCTCCATTCGGGTACAAAGATAATGCGAGTTTCGACCAGCCGCGGACGTCGAGCTTCAAGGATTTTACCGATGGAACGTCGCACACGATGCTGCTCTCGGAAACGGTCTCAGCAGCGCAGGATGAAACCTACGACATTCGCGGCGACATGCTCAACGACGGCGAAGGCTGCACGACGTATATGACGATCGATACGCCGAATAGCGGGACCGATATTTCGCCCTATTTTATCCCAAGTACCGCTTTGCCAGAGAACCCGCCCGGCAACAACAGCTCGCCCTATGCGCACAAGGCGGCGCGGAGCCGGCATCCGGGCGGCGTGAACGTGATTATGGCGGATGGCTCGCTGCGGTTCGTGAGCGACGACATCGCGCTTGCAACGTGGCGGGCATCGGCACGATGAATGGCAATGAAGTGCTGCAAGAGCCATAGGAGGAACGGCGGTTGAGCAGCAGTGGATTAGGGAGGGCGAGTATGGGACGGCGCGGGAAATATTTCTGCCTGATTACCGCGTTGCTGGCGATGAGCGCCGGATGTTCGAGGGATGTGAAGCATGGAACGGTCGCCGGCACGGTGACGCTCGACGGCGCACCGCTTAAGGCCGGCATGATTCGGTTTGTGCCGGCGGACGGCGGGACGGCGACGGCGGACGCGCCGATTAGCGAAGGCAAGTTCAGCGCGTAAAGTGCCGCCGGGCGAAAAGCGCGTTGAAATCACGGCGCCGAAGGTCATTGGCAAAAAGCGGGTGTATGAAACGCCCGACAGCCCGACCGTCGATATTGTCCAGGAGCTGCTGCCCGCGCGATACAACGTTCGCAGCGAGCTGACATTGACGGTGTCGGCAGGCGCAGCAAAAGGATTATGATTTGAAAAGCGGCAAGTAATGGGCACGTAAGTTGCACTCGCAACCGGCCATTGCATAGCCGTTGTGCGATGGTCATCTTAGGCACGGTCGTTCTCAGCGTGCGACCGTCAGCCACCGGCTGCGCCGGGGCCTTTTCCGCACGGCGTTGACGATGCGACAAGTCAGAACCCCGGCAGGACCGTGGGCTGTTGTGTTGAGGTGGCGATATGCCGGATTCGACGGATCGGTCGCTAGTCGATCAACCCGCGCGTAACGTGGCCGCGGATGCGAAGACGATCAAACTGAAGGTCAATGGCCAGCTGCAGACGGTCGAGGTCAGTCCGGATACGCCGCTGCTTTGGGTGTTGCGCGAGACGTTGGGGCTGACGGGCACAAAGTTTGGCTGCGGCATGGCGTTGTGCGGCGCGTGCACGGTGCATCTGGACGGCGAGGCGGTGCGGTCGTGCGTGACGCCGATTGCGCGAGCGGCGGGCAAGGATGTCACGACGATCGAAGGCCTCGACGACGAAGCGGGCTACCTGCTGCAAGCGGCGTGGATTGCTGAAGACGTGCCGCAATGCGGGTATTGCCAATCGGGGCAGATCATGTCGGCGGCCGTGCTGCTGCGTGAGAATCCGCGGCCATCGGACGAGGATATCGATGACTCGATGACGGGCAACATCTGCCGCTGCGGCACGTATCAGCGCATCCGCCGGGCGATTCACCGGGCCGCTGAGATGAAGGCGGGCCACGCACAGTCCGCCGGAGGCAGGCGATGAACGACGTCGTGAATCTCAGCCGGCGGCGGTTTTTGAAGTCGAGCGCATTGGCGGGCGGAGGGTTAGTGATTGGTTGTTATTTGCCTGCACTTGATAAGGCGGCAGATGCGCCAGCGCCGCCTTGGGCGACCTTCGCACCCAATGCGTTCGTGCGCGTGGGCACCGATGATTTGGTCACGGTGATGATTAATCACTCGGAAATGGGGCAGGGTACATTTACATCGTTGGCGTTACTCGTGGCCGAGGAGCTCGATGCCGATTGGAGCAAGGTGCGGGCCGCGCACGCTCCGGTTGATCCGGCGTACAACCACGTCAAATTCGGCATTCAGATGGTTGGCGGTAGCACGAGCACGTGGACCGAATACGATCGACTGCGGAAGGCGGGAGCCACCGCGCGGGCGATGCTGATCGCGGCGGCGGCGGAGACGTGGAAGGTCGAGGCGTCCGCCTGCGACGCGAAGAAGAGCGAGGTCGTACACGCCGCGTCGGGCAAGCGGTTGTCATTCGGCAAATTAGCGGCCGCGGCTACGCGGCAAGCGCCGCCGGACCACGTGAAGCTCAAAGACTCCAAGAATTTCCGGTTGATCGGCAGACCGACCAAGCGGATCGAAGCGCCCGAGAAGGTTAATGGCGCGGGCATATTTGGCCTGGATGTGAAGCGTCCGAATATGCTTGTGGCGGTGATCGCGCGTCCGCCGGTGTTTGGCGGAAAGGCGAAGCGGTTCGATGCGGCGAAAGCCAAGGCCGTGCCAGGCGTGCGGGATGTGGTGGAGATTTCGCGCGGGGTCGCGGTGGTGGCCGATGGATTTTGGCAGGCGAAGAAGGGGCGCGCAGCTCTCGACATCGAGTGGGACTTGGGCCGGCTGGCATCGCTGGATAGCGCGGCTCAGCGCGAAGAGTATGTGAAATTGTCGGAGAAGCCGGGCGCGGTCGCCAGGCAGGAAGGCGATGCCGGCGCGGCATTAACGGCGGCGGCGAAGAAGTTAACCGCGGTGTATGAGCTGCCGTATTTGGCGCACGCGCCGATGGAACCGCAGAACTGCGTGGCCGACGTGCGGCCGGATCGTTGCGAGGTTTGGACGGGATCGCAATTTCAAACAGTGGACCGAGCAGTGGCCGCGGCAGTCGCCGGCCTCCAGCCGGAGCGGGTGCGGTTTCACACAATGCTGCTGGGCGGCGGGTTCGGCCGACGCGCGGTGCCCGACGGGCACATGGTACGCGAGGCGGTCGAGGTGTCGAAGGCCATCCAGAAGCCGGTGAAAATTGTCTGGACGCGCGAGGACGATACGCGCGGCGGGTACTATCGGCCGCGGGCGTATCATAAGATCGCGGGCGGCTTCGACGCGGCGGGCAAGTTGACGGCGTGGCAACATCGAATTGTGTGCCAGTCGTTTATCGCCGGGACGGCGTTCGAGTCGTTCGTTGTGAAGCACGGGGTCGATGCAACCGCGGTGGAAGGAGCGGCCGATCTGCCGTACGCGATTCCCAATCTGCTCGTGGATTGGCAGATGGCGCCGGGCGGGGTGCCGTGTTTGTGGTGGCGATCGGTGGGGCATTCGCACAATGGGTTCGTTGTCGAATCGTTTCTTGACGAGTTGGCGCACGCGGCCGGTAAAGATCCGCTCGAAATGCGCCGCGGGTTGTTGGAAAAATCCCCACGGCACAAGCGGGTGTTGGAGCTGGTTGCGGAAAAGAGCGGCTGGGGTTCGAAGTTGCCGGCCGGCCGGGCGCGCGGGGTTGCGGTGCACGAATCGTTCGGCAGCTATCTGGCACAAGTAGCGGAAGTTTCGGTTTCGAACGAGGGGAGGCCGCGGGTGCATCGGGTTGTCTGCGCGATCGATTGCGGGCCGACGGTGAATCCCGAAGGTATCCGGGCACAAATGGAAAGCGGGATCACGTTCGGACTTACGGCTGCGCTGTACGGCGAGATCACGTTCACGGATGGCCGCGTGCAGCAGTCGAATTTTCACAATTATCCGATGCTGCGGATGAACGAAGCGCCGGTGGTCGAGACGCATATCGTGAACACGAACGACAAGATGGGCGGCGTCGGCGAGACGGGCGTGCCGCCGATCGCGCCGGCGGTTTGTAATGCGATTTTTGCATTGACCGGAAAGCGCGTGAGGCGGTTGCCGATAAGAAGCGCGGATATCGTCGGCGGTTGATCGCAAGTGCAAAAGAAATGGAAGCCGCAAACATCCAAATTGTTGAACCGCCAAGAACGCCAAGAGTGCCAAAGGCAGCAGTCATTCTCGTTTCACTAGCGATCTTGGCGTGCTTGGCGATTTATTCAATACAGCCGAATGCGTTTGCAGCGCAGAGCGAGAATAGGAAAAGGGATGTGGCAGCATCTCGCGCCGCTTTCCTCCTGGTCTACAGAGTGCTTATGCATCCGCGTTGCATGAATTGCCATCCGAACGGCGATCGGCCATTGCAGGGCGATGATAGCCACCTCCATTTTATGAATGTGAAGCGAGGCGATGATGGCCAGGGGAAGTACGCGCTCAAATGCGCGAATTGCCACCAGGACGCGAACTTGCCGGGCGCGAACATGCCGCCGGGAAATCCGCACTGGCACTTGCCGCCGGCCAGCATGCGCATGGTGTTTCAAGGGAAATCGCCGCACGATTTAGCGCTGCAACTGGTCGATCCAAAACAGAACGGCGGGAAGTCGATGGAACAACTAAGGCAGCACGCAGTGGATGACCTTGTGCAATGGGGCTGGAGTCCAGGCAACGGACGCTCGAAGCCGCCACTCACCAGCGAGGAATTTGTGAAGCAGTGGCGGATCTGGATCGACAACGGGGCGGCGGCGCCGGAGTAGAGCGAATGGGATTCCGACGCCTGCAGCGATGCGTCCCCACCGGACGGAACGATATGATTCATCGGAGTCGATGGCGAGTTGGGGCGTTTCTTTGTGGCTTGTTGTATTTATCGTGGCCAATGTCTGGGGCGGCCGGCGCGGCGGAAGTGGTCGTGCGGACGGCGGAGGACTACGCCTTCGGTGGATTCCAGGGCGAATTTGTCAGTCCGCCGTCGGCGGATGGAAATCCGCGGCGGGCCGTTATCGTTGAATGGCCCGGGCGGCCCGAGCGGCTCGTCTTCTGGCACGAAGCAAGTTATTGCCCGTTCTTCGAGCTCGAGAACGGCAGCGGCGCGTGCTTCCAGTTCTTTGAGGGTAACGAGGGCTGGGCCGAGCTGTTCAATCAGTTCGGCCGGATGGAGAAGAATTCGTTTGTCGACGTCGTAGAGCGCGGCCCGCGGCGGGTGCACGTGCGGTGGACTTACTTCGGCGTGAACCAGCAGAGCGGTGAGCGGGCGTATCGGGCGGTGGAAGATTTTTACTGCCTGGCGAACGGGCTCGTGTTGCGGCGGCAAGCGTATCAATCGCTGATGCCGAAGCGGAACGAGGGTTACGCGCGCGAGCCGATCGAGCTGATTGGCATGTGCCCGGTGGGGAAGCTATGGAAGGATGTGCTGGCGACCGACGAGCGAGAGACGGTGAAAAAATCGAACCCTCCTCTGGCCCCGCCCCACAAGGGAAGGGGCGTGGACAGGCATGCGTTGGCGGCGCTCGATCCGTTTTCGGAGAGGCGGTACGACGTCTATTGGCGGCCGAAAGCGGAGACGTTGTGGGAAGCGAGTCCGCGGCGCGAGGGTTGCCCATGGAAGGATATCGACGGCGCGGCTGGCGTCGTGTTGGTATTACCGATGCGGGCCGGTTCGCCGTTTTGCGCGTTCGGCACGGCGACAGGGTTTGACGCGAAAAAAACGCGGATCAAGGACCACAGCTTCAAAGACACCGGTGGTGTCGGCTGGGTTTCATCGTGCTGGGACCATTGGCCGGTGGGCTGGCTCAACAGCCAGGGGCATGTTGTCGATGCGGGGTCGCTGGCGAAATATCCGAATCACTTTTCGCCGGCAGGGATGGATTTTTTCGCGATGCCGAATGAAGAAGTGGCGCGGGGCGAATACTGGTCGCTGATCGGCGTCGGCGGCGAAGATTTGGAGAAGAGTAGACGGTTGGTGCGGGCGTGGCTTGAATTGGGACGGATACGCTGCCGAGATTCGACGGCGGTTGCTGGGCTCGTGTGGGAGAATTGATGCACACTGGCATAGGCAGTGGCACCGAGGCGCAAGCTGATTTATGCCGGGTCGTGCAGTGCGCTGGCGATGGTATTGAGCGATTGCAGCGTGACGATCGCCGAGCGGCGGATGTTTTCGATGCGCCCGCGGTCATCGCACTTGTTTTCAATCGAAGGCAGATCGCTCAGCACGGCTTCAAGCCCTTTATGGTATTCGCGGCGGCCTTTGGCACTGAGCATCGGTTCCAAGAGATAGGTTGCCGGTCCTGGTGAGCGGCCGAAGAGGCCTTGCCAGAGCTTGAATTCACCGGGTGTGAAGCCGTAGAGCTTAGCGAAAGAGTCTTTCTGGTTGGGCCAGTTGCCGAAGTACGATTCTTCGGTGCGCAGGAACAGATGGACGAGTTTCTGCTGCGTCGTCGCGTCCTTGGGTTTGTAGTACGTGTCGACGACATCGCCGAGGATATTTTCGACGCTACGGGTCGTGTCAGCGAGGACGCGGCCGCCGGCGGCGATTTGCACTTCGGTGCCGGCGTTCGAGACGGGGCCTTGGTAGTAGAGGCAGCCGCGGACGCCGTCGGCGTATTGTTTTTGGATGCCGGTGACGGCCCGCTTGACGAATGGCAGAAAATAGCTGGCCCGATCGAAGCGTTGGTCGGGGTAGAGCCAGAGCTCGCCGGACGTGCCGTAGGCGCAGTGCAGCTTCTTGATGAATTCGCGGCGCTCGGCGGGATCGACGTGGTAGCCGGTGTGGCCCTGGTCGAAGATGCAATCGACATGCTTCGAGAGCTCGATGACGTGCGGCTTTTCTTCGGCGGTGAAATGCGGGTGGCCCTGCAGCCAGTTGATCGTGATGACATAAAGCGTCTTGTTGGGCCACTTGGCGCGGATGTAGTCGGCCGTCTTTTGGTTGATGCGGGCGTTGTAGCCGACGACGCCATATTTGCCGGCGCACTCGGGGCACATGCAGCAACCGCTGTCGCACGATTCGAGGTGAACGCCGCCGAAATCGAATTGGTTGAGCACGGTGTCGAGAATCTTTTTCACGTACTCGAACGATTTCGGGTTGGCGTCGCACATGGCGTGGGGGTGGGGTGAACCATCGGGCATTTTGCCGCGCACGGCGGGGTCGGCGGCGATGATCTGATCGAAGCCCCAGCTATAGGTGCCGAGGCCGAGATTCATTTGAATGTTGCGCTCGCTGGCCGCGGTCAGAGCCTTGTTGATGCGCTGGCGGCGGTCGGGAGTGACGGCGCTCGTGATATCGGCGGGCCAGCCGTAGGTGGCGAAGAAGCCCCAGACGTCGAACATGTTGAAGCCGGCGTCTTTTTGCACGTCCATCGTGCGGATCAGGCTTTCGACGGTGGTGTCGTCGAGCTGCGGCGCGGGCCACTCTTCCAGCGGCAGCGGCGTAAGCCGCATATCATTCATCCAGGCGCCGAAAGCGATGCGGTATTTATAGGCGGTGCCAGGAGGTGGACCATTTCTCGCGCCGTCATGCGCGAGTACATTAAGCGCGCGTGTCGAAGCAACGGCCCCGACCGCAGGGACGGTTGCATTTCGCAAGAATGTGCGTCGATTCATAGGTTGACTGCATTGACGAACGAGAAATTGAAATATGGCGGATTACCGTGAGATAGATCCCAGAGAATTGCGTCTTCCCTCTGCTCGGCGCCAAGGGGCCGATCCCGCGAAGTTACAACGGCAGATATCGCTGTTTGGGCGGTCGAACATCGGAATGCCGCCTCCGTGGATTTATGAAGCCGCTGACGGTGTTCTCGTGATATATAATGGAGTAACGCGGGCAACTCGAATCGCCAAGCTATCACCCGGTACGTTAATCCGAATTGAGGTTGTTGGCAAGTTACCGCTCGATTGTGCATCCCAACCGAAAATTGGAGACGCGCTCCCATGACATCGGATATACAACGTAAGGCGCTGGCGCTACTGGCGGATGTCTGGCAATTATCGCCGGACGTTCGGCTTGGTCAGCTAATGGCACATCTTGGATTCCTTGGTGAGGCGCATGTTGGCCACGGCCTCAGTGAGATCGAAGACGATGAACTCATGGCCATATTGCAGCTTCACAAAGGCGAATTGGAAGCTCGATTGGATGACGCATCCAACTCGATCCTTCAATCGACTGCAGCTGATGTTTCAGTTTCCGGAAGTCCAACGACCGTTGAAACAATTGTGCCTGCGGAAGGCAGCACCATCGAATGATCGCTCGCTTTACGGTAAACCCTCAATGTTAGTTTAATCGTCGGCCGTCGGTCGCGGAGAATAAATGGAAAGCTCCGGGGCGGATGGCAAGTGGTAGGCGATCGCCTGGTTGGACGCGGGCGTTTGCGGGGAGTCGGGCGACGTGGTCGGCGCCGGCTAGAGCGAAGTGGGCGATGGTTTCGTGGCCCATGTGCTCGACGACGTCGAGCGTGACGGTGGCGAGCTGCGATCCGTCCGCATTCGTGAGAAGGTCTTCGGGGCGGACACCGAGTGTAGCGGGGCCGGCGGGGATGGAAGTGTGAATTGGAATATCGGCGGGCCCCGCTGCCGAGGCCGCGGCTCGGGTGCCGTTGGCCGTGGCGAAGTGAAATGCGCCGTTTTCGATTTTGCCGGGAATGAAGTTCATTGCGGGGCTGCCGATGAAGGACGCTACGAATTGATTGGCGGGCCGCTGGTAGATGTTCATCGGTGTATCGATTTGTTGAATCACGCCACGGTCCATGAGCACGATGCGGTCGCCGAGCGTCATGGCTTCGACCTGATCGTGCGTGACGTAGATAATCGTGGTCTTGAGGCGCAGGTGAAGCCGCGCGATTTCTGCCCGCATCTGCACGCGGAGCTTGGCGTCGAGATTGGAGAGCGGTTCGTCGAAGAGAAAGACTTTCGGCTCGCGGACAATGGCGCGGCCAAGCGCGACGCGTTGGCGCTGGCCGCCGGAAAGTTCGCGCGGCCGGCGATCGAGCAGCGATTCGATGGAGAGAATGGCAGCCGCCTCGCTTACGCGTTTTTTGATTTCCATCTTCGGCGTGCGGCGCATTTTGAGGCCGAACGCCATGTTCTGGTAGACCGACATGTGCGGGTAGAGGGCGTAGTTCTGGAAGACCATGGCGATGTCGCGCATTCCGGCGCGACATCGTTCACCAGCCGGTCGCCGATGTAGATTTGGCCGCTGCTCGTCTCTTCCAAGCCGGCGACCATCCGGAGCGTGGTGGATTTCCCGCAGCCGCTGGGACCTACGAGCACGATAAATTCGCCGTCGGCGATGTCGAGACTCACATCGTGAACGGCGTGAAAACCGTTGAGGTAGGTTTTTTCGAGATGTTTTAGCAGGACGTTGGCCATTCGCGAGCAAGCATGAACGGCATGAAGCCCACATTGCAAGCAGTGGCAGCTCCCGGTAAATCCTTGTTTGCGCTGCGGGCTCCGATCCGGGCTGTGAACTGCAATGACGGATTAGCTGATCTGCGACGCCTGGCGCGGCGGGTTGCCTTCCGGTGTTTCGCTGCGGTTCGGGTCGAACCAGGCCGGGTCGAATTTGATTTGCGTTTGTTTTTCGATGGCGAGGTTGCTGGTAAGGGCGATCACGGCATCGCCGAGGGCGACTTCCGGTGAGCAGTGGGGCTTGTGCTCGGGGGCCGGGTTGCGGATGCACCAGGCCCAATGCTCGATCTCCTCGCGGTAGCCGCGGCTGGTGTGTCCGGCGGTAGTGGCTTGAGCGACCGCCGCGCCGCCGCCGGTTTCGTAGGTTTCCATTGCGGGCTTGCCCTTTACATCTCGCACTTCGATCTTCGTGCTCGTACTGGAGCCTTTGAAGAGCATGGCTTCTTCCTCCCGCTCGAGGATCAGCGTGCCTTTGATGCCGAAGACGATCTCGCCATAGCCGCCGTAGCCGTTGCCGTTGATCGACGAATAGGTGACGACGATTTTCTTGTTCGGATCGGCGACTTCGTGCGTGCCCTCTTTGTAATAACCTTTGTTGGGGAACTCGAACATGCAGTAGACATGGTCGTCGCACTCGCGGTCGGCGGGAAAAATACTGCGGCCACCGACGCCGGTGACTGTGAGCGGATGTACTTTTCGCCGCTTGGGATCTTGGGCCGAAATGAAGATGCTGGCCGCATCGAGCTGATGGCTGCCGAGCTCTACCATGAGTCCGCCGCCGGTGCGGTTCCAGAGTCGCCAGCGGATGAGCTCCCCCAGCGCGGAGCGTTGGTACCCACCCTCGAGCGTTTTCGCCTGATAACCGTATTTTTGGGCCAGCTCCTCGGTGATGTCGTTGATCTGCGCCTGCTTTTGGTCGACCTTTGCCCGCCATTCCGTAATTGCATCGGGCGAATCGGGCTTGGCCACAGATTTATGCGTGCCAGCGAGGATCGATTGCCAGCTTTTTAATTCGGCCTCGAGCTTCTTTTTGTCGTCACCGGCCGGAAGTAATGGTCGCCAACTATCGTTGCCCGGCACATTGGCCCGATGCCACTGGGCGCGGATGTGGTGGATGTCGCCAATCAGGCCTTGGCTGATTTGCTCGACCGCGTTGTCGTACAGGATGCTGTAATGGCGTTGGTGACCGACCGCCAGGACGATGGGGTTTCCCTTGGCGTCTTTCACGTTCGGGTCGGCAGCGACGCGTGCCATTTCCTTGCACAGTGCGACGTCGTGGGCCATGAGCTTTTCGGTTAGAACGTGCTTGCCTTTGCGCATCGCGGCGATAGCCATCGGGTGGTGCATGTGAAGCGGCGCCGCGATGATCACGGCCTCGACGTCCGGATTATCGAGTAGCTCGTGATAGTCGTTTTCGTAAACTTTGACGTGTTTGCGGGCGGCGGTTGCATCGGCCCAGCCTTCGCGTTCGCCGTAGACTTTCAACAACCCGGGCCGCGCCGCGTGTGCCCCGGTGGAATACCAATCGCCGTGAAAGGCGCGGTGCCGGCTGTAGGGGCGGATATCGGCGATGGCGACGACGTCGATGTAGTCGGGATTGAGGGCGCCAATGAGGACGTTGCCTTCGTCGCCGGTGCCGATCACGCCGACGCGGAGCCGATCGTCGAGCTTCGGGCCGTATTTGAAATATTTCGCGCCGATGCCCGCTACGGCAGCGGTGCCGCCCACGATGCCAATGGTGGCCAGAAACTCGCGGCGCGTCGTGCCGGTTGCCTCGTCGAAGTTCTGTTTGCCGATTTCTTTTTGTTCGGGAGTCAAGTTCATTGTGGGAAACCGTCTTTTAGGAATTAACTATTCACCACGGAGGGCATAGAGTTCACGGAGAAGATCGATTCAATTTGTCGTTGAGGATTTGTCATACTGTCACGGGCAATTTCTGAATTGACAACAAGCGGTTTCCAAACCGGGGCCAGCGCCCCGCGGCCGATCGGATCAGCCGGAACGCACTAGCGTCCGGTTGATGGGGGCGAGAAACCACTTCAAATTTCAAAAAGGCGAATCTGCCATGACGAGTTCTTCTTCTTTGTGCTCGGTGTGTTTCCGCGGTGAATCCTTTGCGTCAACTGACAACTCGTCGGCGGCGGAAACGGTTGAACAGGGCATACGTGAAAAAGTCGAGGCCCAGCCAGCGGCCGGCGCCCGTGCCCGCCAGGACCAGCAGGCCCGCAAGTTCTACGCACTGACTGATCGTTGGTGCGGCATCGGACAGCCAAAACGGCTGCGAAGCGATCACGCCGATCAGGAACAGCGCGCCGGCCAGTGACGCCAGCCGGGTAAAAAACCCTAGCAGCAGACACACGCCAACGCCGATCGTCAGGATCGTTACCGCAATATTGAGCGTGTTCAGACGCGCTTGATGCGAGTCGGTGAGAGCCTGGCGATACGCTTTTGCCGTTTCGGGCTGGACGCGTTGCTGGGGAGTCAGGATGTGGTCGAGATCGCTGTCGTATCCGGCCTGGAGCATTTGTACTTGCTCGAGCCAGTCCTGGAGTTGGCCGGTGGATTCCGTTGCTTTCGTAGCGATGCGCTGCTCGACGAAGGGGACTTCGTTGCCCTCGGGCGAATCGCGCCAGTTCTCCAGCCGCCAAAGTTCGTGCCGATAGGTAGTGATGGCCTCGTCCTGGCTAGCCAGGTAATCGGCGAGCGATTCGAGCCGGGCGTTAAGAGCTTTGTCGGCTTGCTGCTTTTGGGCATCGGTCAAGCCGGGAATCGCTTTGAACTTGGCTAAGACGGCCCGCCAATCGTCCGCGATCTGTTTGGCCCACTCGTGATACGGCGCGGAGGGAGGGAATTCGATCTGCGCGGGCTGGGCCGTTTTGGCAGCCGCAATTCGCCTGGCGTTGTAATCGCGTTGCCATTTCGTTTGCTCGGCCGATTGTTCGGGCGTGGGGGGCACATTCTGGCGTGGCGTGGCGAGGAGTTGCCGCCAGTTGTGTTCGTCCGGCGTGTAGGCGAGGTACCAACTGGCGAGCGGGCCTTTCGCCTTATCAAGAAATTCCTTGTCTGCCGAAAAGGCCAAGTGGAACTGCCGATCGTGCCGATCGTATTGCAGCTTCTTGGCGCCTTCGCCGAAGAAGTGCCAGCCGATGACGAGCCGCAGCAGAACGAGCGCGAATACGGCGAAGCTTCCAAGAATTCTGCGACGATCGAGGATCATGGGTGCGGGTTCTGATGGGTTCGCAGCGTATGGTTCTGGCTTAACTGGTCGCTGAAGCGACCCGTCCGAGATTGGGGGATGGTTGGTGGAATTCGGCGGACTTAAGTGCGTTGGCCTTGCCAGGAATTGCGGAGCTGACAACAACCTATGTTATGCCAACGGAGCCTTCATCGCCAGCGGTAGCCGACGGCCAGCGCATCGTGCTTTGTTACCCGGTGGAATCGCGGCACGTGGCCCAGATCGCGGAGGCGGCGCCGGGGGCCGAGGTCGTCGATGCCGGGCAGGAGCGCGTGGCGACGGAACTATTGGATGCCGACATTTTTTGCGGACATCCGAAGGTGCCGGTCTCATGGGACGATGTTGGGCGGCAGCGGCGGCTGCGGTGGATCCAGTCGTCGGCGGCCGGTTTGGACCATGTTTTGGTGCCGACGGTGATTGAGTCGGACATCATCGTGACGAGCGCATCGGGCGTGCTGGCCAACCAGGTTGCGGATCACACGATCGCGCTGCTGGCCGGATTGCTGAGAAGTTTGCCGACGTATTTCCGGGCACAACAGAAGCACGAATTCATCCGTCGGCCGACGCGCGACTTGCACGGAGCGCGCATCGGCATCATCGGGCTGGGTCGCAACGGTCGGCGATTGGCGGAGGTGCTCAGCGCGTTCCGCACGACAATCGTGGCCGCCGATTGGTTTCCGGTGAACAAACCGGCCCACGTGGGCGAGCTGCTGCCGGCCGATGCGGTGGATGAAATTCTGCCGCGGATCGATATCTTGATATTGGCGGCGCCGCTCACCGCGAACACTCGACACATGATCGATGCGCGGCGGTTGGCGATGTTGCCGCGCGGCGCGCTGGTGATAAACGTCGCCCGTGGGCCGCTGGTGGTTACAGATGATTTAGTGGCGGCCCTCGAGTCGGGCCATTTGGGGGGCGCGGGGTTGGATGTTGTCGATCCCGAGCCGCTGCCGCCGGAAAGTCGGCTATGGGATTTGCCGAACGTGATCATTACGCCCCACGTCGGCGGCCAATCGGCCACCCGCGCCGACGACATGACTAACTTCTTTTGCGAGAATCTGCGGCGTTATCTGGCCGGCCGTCCGCTCATCAATCTTGTCGATAAGCGGCTGGGTTTCCCGCTGCCGGATAAGTAATGGGCCGACTACCGAAGCGACCCCAGCATTGAAGGCGCTGGGCTATTCTCGCACGGAGCCTAACGGGACGGAAACAGTGGATGAAGTAGCATCATGTTGTAGTGCTCCGGGCTTCTAATTATCGCCTATTTAGGGCAGCGACTGGCGAGTGCTAGCGCCACAGTCACCTGGACGGAATGGCGTGCCTGCACGTAAAATAGGTGATTCTTGACGACACTTTGCTGAACCGCGCACGGTCTGAGAATCCACACGAGGGCACACCATGAGCATGACCACCACGCTGCTGCACGGCACTTGTACGATCACGCCGGGTGGCAAACGGCCGGAGAATCGGGTCAATGAACTGCTCCAGAACTACCAGCGGATGGTGCAGCAGCCGAAGCTGGGTTGGACGGAGCACTTGCGTTTGAAGCGGGTGCTCGGCAAGGGGGGGCAAGGTGTGGTGTACTTGAGCGAGCGGCGGGGGGCCGACAATTTCACGCTGCCGGTGGCCTTGAAGTTCTTTTCGCCCGAACGCTTTGCCGACGAACGCGGCTACCGCGAGGCGATGGAGCGAATGGCCCAGGTCAGCTCGCGAGTCGCGTTGATTCAACACGATCATTTGTTGGACGTGCAGAATTTTATTGAGCGCCGCCGTGTCCGCGTGCTGGAGATGGAGTGGGTCGATGGTTACGACCTCGATACGCTGCTCGCGCCGGGGATGCTGGAGCGTGCCAAGTCGCGTGTGGCCCAAAAGCGTTGGGATTACATCAACAATGTGGTAGCAACCGCCGGACACGGGCGGACTCGGCTAAAGGCGGGCATGGCGGTGGCGATCGTCCGCGAATGTTTGGCAGGACTGGCCGCACTGCACCGCGAGGAGATTGTTCACGGCGACATCAAGCCGTCGAACATTATGGTGAAGCGGACCGGCAATGCAAAGATCATTGACATCGGCTCTGCATTGAACCTCAACGACATGCCGCAGCAGAAGACGTGCACGCCGCAGTATGCGGCGCCGGAAATGCTGGATCGGGCAGAGGTGACGCCGCGGTCGGATTTGGCCAGCGTGGGTTATGTTCTGGTCGAGCTGTTGGCGGGCCGGCCGTTGTTTGCCGACAGCCGCGACTACGACACGCTGTTGGAAAAGAAACGCACGTTGCCACAATGGCTGCACAAGGTGTTGCCGCCCGAAGTTCGGCACAGCGAGCTGTTGATGACGATTTGCCGGCGACTAACGGCACCCGATCCGATGCTGCGATACGCGACGGCGGAGCAGGCCGATACCGGCAGCGAGGGCTTGGCGGAGTTTCAGCGCACGCTGGTGCGCGGCGACCTGGCGAGCGAGTATGAGAATGAGCTGCGGGTGTGGTTAGAGGAATTGGATTGAAAGGTCTGACTTGATTTGAACAGGAAGAGTTTCTTCCTATTCGCAAGTGAATCGCGAAATATCAAGTGCGAGCCGCCGCATGGAGGTCGGAGAATGTTAAGTGGTCTGATCGTAGTAGGGTTGATGCTGGCCGGGCAAGTGAGCGGTGCCGAGCGTTATCCGCCACCGCGTACTGGGCAGACCACCGCGCAAAGCGGCCCGGCGAACGGAGCTTCGGCAGTCAACGCGCAATCGTCCCCGGCTGCCAGCGGAGCGACGCCTGGTTCCTCGACCTCGGCAGGACAATTAAATCCCTATGCCTCGTCGCCGCCGCCGGGCTTTGCCAATCAGCGATCGAACGCGTTGAACAGCTCGAGTGGCGCAGCGAAGGGCGGAGGCCGGACCCAAACGCCGCCGACCAGTTATCTGGGGCAACCGAATTCTTTGAATAATGCTTCGGCGGCTGCTCAACAAGCGAGTAGCTCGACAGCCGCGGCTCTAATGCAGGCGATCCTATCGGCGCCGCGGGATAGTCAATTACGGGGCGAGCCGATTGCGCTGGTGCGGGTGATCGACGGCGCGAAATCACGGGACGAACAAACACAGCGGGTGGAAGCCTATTGGGATTTGAGTTCAAGCGTGGCCGACTATTACTTGGGCTTGCGCGAGCGGGACGAGCTGAGTCGTTTGGGGGCTTCAGTACAGCACCCGGGAGCAACCTGGCAGGAGGCGGAGAAGGAGCTGGGCGTGCGGATTGGCACATCGCAGCGAGCGGCGCTTGCGTCGCAGTTTCGACTAGCCAGCCTGATTGGCCGCGGCGCAAACAATTTGCCGTTGCCGGCCGACATGCCGCATTGCGGCAGCTACATGACTTATTTCGATCAGATTTTCGCCGGCCGGAATTCGCCGGAGGCGCAAGAGCTTTCCATCTTGCTGCCGCTGCGCTATGCTGAGCTGAAAGATGCGGCGATCGCCGTCACCCGCGCCGAGGAATGGAAGGACGGTGTTGCCCAGGCGCAGAACGCGAACTCGGACGGCACGGGTAGCTTGCGGGCATTGGAGCTCTTGGCGTTGCGGCGACGGGCATTTGTGCAAATCGCTCGCGACTACAATCGTCGCATTGCACGTTATTCCGAGCTGGCGACACCGGGGCAGGTCGAGCGCCGAGCGGCTTACGACAATGTTGATTAAGCGGCGAGCCGCATCGACGGCAACGCGGACAGCATCGCCAACGTCGCCGCCGAGCCGGCAATCCAGCGGCGCGGAAACGTCGCCGCCGCCTACTTTCGCAAAAGATTGGTCGCCGCCGGCTGGTGCCAATTCGAGCGGTGAGGGGAACCGCGATGAGGCAGTGAAACCGGCTTCCGGGGAACAACCGGCCCCGCACAGGGAGCGATCGTTGTTAGTGCCCTTGCACTATTGAGAACTGCGCAGTAAATGACACCAGCGGCTCATGCTACTTGTCATTCCCGCGAAGGCGGGAATCCAGGCGATAGGGCCGAATTTCTGGATTCCCGCCGGCGCGGGAATGACGCACTCCGATTCCAAGGACCAATGGCCGCGCAGTCCTCAATAAAGGCGGTTTCAAAACCTCGCGATGAGAACCGGACGCTAGCGCGTCTCGGCTAATTCAATCAGCCCGCTGGCCCCCGGTTTTGAAACCGCTTGTAGTCGGATAAGCGATGCCGTCTGGGATTAAACTCCATGAGGGGTGACACGCCCTTCCCGCAGGTCTCGGGCGCATGCCACCAGGAATTCCGGGACAGGCTCTATAATTCGCGTGTCGTGCGGCGCGGGCTTTGGCCATAATTACTTTCTATGGGCCCACTTGCAGTAACGAGGCATCTTCGCCGGGCGAGCCCGCGCGACGCGACCGGAGGCGCCGCAGCTACGCCGAATGTTCGGCCGCTTTGGATCGGCCCGCTGCGCGTCGATCCGCCAATCTTGCAAGCCCCAATGGCGGGTTACACGAACTACGCTTTTCGTCAGATTGTGCGCGAATTCGGCGGCGCGGGGTTGTTGGCCACCGAGATGGTCAATGCGAAAGGCTTTGTGTGGTTGGACGAACATGAGGCCGAGCATCCAGATCGGCTCTGGGGGGTGACGGAAGAGCCCCGTCCCCTCGCCGTGCAGATTTGGGACAACGATCCGCCGACACTGGCGAAAGTCGGAGCGCGTTTGGCGCACGAATACAAAGTCAGCGTGGTGGATATCAACTTCGGCTGCCCGGTGCGCGACGTGGTGCAAAAGGCGCACAGTGGTTCCTACCTATTGCGCGAGCCGGAACGGATGGGCGTGATTATTGAGCAGGTGGTGAAAGCGTGTGCGCCGACGCCGGTAACGGCCAAGATTCGGCTCGGTTGCACGCGGGACAAAATCAATGCGATCGATGTGGGGCAGGTCGTCGAAGGGGCTGGCGCTGCTGCGCTTACGGTTCACGGGCGGACGGCGTCTGACATGTTCCGCGGTTCGGCCGATTGGGATCGAATTGGAGCGATCAAGCCGCACTTGAAGCGAATTCCACTGATTGGAAATGGCGACCTCGATTCAGCCCAAAAGGTGGTTGCGGCCTTTCGCCGGTACGACATCGACGGCGTAATGATCGCACGGGCGTCTTTGGCCAAGCCGTGGCTGTTTCAACAGGCGGCGGCCGCACTAAGGGGCGAACCGGTTCCGCCGGATCCAACGCTCGCAGAAGAGCGCCAGCTCCTGCTGCACCATTTCGATCTTATTTGCCGCCGTTTCGGCGATGCCAAGGGGACGCTCCTCATGCGGAAGTACGCATGCTGCTACGCGCAGGGGCGTGCTGGTGCGCGCGAGTTTCGCAGCCAGGTTGTCAAAGTATTGACGCCAACCGAGTTTCGCGAGGTGGTAGTGGGCTATTTCCCGCAGGATTGCGGGTAGCATCGGGGCGGCATTTTCGCCGCTCAATTCAATCTCTAAGTCATTGTGCTGTAATATATTATGTCATTTGATTATTTTCCAAATATAGGGTTGTCAAAAATGCTGAAACAGGTAGGATTGTTATGTAATGAAAACAAGCGAATCTGAGCTAGCGAACGATGAGTACGCAAACTGAGACTTCCGACAAGGCTGTATTGGATTTTCTGCGGCGCGAAGGGGCGGTGACCATTTCGGCACTTGTCGCCGAAATGGGGGTGACTGCGACAGCGGTGAGGCAGCGATTACAGCGATTGGCGGCCGATGGCTTGATCGAGCGCCACACCGAGCGCAAAGGCCGCGGGCGACCGAACCATCGGTATTCGCTGACTGAAAAGGGCGAACGCACGGCGGGGACAAACTTCGGCGACATGGCATCAGTGCTGTGGGATGAAATCAAGTCGGTCGAGGACCCAGCGATTCGCCGGGGGCTTTTGAAGCGTATTGCAAGCCGGTTGGCGGAGCGCTACCGAAGCCAGGTGGGTGGCAACACGCTTGGCGAGCGAATGGCTATGCTGGCCGGCGTGATGAGCGAACGCGATGTTCCGTTCAAGGTCGAGCACGCGGATGCGTTGCCGGTGCTTTCGGCTTTGGCGTGCCCCTACCCGGAATTGGCCAGGCGCGATCGTGGCGTGTGCACGATGGAAAAGATGATGTTATCGGAAATCTTGGGTGAGAACGTACGGCTTTCCGAATGTCGGTTGGATGGCGCGACGTGTTGCACCTTCACACCCAGCGCGTCGTAGGGCAGAATTACGATTTTTTGATGGCGTTCGTATGCGATCGTGCGATGCAATCAAAGTGAAATTGGTGGGCGATGCCCACGCGACATGAGGTGACGAAAACAATATGCCAGAGCCATGGATTGAAGGGCGGTTTGAGGAGAATGTCATCACGACTACGGTCGAGCAGGCGATCAACTGGGCGCGGCAGTCGAGCGTGTGGCCGCTGACGTTTGGGCTTGCTTGCTGCGCGATCGAGATGATGGCCGCGGGGGCAAGCCGGTATGATTTGGACCGGTTCGGCGCGGGGGCATTTCGTGCCACGCCACGGCAGGCAGATTTGATGGTCGTTGCCGGGACGGTGACGTACAAAATGGCCAGCCGGGTGCGGCGGCTTTACAACATGATGCCCGACCCGAAGTTCGTGATCGCGATGGGGGCGTGCACCGTGGGCGGCGGTCCGTATTTCAAGTACGGCTATCACGTGGTTAAGGGCGTGGATCTGGTGGTGCCGGTGGATGTGTATGTACCGGGTTGCCCGCCGCGACCGGAGTCGCTGCTGGAAGGGCTGATGCGAATTCAGGACAAGATCAAGGGACACAAGATTGCGCGGCAACGCGGCGCTTCGGTCGGCATGAAGGTTGATGATGAATTACCGGTGCCGCATCACAGCGGTTACGTGGCGGCGCCGGCCGACAACGAGCCGATGTTCGATCATCAGAAGATCACGGCATAATTATGAATCTGGATGCTGTTCGACATCTTAAGAACGTAGAACCATTTGAGCCGATGGAGATTCGTTTGGCGAATGGCGATCGACACCAAATTATCGATCCCGACAACATTGCTATTGGAAAGAATATAGTCGTCATCGCCTATTCGGATTCCGACCGCATCGCTTGGTGCACTCTGCATCAAATCGTCAGTATCGAAAAGATTACTGGGCCAAAGCGGCGGAGCAATGGTCGAAAAAAGTAACTTGGAACTATGACAGAAACACTCGAAATCAAGAATCTGCACGTTGCAGTTGGGGGCAAGGCGATCCTCAATGGCGTGGATATGACGATACGCCGTGGAGAAGTACACGCGCTGATGGGGCCGAACGGCTCCGGCAAGAGCACGCTGGCCGGCGTGATTATGGGTCACCCGAACTACGAAGTGACCGAGGGCACGATCGAGCTCAACGGCGAGAACATTTTGGATTGGGACGCGACGGAGCGGGCGCGGGCCGGCATCTTTATGGCGTTTCAACGCCCGATGGCAATTCCGGGCGTGAAGATGGCCGACTTCTTGCGGCACGCGACGACGAACGTCCGCAATCCCGAGCGGAAAGAAGGCGAGCAGCTCATTCCAATGCGGGAGTTTCGCAAAGAGCTGCGCGAGAAGATGACCCAATTGCGGATGGATGAGGAATTCGCCCGGCGATATGTGAACGACGGTTTTTCCGGCGGCGAGATGAAGCGGGCCGAGATTTTGCAGCTCGCGATGCTGCGGCCGAAGTTTGCGATCCTCGACGAGACGGACAGTGGGCTCGACGTGGATGCGGTGAAGCTGGCGAGCCAGAGCATCGCGGTGATCGGCGGCGCGGATATGGGAATCCTTATTATTACCCATCACGATCGGCTGTTGGAGCATAACTCGCCGGACTTTACGCATGTGATGCTGGGCGGGCGGATTGTAGAGACGGGGGGCGTGGAATTGGCACGAGAGTTGTACACGGAAGGTTATGACAAGGTACGAGCGCGGCATCCGGAGGACGCGGCGATCGAAAAAGAAATGGCCGCTGCGGAGCAGAAGGTTCCGGTCGGCGCTAGATAACGAACAAAAGACTGGACGGGATAAGAGGATCTGCAGGATTCACTAGATCAAATTCGAATCCCTGTCGATCCTGAATATCCTGTTCATAATGCGAGCGATAGGAAAAGATAATGGCTACTGATTTGCTGACTTCTCCCGATGAAACTGGCTTGGGAGAGATCAATAAGTATGATTTCATCACGCCGTCGCATGCGGTGTTCAAGGCCGAGCGGGGTCTCAATCCGGAAATCGTTTCGGCGATATCGGAGATGAAGCGGGAACCAGCGTGGATGCGTGACTTCCGGCTGCGGTCGCTGAAGATTTTCGAATCGAAGCCGATGCCGCGCTGGGGCGGCGATATCGGAATCGACTTCCAGGACATCTATTACTACCTGAAGCCAACCGATCACCAAGGAAAAACTTGGGACGATGTGCCGGCGGAGATCAAGGAGACGTTCGACAAGTTGGGCATTCCGGAGGCGGAGAAGAAATACCTCGCCGGCGTGAAGGCGCAGTTTGAGAGCGAAGTGGTATATGGTTCGCTGCAGGAAGAGCTGGGCAAGCAGGGCGTCATATTCACCGATACGGATACGGCGCTCCGCGAGCACGGCGACCTGGTGCGCGAGTACATCGGCACGATCATTCCGCCGGAGGATAACAAGTTTGCGGCGCTCAACTCGGCTGTGTGGTCTGGCGGCTCGTTCATCTACGTGCCGAAGGGCGTGAAGATCGAGTTTCCGCTGCAGGCGTATTTCCGCATCAACGCGGAGCGGATGGGGCAGTTCGAGCGAACGCTCATCATCGTGGATGAAGGGGCGGAGGTGCATTATGTCGAGGGGTGCACGGCGCCGATGTACTCGAGCGAGAGCCTGCACTCGGCGGTGGTCGAAATTATCGTCCGCCGCGGCGCCCGTTGCCGATACACGACGATCCAGAACTGGGCCAATAACATTTACAATCTGGTGACGAAGCGGGCGGTTGCCTATGGCGACGCGCTCATGGAATGGATCGATGGCAACCTCGGCAGCCGGCTGACGATGAAGTACCCGGCCGTGTACATGATGGAGCCGGGGGCGCGGGGAGAGATTCTGTCGATCGCTTTCGCATCGAAGGGCCAGCATCAGGATGCCGGGGCGAAAGTGGTGCATTGTGCCCCGCACACCAAGAGCCGCATCATTTCGAAGAGTATCAGCAAGAACGGCGGACGTGCCAGTTACCGCGGCCTGTGCAAGGTGCAGGACGGCGCTGTGGGCTCGAAGAGCAACGTGGTGTGCGATGCTTTGATTCTCGACCCGGCCAGCCGCAGCGATACGTATCCCTATATCGAAGTGGAAGAGCAGGACGTGCAGGTGGAGCACGAGGCGAGCGTCTCGCGAATCGGCGAAGAACAGTTGTTCTATCTTCAAAGCCGCGGGCTCACCGAAGCGGAGGCCAGCTCGATGATCGTCAGCGGGTTCATCGAACCGCTGGTGAAAGAGCTGCCGATGGAATACGCGGTCGAAATGAATCGGCTGATCGAGCTGCAGATGGAAGGCAGCGTGGGGTAATCTATCACCAGAGGATCGCTGCGCATGAGCATTGCAACGGATTCAAAAACAGAGCAACTTATTGCCGAATTGTCCAAGATCGAAGGCAAGGCCGAGATTGTCGGCGGGAGGATCATTCGAATGAGCCCGACGGGACGAAGGCCAGGCCTGCGCCGGGTACCGCATTTGTCGCAGCCTCGAGGGAATTGAAGCTCGCTTGGGCGGGTATGCTTATCCGGACAATGTGGCGTTTCTTGTTGACTTGCCAAATCGAAAGAGCTTCGCGCCGGACGCTGCTTTTAGCAAGGAAGCGCCGGAAATGGAATTTGGTAAGGGCGCACCGCTATTCGCCGCGGAAGTTCGCAGCGAGGGCGATTACGGACCAAAGGCGGAGCGAGAGATGGCCGAGAAGCGTCGCGATTATTTTGCGGCTGGAACGAAAGTCGTTTGGGACGTCGATTTATTGAGCGATGATGTGGTCCGGGTCTATCGCGCTGATTCGCCCGACAAACCAACGATCTATCGCCGCGGTGAGATGGCCGAGGCGGAGCCGGCGGTGCCTGGCTGGAAATTTCCTGTCGACGAACTATTTGAGTGAACGAATCGGTTAGGAGCGCATGTCTACCGCGGTTGTTTCGACAGGATTCTCGCAAGAGGCATTTGAGGCTTTTCTGGCCGCGCGCGATGAACCCGGCTGGCTGGCCGAGATGCGCCGCGCTGCCTGGCGGCGGTTCCAAGAATTGCCGATGCCGTCGGCGCGAGGAAGAATGGATGCGGACCGATATCCGGCTGTTCAAGCTTGAGCAGTTCGGTTTTCCGGAGGCGGGAGCGGCGGAGTCGGTGTCGAACAATGAACTTCCGCATGCGTTGTTGGCGGCTGGCGTTGATTTGGGTGGTCATGTGACGTCGCTCGACAGCCGACCCGCTTCAGCCAGCCTGGCGGAGAGTTGGGCAAAGCGCGGCGTTCTGTTCGGCAGCTTGGACGAGTTAGTTGTCGAGCATGCTGATCTATTGCGGCCGTATTTCGAGCGAAAGGTTGTTGATCCGAATAAAGACAAGTTCTCGGCGCTGCACGCGGCGGCATGGTGCGGCGGCACGCTGTTGTATGTGCCGAAAGGAGTGCGGATCG
Organism: uncultured Planctomycetota bacterium; assembly: GCA_963807935.1. Lineage (GTDB taxonomy): Bacteria > Planctomycetota > Planctomycetia > Pirellulales > Lacipirellulaceae > JABDGM01. The sequence continues at coordinate 150,063 of CAWEDY010000011.1, forward strand.
ACGAGCCGTTGCACTCGCTGTCGGCGCTCTCGAATGGCGGCGTCGACTTGAACAAGACTCTCGTGATTCTAGCTGAAGGCGCCGAGGCGACAATGCTCTCTGAGACGGCGAGCACATCGCCCGATGGCCGTGGTTTTCATTGCGGCTCGATTGAACTCGTCGTAGAGCAGGCGGCCCGCCTGCGGTATGTGAATCTGCAGAACTGGGGGCACGAGGTCTGGCATTTTGCCCATCAGAAAGCACATGTTGGGCGGGAAGGGCGGCTGCAGTGGACGATTGGTGCACTTGGTGCTCGGCTGGCCAAGGTGAATCAGCACGTCGCCATGATCGGGCCGGATGCCGAGGTGCAGGTCAACGGCGTGATGTTTACCGAAGGACGACAGCATCTGTCGTATCACACGCATCAGCATCACCAAGCGCCGTACTGCAAGAGTGACTTGTTATACAAAGTGGCGCTCCAGGACCGGTCGCGAACCGTGTGGCGCGGGATGATCAAGGTCGATCGCGATGCCCAGCGGACCGATGGCTACCAGCGGAACGACAATCTCATGTTGTCGCGCGATGCGCGAGCCGATTCGATTCCGGGGTTGGAGATCGAGGCCGATGATGTTCGCTGCACGCACGGCAGCACGAGCGGCCGCGTCGATGAGGAACAACTGTTTTACGCGATGACGCGGGGCTACACGCGGCGCGAAGCAGTGCGGATGATCGTCGCCGGGTTCTTTCAGCAGGTGTTCGACCGGATTACGATCGAAAGCGTTCGAGACGCGCTGGGCGAGTCGATTGGCCGGCGGGTTAGCGACATTAAGGAATTGGGCGGAGCGTAAGTGCGTTGGAACTCCTCGCGAATGCGATCCGTTTGGTCGGTCTGGTGGTGACGGTGGCAGGCCTGTGGTTTTCGGCGGGCGGCATGCGCGTCGTGGTTTCGGGTCGCATCGACGAACGGCGGCGGAGTGCCAATTCCCTGAAGCGGGGGATTGCGCTCGTGCTGGCTGGGTTGCTGTTGCTAGTTGGCGGCACGTGGTTGCTAAGTTTGAATTGATCTTGAAATGCCCGACTTCGTCCCAGTCGCGAAAACTTCAGACGTTCCCGATCCGGGTAAACTGCTCGTCGAAGTGGGCGAACGGCTGGTCGTATTGATTCACGCGGCGGGGCGCTGGTACGCGCTGGATGATATCTGCACGCACGATGGCGGCCCGCTGAGCGAAGGGCCGCTCGACGCCGCGCAGGGGACAATCGAATGTCCGCGACATGGCGCCAAATTCGACGTGAAGACGGGAGCCGCGCTCACGATGCCGGCGACCAAGCCGACGCGGTCGCACGAGGTGAAGGTCGACGGCGATCGGGTCTTTGTGCGACTTCAGGGCGGCTAACGGGCGGGCCAGTGTGGCTTCGCGGTTGACCGGCAAGGCGGGCGGCGTATCTTATTGATATGAGCTCTGCGCCGGAAAAAAGGCCGATCACAGTGGAGGAATATCTCCGCGGCGAGTTGAAATCCCAGGTGAAACACGAGTACCTGGGCGGCTATGTCTACGCCATGGCGGGGGCGACGAACGCGCATAACCAGATCGCGTCGAATATTCTTAGTGCACTGGGGTCCAGGTTAAGAGGAAAGCCGTGTCAATCGTTCAATTCGGGCACAAAGGTCCGAGTCAAGTTGCCAATGCACGTGCGATTCTATTACCCTGACGTTTTGGTGGTTTGCGATCGGAACCCGTCCGCGGATACCTTCCAAGATCGGCCGGTTGTAATCGTGGAAGTGCTGTCGCGTAGCACTCGACGCGATGATCAGACGGAAAAGAAAGAAGCCTATCTCACAATTCCCACGCTGCACGCGTACCTTCTTGTCGAGCAGGATGTCCCGTCCATCGCTGTGTACCGCCGCACAGATCATGGGTTCGTTTACGAATCTTACACCGAATTGGGTGCGACCATCCTGCTTCCAGAAATTGAGGCGAGGCTGCCATTGGCAGAAGTCTACGAGCGCATCGAATTCCTTCCGGAGCCTGAAGACGAGGAGTAGCCTTATGTCTGTTGCCGAAGACAAAGTTCGTGAAGCGCTCAAGAGCGTTGTGGATCCCGAGTTGTTCGTCAACATTGTCGATCTCGGGCTTATTTACGACGTCAAGATTGATGAACAACCGGAGGGCAAGTCGAATGTGGAGATCGAGATGACGATGACCAGTCCGGCATGCCCGGCGGGGCCGCAGCTTCTCAGTCAATCTCAAGATGCGGTGCGGCGGCTGGACGGCGTCGGCGAAGTCGATGTGAAGCTCGTCATGGAGCCGCCCTGGACGCCCGACCGCATGACGGAAGACGCGCGGGACCAGTTGGGAATCTTCTAGTTAGCACCCGTCAGTGACCGGGGGCTAAATGACGATGCACGTTTTCGTCTACGAATGGGCCACCGGCGGCGGATTGGTCGATGAGCCTGGTCATATGCCGGCGTCGCTGTTGCGCGAAGGCACGGCGATGATCGGTGCGCTAGCGGCCGATTTGGTGCGCATCCAGGATTGCCGGGTTACGGCGCTGCGAGATCCGCGCGTGCTGCAGCTCGCATTGCCGGGCTGTGAGTTGGTTGACGTGATCAGCCGCTCGTCGCACTGGGACGAATTCGAGCGGCTTGCGGCGGCGGCGGATGCCACGATCCTCATCGCGCCGGAGCTTGATGGCATTTTGTTGAAAGCGTCGCGGGTTGTGGTGGCGAGCGGAGGCCGATTGATGTCGCCATCGCCACAGTTCATTCGCATTGCGGCCGACAAGCAGCGGACGTGTGAGACACTGGCGGCCAGCGGAGTGCCGGTGCCCGCAGGTAGAACGCTTGAGCCCGATGATCCGCTGCCCGCGGACTTCGTTTATCCGGCCGTGATCAAGCCAGTGGAAGGCGCCGGCTCGCAGGATACGTACATGGTGAGCGGCCCGAACGATGCGCCGCCCGCTTATGCGTGGAGTCGGCGGCTGGAGCGGTACGCGCCGGGATTGCCGGCAAGCGTGGCGATGTTGTGCGGTCCCGGTGGCCGTCTTCCGCTGTTGCCATGCAAACAGCGAATTTCGGAGGACGGGCGGCTGCGATATCTGGGCGGCGAGTTGCCCTTGGCGGCTGGGCTGGCGGAGCGAGCCCAGTCGCTGGCGGAGCGCGCGCTGGCGGCGATGCCACCCGCGGTGGGTTACGTGGGCATCGATTTGGTACTGGGACGCGAAGCAGATGGCGCGGCCGATGCGGTCATCGAAATTAATCCGCGACTAACGACATCGTACGTCGGATTGCGTGCGGCCTCGAAGGACAATTTGGCCGAGGCCATGTGGCAAATGGCGCGTGGCGAAATGATACCGATCGAGTTTTCCTCGCAGCCGATCGAATTCGACGCCAACGGGAATGTGAGTTTTCTACGATGACGTGCTTGGGGCTCGACATTGGCGGCGCGAATCTGAAAGCGGCCGACGGTCGGGGGTGGGCCAAGAGTGTTGCATATCCGCTGTGGCGTGATCCGCATGGCTTGGCAGGGGCACTGGGCGCGCTCCTGCAAAACGCGCCCGCATCGGAACGTCTGGCTGTGACGATGACGGGTGAGTTGTGCGATTGCTTTTCCAGCAAGATTGAGGGCGTTCGACACATCCTGGCGGCGGTCGAGCAACTCGCCGGGAGGCGCAAAGTTGCGGTTTATCTCGTCGATGGGCGGTTTGTCTCGTTGGCCGCGGCGCTGGCCGCGCCGCAACTGGTGGCGGCAAGCAACTGGCACGCGCTGGCTCGCTTCGCGAGCAGGTTCGTGACGACACGCACAGGACTTGTGATCGACGTTGGATCAACGACGACAGATCTGATTCCATTGGTCGAGGGACAGGTAACTGCCCGAGGTCGGAACGACACCGAGCGGCTGCTGTTCGGCGAACTCGTTTACCGAGGCGTGGCGCGGACACCGATTTGCGCGGTGGCCAACTCGTTGCCGTGGCGGGGCCAGTTGTGCCCGATTGCCGCCGAGGTGTTCGCCACCACCGCGGATGCATATCTGCTGCGCGGCGATTTGCACGAAGATCCGCAAGCCGATTGGACGGCCGATGGTCGGCCGCTGACGCGTGAACATGCGCGGCAACGCTTGGCGCGGCAACTTTGTGCGGATGCGGCCGAGCTTGGGCCGGACGACTTCGACCGAATCGCCAAGGCAATTTACGACGGTCAGCGCGGCGAGCTAAAGTGCTCGATCGACACAGCCGGCAAGCGGATGCCGGGGCTCCCGGCAACGTATATTTTGAGCGGATCGGGCGAGTTTTTGGGGCGGGCAGCCGTGGAGCGACCATCGGCGGGGTGCCGGATTGTTTCGTTGTCTGCCGAAATTGGCCCGCGGGCCAGCTCCTGTGCGCCGGCGCACGCGGTTGCCGTGCTAGCCGCGGGGCCAATTGTAAAACGGCAGGGTGCCCCCCCATAAATGGTGGGACGCGATGGCCTGGTGAATGCCCGAATCTCCGTCAAATTCTGCTGGCAGCACGATCAGATTTTTTGGAGAATTCCGCCCGGAATGATTGACCGCCGCGTGCGAATGATTACAATCGGGGGTAGCGGATTTCCAAGCACACTTCCCCCTAATTAGCAGGCAAGATCTAATTAATCGCCGTCGCGATACGGGAAAACTTAAGGTAACGCTAATCTAATCGAAAGCAACGATTGAAGTCTTTTCGCGCAAGGGGTCTGGGGCGACCGTCGCGCATGAAGGTTTCAATCGTTGTTTTTTTGGCCGCGAAGGCAGTCAACACAATAGGGCTTGAGACTCGTCGGCAACGACAACGAGACAGTGGGCATTCGCAGGGGTATAAAGAATCTCACTTTGATCGATTGGGAGCAAGGAACTAATGACGCGAACAACACGGTTGATCGTCCTCAATGTTTCGGTCTGCGCGCTCGTTATTTTAACGACTTCGCTGACCCAAGCCGGCACGATCATTAAGCTCAATTTGGGAGGCGTGGGACCGGATGTTGGGATGAACGGCAGCGGGGTACTGTCGACAGTCGACGAGACAGTGGGACCTCCCCCGACGGGCGATCAGTTTACCGCGATCGAATACACCGGTTTTCTGGATCCTATTCCGGATATCACCACAAACACGGCCACGTTCAGCATGAACGGTCTGGACACCATGGGACAGCCGGCGACTGTGGTTGGCACTCTGGTAATACAGAATTTCTTCGGCGGCATCTTCAGCCTGTATGACCCGGGCGACAATTTATTATTGCAGGGCCCAATGACCAATAGCGCACTGACCGGCGTGATGGGTCCGCCTGGAACCGGTGCGCTGTTCACGACAACTCTTGGGAATGTGACCGCAGGTTCGTTGATGCAGTTTATTGCGCCGGGAAGCGTGGCGTTGTCGATGAGCCTGGCGGTCAACGGGGGCACAGGCTTCGTCGTAGTTCCACCAGTGACCGGCGGCGTTCTTCAGTCGTTCCTGGCAGATGCGTCGCTCATTATAAGGGCCGACCCGATGGGTCCTGGTCCTGGGGTTCCAGAGCCGGCCTCGTTGATGCTGGTACTGATGGGCGTCGCCGCCGCAGCGTGTGGGTGGCGGCGGGCCCGTTAGAATCGATCGAGCGTATCGATCCAGCGGGCGAGCTGCTTGCGCTCATCATCTGAAAGTTGGCCCGCGGCGTTTTCGGTAGTCAGCGTGGTGACGTTGTAACCGGCGTCGTCGAGCTTATGGAGCCCAAGCGTGATTGGCGCGGCCGCCTGTTTGCTGGGGGAGATTGCGGCAAAGATGGCCAACCGCTGGGCCGGCTCATTTTGCGGAACTCGAAGCGGCCGGGGCAATGGCGCCGCGGCTGCCACCACTCCCTGGAACAGATCGCGACTCGATAGCGCGACAAGCCACGCGATCGTTCCACCCGTGCCTTGACCGTAAACGACCATACGATGCGAGTCGATCTTGTACTGTGCAACGACTCGCTCGCTGAGGCGCCGCAAGTACTCGAGTTCGGTTCTCTCCCAATGATCGGAACCGGCCGGTGCGGGAACGATTAGCAACACGCCATCGCGGTCGCAAATCGGCCGCCATTCGCGGATGATCTCGTCCGGCTTCGCCTCGCTTGGCGTTTGCAGCCAGAGCAAGGCGGCTTGCGGCCGGCCCGCCTCGTGCGAAGCGGGCACGTAGACCTGGCATTTGTTGGGAAACTCGGGCAGCTTCAATTCGCGAGTCTCGCCGGCTGCCGATGGTGCGGCTGCATCGGCGGGGACGGCGGTCGGGGGCTCATCTGCCGACGGCAATTCGCTGGGTACATTGGTCGGCAGGCGCGCTGCTGTGAGCGTTAGCTCCATCGATTTCCCGCCGCGCAGTAGCCGGACGACAACTTTGTTCCCGGGAGCGATGCTGTTTACGGCCGCGATGGCGTCGTCGATGGTATCGACTTTTGTTTCGTTGATTCCTACTATTCGGTCGCCCACCTGGACACCCGCTTCCGCGGCCGGACTGCCCGGATATGCCATACGCACGGCGACGCCCTGCACGGCGTGGTGCGTTTTTTTGGCGTCGGTTGCTTCTGGGGCTTCCGTTGCGGCAGGTGTGGCGCGATCGCCGCCATCATTGGCTTTTTTCTTCTCGGCTGACTTACCGGTTGGTTTCTTTGCGCCATCGCGGGGCTTTAAGTTTTTATCGCCGGGGGCCTGGGGTTCGGCTGCGGGCCGCATCGGCAGGATGCCCAGAAACGCATGCCGGAACGCGGGCAACTCGCCGGTAAGGGTGATCGTCCGCTCGATGCGCTGCTTGCCGCGCATGGCGACGAGGCGGACGGCATCGCCGCCGTAAGCCGTTCCGAGCGCGAATCGCAAATCGGACTGCGTTTTGATTGGCTTGCCATTGAGCTCGACAATTTGGTCGCCCTTTTTGAGCCCGGCCTGACCGGCGGGCGAATCGGGACGGACCGCGGCCAGATCGGCAGGCGATGAATGAGGATTTTTTGGTGTCATACCGATCCCCAACAGGCCAGGCCGCTGGTCTTCGTGCTTCTTCATCCGCTCGATGCGATCGGCCAGCGGAGCGATCGGCACGGCAAAACCAATTCCTGAGTCGTACCATTCGGCGCCGGCAACGTCGCTCGCGCCGTGCGGCGCCATTGGCACGATGAGGCCGAGCACGCGGCCTCGCACATCGACCAGCGGACCGCCGTAGTTGGCCATGGAAACATCGGCATCGGTCTGAATCACTTTTCCGAACATGCGTCCGAGGGCGCTGACGATTCCGACCGTCACGTTGGTGCGGTCGGCGCGAAAAGTTCGGCCCACGGCGACGGCCCATTGACCGGGGCGAACCTCCGCGAGCGGAGCCAGCGTGGGGACCGGCAGGTCGGTCACGCTGTTCGCTTTCAGCAACACCAGCATGCGGCTGTGATCGGTTGCGACCAGCTCGGCCGGCGCTTGCTTGCCCGAGGCGAACGTCACCAGGATGGAGGCGGGTTGCTGCGCGAAGTTGAACGCGCTGGAAAGGATGTAGCCATCGGCCGAAATCACCAGGCCCGTCGTGGGCCCATCGGCCAGCACGGTGCCATCTACCGTTTCCAGGCCGCCGATGGTACGGATCTGCACGACGGAGGGAGCCACGTTTTCGGCGGCCGTTTTGAGGGCTGCTTCCTCACGAGCTTCGAGAGAGTTTACGCGGCCGTCCTCTGCGAAAACGCAAACGCTGATTGCAAATGCCAAAATGCAAATTGAAAATTGCAAAATGCGGAGTGGTTTCAAATGCAAATCTTGAATTTGCATTTTGCAATCTGTAAGGCGCACGTCTACAAATGACACAGTTATTCCTTCACGGGATTTCCGCCTGTTGATGATTCCTTGGCCGGCGGTTCTGGCGGCTTTGCCTTGAGCGTGACCTCGATAAACTGTTCGCCGCGCAAAACTCCCAGGTGGACGGCCGCGTCGCGTTCGAGTCGCTCGGTCAACTGGGTCGCCTGGTGGCAGGAGCTGGCAATTTGGGAATCGATCATGACAACCAGGTCATCCGGTCGCAGGCCGCCGGAGGAAGCCGGCGAATTGGGAACAATGCGATCGATGTAGGGCGGGGTGCGCGTGACGACATCGGGCACGAGCACGATGCCCAGCGCGGCGAGCGACAGCGGGTTTGCCGGTCGATCGACTTCCTTCAAGTCGGCCTGAGTGAACCGGCCGGCGAGGATGTCTTCCACCGTCGGAGCGAACGCGGCGACCGGCAGCGCGTAATTCAACCAGGTATCGGTGAGGCTGCTGCGGAGCTCCTTGCCGAGCATGCCCAGCAGGCGGCCTTGGGAATCGGTGAGCGCACCGCCGGCGGCGCCCGGATTGTTGGCTGCCGCATCGACGACGTACACGTTTCCGTGAAAGTTGGTCGCATAAGCGCCGCGGCGGGCCTCGAGCGGGGCGACGGCAGAGATGACGCCGTGCAGCATGCTCACTGGTTCGTCGCCGGCCGCGATGCCGAACAAATTGCTGAATGCCAACACGCGCGACCCCGGCTCGGCGGTTACGGCAGCCGACAGATCGAAGTGGGGCACCTCATCGTCTCCGGGATCGAACTTCAGCACCGCGATTTCGGTGAGCGGGTCGGCAGCGACCTGTTGTGCCGTGTAGTGGCGTCCGTCGTCCAGCACGACCGTTACCTCATCTGAATCGAGCACATAACTCGAAACGGTGAGCACGTGACCCTTGGCGGAAATCAAGATGCCACTCTGATAGTGTTCCAGGCCGCGAATTCCGCCGGCACCGTAGATCTTGACGACTTTGGGCTGCACCTGGCGAGCGGCATCGGCAAAGGACGCCGCGCCGTCGCTGGCCCGCGCAATGCCGGCCCCGGCGAGGACGCTAGCGGCGGCTAGCGCAACGGCGCGGACGTTTACGGAGAATTTCATGGATGGTCACCTCATGCGATAGCACAAATACGCAAAGAATCCGCTCGGAAACACTAAATTTTGAACAGTAGATAACGGAGAGCACAGAGGGTGGCGTATGGCTCCGTGCCCGCTATTTGATGCTCTTCGAACAATGTAGTTGCGATTGCGCACATCAAGGTTCCTAACTTTGTGCCGTAGCGCTTTGGCGCGACCTTGTAAACTCTGTCAGGTGCGTCAGCTATTTTGATTTGGCGGGTTTCGCGCCGCTCGTCCAATCGTAGGAGGCCACTTTCAGGTCTGCAAACACGTCGTCGCCGTGCCGGATGATCCAATGGTACGGCAGCGAGCGGCCATCTACCTGGCGGATGTCGTCAAAATAAATTTCGCAGGGATCCTCATCATCGGCGACGCGCAATTCGAGGCCCCGGCAATGGCCCGTATCGGGATCGAAATAAAATCGGCTCTCGACGCCGGCATTGGTGGCCACGAGACAATCGGCGAACTTCTCGTCGCTCGTCCAGGGGATGGTGCCCAGATAGTAAACGTCGCCGAAACGGTGAGGGCCGAGAAGCAGCAACCGCTGCCACAGGTGCAAGGCGGCAAGAAGTCCGCCGGAGCGCGGCGGGCTCATGGTTTCGGTCAGCGCGGTACCGAACACGGCGCCCGACTTGCCGTCTGGCATGACAATCGAGCCGTTTTTCTCGCCGAGCTCGATGGCAACGTCGCCGCCGGCGGCAGTCTTCGCGGTAATTTTCCAGTTCCAGCCCATGTCGGCGAAATCGCCGTGGGCCAGGTAGGCATTCCAAACGCGCTGTTGATGGTAGCGGTTGAACCAAAAGTTGGCGTATCCGGGCGACTCTTCGTAGTATTGGCGGACGGCTTTCGGTAAGCGAGTTTTTTGTTTTGCGCGGGGGCTAGGCCGGGGTTGGGGGCGCTTGTCGCCTGGTTTTGGCTGGTTGCCGCGGCGCGGACGATCGGGGACGGGCGGTTCCTGCTCTGTATCGAGCAGTGCTTCGAGCTCGCCCTCGCGATGCGCTCCGGCAAGTCGCACGCGGACGTCGAATTCCTTTCCATCGCGGCGGTAAGCGATTGGCACACGCCAACCCTTCGGATAAGTGCCCAAAGCGTTTTTGAAGGCGTTGGTGGAGGTGATCTCGCGGCCGCCGAAGCGGACGAGCTCGTCGCCGTATCTCAAGCCGCGGCGGTAGGCGTCGCTGTCGTCCAAAATGTCGTCGATTACGACGCGGCGCTCGGCGTCGCTAGAGACCGTTGCGCCGAGCGACGCATGATCGACGATTCGGCCGCTCTTCAACAGGCCGATGAAACGCTTGATTTGATTGATCGAGATGGCATAGCCGACGCCGACGTTTACCCGTCCGCGCTTTTCGAAAGAACCCCGGCCGTTGATGCCGATTAGCCGGCCATCGGAATCGAACATGGGGCCGCCGGAGTTGCCGGGATTGATCGCGGCATCGGTTTGCAGGCAATCTGCGTATTCCAGCAGCGTGCCGGATGGGTACTGGTAGCGGTGCACGCCGGAAAGGATGCCGTAGGTGACGGTGGGTTTAAAATCGTCGGCCAGTAGGAACGGATTGCCAACGACGTAGACCCATTGGCCAACACGGGCGGTGTCGCTGTCGCCGAGCTGGGCAGAGGGAAAGTCGCTTTTGCCAATGAGCTTGACCAGGGCGACATCGCCGCTCGGATCGAGACCGACGAGGACGGCATCGACGAAGCGGCCATCGGAAAGGCCGCATTTCATCGCGGCACCGGTCGCGCCGGCCACGTGGAAATTGGTCAGGGCGTATCCATCGGGCGAAATCACGACTCCGGAACCGCCGCCTTGGCCTTTGGAATCGAAAATGGCGATCGTGGGGCGAGAGATGCGGGCAATGGTTTCGACGCGCTGTTTTTCAGCGGCGAGGACGGCGGAGTCGGGAGACGGAGGCGCCGCGAGCGCAGAGGTTATAAGAATTGAATACAAAATGCAAAATGCACCATGCAAAATGCAAAATGACTCGATCCGAAACTGGGCAGCGTGGAGTTGCACGGTTACTTCACAATTTTCGCGTCGCACAGGTTGAGCCAATCGCCGGCGTCGAGATTCTGGCCGTAATCAACCACAATTTTCAATCGCTTGACGTTGGCGATTTCCAGTTGGATGGGATGGGGCGGCTGGTCGCCGGCGATTTCCGCATCCAATAGCACCCGATCATCGCCGGAGATGATCAACCGCACGTTACCGTTGGCGCTGCTGGCCGGATCGATGCCGGCCAGTGCGGTAAAGCGCCGGAAACCGACCGGCAGGCGGTAGACGATTTCGGTGCGGCTGCGCAGGGCGAGACCCTTGTTGAACGAGCGTGTGGCGGCCGGGGTTGCGATTGATTCGCCTGCTTTGACCAACAGTGCAAGGGCGCCGCCGAAGGCCGATTTATCGCGGTGAGGTTGGCCGTACTCAGCGGCGAGCGTGGCGGCGGCCGGCAGGCCAACGAGCGGCGTCCATTTCGCCGAGGCCGGTTCGATATCGCTCAGGTACATCAGCTTGCCGGCGGAGAAATCGGCCAGCCAGATGTCTTCGATCGGCCAGCTAAGTTTTGCGCCGGCGGCCAACGTCAGTTGAAGCTGCGAATCTTTGAGCTCGACGTGCGTGGCGCTGCGCGCAAGCCAGAATGCCCCTGAATTAGCGAGCGAGGTTCGTCTTTCGTGCGGCGATCGGGCCGGTAATAGATCACGCCGGCAATTTTTGCGCGATCGACGTGTTGGGTTTCGCCTTCTAATTTGAATTCGATTTTATCGGCCGACACGTTGCCAATCACGCCTTCGACGTAGTCGAGGCTCTTGCCGTCCTTCTTGAGCACCGCGAGCACGTCGTTGGCGAGATTGAGGCGGCGCATCTCGTCCCACTGTGTGGCGAGCGCTGCGTCCAATTGGCGAAAGCGGATGGCGGATAATAGGGTGGTTGGCACTTTGAGCGTTTTGTCGCCGGAGGTTGCGGGCCGGGCGAGGGTGAGCACCGCCATTGTTTGCTCGACCCGGATTTTCTCGATGGGTAGAATCGAGCCGTCGATCAGTTCGACGAGCCCCGAGTTTTTGTCGGCGGTTGCGGGCGCGTTAGCCGCGGCCGGCAAGCGCAGCGAAATGAGCTGATCGGTTGCAATGTGCTGGTCGCCGTTCGGAGTCGCGATGAGCACGTGCTCGTTGTCCCATTTGCGCAACTTGCCGGCGATGGCGGTGCCATCGAGCCGCGTGGCCGTTACATCACCGGTGGGCGCGGCAACGCCAGCCACCGCTGTTACCAGCAAGACGAAGGCGGCGAGCGGGCAGATTTTAGGGCGGGGCGGGTATCGTCGGCAGGTCATGGTTTGTCGGCCGACTCCTCGGCCGCCAACCGGCGGAAGTATTCTTCAATGACTTCGCGATAATGGGAGGGGAATTCGCGGCCGATTTCCTGCATGGCCTTTTCGCGATCTTTGTCGGGAAGGTTGCCCCAACCGGTGCCGCGGCCGATATCGCGCTGCTCAACCTTGCCGGGGGCCTTCAATTCGGCAATCTGGCTATCCTGCATGGGCGTAGTGGGCGGCGACTTACCGGAGCCGGCCGCCATTTGGGCCTGCTTTTGCGCCTGGTCTTCGGCCTTCTTGATGAGCTTATCGAGCGATTCGATCACGCCGTTCTCAATTCCCTGTACGCGCTCGCCGGAGCGGCCTTGGGCAAGCCGGCGGCGAACATCGGACATGCGGCGCGAAATGTGGTCGAGCGAATCGTCTCGCAGGCCGTCCAGGTCGTGGCGCATTAAATCGGCGAGCTTCTGGTATCGGATGGGCAGCTTTTCCTGACCCTCGAGCAACTGCCCCAGGGCGGTTTCTGCCTTATCGGGTTGGACGAGCTGATGCTGAGCGACGGCGCGATAGAACAACAAGGCTTCCGGCGCCACGACGTCGTCGGTTGTCAGGCCGTCGGTCCAGGCAATTGCTTCATCATAGTAGCCTTGCTGCACGAGCCAGCGAGCCAGGTAGAGCCGCATGTTGTGCCGAATGAGCTGCGGCGTGTCGCTGTCGGCCAGCCAGGCGAATTCGGGAAGCTTGTGCCCGCGCTCGCCGACGCCCGAGCAGAATGTAACCAATTCGGCGACACGCTCGTCGGCCTTGGCCAACGACTGCGAGAGTCGATCCAACAGATCGCCGTTGGCGGCATCGCTCGACGGCGCGCCAGCGGTCGCGGACTTCGGTTTGGACGTTCGGAGCGATGTTGGCCGATTGGAGGTATTCTTCGATGCGGATGCGCACGTCTTCGGCTTTTACGGGTTGCCAGGTAGGCGTCCGCAGATAATCGCTGCCGGCGTATGCGGCTGCGGCGGCGACGGATAGCAAGATCGAGACGGCAAGCAGTCGGCGGCTGGTGCGTCGGTTGGTCATAAAAGGAGCCCTGGGTTGGTTTCGCGATGGGGCATCAACCACCCACCGGCCGCCGAATCGTCATACTTTATTATTCACTGTTACGATGAACTGTCCAACCGATGTTTGTCCAAGGCAGCGGTAAAGCCGGCAAAAAGCGGGACCCAGTGGCTCCGCGAGGGGACATTGCCTCTTGCGGAGCGGGACGCCTACAGTTATCGGCAAATTGCCCAGTTAGCCACGAGGTTTCCAAGCGGCTGTGTACCGATCCTTTCATTTTGCCACGGTGCTGCGGTACGGAACAAAAAGTCAATCGCTGCGGCCTTGCTGCAAGTCGGCAATTGCCCGATGCAAGTCGGCGGTCGCCCGAAACACCCGCTGCTGCCGGTCCGCGAGCCCTTCCAGGGCTTTTAACAATTCGGGCGTTTCGGCCTGCTCTCCCGTGATCATTTCACCGTAACGCTGGGTTCGTTTGTTGATTCGCATTTGCAGCGAGCGGATCATTTTGAGCTCGGCCAGCTTATCGACGAGCGGCATGTCGCCGGGTTGGACGGCCACAGGCTGCCCGGGCGGCGTGCGCTTCTTTTCCAGGTTCTTCATCGAATTCTCCAGCGCGGCGATCGTTTCCTCGAGTGCCGCGATGATGTCTTTCTCCAGTCCTTGCGTAATTTGTGCGACTTTGAGCGCGGTGAGCCGCTCGGCAACTTGCCGCATGTCATCGCGCATTTGTTCGATCGCTTCCGGGAAAGCGACCGATGATCCTTCCTCGTGCAATAGCATCAACGCCTTATCGACTTCGTGGATGATCTGCGATTCCTGGCGACTGAGGCGGGCCGCTTCGATTTCCTGGTCGTGTGCGCGGTCGGCCGCGGGAATATGGTCGAGGCGCACGGTTCCGTCATAGACCGCGGTTTGCATGTCGAGCATCTTGCGGAAGCGAGCGGCGAGCTGCGTGAGCACGCGCTCCAATTCCTCTTCGCGAAGCTGTCGAAGAACGCGCTCCAGTTCCGCCTTAGCCAGTTCCAATTCTTTCTCCGCCTGGTGCTGGCGATCCGCAGCGCCCTTCCGCTGGGTTTCGTCGAGCTTTTTCAGGGCTTCTTCCATTCGCTGTTGCGCCGCTCGGAGCCGGGTGGCGGCGCGATCGGCCGGAGCCTGCGGTTGTTCGGGCTGCTGTTCGCTGTCGTTCTCGCTGGGCGAAGGCGAGCCGGGCTGGCCTTGTGACGGCGGCGAATCGGAGGGCTGGGACTTGCCAGGTTTGCCAGGCTGGCCCTGTGACGGTTGGCCTTCGCCAGGTTTCGAATTAGGAGAGGGGGGTGCGCCGCTATCGGACGGCTTGTTCGGTTCGGACGACTTGTCCGATTCGTCGCCCGCCGGCTTTTGTTTTTCATCCGGTTTTGGCGGCCGTTTATCTTCCGCCTGGGGCGGGTGGTCGCCGGCCGTTTTCTTGTCGCCGTCGGTCTTCGCGATATCGCCGCCCAGTTTGCCGGTATCGGCGGCGAGGCGCTGTTGGGCTGCGCCCAACGCGTGCAGCTCATCGCCGGCCTCGGTGCGGGCACGCACGCCTCTTTGCAACCGGATGAGCTGGTCAAGCTCCTTCAAGTATTTGCGAATACGCGCTTTCTGCGATGCCAGCTCCTTGTCGCGATCGGCCTTGAGCAACAGGCCGAGCAGTGAGTCGAGCTGCTTTTGCAGATCGGTCTGGTTGGTAGCCGCGGCGGAAAGACGCTCGTCTTGGAGCAGCTTTACGATGGATTCGAACCGGGCATTGATATCCTGCTCGCGGCTTTGTGCGATGGCTTCCCGCAGCAGCTTCGCCCGGCGCGGGTCGCTCGATGCCGAGAGCTCAGCCAACCGGCCAATCACGTCTTCCAGGCGTTTGAACCGATCGGCCAGCCGGGCCTCATCGACGGTCAGCTCATCGGCCGCAGCCAATTTGTCGGTTTTGATTGTTGGTGCAACGGAAGGTGTGGGAGCTGCCTGATCGGCTTGTGCAGCAGCAGGCTTTGCGGCGGCGGCCGGCGGCTGCTGGCACCACGCAATTCGGGAACACGCCAGACAAATAGCGACCGCAAGTGGTTTCACGCATAGACGCAATGCCGCCAAGGCGCTGTTCGACCGCACATCGGTAGACTGGGCTTCACGGTTGGACGTCACGATCCGTTGTCTTTCTTGGCGCCGTCGCGCCTTTGCATGACATACTTTTGGAACAGGTTAATCCTGAAATAAGCTATGCAAGCGTTCTTTTTTCTGCGCCTCCGTGCGTCTTTTACTTTTTCCTGGTCAGTAATAATGTCGCGAAGCAACGTGACGACTTCGTTGTAGGTTTCCAACTCGAGCATCCGGTCGAGCACTTGCCGCATCTCGATCAGGACCTGGTCGGCGAGGGCAATCGCTTTTTTGAGCTCGGGCGTCCTGGCGGCGGGGTCCTCGATGTGCTCTTCCACCAATTTTAGCTGCGCGGCAAGTTGCGGCATACGCTGCTGTGCAATTTGATGCAGCGGCCGGGCAATTTGTTCCCCCAGACGGCTCTTCAAATCTGGATTATCGATGCGATTGTTGGCCAGCTCTTCGCCCAAATCGTCGAAGGATTCGGCGACTCCGGTAATTTCGTCGGCCGATTGGACCACGTTTTGCAGCGAGCCGGCGACACGCAGCCGCGTTCGGGAGAGCAGGCGCTCGGCGCTTGAGACTGGAGAATCTGGTGAGGCACTTGTTGCGCCTGTTTTTTTGGCGGAGTCTGCCGGCGGCCGCTCCGCGGGGTTCGCGGTCGTTTCGTCTGAACCGACGCGGTTGAGCAGGTTGCGGGTGTCGGTCAGCTTTTCGTAAATCGCCTCAAACCGCTGCCGCAGCGCAAGCTCGCGCCGTTCTAACAACGCGAGCAGGTCGGCGGGTGTAACGATATCGAGCGAAAACTGCTGACTGCTGCCGGCGCGCGGCTCCTTAGTGAGATTGAATCGATCGGCGGCTTTGAGCGACAACGTTAGGCGCTGTTTGGGCCGCAGCTCCAACACCCGTTTGCCGGCGCCATCGACGGCTCGGGTATCGAAAGGATCGAGCTTGTCGAGAACCGGCCGTCCGCGCGGCTGCTGTGCGAGGGGCCGTGTGGCGATCGGGCCCGCGTCGACTCGGTACTCGAACCAGGCCCGGTCGAGGGCGTAATCGTCGGTAATTTTACCGACAAAGGGCAGCACGGCATCCGGCGTAATCGCGGTACTAATTCCGGAAAGCCGCACTGCAATTTGTGGCACTTCGTCTTTCACCGCGGCCAGTGAGAGGCGATACGGCTCGCGGGTGGCAACGCCGTCGCTATCGGTGACGCTCACCAATAGCACGTCATCGGCGGCGAGCGTTCCATACTCCCATTGCAGCTTCTGTTGAGGCCGATCGGAAAACGCCAGTGTCGTATCGCGTTTATCCTTCACAACGTGAATGCGTGCGGCCGTAAGCGGTTTGGTCGAGTTGGCGTGGAGCACAAGACGCGTGCCTTCGGGAATTCGCATGCCGCCGGTGACGGGGAGGCGGCGCGACTGGCGGCCAAGATATTTGGGATAGGCGCATTCCAGCTCGATCGCAACCAGCTCGGGCCGATCGACGACCTGCAGGTGTAAGTCGCGGACGCGGTCGTCGCCGCCGACGACATCGAAGTCCATATCGCCGGTCACGTGTTTGAATTCGTAGCGGAAGAGTTGAAAACCTTCGCGGCTGGTGGCGGCGTCGCCGACGCGAATCAGCGGATCGCGTCCGCGGCGGCCGTCCGGAAGCCGATAGCGGATTTCTACTTCCTCCGGCACTTCGTAGCCATCGGTGCGCGCGTGGACCAAGAGCTCATAGGGGTCGTCCTGCGCGAGCTTGTGGATACGCTTGCCGTTTGCACCGGGCGGGAAGCCGACGACTTCTAAATGTACGCGGCGGGGCCAAGGCTCGTCGCTAAGGGCGATTCGCTGGAGCCAAAAGCCGAAAACGTCGCGGGAGAGGATCGCAAACACGACAAGCGATGCGAGGAGCATCGCGGCCGCGGCGAGGGATCGCACGAGTGGACCGCGGTTGAATAATTCGCCAGGTTCTACCGATGCGATTGCGGCGTCGGCGGCCCGTTTCGTTTGGGAAATCAATGCCGGATTGTAGAGGACAGCACGATCGGGCACGGACGCGACGTCGACCGCCGTGATGACGTGATCTTGTAACGCCGGGAAGCGGCGCTCCAGAAGCACGGCGGCAGTTGCATCGGAAATCGGAACGAACACGCGGCGCAGCAGATAGCGGTAGCACACGTAAAGGCCGATGATTGCTACCGCAATCAGTCCCATGCGGCGGACGGCCGGCGACGGCTCGAACAGCCAATCGACGGCCAGACCCAGCCAGAACGCCAGGCCGAGGGTAGCGATCAGAATCGCCACACCTTCTAGCCAGACGTAGACACGAATGCGTCGTCGCACCACATCGAGTGTGCGGCGGACGGCATGGGGGAGGTCGGGAAGGGTGTTCAATCGTGGCATTGTCGAAGACGCGCACCGCTGCGCGTCGCGGTTAACATCTGCCTCATGCGAGGCGGTTTAATCTTCGTACGATCCATTCAACAAATAGCGATCCGGCGATGATGCCGAGCAGCCATTTCATTTGTGCCCGCGCAAAGTCTTTGTCCGGGGCGCCTTTGACAAGGTTTACTTCGGTCCGGCTCTTGATTGCGCGGCCGAGCGGCGGCGTAGCGGCGTCGCCGCGGATGGCTACGTCCAGCCGCCGGTAATAGATACCGCCGGTTTCTTTGGCAATGGTGGCCAGTAGCGTATCGTTGCGCTCGGCGTGGGTGCGTTCCAAATCGGGGACGCGAACCTGGATATACCGGCTTAAGGGTTCTTCGGCGCCGCCGGGAATCGTGAGCGCGAGCTGGTAGGTGCCCTCTTGCAGGACAGTGGCCTGGCCGGCATACATACCGGGCCGGTCGATTTCGGCGGTCAGCTTGATCGATTCGGTGCTGCCGTCGGGGCGCAAAAGTTGAGCGGTTACGCTGGGATCGGTGAGTGGCTTGTGCTGAGCGTCGGACAAGCGTGCCCGCACGACGACGGTCTCGCCCAATTCATAACGATCGCGTTCGACCAACAGGGCGCCGCGCGACGACCCGCGGAGGATGCGGCCCTGGCTCACGTGACGGATTAACTTGGTGTAGAGCACTTCAAAATATGCGGGGTCGATGCTTCGCAGCCGCCACAGCTCGCCGCTGCCGATATAGAACACCTGGCCGGCACCATAAAACTGGCCGGCAAAGTACACGGGCCGCTGGCTGGCGCCGGCTTGGGGATCGGAGAAGCGGGCGTACACAGTCGCCCCCGGCTTCTCACCCTTCACGGCGTAATAACCGTAGACGCCGGGAAAGCTGTCCCATGCGGCCTCGCTCTGTTCGGCGGTCTTGGCGAGCCACAGGAATTTCGCCTCGCGGCCGGCCCGCTTCATGTCCAGCGGCCACGGATTCTGGCCGCTGTATTGCGCATCGTCCATCAGCGTAAGGCGATGTTGAAACTCGACGGGGTACAAGTCGCGGAGCTTTGCGTGCTCGGTGCTGCGAACCCACCGCGGCGTTTGTATCGGTCCGGCGACGGCAATCAGGCCGCCAGCCTCTTCGGAGATCCACTTTTCCACAAGATCAACCTGCGCGGCATCGAGCGCGGTCCAATCTGGATCGAAGGCAACGATGCAATCGTAAGGGTAAAGCTCCTCCGGCGTGGTTGGAAAGTGGTCGAGAATTGTGTTTGCGTCCTGCGAAATGCCGGTTTGCGCAGTTTGCAGCAGCACATCGGTCGTCATCGACGCATCACGATGCAGTTGATTGCGAAGGAACTGATAATCGCGCATCGGCCCGCTGGCAAAGAGCAGCACCCGCGTTTTGCGATCGACGACTTCGACCTCGGCCTCGCGCTTGTTGTCGCGGGGGTTGCCATCGTCGGCAGGCGCCTTGACGCGAAGTTGAAAAATAAACGTGCCCGGCTCGCCCGGCTCGACATCGAACGAAACGGGAACCATTTCGCCATCCGGGCCGAGGGCTACATGCTGGGAGGCGATCGGCGTTCCACCGCCGGATTTATCCTGTGAAGGGCGACGGGTCAGCTCGACGTCCACCGCTTGATTCGCGTAGCCGTTGGCCTGTACGTATCCGGTCACGTTAAGCGTGTCGTGCGGGAAGGCTCGAGTTGGCACGACGAGATCACGAATGGCGATATTGCGCTGAGCCGTGGCGGAACCGACACCCACAGCGAACAGCGGCACGTTCGCCTGGCGGGCGGCCTCGATGGCCGCGGTCGGTTCGATGCCGGCGTTTTGAGCCCCATCGGAAAGTACGATTACTCCCGCCAGCGGCGCATCGTGATAGAGCCGCAGCTCGTCGGCCAACGCCTGGCCAAGCCGCGTCTCGGTGCCGTGAGGCTGGAGGGCTGCTGACCAGTCGATGGAGTCAAGCGCGGAGGATTTAGCACCGAGAGCAGGAGAAGGTTTTTCTACTGGACGTTTCGTTTCTGGCGCTTGCGTCTCAACTTCAAGCTCTTGTGTTTTGGGCAACGAGATCACCGGCTGCACATCGCGATCGAAATGGGCGATGTTTACGTCGTGGGTTTGCCGCAACTGGGAGACCAGCGGGCTGTCGGCCAAGGCATTGACGACGGCCTTAATGCGAGTAGCGCCGGTATCGGCCGTGTTGTCGCTTTCGCCAAGTCCCATGCTCTGGCTGACATCCACCAGCACGGCGACCTGCGAGTTGTGCACGACTTGGCGCGTGGTGCGGCGTTCGATCCCCAGGAAAAACACTAAAAGCCCGGCCAGCGCGATAAACCGCAGTAGTAAGACACCAATTCGCGAACCGCGCGGCAGCTCGATCGTGTCGCGGCGATACAAGTACCAGACGACGGCGACAATCGCGATGGCGGCAGCGGCGATTAGGGCGGCCGGTAATCGCTCGTCGTCGAACGACCGCAAACGCGATAGCTCGTAGACAACTCGCTCGGCGGCGGCGGGTTGAGTCGTGCTTACGCTCGCCGCAGGGACCGCCGCGTGCGGGCCCGCGGCCTGGGCCAACAACAACAGGTTTAGCACTGCGAGGATCATCGGTTGGTGCTCCGCAGCGGCGTGATATGGTAACTGGTCATGTAAGCCAAAAGCTGTTCCACGAGCAGCAGGATGATGAGGGCAGCGAGCAACGCATCTCCCATCTGAAAACCGGCCAATTGCTGGGCGTTGAGAGCCATATCTCGCGCGTCGTGCATTTTGTAGTCGACGCCGGCGAGCTGGCGGGCGATATCGGGGTTGGGCGTGAGGGCCAGATCACCTTCGCCGCTGGGCACGTTGACGGCAAACTCGCGGCGTTCGGTGCCGCCGGCGAGGGGTTGGAGTTGCACTTCATAGACTCCGCTGGTGGGGACGCTTTCGAGCTTTGCGGTTAGCTGATTGTTGGCGGCGCTGGCATCCAGGAGGACTTCGGGGTGAGTCGTTGTTCCCCCAGCCGCTGAAGCGGCCTCGCCGGCGGTGTGAGCGCCGGATGCTGGTGTGGTTGGGAGGACGAAGCGGAAGTGGGGGTCGTATTTGCCGTCTTCAACGGTGACGGTCAGGTCGTCGCCGATGTTGTACAGCGGATCGACTTGGCGAGACGCTGCCAGGTAGCTCGCCAGCTCATTCGCGAGTACGGGAAACGCCGGATTCAAGCTCCAGTTGCCCCATTTACCGAGCGGCGTGTCGCCGGAAGAAAGCTTAGTAAGCTGCGCGACGACGCGGCCCTTGCCGAATCGCCTTTCAATCACCAGCGGCTGGTTGTTTCGCAGTCGCGCGATGACTTGCACGGAGCCGTCTTTCGGCGCCTGCCAGTCGTCGTCAAGCGCGTAGTAATAATTGACCATCAAGATGGGTAGAAAGCCGTTGCGCCTGCCGGCGAGAACCTGGAAGAGCGGATGTTGTGAGACTTGCACATCCGGAGTATCTCCGCGGTCCAAGAGCTGCGTGGGCATTTTGAGCGGCGCCGGAAAGATGCCTTCCTGGTTATGATAGAGCCGGTCGTTGTAGAAGCTGCGATCGGTTTTCGCGCCGGTGAAGAAGGCGGCGCCGCCGCCGTTGCGGACGTAGTTTTCGAGCGCCGCCAGCTCATCGTCGGCCAGCCGGGGCACGTCGAGCAGGAAAACGGCGGCCTGCTGGTTGAGCCGATCCGTATCGGCCAAGAATCGGGGTGGTTCGACGTGCGGCTGCCAGCCGGTGTGGGTGTTGCCGCCGGGAGCCAGGGCGAGCGAAAGCTGATGGCCTCCGCGGCCATCTTGCGAGCCATCGATAATGAGCACCGGTTTTGCTGCCGGCAAATCGCAGGCGAAGTAGCGGCGGTTATCGACGTCAATTGCGTCTGCGCCCAGCGAGGCGGTGAGTGAATGGCCGCCGATGCCGGCGAATTGCACGCGAAACTTGTGCGCGATTTCGTCGCGCGGCGGGATGTCGTCGAGCACGAGGGCCGGCAGGGCATCGCCGTCCTGCTGGAGTTGCACGGTGACTCCGCGGGCAGGCGCGTCGCCGTAGTTGGCCACGGTGACGCTCATCCACATTTCAACTCCGGCCGCACGTACGCCGGATTCTGGGACAAGCGACGTGATCGCTAAATTGGGCCGCTCCTCGCGAACGCAACGAACTAAGTGGATTTGCGCGACGTGTTCTTTTGCTTTCAGATCGGCGAGCAGCTTGCGAACTTCGGTCGCGCTGGCAAATTGGCGTGCGCGAAAGTCGCTGACGAGATAAACGATGAGCGTTTCGTCGTTTGTCGCCAACGGGAGCCGGCGAATGGCCTTCAAAGCGTCGGCCGGGCCGACATCGGATTGCGAACTATCCCAGCCGGCGAGCAGCGGTTCGAGCCGGCTGCGGAAGGCGTCGTTGATTGGTTCGGCAAAGACTTTGGGATGAGCGCTGGCAGAGAGCTTCGCGGCTTCCGAAAATCGCAGTAGAGTGATGAGCTGCGTGTCGGATTGTTGGGCCGCCTGTTCGACGATCGCCTGGATGGCGCCCTTACCTTCGCTCAGCGCGTTGGTGTCGCCCCAGCGGTCGCTCATGGAATAACTGTCGTCGAGCAACACGATGTGATGGGTGGTGCCGCGGCCGAGCAAGCTCAGCCACTCGTTGCGGAGCACGAGGTGCGCAAGCATGAGCACGAGCACGGCGACGACCGCCATTCTTGTGATCAAAAGCAACAATTGCTTGAGCAAAATCCAACGCCTGTTGCGGCGCTGGCTTTCCAGCAGGAACTGCATCGCCGCCCAGCGGATACGCTGTTGCCGGCGCAGATTGATCAGGTGGATCAATATGGGCACGGCGATCAGTGGGAGGCCAATCGTGAGCAGGGTGGGAAACAGGAACGACACGGACGATTCTTCCTCAAAGCAAAATCGCGGATTACCGATTGCGGATTAAACACCGCGGTAAATCCGCAATCCGAAACCCGCAATTCGAAATTAATGGGGACGTTTTCGTTGGCGCTGGGTTAAAAAAGCGGTTAGTGCGGCATCGAGCGGCGCGCTCGTGCGGATCAATTTGTAATCGATGTTGTCGCGGGCGCAGCCGTGCCGCACGGTTTCGAGGAATTGATTGAGCGCGGCAAGATAACCTTCGCGCAACGCGCGCGGATTGCAGGTCAGGTGGTCGGCGGTTTCCAGGCCTTCGAATCGCGACGGGCGGGCGAAAGGGAAATCGAGCTCGTCGTCGTCCAGCAGGTGGACCACGAGGACGTCGTGCCCGCGCTGCCGCAGCAACCGCAGCCCGCGCAGTGCATCGCCCGGATCGACCAACAGATCGGAAATGAGGACCATCATGCCGCGGCGGGGGTAGGTTTCGGCGGCCCGCGCCAGGACGTCGAATAGCCGCGTCTTATCGCGCGGCTCGCGCCGCTCCAGCGCGCGCACGATGGTATTCAAATGGCTGGTGCTCGTGCGGAGTGGAATCGTTTGCCGGATGGCCTCGTCGAACACGGCGCAGCCGACGGCGTCCTGCTGGCGCAACAGCAAGTACGCGAGGGCGGCAGCGGACGTTACCGCGTAGTCGTATTTCGTCATCGCGCCGCTGCCGTACTCCATGCTGGCCGAGACATCCACCAGCAGGCAGCAGCGGAGGTTCGTGTCCTCTTCATATTGTTTGACATAGAGCCGGTCCTGCTTGGCCCAGACTTTCCAATCGACGCGGCGCAGGTCGTCGCCCGGCGCGTACTGGCGGTGCTGCAGAAACTCGACGCTCTGGCCGAAGTAGGGGCTGCGGTGCATGCCGCTGAGCAACCCTTCGACGATGTGGCGAGCGCGAATCTCCAACCGGCCGATCCGCTTGATCACCTCAGGAAGCAAAGATCTTTTGGAAGCGGTCGTCATGAATGAGCTGGTCTTCGTGCGTGGGGGTGACCTCGAGCAGGCGATCGACGATGTGGTCGGTCGTGACGCCGTCGCTTTCGGCGGCGAAGTTCACGACTAGCCGATGCCGCAGCACCGGCTTGACGAGGGAGCGAATATCTTCGAGAGCAACGTGCGGCCGGCCGTGAATGAGAGCGCGGGCCTTTGCGCCGAGGATGAGGAACTGCGTGGCCCGCGGTCCGGCGCCCCAGGCCAATTGTTCGCAGGCGAAATCGGCAGCGCCTTCTTCGCGAACGCGCGTTTGCCGCACGAGTGCCAGCGTGTAGCGAATCAAGTGATCGCTGATCGGTACGGTACGGACGAGCTCTTGAAGCTGCCGGATTTCATCGGGCGAAAGCACGGCATCGACTTCCTGGGTTTCCGCGCTGGTGGTGCGGCGGGCCACCTCGAATTCTTCGCTGAAGCTTGGGTACGAGACGAGCACTTTGAACATGAACCGATCTTGCTGCGCTTCGGGCAGCGGATAGGTGCCTTCCTGCTCGATCGGGTTTTGTGTTGCGAGGACCAGGAACGGATCGGTCATTTGATGCCGGACGCGTCCGACCGTGACTTGCCGTTCCTGCATCGCTTCCAGCAGAGCGGCCTGAGTCTTGGGCGGCGTGCGATTGATTTCGTCGGCAAGAATTACGTGGGAAAAGATGGGACCGGCCAGGAAGCGCAGCTCGCGCTGACCGGTGGAGCGATTCTCTTCGATGATGTCGGTGCCGGTGATATCGGCCGGCATCAGATCGGGCGTGAACTGGATGCGGCTGAAGGTGAGATTGAGCGAGCGGGCCAGCGTGCTGACAAGCAGTGTTTTGGCCAAACCCGGCACGCCTTCCAGCAGGCAATGTCCGCGACCGAATAAGGCAATCAGCATTTGCTCGATCACATCGTGCTGGCCGACGATGATGCGGGAAAGCTGCCCTTTGATTTGCTCGATGGCAGTGCCGAGCCGGGCGATGGAACCGTTGTGTTCGTCGTGTGAGGCATCAGACATTAATGGGTGTTCCGTCGAAGTTGGAAGGGTGGGGCGGGTAAATGGGAGATGACGAATGACGGATGAAAAACGCGGGGAATTGATTTGCGGGTAATCGGAAGACAGCTTCCGTTCGTTATTCGTGCCGCGTCATTCGTTGTTCTTTATTCTAGCGTTGATAAATCGGCAGGCAGGCATTGTCTAGCTGAAGGATCACCAAATTGAGGGCGGTCGTGTAAATGGGGCCGATGTAGCCTTGCGTCCACTCGACGCCCGTTTTGTCGCCGAGCTTGACTTCGGTGGCTTCGCGGAGCAATTTGGTGCGAATTTCGTTGCGGTAGCGTTCCCATTTCTCTCCGCCCTCGCGGTATTGCACTTGGGAATAGTAAAAATGTGCATAGTGCCAGTGGCCGTAGCTGCTGCGGTTATCGGAGGTCAGGTTCTGCTCGCAATACTTCATCATGCGCGGGACGAAGTCATCGTCATATTGTCCGGCGTTGAACAAGCAGGCAATAGCCGCGGCGGTGATAGCGGGCCGGCCGCCGCCGCCTTTGGAGCTATATTGCACACCGCCTTCGGGTAGCGTGCAATTTTTGATGTACTGTACGGCCTTGTCGATGATTTCCTTGGGCACCGGGATGCCGGCGTTGCGGCAACCGCGCAGACCTTGAACTTGGGTGATCGTGGTCGAGCCTTCGTCGAAGCCGCCGCCATCTTTAGCGCTGACATATCCCCAGCCGCCGGCCTGCGTTTGCGCCTCGCCGGTAAACTGCACGGCGCGGGTGAGCACATCGACTAACTCTTTGCGGCGGTCCTCGTCTTCTTCGTCGCCGAGGACTTGCGACAAGAACAACATCGAAAAACCATGACCGTAGGTATAACGATCGTCGCGCACCGGATCGCCGATGAGCCCGTTGGGGCGGCTCTGCCGGACGAGATAGTCGACCGCGCGGCGAATGTTATCGGCGTACTTGCCCTGGGTAGCGGTCGAGCCTTCGCTGAGCATCGCCATGCCGGCCAGCGCGGTCATGGCCGTCGGATAGCGGCCTTGCGCCGTCCAGTGACCGAGCTTGTGCTGGTTGTACGCGAGATAATCGAGCCCTTCGCCGATGATCTTGCGTATTCGCGGATCGTCGACTCCGGCGCGGGCCGAGAGGGCAGGCAGCAGCGACGCGGCGCACAATACGGCCGTCCAAGTTTGAGGGAATTTTCGCATGGTATTCTTCCTAGCCGGAGGTTCAATCGTCGTCCGTGGCGTTCGTCGCTTTATGAGCGGGTTGCGCGGGGCCCGATTGCGCGGGTTTTCTTGGTCGCGGCGAATTCGGAGCAGTGGGAGCGGATTTCTCCAGCGCACCGCTCCACGCATCGCCGAGGCGAATGCCCAACCCTCGCAAACCACGTTCGACGAGTTCTCGGGACGTTTCCAAGTCGTCGTTTGCCGGCGGTTGGGGTGGGCGAGGCCGGTCGGTCATCGTCAACTGAATCTTAGTCGTGCCCATTTCCAAGGCCACCAGCGGACGCGAATCGTTCTCCGCCCGGATGCGAAAGTGCGTCATGGAAGTATCCGACAGGCGATCGTTGCGATACACCGTTTCGCCGGTGCGTTTGTCGAGACACAGCACGCGGAGCTGCGAACCGCCCGCGGCGACATCGTGTACCGTATGGCGATCGACGAAGATTAAAAATGGCACATCTGGCGGCTGCGACAAAATAATGCCGCGATCGCGCACCAAAGCCGGGCCCGGCCACAGTTGCTTGCCGGCCTTCAGATCAAACGCATACACCGGCCCGTTGACGACGGGATAATCGAGCGGCAATGTTTGCACGATCGGTTTAAACTGCTGTTGCACCGGTCCGGTGACAAACACGAAGAGATCGTCGCCGGCGCCAGGGTATGGAAGGCCTGCGCATCGGGCATGGCGTCCAGTTTTTCATCGATTGCGAGCCGCCCCATCTGCACATCGATCAAACGGAACCGACCGGACGGATCGAATGCCGCGACGGCATTGGGCTCGACGACAGAAATACGAGCCATCGTCGGCAGCTCAACCCGGCACAATGTTTTTTGCGACCAGATATCGGTGACGGTGATAATCATGACACCGTTACCGCGACTCACCTGCGCGATGTTGCGGCCTGCGGTGAGCAGCCAATCGGCGCCTGGCAGGTCGCGTTTTTCGAGGACCTGGCCGTCGATGAGGCGCACGACATAGGCGGTTTTGCCGCTGACATCGGCCGCAAACACCAGCTCGCTATCGCCGAACAGTTCGCAACCGGAAGGAATATCGGTGCGGGCCCACAGCGTGGCACCGCTTAAAGGATCGACACATTTGAGTTCGTGGTCGTCCTCAAAGACGACGCCGCGCGGTGTGACGGGACCGAGCGAGCCAAGCGCGGCGCCGGCCGCGCCGGCCAGCCGTTTGCGTCCGGAGGCGTGGTAAACGGGCCGGCGGTTGGCCCGGACCTGCGTGGCGGACGGTCCGCGGCGCGGGCGGGCCGCATCGCGGGGCAAACCGTCCTGCGATGGAGCCGGCCACAGCAAGTCGTCCTCGGCCGACTGGCGATCCTGCCGCGAGTCGATTGCCATGATCTGTCCGCCGAGCGCTACATACAGCAGATGCCCCAAGCGAGCGCCGTGGACGTAGGTGCTATCGCGATATTGCCGCGCCAAACTGTTCTGATCGACCGAAAGGTGAAATACGTCGCCGCCCAGCGAGTTTCGGCCGATGATTTCGGAGCAATCCATCGAAACGAACCAGTGGGTTGGCGACGTTTGCGGCCCGAAGTCTTGCTCGATTCGCAGTTGTCGGTAGCCAACGACTTGCCCGTTCGGTGCATTTGGTGCGCGATCGCGGCGGGTCGGAGGTGCGGCGACCGCGATACGTTCGGCATCGACGTGACCGTGCGGCCATTGGTTGGGCGATTGATCGGAAGGGGCACCGGCTTTGGCGGCTAGTTTGGCCAGCAACGTTGCGACGGGGGCTTGGACTTCCGGGTCGTTCGAGGCTGCCAATTCCAAAAGTTCGATCTCAGCTTCTTGAGCCCGTCCATGCTCAACCAGGTAAGTGGCGAAGGCAAGCCGCACTTCGTTTGCGCCCGGCA
Organism: uncultured Planctomycetota bacterium; assembly: GCA_963807935.1. GTDB lineage: Bacteria > Planctomycetota > Planctomycetia > Pirellulales > Lacipirellulaceae > JABDGM01. Next base: position 177,762 of record CAWEDY010000011.1, read on the forward strand.
GTTGATCCAAGTGGGCCAGATAATGGCGCAGATCGGCGGCTGTGCGGGGGTTTTGCAGCGCGGGTCGCCGTGCGGCAAGCTTTGCGCCAATCTGTTTACGTTCGTCGGCCGACGCGCCAGCCCACAACGACTGGAGCCGACCGGAAATCCAGCGGTCGCTGCGAACGGTGTATTTGTCCTCGATCCGCAGATAGGCGGGCTCTTCGGCTGTAAAATCGGCCAAGCGCAAATACGCGTCCCAAGCCGCCAGACGTTGACCGGGAACGTCCTGCCCGGCGGCGTCGATGCGCAGCAGTTCGATCTGCTGCTCGCGATTGCGAATCAGTTTGGTTACGAGCGGCACATCCTGGTGAAACGACGAATAATCGGCGGCCAACTCATGGAGCAGCAGCTCTACGAGCATTTCTTGCGTGACGAGGTCGTCTGGAGCCAGCTCATAGGCGCGCTTTAACAGGCGCACCGCTTCGACTTTTTGGCCATCGGCGCGCTTCAGCTCGGCCAGTTCGCGCAAGGCAGTCGCATCGTCGGGGTTGCGCGCAAGGCGGCATCGGTCCGCTGACGCAGTACGCTGAGCTGTTCGAACTTATCGAGCAAAATTGGCGATTGCGAAAGGACGCTGCCGCGGTAGCAAATGAGATTGCCCAAGACGACATTCGAACCGGACGGTGCAAAGGTGGCGAGCTTGCCGTCCGCCATATCGATTTCCGCGACTTGCCCGGACGTCAGCGGAAGGAAATAGCCTCCCTCGCTGAGGTAACCCTGCCCGGCCGGCAGCACGCCGGAAGGCAGCGAAAGGGTTTCCTGCTCCCAAGCGGGCGCACCATCGGAGAGCCGCAAGGCCTGCACAGATTGTGGGCCAACGAGCAGGACTTTCCCATGATCGACACATCCCAGGAACAAGTATTCGCCTTGCGGATGCGTCCAGAGTTTCTTTCCGGTATGGAGGTCGAGACAGTGGATTTCTGAGGAATCCGGTGGCGTTAATAGAACGCGGCCATCGGCGATTAGCGCCGAGCTGTCGAGCCACTCCTTATTTGCTCGGATGACCTGCGCTTGAATTCGTTGCTGCTGCCAGATGCGCATGTCGGCGACCGATTGTGGCTCGTGTGGGTAGCGATAGACCCAGGCGAATTCTCGTTTGACAACATCGATGCCCACGACGGTGTTCGCGGCGGTCGGACAAACGAGTATGCCGCCGGAGTACGATGGCGTTGCACCGGCTTTTCGGCGGGCCGGATCGAGCGCGATGCCCTGTTCGAGTCCGGCGAGCTGCTGTTGCCACTGGACGTGGCCCGTCGCCGGGTCGAGCGCGATCAGATAGAGCGCGCTACGGATCTCGGCCATTACAAACAGCGAATTGTCGATTGCCAGCGGGGCGCCGAGGAAAAAGGCGCCGGCCAGCGCCGGTGGCGCGGCCACCATCGAGCTCCCAGGCGAGCTTGCCCTGCGTGGCGATGTCGTACGCCGCAAGCTGATTGGTGGCAGCGGCGGCTTCTACGCCGTTGCGTCCGAAAATTTGCGCCGCTTGCCAGCCCGCGGCCACTTCTTCATCGCGCGCAGCGGACAGACCTCGCACGATGAACACCCGCTTGCCGTCGCTGGAAAGCGAGGTCATGAGCGCATCGTCCCACATGCGTTCTTCCAGCGGCTTGCCTTGAGCGGCCCAAGAGTCATCTCGCTCGATTCCCGGCGCAAGCTCGGAGGCGGCCTGCAGCTCTTGCTCGTCGCGCGTTTCCCAGATGCGTTTCCCGGTTTGCCAATCGATGGCGACGATGTTTTCGGGCGTGCGCATAACAACGATATCGCCCACGGCGATGGGCCGCGCGCCGGGAATGGCCACGACGCCACGTTGGAGGAAGTCATCGCTGCGTCCGGAAAGGTAGGACTCGATGGAGGGTTCGTTGACGACGCGCGCTTCCCACGTTGGGCGCAAGTGAGGCCGCCCGCCGGTGGATTGGGAGTTCCGCGATGCGTCGCCGCGCAGCGTGAGCCAGTCGGCTTCGCCCCGCTGAGTGGCTACGGGCCGGCCGACCAAGCCGTATAACCAGGCGAGCGGATTGGCGCTTGCGGCGGGTAACGGCGAGCTTTTGCCGAAGAGCACGATTTGAGCCGCTGGGTTGCGCTTGACGAGCGCTCGTAGGATTGCGGCGGCATCATCCGGTTGGCCGGCCAATAATAAATTGAGTGCCGCGGCAATCGAAAGCTGTGGTTCGAACCGCGCGGCGGCGCGCGGAGTCTCGATCAATTCCCGGTATAATTCGGCGGCGGCGAGCCGATGGCCCTGATCGGCCTCCATCTCGGCCAGCACCACTGCCGCTTCGTACCCGGCCGATGTATGAAAGAATTGACGGACGACTTTTGCAATCGCTTCGCGATCGCCGGCGCGGATGGCGGCCTCAAGCTGTCGCCGCGCGGTTGCCCCGTGCAGCAACTCGTAGGCATCGTAGCCCTCCGGCGGAAGCTCGCCGATTAGTTGGCGGGCTGTCGCTTTGAGGCCGAGTTGCTGGTGATCCTCCCCAGCACGCTCGAGAAAGGAATCTTCATCGCGCGCAAGAACTTGCTGCAGAAACGCCAGCACCTCATTGTATTCGTGGTCGGCCAGGCGCTCTCGCGCTCGCGAAATGGCCCGCGAAAGCGAACGATCGGTCGGCAGATAAACTCCCGAGACCGAATCTTGGGGGCTGGCACTTTGCCGCTCGATGCGCCCCCTCATACGCGGGACCTGGATTCGCACTTGAGCGTACGCGGCGTCGTCGCTCAAAACCCCGGCGATCATCAGGATCACAGCGATAATAAGCGAGAGGCGTACGTGCGCGGTCGCGCCGCCGCGTTGAGCCAATAAATGAAGCAGGTGCATAACGATCCTTCGCGCCTCATTCCCCCCGATGTACTGTCTGGCGTGCTGCCGGTCGGATAAATGCCAGACGGAGCAAGTGGTGACGGTGCCGGTCAATTATGGGCGGTTCGGCGACTTGGCCGGAGCCCGTTCTTATGACGGATTGCCTTCCCCGCAGGTTTCATTATTTCGGGAGCCGCCCTCTGTGGCTGGCTGGCGGGCCAATTCCGCGCCCCGCGGTAAACGGGCAATGTCGCGTAACCCAAAGCTATATTTCATCTTACAGCCTTTAACGAAACGAGCAAGCGGGCCGAAGGTGGGGGGGCTGGGTGCTGAAAGCGAGGAGCCAAAAGCGGCGGTAGATGGTGAAAACGACTACCGGCTCCCGACGGCCGGCTCCTGGTTTCCCGCTCAAGTGCCATTTTTCTCGGCAAATTCGGCATTTTCCGGCTTGTGTTCGGGTGCCAGCACCCTTTAATTTGCACGGTCGCAACGCACGAACGGAGCTACGTTGTACGGTTTCAAGACCCTTTTTGCACTTTAAAGTCTGGAGGATTCAGCACAATGGCGAAAGCCACCACCACTAAACCGCCGTCGAAGACTGAAATTTTCGCGAGCATTTCGGACGCGACCGGCCTGTCGAAGCGCGACGTGAGCAACGTGTTCGAAGCCCTGAATGATCAGATCAAAAAAGCTGTGGGCCGCAGCGGCTCAAAAAGCTTCGCGATCCCGGGGCTCTGCAAGATCGTCGTGCAGCACAAGCCGGCGACGAAGGAGCGCAAGGGCATCAACCCCTTCACGAAGGAAGAGACGACCTTCAAGGCGAAGCCGGCCCGCAATGTTGTAAAGATCCGGCCGCTGAAGAAGCTGAAGGACATGGTTTCGTAAAGCACGTCGACCAGCGTCTGCGAAACTCGCGGTAGAAAACGGCCGAGTCGCGGCGTGCCGCTGTCCGGAGCGACTATCAACGAACGGCGCAAAACGCCGAGCGGATGTCGGGGATCGTCCCGGCAGCGCTCGGCATTTTTTCTATTGGGACTACCTCTCCCTTCACAGAACTTCTGGGCGTGCCAGCGTGCGCGCAATTTGAAAAATTCAACAGCCTTGGAATCTCTGAGCCATAGATTGTCTTTCCTGCCGGACTTCGATCATAATGCGTGACTCATGGTTGGTCCCAAAAATTCACTTGGAGGCTCTCATCATGCCAGCCACCATAGCAAGCTCGACGCTGCGGGATTACTTCAGCCCCGATCAACCGTTTGGGCCAATTAACGCGAGCACGATCACGGACCCCGAGGCGATTCGCCAGTTATACGACACGGAAAACAAGGTCTACGCCGAATTGGCGAGCCATCCGTCGTTGAGCCTTATCGTTGGGCGCCGTGGTTCGGGAAAGACGGCCTTGTTGCGAAGTGAAGTGCTGCGGCGATCGTATGCGGTTGTGCTGGAACTTCCCGCGGCGGATTCCTTTCAGCAGGTCGTCAAGACGATTCAAGAATTTCCCGTGCAGGTGTCTCCCGCCGAAAGCGTTTCGAAAGTGTGGCATTATATTTTGTGGATAGCGCTGCTGCACGAAATTTGCAGGCGGTTTCCCGAGGATTCGTCCGGCATTTGCGATTATTTTGACGGACTTCAATTGCCGACGAGCCGCGATCCCTACGTCGTGATGCGTGAAGCCCTGCGGAAACTGCGCCGCCACGCCGAAGCGCACACGGACGGCGATGCAATCGACGCGGCTTACGATTTCGTGGAGGAATTGAAATTCAACGACATATCGTTCCACGATGCCAGGCAAATGGCGCTGGAAAGTTTGCGGGTGCGTGGCCCGGCGATCATCCTGATGGACTCGCTCGACGACTTCAAACTAGAACATCAGGCGAATCAAAATAGTCTGAAGGCCCTTCTGCGGTGCCAGGCAGAGTTTCACGTCCCCAATCAGCCGGTAACACTCCGCTGCTGTCTGCCCGCGGAGCTTATGAACCCCATTTACATGCAGATATCGGACAATCCGCTCAAAGATTTTGGCAGTAAGCTGGATGTGACGTGGCGCGTGGAAGAATTGCTGAGGATCGCGGCACATCGCTTTAAGAAGTACGTGGAGTTTTACTATCCGAACGCGTTCCGAGATGAGTTTCGGCATTACCGGCTGGATCAACCGTCGCACGTCAAAGAGTTTTGGGAACGTGTGATGCCGAGCATGGTAAATAACCGATTCGGCCACAATGAAAGTCCGGTTGGAATGATTCTGCGCCACACGCAGCTGCTGCCTCGGCAACTGCTTGTAATCCTGAATGCAATTGCAGTGCAAAATCATCGGCTGACCGGGAATGGTCAGTTCGTTCGATTCGAGACCGAAGCCATTCTTAAAGGGCTGGAAGAGGCTGAAAACACGATTTGCCGAGAGGTTTTCAATGCCTATCGGTCGACCTATCCGAGCGCTGAGGAAATCTGCACGCGATGCCTGCCGTTCTTGCCGGCTCGTTTTCGCGACGGCCAGCTTCACACTGTTTACAATCGGCACGGCAAGTCGCTCTCGTATGCCACCGATTACGAAGATTTTCGCGCCATCCTCATTCAGATCGGCGTCATCGGCCGGATTGTGAAAGAGACCGACTTGTACATCGAGGGCGAATTCATTTACACCACCAATAACTACCTCAATGTGCAGGGTAACGACCAGCTCTGCGTGCACCCGCTGTTTTCGAGAGTCTTTAACCAGGGAACGAACGCCGAAGGCGGCGCAATGAAACGAGTCTATCCTCACGCAGTTGGCGCCGGGGTGTGAGGAGCCAATTGAGAATCTGCCGCGGTGATTCGCTGGCCCTGTTCTGGCGAACACGAGCACACTTTGAGCGCGTGTAACAAAATGGCCGCGACTGTCGCAATTTTGCGAAGTCCCTGGAGCAAAACGCGACCGTCTCCTTCTCGGAGGCCATCGTATTACGCGCGGCGCTATTGCCCTCCGAGGGCACCTGCCAATCGTCATCGGCGAGCTGTTCGACGCTTGCCACCTAACGATGGCGAATAGGCAGAGTTCGTGTCTGGATGATTTTGCTTCTATCCAACTTTTGATATGCCGCATCCATCGCCGCGGGTGTCGGCAGGTTCCACGTGGGCCGACACAACGCCGAGCGCGACTAATGCCGAACGTGGCAGGCTGGTTTGCGAAGAGATGGCCGCGCTGTAGAATGATCGCTCATGGCGACACGCAATCGTTGACAGGAGCGATGTTCGAGCTCGTAGCTCAGTTGGTAGAGCAACGGACTTTTAATCCGTAGGTCGTGGGTTCGAGTCCCGCCGGGC
>CAWEDY010000012.1:0-175854 GCA_963807935.1 uncultured Planctomycetota bacterium
GCTGCACGATCGCATGCGGCCCGAGTCCGATGATGAATGGCGGCAGATCCCGCGGCATTTGCCGTACATCGTCATCGTGGCCGACGAACTGGCCGACCTGATGATGACCGCTGGCAAAGACGTCGAGCAGCACATCATCAGGCTGGCCCAAAAGAGCCGCGCGGTTGGCATTCACCTGATCCTGGCCACCCAAAAGCCGACGGTGGACGTGATCACCGGCCTGATCAAATCGAATCTGCCCGCACGAATTGCGTTCCAGGTCGCCAGCCGCACGGATAGCCGCGTGGTGCTCGATGAGATGGGCGCCGAAAAACTGCTGGGCAATGGTGACATGCTGTTCCTGCTGCCGGGCACCAGCACGATGCTTCGCGGGCAGGGCACATTCCTTTCCGATGATGAGATCACGCGCGTCGTCGATTTCGTCGGCGTAGATGATCCGCAATTTGCCGGCGAACTCATGCAGCTCAAAACGAAGGACGAGCTGGAAGCGGCCGGCGGCGGAAATTTCCAGAGCCGCGATGACCTGTACCAAGCTGCCGTCGATATCGTCGTGCGCGAGCGACGCGGAAGCTGCTCGTTGTTGCAGCGGGCACTTGGCATCGGCTATGGGCGGGCCGCTCGGCTCATCGACTTCATGGCGGAAGACGGCATCGTCGGCCAATACAACGGCTCGCAAGCCCGCGACGTGCTGATCTCGCTCGAGGACTGGGAATCTCGCAATGAGGACGCCCCTGCAATTTCGAAGCCCGGCGAAGTCGCTGCAGCAGCCGCGGCAAGTGGCACAAAAACGCGCCCGGCCGTCGCATTGCCAGATCGCATGACCGCCGTCCAGCCGGTACGTCGTAATAAAATCGTTCCAGAACCCGAAGAGCCCAGCGACCTCGAAGAAGAATACGATGAAGACGCTGATGAAACAGCGGACGACGACACGGCATTGCCGGCTGGGCACGCCGCCGATGAAATCGACGACGAGGAGTGGGAGGACGAAGAGGAAGAGTTCGACGAAGACGACGAATCGTCCGATGAAGAGGACGACGACGAATACGACGAGGAAGAGTGGGACGAAGATGACGAGGAGGAGGAAATCGAGCAATTGCAGGAAGTGAAGTTGAACAAAAAGCCACCGGCGCGGTCCAGACGCTGATGCGTCGTCTCCCCGAAACCCGGCCAGATTCAGCCGGGTTTTTTCTTTTGGTCGATGATTCTACTTTAAATGCGCGTTTTTTGGGGCCGGCACGCTTGTTGCTCACCAATATCTGGTGGCAAATCCATTGCTAACTCGCTACAGTGGGGGGCATCCGATGGGAGTCGGCATCGGAAGCTGTTTTTTAGAGGGAGGAATCAACGATGATTTTCCGCTGGAACAAAATCGCTCAATTGGCGGCGATAAGCGCATGCTGCTCGCTCGCTGTTTGGATTAGCTCGACAAGTGCAAAGGACGAGGAAACGTCGGTGCTTGTAAAGCAGCCGTCAGCGGCGCCGGCGGACGGCCCTGTTTTGCCACCACCGTCTAATCCGTCCAAGAATATCGCTCCACAGCAAAAGGATGCCGCTCCCCAGCACCAGATGGCGAAGCCAGCCGCCAAGCGGCCGTTCATGCGGCCGGCCGAACCTCGTCAGCCCGCACACGGAAAATTGACAGCAGATGGCGAGCTACCCACGCCCGAGCGACCAGCCGCGGCACCGCCAGCCACCGAACTAAGTGTTCGGCCCGCGCCGCCAATTAAATATGAAACTCACCATAAGGCGCGGCGCATGTATCGCTCTGGTCAGGTCCAACTCGTGATGGTGGCGCAGGATCCGGCCGATGGCTGCAATTACGAAATCCCGTTGTGCGTGCCTGCCTGTTGCGACGGTGCGCCGACCGTTTCGGGCGGCCGCGGCATCTTCGGTCGCGGCGTGGTCGAATATTGCTGGTCGTGCGGCTTTCAGGCGAAAGTAAAGTTCCGCCACGTGCTGGGCGACGTGAAAGTTGATTACGAAGTCGATTGAGGGAACACGGTGCAGGGGGGCTCTTGACTCCGCACAAGCGGTTGACGAAAGTTTCCGCGCTGGCGCTATTTAATGCGTGGTGGGACTTTGGATGTCGGGTTCCTCGAGGTCAAAAAACCTGCGCCGAACAGCACAGCTCTACTTGCCGGAGTCCCACCACCAGGCGCCCGGTGCTAAATCTTTGGGTGCTGGGCCGGCGCGTTCGATCGTTGTGCCTGCTGTCTCGGTCGCCTTCGCTTGGCGCAGCACATCGCTCGGGGCGACCATCACGCCGCCACTGACGCCCGCGATGACATACCGCTGGTTGATCACTCGGTGATTGATCACCGTTTCGACTTCGCGCGGCACGATGCCGTGCGGCAGACGCAAGTGTGCACCGCTTGAAAGTAGCGTGGGCTTCCAGCCGACGTGATCCGCAAGCCCCTCGGTTTGAATAATCGCCACGGCCATCGCCAAGTCGAAGATATTCCGCAGTTCGCCATATACTGGGTACGTCTTCGCCAACTCTGTGAAATGGGCAGTGAATGCTTCGGCAAACTGGCGGTTGAGCGGATCGCTCGCGCCGGTATGAACTCGCTGGCCCTGTTCGGCCAGTAACTCATTTTCGCTGAGTACGCGAACACCCTGGCCAATGAGCTCAAACGCGTTGCCGGCTTCGGACCGCGCGATGGCATCGTACTTGAGGGCGAACCACCAACGCAGCACCGACATGGCGGGCGGCGACTCGCCCGGCCGCAAATGGATCGACTTCAAGTAACTCTCGACGCCATCCACACCCTCGGCCAAGCCCATGCCGATGAGCTTCATGTGATAGTCGGCCTCGACGAGCACGCTGGCAACGCGGCTAACTGGATCGATGCCGAAGATGTCGATGTCTTGCCGGCCGACGGAGTCGCGCAAATCCGATAACCACCGCTTCCGCTGGCCTGGTTCAAGAGGCTTTTGACTCGAAGCCGCGAGAAACGCTTGGGTTTTGGCCAGGGCTTCTTGCCGTGGATTGATCGAGCAGCCGAAGTGGCTATCCGCGGCCTCCCTGCCGCGCCGCAACAGCACGAGCAAGTCGTCGAGCCGCACGACAGGCTCGCCCGTATCCTTCGCCAGGATGCGGCCAACGGGATCGACAAACCAATCGCCTGCCGGTCCGGCCAACACCAAGTCGCCGGACTCGGGATAGACGAACACATATCGCACGCGTCGCAAGCCAGCCAGGGTCAGCATTGCCGGATCCAACGGCTGATGCGCCGCCTGGCGACGAGCAATTTCGCGCTCCAAGCGAGGCAGTGATACGTATCGCAGCGCGCTGGGCTTCGATGCTCGGCGAGGCTGAGTCAGAAGTAGTGGCGGCGCGGCTCCGCGCTTTGCCGATAAGTCGTTCGTTGCTTCGGTGTGCGTTCTAATCCGCAACACGCCGCCGGCATCCACCAGTACGCCACCGGGAAATGGCCGGATGTCTGCCTGGCCGCCACCATTCTGGGCCCAGGTTTCGTTTGCGACGGTGGACTCGATCAGATCGATGAGCGAATCAAAATCGGCGTTCGCGGCTGCGCCGCGCTGCGCACCGTTTGTCGCCATATTCGCGTTCGGCCCTCCATTGAGGCCGGGGAAGAGAGCATTTTGCTGGGGTCCGCCTGGGGCAATCAGTGCCTTCTGGGCGTTTTGCCCTGGCTGTTTGTTGGGCGGCTGCTGTCCAAGTGATTCGCGGCTGCTGATGGTAACGGCGGCAAAGCCGATCAGAAGGGCGAAGGACAAACGCCGCGCTGCTGAAATCCGAAATGACCGCAAAAGCGAGAGCGCGATGGACATAGTACCCCTCCTGCAATTTGTCTCTTGCCCTAATCGTACTCATAATACGCGGTTTATTCCCAGATAACGCGTAAAAATCCGTCATCATCCGACGTACGAAATAAGGGAAACGAATCGGCAGATTGCTCGAATTCAGCGTGCATTTGGCCCTCGGTTACGTTAGAATGGGCCTCACGAAGTCGAGGATGCAGCGCTCGACCTATATACCCACCACAGACCGGCGGCGCACGACCTGCGTGCCGGATTGATCCCCTCCTGGCCGCACGCCAATCCCAGCGTTATTTCGCACCCCGCCTGAAATTATCCTGATACGACGCCCAGCGGCCCCCGTAGCCAATGCGAAAGGTGTTCCCACACCCCATGCACTACGATCGAGCCTCATTACCGCGCTTTACCTGGTGCCTGCTATTGTGTGGGTTGGCCGCACCGCTCTATGCCGAAGCGCCCATTGCGCCAGCAACCATGAGTGCTCAAGCCAGAGCGAAAAGTGGAGGTGTGCCTCGGCTCGACGGACCTACTGGCGAGGGCATCGAGTTTTTCGAGATCCACATTCGGCCAGTACTCGTCGAAAAATGTTACAAATGCCATTCGGCGAATGCCAAAGCGCTCAAGGGCGGTTTGCGACTCGATACGGCGGAGCGGATACGTGCGGGCGGCGAATCGGGCCCAATAATCGTGCCGAAGAAGCCGGAGGAAAGCCTGCTGATTTCGGCGTTGCGCTACGAGTCGAACGAGATGCCGCCTAGCGGCAAGCTGCCGGACTCGGTGATCAACGACTTTGTGAAGTGGATTTCTCTGGGTGCGCCGGATCCGCGCACGGAAAATGCCGCCGTAAATGCGAAGATCAAAGCCAAGCCCGATCCGCGCGATCATTGGGCGTACAAGCAACCGCGGCGCACACCGCCGCCCAAAGTTACGCATACTGCAGCGGTGCGCACCGACGTGGATCGATTCATTTTAGCGCGCCTTGAGGCAGTCCGCCTCGCACCGTCGCCCCAAGCCGCGCCGCGGGCGCTGTTGCGCCGGCTCTATTACGACCTTATTGGATTGCCGCCGACAGCCGGAGAACTCGACGCATTCGCGGCCGACCCCAGCGATGCGCACTATGAAGCGACGGCGGACCGCCTGTTGGCGTCGCCTCGATTCGGCGAGCGCTGGGGCCGGTATTGGCTCGACGTGGCCCGCTACGCCGACACCAAGGGCTATGTCTTCCAAGAAGACCGCAATTACAAACATGCCTTTAGGTATCGCGACTGGGTCATTGCCAGCTTCAATGCCGACCGGCCATTCGATAAGTTCATTATCGCCCAAATTGCAGCCGACCAGATCGGTGATCCATCCTGTGCGCCCGCAATGGGCTTCCTCACGCTTGGCCGCAGGTATCTCAATGTACAGCCGGACATTATCAATGATCGGATCGATGTGGTGTCGCGCGGTCTCATGGGGCTCACCGTGGCGTGCGCTCGCTGTCACGATCACAAATACGATCCGATTAGCGCGGCCGACTACTACGCGCTCTATGGCGTATTCGCCAGCTCGCAAGAGCAGGCGCGCGACGATGCGCCGCCGATGCTGGTCGATGGCGGGAAGCTATTCGACCCATACGTATTCTTGCGCGGCGATCCCGGCAACCCGGGACCGAAAGTCGCTCGGCGGTTTCTCACGTGTTTGTCGCCGAACAATACGCCGGCGCCGTTTCAGCATGGCAGCGGCCGCCGCGAATTGGCCGAAGCTATTGCGAGCCGGGATAATCCGCTCACTGCTCGAGTTTGGGCCAATCGGGTGTGGGACCATCTATTTGGACGCGGTCTGGTGGATACGCCGAGCGACTTCGGTGTGCGCGGCACGCCGCCCACGCACCCGGAGCTGCTCGATTGGCTGGCCTGCGCAGCTAATGGATGACGGATGGAGTACGAAACGACTAATTCGCCGGCTCGTGCTTTCCGCTACATACCGCCAATCGAGTGATACTCGTCCCGAATGCGCGGCCATCGATCCTGAAAACCGTCTTCTGTGGCGAGCCAACCGCCGCCGGCTCGATTTGGAATCACTACGGGATTCACTGTTGGTGGCGGCCGGCCGGCTCGACTTCAAGACGGGCGGCCCGTCTGTATCGCTCACGGATGCGCCGTTTTCCACGCGCCGCTCAGTATACGGTTTCATCGAGCGCCAGAATTTGCCGGCGTTCTTTCGCACATTCGACTTCGCCAATCCGAATACGCACACGCCCGAGCGTCCGCAAACTACCGCTCCGCAGCAAGCACTTTTCCTGATGAATAGCCCGTTTGCAATTGAGCAAGCGACGCATCTGGCGGCCCGTAGCGCAGAGGTGCAGAGTCAGGAGGCGCCCGCACGACCGGATAAGACCGGCGCACACCCGGCGCAGGATGCGGCGGCAGGTCGCGTTCGGCGGATCAACCGACTGTTTCGCCACGCGCTGGGCCGCGAACCCACGATCGACGAATTGACCGATGCGCTGGAGTTCATTGATCGCGGCGAATCAGCGGAATCGGTCGCAATTACCAATCAACTGACGTGGCAGTTCGGTTGGGGCGCGTACGATGAGCCGGCCCGCACGGTGCAGTTCCAGCCGCTACCTCATTTCGCCCCGCACACTTGGCAGGGCGGGCCGGCGCTGCCGGACCCCACGCTCGGCTGGACGAAGCTTACGGCGGCGGGCGGCCATCCGGGCGACGCTGCGCACGCCGCAATACGTCGTTGGATCGCGCCCTCGGCCGGCACGCTGCACATCGACGGAGTGCTGGGGCACTCCGCGACAAAAGGCGACGGCGTGCGAGGGCGAATCGTTGCCAGTCGGGCCGGCGTCGTCGGCACTTGGCAGGTTTTCCACAGCCAGGCCGCGACAAGCCCGCCACAGTTTGCAGTTCAACAAGGCGACACGATCGACTTCATTACCGACTGTAGTGGCAACGTCGATTCGGATGAATTCACTTGGAGCGTCAACTTACGGATGACAACATCGGACAAGGACGCCGGTCAAGTGTGGGATTCGGCCGCCGGCTTTCACGGACCGCTTAAGCCACCGCTCACGCGTTGGGAGGAGTTAGCCCAAGTACTGTTGATGAGCAACGAGTTTGTATTTGTGGATTAGTAACCGTTGCCGGCCTCTAAGAGGCCGGCCCAACCAATGCCGGCGTCGCAGACGCCAGCTACATGTTGAATCATGAGATACCCATTTTCATTTGAGCATATGGCGCTCATGCGCCGTGAGATGCTTCACCGCTGCGGCATGGGATTCGGCGCGCTGGCGCTGGGCGACCTTGTACTTCAGGCTCAGAAGGCAACGGCCGGAACGACCGATCCGCTCTTGCCGCATGCACCGCATTTCCCGGCCAGGGCCAAGCACGTAATCCATCTGTTCATGAATGGGGGGCCGTCGCACGTCGATACGTTCGACCCCAAGCCGGCACTCGCGAAGTACGCAGGTCGACCGCTGCCCGGCGGCCCGCTGCCGACCGAGCGGCCAACCGGCGCAGCAATGCCTTCGCCCTTTAAGTTTCACAAATATGGCCAGAGCGGAATTGAGGTCAGCGAGATCTTTCGGCACACCGCCCGGTCGATCGACGACATCGCCGTGATCCGCTCGATGCACGCCGATGTGCCGAACCATGAGGCTTCGCTGCTGCTTATGAACTGCGGCGATGCCCGGCAAATTCGGCCGAGCCTCGGCTCCTGGCTGTGTTATGGGCTGGGGAGTGGGAACCAGAATCTACCGGCCTTCGTGGCGATGTGCCCGTTTGGTTATCCGATCCAGGAAACTCAGAACTGGCAGTCCGGGTTTTTGCCGGGTATCTATGAAGGCACCTACATCGACACGCAACATACGAAAATTGAGCAACTCATCGAGCACATCCGCAACGAACGGCTTTCACTGCCGCAGCAGCGCGAGCAGCTCGATCTACTCGATCGATTGAACTCCCGTCATTCGCAGGCGCGGCATCAAGATCCCGTGCTGGAGGCGCGCATCCGTTCGTTCGAGCTGGGCTTTCGAATGCAGACCGAGGCGGCGGAAGCATTCGATGTGCGGCGCGAGCCGCAATACATTCGCGACATGTACGGTCCCGGAGTGCAGGCCAGGCAACTGCTGATTGCCCGCCGACTCGTGGAGCGCGGCGTTCGCTTCGTGCAGCTTTGGCACGGAGCCGGTCAACCCTGGGACAGCCACGACGATCTGGAAGTCAACCACCGCCATTTGGCCGAACAGTGTGACCAGGCGATCGGCGCTCTGCTGGTGGATTTAAAGCAGCGCGGCCTGTTGGATGAGACGCTCGTTATCTGGGGCGGTGAGTTTGGACGCACGCCCTCGGTCGAACTGCCGAAGAAGGGGGCAAATGCGGGCAAAGTCAACGGCCGCGACCACAACCACCACGGCTTTTCGATGTGGCTCGCCGGCGGCGGCGTTCGCGGCGGTTACGTTCACGGCGCGACCGACGAGCTCGGCTTCAAGGCCGTTGAGAACCGCGTGCACATTCACGATCTGCACGCCACAATACTACATCTCATGGGATTCGACCACGAGCGATTTACATACCGTTATGCCGGCCGCGATTTCCGTCTGACGGATGTTGCCGGACACGTAGTCCGCGAGCTTATTGCGTAGAACGGGCGTTCGTGCGCCCCGCTTTGAAAACGGCGGGCAACGGCGCACCCTACCCAAACAAAAAACGACTCCCGCCGCGGTGGCAGGAGTCGTTTCGTTTTTGGTTTGTGCACCGATTGGTTCGATCGCGCGTTGTGCACGAGTCGGCCAACCTAGCGCATCCAGCTTACTTGCCGCAGGCACAGCCGCAACCACAGCCGCTTTGTTCGCAGCCGCAGCTTTGCTCACAACCACAGCTCTGCTCGCAGCAGCAGCTCTTATGGCAGCAGAACATGCCTTTGAGGCTATCGAGCAAGCAGCAGCGATGACCGCAGCACGAATTGCAGCATGAATTGCAGCAGCTCGATTCGCAACCGCAGCTTTGCTCACAACCACAGCTCTTCTCGCAACCACAGCTCTGCTCGCAGCCGCAGCTCTTCTCGCAACCACAGCTCTGTTCGCAGCAGCAGCTCTTGTGGCAACGGAACATGTTGCACAGACCGTCGAGCAAGCAGCAGCGACGGCTGCAGCAAGGATTGCAGCAGCTCGATTCGCAACCGCAGCTTTGCTCACAACCACAGCTCTGCTCGCAGCAGCAGCTCTTCTCGCAACCGCAGCTCTGTTCACAACCACAACCACAGTTGCTGTTTCCGCACAGCAGGCCGAAGAAGGCGTTCGCACTTCCGGCCCAGCCGAGCACCAGGGCGACGGCAAGCGTCGCAAAGGCCATACGTCGGTTCATTGGGAGACTCCTGAAAATACGGGGAGGAAAAACCAGGGGCGTCGTCTCGGGCGCCGGAGGGGCGAGAGATCGGAGATGGAAGGCGCGTTGCCCGGTCCTCCGACCTCGGACCTCTGACCCGGCCAGAGCCGAGAGTCACGACGCTTCATACGTCGTCAAGTGCTATCGTCGCCGGGAAATTGCTAGCTCCACGTGCTGGCAGAAATTGCCTGTTTGAACCGATTTAACACGTGTAGCGTTCAGTACGTGCCGGTTGTGATGATTGTGGCGAGGGTGAGTGAGATCGGTGAGCGGATTGATCCGACAGTGGCCGCTGATTGAGCGAACACCCGATCCGCTTCGCCGGCCGCGGAAGAGAAAGATATGATAGGCCCCAAGTAGGCGGCCCGTTTCTGCAAGGAAATCACGCGGTGGAATTGCTGTCGGGGTAAACCGCACCGCTCGCGGCAGAGAGGGTGACGCGAGTTACGGCCCACGCCGCGTGCCTGCTACATCAGGTCATTTTTTGTAGTGGGCCTTCGCCGCAATAGTCGGGATTGCCGAAGGTTTTGAGGTTGTGACCGAAGCCGTGGGCAAGGGAAAGCAAGAGCCGGTTGTGAGGCACATCTTTGAATTTAAGCGAGCGGCCCATTTTGTAGCCCAGGCCGCCGCCGACCATTACGAACGGAATGTTGTCGAGCGTGTGCGAGTTGCCTTTGCCGAGCTCGTTCGTCCAGACGACGAGCGTATTATCGAGCAAGCTGCCGGCGCCGCCGGGTTCGGGGGTTTCGGCCAGGCGTTTGGCGAGGTAGGCGAGCTGCTCGCAATACCACTTGTTGATGTTGGTGAGTTTTTTGCGGGCCTCTTCGTTGCTATCCGGCTCGTGCGAAAGCTGATGGTGACCCTCGTTGATGCCAAGCCAGTGAAAATGGGCTTCGCCAACTGAGTTGGTGAACTGCAGCGTGGCGACGCGGGCGAAATCGGCGGCAAAGCTGCTTACCATCAACTCGATTTGCAGCTTGCTGAGGCGCGGCAGGTTGTCGTTTTCCTCCTTGATGCCCGGTTCCAGCTGCGGGACGGCGTGACCAATCCTACGCGAAGAATCGGCCTTTAGCTCCTGTTCCATTTCGCGGACGAACGTCTGGTGCTCTTGGAGCAGTTGGCGGTCTTCGGTGCTCACCAGCGTCTCGACCTTGTTGAAATCCTCTTGCAAATCGTCGAGTACGCTGCCGAGGGTTTGCTCGTCTTTCATCCGGCCATACAGCTTGGCGAACATCTGGTAGGGATCGTCGATCGGCGCAAGCGGCTTGTTGGGGCCGGCGTAGGACATGCGGGTCCACGTATCGGCGCGATCGGGAACCATGACGCCGAATTCCAACGAGCCGAAGCGCGTACGAGTGGCTGGATTGGCTTGCAAAAAGTTTTTAATTTCCTGGTCGATGGAGATGCCTTTCGACCAGCCGGCGGGCGTATCGGATCCGCCCTGGATATTTCCGGGAAAAAGCTCTGTGCCAGTGAGCAGGCAGCCGATGCCGCGCATGTGGTTGTCGCCGTCGCCGCGGATTTTGTCGGACAGGCCGCGCAGGACCAGTGTGCGATTTTGAAACGGTTCGAGCGGCTTGAGGCTTTCCTTGAACGTGAACTTCTCGCCCTCCTCGTCCGGCCAAAAGGCCTTCGGGATCACGCCGTTCGGGCTGAACATGATCACGAGCCGCTGGCGGCGCGACACGCTGTCTGCGAATGCCAGGCTAGGCAGGTTCAGCACAAACGGCACGGCAGCGGCGCCGATGCCCAGGTGGCGAAGGAATTCGCGTCGGGAAGCGTAAGTGGCCATGGGTGCCCTCGCTTAGTTCAGGCTCAGCCTGACATTGGGTTCACTGGTTGGACTTCGTACACGTGTCAGGCCGAGCCTGACCTACTTTGGAGTCGCGCTGCTGGCGACGATCTCGACGAGCAGCTTCTGGATATTGAAATCGTTCTTGGCGAACGATTGTTGTAGCTCATGCACGCGATCCGGCCCGTAGGCGCGAATCGGTTGCTTGACGGTGTGATGGAACAACTGCTTCACGAATGCGTCCTGCGATTCTTCGCTGGAGGCCAGGAACGACGCTAAATCCTTTATTCCTTTGAAATGCTTGACTTCTCCGGTTTGCGTCACGTAGCGGCCGGTCGCATCGATTGGATGTTGCTTTTCTATTTCACGGTAGCGGCCGATTGCGTCGAAGTTCTCCATCGTGAAACCCAAAGGGTTAATCATGCCGTGGCAACCCTGGCAGGCCTCGGGTTGCGTTTGCAGCGCAACGCGCTCGCGCGTGCTCAACCCCGCATGCAATTCGGGCGGTATCGGCGCGACCGATTGCGGGGGCGGCCGCAGCACGCGACCCAGCACGCTGCGCGAAAGGAAAACACCGCGGTGAATGGGCGAGCTGGCATTCGTGTAGGCTAAGCTCGCCAGCAAATACGGATGCGACAATACACCCGCGCGATGCTCGGGCTCGAAGTCCACCTTTTCGAACGGAGCGTTATTCGGCAGCTTCGCGCCGTAGACCTTTGCCAGCCGTCCGTTGAAGTACATCGCATCGCTGAGCATGAATTTGCGGTAATCGGCCGCGCCGCTGTTGAGCATGTCGTCGAGCGACAGCTCGAGTGAGGTGCGCAGATCGGAAATAACATCGGGCGTAAACTCGGGATAAATTTTGGGATCTTTCGACAGGTCGCGGGCCTGCGAAATCTTCAGCCAACTCAGCAAGAATTCGCGCAGCTTGGAGCGTGTCCGCATGTCGGGCAGCATCCGCTGTAGCCGTTGGACGATTTCATCGTGGCTGGCCAATTTGCCGCTGGCGGCGGCCTTTTCGAGCGGCTGGTCGGGCAACGAGTCCCAGAGGCCGTAGGAGAGACGTGCGGCGGTGTCGAATTCGTCGGCCGGCCCACCGCCGATTTCCCGGTAAAGGAACCGTGGAGACTTCAACACGATCAGCACAACCCGCTTGATGGCGGCGAGCCGATCGGCAACCTTGGCGAATTGGCGATCGACGTACAACTGCTTTTGCTTGGCGGCCAGGGGCCGGCGAAACGCTCGCTCGGCGAAGCGAGTGCAAAAATCGCGGAGCTTCGGCTCGTCCTTAGCATTTTCGGCGTTGGCGCCCGCCAACTGATCCAGGTGATCGGTGACATAGCTCGCCACTTCGATCGCTCCTTCGGTGGTCGCTTCGTCCCATGCTTTGGAGACGGAGGTGCCGCGTTCGTAGCCGACACTGCGATCGTCGGGTGGAAAGCGGGTCTTGAGAACAAAGACTTCGGGCCCAATCTTAGTGGAAAGGTTGCGCGCCGGAATGACTTCCAGAGTGTGGTTCGGCCGCTTCCATTCGAGTGAGATGAAGACTCGGGCGGCCTTGTCCTCGTTCTTTTTTCCTTTCACGCCTTGATTGGCTTGAGAGAACTCGAGTTTGAGCGGATAAGCGCGACCACCCAGCAGGCGAATCTCCGCGCGGTGCTCGGTGTCGGTGCCTGACTGCACCCAAGCATCGATCAGCGGTTGCGTCGCGTCGTTGAGCCACAGGCGCGCTGCATGCCCGGTACGGACAATGAATTCGTAATCTCCCGTATCCGGCGCGAGAATCGATCCTTTCCAGATAATCGAAAACTCGTCCGACGCGAACTCATGTATATCGGGGGTTTTCGCGCTGAAATCAAAATGCACTTCCGAATCGATTCGCTCGCGCGACGGTGGGCGATCTCCGTAATCAGCGCGCAAACCGTGCTCTCGTCCCCATTCGACTGGCGGGCGAAAACTGCCGATCAGATCGGCGACCGAGTTCTGGTATTGCCGAACGGTGAGCCGCGAAAGCTCGATTCGCGCCGGCTTGTTGCGAACGCGTGCTTCCGGTGAATAAAAGGTGTCGTAAATGTACTCGGCAACCTTACCCGCGTCATCGGCCGGAACCTTCTTGTCCAAGTCGTCGGGCATCGACTCGTGGATGAATTTCGTGAGTTGCGCGATCGACTTATCGCCCTCTAACGGGTCCGGGTAATTGTCCTCGGTACCCTCGCCCAATGCGCCGTGGCACCGGGCGCACTGATCGCGATAGATTTGCTCGCCGTTCGGTGTTGCGGCCATTGCGCTGGCGGTGCTCATGCAAAGCAAAAACACCGCAGTGGTGTCTTGCAGTCGATCGCGCAGGATGTACTGCGGGAATCGCATGGCAAACTTGAAGGCCAGGTTTTGTGGCCGGTTAAGGCGGGAACTGAGCCTATAATAGGTTCGGTGGGAAGCTTGAATATAATCGCTTTTGATTGCGAATCCAAGTCGGCGAATATGTGCGATTACGGCGGCCACGTTGCATCCTGCTACGCCAGAAACTTGCCGAAATGGGCGTTGTGATTGCCACGGCGGCGGGCGCCATCCGGCAGGACGCCGAGCTTTTTTGGCGTTGCCGCGCCGATGCATTCTTGCTAGCCTTGGCCGCTTTTCTCTGGGTCTTTTCAAGCCATTCATCTGGCGCTTTTAGGAATTGGCGTGTTCCGTTTTGGTCGGCAATTTGCCGTTTGGGCGACCGCCTGCGCACTCGCGGCAGGTTGTAGCGCCGTGGACAAACGGCTGACTCCGTCGAACTTTCGCGATTGGCGCCCCGAACAGGCCGTGCTTCCGTACGTCGAGTCGCGGGGCGACCAGCGTGACGGTGCACAACGTACGCAACTGCAAGTACTTCGCAAACGACGTCTATATGGTGGACTACTACGATAAAACCATCGACCTGAATCGCGTGCGCAGCGTCGATTTTATCGTGGTTCCGTTCAAAGATATGCCTGCCTTGGCGCACGTCATGATTAGCTTCGAAATCGCCGAGCCGGACGGTAAGCGCGACCATCTGGCCGTAAGTGTCGAGACTCGCAAAGAAAGGGATGAGCAATACAATCCCATCGAGGGCAGCACTCGCCAGTATGAGCTGATATATGTTGTGGCCGATGAAAAGGACGTCATTCAATTCCGAACCAATTACAACGGCGAAGACGTGTACCTCTACCACACGGTCGCCTCACCCGACGCTGCCCGCGCACTGTTGGTCGATGTGCTGGCTCGCGTGAACCAGCTTTCAGTGACGCCGGAGTTTTATGATACACTTACCAACAACTGCACATCGAACATTGTGCAGCATGTGAACCGCATTAAACCGAACCGCATCGTCGCCGACTACCGCGTCCTGCTGCCCGGCTATTCCGACGCACTGGCGTACGACGAGGGACTGATCGAGCGGCACGGCACATTTCAAGAGACTAAGCAGCGGGCTTATGTCAATCCGTTGGCCCAGCGCTACGCCGGGCGGGAGGATTTTTCGGAGCTGATCCGGCGGCGATGAGCCGCAGACCAGGCCGTGCCTGGTGCGAGGTGGCGCCGGGCACAGCCTGGCTTGTAGCTACTCGCCAATGATCTTAACCAACACGCGCTTCTTGCGGCGGCCGTCGAACTCGCCGTAGAAGATTTGTTCCCAGGGGCCGAAGTCGAGCTTCCCGTCGCTGATGGCGACCACGACCTCTCGCCCCATGATTTGGCGTTTGTGGTGGGCGTCGGCATTGTCCTCGCCGGTGCGATTGTGGTGGTATCGCTCCGGCGACGGGTCGAAAGGGGCCAGTTCTTCAAGCCATTTTTTGTAGTCGTGCAAAAGGCCGCGTTCATCGTCGTTAATGAACACGCTGGCCGTAATGTGCATCGCATTGACGAGACACAGGCCATCATGAACGCCGCTGTCGGTGACGCATTTTTCCACTTGCGGCGTGATGTTCACAAACTCCATCCGCGCGGGGAGGTTGAACCAAAGCTCTTGTCGATAGGATTTCATAACGACGCCCAATTTGCCGCTACTTTATCGACTGCGACTTATCGGCCGTGGGAAAATCCTTCGGCACGGGAATCGTGACCTTGCCGGTCGCGGCCCATTCGGCGCCGCGCTGAAACGTGGTAATGAAACCGACGCCGTTCATGGAATAGTCGGCGTGGCCCAGCACGGTGTGGAACACGCGGCCTTTGCCGTACTCGACGGTCATGAGCATCGGCTCGTTGCGGCCGGTGCCGCCCTGCTCTGGTGCAGAGTAGGCGGTGGCAAGAATGTGCAGCTCCTCGGCCGGCCCGCGGAGACTGTCATAGAGCTCGTCTTTGGTGTGCATCCATAGCGGCGGCAAGCCCCGCATGATCGGATGGCGGGCATCGCGCGTGCGAATCTGAAATTCGTGTTGCTGGCCGTGATGACCACCGGCGCCGGCCGACTTATCGCGGACAAAGTCGCCAGATTTATCCACGTAGACTCGCGGTCCAGATTTTTCGTTCCGTCCGCCCCAGCCACCCAGACCAATGATGCGGTTATATTCGGGCCAGGCGGCGAAAGCATTATTGGCGGCGTGTACGGTCACGAATCCACCGCCGCCAGCGACATAGGCCTCGAAATCCTTCTCCGTCTGGGCCGGCCAGCGCTCTCCGTTGTAGTTGCTCACGACGACATCATAGTCGGCAAATCGAGGCCGGAAGCCGCTCATGTCCTGCCCGGCAGGTGGCGAGGTTGCGATATCCACTTTGAACCGCCCGCTCGATTCCAGGGCCTTACGCAACAAGGGCGTCGTAGTTTTCCAGTCGTGGTTGTTTTGGCCATCGACAATCAGCGCTCGCAGTTTTTCTTTGGGTTTATTGCGACGTAAATCAGCAACTTTCCCCGTCGCAATCACGGCAACAATTAGCAATATTCCAATGGAGAGGGCATGTAGCCGAGGTTTGAGAGTC
This sequence comes from uncultured Planctomycetota bacterium, assembly GCA_963807935.1. Lineage (GTDB taxonomy): Bacteria > Planctomycetota > Planctomycetia > Pirellulales > Lacipirellulaceae > JABDGM01. The sequence continues at coordinate 15,886 of CAWEDY010000012.1, forward strand.
ATGGAAAGTCCCCGATAAGGCGGAGAAATCGCCGGTTGCCGCCCGCAATCCGGCGTGAACGGCCCCATAGTACCACGGTCGCGGCGGAATTGCACGGACCAGATCGGGGGCGAGAACGCCCCGGCTCACTGGCAAGTCAACTACCGGCGCGGAGTTCCGGCGGCACATCGCGCAGGGCCTCATCGGGCAGCACGAACGAGCTGCCTACCAGCTCCGCATCGTCGTTAATGAGATCGGGAAAACGCATACCGGGCAACAGCGCGACGGCGAAAATTTCCTGGACAGCTTCCTCGAATTTCAAGAAGGCAGCGACTTGGCCGCGCTGAATGTCAATAACCCACACGCCGCATGTGCGTTCGGTTTCCTTGAGCCGCTCAGTGATTCCGATGCCGCTGAAGATGGCCGTCTCACGGACTTGCGACAGGCCGATAAACGCCAGGTTGCCGATCATTTCCATACCGCGCGTGAAGCCATCGAGGTGGATGATCGATTCGTATCGGCCCGTATTCAAGTCAACGAATCCGAAGCTACCTGTAGCGGACTCCAGCAGCCACAACCGGCCCGCATGCCATCGCGGCGAGTGCGGCATCGACAAATTGCGGGCGACGATTTCGTTGGATTGCAGGTCAATGACGATGCCGCCGCTCTTTTTGTTTTCGCGCCACCCGCCGGCGGTGTCAGTTTCACCGAGAGCCGTTACCCAACGCGGCCGGCCATCGACAAGGCATAATCCGTTGAGATGGCAGCGGTCGTCGGGCGTTAGCTGCGAGATGAATTTGGGACGCCATACGGGCGCGAAACTGTGGTCCGGATCGTGCGTTGCCAGGCAGGAGAAGCGGGTGTTGACGAACCAGACGTCGTCGCCCACGTACGACATTTCATGGATCTGCACGTCACCGGTTACGTGAGCGGCTCGCGGTAGGAAACACGCATCATACTTGCCAGGTGGATCAAGCTTGGCGGCGACGGCCGGAACGTTGCGAAATTCCCAGACATCGACCGCGGTGCCGATCGCCAGCCGGCCGCGCCCAACCGCCATGCCCATGGGCTTGTTGAATGCACGGAAGTGAGTATTGATGACGCCGCCATCGGAACGCAGGATGACGAGCTTGCCAGCCTGGTAGGTCGTTACCAAAAGCGCGCTGCGCAATTGGTCGAGGATCGCCGGGAAGTTCGTCGTGTGAACGCTGCGCAGCGGCGATGGGCCTTGTTCATCGGTCTGCGTGCCATCGGTTGTCATCGGCGGTAATCTCAGGCGCGAAAACGAACATCGCGAGCGCGTCGAACCAACCCGACCGTTGGTCGATATGCGGGGCTGCGGTCCCGGCTACTTAGCTTATCGCCGCCGACGCGCCGTGGGCAACATCGCACAGACAGCCATCGACAAAGCGATAGTGGCTGGCTCGGGAATCGCCGTCGAAATCGTATCGATCACGACCTGGTTGATAATCGCGCCCGATGGTACGTTCAATCGGAAAGTCTCGATATCGGGATTGGGAAACAGATTCCAATCGAAATAACGGTGAAACTCCAACGATACTGCCAATGGACTAACGCCGTCGCCGACAAACTGAGCTGTGACCGATCCAGGCAAGTTGTCGGTTGCTCCTATAAAGGCCGTCGAGGGAAGCGGAGCCGGTGTCCAAAGACCCGAGCGTGGTAACAAACACACCAATGCAAATTTGTTTCACGATTCTCCATCCTTCCGAAAAAGATTCGCGATAGCGCACCACAATTTGAGCCCGCGATCGGTGGCTTTCGCTTTGCGGGTAATGTGGCAAAGTTAAATCAATGTTGGGGAGGAGCCTTGCACTCTCCGGCGAAAACAAATGAGCGCGGCGCCAACCGCGACGAGCGCAAAACTCGACGGCTCAGGGATAAAGTACATTTGCAGTAGCCCCTCTTTCGTGATGACCGCGGTCTGCCCTGGCCCAATTGCCGGACGAGGAGGCGAAGTGCCGACAAAGTCCCACTGAAGCGCAAATGTAACGTTCGCCGGTCCGACCGGACCGGGGCCGAACCCGTTGCCAAGGATGGAGGCCGTGCCGTCGGTAAGTTTTGTCAACGTGTTCGGATACGTATCGAGCTCGTAGTGGTCGACATCAAACGACCAGTTGCCGACGGTGAGCGCATCGTACTGCTGCAAAGTGTTTGGGCTCGTCAGCAGGACGGTGTCATCGTAGGGAAATTCGTGCAGGTCCAGATCGACGTATTCGAAGAAATGAAACACGAGCGGAGTCGTTTGAGAAAGATTCGTGATGCGAATTTCTTCATCGAATGCGCTCGTGCCGCTGCCAGGCGGGCCCCCGAACACGCTATAGTCGATTTCCAGCGCAAAGCGGCCGAGTGAGTCGGAATACGGAACAGTCACGGTGTTGTTGGAAGCGCTTACAATGCCAGGTTGTACGGTCAACGTGTGCACGGAGTGCTCGGGACCGCTGCTGCCGACTCGGTACCAGTTCGAAAGTTCCTTCATATGATGGACGTTGTCGACGATCCAATCATAACCGGTGTCCTGTCGTCTCGGATCGATGTACAAGGTTGAATTGCCGCTGTTGAGCACGTAGGGCTGGCTTCTTGCGAGCTCCGATGTGGTGCACCAAACAGCAACTGTCGCGGCGACCACGACCGCTCCGCGAGTAAAAAAGCGTGCGCAGTTTCCCCAACAAGATGTGATTTGCATTAGCGACCCCTCAACAAGAAAAACGTGTGCACGCATCAAGGCGTGCGCCGGCCCCGACAAAATGTCAGAGACAATATAACAGGTCGTGCCGCAAATGTCTAGAAAACTGCGCCCCAAATCGCGAATTGCGTAGCCCGAGCCGCGGAATCAGCCTGAGTAGGGCATGAGAATCGTTTCGACCTCGATGCCGGCGATGGAGCGGAATTGGCCGTCGGCGATTGCCGCGCCAAGTTCGGTGACGCGGCGAAAATAGTGATTCGATGGCCGCCGCCCGAGAAGTTTTTGGCGCAGGTTTTGGCACATGATGTCGGCAGCGTCGCGCACCAGCGGATCATCTTGCCGGGCGCCGTACATGCTCGTCGTAAGGATTGTGATCGTGTCCTGGCAGCGTTGCGAAAGCTCCGCCATACGGCACTGGCGGTCGGCCAACTTCAATTGGAACCGGCTCATCGTGCCCGATATTTCGAGTGCCATTCTCTGCAGGCGCTCGCAGGCGAACTCGGCGTGCTCGCGCAGCGCCTTGGGCATCTCGGGCAGCTTGGCAGCGGCCATGCGGTAGCAGGCGGCGGGCGGTCATCCATTTCAGGTACGGCAATCGCCACGCCCTTCAGTGCCCAAGATGTGCGACGGGTTGAGCGGGTTCGGCTGGCGAATGCCGGCCGCGGCAAGCGCCTTGCCGAGCGGCTCGAAGTACGTCTTGCCGTGATGCTTCACGAGCGACTTGAAGAAGCCCATGCCGAGCATCTCGCCTTCGCCCTCGTAGATACAGGGGGCCAGATACTCGTGGATGTTGTCGCCGAAATTGTGGCCTGCGAGGAACGAGCGGCCGCCGTGGGTCTTCATGAAGTACTCGATGGCCGCGTGCTTTTGCGCTTCGCTGCCGAAGATTTTGGCAATGATGCACTCCATCTCTCCGCGGTAGCCGCGGTCGATGAGGCCGGCGCACCAGGCCACCAGCGCGTCGCAGGCGACGACCAGGCCGGCCAACTCGCCCAGGCGGCGCTCGACCAGCTCGCGGGTCGCGATCGGCGCGCCGTACGTGCGGCGGAAGCGGGCCCAGGGAATAATGCTGGCCATCATCAGCCGCATCGTGCCGGCCGCGTTCGCACAGAGCGCGACGCGGCCCAGATTCAGTCCGTGATAGGCGATCGTGAGCCCGTCGCCGCGCGGCGGCGTCAGCAGGTTCTCGGCCGGCACGCGGAAATCGCGAAAGATGATGCCGCGGTTGTAGGTGTGCTTCAGCGCCCACAGGCCGTACTTGCGAAGCTGGAAGTGCTCGTTCTCCTTCGCGCGGCAGCTCGACGATCAGCACGGCCGGTTTGTCTTCGATCAGACACACCAGGCCGATCGTGCGGCCGGGCACCACGTTGGTGATGAACAGTTTTTCGCCGTTCACCACGTAGTGGTCGCCTTCCAACCGCGCGGTCGTGCGCAGGGCCGTGAGATCGCTGCCGGCGCACGGTTCGGTGAGCGCGAAAGCGCTCAGCCGCGATCCATCGGCCAAGCCAGGCAGAAACCGCTGCTTCTGCTCTGGCGTGCCGAACGTGCGGACCGGGTCGACCGCGCCGATGCAGCCGTGGACGGAAGCCAGCCCGGCGACCGTCGGCTCGACGAGTGCCATCCGCGTGAGAAACGGAGCAAACGAGCTGAATGGCGAACCGGAGCCGCCGAATTCCTTGCCGACCAACAGGCCCCAATAGCCGGCGTGTCCCAGATCGGCAAGCACGGACTCGGCAATTTTGCCGTCGCTGTTTAGCAGCGTGCCCGCCGATTTGTGCCGCCGGACGACGGCCACTGAATCGTCCATCACCCGTTGCACATCCGGCGGCGTCTTTGGGGTGCGCTGAGGAAGAGGTCGACCGGCACACCACGGTCCCAAACGGCCCGGTGGGCCGGGCTGTTGACCGTTTGATACTGCGGCGCGAACAGCGCCTCGACCTGATCGTCGGCCGTGTCGATGGCGCCGGTCCGCCGCGCTTCATCCGCGCTCTTGCCGCCCAGCTGCAATGCCGTTTCGGCAAAGGAATCGCCTTCTTTCGTTCGCTGCACGTCGCTGGTGTTTCCGTCGACATTCGTAGTCCTTATTATTTCGAAGAACGTCGCAATCTCATCCTACGAATTATAGGCCGTCGCAATGCCGCGCGGCGATTGTTCGCCGGCGCCGAACAGCCTATCATGGTTGACCGCATTCGCCCATGCGGATTGTGATTGCAGACGGCGACCCGGAACGTCGGCATTGCCGATGTTGATCGGAGTAGTTTCAACTGTAGCACTTCCGATTCTCGCAGTCCTCGGAGCAAAATGGAACTGTCCCCTCCGAGCCGCTTTTGACCTGCTCGGCGAGTGCACTCTCTGAATTCCGCTCCCCATGCACGATCCACGCATCGACCAACTCGCCGATATTCTGCTCGACCACAGTTGCCGCATCGAGCGCGGCGAAAACGTGCTCATCGAGGCCTTCGATCTGCCCGAGCCGACGCTCGTGTGCCGGCTCGTCGAAGGGGCGGCCAAGCGCGGGGCCGTGCCGCTCGTGACCTGGAAATCGAACGCAGTGTTGCGGTCGCTCTATCAGACGGCGACCGAGGAAACCATGAAGCTGGCCGGCCAGTTCGAAAGCGCTCGCATGGAGACAAATGCAGGCCTACATCGGCATCCGCGGCGCCGCCAACAGCAGCCAATTCGCCGACGTGCCGCAGCGCCAAGATGGACCTCTACCAACAGCATTGGTGGAAACCCGTCCACACCGATATCCGCGTCGCCAAGACCAAATGGGTCGTGCTCCGCTATCCGACCGACTCGTTCGCCCAGGCCGCCAACATGAGCACGCCGGCGTTCGAAGATTTTTACTTCGACGTCTGCACGGCCGACTACGCCGCGATGGCGAGGCCCAGGAACCGCTCGTCGCGCGGATGCACGAGGCCGACCGCGTGCGGATCGTCGCGCCCGGCACCGAGCTGGAGTTCTCGATCAAAGGCATCCCCGTGATCCCGTGCTGGGGCGAGCGCAACATCCCCGACGGCGAGGTGTTCACCGCGCCGGTGCGCGACAGCATCAACGGCACGATTCGCTTCAACACGCAGTCGCGCTACCAAGGCACCGTGTTCGACAACATCGAGTTCGAATTCAAGAACGGCAAGATCGTGCGGGCGACGGCCAACGAAACCGAAAAGATCAACGAGATCCTCGACTCCGACGAAGGCGCCCGCTACTGCGGCGAATGGGCGATCGGCGTCAACAACCGCGTGCGGCACCCGATGCTCGACACGCTGTTCGACGAAAAAATCGGCGGCTCGTTCCACCTCACGCCCGGCAACGCCTACGAAATCGCCGACAACGGCAACCGCAGCCGCATCCACTGGGACCTCGTGCAAATCCAGCGCCCCGACTACGGCGGCGGCGAAATCTGGTTCGACGGCGAGCTGTTGCGCAAAGACGGCCGCTTCGTGCCGGCCGAATTGCAAGGACTGAACGAAGGCCTCTAGATCTTAGTCATTCTGAGAGAGAAGCCTCGAGAAACGGTAAAAAAAAAAAAGACCGAAAAAAAGGATCTGCTTCACCGTGCTCTTGCGTATTGAAACCAAGTCTGCCGATAAGCAGTGAGTCACCGAAAGAAAGTGACTAGCAAAAATGCCAGAAATGTGCCAATAATCGTAAGAGACTTGAGTGCGATGAAGCAACCATGAGAGGGGCATCAATGTAAAAATAGGCATTTAGCAGTTCGTAGAGAACCGTCAATAAAAAAAAAAAAAAAAAAAAAAAAAGGGGGGGGGGGGGGGGGGGGGGGGGGGGGGGGGGGAAAAAAAAAAAAAAAAAAAAAAAAATTAAGCCAACCAGCAGCACTATAGACAATCACGACGAGCTAAAACAATGCCGTAAACGGTTGTTCTTTCGGCAATGCTCATCACCAGGGTTAGCGTCGGCGTTGCTCGGTGCAACGGAGAACGTATCTTGCCATTAAAAAGGAGTTCAACTAACGCGCATATGAGTCGGACTCTTTCCCATTTCCAATTGAGCCCATTGCTGAACCGCGTTCGGTCAATATCGGAATGAAGTGCACATTGATCGGATAGCAATCAACAGTCAACACTTGGCAGAAAAAAACTCGATAAGAGTGGTTGCAATAAACAGAATGTCAATAAGTAAGCACCAATAGAAAACCCGCGACTCAAGAGACAATGAAAAGCCGCAACAAAAAGATGGTTCGCAAAAAAAAAAAAAAAAAAAAAAAAAAAAAAAAAAAAAAAAAAAAAAAAAAAAAAAAAAAAAAAAAAAAAGAAAAGTTAAGCTAAGAATAAATTAAAAAAAGCACGCAGAATGAAAACGCAGATAAATACAGATGTAAAAGAAAGAGATACAGCAGGAAGAGCAGCCACTCGAACTGTTATCACATGTCGATCCTGAAACCCGTTTACTGTCCTTGTGCTGATTCCTAAGTCCCTTAATGCCGCCCCTGCAACATGCGGCTCTGCTCCATCGCGTCTTCCGCCATGCGGATGTATTGCTGGTTGTTCGTGCCGGCAAACGCCCGCTGATACGTGACGCTCATCGCCGTGAAGCTGAACGGATCGTTCGGCTCCAATTCACACACTCGGCGCGCGTGCTCGATCGCCTCATCGTGCTTGCCAAGCTTCTGCAGCACCACGGCCAGTGCCGAATGGCGATCGCATAATTCGCGTCGGCCGTCAGTGTCTTCTTGAGGCTTGGCCACCGCTTCTTCGAGCCTGCCCTCGTCTTTGAGTTTGTCGGCTTGGTCGTAAAGATCGGCTGGATCAGACATCGAACGAAGAGTCTCCTAGGCGTTGACGGGATCGATGCACTTTGAGAGCCGATCGACTCACCTACGCCAAAGTGCTAGCACGAGCAATCGCTAGCGGCCCAAACATCGAGTTTAACAAATCACGGCCCCCCACGCCCATCCGCGGCGGCACGAACCGAAAATTCGCCACCTGCGGCTAAGCCGGCATATTTGTTACGCCCGATAGTGATAAAGGCGTAACTGGCGGCCGGCGGACCCGTAATCCGTCGCTTGGCCCGTAGGAATCCCGCAGCGAGCCGCCGGCGGCGGCCTGCCGCGCAAACCCGCCATCTCGGAAAGGACCCACCCGTGTCGATCCACCCGCTTGCTGTTGTCAGTCCGCATGCCGAGCTTGGAACCAATGTGCGTATCGGCCCCTTCTGCGTGGTCGAAGCCGGAGTCGTGCTGGGCGACAACTGCCACCTGGCCGCCCGCGTCACGGTAAAATCGGGAACCGTATTGGGCCACGACAATCTTGTCCTCGAAGGCACGGTGCTCGGCGGAATGCCGCAACACATTCACATGCCCGAACACCCTGGCACCACCGAAATTGGCGATGGCAACGTGTTCCGCGAAAACTGCACGGTTCACCGTGCGCTGGAGGCCGGCCACGCAACCCACATCGGCAACCGCTGCTTGCTGATGGTCGGCGCCCACGTCGCCCACGACTGCACCGTGGCCGATGGCGTCATCATGACCAACGGCTCGATGCTCGGCGGCCACGTCGACATTGGAACCAAAGCCTATATTTCGGGCGGAGTCGCGGTGCACCAATTCTGCCGCGTCGGCCGCCTCGCGATGGTCGGCGGCCTGTCGCGCGTCGTCCGCGACGTACCGCCATTCGTCACCCTCGATGGCGGCACCGCAATGGTCGTCGGGCTCAACAAAGTCGGCCTCCGCCGCGCCGGATTCACCGGCAGCGAATTTGCCGACCTCAAAGCCGCCTACCGCGTCATCTACCGCAGCGGCCTCACCTGGCAAGAAATGCTCGACGCGCTCCGCGCCGAATTCGTCGCAGGCCCCGCCGCCGAGTTCCTGCCATTCTTCTTGGGCGGCAAGCGCGGTTTCGTCCAAGAACGCCGCACCCCGCCAGGCGCCATCGTCCGCCTCGTTCGCGACGAAGCCGACAACGCCACCACCGCAATCCCCGAGCTCGAAAAGAAAGTCGGCTAACCGACCGTCTCGGGTGCCACTGGCTGTGCCAGTGCATCTTGTGACCGAAGGCTTGCACGAAGTTCTTGGACCAACCGTTCCAACACTCAAACCCGCTAGCCAACTTGTCTCCGGGGTGCCACTGGCTCTGCCAGTGCATCTTATGACCGAAGGCTTGCGCGTAATGCTTGAACGAACCGTTCCAACGCCCTAACCTGCCAGTCATGAGTGCGGCCGGTCCCCATCGTAAGCTCATCAAGCATTACCACGACCCGGGTGATTTGCACGAGTTGACATTCTCGTGCTACAGACGTCAGCCACTACTCACGAACGACACTTGGCGGCTGCAATTGGCTCGTTGCATCGACTCAGCAGGCAAAGAACTCGCCATCCAGCTTGCCGCTTTTGTGTTCATGCCCGAACACGTGCACTTACTCGTCCTCCCGACCGACCACCAGCCGGCAATCGATCGATACCTGGCACGCGTCAAGCAGCCACTATCCAAGTGGGTAAAGCAACAACTCGTTGGGGACTGTCCCAATTTTGCGGAGTCCGCGGAGCAAAATGGGACTGTCCCCCTCACCCTTGCGTTTCTGGCAAGAAGGCCCCGGCTACGATCCAGGAGAACTGCAAAGTCGGGGTCTGGTCCATTTTTCGGCCAACCAGCTACGAGCTAACTGTGCAATCGTTGGCCGAAAACATGGACCTGACCCCTTCGCCTTGGACTTTGCAGTTCTCCTGCGGCTATGATCGCAACCTCACGACCCCAACCGTGATCGAGAGAGCGATCGACTACATCCACATGAACCCAGTCCGACGCGGTCTTGTTAAACGAGCCACCGATTGGAAATGGTCGAGTGCAAGCTGGTACCTGCTCGATCCGCCTCGACAACAACTTTCGGGCCTCCCATTCATTCACTGCCTGCCATTCGGAACCTTCGACCAAACGTGACCCCACCCCGCACTGGCAAAGCCAGTGGCACCCATTCATCGACCCCCGCGGTGCCGCGGTGCCACCTGTGTGCCACTGGCTCCGCCAGTGCATTTTCCGACCAAAGCCCTCGCAACTATTTGCCATTGGCACCAGGCGGCTGCGTCGGACTGGGAAACCGACCCGGATCATACCGCTGGTACGTATGAATGACGCCGCCAAGTGTCTCGCGATTGGCCATAAGAGTTCGAGCTGGCTTGGGAAAGTCACATTGGTCCTGACCCGGCAATTATACCCCGAGAGGTTCTCGGGAGCGCGGAGATGCGAAGCATCCGCCGCTTGCATTCATCGAGGCATGCGCGTAGTTTAACATCGGGGGGCTTCAAGCATTAACAGACTTTGGTATAGCCATGAATACAGGTAAATCAGAGCTATTCGACGTCCCTCACAACGAATGTCCCACCGTTTTCTCACCCGATAATCCAGGCGTCGAGCGCAACAATGACGGCACATTTAGCTTGTACAGACAGCATCTTATACCGGCCAAGTCCATAGGATCGAGCGAGACGACCCGCGCCGACAATCTATGGTTAGGCACGAATAATCATTGGAACACTGCGGAATCTCGGGTTACATTCTCCGATGAAGAGTCGGCTCGAGCCCATTGGAAGCGGTTCTGCGACGCCAATTGATCGCGAAGGCATTCTTCCCCCGACTCCGCAATTTTCCTCAGTCAATTGGCGCGGGTCGGACGCTTTGACCTGAACTTCTTTCGGTCGGAAGAAAACTCTTGTATAAGGTTCGTGATATCTTCCTTGTACGTCTTCTGCATGAACGCGTCCGCAGAAGAGTTGATCGCGGCAATGTGTTCACGATTATAATTCAGCAGAAACCGTATGGCGTCCGCGACAACATCCGTCGTGTTCTGCTGATCGGCCTTGCCAATTTGCTGCTTTGCCCAACAGAAGTCATGCCAACTACCGGCGGTAAACACCCAATGATCGAGCTGCGAAAGAAAGTCGACAAGGTTTGCCTGCTCCTCAGTCAGGTATACAGACGCGAAGAGGCGCTGACGCGGATCGGCGTGAACCTCTGCTGCGCATTTCTTGCATTTGAACTTAGATCGCCTTGAGGGTGGCGCACGATCGCCAAGTGACTCGCCACAATTCGGACATACCGCCGTGCTCGACGGCAACATCGGAGCCGGAAAAGCGGCACGCGTACTGGCGGCGGGGTCGCGTCGTTGGCCTTCCAAGTAGGTGCGAGCGTCCGCGTGTGTCATGTTGCCCGCGCTTTTTGTCGACGTTTGGCGAAATAACCAACTTAGCAATCTCATGTTGGCCCTCAATCGATACGCCATCGGCCCAATGGTGTAAATGTGCATGGCAAAATTAGTATAAGCTTGCCAAAGACCCCAAAGCCATACGCGCCTCCGTGTCGCCGCTAATGCGAATGGGCCCAACCGCATCGTCAGGACTTGGATTGCTTACGTCCCGCCCGTACAAGTTCGTAGGACGGGTTCGCCGCGAAGCGGGAACCCATCGGATTCATGTAGCCGGTCGAATCGATGGGTTGTCGCCGAGCGATCAACCCATCCTACTCGTAATGCTTCCATTCGTCGCCGTGCCAAATGTTGGCGTTTCCCCATTCGGGCTCGTATTCTCCCAGCCGGACGTATCGGTGGAACGATGACCACGGCCAGTCGATCACGCGCTCAACCAACCCGTGCTTGAGCGGATTCACGTGTAGATAATCGGCGCACCGTTTCATGTCGGCCTCATCGCGGCAGGTGTGCTCGAAATAGCGCCGTTGCCACAAACTATGTTCGCCCTTCGACAAGCGGCTCGCGGACCGACGAGCTTCCACGCCGCCGGCAGCCAGATACGATTTGGTGAAACGCCGCTTGATGAGTTGCCAACGAGTCGCAAAGTCGAAGTCGCCCGGTGGAAGCGTCCAAATCGCATGCAAATGATCGGGCAAGAGGACGATGGCGTCGATACGAATGGGTCGGCGTGATCGAACAACGCGAAATGCTTCGCGGAGTGATCTGCGGGCAATCTCATCCGTAAGAAATGGTCGGCGCTGGTGGGTGACGAGGGTGAAGAAATACGTTCCGCCGGAAACGCGCCATCGGCGATAGTTCGTCATGCGGCGTAGTTTACACGTAGGATGGGTTTATTGCGAAGCAAAAACCCATCGGAATTAGGGTGCGCGTTGACAGTCGCAAGGGACGGTTAATGTACCGTGCGGGCTTGATGGGTTCCCGCTGCACGGCATAGCCATCTTACGGCGCCCGCTCGGATCACTCCCCAACTCCACCCGCGTCAATCGCCAATTCTTGGCCACTCGCCTTACTCGCACCTCGCCACTCGCGCCCCGCCCCTCTCCCCCGCATCCCCCCACTTGTTTTTGGCCACATACTGTGCTAACGTACACAATTGAAATGTTCGCCCGGTGTGTTGGCTGCGGAAGACGTCGAGCCGCCGCCGCGGATGATGGCCGCTCACGAGCACCAATACGGTAGCACCGTCCCTTGTGAAATCGATTGAGCACCACGCCGCGGCCACGGTGCATGAATGCCGCAATTCCCATCGAGCGAATGAGTCACAGACTCCGCGTCGTCGTCCTTCTCTCCTCCCCCTCCCTTATAGGGAGGGGCCAGGGGAGGGTTCGGCCAGGGGGCGTTCGTCGCGAAGTCGTCAACTCAGTGCGCACATCATTTCTTTTTTGAAAAGCTGTCTTGTTGTGCGCGGGTCTCCCGACCCCGCACACTCAATCGACCGAAGGTCTCCGAACCCGGGAAAAGAAAAAGAAAGGGGGCAACAAGTAAATACGACCGAAACTCGGACATCGGAACAGCTTTCGACGTCGTCAATCGCTTAACTGAAGCGCCTTCTTTGACTTCGTCACTGCTGCCTTCTTGGACCCAGGGCCCCGCCTTCGGACTTTTTTCTTCCGAGACGCCCCTTCAGCACGTGCTTGCAAACGTGGACCTGATTGGATGGCCATGACTTTCGCTTGAGTCAACTTTGCCGCGTTTTCCTTGGCTTCGAGCTGGGTCTGCGCGAAAAGTGTCACCAGAATGAGCTCCTGCATGTTCTTAACCATGGCTGCTGCTTCCGAATCGCCCCGAATCTTGGTCGTTCCCAGCATCGTCAGGCATCCGGCCGGAACGGCTAGTGCACTGGCCAACTTATTCACCGCATCCAGCGACACGCCACGCTCCCCTCGCTCAATAAGAGCAATCGTATTGGGCTGTAGGCCGGATTTGCGGCCGAGCTCCGCTTGACTGTAGCCGCGCAATTCACGAACTTGGCGAACCGCTTGACCAAGCTGAGTTTTACTGATCGACATGGAATCACCCTTCCTCTCCTTCGCACAAGGCGCTCGTCAATTTCCTGTAAAGCCTCCGCTGCCTTTCCAATGAATTCAAGCACCTTGCTCAATTCTTGACTTCCGCGACGCCGCACCCGATCCGCAATCGTAAACTTTTGATTCATGCAACCAAAGATAAATTTCGCCAACTTCCGGTTTTCCGACGGCGTTAAGTCGTTCGTTACGACGTAGCGAAGCGCGGCTCGAGCAGTTTTTTCCAATGCCTTTTGAACAGCCTCGATCGACGGATCCACCTGGCACTCTCCATTAGGCTCGCCGCTAACTATTACCCCCAGGTATTATACGTATAAAGTATAGGTCGTCAACCCGTGTGGTGCAACTCAAGACTTCCCTGACACGGGGGGCCGGCAACTCGTCGGCTCATTCTCACTTTCCCACAAATTACAGTACGACTCTGTCTCCGCGCGGCCAAAAATAGTTGTGGAAATTGCTTCTTGCTCGTGCTACATTCCACCCACGCTGCATCGCAGCGTTCGCTCTTTGAAAACTTGAACGAAAGCCGTCAGCTCTCAGCCAAGCATCCACCGCGCGCCGAAATGGAAGTAAATTCTGCGTGTTGTGCGCGCTCGAACTTTCGTCGCGCGCTCTCGGTCCGGTTGTTTTCCAATTGCACGCCGCGCAATACTCGGGACTCCTGCACCGAACGTATGGAACGCCCGCCCGGCGTGCAAAATGTAAACCGTTGCAGCCGCAAGCGTTCGACGACTTCTCGCCAGATGTGCCCGGTGCAAAAACGTCTGGATCGCGGCCGCGAACGACTTTTGCGCAATTCCCTTCAAACAATTGGCGCAAAACGTGTAGGTCAGGCTTTAGCCTGACGTGTAGGAGGCGTCTTGAGGTTTGCGACCTGTGCTTGTCAGGCTAAAGCCTGCCATACGGCCTCGCCCCTACTCGCCCTTACGGCCCGAATCGCCGCCGGTCTGCTTGAGCGCCGCCTGGGCCGCGGCCAGTTAGCTGAAGTCGCAAGACTTCAGACAAACGCGGGATGTAAGTCGGAATTCAGGTGAATTCCGCTACGTCGCGCCTCGCCACTCGCGCCTCGCCCTACTCGCCCTTGCGGCCCGAGGCGCCGCCGCCCTGCTTGAGCGCGGCTTGGGCCGCGGCCAGCCGCGCGATCGGTACGCGGAACGGGCTGCACGACACGTAGTCGAGCCCGACCTGCTGGCAGAAGTTGATCGAGTCCGGGTCGCCGCCGTGCTCGCCGCAGATGCCGCACTTCAGCCCCGCCTTCGCGCCGCGGCCTTTCTCGACGGCCATTTCAACAAGTTGGCCAACGCCACCCGTATCGAGCGACTGGAACGGGTCGCGCGGCAGAATTTCCTGTTTCAGGTAATCGGGAAGGAAGGTGTTGATGTCGTCGCGGCTGTAACCGAACGTCATCTGCGTGAGGTCGTTCGTGCCGAAGCTGAAGAAGTCGGCGATTTGACCGATCTCGTCGGCTACGACGCAGGCCCGCGGCACCTCGATCATCGTGCCGACGGTGATGCCGAGCTTGCCCTTGTATTTTTTCTTTTCCTCGACGTTAGCCATCGTTTTGCGAACCCGGTCGCCCAGTGTGGCCAGCTCGCGAGCAGAGCCAACGAGCGGAATCATGATCTCGGCTTGGGCATCGACGTCCTTCTGCTTGCAGGCGATCACGGCTTCGGTGATGGCCGTGACCTGCATTTCGAGAATTTCCGGATACGTCACCGCCAGCCGGCAACCACGATGACCGAGCATCGGGTTCATTTCATGGAGCTGATCGACGCGCTGCTTGACTTCCGCGGCGCTGATGCCGAGCTCCTTGGCCGTCGCTGCCTGCGATTTCGGTTCGTGCGGCAAGAACTCGTGCAGCGGCGGATCGAGCAGGCGAATTGTCACGGGCAGGCCGTTCATGGCTTTGAAGATGCCGATGAAATCCTTGCGTTGCAGCGGCAACAGCTCTTTGAGCGCCACCCGGCGCTCTTTTTCCGAGGTCGCCAAAATCATAGCCCGCATGGCCTTGATGCGGTCGCCTTCGAAAAACATGTGCTCGGTGCGGCACAGGCCGATGCCCTGGGCGCCGAATTCGCGGGCCCGCTTGGCGTCGGCTGGCGTGTCTGCGTTCGTGCGGATTTTCATCGTGCGATATTTGTCCGACCAATCCATCACGGTAGCGAAGTCGCCGGACAGCTTGGGAGTTTGCGTTGCGATGGCGCCGGCCATCACTTCGCCGGTCGATCCGTCGATCGACAGCGTATCTTTGTGAGCAAACGTCATGTTGCCGACTTTGATCTTGCGTCCCTTTTCGTCGATCGTGATCTGGCCGGCACCGGCCACACAGCAACGGCCCCAACCGCGGGCGACGACCGCCGCATGGCTAGTCATACCGCCCGTGCTCGTGAGGATGCCGACGGCCGAGTGCATGCCTTCAATGTCCTCGGGATTCGTTTCTTTACGAACCAGCAGAACTTTTTCGCCGGCGAGGGTGCGATCGACTGCCTCAGCCGCGGTGAACGCGAGTTTGCCAACCGCGGCGCCAGGCGACGCGGGAAGACCAAGCGTCAATAGGCGGCCTTCCTTCTTCGCCTGCTGTTTGGCGGCGGGCGCAAAGCTGGGCAGCAAAAGCTGCGTCAAATCACCGGCCGGAATGCGTAGAACGGCCGTTTTTTCATCGATTAGCCTTTCCTTGCACATGTCGCAGGCAATCTTCACGGCCGCCGCGCCGGTACGCTTACCATTGCGTGTCTGCAACATGAACAGCTTACCCTTTTCGATCGTAAACTCGATGTCCTGAACATCGCGGTAATGATTTTCGAGCGTGTCCTTGATTTCCAACAATTGCTTGTAAACCTGTTTGTTCCACTTAGTCATTTCCTGAACGGGCAGTGGAGTGCGTATGCCGGCGACTACGTCTTCCCCCTGAGCGTTGACGAGGAATTCGCCGTAAAACTTGTTCTCGCCGGTAGCCGGATCGCGCGTAAAGGCCACCCCGGTGCCCGAATCATCGCCCATGTTGCCGAACACCATCGACTGGCAATTCACAGCGGTACCCAATAGGCCAGCGATGTTTTCCACCTGGCGATATTTCACGGCCCGCGGTTGCATCCAGCTTTTGAATACCGCTTCGATGGCCAGCTCGAGCTGCTTGAGTGGGTCTTGTGGAAACGGTTTGCCAAAATGCTTCTGGAAGACCTTCTTGTATTCCTGGCAGAGGTGAATCATGCCCTCGGCCGGCACATCGGTGTCGCCCTTGGCTTTGTACTTGATCTTCACCTTGTCGAACGCTTGCTCAAACAGCGCATGATCGACTCCACAGACCACGTCGCCGTACATATTGATAAGCCGGCGGTAGGCGTCGTAAGCAAACCGTTCATTATCCGTTGCATTCGACAATCCAACGACCGACTCGTCGTTGAGCCCGAGGTTGAGAATGGTGTTCATCATGCCCGGCATCGAGATAGCGGCGCCGCTGCGCACGGAAACCAGTAGGGGATTTGTCGTGTCGCCGAATTTCTTGCCAAGCTCCTTCTCTAGCGTCGCCACATTCCGGGCGACATCGTCCATCAGTCCGGCAGGCAACTTGCGGCCGCTCTTGTAGTACAGGTCGCAAACTTCGGTGGTGATCGTGAAACCCGGCGGCACTGGCAGGCCAATGCTGGTCATTTCGGCCAGGTTTGCCCCTTTGCCGCCCAAAAGTGGTTTCTGCTTGCCGCTGCCCTCGGTCTTGCTACGACCGAAGTAGTAGATCATCTTCGTTGGATGCCCGTTGGACAAAGCCCCACCGGTCGTTTCCGAAGAAGTTGGTTTCGCTTTGCGAGTCAAACCTGCTGTTGCCATTTGGTCACCATCTGAGCAATGAATAAACTACAGAACAGATTGATCACCGCCATCGGGACCGGTGATGTCTCCACGACGGTCTTGATTGTCCGCCGTGAGTTGAGGCCGCGGAAAGGGCAAGATTCTTTGACTTGTAGAACCTGGAGAATCTGCGGCAATTGCGAATCGATTACTTTAGCCCTACCATCGGTGCCCCGTCAAGGCGAGCATTGGAGTTTGGGCCGCCGCTCACCAATTGAAAACGACAAAAGGTTTATGGGCACTGCCCACTACTCATTATGGACCCCACCGTTCCGCGTTCCGATGGTTTCGCAATGGCCGTTGTCGTGGAAGGCGGCCTGGCGGTAATTGCCCTGCTCTTTGCCTGGTTGTTTAACGTACCGTTACGCGACAAATTCGCGCCGATTGGCGCGCCGCTGGTTTGGGCAATCGTGCGCGGTCTTCTCGCGACTCTCCCGATGCTCACAATTTTCTGGTGGTTAGTGAACTCGCGACGGCCGATGTTACGGAAGCTTCGCGAGCAAGTGGAATGGCTGATTGGCGAAATGTTTCCCACGGCCAGCATCGCGCAATTTGCAATGGTGGCGGCTTTGGCGGGCATAGGTGAAGAGTTGCTCTTTCGAGGCGCTTTGCAAACGAAACTCGCACATTGGACGACGCCCATTGTCGGCCTGGCAATAACAAGTTTCCTATTTGGAATGGCGCATGCGCTTTCAAAGTTGTATTTTCTGTTTGCCGTAGCTGTCGGAGCTTATCTTGGCTGGATGACCTGGAGATACAACGACCTTGTCGCCCCGATGGTTGCCCACAGCGTTTACGATTTTCTGGCGCTGGCATATCTTTCGAAGTCTTCAGCACTGCATACACCGAAACAGCTTGTTTCGGATACCGGCCCGGTGGTCGAAGAAGCACCTCCTTTACATGACGAATCAACAAATCATTAGGACGATTGGCTGCGGCGAACTGCATCGCGCTAGCCTTGTTCGGCCGGTTCACGTAATTGACGTACGTATGCCCGCCGAGTTTAGCGAAGCCCACGCCGCGATTGCACGCAATGTGCCGCTTGACGCGCTTGATCCTCGCATTTTGCTTCTGTCGAGCGCAATTCCGGCCGACGAGCCGATATATTTCATTTGCGAGGTGGGCGTTCGCAGTGCGTGCGCATGCCAGATGATGATGGCAGCCGGCTACAACAACGTCGTAAACGTCGAGGGCGGAATGCAGGCTTGGGTTGCGGCCGGCCTACCCGTGCAACAACAAGGGTAAAGCCGATGTCTGTGGAACGGCAGATTAAGATTGTGCATGGAAGCCTGATTGTCCTCAGCGTAGTACTGGGCTGGTACATAAATCCGTACTGGTATTTGCTGGCCGGCTTCATTGGCGCCGGTCAGATTGCAACTGGCCTCACCGATCGCTGCGGTACTCGAGCCTGTTTGAAAAAAATGCCCTGGAACGATGCTCAGCGGGACGACGGCGCGTCCTCCACGCGCAAAGCATGAATTGCTGCACGACGGGCGCCGGGCGCGCTATAAATCAGTTGCGTCGATCAGCAGCCCGTCGTTCTTACGGCAGAGCAGTTGAAAGATTGGATTGAAGATCGTGTAGCTGATTGCGCGGACCGAGCCATCGGCAAAAACGGCGTTAATCCCATAGGGATGGGCCGAGCCAAACATCTGCCAGTAGGCAATGGTTCCCAACGGCTGATCCGGAATCGGACCGTACATGGAGCAGCGCATCGTCGCCCAGCTCCAGCCTTGATAATATCCCATGTCGGTAAAGGCGATTGACGGCCATGGTGACTGCGGGGGCTCCTCATCCAGTTTTACCGGTTCGTAGCGCGTAGGGTCAACAAACTTCTCAGCCATCATCACCACGTTTGTGGTGCCATCGGTAATTTGCTCTATGCGGCCGGGCGGAAAAGCCGTCGCCCCCTTACCGGCGCGGACGAACACGGTATTACGATAGAACGGGTGATTGATTTCGTCGCCCGTCTTATCGTTCCAGAAATTCCAGCATCCCTTACTGGCGCCGCCAAACCCGGCGCCGGCGGTCGAATCTTTCCAGACCGGCATCGCATAATCGTTTAGTCCGAGCGGCATCTGATCGACGTCCGGACGCGAAACTGGAGCGCGGCGGGATGGACAGAAATACGCCGGTACAATCAATCCACGTACGAGGGCGTCATCGGCGTCGTACGCCGACTGCTGCTCCAAATAAGAAAGGATTTGAAATAGAGTACCGGCCTGCTGGAAGGGGTTACTCTTGGCCGAAGCCGGCTTTCCTCCGACGTGCGTGATCGTGCCATTGTTGCCTGCCGATGGGAAATGGCGATGGACTTCGTGGAAGTTGAGCACGGCCAGGCCCACTTGCCGCAAATTATTTTGGCATTGGACACGTCGCGCCGCCTCGCGGGCCGCTTGAACTGCGGGCAACAACAACGCGACCAGGATTCCGATAATCGCAATAACGACCAATAGCTCAATGAGCGTAAATCCCAAACGTCGGATCGGCTGCTTTATGCGCATGACAATTGACCTCCTTGATGATTCTGACGGCGCATAGCTGCTCCGCAACCGCGCTCAATGGCTATCATGCATCAGTTCCTTTGCTGCACCTTCATCAATGCAATCGACGTGTCCGTCGGCAAACGCGACGTAGCGCGTTCCAGCGTTGCCTTTCTTTTCACAGGCGATGATGGCCGCAGACCGTTTCTGTTGGCAGATGCCGACGCCGTAACGTATGACAAACGGTTCTCCGTCACGCTCGGAAACGAATGCGCGGCTCGTCGTGCTTGGAGTTATTCCGGACTTCGCCAGTAGGAATTGCGGAACATTCTTGATGTGCCCCAGCAATTGCTGCTCGTTGGCTGGCCCCTTACCTGTCGCCGCAGCAAAGTCCAGGTAAACGGCACTGAGACCGCGCATTTGCAATGCTGTCGGCGAATTCAGGGATCCCGACTGGTCGCATCCGGCCAGGGTTACCATTGCTATCCAGGGAATTGCGCCAACAAACGACCACGCATACAGATTCGCTTTCTCATTCATGCTTCCCCTATCAATCGAATCAACGACATTACTTAGGGAGGGTTATACAGCGATACTCGCCGTCGACGGCCGACGGGACATCGCCGATGTCGACATCATCGATGGCAAGTACTCGCGGGTTGTCAACTTCACCCGGGCTAAGATGTGGCGATTCTCGGCTGGCTTTTCGCGAAGACGCCGCGGCTAATATCTCTTGCAATTTGGCTAACTCCAGTGGCTTGACGAGATGATGATCGAAGCCGGCCTCTTTGCTCCGGCGTCGATCTTCCTCCTGTCCCCAACCGGTGGTCGCAATGAGAACGATATCAGCGCCGCCAGGATGCATTCGAATTCGCCTGGCCGCTTCGTAGCCATTGAGCTTGGGCATGCCGATGTCCATCAGTACGATGTCAGGCCCGAACTGCTCTGCCACTTCGACTGCTTCGAGGCCGTCACGTGCCATGAAAACCTGGTTCCCAAGAACGCGTACCAACATGCTCAATGAGTTAAGCGCGTCGTCGTTGTCGTCAACGACTAGAACGCGCCGCATTGCTCCCGCCGGCGGATGATACCCGGCGCCGTTTTCGGGCAATCTCTCCGTGGAAGTGAATGGAAGCCGCATACCCGGCAATCGCACGCTGAACCGGCTGCCCAAATTCTCCCCTGCACTCTCAACATGCACCGTGCCGCCATGCAACTCGACAAGCCGCTTGACTAAGGTCAGTCCGATACCGAGTCCGGTTTGAACGCTTTGCCCGATGCCGGGAATTTGCGCGAACATTTCGAAAATTTGTTCGAGCATATCTGATGGGATGCCGCACCCGTTGTCCGACACGGTGACGACGACTTCGCCATAGCGCTGGTGCGCCGCGAGTTCGATTCGACCGCCATGCGGAGTATACTTCACCGCGTTGCTCAACAGATTCGATAAGATTTGAGTTAGTCGGTTGGGGTCCGCGTCGAGCAGGATCGGCTTTTCCGGGAGCATGACCAAGAGTTCGTGACCGGCTTCATCAATGGCGGGCCGGGTCGCATCGACCGCATTTCGCACCACTTCGTCCAGCCGGACCTGGCACCGCCGCAGCTCCAATTTGCCGCGCGTGATTCGCGACACGTCCAGCAAATCGTCGATCAAGCGCACCATGTGCTGCGTTTGTCGCTCCATCATGGACCGCACTTCCTCGACGGCCGCGCGATCGTTGGGCGAAATCTTCATCAGCTCCAAACCCATGCAGATCGGCGCCAGCGGGTTGCGCAGCTCGTGCGCTAGAGTCGCCAAAAACTCATCCTTGCGTTGATCGGCGTTTCGCAGTGCAATCTCAGCTCGTCGCCGTTCGGTTTCATCGCGACAAATCAACACCACGCCCGTAGTTTGACCATCGGCGTCGTGGATGGGCGCCGCGCTATAGGCGACCGGCAGACGGTGCTCGTTCCGCGTTGTCAGGATCAGCCGCATGGTCTCGTGCAGCACTTGACCAGTGCGCAGGACCTGCTGCACCGGGTTCTCGATCGAGCCTTGCAACTGTTCGTCACAAATTGCGAACACGTCTCGCACAGGCTTGCCCTTGGATTCTGCCAGAGACCAACCAGTCATCGCTTCGGCGATCGGGTTCATAAGCAGCAATCGCCCCTCGGCATCAGTCACCAGTACGCCATCGCCGACGCAAGCCAGCGTTGCTCGAAGCTGTTCGCGCTGCGCGATTGCCTCGTTGCGTTCCGCGTAGGCTCGTCGTCGGGCTGCCTGCCAGGCTTCACTGAGCCCTGCGACGGCCAGGCCGACGGAATAAAACGCGATTAAACTGACAATTCGGCGAGCCGTCGCGGGCGAGTGCATCTGGTGCGTCGGACTGAACCACAGCGCTTCAGCGAACAGAATTAACGTTTGCGCGATAAGGCACGGACCCACACCGCCGATCCAGGCGGCTGCCAGCATTCCCGTCAATGAAAACGCGAACCCTGCGCGCTCCAATTTTTGATCGAACCATAGCCGCAGACCAATCGCCGTCGCGACGACTAAGAGTGCGCCGCCGTAGCGGATTAACAAATGGCGCAGCAGCTTATTGTGCTGACGGTACCACGATCGCAGATCGGACGCGCGCATGCTTTCGTTCGACGCACCGTTGTTCATCGCCATAGCCGACGCGACGACTCGCGCGGGCCGAGGCCAAGATTATATTGCCGCTATTCTAGTTAGAGGTCGCGCCGACAAAACACCAAAAATTGTGCGCGGTTTGTAAACGGCCAGCCTGGTCAAATATTGCTCACGCCTGAGCGCAACCTGTATGGCTACTACTTGCTGATAGCTTGGCGCTTCGGGTCGAAGATAAGTATGTCGGCCAGGCGCTCGCCGATTTGCGTCATCTGTTCGGTCGAACCTTCAATCTCGCAATTTAGCTGAACGAAGACTGCCGCGCGGCGCTGCGGGAATCGCTGTACACACAAACGAAAACCTCGAGTGTCGCCATTGTGATAGACTCGCGGCTCGCCCCGATATTCGTCGATGAACCAACCGAAGCCATACCGGCTGCCGTGGCGATCGGTCACGACTTGCGGCGAGAACATTGCATCGTACGATGGATTGCTGAGGAGCTTTCGGTATTCAATTCCGCGTAACCATTTGCGATAATCGCGCAGTGAAGTGTAAACGGCGCCATCGCCGCGGACCGCGCTGGTGAGGCTCTGGTCCGCACGAACCCAACTGCCGTCCCGTCGTTCGTGGCCGAAAGCACGGTGCGGAACGTCGTTCAATCCACGTTGGTAAAGCACTGTGTCGTCCATGCCCAGCGGCCGGAATATTTCGCTCGCCAGAAAAGCGTGAAATGGCTTTTGTGAGGCGACCTCTACGATCAGCCCTAACATTGCGTAGCCCGAGTTGGAGTACTCGAATTTCTCACCGGGGTTGAATCGCGGCTCTTTGGCATCCATCAGTAAATGGAGGACGTCGAGATCATCGAGCTGTAGCTTGGTGCCGGGAGGAATGAGATCCTCGTACGCGGGCAGACCAGACGTATGAGTCAACAGGTGCTTGACCGTAATTCTTTTGCCGTAATCGGGAAAGCCGGGAAAGAATTTCGTGAGCGAATCATCGAGCGAAAGTTTGCCGCGATCAACGAGCAGCATGACGGCTGTCGCGGTGAACTGCTTCGAGACGCTTGCCATCCGAAAATTTGTAGTCGGAGTGCATGGCGTCTTGCTCTGGATATCGGCAAGGCCGGTTGCGTGCTCGAACACAACTTGGCCGTCGTCGATCGCCATCACGCACGCGCCGACGTGAGGCGGCAACGCAGCGTCAACCTTGAGCGCAAGCTCTGTGGAATCCTTAGCCATCACCATACTCGCAGCTAATAGAGGAAGAAGAACAATCAGCATGGATAGTTTTTCAGACATGACAAAATCATAAACTGGCTTCAACGCCGTGACAAACAGTCGTACCAGGACGCAGTTCTGTTTGCAGTTGAGTTGCGGCCTAGCCATTGTGCTCTCTGCGCAGTCGCGATGGTCCTTTAGATCGCACTGCCCAACGCAGCCCTCCGCAGCATGCTAGCGGCCAAAAACAATCATTTGCAATCTGATCTTGTTCTGAGCGCGGCCAGAGAATTAGAACCATAAATAGTGTGTTGATGCGAGAGGTGGAATGGATGCCCAGAGTTAGTGTTCGACTTCGGCAAGGATGACTCTCGCCGACTATTAGGACCAAGGCAAATGCGTGCGGTTTTTGATTCGTTCCGACGTCCACCCGAAGCCATGGGTCTGGAGCGCGCGATCATTGCATAAGCCGACGGTTGAAATATTAAGGAGACTCGTCATGTTAGTTCTCTCTCGTGGCCGCAACGACAAAGTAGTCTTTCCGACACTGGGCATTAGCGTCGAAATCTTGCGTGTGGCCGGGAACAAAGTGCGGCTCGGCATCGAAGCACCGCAAGAAGTTCCCGTTCACCGGCACGAAGTATCGGAACGCATTGAAGCCGGCAACGGCGAGAACCAGACGTTGAAATTTCCGGCACTGCAGAAATCTGCTGCGGCGCGATTGAATCATGCCATGCGAAATCGGCTTAACGCCGCTGCGCTCGGTCTTCATCTGCTTCACAGGAATATCGAAATAGGGGACCTAACAGATGCCGAAGCTAGCATCTTCAAAATTTTCAACGAGCTAAAGGCGATTGAAAACGAACTTGAACACCCCGTGCCTTCGAAACAAGCTCCATCTTTGGCGGCGCATCGCAGGGCGCTTGTGGTCGAGGACGATGACAACGAGCGCGAGTTGCTTGCCGGCTGCCTGCGCGTGAGCGGATTTGAAGTCGACACCGCGGCGGATGGATTGCAGGCAATGGTTCGACTGACCGAACGGGCCCCGGATGTCGTTTTACTCGACATACGCATGCCGCGATTCGATGGCCGCAAAACCATATCCGCGATTCGCAATAATCCCGACTATCGAGGGCTGAAGCTGTTCGCAGTGAGCGGGACGAAACCGGAGGACACGAATATCAGCCTGGGCCCGGATGGTATCGATCGCTGGTTCACCAAGCCACTCAACCCCAAGGCCCTTCTCGACGCATTGCGCGACGAACTATGCACCGAGCGCGTGCTGGCCTAAGTCGTGACGATTCTTGGCGGACTTTTCATTGACGTCCGCCGCCTGATAGACGCTGCTGACCCGGAAAATTGCCAGCCACGTCTCGAATTCGGGCCAGCGCATCGCTAAACTTGATTTGCCATTGTCACTGGACCGCAATATCCCAATGGAGCGGTGCCATGCGCGGGACAAATCTCGTCACTTGCCTGATAGCCGTGGGGCTAAGCCTCGTTGTTCAACTCGCGGCGACGACGGCCGCGGAAGAGGCAGCGCCCAAGCCTGGTGCGGGAAAGATCCTCCTGCATCTCGTCGACAAAACGGGTACGGCTCAGGCCGAAGCGACGGTAAGCCTATTTCGGTACGATCAGGATACGCGGTATTGGAAGGATCTAAAACGCGATATACGGGCGAATGAGCATGGCGTCGCCCAATACGATGCGCTCTCCACCGACAACTCTTACCTCGTACGCGCCAAGACGAAGGATAATCGCGTCGCCTATCGGGAGTGCATCTTTACCGGAGAAGACGCGGCCAAAGACCTGACGCTGAAGGTCGAGCCGCCAATCGCGACATCGGTCCATGTTCGCAGCGAGACGGGCAAGCCGATCACGGGCGCTGTTATCTGGATGATTTCTCATACGGGCGCAAATGGGTCCATCCGTTTCGAACCGGAAACGCTTCGTGAATGTGGTTTGAAGCCCGAAGCAAGCAATTCTGACGGCGAGCTTGTTCTTCCACCGCTGCCTCCCGGCAAAATCGATCTCCGCGTTATCCATCCCGACTATGCTCCGGGCGAGGTCAAGCAAGCCAACGTCGGCAAGGCGACTGAGATTGCACTCAGTGGAGGCGTAAAACTGAGGTTGTATCTTAAAATGGAGCCGAACGAAAAACTCGTTGATTCGATCGTCATCGACCTCCGGCATAGCCAGTTTGAAAATCCCTCGACTTTGATTGGTCGGTTGCCGTGGCTCCGACCGGACGGAACGGCCGCGTTGACTGTTGCCGCCGGCGACTACAACTGGCTGCGGCTCAGGCACCCGGATTTTATTGCGGCGCCAATCTATGCGGAACGATATGGAAACACCCTGGCTGACAAAACTGAAGCGTTCCGCGTGCGGCCCGGCAACGATGAGTTCAACTTTCTCTTGAAACGTAAGGTCAAGGTGCGTGGGCGGGTTATCGATCGGGCAACCGGTCGGCCTGTGGCCAAGGCGTCGATCGAGGGCGAGCTCCATCCTGAAGGAGTGCAAGGTCCTTTCGCCCGATTCGTCGATGAATGGACGCACGCTGATTGGGCGGACACCGATGCGAAAGGCGAATACGAGATTAAATTGGCCGCGGGCCGAGCGCGAGTTACGTTTCAAGGCGACGGTCTGGTTGCCAATCCTTCGTCGTACGAATTGAACGTTGCAGCCGACGGCTCAACGGTTGCACCGGACTTCAGTGTAATTCCTATTCCAAAGGTCCGCGGCGTAGTCCAAGACCAACACGGCCGGCCGGTTCCAAATGCCGTGGTACGTTTTCGCGGGTCGATGCTGACGTATGCCGTAAATCCGGTGATTGTCAACGCGCAAGGCAGGTTCGAGCTTACTCCGCCGTGGATTCCCGAAGATTTTCAAACACACGAGCGGCTACCGATTCAAATCATTGTCGCATTTCACCCATCGGAACCGATGGAAGCCCACGCACAAATTCGCTTGGATGACGTCGATTCATTAAAACGCGTTGTATTGAGGCTGGAGCCGCAGCGCACCGATTCGCTGATCACTGAATTCGGCGACGATCTAACGCCATGGCAGCGCGGCGTCGTTCCGAAGGACCAACAGGAGGGCCTAGCCGCAATTTCGCTCGCGGGCAAACTGGCGCCAGAACTCGATGGCATACTTTGGTTGAATACCGAAGATAAGCGGTTGTCGCTCGCCGATTTTCGCGGCAAATACGTGCTGCTCCAGTTCTGGACCACCTGGTGTGGTCCTTGCCATGCCGACATGCCGTCAGTGAGGCTGGTTGAAAACGCGTATCGCGACAAGGGGCTCGTGGTGATCGGCGTTCACGATAACTCCATGCCGGTCGAGGCCATCAAACAAGACGCAGCCAAAGAGAAGCTGACGTACCCGATTGTTGTGGACCATCCCGATGGTCGCATTTTGGCCAGCTACAAATCGCATGGCATCTCGGGTTATCCCAGTTATGTGCTTATTGGACCGGATGGAAAAGTCGTCCACGACGACGATACCGTTGCCGGTCCCACACTCCGCAGCTTTAAGATCGAGATCATTCGACAACTACTGATGGCAGTCCCGGCGAAGCGGTAAGTTTGCCAACCGCCCAGCGCCGTGCGGGAGATGACGAAATAAAGCGGGCCGGCTCGTTTGAGCCGGCCCGCCTGCGGGTTTCACTTTTTGACCAGCCTCGCGTCCCCAAGCAGGGAGGAGGGCATTCTACACGCTAGTCGTTGCAACCGCAGCCACCATCGCAGCCGCCGTCACAGCCACTTTCGCAGCAACCGTTGTCGCAACCACAGCAGCTCGGGCAGCAGACGCATACCGGAACTTGCTTGCACACGCAGTGGGGCACGCAGCGGGTCACCGTGTAGGGTACGCAACGCGGCACGCACTTCCAGACTTGGATGGTCTTCTGGTAGCACACCGGCTTGCAGACCGTATAGCATACCGTGCGAGTCCGTTGCTCGGGCACCATGTGGCATACCTTGTAGCAGCGGGTCCGCTGCTCGGGCACCATGTGGCACACCTTGTAGCACACCGTACGGCTGCGCTGTTCGGGCACCATGTGGCACACCTTGTAGCAGCAGGTCTTCTGCTCGGGCACCATGTGGCAGGTTTTCCAGCACACCGTGCGACTACGTTGCTCGGGCACCATGTGGCACACCTTGTAGCAGCAGGTCCGCTCTTCGGGCACCATGTGGCACACCTTGTAGCACACTGTCCGGCTGCGCTGTTCGGGCACCATATGGCAAACCTTGTAGCAGTAGGTCTTCTGCTCGGGCACCATGTGGCAAACCTTGTAGCAGCAGGTCTTGGTGCGAGGTTCGCAGACCCACTTCGTGCAGCAAATCTCTTTCTCGCAGCACTCGGAGACCCAATGCTTGCGGCAGCACTTCCGCGGCGGGCACTGCACACACTCGGTGTGGCACGGGCCTGGGCAGTAGTGGCAACAGCACGAGCACGGATCGTAGGTCCAGGTGCCTGGCTCGCGGACGCACCGGGTGTGCATCGGACCGGGAACCTCATATTCTTCGGTTTCCCAATGTCCCGTCGGAACCTGGATCGTCTTGGTGTACTGAACCGGCTTGCTCACGTAGTACGTGACGTCACGGCTACGCTCTTCCCAGCATGGTTTGCACACTGTGTAACAACCGGTTCTCTCTTCCCAGCACGGCTTGCAGACCGTGTAGCAAATCTCGCGCGTCTTGGTTTCCCAGCACGGCTTGCAGACCGTGTAGGTGCGAGTCTTGGTTTCCCAGCACGGTTTGCAGACCGTGTAGCAAACCTCTTTGCTGTGGTTTTCCCAGCACGGATGGTACACCGTGTAGCAACGCGAGCGGGTCTCCCAGCACGGCTTGCAGACCGTGTAGCAGATCTCGCGCGTCTTGGTTTCCCAGCACGGCTTGCAAACCGTGTAGTTGCACGTGCGGGTTTCCCAGCACGGCCGGCAAACGGTATAGCAAATCTCTCGCGAACGGGTTTCGGGCACGTACTTGACGCAGTTGATGCAGCGATCTTCACATACCCGGTCCCAGCACGTTTTGTAACATGTGAACTCTTGCTGCTCATACTCCATGCAGTGCACCGTCTTCATGACGGTGTGGCATCGCATTTGGCAACAGGGGTCACAACAACTGTAACGCGCGACTCCGCAGAACCCGGCTTGTGCTTTGGCTGGGACAAGCGCAAGCGCCGAGGCTGCGGCCAGCGCAACCATCAATCCTCTCATGTTCGATTGCCTCCTCTGACTCAGATCGTGGGGGTGATTCCAATAGGCTGGTCGTAAGCGGACACTCGGCCCGCTATTATCTAATTCGGGCCGGCAAATCCACGCACCTTAGCCCTTTTGCGTAGTTTTTGTATCTACCGCCATCAATCAGGATGCTGTTTCCGTTACAGTCGCCGCTGGCGGAACGCCTTAGCCGGCGGCGGGGTGTGGGCGAGCTTTGATGAGGACGCCGAGGGGGGTTGAGGTCATTTAGACGGGTCGGGGCGGGGCTGCCGCCCGCACGATCGATAAAATGGGATATCAGCCGCTAGACCACACCCAATTTCGTGGCAGAAGCCTTCAATACGCCTGATTCGTTACAGAAGCTACATTGAAGCAGAGTCATACAAATTGGGCTTCTGCCGGCGTTAGATGAACTCGCGCCTTCAGTCCGGTTACGAGTGCGGCGACTTGCCCGATGGCGACCATTTCTCTTAGAGTGGCAGCGGCCGACCGTGCGAGCCATCATAGTGATCCCCCTGGCTTACCTGTGCCATCTTCCAAGCAAAAACCAGTGACAACGCCCCGTGAAGTGCCGGCCGTCGTTGTCAGTCGCCTGAGTCTTTATTTGCGCGAGCTGCAGCATTTGGTGCGTGCTGGAAGGGCGACGGTGAGCTCCAGCCAATTGGCCACGCTGTTCGGCTTTACCGATGCCCAGGTGCGGAAGGACCTCGCTTATTTCGGCCATTTTGGTCATCCGGGAATCGGCTACCGTTGCGGCGAATTGATTGCCGAGATTCGCCGGATCCTGGGGACTGACCGTCAGTGGATCGTCACCATGGTCGGCGTTGGAAACATGGGCCGGGCTTTGTTGCGCTACAAGGGGTTCGCAGCGCAGGGCTTTCGCGTTGTGGCCGCGTTTGATCGCGATTCCCGCGTTGTCGGCTCGCAGATTGAAGGGGTGACAGTTTACGACTTTGACCGCCTCGGCGAAATTGTGCGCGGCCAGCGGATCCAGCTTGGCATGATCACGGTCCCGGCCGCTCAAGCCCAGCAGGTTGCGGACCAACTGGTGGCGGCCGGAATACTTGGAATCGTGAACTTCGCACCGGTAGCCTTGTCCCTACCTGATGAAATTGGCCTCGTAGGCGTGGACCTGACGACGGAGCTAGAGCAACTGGCGTTCTCCGTTGCCAATCGAATCGGTTCGCGCTAAAGTAGCACGGAGCACGGAGCGGAGAGCATGTGTCCGAAGTCTTACTGCTCGTTCTGCACTCCTTACCCGGTGGTGTAATGGTAACACTAGGGATTTTGATTCCCTCATTCCAGGTTCGAGTCCTGGCCGGGTAGCTGCCTCACTTACACCGCCTTTCAAAGCCCCGCCACAGATCATAATGCTTGATTCCGTCGAAGCGCAGTTCGCCATCAATGCTGTTCGCGAGGCCGCACTGCTGGCCCGATGCATCCAGCGCGAAATGGTGTCGGGCGCGCTCACGAAGGACGACCGATCGCCGGTCACGGTTGCCGACTTCGCGGTTCAAGCCCTCGTCGCCCGTCGGCTGGCAGAGGAGCTTCCGGGTGCGACAATCATTGGCGAAGAGCAGGCAGACGCCCTGCGACTGGAAGAAGGAGTTGCGACGCTGGATCAGGTCACCAGTTTCGTTCGCTCCGCGATTGCTGACGCCACGCCCGAAGAGATCTGCTGGCCTAATCGATCGCGGCAGGGGCGAGCCACCCGAAACATTCTGGACGCTGGACCCCATCGACGGCACCAAAGGGTTTTTGCGGCACGAACAATACGCAATTGCATTTGCATTCATCCGTGATGGCCGGGTTGCGCTCGGTGTGCTTGGTTGTCCGGAGTTGGCCGACTCGCGTCGATCCGTTATTGGCGGCCCCGGGTCCATCCTCATCGCTGCGCGCGGAAGTGGTACATGGCAGCGGCCTCTAGAAGGCGACGAGCGTTGGCAACAACTTGCCAGCTCGGATCGCTCGCGGCCGCCGACAGCGCGCATTCTTCGCTCGGTTGAAAAGGCGCACACGAACGTCGATGAAATCGGCCAACTCGCCGCCAGACTGGGCGTGACGACTCCGCCATTGGCGATGGACAGCCAGGCAAAGTATGCAGTATTAGCCGCGGGCGAAGGGGACGTGTTGCTACGGCTGATATCCCCATCCCGCCCGGACTACCGGGAAAAAACCTGGGATCAAGCGGCGGGTTCAATCGTCGTGGAGGAGGCCGGCGGGCGAATTACGGATCTTCACGGTAAACCGCTCGACTTCGGCCAAGGTCGAACACTTGCCAAGAACCGTGGCATTCTGGCAACGAACGGATTTCTGCACGACGCTGTTCTCGATGCGCTCAGCGCAATCGGCGCTTGATTACGGTTTGCCAATCCGCCAAATCGGCGATTGTCACCCACGCCGGACTGCGATACGATACAAGGCTACCCGCTTCCTCGAACGGCCCGAGGAAGTTGGGTCCAAAACCAACTCGGCCGAGTATTTTACCTGAACGCCGGACGCCCCGCCGTGGGTCAGGCTTTAGCCTGGCATCAAAGGCTGCACCAGCCGAAAGGCTGAGCTATGGGGGGGACTTAGCCGGTGTGCCAAGTGAAGGAGATTTTGTGTCAGCACTCGTTAAAGAGCTCGTCGAGGCCGGCGTCCATTTCGGACATCGAGCCAGCCGCTGGAATCCCAAGATGCGGCCGTACATTTACGCCCGCAAGAACCTGATCCATATCATCGACGTCCGCGAAACGGTCCGGGGATTGTTGCGTGCCAAAAAGTACCTCACGCAAATTTCCTCACAGGGCAGCCTGGTGTTGTTTGTCGGCACCAAGCGCCAGGCGGCCGATGCCATTGGCCGCGAGGCCCAGCGCTGTGGAATGCCTTACGTCAACGATCGTTGGCTGGGCGGCACGCTGACGAACTTTCGCACGATTCGCAGCCGCCTTGGCCGCCTCGAAGAACTCGAAACGATTCGCGATAGTGAAAAAATCAATACTTATTCGAAAAAGATGCAGTCGGCGCTCAATCGCGAGTATCGCAAGATGTTCCGTAACCTCAACGGCATCCGCACGATGAACCGACTGCCCGAGTGCCTGATCATCGTTGACCCGAGGAAAGAAAAAAACGCCGTCAGCGAAGCCCAAAAGCTTGGCGTCGCCACGGTCGCCTTGATCGATACCGACTGCGACCCGGACCTGGTGGATTTGCCGATACCGGGCAACGACGACAGCATGCGGTCGATTGAAATGATAATCAAAATGCTGGCCGACGCGGTCCAAGGCGGCAAGAACCGGGCCGCGGTCGAAAGCCAGCATGCGGCGGAGGGGGCGGAAGTAGCAGTCGGTGTCTAACGAATACCGGCAAACGACGGTATTGAAATTGCGTCAAAGCCCGCATGACCAAGTACCAATGACCAAGATTAAAGCGCCACGGCTTTGATTGGCCATCGGTACTTGGTCATTGGTCATTTAAGAGATTACAAGGGTCATTCCATGGCAGAGATTTCGGCCGCATTAGTGAAGGAGTTGCGCGAAGAAACGGGCTTGCCCCTGATGGATTGTAAGCGCGCGTTGCAAGAAACTGATGGTGACAAGAACGAGGCCCTGCGACAGCTACGCGAATCGGGTAAGAAGGTGATGGCCATGCGGCAGGACCGCAGCACGGACGAAGGCCGCATTGCCGTCTACACGAGCCTGAAGCCGGGGGTCGGCGCGATGGTCGAGTTGCAGGTTGAATCTGCACCTGTCACCAAAAACGACGAGGTCATTGCGCTGGCCAATGACTTGGCGATGCAACTCGCCACGGGGCCGGGCGCTAAGACGCCGGAAGACCTGTGGAAGCAGCCCGCGCCGAGCCGCAAAGGCGTTACATTGCAAGAGTGGAAGGATGAGTTGGAGAACAAAATTCGCGAGGTGTTTCGGCTGGCCCGCATTATTCGCGTCGATTCGCCGACGGGTGGCTACGTCCACCACGACGCCAAGAGTGGTGTGCTGCTTGTCGTCGAAGGCGGCAACGATGAATTGGCGAAGAACATTGCGATGCATGTCGCAGCCATGCGCCCCAAGGCGACCACCACGGCGGAGCTTGATCGAGGCGCTAGTCGACAAAGAACGCGCCATTCTCAGCGAGCAGGCCCGCAAAGAAGGGAAGCCGGAAAACATCATCGAGAAAATGATCGAAGGCCGGATGCGAAACTTCTATGCTGAGCACGTGCTGTCGGAGCAGCCATTCATTCGGGATGATAAGCAATCGGTCGGCAAAGCCGCGGCGGCGGGCGGGATGAAGCTTGTAAAATTCATCCGCTGGCAACTTGGCGAAGTGAGCGGCAAAAAGCCCAATTAATTTCACAAGCCCTGGCGAAGGCCAGGGCTTTTTTTATGAACGCAGAAAATGCAAAATGTACAATGCGAGGCGCAAAATCAATGCCGACAGTCCTGTTGCAATGCAATACTACGCGGTATTGTTCATTTTGCCCTGAACCATTCCCTTAACTCTGTCCACCGCGATGCCGCAAAGCCCCTACCACCGCATCCTTCTAAAACTTTCCGGCGAAAGCTTTGCCGCGCCCGGCCAGCGCGGCATCAGCATGCAGGAGGTGGTGGACATTGCCACGCAGACCCAGCGCGCGGCCAAGCTCGGTGTCGAGATTGGCATTGTTATCGGCGGCGGAAACATTCTTCGCGGCGCGCAGTTCACCGCCGGCAACTCCAGCATTCAGGAAGCCACCGCCCACTACATGGGAATGCTGGCTACGGTCATCAATGGCCTCGCGCTGCAGGATGCGCTGGAATCGCTCGACTGCGAGACGCGCCTCATGTCTGCCCTTCGCGTGGATGGCGTTGCTGAGCCATTCATCCGGCGTCGCGCCCGCCGACATCTCGAAAAAGGCCGCATCGTGATCCTGGCTGGCGGCACCGGCGCGCCATTTGTCACGACGGATACAGCAGCCGCCCAAAAGGCGATGGAAATCGAGGCCGACATCCTGATGAAAGCGACGCGGGTGGACGGGGTGTTTACCGCCGACCCTGAGACCGACCCCTCAGCCACGCTATTTCGTCGACTCACGTTCAAGGATGTCCGCGACCGGAATTTGCGAATCATGGACCCGACGGCCATTGCGCACTGCATGGAGCACGACCTGCCGATTCTCGTGTTCAACTATCGTGTAGACGGCAACATCGAACGCGCCGTCCGCGGCGAGAGCATTGGCACGCTGGTCTCCAGCCGCGACGGAGAAGAATAGGATTCACCAGACACAGAAGACATAAAGAGGAACGATTCAATTTGTCATTGCTCCCTGTGTCTCTGTGATTCATGAATTGGAATTTAATAATGAGCGTTGAAGAGATTTTGTTCGATGCCGAGGAGCGAATGGAGAAGGCCCTGGCCAAGCTTAAGCAGGACCTTACCGGCATTCGCACCGGGCGTGCCAGCCCCGGCATGGTCGATTCGTTGCGCGTCGAAGCATATGGCTCTCCCGTCCCTGTCAAGCAAATAGCAAGTGTCAGTGCGCCCGAGCCGCAGCAACTAGTGATTCGTCCGTTCGATCCGGGAACGATCAAAGACATCGAAAAGGGCATCATCGCCAGCGACCTGGGCCTGGCGCCGCAGAGCGACGGCAAGGTGATCCGCCTTAATATCCCACCGCTTTCAGGCGAGGTGCGTCGCAAGATGGTGGCCCGCACCAAAGAACTGGCCGAGGAGACGAAGGTCGCCATCCGTAACATCCGCCGCGACGCCAACAAACAAGCCGATCAGGAACAGAAGGACAAAGCTCTCACAGAAGATGAGTGTGAGTCAACGCAGGATGAGGTCCAAAAACTCGTAAAGAAGTTCGAGGACAAGGCGAACGATCTGGCCAAAGCGAAAGAGGCCGAGGTTATGAATGAGTGATCAAAGCTTCTCGCGCTGCAACGGTGGCAGGCGGCGATAATCGTTGGTCTGTTTAACCTTTTGCAATGACCTCAGACATCACCTCTGGGCCTGATGCTCGCTTCGCAGTTAGCCGAAAAGGAGATATTTAAGAAAATCTGCAAACCTTCTGCCAGCCGCCTGCGTACAAGCAACTACTTTTCGACGGACGGACTCGAATTAACAAGGTTGTAGGGGTTGACCCATGACCGATTCTGCCCCGGCGGTTCGACGCTATCCGCGTACCAAGGGCCCCCTTCTTGCCCTCTTATTTGTACTTGCCCTTGTTGCCGTAGTCGCATTTTGGCTTGTCCAACGAAAGAGCGTTGTTGCCACGGCGTTATTCCATGTGGATACCGTGACACCATCGATTTTGGGGAATCAACCGGCGCAATCTGGCCGCGGTGACGACTTCGAAATTTTCAAAAAAACGCAGATCGCGTTACTGAAAAGTAAATTCGTGCTGACCTCAGCGTTAATCAACCCGGCAGTCGCCGCTTTACCGGTCTTCGCAGGGCGGTCCGATCCAGTGGACTGGTTGCAGGAACATTTAGAAGTCGGCTTCCCTGGTAACTCGGAGATTCTTGAAATTAAACTCCGTGGCACGAAGTCGCAAGCGCAAGACCTGGTCCAAATCGTAGATGCCGTCGCGGCCGCGTATAAAAAGGAGGTGCTCGGCAATGACAAATCGCGACACCTCGCGGAGCGCGACATGCTGGAGCGAAGTCTCCAAAACCTCAACGCCGAGATCAAGCGAAAGTACGAGGACTATCTGGATATCGCCAAAAGCATGGGCAGGCCGGACGGCGACAGCGGGGGAATTCAGCAGCAACTCAACCTGAAACGGCTGGACCGCATCGACGATGAACTGACGCAACTGGAGCGCGACCAATTGAAAATTGAAACCGGCGGCGAAGCCAAAGATTCCAAGTTTATTAAGCAGCGCATCGAACAGCTTCACAAGCGCCAAGCAGAATTGGAAAAAACCATCGCCGTGCGGAGCGAGAAATCGGTGGAATTGATCACGCGGAAAAGCGAATTGGACCAGCTTCAGACCATTGCCAACGACATGTCCATGAAACTCGAACAAATGGATATCGACAACGAAGCACCCCTAGAATTCGGCAGATCCAGCCGGCCACACTTAATCGGGGGCAAATTGCAGCCAACGATCAGCGGCCGCGTTCATTGTTCGAAGATCGCTAGCACGTCCGTCCTTCTCTTGCTGGCCTCTGCCGGCTTTGCTATCCTCCGCGGCCTCACTGCCAGCCGGCGAGCGGCTGGCTCTCTGCTATTGAATGTTTGCGGGTGTAACTATCGCAATCAACGGTTTTTGGAGAAACCGCTATGTCGCGCACGGAAGTTCCCTCTGAAATTGTCCGATTGACTCCCAAACAAATCAATCGAAAACGACGACTTGTTATCGCCGCCAGCGGTATGGCAGTCGTCGGATTTTGCATTTTGCTGCGGATGCTGATGGGCAGCACATCGGCCAACGCCCAGATTCCGAACCCGTTCCATAAGAACCAATCGCAGCAAGCAGCAACCGAAAAATCCGGCAAAAGCGCCGGCCAAACAGAGAGGGAGTTGCCGCGCGTCGAAAAGCCAAAACACGACGTAATGGCCGTCGTCAACGGCCAGGACATTCGCCGCGACGCATTGGCTACGGCATGCGTCGAGCGTTTCGGCAAAGACGTGCTCGAAGGCCTGGTGAACAAACGGCTTATCATGCACTATTGCCGCAACCGGAACATTGAAGTGACGGACGCCGAAGTCGATGCCGAAATCGATCACATGGCCAAGCGATTCAAAATTGGCCGCGATCAATTCTTGCAAATGTTG
This sequence comes from uncultured Planctomycetota bacterium, assembly GCA_963807935.1. Taxonomy (GTDB): domain Bacteria; phylum Planctomycetota; class Planctomycetia; order Pirellulales; family Lacipirellulaceae; genus JABDGM01. The sequence continues at coordinate 51,937 of CAWEDY010000012.1, forward strand.
GAGCGCGAACGAGGAATCAACGTCGAACAGTATAAACGCGACATCCTCTGGCCGGAGCTTGCTCTGCGGAAGTGTGCCGCCGACCAGCTTACCGTTAGCGAGGCACAGCTCAAGGAGGCGCATGAAGCGCAATATGGGCCGGCGGTCAAATGCCGGCTAATCGTGGTGGGCAATCGCCAACTGGCCGAGAAGCTCCGTCGCCAGGTTACCGACCAGCCGAATGAATTTGCCCGGTTGGCGATGCAAAACTCGGTGGACGTCAACAGCGCGAGCATTGGCGGCCTCATTCAACCGATACACCACCACGTCGGCGATCCGGCAATCGAGCGAGAGGTATTTAGTCTGCAGCCGAATCAGATTTCGCAAATCATCCCGATTGGCGAGCAATTCGCAATTCTGAAATGCGAAGGCCAAATGCCGGCGCGAATGTGCCACTGGAAACGGTGCGCGAGGAGTTGACCGAGCATATTCGCGAAGGAAAACTGCGCGAAGTTGCCGGTAAGCTCTTCAAGGAGCTGCAAGACGCCGCGACGGTGCAAAACATCTGGAACGATCCGCAGCGCCGCGCTCAGATGCCGGGCATTGTCGCGACGATCAACGGCGAGCAAATCCCGTATTCCGAGCTGGCCGAGGAATGCCTGCTCCGATATGGCCAACAGGTGCTGGATGTCGAAATTTCGCACCTGCTGCTGCAACAAGCACTAACAAAGGCCAAGCTCACGATAACCCAGCAGGACCTTGACGATGAAATCATCCACGCGGCAACGCTTTCCGGAGTAGTCGATAAGGACGGTAAACCGGATATTGCAAAGTGGGTCCAGACGGCCACCGACGAGCAGGGCGTATCGAAGGATCAATACATTCGCGATTCAGTCTGGCCATCGGCCGCGCTTAAGAAATTGACGAACGGCAGCATCCAAGTTACCAAGGAAGATCTGAAAAAAGGATTTGAGGCAAACTACAGCGAGCGAGTTCGCTGCCGCGCGATCGTGTTATCGAGTATGCGGCGAGCCCAGGAAATTTGGGCCAAGGCGCGGGAGAATACCTCGATGGATTTCTTCGGCGATCTGGCTGAAGAAAATTCGATCGAGCCGAGCAGTAAGTCGCTCCGTGGCGAAGTGCCGCCGATCCGACGCTACGGCGGGCAGCCGCAGCTTGAAGACGTCGCCTTCGAGCTGAAGCCGGGCGAGCTCTCGGGCATCATCCAAATAGGCGACAGGTTCGTGATCTTGAAATGCGAAGGCCGGACCCAACCCGTCGAGGTCAATCCGCAGGAAGTTCAGGACGTCCTGTACCAAGACATCTTCGAGAAGAAACTCCGCATGGCGATGGGCGAAAAGTTTGACGACATTCGCACCAAAGCACGGATTGATAATTTCCTCGCCGGCACATCGCAGGCGCCAGAGCGGGTAAGGCCCGATGCGAATGGCGGCACACCGCGTTTGGACGAGGCGGTGCGGCAAACCTCCGGTCCGCCGGCGCGGTAATTGGGTAACGTACAGGGGTCGGCTATACTGAGGCGATGTCTGCTCCCTCGCAAAATCCGTCGCCCAATCGGCCCCTTACAATTCAAGTGGCTGAGCGCGTCACTCGGCTGCCGCCGTATTTGTTCGGGCGAATCAATGCGCTGCTCTACAACAAGCGGCGAGCCGGGGATGATGTGATCGACCTGGGCATGGGCAATCCTTCGGACCCGCCGGAGGACTTTGTCATTGAAAAACTGGCCGAGGCGGCGCGCGATCCTCGTAACCACGGTTACAGCAAATCGAACGGTATCGCGAATCTGCGCCGCGAAGTGGCTTCGAAGTATTTTAAGCGGTTTGGCGTCCGACTCGATCCGGAGGAGGAGCAAATTGTTTGCCTCGGCTCCAAGGAAGGCTTCAGCCACATGTGCCTGGCGATGATGGGGCCGGGCGATACGGCCATCGTGCCGGCGCCGTACTTTCCGATCCATGTTTACTCAGTGGCGCTGGCATCGGGAAATGTGATTGCCTTAGAGGTGCGCGACAGCGACAAGTTTTTGGCCAATATAGCCTACACTTGCGAGCAGCTTTATCCGCGGCCAAAGCTTGTAATTTTGAACTACCCTCACAATCCGTCGACCGCTTGCGTTGAACAGCCATTTTACGATGAGGTGGTCAAACTTGCCCGCAAGTATAGTTTTGCCGTGATTAGCGATTTCGCATACGCGGACGTAGCGTTCGATGGCTATCGACCGCCGAGTTTTCTGGCGTCGCCCGGCGCAGCGGAAGTTGGCGTGGAATTCACCACTATGAGCAAGGGCTACAATATGGCCGGCTGGCGAGTGGGATTCTGCTGCGGTAATCGTCAGATGATTAAGGCACTGGCAACGATCAAGGGCTACTACGACTACGGTATGTTTCAGGCAGTCCAAATCGCCGCCATCATGGCGTTAAGGCAGGGCGAAGCGGCGGTGGAAAATCAGGCGGCCATCTATCAGAGCCGGCGCGATGCGCTGTGCGAGAGTTTGCAGCGGATCGGCTGGCCGGTCACCCCACCAAAGGCCAGCATGTTCTGCTGGGTGCCGATCCCTGAGCCATGGCGGAGCCGGATGAGCACCATGGATTTCGGCATGATGCTCCTGGAGAAAGGCAACGTAGCGGTCAGCCCCGGCAGCGGTTTCGGTCCCGCAGGCGAGGGCTTCTTGCGGATGTCGCTGGTGGAAAACGAAGCTCGGCTGCGGCAAGCGGTGCGGCAAATCCAGCGATGTCTCCGCGAAGCGGAAGGCCAATTGTCGAGTGCTGCTGACTTGCCGTCACCGGCGTCTTCCGCAAATGCGCCGATTGCGTCGGCGTAATTTCTCAGCGGTGGCAAGTCTCCGGAAAAACTATTGGCGGATGCTTGACGGGCCTGGGAGACGCGACGGGGATGGGAAAGAATAATTTCCCGGACGCGTACGTTTTCCCCATCGTGCACGTCGCCGTCTTTGCCTCCGCGATAGCGATGATGTGTCTTGTACGTCACGCGTTATATGCCGCGATTCTTGGTGTTGCTTTTATGTATCTCGGTGTGCTGTTGGCGGTTGCCGCGTGGTACATCGCCGGTCTTGTCGGTTGGCTCGGTCCAAATCCACGGATTATGTGGGAACCTACACTGATGCAAGTTGCTACCGCATTGATTGCAAGCATCGTGATCAGCACACTGGTCGCCTGGTTTGCAATGCGAAACGACTGGGGCAGAAGAGCCCGTATTGAGTGATGGTCATCAGGCTGAAGCCTGACCTATGCGTTTCCGCCGATAAGTGGCACGAAGCCGAAGCTGCCGAGTTCATCGCGAATGAAGTCGTTGCCGCGGCGCGTGAGCCGGAACATGTGCTGGTGGGACGGTGGGCCGAGTGGAATGATCAGCCGGCCACCCTCGGCGAGTTGCTCTTTATAGGCAGCAGGAATCGTTTCGGCGCCGGCGGCTACGATGATCGCATCGAACGGCGCTTCGGCCGGCAGTCCGAGCGTGCCGTCGTCCAAATAGCAGTGCACGTTCTTGGTCGCCAGCCGAGTAAGCCGTTCGCGGGCCGAGCGAAACAGTTCTTCGAGGCGTTCGATGGTATGAACCTCCCGCGCCAGCAGCGACAACACTGCCGCGGCGTAACCGGACCCGGTGCCAATTTCGAGCACTTTATCGTTCGCGGTGATTCGCGCCTCCTGGCACATGAAGGCCACAGTATATGGCTGCGAGATGGTTTGCTCTAAACCTATCGGAAAAGCCGCGTCCTCGTACGCCAGATCGACGAGTCCCGGCGGGACGAATTCGTGCCGCGGCACCCACTCCATGGCTTCCAGCACACGCGGATCGCGAATACCGCGCTGCTCCAATTGTTCAACCACCATTTTGTGCCGCGCGAGGTCGAAATTCATATAAAATAGGCGAGCAAGCGAACAGGTGAGGATTTTGACCAATGAAAAAGCCCTTCGACGCTTTCGCCGAAGGGCTCATTATTAAAAGTCAAAGTGATTCGCAACGGCGTTCGATTTGTTGCCGAAGCAATCGCTCAATCGGCTCCGTCGAGTCGGGGTGACAAGATTCGAACTTGCGACTTCTTGGTCCCAAACCAAGCGCTCTAGCCAGGCTGAGCTACACCCCGTTTTTGTACCGACGTCAAACGTCACACAATGGTTCACCGGCCGAGAATGTATCCTAACCGGCAGCGGGCACGCGAGCAACGATAGTCGGGGAGAAATGCACTGGACACACGCCAATCAGGCCGACACCCGCGTTTGTGGTTGGTCAAATCCGCCGTGGATAATGGCGGCCCGTTCCAATGCCGCGTCTAAATGAGGCTGGATGTTGCGCTTGCCAATAAGCTTTAACAATTTCGATCGCCGAATCAGCTCCGATGGCTGCGGCTGGGCACCGCAAATCACGAGCGACCTGCCAATACCTTGCAGCTTCTTGGCCAGGTTCTCTAAAGCATGAATCCCGGTGCCATCGATCGCCGACATGTACGTCACCTTAAGAACGACGATCGGACCAAATTTCGCTAGATCCGCGGTTGCGCGCTCCAGCTTTTCGGTCGCGCCGAACAGAAACGGTCCACGGATGCGGATCACGGAGCAGAATGCTGGGATATAGCGGTCGGTCAGCACGCGCGGCTCGCCGTCGCCCAAGGTGTCGTCGGTAACGCGCGAAACCGTTGTCGTACTAGCCACGTTATGGATAAACAGCAGCGCTGCTAGCAGCATCCCGACTTCTACGGCAACCGTAAGGTCGGCAAATACGGTCAGTGCAAACGTGGCGGCCCAAACTACGCGGTCGGCCGTAGAAAGCCGCAAGATTGACGGAATTTCATGCCACTCGCCCATCCGATACGAAACCACGATCAAGATAGCGGCGAGCGTGGGGAGTGGGATGAATCGCGCCAACGGCGCCGCGGCCAAAACAATCGCCAGCAGCGTAAGAGCATGAACTATTCCGGCAACTGGGGAGGTCGCGCCCGATCGAATATTTGTGGCGGTGCGTGCAATTGCACCCGTCGCCGGGATGCCGCGAAACATGGGCACGATCAAATTCGCCAACCCTTGGGCGAGAAGCTCCACGTCGGGCTTGTGCCGGTCGCCGCTCATGTTGTCGGCCACAACGGCCGAAAGCAGGCTCTCGATTGCCGCGAGCATTGCCACCGTGCAAGCCGACGGTAGCAACGGCACAATCAAGTCAACACGAAATTCGGGAATCGTCATCGTCGGCATGCCAATGGGGATCCCACCGAATTTTGTGCCAATCGTTTCCACGGGTATGGCTAACAGCGCGCATGCCACGGTCGTTAGGAACAATGCAACGATCGATCCCGGTACCTTCTTTGTCACGCACGGCCAGAGGAGCACGATTGCCAAGGTCGCGATGGCAGTCAGCAGGGCGTAACCGCTGAACGTGCCGGCAGCGCGCAAGAGCGGCAATGCGCGGCGCAAACTCACTTGGCGCGGGATCCAACGACAAACCAAAGAAGTCCTTGATTTGCGTCGAGGCGATCAGCACCGCGATGCCGTTCGTGAACCCAATCGTCACCGATCGCGGGATGAATCTGACGGCCGTACCCAGGCCAGTGATTCCCATGACGACGAGTATCGCACCCGCCATCGCGGTGCACATCAACAGCCCAGGAACGCCGAACTTCGCCACGATGCCAGCTACAACGACGACAAATGCGCCGGTCGGACCGGCTATCTGGCACCGCGATCCACCCAATGCAGAAACAACGATTCCGGCAATGATAGCGGTATAAATACCGGCTTGCGGCTTCACACCCGACGAAATCGCGAACGCCATAGCCAGCGGCAGTGCGACGAGGCCGACGGTGACGCCGGCGATCAAATCCGCAACGGCTCGGTGCCGGTTGTATCCAGGGAGCGTTTCCCAAAGCTTGGGCACCAAACGGTGCCCCGTTTTTAGCTGCATAAGAAACGTGTCGCTCTACCCATCTCAATAAAAGGGCGTTTACGTTCGCGGATCATAGCAGCCATGCGCAATCGCGGCAATCTCGTCGATGGGCGACGGTGTTAGACGGACCGGCATGGAGATATGTTTGGCTCGGGAACGTTGACGTCTGCCGCCCGTTGGACTAATACAAGCAGTGCGTACAATGCCAGCAGTTTGTAAACATTCATTAGCAAATCGAATTTTAGAATTAACAAATGAGAAAACAACGCATTGCTGTCTGCTTTTTTTCGCGTGGTATTTGCCTCGTTTCACTATGCGCAGTGGCTTTGGCAGCCACCGCAGTAGCGGATCCAAATCGGATCGTCGTGATGATCAGCATCGATGGCCTGGCAAATTTCTATATGGACGATCCGTCGGCGGAAATGCCGACGATTCACCAACTCGCCGCCGAAGGCGCGCAGGCCGCGAGTATGCGAGTTTCGGACCCAACGGTCACATGGCCAAATCATACGACGCTGGTGACCGGCGTATCGCCCGCGCGGCACGGCGTGGTGGGAAACAACTATTTTGACCGCGCGAAGGGGGAGAAGGTGACGCTAATTTGGGATCCAGTATTCGACAAAGATGAGATCGTGAAAGTTCCCACTATTTACGATCTGGCGAAGGCTGCGGGACTCAAGACAGCTGCTATTCACTGGCCCGCGTCGCGCAACGCTCATTCCCTCGATTGGACCAGCCCAGATGTCGGTAAGGCGGAATTGGTGCGTAGATTCACAACTCCGTCGCTGTTGAAGGAGTGCAAGGTAATGGGATTGCACGTAATCTACGGCAACGAAGGTAAAACGATTAGCCGCAACGAAAGCATCGCCGAAGACGACACCTGGACGCGGGTCTTCAATATGATTTTGCACAAGCACCGGCCCAATTTGGCGCTGCTGCACGTGTTGGCGGTCGATCATACAGAACATATCGACGGTCCGCGATCTGAAGGCGCATACGAGGCAATCAAGGCAGCCGATGGCCAGGTGCGCCAAGTTTGGGAAGAGTTGCGGCGAGATTTTCCCGGGAAAGCCACGCTGATCGTGGTATCCGATCACGGGTTCTCGGCGAATAGGTTAAAGGTGTCGCCCAACGAGATATTGCGGAATGCCGGCCTCATCGAGATGGCTGGGAATCGCGTCATCGGCGGCGCAGTGCAGCTCGTCGTGCAAGGCGGGTCCGCATTCGTCTATGTGCTGGATGAAGGGAATCGCGACGCCATTATGCAGCGGTTCAAACAGGCTTTCGCCCATGTCGATGGCGTTTCCAAAGTGGTGAGTTCGGATGAGTTTCCGGAGTATGGAATCGCCGATCCTAGGCGGGATCCGCACGCGCCGGACATGGTACTCTTCGCCAAGTTGGGCTATTACTTTGGAGATACGGCGGCCGGCGCCAAGTCAGAACACAAAGGCAGCCATGGACACGATTCGCATTTGCCAGATCTGCACGCCATTTTTGTTGCGTGGGGAGCCGGCATAAAACCCGGCGTCAAGCTCGGCGAAATCGACAATAAATCCGTCGCGCCGACGATTGCCAAGTTGCTCGGCTTCGAGATTCCCAACGCGGAGGGCAAATCGCTTGACGAGGCCCTGACGCAGTAGTCGTGCTTCAGCTATGCGAATTCGTTGTATCGCAATTCGCTTGCATGACGAATCGTAGTCGTGCCACTAGAAGTCTTGCGATTTCAACATTAGCGCGCGATCTCAGGCGATGTGTTGCTGTGGATTGGCCGCGACCGCAGTTGGGGTAGTCAGAATTTGCTGCAACCGCGCGAATTCGTCGTGACTCTTGAAGTGGATCGTGATTTTACCCCGGCCCTTTGCCGTCTGGCTCAGGTCCACTTTGGTGCCGAGCGAAGTGCGCAGCTCTTGTTCGAGCGCGGCAACTTGCTCGTTGCGCGGCCGAGGAATCGGCCGCGAATTGCCATCGGCATCCACGATTCGCAGATGATCGCCGTCGAGAGTGTGGATGCGGTCTTGCACTGCCTGTTCGGTCGTGCGCACGGAAAGGCCGTCTTTTTTGATCTGCCGCGCGAAACCAATTTGTTCCTGCTCGTCACCCAAGGGTAGCAATGCCCGCGCGTGTCCTTGCGAAATGTCGCCCTGCTGAACCATCTGCTTAACGTCCGCCGGTAGATCTAATAGGCGAATGAGATTGGCTACTGTCGAGCGGTCGACCTGCACTCGCGAGGCCAGATCTTCCTGCGTGCACTGGTACTGGTCGATGTACCGTTGAAACGATTCGGCCTTTTCGATCGCGTTGAGGTCCTTGCGCTGGATATTCTCTACAATAGCCAGTTCGGCCATCTGCCGGTCATTCACCTCGCGAATTTGCACGGGCACCTGTCGCCAGTCGGCAGCCTGGGCGGCGCGCAGTCGGCGTTCGCCGGCAATCAGTTCGTAGCCGGCGCCACTTCGACGCACGACCAAGGGCTGTAGAATGCCGTGAATCCGAATGCTGTCTGCCAGATCAGCGATCTCGGCTTCACCGAAGGTTAGCCGGGGTTGGTAGGGATTGCTAGCAATCGCATCGCAATTAAGCCAAACCTGGCCGTTTTCGTCGCGCGCAATGCGAGTATCACCCGAAACATCAACGCTGCCACCGGCTGCAGGCAATGCTTCCGGGTCATCCCAAGCACGTCCCAACAGGGCTTCCAAACCACGTCCTAATCGTCGTTCCTTCGACACGGGCTATCCTCCCCTGATTGAGTGTGCTGGGCTAACGCAACGTCGCGAATTGCTGTGCCGACAAGCCCAAGGCTTCCTTGCCATGGCCCGCAAGCATAGGCGGATCGCAAGCCGTTCTTCTCGCCAGCACCAGCCTTAGGCTCGTGCTGCGGTCCGCCGGCCCGCCGCCTGAGTGTCATCGGCTAGTCAGCGACAACGATCGTATCGATTCGGCCATGGCGGACAGAGTTTGCTTGAACGTCGCTGCTTTCCTGGCAGCCGACAGCATTGGCGTTGCCATATCTTTGCATCCACACGCGACGATGACGGGGCAAGCGACGTTCCACGTGGAACAATCGATAACCCTGCTCCAGCTTGTGCGTTTCACGTGGAACACACAAGTCGTGCACGGTTTCTAAATCACGCAATCCGCGAAGTCGTTTCACGTGAAACGAGGTGACGCCTGGAAGCCGATGGCTGGAGGCCGGAAAAGGTGGCGTTGCGCTTGGCGCGAGGTGTTTCCCTCGCTCCCTAATTGGCAGCCTCGTAGATTCTGGTCCGTTACTCCAGCGGATTAATCACCATGCCGCTGAGTAGCTTCGGGTAGAAGTAAGTACTTTTTGCCGGCATGCGTTCGCCGTGACTCGAGATGACGCGTATGTGCTCGACCGTTGCCGGCATCACGAGCGCCGCCAATTCGAATCGGCCGGACGTCCCAGCCTGACCGGTCGCATCGCGGCCAGCCACATCGCCTTCATGCAAGCCACGGACCACGTCTTTGATATCGCGAACATATTTGGGGGCCGGAAGATTCGGAGCGCCAAGCAGCGTATCGATGACAAGTCGGTGCAGAATACTTACGCCGAGTGTCCGCCAATCCGCCGAGTGATCGGGGGCGACCTCGGCCATGAGTTGCTGTCCGGCATCGGTCAATCGGGCGAGCGTCCACTGCTCGTCGGCCGCGGTGTAAAGGCCGAGCGTTCCTTGATTGCCCTCCGATTCAATCTCTTCCCATAAAGAGCAGGCGCGATCGGCGCCGCGGCCAACCTGCTCGATTGAAAACGACTTGCCGAGTCGCTCGCGCAGTTGATGGGATGTCATCGGCGGCAGGCCGCGAAACAACCGATGGGTTGCGAGTACCAACATGCCGGGGTCGCTCATCGAAACGAGCATCATCAGTACGTAATTGGCTGGATGTTCAGGGGGCAACGAGCCACCATGAGCGGCGGCAATCTGATCGCGGAGAGTACACGCCGTTTCGTAACGGTGATGTCCATCGGCAATGTACACAGGCCGGGCACCCATCGCTGCAATGACATCGGTGATCGTGGCCACATCGGTCACCGGCCAAAGGCGGTGGACGACGTCCAGGTGGTCGGTCGCCTCGAGCGGCGCGACGCCGGAGATCGCGAATTCCAAAACGTGCTGAGCTTCATTCGCCTCGTCCGGAAACAGACCAAAGATTTGACTGAGGTTCGCTTTGCAGGCGCTCCACAATTTCAAACGGTCGGCCTTGGCCGCGCCATGGGTTTCTTCATGCGGGAAGATATTGCCCTGGCCGAAGCGTTCTAATTTCACGCGGCACATGAAGCCGCGCCGCGTGTGCTGCGTGCCGGCTTCGGTAAAGACCTGGTGATACACATAAAGCGCGGGATCGGCCTCGTGGAAAAGCACGCCGTCGCGCATCCACGCACGCATCAGCCGGGCCGCTCGCTTGTAGCGGTTGTTGTGCTCATCATCGCCGGGCTCTTCCTTGTTAAGGATCAGGCGCACGATATTGGCGGCGTGCTTGTCGTACAGCCGTTGTTGCAAGGCGCCATCGATCACATCGTAGGGCGGGGCAATCACGTTGCTCAATGAGCCGACATGGCCGAGGTCGTATCGGATGCCGCGAAACGCTTGAATATCGGGCATGGTGAAGGATTGGCGATTCGGAGCTGCAAGTGTGCAAATGGCTAACTACGATCAGTCTAAGCGATATCGACCGTCAAAAACCGCTGGCTTCCACCGGAGGCTATTAGATGCCTATTCAGAGGCTCGTTTGCGATGCAGATCGTAGATACCGATCAGTATTCCGACAAACCCGAAGACTCTCGGTTAGTACCTGTAATACTCCGGCTTGTACGGCCCCTCGACCGGCACCCCGATGTAATCGGCCTGCTGTTTCGTGAGCTTCGTGAGCTTTACGCCTAGCTTCGCCAGGTGTAGTCGCGCGACCTCTTCGTCGAGCTTCTTGGGCAAAACATGGACACCAAGCTCGAACTTCTCGGATTCCGTCCACAGTGCAAGCTGGGCGAGCACCTGGTTAGAGAATGAGTTGCTCATTACGAACGACGGATGGCCAGTTGCACAGCCAAGGTTCACAAGCCGGCCCTGTGCTAGCACCACGATCGAGCGATCGTCGGCGAACGTGTATTTGTCCACGGCTCCCACGTTGCTGGGCTTGATGTTCTGCTTGCGCACGCGACCGGCCTTGATTTCGCTCTCCAGCCAGGCGATGTCGATCTCCAGATCGAAGTGACCGATGTTGCACACGATGGCGTCGTTCTTCATTAGCGACATGTGCTTGCCGGTGATGACGTCGCGGCAACCGGTGGCCGTGACGAAGATGTCTCCTTCCTCAACGGCGTCCTCCATGGTGGTTACTTCATAACCTTCCATCGCGGCTTGCAGTGCGATGATCGGGTCGATCTCAGTGATGACGACGCGGGCACCCAAGCCGCGCATCGACTGCGCACAGCCCTTGCCGACGTCGCCATAACCGGCAATTACCACGACCTTGCCAGCCACCATGATGTCGGTTGCCCTTTTGATGCCGTCGGCCAACGATTCTCGGCACCCATAGAGATTGTCGAACTTGCTCTTGGTGACCGAGTCGTTGACATTGATCGCCGGCACTTTGAGCTCACCGCGCTCGTGCATTTGGTAAAGGCGATGCACGCCCGTTGTCGTTTCCTCGGACAGACCGCGAATTCCGCCGAGAAGCTCAGGAAATTTGTCGTGAACCATTGCGGTGAGGTCACCACCGTCGTCCAGGATCAAATTCAGTGGTTCACCAGATGGAAAGAATAGGGTCTGTTCGATACACCAGTCGAATTCCTGCGGCGTCATCCCCTTCCAGGCATAAACTGCCACGCCTTCCCTGGCGATCGCGCACGCCGCATGATCCTGTGTCGAGAAGATGTTGCAACTGCTCCAGGTGACTTCGGCTCCCAGCTCGCGCAGCGTTTCGATCAACACCGCGGTCTGGATCGTCATGTGCAAGCAGCCGGCGATTCGTGCCCCGGCGAGCGGCTTGGAGCGGCCGTGTTTTTGCCGCAGAGCCATGAGGCCAGGCATTTCGTTCTCAGCCAACTGGATTTCCTGACGGCCCCAATCGGCCAGGCGATTGAACTCGGCGGATGAACAATCGAGTACTTTGTACGGCAGTTTCGTGGCCACCTGCGACACGGGAATCTCCTCTTGCTTGACCAAAAAATGAGCGAAGCCTTAATTGTAATTTGCTCGCGGCAAGGCTGGCAAGTCGAGATGTCACAGGCATGCGGGCCGTCACCACGTGGGAGAAAAACATGGCTGAACGTACCGCTGCATATATTCAAACGCGCTCGAAAGCCTCGCGCGCCGCGGCGACAAACTTCGCCATTAGATCGTGATCTTTCATGCCCGGTTGCCGCTCGACGCCGCTTGCGACATCGACGCCAGATGGCCGTACCGCAACGATCGCAGCACTCACGTTGTTCGGCGTCAATCCACCGGCAAGAATCAGCGGCAAACCAGCCAAAGCAACTCGCCGCTGCGCAATAAGCTGCCAATCCGCTAGCTGCGCGGTGCCGCCAAAATCGGTGGGCGAGTCCGCATCGATCAATACCGCGTGCGGAAGTCGCCCCAATAAACGTCCATGCTCGAGGGATCGCGAAAGCTTTTCAAAACCGTCGGCGCTGCCACGACAGGAACGCACGACTCGGACATCTTGTGGCAATCGCGCGATCAGATCCTGCGGCTCGTCGCCATGAAGTTGAACGACGTTGATGTTAACTTCGTCTATCATTTCCGCAATCTCACTTGTACTGTGGTTTACAAACACACCAACTTTCAACACCGCGCTGGGCAATGCGGCAACGATGCGGCGTGCGATTTCAGCGTCCACAAATCGGCGACTTTCCCTAAAGAAATTGAGACCGATCGCATCAGCGCCCGCATCGGCAGCCGCCAGTGCATCGTCGATTGATGTAATGCCACAAATTTTGACTCGAAACATGCCCTATATCATACGCCGCGAGCTGCCGCATGGGCTAGCTTGCCAGCGTCGGTAAACGTGCGAGTGCGCATAAAAGGGCACCGATCAAATTGCATTTCTTGTTTACTTCTGGAGCGGATTTCACGTGACTGCCGATTCAAGACGAGGAGCCCTAGTTGTGCCCGCCGCACACCACGCCGCGCTTTAACGGACATCAGCACTCGCTCCGCGATATTGGACAATCGGACCAATCAATCGATGTCAACGACGATGCAAGCTGACGGACATGCCCTTCGGAAACTCGCCCAGCGGGACGAGCGGGTTTTTCCATCGTACCCGCAGGTATCGCGTTATTTCCCGGCGGGCTCCATCGAGGATGCCCGCGGGAGGCTGGCTCGTGCTATTGAACGAGGCGACGGGCCAGGTCTAGTAATCGGGGGGCCTGGAACTGGCAAGTCACTGTTACTCCAGGCGCTGGCCGCACAGTATCACGAGCAATTCGACGTTGTCCTGCCGGCGTGCGCACGGCTATGTACTCGACGGGCACTGCTGCAATCGATCTTGTTTGAACTCGGGTTGCCCTACCGCTCGCGCGACGAGGGCGAACTTAGGATCAGTCTACTGGACCACTTACTTTCTAAGGAGGATTGCCCGACTGGGCTGCTGCTGTTAGTGGATGAAGCCCAAACGCTTTCGATCGCCTTATTGGATGAGCTTCGCGTGCTGACGAATTTGGTTCACGGTGCGCTTCCGCGCGTAAGGCTGGTGTTGGCTGGCTCGTCGTCGCTCGAAGAGTGTTTTGCCCATCCAGAGCTGGAGTCGTTTAGCCAGCGATTGACGGCCCGCTGTTATTTGGGCCCCTTTAACCGCGAGGAGACAACCCAATTCATCCGCGCCCAACTCGCGGCTTCCGGTGCAACGCCAGACAATGTCTTTGCTGCTGACGCATGGCCCGCCGTTTTCGAAGCCACCGACGGCGTGCCGCGATTGGTGAATCAACTGTGCGACCGCGCGTTGGTCGACGCGATTGCCGCCGGCTATAGTCAGATAGATCGCCAGGTTATCCAAGCTGCATGGGCCGACATCCAGCAACTTCCAACTCCATGGGATACGCCCGGACAAACAACTGAAACACCGACTGCACGAGCGATCGAATTTGGCAATTTGGAATGCGATCACCGCTGCGAACCTGTAGTTTTCGACGTACCACAAGATGATGAATCGCAACACAATTCAATCGCCGGTACAAAATTGACCGAATTCGATACCGAATTGGATATTGACGACGAACCCGCCGCCAGCCACCCGCTCGTCGAATCGAGCGTTACGCCTTTGCCGCAATCATCGGGCGCAAAGTGGTCGTCCGACCCATTTGCCGAGAAATTTGACGAAGAGGAAGTCGTGCTCGACAACTTTGCGGCTTGGGACGACATGTTCCGCCGGGACATGCCGCGGGTCGCCAATCGACGCGATCGCGAGTTCGCCACTCTGATCGAGGCTGCGATTGCGGTGGCTCCCAAAAGCGAGGATCACGACGAAAACCGAACGGTCGATGCGGCCTTTGAATTCGGCGTGCTGAATCATATCGATGGCTGCGACGATCTTGCGGCCGAAACCGAGCCGGTAATGCTGCAATCGGATGAAGGTTGGCCGCCGCTGCGAATTGCTGAAACGTCGGATGTGACGACGACATCGCCATTTCCACTGCCCCTGATCGATGATGATCCTGTATTAATTATTGAGGAAGAGGCGGCCGTGCTCGCATCACCAAAGTCGCCGGTACGCCGCGGGGAATACCGTCACTTGTTCTCACGACTGCGTAGCGGCTGAACGGCCCATCGGGTATCTTGTTTTTGATGGGCAACTACTTAGTCACCGGCGGCGCGGGATTCATTGGATCGCACATCGCCAGCGCACTCGTTCAGCGCGGTGAGCGAGTGCGTGTGCTCGATAATCTTTGCACGGGCAACCGCGATAACCTGTCGATGCTCGCCGGCCGCATCGAGTTCATCGAGGGGGACCTCGTAAACCCGGCCGACGTTCGTCGGGCGTTACAAGGTGTCGACGTCGTATTTCACGAAGCTGCACTGGCCTCGGTCCCGCGGAGTGTCGATGCGCCGCTGGATACGAATGCGTCGTGCGTGACAGGCACGGTCACACTACTAGATGTGGCCCGGCAAACCGGGGTGCGGCGCGTTGTCTTCGGCGGTTCCAGCAGCGCCTACGGCGACCAGCCAACGCCGGCAAAACATGAACACCTACTGCCGGCACCTTTATCCCCATACGCGGCGGCGAAGCTGGCCGGCGAGTTCTATTGCCAGGCCTTTACTGCTACCTACGGCTTGGAAACGGTGACTCTCCGCTACTTCAACGTTTTCGGTCCACGACAAGATCCCAAGAGCCAGTATGCAGCGGTTATTCCCAAATTCATTACCGAAATGCTGGCCGGGCGCCGACCAACGATTTTCGGCGATGGGCGGCAATCTCGCGACTTCACTTACATCGACAACATCGTCCATGGGAACCTTCTAGCGGCTGAGTCGCCGGCTGCGGTCGGTCGTACCATTAACGTCGCTTGCGGCGAGTCATATAGTCTGTTGGAGCTTGTCGAGGGAATCAATCGCGTATTAGGAACGAGCGTCCAACCCGTATTCGAGGCCGCGCGGGTGGGCGATGTGCGCGAGAGCCTGGCCGACATTGGCTTGGCGCGGGAAATCTTGAAATACGAACCACAAGTCGGCTTTGACGAAGGTTTGCGGCGAACGGTTGAGTATTATCGAGCGTCCGCAAATAAGAATTAGCCATAGAGACACAGAGAGCACAGATGTATTTCTGGTTCTTATGAATGGTTCTCAGCGCCCTCTGTTGTGTCTCGGTGGATAATCTTTCATGCCCGCGCTTCGCACACTCGTCGCACTGGCTACGTATAACGAGATCAGTAACCTGCCCAGTTTGGTAGACGAGATTTGCAGCGTGCTGCCGAATGCGGAGCTGCTCATTGTTGACGACAATTCACCAGACGGCACCGGCCACTGGTGCGACGAGCGCGCCCGCGTTGACCCGCGGCTGAAGTGTTTTCATCGCGCCGACAAACAAGGGCTGGGTTCCGCGACGCTGGCGGCCATGCGGGCAGCAATTGACGGGTCATGCGATACTTTCGTCACGATGGACGCGGATTGGAGCCACGATCCACGGTATTTACCCGCCTTGGTACGAGCCATCGCCACGGCCGACGTGGCTATCGGTTCACGATATTGCGCGGGCGGCGCAATTGAAGGCTGGTCATTCCATCGTCGTGTATTGAGCCGCGTAATGAACGGATTGAGCCGGGTGTTGCTCCGATTGCCGGTTCGCGACACGAGCGGAGCATTTCGTGCCTATCGCGTCTCCGCATTGCGAAAAATCGAATTGGAAAAGGTCCTGGCCACCGGTTACGCATATCTAGAGGAAATCCTTTGGCATCTGCACCGCGCCGCGCAACTTTTACCGAAGTGCCAATCACTTTTTACGAGCGCCGCGCTGGCGAATCTAAGATCAATACCCGTGAAGCATTCGCAAAAATTTCAACGCTGCTGCGCCTCCATATTTCTTTCTTTCGCAATTGATTGATCTTCTGGACGCTTGCCAATTGGCGAATGCGCATCGCTCCGGTAAAATCCAACTCGGAGTTATTTCGCAGCTAGTTCGTCGTGGGCGCGAGGACAAAACAATGGCGGAAGCGTCGGTACGAGACACACAGATCGATACGGTAATGCAGGAAAAGCGGCTGTTTCCGCCGCCAAAGGAGTTTGCGAAGCAAGCTCGCATCAAGTCGCTCGAGGAATATCGGGCGCTTTGGGACCAGGCCGCTGCCGATCCGCCGAAATTCTGGGCCGACCTCGCACGCGAAGAATTGCACTGGTTTGAGCCATTCGAGCAAGCGCTCGTTTGGAAGGAACCGTTTGCTCAGTGGTTTTCCGGAGGCAAAACGAACGTTTCGTACAATTGCCTCGACCGCAATTTGGCTGCCGGTTTAGGCAACCGCACGGCCCTGTTGTGGGAAGGTGAGCCGGGCGATAGCCGCAAACTTACCTACGCCGAACTGCATCGCGACGTGTGCAAGTTTGCCAACGTGCTCAAACAACTGGGCATTGAGTCGGGCGATCGCGTATCGATTTATATGCCAATGGTGCCGGAGCTGGCGATCGCGATGCTGGCCTGCGCGGATAGGCGCAATCCACTCGGTGATTTTCGCCGGATTCTCGGCCGAGGCAATAGCGGACCGGAATCGCGATGCGGCAGTCAAGCTGCAAATAACGGCCGACACGGGCTGGCGCCGCGGCAAGGCGCTGCCGCTTAAGCAAACGGTCGACGAAGCATTGGCCAAAAGCCCTACGGTCGAAAAGTGCATCGTGTTGCGGCGAGCCGGAGGCACTGGCGGAGCCACTGGCGCAGAAACAAAAATGCAACCCAGGCGCGACTTCTGGTGGCACGAACTGATGGAACAGGCATCTGCCGATTGCCCGGCCGCGGCGGTCGATAGCGAAGCGCCGCTGTTCATCCTTTACACAAGCGGTTCCACCGGTAAGCCGAAGGGCATCAAACACACCACCGCCGGTTACAACCTTTACGTCAAGAAAACGTTTCAATGGGTGTTCGACCATCGGGATGACGACGTGTTCTGGTGTACCGCCGACATTGGCTGGGTTACGGGGCACAGCTACGTGGTCTACGGCCCGTTGTCCGCCGGCGCGACGGTACTGATGTATGAAGGCGCCCCGAATCATCCGGACGAAAGCCGCTTCTGGCAGCTCATTGAAAAGTACAAGGTTTCGATTTTTTACACCGCCCCGACCGCGATTCGCGCTTTCATCAAGTGGGGCGACCAGCACGTGAAGAAGCACGACCTATCGAGCTTGCGGCTACTGGGCACAGTGGGCGAAGGGATCAATCCGGAAGCGTGGATGTGGTACCACCGCGTCATCGGCCGCGAGCGTTGCCCGATCGTCGATACCTGGTGGCAGACCGAAACGGGCGGGATCATGATGAGCCCGCTGCCGGGCGCGATCCCCACGAAGCCAGGCAGTTGCACTATGCCGCTACCGGGCATTATTCCGGCAATCGTTGATCCGCGCGGAAACCCGGTCCGGAAAAACCAAGGTGGCTGGCTCGTGATTAACCAACCGTGGCCCGGCATGCTTCGCGGTATTTGGGGCGACGACGAGCGGTACCGGGAAGTTTACTGGAGCAAGGTGCCCGGCAAGTACCTGGCCGGCGACAATGCGCGTTGCGACACCGACGGCTACTATTGGATCATGGGACGGATCGACGATGTACTCAATGTATCCGGACATAGGCTGAGCACGATCGAAATCGAAAGTGCGCTCGTGTCGCACCCCAAGGTTGCGGAAGCGGCGGCAGTCGGCCGCCCCGACGAACTCAAGGGCGAGGCGGTTGCCGTGTTTGTTACTCTCCGCGACGGTCAACCATCCGAAGCCTTGCGTGAGGATCTGAAAGAGCACGTTCGTCACGAGATCGGCGCCCTCGCCCAACCAGACGACATCCGCTTTACCGGCGCTCTCCCCAAGACTCGCAGCGGAAAAATCATGCGCCGCCTGCTGCGGGACATCGCCGCCGGCAAGGAAACTGTCGGCGACACGACCACGCTCGAGGACTACTCCGTGCTTGCCAAGCTGAGAGACGAGGAGGAGTAGCAATGGCCTACGCCTTTTGAAGTACCACGGGCGGCGCTAATGTCCCGAACAATGTCCCGGCTGACGTTTCTCATCCAAGTCAGCCGCCCCGTCATTTGGCCCGTCTTGCCACTTGTGTACGTCCTTGGGCTAAACGCATCGCAGGCCGCCGTTAGTGCCGCCGCGATCGTTCAGTTGCTCCTGCTCACGTTTCCGATGAATCTCGTCGGCTGCGGATTGAACGACATCTACGACTATGAGTCGGACCGCCATTCGCCCCGCCGGCGGGCCGTTTGGGGGGCGATCGTTCAAGACGACGATCGGCCGCTAATTTTTCGCGCTTCACTGGCGATGATCCCGCTCATAGTGCTGGGAGCGTGCCTTACCAAGAATTGGGACAACATCATGGCGACCGTGTCGCTCGCGCTAGTCGCCTGGCTCTATTCGGTCCCGCCCATACGGCTGAAGGAACGTCCGCCGTTGGATTCGCTAGCGAACGGCGTGGGATATTTTCTTCTGCCATTTGTGATGGGCTACAGCCTGAATGCCGACCCGCGAACAATGCCGCTACGATATTATTTGCTCGCGCTGTGCGTTTGTGGGGTGCACGCGTTGGCCACGGCTGCCGACTTCGAGGCCGATCGCGCCGCTGGACATCGAACGCTCGCAGTTGCGTTTGGCCGGCGCACCGCCGGCGCGGTCGCATTTGCCACATTTCTTATCGCGTGGCTCGCCGGGGATTTCCACGGCACGGCGGTGCGCGTGTACATCGCAATTTGCACCGTCGCGACACTGGCGGCGACGCTGTTTCCCCAAGACGGTGTTGTCGCCGCAGCCTGCGTCACAATTTTCGTGGGTTTTGTGATCGCAGCGATCTGTCATGTAACTGGCTTTTGAATGGCAAAGCGCGCTTTGCCACGAACGCCGGTGTCGAGTATGACGGTTATCTGCTAATCGCGCTGAGTAATTGACGTTATTCCGAAACGGCCGATAATTACTTCGCTCGTCTTCCCGAACTTTTAGCTATGCAATGGAGGACAATGCCATGGCTGTTCAATCGCCTAGCGAACTGGTCCAAAAGAAATGCATGCCCTGCGAGGGCGGCGTCGAACCGTACTCACCGGAGGAAGCCAAGCAGCAGCTCAAGCAACTCAGCGGCTGGCGCCTGTCGCACGATGGCCAACGAATCCGCAAGGATTGGAAGGCAAAAAACTTCATGGCCGGCATCAAGTTTTTCAATCTCTGCGCGGAACTTGCCGAAAAGGATGGTCATCATCCGGATCTGCATATCGAAGGCTACCGCAACGTATGGGTCGAGCTCTGGACGCACGCGATCGGCGGTTTGTCGGAAAACGATTTCATTCTGGCGGCAAAGATTGACGAGCTGCCGATTGAAGTTAAAAGCTCATAGGATCGGAAAGTCGCAGTCGGAGCAGTGCCCAGAGAATGTAACAAAACCTCTATTGGAGCATAACAGGCGGAGCGGTTAGGTTTTTGGTGTTCAAGGAGGAACACATATGGCCAAACCGCTGCTTGCAGAAGACTTGTGGGAACGAATCGAACCATTGCTGCCAACGGATCGTCCGAAGCCCAAGGGTGGGCGGCCCCGAGTTTCCAATCGGCAAGCGCTCATGGGCATCTTGTTTGTGCTGCGCACCGGTTGTCCTTGGGAGTATCTTCCCCAAGAACTGGGCTGCGGCTCGGGCATGACCTGTTGGCGGCGCTTGCGCGATTGGCATGCGGCCGGCGTGTGGGAAAAAGTGTGGCGCGTGCTGCTCGACGAATTAGGCTTGGCCAACGAGATCGATTGGTCGAAAGTGGCGATCGACAGCTGCTCGGTGCGAGCGCTTTTTGGGGGGCGCAAACCGGTCCCAATCCCACGGATCGCGGCAAAAATGGCTCGAAGCGGCATGTTGTCTGCGATGGCCAGGGAACGCCATTGGCTATCACGCACACCGGCGCGAACGTCCACGATTCTCAAGCAGCGGTCCCATTGATCGACGCGATTCCAGCGATCAAGCGTCCTGGCGGTGGCCGCCGCAAACGTCCCGACGCAGCCTTCGCCGATCGCGCTTACGACGCCGAAGAAAAAATCCGCGTGCCTTTGCGTCAGCGAGGCATCCAGCCGTTTATCGCCAAGCGAAACACGGAACACGGAAGTGGCTTGGGCGTTCATCGTTGCGTTGTCGAATGGGTCTTCAGTTGGTTATTCAAATTCCGCCGCCTTCGCGTGCGCTACGAAAAACGAGACGATATTCATACCGCTTTCCTCACCATCGGCTGCCTGCTCATCTGCTGGAACCGATTGGAAGGGTTTTGTTAGAGTCCGTTAGATGAAGGTACGTCCGGGAGACTATGGCTTCATCGCGGTCGATTCGATGACCACCAGTACGACATCATTTCCCGCATTCGTTGTGCGCAAGGATGCTACGGGCCATGTCGCCTCTCGCGTTGAACGGCTCGCGCTCGACGGGCTGCCAAAGGGTGACGTGCTCATTCGTGTCGCCTACTCGTCGTTGAATTATAAAGACGCACTGGCTGTACAGGGCCATCCAGGCGTCGCTCGGTCATTTCCTCATGTGCCGGGCGTTGATTGCGCGGGCACCGTCGAGGAAAGCACGTCGTCTGATTACGGGCCGGGTGACGAAATAATCGTTACCGGTTACGAGCTTGGAGCCGGTCAGTGGGGTGGATTTGCCGAGTTTGTACGTGTGCCGGCCGATTGGGTCGTGCCGCTGCCAAATGGTTTGACGCTTCGCGAGGCCATGATTTATGGCACAGCCGGTTTTACAGCCGCCCAATGCGTCGCGGCGATCATCGGGCAGAATATCGGACCGAAGAGTGGCCCTGTGGTTGTTACAGGATCGACGGGAGGCGTCGGTTCGATCGCTGTTGCCATCCTCGGGAAGTTGGGCTACGAAGTCGAGGCCGTCACGGGCAAACGGGAACATCACGACTGGCTGCGACGACTGGGCGCCCGCACCATACTCAGCCGGAACGATGTTTTAGACGACAGCGAACGTCCATTGCTACCCTCGCGCTGGGCAGCGGCGGTCGATACAGTTGGCGATGCGCCACTTACTACAATTCTACGATCGATCCAGCATCGTGGGTGCGTGGCGGCGTGCGGGTTGATCGCAGGCGCGGAACTTCAACTGACCGTGTATCCGTTTATTCTTCGCGGCGTGAGACTTGTGGGCATCGACTCGGCCAATTGTCCGCGGCCGGAGCGGATGGAAATGTGGCAGAAGCTCGCTGGCCCCTGGCGAATAGAACGCCTCAACGAAATCGCCGACGAAATCACGCTCGATGAACTTCCAAAGCGAGTGCAGAAGATCCTGGCCGGCCAAATGGTGGGCCGGACGATTGTCGTGCCGCGCTCAAAACCATAGATCGAAATAAGGCCGGATAGTGGGCAGTGCGCGACTCGACCGCCCCGATCACACCGCTTATCCGTCCGGAAATTGCCGGCAGTACTCGTAAAGTGCGATCGCTGTTGCAGTCGCGACATTATAGCTGTAGGGAAGCCCCCAAACAGGAATTTCAACTACGTCGTCCAATCGTGCGAGAATGTCGTCGGTCAGGCCAGCGCGCTCATTGCCAACTACCAGGGCCGTCCGGCGAGTGAACGGGTAATCGTGTAAGTTTTTGGATTTGCTTGCTTGCTCCAGGCCTATAAGGCGATACCCTTCTTCGCGCAGGTTTTGCAATACCGGCCCGAGAGTCCGGTGCGATTGGATTTCAATGGTGTCGACCGCATCGCGCGCGATTTTGCGATCGAGCCGAACCGACCCGGCGCAGATCATCCGCGTCAATCCGCAGCAAGCAGCCGCGCGCGCGATTCGAGAAAGATTGATATTGCTTCGCATCGGCGCAGACGACAACGATTTCGCGAGGGCGGGCGAGCTGTTCCGGGGGCTTGTGGCGCTGGTGAGCGAAATCCGACATGATGGATGGACGTGTATGCTGGGAATTTCGTGATGTGATCGAATTGTAGTTGGCGTGTACCATATTGTCTCGCTAAGCTACAGAAATGTTTGGCCGCACGTGGTTTCTAATGGTTTTGTTTTCCGGCGGCTTGGCGGCCGTCGCTTGGGCCGTTTACGGAAGCCGCTTGCCGCCCGCCGATTTCACGTTTATCAACGAAACCGAGGTGGCCTCGGTCGATCCGGCGCTCATCACCGGCCAACCGGAAGGCCGGATCGTCGCCTCGATTTTCGAAGGGCTCGCTCGCCCCCGGGCAGACAACGACCAGGCCGAGCCAGGCGTCGCCGAAAAGTGGGACATCTCCCCCGATGGCCGCGTTTACACGTTTCATCTGCGCCACAACGCGTACTGGTCGAACGGCGAACCGGTCACCGCACACAATTTTCTCTACTCGATACGCCGGCTGATCGACCCGCAAACGTTCTCCCGCTACTCATACCAGGGGTGGTACATCGTAAATGCCAAGCGCTACAACCTGGCCGGCAGTGCACTGGCGGCGGGCGACCAAGTCGAAGTCGAGCTTAACCCAGCACCCCGATCTGCCCAACACGGTCCGCGGCGAATTGCTCCACGGTAAGCTTGTGCGAATTGATTCGCCAAGCGGGTCGCAAGGCAAACCTGCATCTGGCCGAGATCGCGTATTCGTCGTCGATATCGCTGGCAAGGAACGCCGTTTTCAAACGGCCGGATTGGACGAGCCTGTGCGGAGCGGTGCCGAACGCTGCCGGCAGGTGCTGCTCGACTTTCGCGATGTTGGCGTGAAAGCGATCGACGACTACACCTTGGAAATTCGACTAATAAACCCGACGCCCTATTTCCTCGATCTACTTGCGTTTTACCCATTCGCACCTGTGAACCAGCGGTGCCTGGAGAAGTACGGGTCCCCCGCCTGGACGCGGCCCGAGAATATCGTCACGAATGGCGCCTTCCGCTTGGTAGCCCGCCGGCTGCGCGATCGTGTCCGTCTTGTGCGCAGCGACAACTATTGGGACCGTGAGCACGTGCGTCTGCACACCGTCGATGCGCTTCTCGATCGATGACCGAACCACCGGCCTGAACATGTACATGACGGGCATGGTTGATTGGGTCACGGTGCCTCCGGCCGAGGTGCTCCGCGTGCTGCTCAAGAGCAACCCGCCGCGTAACGACCTGAACCCGGCGCCACAATTGACGACGTATTTCTTTATGCTGAACACCACGCGACCACCGCTCAACGACAAGCGCGTTCGGCAGGCGCTCTCGATGGCGATGGATCGTGAAGAAATCGCCCGCGTGGCCACCGGTGCGGGCGAAATCCCAGCGTATAGCCTGGTCCCGCCGTCGATGCCGAATTACCACCAGCAACAGATGTGCACGCCTCACAACCCCGAGGCCGCGCGCAAGCTGCTGGCCGAGGCGGGTTATCCTCTCGGGCAAGGCTTTCCGAAGCTTGAAATCCTCTACAACACGGATGAGGCGCATCAGGCGATCGCCGAGCTACTGCGCAAGCAATGGCAACGCGAATTGGGGATCACCGCATCGCTGCGGAACGAGGAATGGGGCGCCTACCAGGATTCGGGTACAGCAAATGAATTACATTGTCGCCCGCCGAGCCTGGGTGGGTGATTATCTCGATCCCAACACCTATCTCGACATGTACGTGACGAACGGCGAGAACAACAATACAGGTTTCAGCAATCCCAAGTACGACAAACTCATCGCCGATGCGGCCAAGGAGCTTGACCAGCAAAAGCGTAAGCGGACATTGGAAAACGCCGAGCGGCTGCTCATGGACGAGATGCCGATTATTCCGGTCTACTTTTACGTTTCGCGCAACATGGTGCGCCCGCACGTTCGCGGCTTCTATAACAATTTGCAGGACACGCATCCGCTCAACGCAATCTGGATCGATCCGCACGTGGACCCCAATGCTCCGCGCCCGAATGAATACATGGAGCCTGTGAAGTGACGTGGTTCATCATTCGGCGTTTGATCGGGCTGGTCCTGACGCTGTGGATTGTGTTCACCGTTTCGTTCTTGCTGATGCGCGCCGTACCCGGCGGGCCGTATTCGGGCGGGCGAAATCTGCCGCGGGAAATCGAGGAGAACATCAAGCACCGCTATCGGCTCGATCTTCCCCTCTACGAGCAATACTTCATCGAGTTGAAGAACGTGGCCAGCGGCAATCTGGGGATGAGCATGCGGTTGCTGGATTTCGACGTTAATCAGGTCATTGCGCAGGGGTTGCCGATATCGGCGGCGCTCGGAATTCTCGCACTTTCGTTCGCGGTTGCGTTAGGATTGAGCGCGGGCATCGTTTCGGCCCTGTATCGAGGATCGGCAGCCGACATAGTGCTAATGTCGCTGGCCACCGTCGGCATCGCCGTGCCGAGTTTCGTCGTCGCCGGACTGGCCATTATGCTATTCGTGTTCGTGATCCCGATTTTTCCCGCCGCTGGTTGGGGATCGTTTGGTCAACTCATATTGCCGGCAGTCTGCTTGGGCTCCGTATACGCGGCGGAAATCGCACGCATCTCGCGCACTGGCATGCTCGATGCACTCTCGCAAGATTTTGTGCGTACTGCTAGAGCCAAGGGGCTCAGCCACGTCACGGTCGCCCTGCGGCATGCATTGCCCACAGCGCATGCTGCCGGTCGTTTCTTATCTGGGGCCGGCGGTGGCGGGAATTCTCACCGGTTCGGTCGTCGTCGAAAAGATTTTCGCGATCCCCGGGCTCGGTTGGCACTTCGTGCAAGCCGCCTGTCACGCGACTACTCGCTCGCCATGGGACTGGTGCTGCTGTACACATTCTTGCTTTCTACGCTGAATTTCTTGGTGGACCTATCGTATGGCATCCTCGACCCGCGAGTGGAACTGAAATGAGTGCCAAGCGATTGAACCTGCGGTTGAGAGGCGTGTATGCGCCAATTGAATGTCAACAGTTATCCCCACCGAAATCTCGAAAAGCCATGGCCGTCGCGACGAAGGGCGTCTCGCTCGGCCAAGACGCCTGGCGACGCCTGCGGCGTAACCGCATGGCAATGGTCTCATTGGCGACGATCATCACGATCGGATTGCTCGCGTTTCTCGCGCCAATGTTGCCGCTGCGCCCCCCGATAAACATCACACCGATTTGCAATATGAACCTCCGACGTTAACTCCGCTCTTTACCCGGACTTTCAATCTGGATTGGAAATCGATTGAAGAAACGCCGGGCCGTTTGGCACAAATCCGCCAGAAAATTCTCGCCACGTCACATCCGGATCGTCGCGAAAATGCAGCCGCGAGTTGGAGAATATCCTCCTGCGGCCCTATCGTGAGGCCGGCTTTCCCGACGTCGGCCTTCTCAGCCGGTGGATGATTCGCGTCCGATACCGATTGTTCGGCGATTGGACGCTCGGCCCGATAGCCGGCCGCGACGAGTTCGGCCGCGACGTGCTGGCTCGCGTCTTCTGGGGCGCGCGGATCTCGATCATCGTCGGCATCGTGGCGACGCTCGTATCGATTTTCATCGGCGTGACCTACGGCGCGTTTGCCGGTTATGTCGGCGGTTGGGTCGACGACGTGATGATGCGATTGGTCGATATCCTCTACTCGATTCCGTTCATCTTCGTGGTGATCTTCATCATCACGATCCTTAGCGAGAATACGATCAAGACCAGGCTCGAAGACTGGGGCATCGACCGCATCACGATCTTCTATTTCGTCGTCGGCGCAATTTATTGGCTAACGATGTCGCGCGTTGTGCGCGGGCAGGTAATTTCGCTCCGCAACGAGCCGTTCATCGAATCGGCCCGCGCCGTCGGTGCCAGCCAGTCGCGAATCATCGTCCGGCACATTCTGCCGAATTTGCTGAGCGTCGTGATCGTTTACCTGACACTCACGATTCCGCGCGTGATGCTGTTCGAGGCGTTCTTGTCGTTTCTTGGTCTCGGCGTCGAGCCGCCGGACGTTTCCTGGGGCCTCCTGGCGAACGAGGGCATGAAAGTCATTACCCCGGTAAAAATCTATTGGTGGCTGATTGTGTATCCGAGCGCGGCGCTTGGCATCACCCTTTATGCGCTAAATTTCTTAGGCGACGGCCTGCGCGATGCGCTCGACCCGAAGCTCGCACGGCGAGCAACGTAGTTGCCGCGAGCAGACGCGCGTAGGCGCGTTTCTCTGAAACTCGCCCGGGCGTTCCGAAACACGCGAATACGTGGGAGGTCGGCGCCGCTCCCGGATCTACTACGGCAGCTCAATCGCGTGAGGCAGATACAATCGCACTGCGATCACCACTTCGTCCTCCTCGGTAGGATAAGGCACAAACAGGCTGTTCAACCAATCAATCGTCGTCGGATCCGGCCGCTGAAAAAAAACGACGCCGGTCGATCGCAATTGATATGCGCGTATTGCTTGCCATGGCACGAGGCGCATGCGTTTCAGCGCACTACGCCGCACGCCGGTTGCGCAGATTTCGAATGTGACCGGCAGCAGGAATTGCCAGAGCGACATTGCCATGGACAAGATCGCCACGAGTGGGACGAACCAGCCGCCGCCCAGCGACCAAAGCACGACTCCGATACACAACATGCCGACCGGCAGTAACCATGACCAACGCGGGTTATCGGCGAGGGGCCAGCTACGCCAGCGGATTACCGCTGCGGCCAACCTTTCCGACTCCTCCGGTTTCGACGTGGTACGGACCGTTGAACCCATGGAGACACTATCCAGATGCGAGAGGCTCGCCCTCCCGGTAGCCTATAAAAATCCCGGTGATGAACCAGGCGAGGACCCAGTATAGCATCGAGCTAAAGAGCAGTGCTCCGACCATCAGAACTGTAAAATAGTCCCGCAAGAGCGTGAGGGCTGGCGGCTCGTCGCTCTTCGGCACGCGACGCTGCACCGGTCCTGAATGAAGCTGCTGCTGTTCGCGCACGTCCTCACGCCAGACCTGCCAGTCGGAAATCGACTTCGGTGACGACAATTGCGCAACGGTAGATTGGCGCGCCCAGATCATTGCTGCGACCACCGCGCCGACGAGCGCGGCATAGCCGACGATCCACCATCGCAGCCAGCGGCCGATGCGTTGCGGCGAACTCATGGATCACTTTGCGGAAGTCGTGGTGTTGGCCGGTTTGAGCAAATCCGTTGCAATCGATACCATGGCCGGCACGCCAACGGTAAGCGACGGCTCGACATCCGGGTAGTACAACGGCGAATGCAGCGAATTGGGTGGCTGATGGCGAGCGGCAAATTCATCGAGCCGCTTCTGACTCACGGCACCCAGCCGAAACATGCAAATTGGCACGCCCGTCAGCCCGAAGCGGCCAAAATCTTCGCCCCCCATCACGGGCTCGCCGATCTCGACATTGTCGTCCCCAAGCTGATGCTTAAGAATTGTGGCGACACGTTGCGTCAGGTCCGGATCGTTGAACAGTGCGGGCGTGCCCTCGGATATTTCGATGGTTGGCTCCGGCGCGCGGCGCTGGCGGCCGCCGCCAACGCCTTACGCCGGACCGCATCCCGCAATTGCTGACGCACCTGCGGCGAAAGACTTCGAAGCGTCAACTGCAGCCGGCACTCATCGGAGATCACGTTGTGTTTGGTGCCGCCATGTATGGATCCAACCGTGACCACCGCGGGTTCAATTGGCTTCACTTCCCGGCTGACAATCGTCTGCAAGTCGAGAACGAGCCGAGCGGCAATGACAATTGGATCGATAGTCGCCTCGGGGCTCGCCCCATGGCCACCGCGCCCCTTCACAACAATGTCCACGCTATCGATGTTCGCCATGCCGAATCCGGGCCGATAGGTGACCTTACCCGTTGGCACGTCAGCCGAATCGTGGAGCGCGACCGCGAAATCGGGTCGCGGAAAACGCTTAAACAGTCCGTCCTGGATCATGGCATCGGCGCCGGCACCCGTCTCCTCGGCCGGCTGGAACACAAACACGATCGTGCCCGACCAGCCATCGCGATTAGCAGCAAGGCACCGAGCCACACCAATGAGATTCGTCATGTGCAGATCGTGCCCACAGGCATGCATGACGCCAACCGTGGCGCCGCGGGAGTCCTGGGTACGGACCTTGGACGCGTACGGCAGCCCGGTCCGCTCGGCAACGGGAAGCGCGTCCATATCGGATCGGAACAGGAGGACCTTTCCTGTCCCGTTGGCCAGCACGCCCACGACGCCATATCCGCCGACATTCGTCGTCACCGTGGCCCCGATATCCCGCAATTCTTTGGCCATTCGTGCAGATGTCTCCTTCTCTTTCGACGATAGCTCGGGCGTTTGGTGGAGGTGGTGATAAAGCTCGACGAGCGCGGGCATGTTTTCGGCCACCCAGCGGCGGGGATCCTCAGTTTCCGCCGCGCGACAAGCGCGAGCCATAAGAACAGCGGCACACGGAATGATCGCCAACAAAATTGGCTTGTAAAACGCCCGCGCCGGTATTATCTTCTGCGTATTCATTTGTTCTCTCTTATCGAACCTGGATCGGCACTTCATCAACGCCGGCCAGGTTCTTATTGTAGCAGGCAGGCTCCGCGTGCCGTAGCCGACGACGTTACCACGACGCCTGGCGAAATCAGCCCTCGAGCGGCCGCCACAGCGAGTTACGGCATACGAAGAGTGCATGCTACAGAAAGCAGCTTCGGCACAACGGCCCGCAGGGCTCGTGAGCGATGGCTAAGAGCTTGTTTCACTCGCGCTCCCAACTCGCCGAACGTGCGGTGATATTCGACGAGCTCAAACAGCGGATCATAGCCGAAACCGTTGGCGCCGGCTGGCTCGAAGCGAATTCTGCCACGGCAAACATCGTGGCTCTCAGCTTGGATCGTGCCAGATGCATCGGCAATCGCGACGTGACACACATAGCGGGCTGTTCGCTGTTCAATCGGTGTGTGCCCTAGCTCGTCGAGCAAGCGACGATTATTGGCCTCGTCGATTGCCCGACGTGTCATGCCGCAAGACTCTGCGAATGAATCGGCATGTATCGTTCCAGGCCGGTCGCCGGCTGCGCTCGCACCAGTCATAGACGCGAAACGTGCTGAGTACACGCCCGGCGCGCCGCCGAGCGCATCGACTTCCAGGCCGCTATCGTCGGCCAACACCCAGCGGTCCAAGTGGGTGGCTTGCTGCGAGGCCTTCAGCCGTGCATTGGCGGCAAACGTATCACCATCCTCGACCACCTCAATGGCATCTGGAATGTCTTCCAGCGTGACGACCGCGAAACCCCAGGGCACTAGCAGCTCCGCCAATTCCTCGCCCTTCTTGCGATTGTGTGTGCCGATAACCAGTGGAAGTCGCGAGTCAAAAGCCAAGTTACAAACCGGCTGCGGTAAAGGGTGGCTGTCGGAGGCAACCAGCAGCTTAATCCGCGAGCCGCAAGAAGTGAACCCGCCGCGCCCAATCTGGCATTTTTATTGAGGACTGCGCGGCCATTGGTCCTTGGAATCGGAATGCGTCATTCCCGCGCCGGCGGGAATCCAGAAATTCGGCCCTATCGCCTGGATTCCCGCCTTCGCGGGAATGACAAGTAGCATGAGACGCTGGTGTCATTTACTGCGCAGTTCTCAATAGGTCAGTTTGCGTAGGCGCTGGATACGCTGCGTTTCGGCACATCGAGAACTTGCGGATGGATGTCCATGGGAATGATGCGCTTGACCGTGACATTCTTGCCGTGGCCTTCCAGAATTTTCACGTGCTTCGGGTTTAGTCCCGGCACAACTTGAGCTTGCTGGCCGCTGAGCTTCATTCTGACTTGTTGCTGTTGTTCTTCGACAAGCTTCTGCGTCCGCAAATCGTTACCGATTCCGCTAAGCGGGTCTGCGGGAGTGTCGTAGCTGGCGTCGAACGTCTGGACGATTTTTTGGACTTCAGGAATTGCAACCACGCGGCCGTCAGGAAGCTGTTGAGTCGCTTGGGCGAACGAGCCGATCGTCACGATGCTTTCGGTCCGGTCATGAAACTCGTAGGCTTCGAACCCATGGGCTCGAAGCTCCGTGGTGAGTAAATGAGCATTCTCCGCGGCTTCGACCAGCGGGTCGTGCTCGGGTTTCTTGCGAAGACCCCAGAATGATTTGGTGGCAGGGTCTTCCTGAGCGCTGGTTTGGAGAATTGTCTTACCGCGGAACGTTGCCACCTTGATCGTCTGCCGACCCGGACAATCGAGCAAGCTGTGCTCGACACCCTCGTTCATTTTGGCGACAAACGCATCGACTCCCTTCGGCACAAAATATTCTTGGGGCAAAAGAGGGTTGCGCGTGAAAAACGCCTGCCCCATGGGGCCGCGTTTGCGTTGCTTGCCGATTTTTTCCATTAACGCATCTTCGAATCGCCGTACCTGAGCCAGACTTTGAGTTGTTTGACGCGCATCGACATTAAGCGCATTGGGCTCCAGCGATTTGACGCGACTCAGCATTTGTTGGGCGTCCGGGCCATCGATCGACGCAAAGTCGCCGACGAGTACGGCAAGTTCGCGGACCTCGTTGCCTCGCCGAAGATGTCGACGTCCGACTCCGCCGTATCCACTCTGCCCACCGCCAGCCGAGTCATCGCCAAACTTGAAATCCATCTCGTGAACGTAAGCCCGCAGCTTGAATCGTTCGCGTAGTTCCCGGGCCAAGTCATGCGCCTGCTTTTCGGCTCCATTGCCGGAAAAGCTGGCGGCCACAATCAACCAAGGCCCACTTTGCTGCTTCAGCATGTACTCACCGCTTTCGGTAGCGGCCATCGCGCGCCCGTCTTCACTTTGTGTGCGCGGTTCCTCTGAACCGGCGTTGTTCGTTGTACGTGCGTCTTCTGTTGTTGGGCGCGGGGCTCCTGAACCGGCACTCTGATTACCTGGCACGAACTGCTTCCAAATTTGACCCCGCACGGGCGTAGCACCCAGAAATAGAGTCCCAAAGAGCACAACCCGGACAATCTGACTGCACCGTGATCGCATGATTGTGTGCCTGTAAGATCGAAAAGTAGTCGAGAATTCGCCTGAACTGGCCGTGGCCCGAGCAAAGCCCGTTGTGGACCGTCTGCTAAAATCCGCGGAATGCCGAAATGGGAAATCCGCGCATCACTCACCAAGGAGTGCAACTCGGCTCGCCGCACGTTCCGCCAAAGGGGTGGAACATTAACCAAAGACCCGTTGAACGACCAGAGGAAATCGATCCGTCTGGATGCAAGCGGGCAGTAGTCTCGCTAAAATGGGTGGGATGGTCGGATGCTGTCGCTTCTACCCGCCTTCACTCCGGGAGAGAGATGGAACAGGTGCGAATCGACGGCAATCAAACCAGCCTCACCCTGCCCTCTCTCAAAGCGGGGTTTAGAAACCAACATTACGAGCGTAAGAATTTCACCTATGGTTCGCCCAGACAAAGGGGAGAGAAAAGTATGAAGGCCATGTGTCAGATCCGAGCCCATTCGCATCATTGCGTTCTAGTGATCGCCAGTTTATTCGTCCTGGGTTACTGCCCAATTGTTCGCTCACCAGCGTTGGCGGCGGATAACGCCACTCCGGCCGCAAGCAGCACGAAGCAGGAAGAAAAGGCGAGTGACGCAAATTCGAAAAAGGACAAGAGCGTACCATCATCGGCAAAATCGGGCCAAAGTACTCCGGCGACACCCGCAACTAAGCAGAGTGCAAGCCATCACGCGGGTAATGGCAAGACAGATCACAAAGATCAAAGCCGCGCCGGAAAGGGTACACAGAAGATTGGCGAAAAAACGGCTGGTGCGAGCGCGGATTCCAAGGCCAAAGTGGACGAAAAATCGAAGCAAACGCACGAAGCGGCAGCAAAAAAAGAAAAGGAGAAGGCCTCGAAGCACGACAAGGTTCGTCTGGCAATGTTAACGCTGAAAGATTCACTGCCTGAAACGGCGGAACAATCTGGGCCGTTCAGCGAAACGCATCTCGATCTCCGCGAAGCGCTCGGGCGCCTGGCAAAGGCAGCCAAAGATAATTCGGTATCCGGGGTCATACTTGATATTCAGAACCCGGAGATAGGCCGCGGCAAAGTTGCAGAGCTGCGCGGCGCGATAAGCCGTTTTCGCGCCTCGGGAAAGAAGGCCTATGCCATGTTAGACTCGGCCGAACCGGCTGATTACCTCGTCGCCTGTGCCTGCGACGAAATCGTCATGCCCGAGACAGGCGTCCTAATATTGCCCGGTGTCCACGCCGAAGCGATGTTCTATCGAGGGTTGTTGGCAAAGGTAGGAATCGAAGCCGACTTCATCCATATCGGCGACTATAAAGGAGCCGCCGAACCGCTCACTCGCGACAAGTTCAGCGAGCCGGTTCGCGAGAATATGACTACTTTGATCGACGACTTGTACGACGACATGGTCACGACGATCGTAAAGGACCGCCCGCTGTCGATCGCACAAGCAAAGCAAGTTATCGATACGGGCATGATCACGGCCGCTCGAGCCAAGGAATTGGGGTTAATCGATCGGGTCGCCTACCCGGACACTTTGCGCGACGAGTTGGCCAGCAAGTACGAAGCCGAACCACTTGTTTTTGTAAAGAACTACGGTCAGAAAGATGTTGATACCGATTTCTCGGGCCCGATGGGCTTCCTGAAGCTAATGCAAGCGATGATCGGGGGCGAATCGTCGTCCGCAGACCACCGAGGCAAAAAAATTGCGGTGGTTTATGCCCTCGGCCCCATCACGACGGGAAAGAGCAAAAGCGACTTCATGGGCGGCGAGACCATGGGATCCACCACGATTATCGAGGCCCTGCGGAAAGCGAACAAAGATAAGCAAGTCGTCGCGATCGTGCTGCGTGTCGACAGCCCCGGCGGGTCAGCGCTGGCGAGCGATCTGATCTGGCACGAAACGCAGGTCATCAAGAAGCCGATCGTCGCCAGTATGGGCGACGTGGCGGCCAGCGGTGGCTACTATATCTCGATGGGGGCCAACAAAATTATCGCCGCGCCGAGCACGATAACCGGCTCGATCGGCGTTGTCGGCGGGAAGCTAGCCATCAAAGGCCTGCTCGACAAAGTTGGCATCACAACCGAAACAATTGAGCGCGGCAAGAACAGCGGCCTGTTTTCCTCCAGCGGTAAGTTCACCGACTCGCAGCGGGAGGTTGTCACGAAAATGATGGAAGACATGTACGGTCAATTTACCGCCAAAGCGGCCAAAGGCCGCAAAATGCCCGTCGAAAAACTTCGCAAACTCGCCGGCGGGAGGGTCTACTCTGGACGCCAAGCCAAGGATAACGGTTTGATAGACCAACTCGGCACGCTGCACGATGCGGTGGTCGAAGCCAAGAAACTTGCCGGGCTTGAGGCGGACGCCGAGGTCCGGATCGAGGTTTTGCCGGAGCCTACCAATTTCTTTGAAACGTTATTTGGCAACTTGGACTCCGAAAAAGAAGTGCGAATCAGCCATGGCTTAGACAGTCTCGCGCCCGAATTGACAAATCTCGCCCGACGTGCAGCACGCCTTCGGGCTGTTTTCGATCGACCCGTGGCGTTCATGATGCCGTTTGAGCTGGACATACGCTGACCAAAGGACGTTCTGCTCCGGAAGGCAGAAGGAGGCTGCATTCATCTGGTCGAGACGGCGGTTTCGTCAGTGGATCGGCGGCGGTACAATATTTCGTTTGGGCACGCTTGTCGCCCATCATCGCTCGACGTGCGTACGAATTCTGCTATGCCTGGCACTTGCGTTATTGGTCTGCAATGGGGAGACGAAGCCAAGGGAAAGATTGTCGACATCTTGACTCGGCAGCACGATTTCGTCGTTCGCTATCAGGGCGGGGCGAACGCGGGACACACGGTCGTTGTCGGCGATCAGGTCTATA
The DNA here is from genome assembly GCA_963807935.1 of uncultured Planctomycetota bacterium. Lineage (GTDB taxonomy): Bacteria > Planctomycetota > Planctomycetia > Pirellulales > Lacipirellulaceae > JABDGM01. The sequence continues at coordinate 86,200 of CAWEDY010000012.1, forward strand.
AGCTTTCGCTGCTGCCGAGTGGCATCTTAACGCCCGACGTTACCTGCGTGATTGCGACGGGCGTTGTGTTGAATCCGGCGCGGGTGATCGAGGAGCTAGACGAACTGGCAAAACGCGGGGCAGGCTACCCGGATAATTTGCGAATCAGCGACCGGGCACACGTAATTTTCCCATGGCACTTCGCCGAGGACCGCGCGCTCGACAAAAGTACCTCCGACGGCGAGAACATTGGAACTACTGGCCGAGGAATTGGCCCCTGTTATCGCGACAAGGTGGGCCGCTCGCACGCCGTTCGACTGGGTGATCTTTACCGACCGAGCTTCCGCTCGCAAGTCGAGCATATCGTGGCTGCTAAAAACCGCGTACTTTCGGTACTCTATCCGGTCGGGGAATTCGAACCACTCGATTCAGCGGCCATCATTCGCGAATACACGGCGTATGCCGAGCGGCTCCAACCTTATGTATGCGATACAACCGAGCTGCTACTCTCGGCTGTGGAAACGGGCAAACGGGTGCTGTTTGAAGGAGCCCAGGGAGCGCTACTCGACGTGGATCACGGCACGTATCCGTTCGTCACGAGCAGCAACAGTTCGGGCGTCGGCATCGCGAGCGGCTCGGGTGTACCTGGCCGGTATATAAACTGGTGCATCGGTGTGGTGAAGGCGTACTCGACCCGCGTGGGAGGCGGCCCGTTCCCCACCGAACAGGACAACCCGACGGGTCAGTATTTGCGCGAGCGCGGCAATGAGTACGGCACTGTCACTCGCCGGCCGCGGCGGTGCGGCTGGCTCGATGGTGTCGCCTTACGGTACACGACTCGGCTCAGCGGCGTGGACTCGATCGCCGTCATGCTGCTCGACGTGTTGAGTGGCCTCGATGAATTGAATGTATGTACCGCGTATACTATCGACGGTAGACGAACCACACAGTTCCCCAGCCACGTCGATGATCTGCGACGTGCTAAGCCAGTCTACGAAACGGCGCCTGGCTGGAAGGAAGATATTTCCGGATGCCGATCGTTCGACGGATTGCCGGTAAACGCTCGGTCTTATCTGCGCCGCATCAGCGAGCTGGTCGGCCAGCCGGTTGGAATCATTTCTGTGGGGCCCGAGCGGGAACAAACGATCGTTGTCAGCAAGATTTGATGACCGATGTCCGGAGTAGTCGCACCGCCGACACTTGAAGTAGCACTCGAACGCCGTCCTCGGCACATCGCGATCATTATGGACGGCAACGGTCGTTGGGCCGAGCGGCAAAACCTGGCCCGTATCGCCGGGCATGAGCGCGGCGTCGAATCGGTCCGCCGCACCACCGAGGAGTGTGCTCGCCTCAAGATCGAGCACCTCACTTTGTACTGCCTCTCCAGTGAAAACTGGAAGCGGCCCCAGACAGAAATCAATTTCCTGATGCATCTGTTGGAACAATACATGATCGAAGAGCGGAGGACGATCATGGATAACAACGTGCGAGTGCGGATGCTGGGGCGGCGCGACGATATTCCGGAGCAGGTGCTCCGTGAGCTCGATCGCACCGTTGAAATGAGCGGTGTGAACAACGGTCTCTGGCTCAACCTTGCCATTAACTACGGAGGCAGGGCGGAGATTGTGGATGCGGTGCAAGCAATCGCTAGCCGAGTTTTGGCAGGCGAATGTGCGCCGCACGACATCGATGAACGGACCATCGCCTCGCACCTTTACACGGCTGCTACTCCCGATCCAGATCTTTTGATCCGCACGGCCGGCGAAATGCGAATCAGCAACTTTCTGCTGTGGCAGATCAGCTATGCCGAGATTTGGGTGACAGAAAAGTACTGGCCCGAATTCGACGAGCAAACCCTGCACGAGGCGATTCGCGCATTTGCAGCACGGTGCCGACGCTTCGGAGGTTTAGGCGACCAGAGTCAACCTTTCTAAGACAACGTTACGCTCTCGATCTGCTTGGCCATCCTCTCGTGGTATGCGCAGTTTTTCACGGAGTTCCGGTCGAGAGTTCGCGAGGATGCGAATGGCCAGCAGCGCGGCATTTTTTGCTCCGTGCGAGCCGATCGCCAACGTACCAACCGGCACGCCGCCCGGCATCTGTACCATCGAGAGAAGTGCATCGAGGCCGCCGACCGCGTTTCCATGCAGTGGCACACCGAGCACCGGCAGGAGAGTCATTGACGCAATGACGCCGGCAAGATGCGCGGCCAACCCGGCGGCGCCAATAATCACCTCCAGGCCGCGCTTTTCGGCAGATTTCGCATACGCTAAAACCAGCTCCGGAGAGCGATGGGCCGACGCCACCTTGGCCTCGTATGCGATACCGAATTCGTCGAGAATTGTGCCCGCCGACTGCATGATCTCCCAATCGTTCTTCGAACCCATAAGGATCGCGACGAGTGGCTTTCGAATATTGTCGCTCATTGGAGAAATTTGCGTGTTCGTGAGTAGAGGGGTCTGAAAATAAGCTCAGGAAGCAACTGGCTGTTTCGCGGAACAGCGTTGAAACGCAGACAACAGCGCCGCTCGGTCAACGGGCTTGACCAGATGTTCGTCGAAGCCGGCGTCTCGCGACCGCTGCCGATCTTCCGGCTGACCATAGCCGGAAACCGCGATGATTATCACGTCTTCAAAACCTTGTTCGCGAAGTTTTCGTACGACTTCAAGGCCATTCATTCCGGGCAATCCGATATCCAGAAAGATAACTTGAGGCTTGAATTTGCGAGCTATCTCGATTGCACCGAACCCATCGTACGCCGTTTGTACATCATGTCCCATCGTCCTAAATAGGAGCGCACAAGAAGTTGCGGTATCCCGATTATCATCTACGATCAGAATTCGTTGCGGGGACTGCGGCGACGTATTTAACTCGGGTTGTAATGGTTTGTAATCCGCCGGCGCCGCATCAGAAACGGGCAGTTTCACGGTGAATGTTGATCCTTTACCAAGGCCTTCGCTATCGGCGGCAATGCTGCCCCCGTGCATCTCGACAAGCTTACGGGCAACCGTCAGACCAATACCGAGCCCACCTTCCGAACGATCCAACGTGCGATCGGCCTGCGCAAACAGGTCAAAGACGCGGGTCAGGAATTCGGGCGGCAAACCAACGCCCGTATCGATGACTTGAATGACTGCCTCCCCATTTTCAGAATATGCGCGAACGGTAACTCGGCCGCCATTTTTGGTATACTTCGCCGCATTTGTCAGTAGGTTCACAACAACTTGTTCTGCTCGAGTCGGGTCGGCGAACAAGTAAATCGGCTCGGTTGGCACATCCAGTTGCAATTCATGGTTCTTTTCGGCCATTAGCGGCCTGACGGTCGCCGCCGCACCGGAAATGATCTTCGCCACGTCGACGGTTTCTCTTCTCAACGTGACCTTATTGCGGCTGATGCGCGAGACATCGAGCAGGTCTTCAATTAAATGGGCCAGGTTTTGAGTTTGGCGGTCGATAATTTCGAGTGTATCCGTCGTGGATTCGCCCGTTGACATTTGGCCCAGCGCGACCGCATATCGAATGGCCGCTAATGGATTACGCAATTCATGGGCCAGCATGGCCAGGAATTCATCCTTCTGACGGCTCGCTTCTTTGACTGCATAGAATAGCCGGGCGTTATCCACCGCAACAGCGACACGTCCTGCCAGATTCTCAGCGAGTTCAACTTCTCGCCGCGTGTATCGACGGTTGGGATCGCACGAGACGAGGCCGATGACGCCAATCGTCCGGTTGCGGATTTTCAACGGAACGCTAATCACCGCTTGCGGGCTCAACTTGTCCACCATGGCGCGATGCTCGTCGGTTTGGGTGAAACTACTGAGCAGGGGTTCCGGCAGTTCATCCATGAGCTGCGACTTGCCGGTGCGCAATGCGCGAACCGTGGCCGTATTGGAGTTCCAATCGAGCGGAAACTTGCTGAGCATCTCCGCAAGGAGCATGTCTTTCTGGGGATCGCGATGTGCGTGGGCGTGGTATTCGATCGCGCCATGTTCATCGATGACATACACAACACACCAATCGGCCAAAAACGGGATCGGTAATCTGGCCGCTTGCTGCAAGGCGCTCTGCCGATCCACCAGCGCGGCAAGGTTGGTGCTGGCGTGGGCCAGGAATGTCAAAGCTTGTTCAGCATGTTGGCGCTCAGAGATCGTGACGCGAAGCCGCTCGCCCTCGTTGACGGCCTTTTCGATCGCTCGCTGTCCATCCCTTCTGGCAGAATGTAGCGTTTCACCTAACCATCCCGCGCAAAGCCCGACGGCCAAAAATATGGCAAGACCGAAGCGGTATTCCGGCACGCTAATATAGAAACTACCGACAGGCTCCAGAATTGCGTACGCAAGGACGAGCGCGCTGAGTATCGCGGCATACAACGTGGGACGAAATCCACCCCACCAGGCGAGCGCAAAAAGCATGGGAAAGAACGTGATAAATGGGAGTCGTCCACCAAACAGCGATGATAGCAGCCAGCGCAGCTCCCCAAGAGGCTAGAACGCCAAGTACTGCCGCCGCGATGGCTGCGATGTGATTGGGTCTTTCCCTCATTTCGACAACCGCGAGCGCTACTGGCCCCCAAGGAACCCCCGTCAAAAATCATTACCGCAAAGCGAAATCAGGCAATTGGTGCCACGCATTGTTTGCAGATAGCGAGGGATTTGGTAACTGGCGAATGGCAAGAACATGGGCCATAAGTTATATCAGAAAGTACGCCAAATTGGCCGCCTCGCTTGAAATTTTTTCGGTCAGGCGGCTCCCTCGGAAGCAGAAGTGGTGCGATTGTATCGGCCAAATACCATTCGGCCCGCGCTCGTTTGTAGCACGCTCGTGACCACCGCAGAGACCTGTTCGCCGACGTGTTCGCGGCCCCCCTCAATGACAACCATGGTGCCATCCTCCAGATAACCAACGCCTTGGCCGTGCTCCTCGCCGGCCTTCACAATTCGCACTTCGATCATTTCGCCTGGCAGGAACACCGGCTTTAGCGAATTCGAGATGTCGTTGAGATTGATGACGCCGACATTGTGCAGTTTTGCCACCTTATTCAGATTGTAATCGTTCGTAACGACTTTGCCTTCGAGATGCTTCGCCAAAAGAACAAGCTTCTGGTCAACCGGTTGGCCGGCAAACTCGGGCAGCTCGCGGTCATAAATCATCAGATCGACTTTCGGATCGCTTCTTAAGCGATTGAGAATGTCGAGGCCGCGTCGGCCGCGGTTGCGGCGAAGCTTATCGTTTGAATCGGCAATTGCTTGAAGTTCGGCGATGACGAATTGGGGCATGATAAGTTGATTATCGATCACGCGCGTTTCGACGATATCGGCGATGCGACCGTCGATCACCACGCTGGTATCGAGCACGTACGGCTTCAACCCTTTGACTTCCTTGGCGAATTCGACGTACGGAATGATGAAACGAAAGTCGTTTTTGGTTTGCAGCAGTACGCTGATGCACGAGTAGCAAACGATTGTGGCCAGCGCAAGCCGCAGCCAATCGGCCAGCCACGTGTGCGCGGCCGGCATCAGTGGCGTAAGTGCGAGTTGAAAAACGTAGGTGAGAAACAGACCGATAATCGTGCCGAAGTAAACGGCGGTAATGGTGTCTAACCGCTTTCGCCGCATGGCAATATCGGCCACCAGCACGCTTACTGCAACCAGCATCACCCCGAGAAAACCGAGCCAGGGCAGCCATTGTCCCTTGCCCTCTCCCATGACGAGCGGCGACGTGAGCAGCTGGAAGCCCAGCGCAATGGCCACCATTAAGAAAACGCAGCGTAGTATGACCAGCGCCATTCCGAACTCCGGCCCATAAGGGGCGGCGTAAGCGATGAGGCGTTTATGCCGTCCGCTGCCGATTAAGCAGAGCAACACGACGCCTGATTTCTTCAGTCATTCTAGCAACCCAGATGGGCCCCTACCAATGGCCTCCGGGCGGCTGGAAAGGAATGCAGCTTGCGCCGATCGTCAGGCAGGCATTCGTCCTTGCCAAACATTCATAACTGGCTCCGGCAGTGCATAGTCGTTCAGCCGCCGATGAGCCGCTTGTGCTCCTCAAAAGCAAAGCGATCGGTCATACCGGCGAGATAATCTGCCGCGGCACGAGGTGTCCCGTCACGATCCGCGAGCCGCCGAAACTTCGCGGGCATAAGATGCGAATTCGCAACTAGAGCGCTAAAACTCTCGCGCAACACCTGCTGAGCAAGACGGCGTTTGGCTAGTACGCCCGGATGCCGATAGACATTGGTGAACAGGAATTGTTCGAGTTCGATCTTTTTTTCAGTCAGTTCAGCAGATGCCTGCACAATGCACGGCGACTTCCGCACGCCGGCGACGCTTTCAATCGTTCCTTCGGACAACTTCCGCTGTGACCGCTCAATGACGTCGCTCACTTGCCAATCGAGTATCTCATGCACGATCGCGCGACGTAATTGCCGCTCGGATAACTCAGCCTGTTGTTCGATGCGATCACGCGCTTCCCGCCACAGAGACAATTCGAGTAGCTGATTTACTCCCAAAAGTCCGAGCTCCAAGGAATCGTCCGCATCGTGGGTGTCGTAGGCGATACTGTCGGCCGCGTCAACTGCCTGAGCTTCCAACAAGGGACTCTCCTTCGGTACGGACCTATTGCCGTCCAGGCTGGCGGGCCCGCCCTTATCGGCCCGGTGGCGCTGACCTGCCAGGACTTCGCACGTAAGGTTCAGTCCAGGAAAGTCGGGGTAGCCCGATTCGAGCACTTCGCAAATTCGTAGTGCCTGCTCGTTATGATTAAAACCACCCTCATTCTGCAGGCATTCATTCAGCACATCCTCGCCCGAATGGCCGAAGGGCGGATGCCCTAGATCATGGGCTAACGCGAGTGCTTCGACGAGATCCTCATTCAGCGCAACGCTCGAGCGATCGTGCGGGCGATCGAGGCAACTTCCAGCGTGTGTGTGAGCCGCGTGCGATGATAGTCGCCCATTTCGCCGGTGAAGACCTGCGTCTTCTGGCTCAGGCGGCGAAACGCCGAGCTGTGTACGATCCGATCGCGATCACGTTGATATGGTCCCCGATACGGATGGCAAGCCTCGGCATGACGGCGGCCGGCGGAGTCGGCGCTTTGCATTGCATAGGGCGCCAAGAGCAGCGCTCTCGCTCGATAGTAAGATCTGATCGCGCCGACATGGCAATGGAGTCGCTAAATACGTGGCTGCGCGATGGGCTGGCCAATTCTGACCTCCGATTAGCGCAATATATGCTCCGCCTCAATCCAAAGCGCCCTTCAGCATCTCCCAAAGCGCATCGAGAGACTGCGGAATGACGCGAGTGCCGGTCAGCACCGGCATAAAATTGTTGTCCCCGGCCCAACGCGGCACCAGATGCCAGTGAAGATGACCAGGCAGCCCAGCCCCGGCGACGCGGCCAAGGTTTAGACCGATGTTGAAGCCTTCGGCGTTAATGCGCTCGCGATACACGCAAGGAAGCTTTGCCAGTTGCTCCATGCATTCCAGGTGCTCATCGCTGGACATTTCCCTCAATTCACCGACGTGGCGCAACGGCGCAATCAGCAAATGACCGTTATTGTATGGGTAACGATTCAAGATCACTAATGTGCATGCACCACGAGCAACAACCATCAATCGCCGATCCGCGGGTGAGGCCGCATCATACTTGGCTGCGGCACGACACAGAAAGCAACTGCGATCCGCACTCGGCTGCCATTCCAACGGCTCAGGCGCGGGCTCCACTTGCGACTCGCTGCCGGTCACGTATTCGAGCCGCCAAGGTGCCCAAAGGCGTTCTAGGTTCACGGAAGTGGCATCCCGGAAGTGGCGAGTGATCTCACGAAATAGCCGCTGTAGCTGCCGCGCGACGTTGGAGGAATTCACCGTGAGCTGTGGCCGAGACCTTGCCGCCGGTGGTTTGGCCAACGTCCCGCCGCAGAACCCATATGAGCACGACAGCAAGCACAATCACCAACAGCAATAATACCACTGTGATGGTTAATTGCTTCTTCCGGCTCCGCTCCCGACGCGTAACATATTTGGCTTCGGGGTTTACCGGGCCGGAATCGGTTACAATCAGCGGCTGCGGCGCATCGGCGACCGGCAGCGGCGGAATAGCGGTCGATGCCGATTCCGGCGCATGCGTCGGCACCGAATCGGACTCCAAAATCGGCGGCGACGGGCTGCAGTCGGCTACCGCAATAATAACCGATGGAGAAGCCGCGACACTCGTCGTATGGCTCGATGTAGGTGAAATGATTTCTACAGAATGAGATTCACCAACGACGCTCGACTGCGACACGTCCGAAATCGGTGCATCCGGCGTCATTGGAATAGCAAACTTGGCGCCGCACTGAGGACAAACCCCGCGCTTGCCAGCCAAGAACGTCTTGACATTAAGCTTATGACCGTTCGGACACTTTAAGCGAATACCCATGTAATGCCTACGCGACAACGTTGCCGGCCAGATTTGCCCTCTGGTCTGACGGCACTATGACGCAGTTCGCGACGGTACGCCGCACAAATTATGCGGCGATGCAATTGGCGTCGCTTTACAACGCGCTTTGATGAGCGTTTCAGCCAATCCGCGGATTCGCTTGTTATTATAGGCCGCCTCATCAATCCGAAAAACGTGCACTCTGACTGTCGCGTCTGTCGGATAATGAAGTTTCCTGAAAACCGGCCCAGCCACAGTCACGGATGATAGGGGCGGGCTGATCGCATAATGCGACCGACAGCCGGAACTTCGATCGCCCATGACGCTGGTAGGGAGAATAGCGGCCATTCGGCGCTAAAAAGCCAGATTTGCTGCCAAATCGGCCGACAAAAACTAGCACGTTTTTGGCATCTTTCCTAGAATGGGAGTCAGCGCCGCGTCGCCGGAGCCGACGCGCTGTAGAGGGGCAAAACGGGCATATTGAGGTTTTATGAGACATGGCTGAGCGTCAAGAAGAAGATGGGCCTGTCGAAATCGCGATTGTCGGCGACCTGACGGATAGCGAATCGGAGCTGACCGATCGGCTGCTCAGCATCGAACCTGGCGGTGAATGCACGATCTACTTCGATTCGCCAGGCGGCAGCCCGTATTGTGCCGTCTCGCTGATGACGCTGATCAAACTTCGGAGCCTGAAAGCGACAGGAATCGTGACCGGCGAATGCTCTTCGGCAACGCTTTGGCCATTCGCCGCCTGCTATCGTCGAATCGTAACTCCGTTTAGCGTGATGCTGTTTCACCCGATGCGATGGCAAAGCGAAGAAAACGTCGGTCTGGCCGAAGCCTCGGAATGGGCGCGCCATTTCGCCCAGCTCGAGCAGGACATGGATACGCTGCTGGCCCACTTATTCGGCGTCCCTGCCGACATGATGCGAAAATGGATCATTCCCGGCCGGTACGTGTCCGGACGCGAGTTGGCCGAGGTTGGCATGGCGGAGCTCATCGAATTGGACCAGTTACACTTAGTCGCATTCGATCGCACCAATTCGGAGCACGCATCGGCAACCCCGAGTGGCAACGGTTCGACGTCTTCAGTTCGCCACCCGGCGAAAGCGCCAGCGAGACGCCGGCGGCGACGCCGGTAGTTCGCGCATCTTTTGCTCAAGTAGTGAGCGGCAAATCGAGATGCTGCGTGGCTTCGCAGCAAGCCGTGGCAAGCTCAATGTCGTTCTCTCGCGGCAACACCGCGGCGTGAAGGCGTGCCCGGCGAATGACGCCCTTCTCGAGAAAGTCGGCAAAAAGATGCCAATCGATGAGGATACCCCCGGCGCCAGGACTTAGCGTTACTTCGTGAAAATCGCTAGATCGCATGATTTCGGCATAGCTAAACGGCCAATCATTGAGTCGCGCGACAACGCAACAAAGTTCTCCTGTGGGAGTGAACGTTCGGTCGCGATTGATTACCTCAACGCGGCTTCGTGGCGTGTCGCGAACCGAAATCAGAAGCATTTCGCCAATGGGTAGCTGCGATCTCACTCCGATTTGGGGGAACGTATCGAGCAGGTGAGTTTGGACGGAAACCAACAGCGACATCGACGCCAACACCCCGGCTACCGATTGGAGCCCGTTGGCACGCCAATATATTTGGGGTGAAAACGGCCAGTCGCTGCTCGGCTGATAGCTAGCCACTAAATCGTTACCGCGGATGTATGCCTCAGTCACCGGTAAGGGCCAGGAAGCCGCGCCGCGCATCGTGCTTCGCTTCCGGCATCAGTGATTCCGTGCCGCGATGCACACCAAGCAATACTATTGGCCTATCTGATCCGCGAAGCGCCGTGTCATGGAAGCCGGCATTGGGACGTGCGATATCGAGGCGCCCTGAGAGATAGCCAGAGCTTAGCTCGGCCAGCCCGCCTTCCAACGACCAAACAGTTTCCCCATGTGTAGCGTTCGCCACGGCTCAGATATTGCAAGATTGATCGGCTGACGGCAGGTCTAGTGGTACGACGATTGAGATGACAAATAAAAAACCCCGTCGAACACCGCGAGGATGTTGCGACGGGGCCGGAACAGAGAAGAGGCCAAATTTCCCGAGCGAGGGGATAATAAAAATTAGGCAATCGCCTTCCACTAACGTGGTGTTGATCTCGGAAGATTGGCCGAGGACGCTTGTTCCATTAACGATGATACCCATTTCGAATGTCGTGTCCATAGTTTGCACTGAAAAAGTTCCAGGGATTTTTCCGCCCGGAACGTTTATTGCCGTTAATCCTTGTGGATTACCAATTTACGGCGACACCCGCAAACCTTATAAAACGTTGCTTATGCAAACGACATTCAAGCGGAGAGCCGGATGGGGGACGTCGCCATATCTTACTAAGCCAAAGCTTCACTCGAGACATCCGTTTTACCGATTTGTCGAGGAATTCCCACCCACTCAGGACTTATTTGCGAATCCCAAAACCCCTTCATCACAATGGCCGACATCGTGGACGATGAAAAGTTAAGCGACTGGCTCGAGACCGGTGAGATTGCTGCCCGCGCCGGCGGGCGGGAATTGATAGCATGGCAGGGTCGGTTTCAAACGCGAGAGAAGGGGCCTTGCGACCTCGTGACCGATGCGGACCTTGCATCAGAGGATGCGATTCGTGGCGTCATCGTGGCACGGTTTTCTGATCATGTATTCTTGGGGGAAGAACACTCCCCTGAATCGTTCCCATACGACGCGGACCAACTTATATGGCTCGTTGATCCGCTTGACGGAACAACGAATTACGTTCACGGATATCCGAATTTCGCGGTCTCCGTTGCGCTTGCGCATGGTCGTGACCTGCTGGCTGGCGTGATCTACGACCCGCTTCGAAACCAGTGTTTTGCGGCGGGCGCCGGGATCGGCGCCTGGTGCGATGGTGTGCGACTAAAAACCAGCGCCGTAACGCATTTGTCAGATTCGCTTGTCGCCGTGAGTCTGCCAGCACGTGTCCGGCGCGATTCGCCCGATTTGTTGGACTTCAACGAGGCCGCGCAAGTTTGTCAGGCCGTGAGGCGCTCCGGATCGGCTGCGCTCAATTTGGCTCACGTTGCGAGCGGTGCGCTCGATGCGTTTTGGGCAACGCACATCCACCCTTGGGACGTTGCGGCAGGAGTGCTATTGATTCGCGAAGCAGGCGGCATCGTAACCGCTCGCGACGGGGCGGCCTTTGACCTGTGGAACCCGCATTTTCTGGCGGCTGCCGGTCCCAAGTTGCATCGTGGATTGCTCGATGTGCTTACCGAGTTCGCCTGTCCGTAGTCGTCGTGGCCGCCACTAGCGCCATAATATCCCCAATTTGGCCAATCCACGCGGCGGTTTCGCCTTCGTGCGGGTGAGAGTAAAATAGCAATAGGACGATTGGCAACTCTTGCCGATCGATTACAGGCTCACACGCGGGATTGAGCGGCATCTTTTCAACGTCCGTCGCTTTCCTTGACGTTCCTCTCCGATCCGGCAAGCGTGTCGTGCTATTACCGGCCGCCTGAGCGATGACTTATCCAGCAACCAAAACTCAATCGTGCGCCCATGCGATGCCGGGAGGTTCGTGCGGCATTATCGCGATCATCACGATAATTTTGTGTCTGGGCGCGGCCGCCAGCCGCACGAGGGCTGAGGAAGCTGCCACGAAGGTGGTCAAGCCAGCCGCCGCTGGCGTCCACGGGGAGACGACGCCGTCCTCTCCACACGCTCCGATGCCACCGGGCCGACAGACCGACCGTATTCAATATGTCGGGCCCGACACCTTCATTTTGCTGGATTCAGACGGCCGGCCGCAGCCTGTTCCGGGTATGTCGTACGAGGACTTTCTCGCGGCTTGGAAAAAAATGAATCAGGTGGCAAGCCCGGAGAGTCGACCACGTTTCACAATTGAAAGCATCAAAGTCGAAGGTAAAGCGCACAACCAAATAGCCGACCTGAAGTTCGAAGCCGTCGTCCACGTTCTGGCCGACGGACCGGTGAACGTTCCATTGGGCCTTGTAGGTGCAATCTTGCAAGGCGAACCACGCTTTGGAAAACCGGTGGGGAACAATCAAAATAGCGCGAGTGATCGGCAGCCGGCGAAAGGGAAGCCGGAGGATGAGTATCTGGATTACGATCCTCAACACGGTGGTTTTGTAGCCCGGCTGACCGGGCATACGGGGGAACGGCAATCGTTATCGTTTGACGTTCTTGTTCCCTTGTCGCGCGACGGCGCCGAAACGACGTTGTCTCTAAACTGTCCGCGCAGTGTCTCTTCTTCGCTAGCGTTGAACATCGACTCCGCGATTGTCGACGTTCGCACCGGTACCGGCCCAGTGATAACAAAAAGCTCCAAAGTTGCCGGGGGCACTCGAGTCGAGGTCGCTGGTACGACCGGGCAGTTTCGATTGTCTTGGCAGAACGCGAAAAACGACGCGGCGTCGATAGCCTCGGTTCTCAACGCCGTTGGCGCGATTCGAGTCGCAATTGATGGACGCGGAGTACGAAGCGACGCGCACCTAACGGTTAGCAGCTTTGGTGGAACTTTCGACCACTTCCGAGTACGACTGCCCCGCGGAGCGAAATTAATCCCAGGTGGAACCAGCGCTGCAAGCCAAGATCCAATATACCGAATCTCGGAAGAGCCCCAGACTTCCGGTTCAACGTCGGCCGCCAACAATGTCGGCCAAATCGTTTTGGTTGAATTAAAGGAGAAGCAGCAGGGGTCGGTTGTTGTCGACTTATCGACGGAGCAAGCGAGTAGCCGTGAAAGTGCAGGACAGCCACTTGAGCTAGGCGGGTTCGAAGTGCTGGACGCCGTACGTCAATTCGGAGACATCGCGTTGAATGTAGCGAATGACTGGCAGGCCCGCTGGGATACCGGACGCAATGTGCGCCAAGTTGACCCCACGGAGCTCGACAGCTCTTTGCAGCGGTCGGACCTAACGGCCGCATTTCAGTACGATCGCCAACCATGGTCGCTGGGTGTGCGCATATCGCCGCGGCAGTCGCGCGTCCATGTGACGCCGCAGTATGAGCTTGAATTGTTGCCTGAGGAAGCCCGGCTCTCGGTACGACTGACGTACCAGGTTTTTGGCGCCCGAGCCTTTGAGTTTCTGGTCGAATTGGATGGCTGGGAAATGAGTGGGGAACCCGTGGAATCCGGCGGCCTCGTGGATCAGGACCGAATTGCTATAACTTCTAAGGGCACACTATCGTTGCCACTTGCGCAGGCTTCCTCGCGCAAAGCGGAGATTTCCTTTTCGTTGCGGCGTGCGCTTAACCGAGACACATCCACACTTCATCTTCCATTGCCGGTGCCAGTGGCCGACTCGGTGGGCACCGGTGAGCTAACCGTGCGCACCGCGCCGGAAATTGAACTGCTGCCGGACTTGGCAAAATCGACGGGCTTAGCCAACTCGCCCGTGCTCGGAACCATTGAACCGCCCACGACCAATGCCGGAACCGAGCTTCATTTTCGCGTCTCGTTGCCCAACGCGATTTTTGTGGCGAACAGGACGAATCGTAGCCGCGAGGAATCGGCGCAGGTGGCCACGCGGGTCGAAATTGCCCCGGATGCAGCCCAGGTCGAACAGCGAATCGATTACACCGTGCGGTACGAGCCTGTCAAGGAACTAGTCTTTGATACGACCAGCGACTTTCCGGTCGGCGAGAATGGCGTTGATATCTCAGTGCTGTCTCCCCCCGACGGAAACCCCGAAACCGCCGAACAGCGAGCTCCGCTGCGCATCGAGCCGATCGAGGATGAAAACGAACCAACCGCAGCCTCTTCGCGGCACTTGCGCGCCGTCCTTACTCAGCCACTAGTCGGGAAATTCGCGATCGGGGTTCGCTATCGAATTCCACGCACCCCGGTATCTGCTACCAATGGCAACCTGCAAATACCCCTGCTTTCACCGGTCGATGCCCAGATAACATCCGAACGGTCGACAGTAACGGCGGCCCAGGGCACCTCCGTATCGCTCAACCCAAAGGCGGATGGTTCGACATGGAAAGCAATCGATTCGCAACCAAATAGCGCCGTCGGCGCTGGACACGAATTTGGCGCCGATCAGGCCGAACGCATGCTGCCACTGGTTGTCAGCACGACGGAGTCGAGAGCTTCATCGACCACGATCGTGGACAGGGTGTGGCTGCAGTCCTGGTTTTCGAGCGAAATCGAACAAGACCGGGCTGCCTTCCGATTTCGCTCGTCGGGATCGCAGACGACGGTGGAATTGCCGCCGAGCGCCCCGCCGGGAGAAGTCGAAGTTCTTGTCGATGGCCGGCCCGCCGAAGTATCCGCTCGCGCCGCCGGTCGAATCGTGGTTCGCCTTCGGCCAAAATCAATCAACTCCGGCTCGGCGAATGTAGAGTCCACAAGTCACACGCTCGAAATACGCTTTAGACGCCCGATTCAACAGTCGCTCATCACACGCCATCTTTTAACGCCTCCGCAAATAGATGGCACGACTGAGCTTTCACAGATTTATTGGCAAATAGTCTTACCCAGTGATGAACACATCATTCAATCACCCGAACAGCTACCGTCGGCAAGCGAGTGGCAATGGTTGGGAATGTTTTTGGGTCGGCGCCCCGTAATGTCGCAGAAGGAGCTTGAAGATTGGGTTGGCGCGTCGTCGCAGGTTGTGCCCGCCTCCTCTGAAAATCAGTATCTGTTTACGGGACTGCTGCCGGTGTCGTCGATCGCACTCGTCACGGCGCCGCGCTGGCTGATCGTTCTGGTTTCGTCTTCAGTGGCCATGACGTTACTGACCGGCTGCTATTATTTGCCCGGTGCAAAGCGGCGCTGGACATTGGTTGTTTTGATCTTCATCATATCCATTGCGGCCATTGCATATCCGACGGCGGCGCTATTGATCGCACAAGCCTCCGCGATTGGCATCATTCTGGCCCCGCTGTCAGTACTCATCTCAAGCCTAGTCGCGCAACCCAGCCGCCGCTCGACACCATTGTATGTGACGGCTAGTTCGCAGCGCATGATTTTGCCCCGCACCGATTCGATTGTAATGCCGCCGGTTATCGCTGCAGCCAGCACGGCCCCGACCGTTGCAATCCGCTCTTCGGACGCCGAGCGATGAGCAGATGCTTCCTGCCTTTAACTCGTTCCGGACAGCATTTGACGTGGCGGTATTGCGCTCTGTACGCATTCCTAACCGTTTGCGGCTTAGCGTTTCTCGCCTTGCTTATTGATAACTCTCAAACCGTCGCAGCCGCCGATCTGCCGACGCCGGACACTGCTCATCCGACAATTGAATATCGACGAATCTATGTACCGGCCAACAAGTTAGACGTGTGGCCACGCGATGGCGAAAAATACATCCCTGTCGAATCGCGCGACTTCGACACCTGGATTGCAGCGGCAAATGAAAGCGTCTCGGCTCGGACTGGTCGCGCAACTATCAAGACCGCCGAATATACCGCTCGCCTCGAAAGCGATGGACGCCTTCAAGGTAAGGGGGCATGGACAATCGTATTACGCGGTGACAGGCAAGAGTATTTGCCTTTAGGCAATTTGCCGCTCATTTTGCGCAATGCGCACTGGCAGGACGCGCCGCAGCAGCCGGCGCGGCTAGGAATTTGGGGCCGAAACGGTCATGAGGCGGATCGCTATGGCTTAGAGGTAATTCGTTCCGGCATCCTCCGATTCTCGTGGCACGCCTTAACGCCAAGTCTGCATGACCAGACTGAAGTTCCTTGGCATTTTCCGCCGGCGAATGCGAGCCGCCTGATTCTCGATTTACCAGAAGACAAACAACCACGGATCGACGGCGGTGTGGTGCTCGAGTCATCCTCATTGCCGCCCCAGTCCAAGACGCCGGCCACACTTCGCAAACTTTGGACAATCGCCATCGGCCCTTCGCCGGATGCTAGTTTGCGAATAGTAAACACCGATCGCAAGACTGCGACAACTGCTGCCGAACTCGCATTGAAAGAGGATGTCAGTTATCACGTTGGGCCGCGCGGTCTCGACATCGCCGCCACTTGGCAACTCGAAGGTCCAGCCGACCATAATCGAGAATTAACCCTTTCCTTGCCGCGCGGGGTGCAGGTCACATCGATTAAGGCTAACGGGCTCGATCTGCCGTGGCACATGGTGCGCGATGATTCGTTGCCGTCGAGCAGTGCGCTCATTGAACTACCAAAAGTTGGCGAAGCCAAATCATTGCAAATCGCGGTGACCGCTTGGCAGCCGTTGGTCCTAGATGCGCCATGGCAGCTACCACGCCTTTCGCCCGAGGGTGTTTTCTGGGGTTCTGGCAAGTTCAAGCTCACGATTGCCCCAGAATACGAATTACAGAGCCTGCAGCCCACCGATTGTGTGGAGACGGGGGTGAGCCCCACGAACATCGGTGCAAACTCGCCGGAAATCCACTCCCTCACTGCATATACCGTTGCAGCATCACTGGAAATCGGCATCGCAGAGCGCCAGCCGGATGCCACGATTCGCGCTGGTTCGTCGCTGACGCTAACCGATCCAGATCTGAAGGGGAGATTGTTTACCCAATGGAATCTTTCCCGCGGCAGCGCTCACCGATTGATAGGCAAGTTGGCCGCCGGTTGGATTGTCGATGCGGTGGAAACGGTTCCGGCCGACGCCATGGGCGAATGGTTCGTCGATCGCAACGGAAATGAGCGTCAAATTGAAATCCAGCTTTCTCACGCGGCTACTCCGGCTCGAAACTTGTCCGTCATCATCACCGGACGGTTGCAGCGGTTGACGCTCGCCGATTCGATTTCGGCCAATACGTTGCGAATGGTGAAATGGGCAAATGCCCGCGTCGCGCAACATCTACTCGCCTTTCAATCAAGCGAACGATTTATTGCAGAACCGACGGGCGATCTCGCCGCAGTAGCGCCTGAAATCGAAGATGAGAACGACAGCGCTCTCTTAGATCAAACGGCCGACAGCAACAAAATCTTTGACTTGAATAATGCGGGCAAGAATGCTGGTTTGCGTCTCAGTTTTAGACGGGGACAATATGCAGCCACCGTCACGCTTGAGTTAAGCTACCAGAACAAAGTACTTCGCCAGGACCACAGATTGACCGTGCGGCCAGCGTCGAACCCAGTCGATCGGTTGCTGGTCTATGCGACGAGTCCATTGGGCGATGACGTACTGTGGACGGAAAAGACATCGAGTACACCATTAGCGGCCACAAGGCTGCCCACAAACGCGCCACAGCGGCCGATGCTGCCAAAAGAGGGAGAATTCTGGTTACTACGATTGCCGCAGCCAACGTCTCGCCCAATCGAAGTTTCCGCCAGCATTCACACAAAGTGGTCCAAGCGTGCATTGGTGCCATTGCTCGCTTTACCGGAAGCCACTGAACAGTTCGGTCGTATTTTGGTGCGGGGCAGCAATCGAAGTACTCCCTTGCTAGAACCGATCGGCTTGCAGCCGACCCCGTTGCCCATCGATATGCACCCCTCCGGCGAACAGGATAATCTGGCTCCCGTTTGTGCAGCCTTTCGCTATGAGCCAGCCGATTGCCTCGACGCTGCGCGATCAGCCCATTTGTGGGCTGGTCCGAGCGCGGAGCGCGGAATCAGTTCCCTTATCGCGCGGCACATACAACTGGAATCACATATTTGGCCCGATGGACGTGGCATTCATCGAGCGACATACGAGCTTGAAAACCATGGAGCATCTGAATTGAAGCTCGGGTTGCCGCCAGAGGCGCGGCTAATTTCGGCATCGATGGATGGTCAGCCGCTCGACCTGGCTGCTCCAATCGAAAACGCGCCGCCGGACGTCTTACATCTATCTTCACAGGCACAATCTACAAACGTATCGATTTATTTTGAAACCCAGGGACCGCCATTAACGGCTGGTAGAGAATTAGTCCCGCCGCTCGTTCTAAGTGAACTGACATTTGTGGCTGGTGACTGGACGATCTGGCTGCCCGAGGAATATTCAGCGACCGGGATCGGCATTTCAAAAGCGGACCTTCGATTTAACTGGCGGCGGCGGCTATTCGGGCCGCTTGGCCGACCTAACGGAACACAACCGTTTAATCCGCTCCGGCAAGCCGATGAGTTGTCATCCGTGAAACGGCTCATCGACAGTAACAGCATCGAATCGGCGGCAGTCTCATCGTCGGAATTCCCGCGACCAATACGCGGTGAGCAAACCGGCGAGTCCGGAAACAAGTTGCTCGTCGACGACGGCCCCACGTTCGGATGGAACAGGTACCACGAGGCCTTCATCACCAATGGGCCGCCGCCGGTCATTGTCATGCATCCAGCAGCAATCACGGCCTGGGCTGTCGTTCTTATGCTGTCGACTTTCTTGTGCGGCCGTTGGCTGCGTCGCGACCACGGCGAGCATTTCACCGGCGTCTTGGCGACGACTGCCGGCCTGGCTCTTCTGTTGCCCGCGGCATATGCCGATCTGACAGCGGGCGCGACTATCGGTCTGTTATTATCACTCATTCCGGATAGGCACCAGAGATCAATTCCCCGAGAAGATTCTGTCATCGACATTCAATCTACGGTTGCCGGCACTTTGGCGGTGGCAATCGCAGTTAGTCTTGCAAATCCGACGTTCGCTCAGTCGCCGAATGGCGAAGAGCTCCCCCAGAAGTCGCGCTCGGTCAACATCCATCGCGTACTAATTCCAACAGATGCCGAAGGCCGCCCCTTGGGCACGAAATACTTTGTGAGCGAACGATTCCTGCGCGTACTTATGGTGTCGGGCTCGCCGCCAACTCAAAACGAGGGGCAATGGTTGCTACGTGATGCAGAATATTCGGGAAACTTGCCCGGGAGCCCAGGCCGACCAGATGTCGTCCCAGGGAATTGGACGCTGAAATTCGCTATCGAAACTGTGGCGCGGGACACGACGGTAGTATTACCCCTAGTCCGCAACGAAGCACAATGGAACACCACAGCAATGTTGGATGGCGTCCCTCTGCCACTTGAATGGCACGCCGGCGGTCGCGAGTGTGATATAGCAATCGCTGAGCCGGGTCGATATTCGCTAGTGATTACTTGCATCCCGAAAACGACGAGCACGGATGGCGACAATCAAAGCGACCTAACTATCCCCCCGCTGATCGGCGCTAGAGTTGAACTCCGGCTTCCGGAAAATACGTCTGGACTTACTGTTCCTCATATGTCCATTCTGCCTCCCTTGACCGGCGAACCGAAAGCTCTAAGCGGCGAACTCGAACGGGTCGGCCGGCTGCACGTTCAATGGCCGCGACCCGAATTGTTGGAAAATGGCAAGCAGGGACTCAGCGTAACTGAATTGCGATGGTTGCACATCAAAGCTGCGCATGTAGACCTGGAAGTCAAGTTTGTGCTGGAAGGAGGGGCGCATCGGCCGGATTCCTTAACCGTCGCTTACGACAAGCGTTGGCAGATGCTTACAGATGGAAAATCCACGAACGATGCGCAACCTCCTAAGAATTCCCAGGATCAATATTTGGTTCGAGTTCCAATTCCGTCCCAGGACACGGATCGCCAAGAGATAATGTTGCGCTTTCGACTTCTCGATCCGCCCGCTCTCGGAAATCTGCGCGTACCGCCGATCGAATTGATGACGCCTCCCGCCATCAAGCGCTGGCTGGCCGTATCGACGGACCCGTCGCTAGAGTGTGAAGTTGCAGATCCCTCGCTTTCCGAGGGTACAGTGAACGAGTTTTTTGCCAAGTGGGGCAGCCCACCAGCGAGCGATTCGCCGCAAGTCGTGTTTTCCAACCTGGGGGCAAGCCGTGTTAGGAATCTTGCGATACGCCCGCGCGACGTGGAATCCGTTGTCGATGGGTCGCTCAATGTCGCCGCAGGCCGCAGCGCCCTGCGCGTGATTTATGTCGCCAAAGTTACGCCAGGGAACTTCGGCGCGTATCGATTGGAGTTGTCGGTACCCACAAATCTGTCAATCGGCGGGATCACGGTAGACGATGCAGACCGGCATATTCCGCTGCGTTGGAGTCGGCCCGCGGCTAACCGCATAACAGTGTTTTTTGGCGAGGAGGTAGCCACTCCGTATCGGCTTGTGCTGAGTGGGAGAACGCCGTTCGATGCCAGCGACAAGTCACGTTTGCCACGTGTGTCGGCAAAGTCCACTGACGCCGCAACCCAGCAAGTTCGGCTATACCGCGACGACGACGTACATGTTGAGCTGGAGGGTCTTCCGGCTTCGGCTGAATCCAAGGGTGAACCCATCGATCCGCCGCCAGCTCAATGGGCCGTGCGACCGGTCGCTGTATATTATCTGGATAAGGCGGCAGCCGAAACGGCGCGCATCGCTGTAAAGAAAAATCAATTGCAGATGAGCGGCCAAACGCTTACCGCCCTCTCTCGCCAAAACGGCGCTTGGTCGGCAGAATTCCGCTGTCAATTGTCGGTAGCAGATGGCGACTTGGATGTCTTGCGGCTGCGAGTGCCCAAAACCTGGATCGGGCCGTTCGATGTCCAATCTGCTGTGCCCGCCTCGACGGAAATCAAGTCCGTTGATGAGCGAAACGCAATGCTTTTGATCCGCTTTGCCGCGACCGTCGCGAAGGACAGCGGTGTCGATCTTCGGATTCGTGGGCCGCTCATCCCTTCAGCAGCAGCGGCGGTTTCCGTGCCGGACATCGTACCCGAATCGGTCTCCGTAAAACATCGCTTTCTCTCTGTACCCGACTCGGCAGACTCGCTGCAAACTGCGTGGACAGAAATTGGCGTCCGCGAAGCAATCGTGCCGCCAAAACTACTGGCTGGTTTGATCAGCCCCGAGCAGACACACTCATACGAAATTGTCAGCGATCCGTTCCGAGTCGCGATGCGCTCGCAAGCCGCGCCGCAGCCTTCACCGCAAATTCGTTTGGCCGATACGGCTATTGCTGTCGGCGAATTCGGCGGACAATTGCTTGTCACTCGTCTGATCCTCGCCTCCCAGGGTCTAACCGAGTGTACGCTACAGTTGCCCGCGGGACAGACGCTTCTGACCGCCAAGTTGGATGGTCGGCCGGCTCTTGTCCGCGCCCTCGATAAATCGCGCTGGCAACTCGCTCTAGGTCCTCCGCAATTGCCCCAAGCGCTCGAAATTGTTTCTCGATTGGACGCTGAGCAGGCAAAGGGCATCGCGGCCGAGTTTCGCCGGCCCACTCTATTTGCCAATGGCGAGCCAATCCCAGCCGAGGTCAGTTTATGGTCGTTCGCACAACCGCTAAAGTCCGTGCAGCGGCTCGTTGACGGCGCCGCCGAGGTCAGCGCCGTGGATCAGGCCGCAATGCGATTCGATCGTTTGGTGAGCATTGCCGAGGCAGCCAAGACGACGGCGGCCGACTTGCCTCCGCCAGATGGTTACAACTGGTTTCAACCATGGGCCACGCTACTGACGGCGATACGGTCGCAAGCCCAACAAGCCATCGCAGTGCCTCGCGTGGAACGGGCCGATGTGCAGGTTGCCCGCACGTCCGAAGAGCAGATTAGTCGTGCCGCGGAACGATTGGACAAGTGGCTTAAAGACTGTCGAAACAGGCTGGTCGGCGCCAATTCGGAAAAATCGCCCGAAACACTCGCGGCGACAGCCGCCTCCAATGCGTTTCTACTTACCAGCGCGCCGGGGGCCGGTGAGTGGTCCTATTATGTTGCAGAAGGCGGAAACGATCGATTGGACCTTCGTTTGAGCCCGATTGCACCCACATCAGCACAATCTCGGATTATTGGATTGCTGTTGATTGTCAGTTTGTTGCTCGCGACGATTTCGCTGATGCGCTGGCCGGCAGCTTCAGACTTTTTGTGTCGCTGGCCGCATGTGCTCGGCATCCTGCTCGGTCTCGCCTATTGGGCTTGGCTTCAACCAAGTTGGCTCGGTCTAATTGTTGTGGTGGCAAGCATTTGGCTTTCTCTACGCTTCGATTGGCCGGGACGATCCCTGCCTACAGAGGCGAGCACGGTCTTGCGCCAGTCGACCAAACTGACGGCCGCGGCTATGGAATCCGCACGTCGCTGGGTAGGGGTTGGCGCAGGGTCTTCGCTGAACGCAACCAAAGAAAAGATCGCCAAGGCACGAAACGCCGAGAACAAAAAAGCCGCTCCGGTGGGAATGCAGGCCCGTTGGTGTCAACTCAACAGTTGAACATTTCCCTTGCCGGAGCGGCTACTCTTGCGATCATTGCCTCATGCCTTGACGCTGCGCTTCCTAAAAGCGGTGGGGGGCTCATTTACGGGCCTGGTCCCCTCTCGCCCGCTATTGCATCGAATCGTGGAAGAATGAATCGGGTAGAACTCGTTCGGCTGCCCGGCCCAACTCGTCTGGCGAGCGGCGTTGGCCAATCGAATGCCACGCCGCAACGTCCTTAAGCTCAGGCATCAATTCCACAAGCTGCTGTTCCAACATCGTCGCAAATCGCTGGATCGACGAGCTGGTGGCGGTCTCCTTGATGGCCCGAACTGTTTTCATAATCCGCAGCAAGCGAGCGCGGGTCAGCACCGGTTCGGAAAGGGGCGCGTCGCTTTCGATCAGCAAATCGGCAAGCGGAACATCGAGCGCTCGTTGCCAGCGAAGTAACTCGGAGAGCAACATGTCGCTCGACGGTTCTTCCTGCCGCCGAACCTGATCGATCGACGTGTGCATCCGCCGTGCGGCACTTCGCACCGAAATGCCCTGGTGCCGGCGGGCATCGGCAATCCGATGCAGCGGCCGCCGCTCCGAAGCGACTGGAACCTGCGGGATTGGCAAATGCCTCAAACTCGAATCATACGGGATGTCGTGGGCGATACTCATCAAACTGCCTCCTTTTTGCTCGCCGAGGCGAGCACGACCATAAAAGATGAGAATGGTCAAACTGTTCCGAGACGAGAAAACTGCGCACGGTCTATACGTACTGACAGCTACCTCAGTCCCTGCGAGAGTTCGCTGGTAGACAGCAGATCGTTCAAACACAGCACAGCGTTCCCGCGCGTCCCGCGCGAGAAGCATCCTGCTGCGCGACAGTCCCCTATCGAATAGTTCGACAGAGACTCTTCAACCCCATTGCTTGTTCCGGCATGAGAGATGCTAGCTGAAAAGGTTGGCCCATAAGGCCTATCACAACCGGCCGAGACGACGACGTTTTGACCGCTTGGACGACCATATCCTATGCCATGCCCTTGTGCATTTCAAGCGTCTTGTTGCAAAATTCTTCCGTCCCGCGACGATCCGCAGCCGGCTAAAAATAGTTGTACCAATGCGATACAAACAAAGTAGCTATCATTAAAGTAATTGAACGCATCGCTGCGCAATTTCGCTACGACCAAGCGCCGCAACTTGATGCACCCAAAATATTTTTCTGATCGCCCGTGCAAACGCTTTCATAAACACGACGTCAGCCACGACACGACGATGAACCTCCTGATAGGTCATCCCTCAGCCGGGATTTTATACCTTATCAGCGCGCCCAGTTTTTGGGGTCCACCTCAATCCAGAAAATGGCGGGCACAAAGTTCTAATCCCATACGACGGTGGTCCGTACGATTCAGCGCGCTTCACTATTGAGAAAGGTGCCTGGGATCATGAACACTGCAAGCGCTGTGGCGAGACCATCGAACCAATGACGCTTTGTTGGGTTTCAGCGGGAGGTCCATACGTCATTCTTTGCGAATCGTGCCACACGGAGATAATTGGCAACGAAGGCGCCTAACATCTATATGGCTTTCCGTGTCAAGTAGCGCGCACTTCAGGCGATGATCGGTTGGGATGAAGGGTTTTCTAATTCCTTCCGACTTCGGTTGAGGTTCGCATCGCCTGCTCTTGCCGATGCTGCATACTGCGTGAGGGTTTCTACGAGCGGCTCCCGCTGGTGTCTGCGTCAGCAGACCTGCGGCGCCAAACATCTATCGAGGGTCGATCCTCACCCGCCCGGTTGCTTGTGCGGCAACGCGGGCCGTGAAGATTGTGATGGCAGGGCTTTCGCCCACGTCGCCGCCACGCCCTAGAAATTCCTCCGTTTCCCCGCGATCCGGCCAATCAAAGCGTCGGGCTTGCGTGGGATGAGCACGCATCCAGTTAGGCTGAGCTCGGTGCGGGGGCAGCAGGTCGTACACGTGCGGGTCACGTTCCTCGAATCAATCGTCTTTCAAGACCGGCAGACGCGCGTCCAATCAAAGCGAGAAGCTCGGGGTATTTGTCGCAGGAATAAGCATCGCGGGTTGAGTCGGCAAATGGCTTGCCTTCCCTCTCCAGGAAATGTCTTCGTCCGTTTGCGTTCACCCCACATTGGCTTAGTTAGGCCTTAAGGCTCGCGCACCGCCGGTTTGGTTCAGTGGTTGAAGAATCGGTTCACATCGAACGCCTCCTTGCGTTTGAGCATCCAGTACACGCCACGACCGATCTTGGCCGCCAGAATCGACAGCGCCTTCGCCTTGCCGAACTTCTTCTCCTTGCGGGCCACCAGACTTTCGGCCTGCGGTAGTTCGCGGAGCATCAGGCAGGCCGCCTCGGAAAAGGCCCACTTGAGATTGGCGTTGCCAATCTTCTTTCCCTTGCCCACGCTCTTCTTGCCGGCCGACTCGTGCGCGCACTTGACCAGCCGGCAGTACGAGGCGAAGTTGCCGACGTCGGCAAAACGGCGGATCTCGTGAATCTCGTAGAGCAGCACCAGCGCGAGAATCTTGCCGATGCCCGGGACCGTCTGCAGCAGTTGGTAGGTCAGCGGATCATCGACCTTGGCGTGCCGCACCAGGTACAGCTCGACCGCTTGCAATTGCCCATCGAGGTGGTCGATCAATGCCAGATCGACCTCGACGCTGCGGCGCGCTGGCCTCGGGGAACTGCTCGGCCACTCCCTGGCGATTGGCGGCAAAGCTGAGCTTTTTCGTCAGCGGCGGCAGGTTGTACTGGCTGACGGTGTTCTGGATGTGGGCCATGGCTTCGGCGCGGGTGCGCGTCAGTTGCATGCGGCGGCGGAGCAAGTCGCGGGTCGCTCGCATGGCTTGCGGATAGGCGTAGGCCATTGGCATCATGCCGCCACGCAGGAGCAGCGCAATCTTGTGGCTGTCGATCTTGTCGTTCTTGGTCTTACCACCGTGGATGGCCTTCATGTAAAGCGCGTGCCCCAACACGAAGGGAATGTTCTCTCGTGAGCAGAGATCGGCCAGCCAGTACCAGGCGAACATGCATTCGACGCCCACAATCAGTTGCTTCCGATACAGGCCAATCGCATTCAGAAAGTAATCGGGCCGGCTCGGCAGGTTGCGGTGAACGAGGGTTTCGCCCGCCTGGTTGACGACGCAGACATGCATTGTCTTGGCATGCAGATCGACGCCGCAGTAGAATGCGTGCTGCTGAGTGTAGAATCTCATCATGGTCCTCCGTGGAACGGTTGGCGGTTGAGCCCGCACTTGAGCACTGGACCTCCAAGGTCCGCGCTTTGCGAGCCCTCGGGCATCGCCATTAAACCTGGGACTGCCGCCTCCGGGAAACGGAGGCCATGATGAGAATCAAGGCGATGTAGTTGACCGCTGGTCTAACGAGCGGTTGAGCATTTTTCTTCTGCATCGCTTATACTGTGTGCAATCCCGCCACGTCGTTCCGGCGGGCAACTGATCTTTGGCGATAGACGGCATGGCAGCATTCGAGCATGCACGACGAGTTCGACCCATACTGGAAACTGCGCCCAGCGTCGCCAACCCCGGATGACGAGCTTTGCGCCTGCGCAGACTCGCCTCCGATCATGCTCCAAGCTCATCTTTCCGCCAATCCGATTTCATGCATTGCTTGCAATCTCGAAGTGCCTCCCGAGCGGGTCGGCTTCTCGGAGGACATCGCCGAAGAACTCGCGTTTTGGCAACGCTTTCACGATTGCTTTTATTTTCTTTGGCTTGATTCGGGTGAATTTGAACCCTGGGCTAAGGCGCAACTCGGAAATCCAACGAGCGCAGTCAATAAGCGTGGCCTCGAACTCGTGGTGAAGCTCAACGCCATCCGTCCGGCATATTATTGGTGGTTTCAGGATTCAGGGTCTGTTGATTTTCAACCACTTTTGGAATGCCCAATCTGCCAAACAAAACTCGTGCCTAATCACGGCCGGCAAGTTTGCAAGGCTTGCTCGATTGTCGTCACGAACTAAACAGTGCCGCCTGACAAGGCGCTGCAGTTGCCCCGCCAGTCGCTACAATGGGCCGCATGGCCGCCAGAATCCAGAGCTTTGCTCTAGGCGGCGTTGACGCCGGACAGCTCATGCAGCCCCGTTTTCGTGTCGTCCAGCAGTTTCTTCAGATGCTCAGGGTGCTTTTCCAAGTGACCATACACCTTCCGCAGCATCGTGACATCGGAGTGACCGAGGATCGTTGCCGTCGCCACGTCATTGCCCGTCGCCACGAGCAGGTTGCTCGCCGCAGTGTGCCGTAACACGTAGGGCGAGAATGGTATCTGGACTTTGTTGGCAACCCGGTTGCAGCACTGATTCAAGTTCGTCGTGGTCCAAAGTGTGCCACACTTCTTGCGGAATATCACCCCGTCGCCTTGCTTCTCGATTCGCCGCCGGACGATTGCCAGTGCCACGTCATCCATTATGAGCACACGTCGGGTTTTCTTCCCCTTGGACTCACCACGATCAAACACGATGCAACGGCCATCGAAATGCCGAGTCTCAGCCCATCGCGCCGCGAATGGCCGGCAACCGGTGTGCTTGATGAATGTCAGAATGTCAATGAGCGCCTGATTCGTGGTTGCTACGATGAGCGTATTCCATTGTTCCTGAGTGAGGTAGCAATGTCGCGGCTGATACGACGGCCGCTCCATATCGCGTACCGGGTTCTCTTTGACGTGACCGCGTTTGCGACCCCAGTTGTAGAGTCTCGCCAATGCTCGGAAGCATTGCAGCCGGTAGTTGTCGCCCCACCCTTCCCCATGTTTCCTAAACCAACGATCCACGTCGGTTTGCGTCACGTTTTCCGCAACTAACTCTGCATCGACCGTGCTAACGAATGACTCTAAGTGTTTCTTGTACCACCGCTTCGTTGACGGCGTCAGCGTCGTATCAGGCTGGCTCGACACCCAGCCAAGAAAACTCTTGGCGAGCTTGTGAACCGTCACTCGCTCGGGCGAAGGCTTCGGCTTCGCGGCCTCATTCATCTTGGCGATTACGTTTTCGTCCGCACCTGCCATTAGCAAGTGCCATTGCCGATACGCTTCGGCTTCATCAGGACCGAGATTGATCTGCTGACCGTCGATCTGGACGTAGAAGCTGGCGGTCTGCTTACGGTAGAATGGTTTGGGCTGACGCACGGTGGGAGTCCTCAAGGTGTGAGAGTGGCCACTACAAGTACCCCAAAGTTGGGAAACTCGTTGGGCAAACTCTGCATTCTTTTGAGAACTACCCTCCTAACCGTCGTCGTAACCCCTTACGGGGGTCCGGTAGCTCAGCGGTTAGAGCAGGGGACTCATAATCCCTTGGTCGGGGGTTCGAATCCCTCCCGGACTACTTTTCGTTGCGCACAGTATCGCGGGGCTTCGCTTTTACCAGCATTTGCTGGGGTCGGTCTTTCCGGCCGCGAGTCCCCGCGAGTCGAAACGGCCGCCGGCTGCTTCGGATTCTGCTTCGCCTCAGAATCGTCACTTGCGGCGCGGGTGAAGTGAGGGGCAGGCTTTTTTTCCTAGTTCGCTGGCCGCGCTGGCGGGCGAAGCGGCTTGTTAGAAAGTAGCGACTTTATTTTGTTGAACTCAGCAACCGAAGTGAAAACGGTTGTCTTATTCCCGGCAGAAGGTGCCGTAGTGACTTTCATCACTGTGGCCTTACCCGGTGCTGTCACGGTATTTTCGCTCATTGTTGTCGCTCCAACCTGTTTATTAGCAATCGCCGTTCAATAACGAATTGGTTAGACGCAAACACTTGGATTCGATACTCGCCCGGTTCAGGGAACGTGAGTCCACCGATTAGCATATCGGATTCCGCAACCATTCGCGGGTCGCTGAATTCGACCTGTTGCTCGCCTACCCAAATCGGTTCGCGCTCCTCATCGACATCGACAATCTGAACGCGAATATCGACCTGTCCTGCGCCCATTGGTCAAATCAAGGTAAATACCAAGCCCAGGGTGCGTCGCCGGGAATTCAACCGCGTGAATTACCGAAAAGCAGCCCAGAATAAACCGCTTCCCGGTTCCACGGTCGCGATATATAAGGTCGCAAACACCCAATGCAAGGGCAACCGGCGGCGGGACGATCCCCGTATCTGTCATCTTAATCTTATCAGCTAGCTAAAAAGGCTTCAAATTTTCCGAGTTCGTCATGGTACGACATAGCCGCCATTCTGGGTAGCTGGCCAAAAAAGCATGCTTGATTTTACGATTATTCCACGTCTGCCAGCACTCCTCGAAGCGCTTACGGTCTCAGTTCACCGGGGCGAATGGCATGCGCGGTGGGGCGGTTTCCCAGAGTAGAGCGACTTCATCGGGCGTCAGGCCATAGGCTTCGTTTACTAGGTCGCTCAGTTGGCGTTCCAGTTGCAAGGCTTCGGCCGCTTGGGTGCGGGCCGGTTCGATGGTGCGGGCGTGTTCGTCGCGCAGGCTTTTGACGCGGCCGCCGATAGTGGGTTTTTCTTGCCGCGAATCCGCTTCACTTCGGCCGCGAAGGCGTCGGAATCCAACTCCGTCGGCGATTGCAATTTCAGGCTTGCCTTTTCGATTTCGTGTTCCATGCGCAGCCAATCAAGAATCGTGCGCCGCATGGTGTGATGGGCCTCGGTTATATCTATTAGCCGTTTTGCTGAATGTTCCACCTTGTCGCGCACGGAGTCCGACGGTTGAGCGATGGGCAGCGTTTCCATTACGAATGAAACGGGCGTCAACGCTTCGTCTTTCATATGCGGTAAGCATCGCCAGTTGTGCCACCACATTAGGGACGAATTGAGAACCGCCAAAACAAATAAATCGTCAGTGGGCAGAATGAATGTTTTGTTGTTTGAGATATATCCACTCCGATCGATAGCATATGACGGGTGGAATTGAATTTCTTGATACGTCAATTTCGGATACCATCCCGTTTCTTCTGTAAAAGTGTCTGAGTGACTTTGGGCGGCCTTACTTGGTTTCGAAGGTCACGTAACGTTTTCCGGTCTCCCATTCTTCGCTGACTTCCATCAGCACGGCGGTCACCAATCGTAGCAGCGAGGCCTCGTTGGGAAAGAGCGTGGCCACGCGGGTGCGTCGTTTGAGTTCGCGATTGAGTCGTTCTTCCATGTTCGTGGTGCGCAACCGTTGCCGATGCGAGGGCGGCAAGCGAAACACCGTGAAGCTCTCGGGCACGTTCGCTTCCATCCACTCGGCGAGCTTCGGCGCCGACTTCTCGTATTTCTGCACGACACGCCGCAGCTGCTCGGCTGGCGATGTGCTCGTCGGCCGAGTCGAGGACGCTCTTGAGATCGTCCAGCACTTCGCGTTTCATCTCTTCACGCGGCACGTGGGCCAGGCGCATTGCTGCATCAGGTGGAATCGGCAGCGCTGCCAGGGCACGCCGGCGAAGCAGGCCTTGCGAGCTTCTTTCAGACCGGCATGCGCATCGCTCGTGATCAGCTCCACGCCGTGCAGCCCCCGCGCCAAGAGCGACTTGAAGAACTCCCGCCAATGGACCTCCGCTTCGGAAGTGAGACGCTCACGCCCAAGACGCTGCGGCGGCCCTGCGGGATCGACGCCAATCGCCGTAAATACCGCACAATCCACAATCGAGCCGCCATGACGAACCTTCTCGTAGCGGGCGTCGAGCACGAGGTATTTGAACTGTCCCAGCGGCCGCTCGCGCCACTTCTGGAGGTCTTCATCCAACAGCGCCGTAGCCCGGCTCACGTCGCTGGAAGAAATCTCGCAGCCGCACAATTCTTCGGTGATCTTCGTCACCTTGCTGGTGGACACTCCTTGCACGTACATCTCGGCCAAGGCCAAGCGCAGCGCTTTTTCGCTCCGCGAACCACGCTCCAGCGCCGTGGGATAGAACGTTCCATCACGAACCTGCGGCACGGCGAGCTGGAACTCTCCGACGCGGGTCTTGAGCCGCTTGGGCTTAAAGCCGTTGGCCTGACCGCGACGCGCTTGGCAGCGCTGGTACGGGCCGACGCCCGAGGGCTTGCTGGCGTTCGATCTTCATGCACTCGTTAATGAGCAGTTCCATCGCCTGGGCCATGCCGTCAAAGCCATGCTCGGCGAGCGCCTGGACGACTTCACGAAGGACGCTAGGATGAGCTTGGTGGGTCATGTTCTGGTCTCCTAAAAATTGTTGTTGAACAAACACAATTCTAGGAAACCAAGCCTGGCCCGCCCCTTTTCACTCAGACCTCGCAGCCCTACGCTGCTAGCATTTACAGAATTGGTGGGACGGTATCACACTTATTGTTTTTCGTCACCATTCCGGCGGTCATGTTGGGGGCGGCGGTCATTCTGTGGGGCCTGTTGTGAGCACGTAGGGTCGCCTTTTGCTCGCCATTCAGTTTGCCGCAGGTCGCTTGGCGGTCACTGCAACGAGTTCTGTTTGCCTCATTAACATGTACCGCAGTGCTCAATACTTCAATGCAGCTTCTCGCGAATGACGCGAAATGCACCTTCGAACGTGTCAGCGTAGACTTTGCCAGAACCACCAAGTCTCGGAAGGGCTCGACCACGTTTTCGGCCACGTGGGCGGCAGCTAAGAGGGTTGGACCGGGTCGAGAATGACGTCGGTCGTATAACTGGCAGCCACGCCGTCGAGCACGCCGGGGCCGCGAAGCGTCGTGGTCACCTCAAGACGGGAGAGGGCATTAATCTCGGTCGTTGTAGTATCAATATTGGCCACTGAAGTTCCTGCGGGGCCGCCATTGAGTGACACCAGCGTTGCGTCGGACAGAACCAGCAATATGGTTTGAAGGTGTGCCATCGATCCATTGCCGCGTAGTTCCACAAGCGTGACTTCCAGCGTGACGACGTCCTTGGTCGAGCCGCTCCACAGCGAGGGATTAAAGATAAATCGAACATAGTCGATGCTGGCATCGGTGCCCGTGTAGACCGCCCCCACCGCCTCACTCACCAACTGGCTCGCCGGAATCGGCGGGTGCGTGACTTCGACCTGTTCCTGGCTCGAATTGAAGTCGGTCAGCGTGTCGTTGTTCGACGGCGTTTGATAGGCCGCAAAGAACAGGTCTCGCTCCGAGCCGCCCGTGAGCGTATCGACGACCTGGTCTTCGAGCACGTTTTCGTTCGCCATGAGGATATCGAGCACGTGATCCACGGCATTTTCGTAATTGTTGTGGGCGTTCCAAGCCGCAAGCGCATCGTCCAATGTCGAAACGGCGACCGTCGGCTCGCCGCCGATCACAATATCGTTGGCCGAGCCGCCATCGAGCGTGTCTCCATCGCGGCCACCCACGAGCAGGTCACGCCCGCTGCCACCCGCAATCGTATCGCTACCTCGTCCGCCGAGGACAAGGTCCGCCTGGCTGCCGCCCGTCACCTGATCGTTGCCGCTGCCGGCCTCGACAATCGCCGAAGTATTGAGACCCGATAGCTGGATCAGGTCATCCTTGCCGATGCCGCGTACGTACACGCCGCGAAACGTGAGCCCTGTGAAAATCGTTGCCGCCGTCACTTCGGATTTGGGGACGGTCCGCTGGACGCTGGCGCCCAACTCATTCTGGTACGTAATCGTGATGTCGAGCGGGTCCGTGCCGGAGGCGACTGCGATGAAGTCGCTCGCGTCGGTGCCGACGACTTCCAATACGAACTCGGTTCCGCTCGTGGCCGCAAACGTCGCAAAGCCGATATTCGCTCTCGGCGGGCCGCTATAGCCAAAGCTTGCCCGCCAGATATTGTAATCGGCCTGGTCGACGGTTCCGTTGCCGCTGCCGTCCGCACCGGAGTAGGCATCCACCGCGTTACCGACTGTCTTCCGCCAAACCACATAGTCGGCGGCATCGACATGCTGGTCGAGGTTGTAGTCGCCACCAACCGGCTGATACAGCGCGGCCAGCACGCGGCGATCTTCGAGCAGTTCGAACGCAGTGGGCGATTCTTAATTGAGCAACTTACTGGTCGATGCATCGATTGTGTTTCCGGCTGTCCAGAACGCACAGTATAGCATCACAGCAGAATACGGCGAAACAAATCGTCCGCCCGAAATATCCAAATTTCTAGTCGGAGTTGCCTCGTCTTGCTGCTTGGAGTCGCATTCCTTGGCGGCTTGTTTGGAAGACGAATGCTCGGCGGTGCTGGCGAAGTCACCGGGTTACTTATTGGGATTGCTATCGGAACGATGCTTCTCGAACTTCTTAAGAGAGTTGCCCCGGCCGGCTAACCTTTAGCGAATTTCAAACTTGCCCACTGCTCGCTTGAATTGAAACCTCCAATTCGGTCCCCTTTCGATCATGCCAACTATTTACTCCGCATGAAAAAGGCACCACAGGCGGAGAGCGGAGGCGGCGAACTAAGGCGGAGTTGAGACGACGACACGAGCGATAGGCGAGTGGCGCATGATGCCATGTTACCAAAGCTGCGGCCGCCAATGCGAATGCCTGCCTGAACAAAGGTTTAATTACCGGTGTAGTCGGTACCGACTTTCCCGCAGCAAAAGCACCATTAACGGACCCAACAGCAGCATAATTGACCCCGGTTCCGGCACTGCAGGCTGGTTCACGAGCAAATCGGCTGGGCTGAACTGGCCCGGCTGGAACGTGAACGTCCGCACTTCATCGATCGATCTTGGCCCGTTGGCTATCCAAAGATTCGGCACCCACAACGCGATCAGTAGCACACACGCGATACCACACAACGCCCAGTCAGCGATTCACAGCTTGCGGAATCTCATTGGTGTATTGGTTGGGAATTATTTTCTGGCTGCGTAGACCACGACAGCCGCAATCACGATACCAACCAAAAATATCCCGATTGCGATAACAAGGCCGGGCGGCATCTTGGCTAGTCTTCCCGGGGGATCGAGAACATGGATAAAGTGTTTCACATTGTCTAGAAAAGTCTGCATCTGTTCCGATTCCGATTTCCTTTGAGTTCAACGCTTGTAGCGGTTATGTGGACGACAGTCACACGGCCGTCCGGGCCGTCCTAAAGGATGAAGCAGAGTGCGGACGACAATTTGGTATAGAGACCTCGCACGGTCGCCCCCTTTGACTGTCGATGGTCTTTTTCATACCAAAAAGCCCGCCTGGGACGGCGGGCTTTTTCTATGTTGTAACCGCACTGAATTCCAACCTGTCGAAGTTGTGATTCAGGATCAGGGCCACCGCGATTCGGCACTGTCGGAAACGTGTGTTCCCAGAGAATTATTTTACCGCGTAAATCACCACACCGAGCACCACGGCAACCAGCGTCGTGACAATTAGCACCGTGCGGACTGCTTTGCCCAATGGAACGAAATCCAGGGCTACCGTGGGGCAACTAGAGATTCTGCCCAACGAAATGTTGTTCTGAGCTTGTATAGGCCATCTATTCGGATAATCGCCGCTTTTGCTAATAAGCGACGCTAGAATTACAATAGCTTCTTTTGGACGATCTTCTCTTGATCTCCACTCTGCAAAGGCCAGAGACGATGAATGGTTGAATGCACTACGTGCGTTGGTACTGCGATAGCCCACCACTTTCGGACAGTGGCGGGGACCGGATAATGGTCCTTGTAGGAGGTCCGAAGGATGAGCGAGTTCGAGCAGGAAGTGTCGCGGCCTAGGCGGCGATTTAGTGAAGAGTTCAAGCGGGATGCGGTGCGTTTGGTGGTCGAGGAGGGCTACACGTTGCAAGGCGGCCGCGACGGCAGTCGGCGTGAGCGACCAGAGCTTGCGGGCCTGGCATGCGAAGTTTGCACCGCCACCTACTCCGTGTGGCGAGAACGCCAGGGTGGAGGAGCTTCGCGAAGAGGACAAGCGGCTTCGCGAAGCAGCTTAAGCGGGCCGAACTGGAGCGTGAGATCTTAAAAAAAGCGACGGCGTATTTCGCGAAGGAGTCGCTGTGAAACACGCCTGGATCAGTGAGCACCGCGACTCGTTTCCAGTGGCCCTGTTGTGCGAAGTCCTGGGCGTATCGACGTCCGGCTACTACGCTGCGACGGGTCGTGAGCCGAGGCGCGTGCGAAGCGTCACGAGCGAATCCGGATAGCCGTGGCCCAGGTGCATGCGCAGTCGCACGGCATTTACGGCAGCTTGAAGATCAGCCAGGCACTGCGCAACACGACCAACTGGAGTCGGCCTGCCGCAACACGGTGGCGACAGCGATGCGGGAATTAGGGCTGAAAAGCCGAATTGCCAAGGCCTTCACGCCGACTACCACCCAGGCCGATCCCTCGAAGCGGCCCGCGCCGAACACCTTGGACCGCGACTTCAGGGCCACGGCGCCGAACCGCAAGTGGGTCACCGACATCACGTACTTGCTCACGGCCGAAGGGCTGGGTCTACCTGGCCGTCGTGCTCGACCTGTTCAGTCGCAAAGTGGTCGGCTGGTGGCTATGTCACGGCAAATCATTTTTGTTGTAATTGCCGTTTTGACCCCGGCAGCCGGTCAGGCCGCGCAGTACTTTGTCTCTCCAACCGGCAGTGACTCGGCCGCAGGCACCAGTGGCGCACCGTGGCAAACATTGCAGCATGCGGCCGACGTCGTAGCGCCGGGGGACCACGTGACGGCGCTCGCCGGCGACTACGTCGGCTTTTATTTGAGTACGAGCGGCACGGCCGCTGCGCCCATCGAATTCGACGCCGGGCCGGGAGTGCTCATCAGTCAACCTAACGCTACCACGCCCGATGGAATCAACTTGGAAAGTGCGTCGCACATCATCATCGATGGCTTTTCGGTTAGTGGCATGCCGCGTGCCGGTGTCCGGGCCGTCGGTCTTCCGACGGCGTTGGCCTCGTTTGTAACAATTCGTAATGTAACCGCCGCCAACAATGGGGTGTGGGGAATATTCACAGGACACGTTAATGATCTGTTGATTGAATCCAATCAGGCCTCCGGCTCGGTCGAGCAGCACGGCATCTACGTCTCCAATAGCGGCGACCGACCCGTCATTCGCGACAATATCATCTTCGATAATCACGGCAGCGGAATCCACATGAATGGCGATGCCAGCCAAGGTGGTGATGGAATCATTTCGGGCGCGATCGTGACGGGTAATCGCATCTATAACAACGCCCTTCCCAACAGCGTTTATCCAATGCTCGGCGGTGGCAGCGGGATCAATATGGATGGCGTGCAAAACTCCCGCATCGAAAACAATCTGGTTTACAACAACCATGCGAGCGGCATTTCGCTCTATCGAATCGACGGCGCGGCCGGCTCTATCGGAAACGTTATCGTCAATAACACCGTTTACGAACCCAGCGACGGCCGCTGGGCGCTCAACATTCAACACGGCAGCACGGGCAACACGGCGCTCAACAACATTCTCATTAGTGACCACTCATTCCGCGGCGCGATCGATATTTCGACCGACAGCCTCGCGCGTTTCACGAGCGACTATAACGCGATGATCTCCCGCTTCACGACGAACGGCGGTAACTCGGTAATGTCTCTCTCGCAATGGCAAATTAGTACGGGAGAGGACACCCACTCATTGATTGCCAATGCGGCTGATCTATTTGCGGATTCCGCCGGCGGCGACTATCATTTGCTGAGCACAGCCCCCGCCAGGAATGCCGGAACTAGCCAGTTGCGCCGCCCGGCGATTTCGATGGGCTACCTCGCCCCGCTGGCGATGCTTTCGACATCGGAGCTTTTGAATTTGGCGCGCTCGCCGGCGATTACAATCGCGACGGCGCTGTAAACGCCGCCGATTACGTCATTTGGCAAAAAACGCTTGGTTCAACGGTTATGGGATTTGCAGGCGCAGATGGCGACGGTAGCGGCACCATCGACTTCGGCGACTTCTTGCGCTGGAGAGCCAACTTCGGCGCAACGGCAACCGCGGGAACGGCTAGTGCTGTCGCCGTGCCGGAGTCGTCCACATGGGCTATGCTGTGCACTGCGCTCGTGCTGGTTCTTTTTTTATCGATGCTCTCAGGCCGATTCCAGCTTCGCTGAAAGTTCGAGCCACTCTTCCTCGAGCTTTGCGAGTTCGGTCGTCCGTTCGGCCACCTCCGTCTGAAGCCGCGCTGCTTCGGCGGCTTCGGTGACGGCAAGCAGTTTTTGGTTGACTGCGAGCTTCTCTTCATCCAGGCGGGCGATTTTGCGCTCGAGCGTTTTAAGCTTCTTTTGGGCATCGCGGTCGGTTCGGGCGCGCGCTTTGCGATCTGCCTGAGGTGCCGATTCGGGCATGCTGGCGGTCGGGCCCGTGGCGTGCGGAGCTCGCAAACCCGAATCGATTTCATTTTGCACGCGGTAGACGTATTCATCGTAATCGCCGGGGTAACTAGCCACGCGGCCGGAACGTACTTCAATGACATTCGTCGCCACCCGGTGCATAAGGTGCCGGTCGTGGCTGGTGAATATGACAGTCCCCCGATATCCGGTGAGCGCCTCGGCAAGCGCCTCAATCGATTCGACGTCGAGATGGTTGCCCGGTTCATCGAGCACGAGCACATTGTGCCGCTCGAGCAACAATCCGGCGAGGACAAGCCTGGCCCGCTCGCCCCCGCTTAGCACGCGGACTCGCTTCTCGACGATTTCGCCGCTGAACAGCAAACTTCCGGCCACGTCCTTGATTTGCTGGGTGTTCGTGCCGGGCGCGGCCTGGTATTCCAGATATTCGAGCACTGTTTTCTGTTCGCGAAGAGTCGTGTAAACATGCTGGGCATAGACGCCCACTTGGCAACCATAGCCCCAAACCACTTCGCCGGAAACCGGCGGCAGGGATCCGCACACGGTGCGCAAAAACGTCGTCTTGCCTTGACCATTGTCGCCCACCACGCCCACTCGTGTGCCATGGTCGATCTCCACATGCACGTCGCGCGCGACTGTGTGATCTGAGTACCCAATCGCCAAGTGGCGCGTGCGCACAGCGGGGCCTTGCCGCGGCTCGATTTCCGGAAAGCGAAATCGCACGGTCGACTCCGGGCCTTCGACGTGGATCAATTCAAGCCGTTCGAGCTGCTTGGCCTTGCTCTTGGCTTGGCTAGCCGTGCTCGCCTTGGCCCGGTTTTTGGCGATAAATGTTTCGAGTTGGCGGCGCTTGGTTAGTGTTGTGGCATTCACTCTACGGTCGTGCTCGCGGCGCTCGGCGAGGTTCGCAAGATAAGCGTCCACGTTGCCCGGGAACATCGTGAGCTGGCCGCGTGATAGTTCGAGAGTGTGCGTACAGGTGCGTTTCAGGAACTCGCGATCGTGTGACACGATGAGACAGCCGGCCCGAAAATCAACTAGGAATCGTTCCAGCAACATCTGAGTCCGTAGATCGAGAAAGTTTGTCGGCTCATCGAGAATGAGCAGATTGGGGTCATGCAACAGCAACGCAGCCAGTTTGGTGCGCGTTTGCCAGCCGCCCGACAGCTCGCGGACCTGCCGGTCGACCATCGCATCGGGAAACTGGAATTGCCAAGCCACCTCGCCACATCGCCAGTCGGGTTGACCGCTGTCGCGCATGAGGAATTCCCGCACGGTTTCACCGGGCTGGAACGGATCGTGTTGCCGAACATAACCAAGCCGCAATTGTCGGCCACGAACGACTTCGCCCGCGTCCAGCTCTTCCTCGCCCAACAGCACGCGGCAAACCGTCGATTTGCCGGCACCGTTGCGGCCGATCAGGCCAATTTTCTGATCATCGGCCAGCGCGCAGCTTGCCCCATCGAGCAGCGCTTGCTCGCCGTAACGTTTGTAGGCGTCAATCAGTTGAAGGACTACCGGCATGGTGACATTTGGAGAGGGGACAGGGAGCGGGAAACGAATCTATTGGCTTCCACCATCCGAATTACTGCGTCCTGTCTCCGCCGTTCCCTCTCCTTTTTGAATTGTGGCTTGACTTCCATTCGACAACACCCAATACAACACAGCAGGCTAAGCACAGGCCGGAAAACCAGTCGCCAAATCGCATATACCAGCTTCGCATGCCGCTCGGCTCGATATCGGCCAGGATAAAATCGGATTTCTGTCGCGGACTCTTCGCGCGGACGCGGCCCAAATGGTCAATCCACGCCGAGATGCCACCGTTGGCAGCAACCACCAGCGGCAACCGTGTCTCCACGGCCCGGAAAACGCCGCAGGCCAAGTGCATATCGAGTTCGCTAGAGCCCCAGTACCATGCGTCGTTCGTCAGGTTTACCAGAACGTCCGGATATTCATTTCGACCTTCCAACGTCGCTACCTGACGACGAATGACGTGAGGGATTGCCGTCTCATAGCAAATATTCGGAGCAAAACAATACGTCGCGTCTAGCCGCAGCGCCTTGGGGCCGGCACCGGCTTCGATCCCGCCCGTCAGCGGTGTGAGCCGATAAAGGAAAGGCATCCAATCTGCAAATGGGATGTACTCGCCGAACATCACGCGATGCACTTTGTCGTAGGTGCCGACGATTTTGCGGTCGCGGCCTACCAGCACGGCCGAATTATAGAAGAGCGGCGGTGGCTCGTTGCTCTCGCCGACAGCGCTGGCTCGGTAATGGATCCGATCGACCCCCACCAGCACTGGCGTGCTCAACCGCGACACGACGGCGGCCAAATCGTGCGGGCCATAGGACGCCAGCTCCTCTGGAGTCTGAGTTGCTTCAGGCGGAACTTTGTAATCGCGATCGAATCGGATGAGCGGCGTGCGAAACATTGTTTCCGGCCAGACAACTAAATCGACCGGCCGGCCATCGCCAACCTCATGCGACTTCGCAATCGCCTTCTCCGACAGCGACATATATTCATCCATGATTTGACGCTCTCGATTCGGATCGGCCTTCCACTCGGCCAAGCTGTTGCCCTGGATAAGGGCCAAACGCGGACCCAGCGGGCGAAACTCTTTTGCCGTTCGCTCTGCCTGGGCGAGTCGCGAATAGCCGTAACCCAACGTGGCGCTCAATACCAGCGCTGCCGGCATTAGCTCGGCCAGGCACGAGAAAGGTTTCGATCGAGGATCGGAGGTACTTTCGCGAAACAACCAGGTTGGAATTCGAAATGCATTCGTAATGCAAGCCGCTGTGAGCATCACCACAAAATCGACGCCGTACTCGCCCACGATGTCGCTAATCTGAATCAGCGCCGCCCAATTAACCTGCGTATGGGCGAGCGACGCCATCAAAAAGCCTGTAAGCAGGTGTGCTCGGGCGAGTTCCAAGCCGGTCCACACGATGGGAGCTGCCAGCCAGAGCGGCACCGCGAGTCGATGAACGGCCACGCGCGATATCCAGACAAAGACTGGAACGTAAACCGCGAGATAGGCCGAGAGAGCGAACCATCCGAGATAAAGCATCGGGTGCGGCAACCGAATCCAGTGAATCGCGAGCAGCCAGAAGGTGAGTCCAGCTAGATACAATGAGCCGTAGGGCCGGCGACCAGGCAACTCATCGATTTGGACAAGTGCTAACCATGGCACGGGCGCGAGCCAGCCCAACCAACCCAGCCCAAACGGCCGTGGGAGCGAAGCCCACGGCAGGGAAGCCCACATCAAAAAGGTGCCGACCAGCGCAATGGCGAGCGTCGAACGGCGCCATGCCGGCAACGTGATTGCCGCAGAAATCATCGACCATCTTGCTCCGTTGCGTTGGCAAGATATCGGTCCACGTCGCTGTGCATCTGCCGCACCGCGGCCTGCACGTCGCTCAGCGACGACTGCTTGCCCAACCGATCCACTAGCGGTTGCCACAACTCGGCAGGCAACCTGGCTTGTGGCGCAGCACGCGAAATTGCCGCCGCAATCGAATTAGTCGCCGACGAGCCGGGGCTATAGAGGAGAAGCAGAACATTCGATTTCCAAGCAACTTCAAACAAGGCCGCGATTTCAACTCCGTGCTTTTGCGATAATTCGCGTTCGATGCGCTGCCCCTGAAGCACAAGATAGTCGATCACGTGTCGCGATGCCGGTGCGGGATCACCAGCCGCCGCTGGATCAGGTAACTCGGGTACCGAGGTTCCGAGCAACTTCGATGCGGAGCGTGCTTGCTCGAACCAGACTGGGACGTTCTTTGCCGCCATACCGCGATCGTGTGCGAGTGCCGACAAACTCAGCCTGCTTCCTAAAAGCCAGGCTGCTCGACGGGTATTTGGCGATTTTCCTCGTGGTGGGACGTTGGTCGTGGTGGAAACGGTCGTGGCGTCAGTATGTCGAGCGGGGGGTTGCTCCCGGTCCAATGGGCTTGGTTGCGATGCGACCGACGAAGCTTTTGGCGTCGAAAGCGAATTGTTATTGCCCGCAGGCGTCGCATATCGATCAACTTCCGGCTTTACTTGAACCGATGCAGCGACGGATGACGGAGGCGCCGCGGTGATGGAATCGTTGCTGGGTTCCACGCCAGGCGCCTGTTTGCTGTTCAAACGATCGCCAGCGGCAGTCGGGGGCGACACAACTGGCTTCGCCGATGAGGGATCGGTCCCACTGTACTCAATTTTCTGCCAGCAGCCTACGCATAGCGCTAGCATGGCGAAAGACACCACGGCTGGCGAGTATTCTGAGACAATACTTTGACTGCTGCATAATTTTATTGTATTGACTGGCCGCAACAATGAAACGGCAACTGCTCCCTCATTCAGTTCGCCAAAGACTTTTGTTTCGCCATCAATGGTGCTAGTGCGGCGATCGGAGGTCGCGACAGGATCGTCGACGCCAGCAAGATGCCGCGTTTTCTCCCGCCGTCGTGGTTGCTTTGAGCGATCGGGGGCGTTACGATTCAATTAGGCTTTTTGTCTTGGGCGGGCTGGTACCGCATTTTGACCTGGGTGCAGGTGGCTCGGTGCATTTCTCGCCACCTACCGTAAACCCACAACTTTTCTAAGCAGGAGCAGAACATGTCGCGCTCTCAAAAACCGACCGATCGCAAACCGGCCACGAAGTTTGCTCACTTGCGAAAGAAAATGGAACGAGGCAAGCTTCGCACGAAAATGGCAACCATGCACGTGCGCAAGAGCGGCAATCGCTAAGCCGCAATCGGCCGTATAGTTAGCCACCGGCGGCGATTAGCTGGCGTCCAAACCGCCGCAGGCACTCGATGAGCTCGCGCAGATCATCAGTGGTGGTCAATGGGTTCATCATCGTCGTCCGCAGTACCGGCTGGCCGTCGATGCAGCTTTGCACCAGGTAAAACTCGCCCGACTCGATCACTGCCCGGCGCAATCTTAATTGCAGTGAATCAATTTGTTCAATAGGCGCCTGGCGCAGCTCGGACGGCGAATAACGAAAGGCCACGATGTTGCATTGCGGTTCGTGCAGCGGCGTAAAATCCTCCGCCGCAACGAGCATGGCGTGAAACTGTTGGGCCAGATTGATCGTTACGTCCACCATGTCCGCGAAAATTTGCGGTCCCAGCAGCGACCACACGCCCCATACGCCGAACGCGGCCGCCCGTTTCGTGCATTCCAGGTTCACAATTCCACTATCGTAATCAGACAGTTCCGGCGCGGTCGGATCGAACAGGTAGGGCGCTTCCTGATGGAAGGTCGCCAGTCGGTGCTCGCGCTTGCGATAGAACAGCATCGCGCAAAGCGCCGGCATGAACATCATCTTGTGCGCGTCGCAAACGACGCTGTCCGCCTGATCAATACCTTTCAACAGGTGGCGGTGCCGCGCACTGAATGTGAGCGCTCCGCCGTGAGCTGCATCGACGTGCAACCACACATCGTGCCGGTGGCAAACCTCCGCGATATCGACGAGTGGATCAAAAGCACCGATTGGCGTGGCGCACGAAGCCGCTGAAACGGCAACAATAGGAATTCCGCGAGAACGCAAATCGCCCAACATGTCGTCGAGCCTATTGGCGTCCATGCGACGTTGGGTGTCGAGCGCTGCGGCAACAATTTGATCGGTTCCCAATCCCAGAATTCCAGCCGACCGCGTGACGGAATAGTGCGCATCGGCGTGTGCCACCAGTACGGGAGCGGGCCGCCGACTGAGGCCAGCGGTCCACGCGTCGCCCAGGGCAATGTTGCGCGCCGTCAACAGGCCGGTCAGGTTTGCCAAAGTTCCACCCGAAGTAATTAGCCCAGCAAATTGTTTCGGCAGAAAGCCGAGCCGTTCGCCGACAGCATCAATTACGGCGTGCTCGACGGCGGTCGCCCATGGACCCATCTCATAGATCGCCATTACCTGGTTGGTCAGACTGCCGACAAAATCAAACAGCGCGGCGAGCGGTACGGGCGCGGGCACCTGATGACCAACATAGTGGGGGTGATGCAAATTCTGGCCGCGAGCCAGCGTTTCGCCGGCGATGTCTACGAGTCGCGCAGCTATTTCGTCGCCGCCCATCTCGCGCGGTAAAAGTCGCTCGCCGTTTGCCAAGAATTGTCGAGCTTCGCGCACGAGCGTCTCCGGCACGCTCCAATTCAGGACTTTCGCGTCGCCCGACTCGACTCGCAACAAATGATCGGCCAGAACGCTCATCAATCGCGCCCCAGCTGACTGAAGAACTGCCGGGTCGTATGCGGCGGCAATGCGTCCGCGGGCAACATCGAGGTCATGTGCGGTTGCGGACATACAGCTGAGATGGAACCTGGTGCGCAACGATAATTCGACGGGTCGCCGGCGCGAAGGCGATCGTTTTATTCTTCGCCAGTGGGTGTGAGCCGTTTGTATTCGCCGGCAATCCAGCGGGGGATATCCACTTTGTACCATTGAGAAAAGCGGTTTTCACTGGGTCCGCCCGGTAAATTCGTCCAAGCCTCGTCGGTGCCCATATCGGCAACGAAATGATACGTCGGAGCGAACGTCGTTTCGCGGGTGGCAGTCGTCATGAGGTGCCCCTGAAACGGCGTGGCGTGGCACCCCGGCATGGCGATGGGCCGAGAGCGAAAACCCAACAGCCGCCCGCCACGCGTTCCGCCAAAAAACCGATTTGCAAAGTGAAACGCGTTGAATTCCGACCACGGCCGCACCGGCTCTTTTTGTGCAAGCTCTGCCGCCCTTTGCACGAGTGCCTTCTTGCTTCGCCCGCGCCACCACGAAGATGTTACCTTGCGCAACGTTCGATCTATGGCGGTGAGCACCATCGTGGAGTACCCCATTCGCGTACACAAATAAAACATCCGCCGCCATCCAATGCCTTGCTCGTTGCCAAAAAATTGCAGTACAACGTGGCGGTAGAAATGCTGAAACAGCGTGGCTTCCGTGCTGGTCGGCGTATAACGGCAATCCCAGGCAGAAAGCTTTTCTTTAAGCGGGCAATCATCGATCAGCGCCAGCAGCACTGGTAGCAGATCGCGGGCCTGCACGCTGAGCACGTCGTATTGCAGGTTTTGCATATCGGCAACGGTTGCTTTCGGCAATTCCGTCAGCCGTTCTACGATTCGCCGCTTGCGATAATCGGGTTGCGCATGCGCGTGTAGCGGCGGTCCGTCGCGCCGGTAAAGCTCTTCGTTAGCACTTACTACGAAGCCGATCGCGGGGTCGTATTCACGCGGCAATAAATCGACCCGGACTTTCCCCTGCCAATGGTTTTCCGGATCCCAAGCGGCCACGGGGACAATGCCCGAGTTGCCGGCGCCGCGTTGCGGCAGCCAACCGCTGGCCTGCAGGCCGATGTGCCCTTCCCGATCGGCAAAAAGCCAGACGAGCGACGGATGCGGCCCATCGCGAACCGCTTCCATAGCGGCCGCCGTATTGGGAGCACCGATCACATCGAGCCACGTGCCGATTGCCCGCCCGCCATCGGTCTGTTCCCCG
The DNA here is from genome assembly GCA_963807935.1 of uncultured Planctomycetota bacterium. Taxonomy (GTDB): domain Bacteria; phylum Planctomycetota; class Planctomycetia; order Pirellulales; family Lacipirellulaceae; genus JABDGM01. The sequence goes on from CAWEDY010000012.1 coordinate 130,262, forward strand.
ATCCACGCCACGGAAAGATATTTGCCGCGGCCCTCGTCCTGGTCCGGCGTGCGGCTGAGAATGCCCTGCTCGTTTTCGTATACGTCCAGGACAATCGGTTCGTCGCCTTTGCGCCGAATAACCTCCTGGCGATGCTGAAAATCGAACCAGCGATCGCCCCGACGGTATTGCCAACCGGTCGAGCCGCCCGGGCGGCAGTCTTCGATGAAGAAGTCGCTGGTGTCGGCGTGCATGTATGTCACCCCCCACGCCAGCCGGTTCGAACGCCCAACGGCCATAATGGGGCAGCCGGGCAGCGTGGCGCCCATTGCATATTCTCCATTGCCCCAGCCCAGCGCGATCTCGTACCAAACCGGCGGCAATCGATTTACTTCCAAGTGCGGATCGGACGCCAGCAAGGCGTGGCCCGTCGCACTTCGCGCCGGGCTGACGGCCCACGCGTTGCTGCCGGCCAGACGCGGCAGATCGGCAAGCATTTCCAGAGTTTCGTCCGATAGGCGTTTAGCAATGCGGATTTCTCGCAGCGGCTCAAAATCGATGCCGTCCAAGTAGGGGTAAAACAATTCTCGCAGCCGCTCGTCATCAACTCCCAACTGGATCAGCTCCAGTAATAGCCGCTCATTCTCTTGCTCGCCAATCGTCAGTCCCGCGAAGCTCAGCAATTTGCCGATCAGCAATACCGAGATCGGCTCCCAGGGTCGTGGCCGAAAACCAGTGACCCACATCGGCAATGTTCTGCCGGCATCCACCAAGCCGTCGTTCACGCCTTGGCAGTACCAATCGAGTGCCTCGCGCGTGTGCTCGTGCAAACGGCGGAACTCCCGCTCCAAATCTCGATACAGGCCGGCTCGCCGGAGAAAAATATCCATCTCCAACAGCTCCGGCTTGTTGGCAATCCGCTCGGTTGCTTGGCCGCTGGCGACTGCGCGGGCGAAATACACCTGCGTAGGTCGATCGATTGCATGCATATAACCCCACGCGTACAGTGCCTCCAGCCAAGACGCTGCTTGTACATGCGGCACGCCATTTTCGTCGCGCTCCGCACGGAATTGGTGTCGAGCCGACTTGGTCGTGATCGGTTCCATGTGAAAAGTGTATCCCACGAACTGCGATGTAGGAAATTGCAGCCGGTCAGCCGATATTGGCCACAGCGATTTTCCGGGCGCGCAGCATCATTGAGTCGGGAATCGAGAATCGCGCGACCAGAAGAGTGAGCCGCTAAGAGCAGCGACTCGCCGGAGACTATTTCTTGCGGTGGCGAATTTTTGCACGCATGCGGCGTTTCTTACGCCCAAGCTTTCGCCGACCCTTTCCCGATTTTCTCGTGCCCAAAGCGATCTCCGTGTTCAAAGTAAAATGAGCCAAAACGCTAAGCGATAAATTCTACCGCAGGTTGCGGCCGACGTGCAATAGCGTCGCAATCACTATCGTTTGGTGCGCCACGGCTGGGCGCAGCCGAAATGCGCTTTCGCGGTTTAAACATTGAACAGGAAGTGGCAAACGTCGCTGTCCTGCATCACGTAGGATTTACCCTCCAAGCGCATTTTGCCTGCTTCGCGAATTGCTTTTTCACTGCCGAATTCCACCAGGTCGTCGACGGAGTATACTTCCACGCGAATGAAACCACGTTCAAAATCGCTGTGAATCACTCCCGCGGCCTGTGGCGCGGTGGCGCCCATAGGAATGGTCCAGGCGCGGATCTCTTTCGGCCCGGCCGTATAAAAGCTTTGTAATCCCAACAACTCGTACGCCGCCCGCGCCAGGATGGCCAAAGCCGGTTCTTTCAAACCGACGCTATGAAGCATCTCCGCTCGGTCCGGCTCATCCAGTTCTGCAATTTCGGCCTCGAGCCGTGCCGAAATGGGCACGACCTGGCTTCCCTCGTCCGCCGCCCGCTGCCGAACCTGCTTGACCATGGCACTGGTGCCAGCCAAATCATTTTCGCCGACATTGGCGACATACAACACTCGTTTGGAAGTGAGCAATTGTAGCTCTCGCAGAATTCGGGCCGAAACGGGGTCGTCGTACGCCAATCCGCGAACTGGCTGCGCATCGCTCAATCGCGACTGGCATTCGCTAAGGATTTCCAGACGCTGCTTTGCCTCCGGCCCACCGGTCCGAACCGTTTTTGCTGCGCGATCGATCATGCCCTCAACCGATTGCAAATCGGCAAGCATCAGTTCTGTTTCGATTGTATCAATGTCGCGTAAAGGATTGATACTGCCCTCCACATGCATCACGTTCTCATCTTCGTAGCAGCGAACAATGTGCAAAATGGCGTCAACATTTCGCAGGTTACCCAGGAATTTGTTGCCTAGCCCTTCGCCGCGCGAGGCGCCACGCACCAGGCCCGCGATATCGACCAATTGAAATATAGCCGGGATGATCTCTTGCGTTGCGATGTAGCGATTGATCGTGGCCAGGCGCGGATCCGGAATTGCTACCGCGCCGACATTCGCTTCGATCGTGCAGAACGGGTAGTTCTCGCTGGCAATTCCCACCGCCGTCAGCGCGTTGAACAGCGTGCTCTTACCAACGTTCGGCAATCCAACGATGCCCGCTTCCATAATGCGATTCTCGCTAGCTTAAAACGGCAAACGGCAATCGCGAAAGTATAACCACAAAACATGCAAACACACAAAGAGTCGTTGGGCGTGAAAACAATACATACGGCTGCCTATCTGGCCTGCGGCTGAAACGCCACGCACTTTTTGCATCGTTGGCCGCAGGGACAGAGGGTTTTCACGTAGCCCGGAGCGTATAAAACGGTAATAATGCAGCGCCGCTTCGCTCGCCCCGAGTTGGTCGAGGGCGACAAAATCCCACCTGTTTTATGAGAGCATTCGGTCATGTGTCGCACTCTATGGCGTGGTTTCTGGATGTGTTGTTTTGTGCTTGCGACGTTAGTGGCGCCGGCTGCCGCGGAAAATGAGGGCCAGGACGATTTAGATAAAGCCACTCAACTCAAAGTGGCAGCCGAAACTTTGGATGATTTGGGCGGGGTTATCGATCACGTAGACACGGCGCTCGAGAAGGGCCTAGACAAAGAAAACACAAAATACGCCCAACAGTTACTGATCTCCTCGCTTCTGCAGCGCGGCCAATTGTTCGCAGCGGCCGTGTTCAACGTGCCCGCACAAGACCCCCAGCGGGGCCTTCGGGCCATGCAGTTCCGCCAATTTGCTCTAAGCGACTTGCAGCGCGTCGTCGGCCTCGACGACAAGCTTATCGAGGCGCAGTTGTTAATTGGCAAGCTTCAATCGTTGCCGTTAGGCGATGGCGCTGCGGCTCGCCGCGCGCTTTCGAAGGTAGCGGATTCCACTGAAGCCTCACCCGAGCAGAAAGCCGAAGCATTTGCACTGCGCAGCGCTCAGCAAAAGGACGAAAAGCGTCAACTTGCCGACTTGAACAAATCGGTCGAATTGCAGCCCAAGAAACCCGATTACCTTCGCTTGCGGGCACAATACTACTTTGAGAAGGAAAAGTATTCGGATGCGCTTGCCGATGTCGATCACGCACTCAAATTGGAACCGGATCACGCCGCCACAAACGAGCTTCGCGGCATGATACTTTTGGGAATGGAAAAGTATGACGACGCGCTCGCCAGTTTCAATCGAGCAAGCGAGCTGGCTCCGCAGAATCCGCTTCCCTACGAACACCGCGGCGAGCTATACCGCCAAAAGGGCGACCTTCAAAAGGCCGTGGAACAGCTCAATAAGGCGTTGGAACTGGCGCCCGAAAGTATCGCGACGCTGCTGGTGCGCGCCGGCGTGTACTACGAAATGAAGCAGCCGGACAAAGCACTGGCAGATATTGACGCGGCAATTCGCCTGCAGCCCACGCTGGCACAGCCGCATCTTATGCGGGCCGAAGTGCTCGCGGCGACCAATCGGCTCGATCAGGCGATCAGCGAACTCGAACGGCTGCTACAGGCCGCGCCCGGCAACGTCGATTTGCTCAACCGATTGGGTAGCTTCTATTTAATTGCGGGCCGGCCGCGCAAGGCGATCGAGGCGGCGACGCAGATATTATCGCAGCAGTCCGATAACTTTGCCGCATTGCGGTTTCGCGCGGATGCGTACTTGAACATTGGAAAGCATGCCGAGGCGATCGCCGATTTCGAGCGTGCGCTGGCGCTCAAAGGAGATGATGAAAGCCTGCTGAATAACTTCGCGTGGGTTTTGGCCACGTCGCCCGATAAAAAGCTGCGCAATGGTGCGCGGGCCTTGAAAATGGCGACCAAAGCGGCCGAATTGAGTGGCTATGAAACGCCGCACATTCTTAGCACGCTTGCCGCAGCATATGCCGAAACGGGAGACTTCGAAAATGCCGCTAAATGGTCGCAAAAGGCGGTTGATCTCTCGCAGAAAGCCGTCGATTCAGCAAAGGCAGACGATGATCGCACCAAGCTCCAAGCCGACCACGACCAGTTAAAAAAGGAGCTCGATAGCTACCACGAGCACAAACCAGTCCGCGAACGGCAGACGGCCGAAGAGGCGCCCGAAACGCCACCAGCGGCCGACCATGCGCTCTCGCCGGCAGTCGCCCCCGCGCCAGCTCGCACTGCCGATTTTTGACTTTAGCGTCGGGCTGCGGTTTTCGCCGCGCGCTATTTTACTTCTTCCATGAAGCGCAGGAATTTTGCCTCGATCATCTTGATGTCGCTACCAAAGATGGCTTGAAAATCGGCGATGCGCTCCGCCGGCGGATAGCCGTTGAACAGCGGCCGCTCTGCCGTTTTCGCTAGGTAGGCGACGTACAGCCTGGGCTGCGTCTCGCACAAGTAAAACGATAGCGCCCAGGCTTCGGCATAGGCTCCATCGGGGTCGCTCCGAAAAGCGTCGTCGCTGGTCACAAGCATTGCGAGCGACCCCGGTTGGCGATTGTTAGCCGCGTATTTGCGGAAACCGGCTAGCCGATCGCGGTTCACGCGGTCGGCCTGCGTGTGGTCATATCGCTCGCTCCACACACCTGGCGCTTCGAACATGGTCGCCAAGCCTTCCACCAACCAGCGCGGGGCGGCCGTAAAGCGCCGATGCACGCCGACATTGTATGCCGTTTGATGGGTCGCCTCGTGAATGATTGTCGTAGCGTTTTCCGACCAGTCACGATTGTTGTTCCCCGCGGTCACGTCGAACAGGAACACGCGGTTGGAAAGCGGATCGTAATGTCCCATTGTTGCAGGCCGCATCGGCGTGCCACTAGCCGCCGCGTTGCGAAAATACTCCGTCTGATCTCGAAACACGATCGCCACCAGCGGACACGGCGGCTCTTGAAGCGCACATCCTCGGACGCGAAAATAATGTCCGAACCGATTATAAAGTTCTTCGAACCGATTGGCCCACTCGTCCCGACCGCCGCGCGGGTGGACCACCACGTAGTGCCGCGTCACCGATACTTCAAACCGATTGTCGAATTCTTGTTGCAGCAGCGCTTTCATTTCGGCTGCCGAATACGCTACAAAGGTGGGACTCGTTTTCCGAGCTTCTTTGGCGAGCTTGGGATTGAATTCGTATAGTCTGCCATCGCGGCCGAAGAGCAACATTTGCTTCGAGTTCCACGAAAGCGGCTTCCCTTCCAGCATTTGGCCATCCACCCGCGCGAAACATAAACTCGGCCGCATGCGCAGTTTCACACACCAGCCCCCAGCTAATTGCGAGCGATAACGCAATCGTCTGCTTGAATTTCACGGCGGATTTATCCTCTGGATGCGGCAGCGGTCATTGCCGACCAAAGCCGGGAAATCTTTCTGGCATGTACTGTAAGTCTAGCTCACCGTACCGAGCTCCTTCCGGCAGACATTGGCGGCACAGGCCTATAGAATGAACTAGGGAACTCTAACAAAACCGACTTCGGGAGAGAGGGACAGGCACAATTTGCTCCGCGGACTGCGGAAATCTAGCCAGTCCCCGGCGGTTTTGTTAGAGTTCCTAAATCGATTGGGTGACTTGATGCGAAAAAACCTTTTGGTAACTGCCGTTCTTTGCCTGGCGGCTGTGGTTGCGCGGGCGGCCGACGAGAAATCGTCGCCTCCGGAAGCCGACCCGCAACTCGTTCACAAAATCAGCCGGCTCATCGGTCAACTGAACGACGACCGGGCGGCCGAACGCGATTCGGCAGAAAAGGAACTTCTCGAGCTGGCCGGCACCACGGCCTCCCAATCCGATCGCTTTCTCCGATCGCTGCCGAAGGAAACGGATCAAATGCCGCTGGCCGTTCGCGACCGGCTCGCGCACATCCGCCAACGGATCGAGGATCGCGTCGCCAAGGCGGCTACCGCCGCTACCACTATCACGCTCGCGGCTAAAGAGATGCTGCTGACCAAGGTGCTCAAGGCAATCGAAATTCAAACCGGCAACCAACTCATCGACAATCGCGAACAGCAAGCCAACGGGCCCGGCACAAAGGATGCCCGCATAAGCATCGATCTGAAAAACGAACGTTTCTGGCCGGCGTTGGATCAAATCCTCGACCAAGCGCAGTTAGGTATCTACAGCTACGGCGGGAAGGATGCGCTGTCGATCGTATCGCGCGATACGGCCGACGGGCCACGCTGCGGCCGAGCCGATTACAACGGACCGTTTCGCTTAGAAATTACTGAGGTTCAGGGCCAGCGCAATCTCCGCCAGCCGAAACAGACATCGCTCAAGCTTCAATTAGAAGTGGCTTGGGAACCCCGATTGCGGCCAATTGCAATCTCGCAGCCAGCCACCGACTTACACGCGACGACCGATGCCGGAAATCAGCTCACCGTAAGTCAACCGAAAGCGACATTCGATGTGGAAGTTCCCAACGGCACACAGGCGGCGGAGATTACGCTTCCCTTTGATCTGCCGCCGCGCAGCGTGAAGCGGATTACCAGCCTTCGCGGCAAGCTGCACGCCCTTGTACCAGGAAGACAGGTGAAGTTCCGCTTTGCGGACCTGGCCAATGCTGCAGGCAAGTCGCAGCGTCTTGCCGGCGTACAGGTAACCGTGGACGACGTCCGCAAAAACAACTCCGTTTGGGAAGTTCACATGCGGCTCGCGCTCGATGAACCCAACGACGCGCTCCAGTCGCACCGCGCCTGGGTATTTCAGAATTTGTCGTACCTCTTGGGCAAGGACGGCAAACCAATCGATAACGCGGGCCTCGAAACGACACGTCAAACAAAAAGTGAAGTGGGCGTTGCGTATATTTTCGATCTGCCGGACGGAATCGAAGGCCTGACCTGGGTGTATGAAACACCGGCGGCGATCGTGAATTTGCCGGTCGAGTACGAAATCAAGGACATCGAACTGCCCTGAGTTCCCAGCTTCATTTACTCACTTTATCAAGATTGGGGCGGAGAATTGTCGCGCGGGTTTCGCTTGCGGTGCATGTGGCTCTCAAGATACTTCTCTGCCGGCCGCAGAATCGCCAGAATAAAGATCGATACGCAAATGGCGGCGGCGGCGAGTGGATAAGCACCGAGGCCTGCCGCCGCGCCCAGTGCCGCAGCGAGCCAGATCGACGACGCTGTGGTAAGTCCCTTGACCTCGTGCTGCTCACTAATTTTGAGAATCGCCCCCGCCCCAAGAAAGCCAACGCCTTCAGCGATACCTTGAATGATCCGGGCCATCGGAGCTGCTTCGCCCTTGACCGCAATGGTGCCGGCCAGCAAAAACAGGGCCGCGGCAAGCGCGACCATCATGTGCGTACGCAAGCCTGCCCAGTGGCCGTTCCACTCCCGCTCCAGCCCGATTATGCCACCTAACGCAGCAGCAATCGCTAGACGGGTCGCGTGGTCCAGAAAAAGCGCGGTGTCGAAGGGCATCGGCGGCGTGCGAGCAAAGCGGACGGCGTAATCCGGCAAAACGCTATCAGCTTAGCAACTCACGAATCACTTGGCCACCATCGACGAGTTTAATTGGCCGGCCGATTCGACTCATGTTCTCGTGATCGGCATCGATGTGAAGAGTCGTATAGATTGTGCGGAACAGATCGCTGACGGTAACGGGCCGTTTCGTCACCTCTTCGCCCCCGGCATCGGTTTCACCGACGACTTGCCCCCCGCGGATGCCGCCGCCGGCCAAGGCCACATTGAATGCCCGTGGGTAGTGGTCCCGGCCCGCGCGGGCATTGATCCGCGGGGTACGGCCAAACTCGCCCATCCAGATCACGAGCGTCCGCTCCAGCATGCCGCGCTGCCGAAGGTCGGAGATGAGCTGGGCCATGGGCTGGTCGATAGTCGAGTTGTTCGTCTTGGTGCGCTCGAAGTTGTTGTCGTGCGTGTCCCAACCGTCTTGGTTGACTTCGACAAACGTCACTCCCGCTTCCACTAGGCGTCGTGCCAGGAGGCACCCCGCGCCGAATTTTGTGCGGCCGTACGCTTCGTGCATGTTGTTCGATTCTTTGCTCAAATCAAACGCCTCCATCCGTGGGCTGAGGATCATGTTCGATGATTTGCGAATGAGTTTCTGATGGTCCACGACCAGATCGCGTCCTTCAACAGCGCCAAAATTCGCATCGACCTGTGCAAGCAGCTTGAGCCGCCGGTCATAGCGATCGTCGCGAGTAGCCGGCTGGGTGTTTTCCGGCTTGGCCTCGGGATTCTGAAGCACGAACGGATCGTAATCGACGCCCAGAAAGCCCGCCCCGCCGGCGTCGGCGCCACGCCCGCCGATCCGCACAAAACTGGGCAGCTCGAATCCGGGTTTGCCGATTTGCTGAGCAACCTGAGAACCGAGTGTGGGGAACTTCACTCCTCCCATGGGCAGATATCCGTGGTGCAGCAAGAACGTTGCGCGTGGATGGCTACCCTCCTTGCTGGTCATCGAGCGGATGATTGCGATGTCGTTCATGACGCGGGCGCATTTGGGCAGGCTATCGGCAATCTGGATGCCCGAAACGGCCGTCGATATCGCCTTAGTTTCGCCGCCATTTGTGTGGCCCGGCTTCGGACTGAATGTTTCGAACTGGCTTGGTCCGCCGCTCATCCACAACATGATACACGCCATGCCGCGCTTGCGCAGGTCGTCGGCCGACAGGCAAATCGCATCGGTCCAGCTCAGGAAGCCGGCCGCCGCACCCGTTGCCGCGGCGACGCGCAAAAAATCGCGGCGGTGGACCACGCAGTCGCAATTCGTCCGCGCATGGATGTGATGTTCGAGGTTGAGATTCATGGCCAATCCTCCTATCGCCGGTGCGAAAACTCCGACGAGTTCAACAGTGCCCACAGCAGATCTTCAAACGCGACGGGGCGATTACTGGTTGTTTTGCAGTACGCCAGCGCCGCATTCCGCTCGGTGTCCGTCGGTTCCCGCGACAACGTTCGCAAATAAAGCTCCTCGACCAACGCGCCGTCATCCTGGATGCTATCCAGCAACCGACCGAGCACGGTTTCGTGGCCCACAGCCCGCACGGCCAGGTTGAGCCGGACGCCGTTCATCATCGCCAGTGCTTGCGGTATGGAACTTACCACCGTTTCTCGCGGATCGCTTGGATCGTAGCCGAAAGCCATTTCAAACGCCTGCCGAAAACTCGCGTTGCGACCGTAGCCAGGCTTCGCATTCTTTGGTCGCTCGCGGCGCCCCATTGCCTCGCTAGGTTCTGCAATATCGGCGGCCGTCAATATGGCATTGAAAAGCTGATCGCTGCGCAGGGGCTGGGCCACCGTGGCGACAAATGGCGTTCCATCCGCTTCGCGCCGAGGCCGGCTCTCCCGCTGGTACGCTTCGGTTGCGCAAATCGCCCGGAACAGCCATTTAATGTCGTATCCGCTCTCGGCAAAGCCGCGGCTGAGAGCCTGAACCGCTTTGGGAGCAGACGGCTTGCGGTCCGGTCCGATGTCGTCGATCGGTTGGTAGAATCCTTCGCCCACCAACTCGCCCCAAATCCGGTTGACGAACGCAGTCGCAAACCATGGATTCGCGGTCATCCATTCGGCGACCGTGCCGCGACGCTCCGCATCCGGCGTTCCAAAGGGCAGCTTCGCAGATGTCAGGAAGAACTTCGGCTGCATGCGTTTGCCTTGCGACGCCGGATTCTTCAGGTCCGGCATGTAATGTTCCGGTTTGCCGCGCCGGCCTTGTGCGTTAGGGTTCCGGCGGCCTCCATCCGGCCGATCATCGGAAATAAGTTCAAATGTCCGGCGCGTGGGAGTCTGCACCGGTCGTAGAGCGATGCGCGGAAAGAATGCGGCGAACTCGTGGAACTGCTCGCGCTTCCAATGGTCGTAGGGATGGTTGTGACACTGGCAGCACTGAATCTGGATTCCCAGAAAAATTCGCGACATCTCCGCAGTGGTTTCTTCGGTGCGGGCGTCTTGGGCCACCTGAATTGCCGTCGTGCCGTTCTCGCGGACGTCGCCTGTCGAGGTGATGAACTCGGTCGCGATCTTGTCCCACGATTCGTTGTCGTTGAGTTTTTGCGTTAGCGCCACGACTAGCGGATTGGCCACGATCTGTGCACGGTCCTCGAGTCGCCGGGAAAGAATCACGTCGCGCCAGTAGCGCGCCCAATTCTGACCGTATTGCGGGTTGTCTAGTAGCTCTTTGACGACCCGCTCGCGCTTGTCCTTGGCCGGATCGAGCACGAAAGCAGTCACATGCTCGGGGGTTGGAATATCACCGACGATATCCAGCCATACGCGGCGGAGATATGCGGCATCATCGACTCGCGGCGCTAACTTAGTGTCTTTTTTGAAAACTTCTTGTGAAAGAAACTGGTCGACCCGGCGGGCAGTTTGCTCGGCGCTGGGCTTTTCGGCGCTTGGCTCAACAACGCTCGACTTGCCCCTGACGGAGCCAACTGCGAAGCTGCTGGCAAGGACTCCAATTACTGCCCAGCCAAATCTGCAGTTTGATCGAAGATTCATCGCCACTGCCCTCGAATTTGCTACAATGACGGTCCGGCCCGGCCGCTGGCGCCTGCGGAAGATTTGAACCAGTATACAGTAGCTAAACCCCGGCGGGCAGAGATGGTTCCGCGACCAACCCTACACCCTTGAAAACGAGGTGCCAATCCCGAGATGATTCGCATTGCCACGACTAATGGCGTCGTCCGCCTGCCAAAGGCCAAGAATGTTCTCGGCGGGACGCTGGCGACGTGCTGCACCTCGCCCATGACCGGTTTTTTCCGCGACGGCTGCTGCAACACCGGCCCGGAAGATGTGGGCTCCCACACCGTTTGCGTCGTGTTGACGGCCGAATTCCTGACATTCTCGAAGGCGGCGGGCAACGACCTCTCCACGCCAAATCTTCAATTTGGCTTTCCCGGCCTGCGGCCCGGCGACCGCTGGTGCCTCTGCGCCCTGCGCTGGCAGGAGGCACTCAATGCGGGTCACGCGCCGAAAGTGGTGCTGGCCGCCACTCACGAAGCCGCACTCGCGTATTGCGAGCTGGAAGACCTCAAGGCACACGCGATCGATGCTACCTAACCGGACCAGGTTCGTCGGAACTGTAAACAGAACCAAGCTGATCCGGCTAGATATCTAATGCACTCGCTGGCCGGGCACGACGCCATCGTCCGCGGTGATGACGAATACTTCGCTGCCGCCGGGGCCAGCCGCGCAGACCATTCCTTCGCTCGTGCCGAATTTCATCTTCCGCGGCGCGAGATTGGCCACGCAAACCACCAATCGGCCCAGCAGGTCCTGCGGTTTGTACGCTTCCTTGATACCGGCAAAAACGTTCTTCGTGGTTCCGCCGCCCAGGCTGAGCGTCAGCCTGAGAAGTTTTTTCGCATCGGGAACGTCTTCCGCGGCGATGACACGCGCTACGCGTAGATCGATTTTGGCAAACTCGTCGATGGTGCACTCGGGCGCGAGCGGTTCGGCGGCGAGTGCGTCGCCGGAATCGCTCCATCCTGGTTCAATGGTCGAATGCCCGACGTGCGACGTTGCCTGGCCAGCCGACTGTTTGCTCTCTTCGATCATGGCATGTACGTCCTTTTCTTCCACGCGGCGGAGCATGTGAGTGAACTTTTTGATCGCCGTGCCTGTGAGCGGCGTCTGCGATTGCTCCCACCGCTCAATCGGATCATTCAATAACTCGCCCGTTTGCTTCGCGAGGCGTGGCAATACGGGAGACAAATAGATAACAATCTGCCGAAATAGATTGATCGCTACGGTGCAGACGTCTTGCAGCTCTCGCGATTTTGCTGGGTCTTGCCGTAGTTCCCACGGTTTTCGGTCTTCAACAAACGGATTTGCCCGATCCGCCAAGCCCATGATCAAGCCGCACAGCCCTGCTGTAATCGGTTGCTTCGTAGGCATCCCGAATCTCGTCACCAAGCTTGGCTCCCGCCGAAAACAGGCCGCCGTCATCGGGATACTTTGTCGACAGACCCGTCGATTCGATAAACTTCGCCGAGCGGCTCGCCAAGTTTACGACTTTGTTGACAAGATCGGTATTCACCTTGGCAACGAACTCATCAGGTATCAGATCGAAGTCTTCGACTCGCGAGGAAAGTTTCGAGGCGTAAAAATACCGTAGATAACTTGGGTCCAAATACTTTAAATATGTTTGTGCAAGAGCGGGCGGGCCTTTGCTCTTCGAAATTTTTTCGCCGCTAGCCGTTACAAAACCGTGGACGTGAATCTTTGCAGGCAGTGTGTAGCCAGCCGTTTTCAGCATTCCCGGCCAGAAGAGTGTGTGGAAGTAAACAATATCCTTACCAATGAAGTGATGGATTTCTGTTTCGGGGGAACTCCACCAATCGCTGAAGTGTTCGCCGGTCCGATTCGCCCACTGCTTGGTGGACGCCATGTAACCGATTGGAGCATCGAACCATACATACCAGTAATTGCCGGGACTATCAGGGATTTCGAAGCCGAAATAAGGCGCAGGTCTTGAAATATCCCAGTCTCGCAAAGGTTCACCGAGAAAATGGCCCTTGATGTAATTAGCGACTTCCGGCTGCAAGTGATCGCCGGATTGCGACCATCGCCCTAGAAATTCGTGCAATTGCTCCAATTCAATAAATAAGTGAGGCGACGAGCGAATTTCCGGTGTTGCGCCGCTCAATTTGCTGCGAGGTTCGATAAGTTCGGTCGGACTATAGTGATGACCGCAATTGCTACAGTTATCGCCAGGCTGGTCGGGCGCCCCGCATTTGGGACACGTCCCTCGAACAAATCGGTCGGCCAGAAAAGTGCCGGCCTGGGGATCGTAAAGCTGCTCGACATCACGCTGCTTGACGAGCCCTGCTGTGCGCATGGCCCGCCAAAACTCCTCGCACAACGCCCGGTTTTCCGAACTGTTCGTACTGCCAAAATTCTCGAATCGGATATCGAATCCGGCCAAATCGCGCTCGTGGGCGGCCTGGACCTCCGCAATTACCTCCTCCTCGCTGCGCCCTTCCTGCCGAGCGCGAATCATGGTTGCGGTGCCATGGGTGTCGTCTGCACACACATAAATGCAATGGTTTCCCACGAGCCTTTGGAATCGCGACCAGATATCGGTCTGGATCGCTTCGAGCAAATATCCGAGGTGAATATTCGCGTTGACGTATGGCAGCGCGGAAGTGACGAGAATTCGACGCATGGCACTTATCAACAAATGCGAATCAGCCCGATCATGGAGCGTCGGCCGCGGGGCCGAATCGGCCGCTAGCACCGCATGCTAACGAACTAAAGCCGCGCTATTGTAGCCCGAGTGGATACGAGACGGGAGGGCAGGCCGCATCGGCCTGGAAGCTGGCCTTGTACGATTTTCGTAAGTTGTGGACATTGTCGCACCAGCGCCGGATCACCCGCAGAGAATCCGACGCCAATTAAAACCCAAAGGTTCGCTCACCAACGTCGCTCGAAAAGGCACGCAGTATACTCGCTCCGCAACTCGCGGCTCATGACCGGCTCCCATGGATTGGCAGGATGCTGATCCAAAGCCGGCGGCGCGAAATCGCGGGGAAATCTGGCGACGGGAGTGAAGCCCTCGAAGGCGCCGCAAAGCGCTACGAAGGCATGCCGACCACCAATCCAAGGAGGGAACGGATGGTCCGATTCGCGGCAGCGGCAATCGCGATTGCGATATTGTTCGTTGGCCAATCTGCCAACGCCCAGCAAATCCTCTTGCTGGATTTCTGGTCCCCCAATTGCGGTCCTTGTATGCAAATGAAACCCGTCGTGCATAGCCTCGAGCAAGCTGGCTACCCCATCCGCCAGATAGACACAACTCGCGACGGACAAACGTCCCGCCAATTCAATGTAACACAGATTCCCTGTTTTGTGATGCTCGTCAATGGACAGGAAACCGAGCGAAAAATTGGCGGAACCAGCAGCGAGGACCTGCAGCAGATGTTCGAGCGGGCGAAAGATGAAGTGCGGCGACGCAACGGCGTCCACACGCAATCGCCCGACACGTTTTCGCCTTCGCAAGGCGTTTCGCCCGCCCCGAGCGTGGCCATGGGTCCCGCTCAACAGCCAACCGATCAGCGCTGGCCGCCTCAAGATGCCCCGATGATCGGGAGCAAAAATACCAGCTCAACACGAGGCGACACGGTCAACACTCCATCCTCCCCAGCGCTTGAATCTCAAAAGTCGACCGGCGACGTTCCATCCGGTCTGCTCGCTGCGACGGTGCGACTGCGCGTGGATGACGCTCAAGGCCGTTCGTATGGCACGGGCACGATCATCGACACGCGTAGCGGCGAGGCGCTGGTTATCACGTGCGCCCATTTGTTCCGGGAATCGCAAGGCAAGTCACCCGTCACGGCCGATCTGTATGAATCCGCCGGCAATAGCGTTCACGTAGTCGGACAAGCGACCGGGCAGGTGATTAATTATGACCTGACGCGAGACGTAGCGCTGGTCAGCATTCGCCCGGATCACCCAGTGAGTGTTGCGACCGTTGCGCCGCCGAAAAGCACGATCAGTCGCCTCGACCGGGTTGTGAGTATCGGCTGTAGCAACGGCAATGATCCAACCGTCATGGAATCGCGCATCACGTCGCTCGACCGCTATCAAGGTTCCCCGAACATTGAGGCTAGTGGCGCACCAGCGATTGGCCGTAGCGGCGGAGGCTTGTTCAACATGCGAGGCGAGCTGGTTGGTATCTGCAACAATGCCGATCCGGAAGGAAACGAAGGCATTTATGCGGGGCTAGAATCGATTCATGAGGAATTGGATCACTTGGGCCTCAAGGAAATCTATGCGAAGCCCGACGCTGCCGGACCGTCGGCACGCACCGTCGGTGGCTCGGGCGCCGCTGGTGGGCCTTCCGTCGTTCGAGGTCAGGAACCGCCCATCACGCCGCTGGCGAACGATGCTGCTTCGCCGCCCGCACGGATGGATGCCAATGATAATCAAACAAAATCGGCTGCACCGCATAGTCTGAGTGAAACCGAACAAGCGGCGTTGGAAGAAATTATGAGCCGCGCCGTTTCGTCGGAAGTCGTCTGCATCATTCGGCCCAAAGATCACGGCGGACAGAGCGAAGTGATCCAGTTGGATAACGTGTCGCCCGAGTTCGTTCGCGCCCTGAGGCAACGCAATTCGCCCGCGCCGATCACCCGCTAGAACCACGATCATAAACCGCCGCAGTTGGCCGCAAAATCGTCACCCGCGTCATCTTCGGCGTCGGGGTGGGTGTCGCGCGTTCGGCGTGAGCTAGGTTAGAGATATCGCCGGATGAGTTTCTAACGATAGCGGCAATCTCATGGTTTGGTACGTAGCGCTAATTGCGGTTGTAAATCTCGGCTTGGGTTACGCACTGGCGGTGTACCTGGGCGTTGGCGGCGCACAAATGTTGCCCGTAGCGGCAGATTCGATCGACGAAACCGACTATGCCGTGACCGAATTGGAAGCATAGCGTCATCCAGCTAACTCGTCGCTTGCATCTGAAAAATCGCCTCAATCTCCACTACCCAGCCGCCGGGAAGCGAGGCGACACCTATCGCGCTGCGAGCTCCTACGCCGGCGTCTGCGCCAAACACATCGCGCATCAGCTCGCTGAAACCGTTGATCACCGCCGGGTGCTCCTTGAAATCCGGTGTCGCGTTGACAAAGCCTGTCGTTTTCACGAGGCGTCGGATTGGGTCCAGACTACCGAATTCCTGTCGCAGTGACGCCAGCATCCTCAGGCCGGTGCGGCGGGCCGCCTCGAAGCCCGCTTCTTTCTGCAGGTTGTCGCCAAGCCGGCCACAAATCGCTGTACCGTCGGCGCCTACCGGCCCATGCCCCGACAAATAGGCCAATCCATCGACGACTAACACCAGCTTGTAAACGCCGACCGACCGGCCGGCCGGGGGTAATTCCAATTGGAGTTCTTTCAACCGTCCTTCGTGGCTCATGCGCTCACCTAATCCGACTTTCTATACACGTCCGCGGGATTAAAAACTCGGTCGGCAATAACTTTCAATCCATCAGAAGTCACCTGGCGGTAAAAGCACGCCGGATATCCTTCATGGCAAGCCGCACCGCCCACTTGCTCCACCTTCAGCAGCACCGCATCGCCATCGCAATCGACATAAACTTCCTTTACGTGCTGAATATTGCCGCTCTCTTCACCTTTGCGCCATAACCGGCGGCGAGCCCGACTATAGTACACCGCCCGGCCGCTTGCCAAGGTTTCGTCCCACGCATCGCGATTCATGTGCGCGACCATGAGCACTTGTCCGGTGGTCGCATCCTGTGCAACTGCTGTCACCAGACCATCGGTCGCGGCGAATGCGGGAATATTCGGTGGATTATCGGTCATCTGGGAACTCTTCGTGGCTTTGAAAGACGACCAAGTGTCAAAGTCAGCATAACGCTGGCGGCCGGGCATCGCTAGCCGCCACCCGCGCCACACGCACGACCCTTTAGCGTATCAGGCCGACCAATTCCCGCCGCCACTTGCCTTGGAACACGTCGCGCTGCGTAAACGACATATTCGTCACCGCGTATACGAACCGCGCTGCTCGCATTGTCGGTGCAAAGATTGTCTTTTGTGCCGGCTTGCATGTTGGAGGATTGCGCGGCCGATTGTGAAACTGACGGACCGCCGTTGGCGCAGGATGCACGCTCGCTCACTCACTTCGTTGTGGAGACAGCGTGTTCAATAAATCATTGACGGTCGTGCTGCCCGTTTACAATGGCGAAATGCGGCTGCGAAAGAACGTTCACGAAATCTTAGAGTTGGCCAGCGAGCTGACTTCCAAGTTCGGCGTCCTGATCATCGACGACGGCTCGAACGACGCGACCTACGAGGTGGCCGAAGAGCTGGCTGCCCGTTACCCGCAGGTATCGGTCCGCCGGCACCGCCACCGCCGCGGCCTGGGACCAACGATCGATTACGTCCAGCGCCGCGTGCGTTCCGATGCCGTCATCGTTCACGATGGCATGACGCCCATCAACGCCGGTGAAATGCGCAGCCTCTGGCATTGCTGGATTCACCAAACAGTTGGCGGCCAAAACGATACGTCCGCAAGCGGTTCAACGCGCAGCGAAATTCGCGATCTCGCGAAACTGCCTGGCCTCCACGCGGCTATGGAGAAGGCGCATGGCCGCGTGATCGGCTTCCAATTGATCACGCCGACCGCATCGGCGGAAATCCAGGAAAATGATCGGGCCCCCACGACGACCCCATTGCGAACGGATGACAGCATTCCGCCTCGTCGCCACGTCGGCCGAATCCCCGCATTGCCGCGGCCGAAGTTTCTCACGGCATTAGCTGCATTCGCGATGGGAGAGTAACATCCCGAGGCGCACTCGAAAGTACAAAATCGCGATTACGGCGCGCGTCTAGGCGGCTCTTGCCCTAAGAGCGAGGGTTCAATTACCGGTGTGCGCGGCCGTTTCGATGCGGTAGAGGTGGGTTTTCGTGCGCAGCAACAGAGCGCGACCGTCCACCGCCGGCGAGGCCATGCAACCATCGTCGAGCGTGTTCTTCGCCAACTGCTCGAACTTGTGGCCCGGTTTGATGATGGTGGTTTGGCCATCTTGATCGCAAATGTAGATTCGCGGCTCGATGCCCGAAACATAAATTGGGGAAGCGGCGAAGCGACCGCCGATGCGCTTGGACCAGGCCGGTTCGCCCGTTGCGGCGTCGATACAGTTCAGGATGCCATCGTCACTGATCATGTAAATGAGGCCGTCGACCAGCAACGGCGAGACGGTTCTTGCGACGCGCGATTTGAGGCGCCAAAGCACCTGTGTATCCGTCACGTCGCCGGAAGCATCGGTGCGGACGGCCCACAGTTCGGGGTGTGTCAGGCCAGTAACCAGATAGGCAATGCCATTCTTGTAGAGTGGTCGCGGGGCGGCCGAGAAATCGTCGAAATGAACCCGCCACAGATCGTGGCCGGTACGCGGATCGTACGCGAAGGCGGCCTTGGCGCCCACACTGAGCATCTGCGGCCGGCCAGCCGCGTCGCTGAAGATCAGCGGTGTACTGTGAGCTTTGCGTCGATCACCATCGAGAATCAGCTGCGTTTCCCGCGCGCTTTTGCCCGTGACGTCCTGGTCGTTCCACTGCACGTCGCGGTCGGTTTTCCAAATCGTTTTGCCGCTGTGCTTGTCGAGGGCGACCGTGTATTGCAAATCGACGCCGTCGAACGTGAGGATTACGAAATCCTGAAACAACACGACAGAGGATGAGGGGCCTCGGTAATGTCGGCAGCGCAGGTCATCGCGCTGCCACAGCACCTCGCCCGTCGTCGTGTCGAGGCAGGCCGTGCCGTAGCTGCCGAAATGGACGTACACACGACCCGGCTCAATCGCCGACGATGGTGCCGCGTAGCAGTTTGTATTGTTGCCAAGTGGCTCGGGCAACTCGCAATGAAACACCTTCCTGTCGTGCAGGACTTTGCCGGTGTCGGCATCGACGCAAAGAACGGAGAAATCGTGGCCATCTTCAGTCGCCGTGGTCAGCCAGATCTGGCCGCCCATAACGACGGGCGTCGACCAGCCGCGGTCGTGGATGGACGTTTTCCAGCGAACGTTTTCCGTCTCACTCCAGGTGAGCGGCAACGGCGTGTCACGCGATTCGGTGACATGGCCATCGCCGGATGGACCGCGAAATTCGGGCCAATCGGCGCGGGTGGCTGGCGCAGCCAACGCCAAAACAGCGAGGGACAGGATTAGGTGACCAAAGCAGAACATAGTTGCAACGTAACTTGGACGGCGATTAGCCGCAAGCATGGGTCGATATGGTTCATGACGGTAAATTCGGCGCTGGTGCCGAAGCTAACAGACTGCGGTTGCGCGTCGCGGGTTGCGATAGAGAGTGCATGTCAAAAGTTCGCGTGAGCCGGGCTCGCCATGGCGTTCATAGTGCCAATTGAGGTACGTGGGAACAAAGGCGGGATCATAGGGCCACGGGTCGAGCGGATTATCGCCGTCAAGCGCGTATGCCAGTGCGCCTGAGTTCATGGTGACATTGCCGGCACGGGGCGGAACCGGCCCCGCGTGTTGGCGCGGGCATCCCACAAGCAAATTCGGGTCGTAGCCGCCGACGCGGTTGACGATTTGAGCGATCTGGTACAGCGATAGGCGCGGGGGCCTCCGGCGTGGTAGAGGCCGCAAAGATCACCGGACAGCACGCGCTCGTACAGGCGGTTCAAGCAATCGGTATAAGCGGGTGTGCGGATTTCGTCGAAGTACAGCGTGGCGGGCCGGCCTTTTTTAAATCGCGATTGAATCCAGTCGATGGCCCCGGCGTGGCCATTGAAGCTGACGCCCATCGGCAGCGAAATCCGCAGGATACAGGCCTCAGGCATCCAATCAGTTAAGAGCTGTTCGGCGGCGACCATCGTCTTTCCGTAGACGGTGACAGGGTCTGCGGGATCGGTTTCAGCATATGCGAAGCGAGCCGTGCCGTTCTCGGCCCCAGTCGCCTGAAATACCCCTCCCCGGTCTCCCGAATACACCAAGTCGATTGAAAGATGCACCAGCCGCACCGTCGCGCTCGACGATGATCGACAGCAGGTTGATAAGGCCTTCGACGTTGGTGCGCCAAGCTAAGCGCGTATCCAGCTCGCAGGCACGCAGCGCACAGTTGCCGGCACAATTCAGAACCGATCGAAATTGGTATTCGTCGAAGAGTGCCTGCAAGCGACCGCGGTCCTCCGCGTTACAGGGAATGACTGTATCGCCCGTAAGCGGCCAGTTGTCTTCCTGGCGAATCGCCAAGACCTGGCCCGGATAGCGCTCGCGGAAATAGTGATAGGCGTTGTAGCCGGCGACGCCGGCCACGCCGGTGATTAGCAAGGGCAGCGGAAGCCGTTCGTGGGCGCGGGTGATCACCCGGCAATTGTAACGATACGGTCAGCAAGCGCGAAGTGAATTGGCGTCGGCGGCCAGGCCGAAATGCCCCAAGGAAGCATTGCAGCACAAGATTCGGCCTGGCGACCGGCGCTAACAAGTATTAACCAGCTTGACGGCGAGCGACAAATGCGGCGTAGTCGGCCGGCGTATCGATGCCGCTGGCGGCGTGCTCCACGACACTGACCATGATCGTGCCACCGGATTGGAGCATGCGGAGCTGTTCGAGTTTTTCGGCCCGTTCGAGTGTCGAGGACGGCATCGCAGCGATCTCCAACAGCACTTCGCGGCGATAGGCGTAGACGCCAAGGTGCTGATAAAAGAGCGGCGGATGGTTGAAGGCCGCTAACCTACAAGCGGCCGACCCGTCGCGAACGTAGGGGATCGGGCTCCGACTGAAATAGAGCGCGCGGCCCTGATTATCGAATACAACTTTCACGCATGCTGGGTTGGCAAGTTGTTCGAGCGACGGCATGGGAGTGGCAAGCGTCGCCATACCGGCAGAGGGGTTTTGCTCCAACAGTTCGATGACGCGATCAATGTTGTTGGGCGACATTTCCGGCTCGTCGCCTTGCACGTTGACGAAGATATCGGCCCCCGTCGTTTTTCGGGCGACTTCGGCCACGCGGTCGGTGCCACTGGCGCAGTTAGGGTTGGTCATCACGAAGTCACCGCGAAAACGCTCGACCTCAGCGGCGATTTCGGCATGATCGGTGGCAATTAGCACGCCAGCCGGCTTTCGCGCGGAACACGCAGCTTCGTAAGTGTGCTGCAAGAGTGTCTTCCCTGTTTCCCGCAACAGCATTTTTCGCGGCAGCCGCGTGGACGCATAGCGGGCCGGTATGACGACATAGCTTCGCGGCTTCGGCTCTTGGTTCGCTGGTCGAGACATGTGCGTTCCTTGCAACGACACTTCATAGCGAATTTGGTCGAATCGGGGTAGGTTGAAAAAGGCCGCCAATCATACAATTACGCAGTCATGCCGGGCGGCTTATTTAGATAGCAGGACGGATCGACTCATGTGCGGCATCGTCGGGTATATCGGGCCTCATCAGGCGATTGATTTTTTGATCGAAGGGTTGCGACGATTGGAGTATCGCGGTTACGACAGCAGCGGCGTGGTAACAATCGATCATGGCGAATTCGAGATCACGAAAACGGCCGGCCGAGTTGACGATCTGGTGGCCAAGCTGGAGAACCATCCCGCCCGTGGCACTATCGGTCTTGGCCACACTCGCTGGGCGACCCACGGACCGGCGACCGATTTGAATGCCCATCCTCACGTTGGCGGTGAGAACGTGGTAGCGCTGGTTCACAACGGCGTAATCGAAAACTTTCGCGAACTCAAGCAGCAATTGGCCGAGCGAGGGTACTATTGCAAGAGTGCAACGGATACAGAGGTGGTGGCGCAACTTGTTGCGGCCGAGTGGGAGGCTCGCTCCCCGGCCGCCGATGCAGCATCGCCGGCGGATAAGTACGCGCCGCTGGTGGAAGCCGTACAAGCGGCGTTAGCGCAACTCCGCGGGACCTACGGCCTGGCGATGGTGTTCCGCAATTGGCCTGATGTAATCGTGGCGGCACGGTTGGGCAGCCCCTTGGTAATCGGCGTCGGCGATGGAGAGCACTTCGTCGCCAGCGACGGCTCGCCGCTGGTGGGACATACGGATCGGATCGTTTACCTGGCCGATCATGAGCTGGCCGTTATCTCGGCCCATTCGATCCGCGTCATTCATCGCGACGAAGGTCACGTGCGACATAATGTGAAAGTGCTTGATATTGATACAACGCAGGTCGAGTTGGGAGGCTTCCCACACTTCATGCTGAAGGAGATCTTTGAGCAGGCCGAAACGGTGGCGGCCGCCATGCGTGGGAGGCTCAACCTCGAGGAAGCGACGGCGGTTTTTGGCGGCTTGAATTTATCACCGCAGCAGTGGCGGATGATCGATCGAATTGTGCTTACCGCCTGCGGCACAAGCTGGCACTCCGCACTGGTTGGCGAGTACATGATCGAGGCATTCGCGCGAATTCCGGTCGAAGTCGAATATGCGAGCGAATTGCGATACCGCAACCCGCCGATGAGCCCACACACCGTTCTCTTTGCCATCACGCAGAGCGGCGAAACTATCGATACCCTGGCTGCCTTGCGCGAGATGAAGCGCAAAGGACATACGACGCTGGCCATTTGCAATGTGGTCGGCAGCACGATTGCCCGCGAGGCGGATGGCGGCATTTACTTACACGCGGGGCCGGAGATCGGCGTCGCATCGACCAAGGCGTATACGTCGCAATGCGTGGTGATGGCGCTCTTGTCGCTGTACTTTGGCCGGATTCGGCACCTCAGCTGCGAGGCGGGACTGAGAATAATCGAGGAGCTTTCAGCCTTACCCGGGTACGTGGAAGGAGCGTTGGATACGAACGACGAAGCCCGCAGGGTCGCGTCCAAATACGCTTCGTGCAACAATTTCCTTTATCTCGGCCGGCAGTTCAATTTCCCCACGGCCCTGGAAGGCGCACTCAAGCTAAAAGAGATCAGCTATATTCACGCCGAAGGTTACCCCGCCGCCGAGATGAAGCACGGGCCGATTGCGCTCGTGGATGAGCAAACGCCGAGTGTGTTCATCGTGCCTCAAGGAGGTGTATACAGCAAAGTAATCTCGAACATGGAAGAGATCAAGGCTCGCGGCGGACCGGTGATCGCCATCGTCGATAAAGATGACTCGCAGGCGGTGGAGCTCGCCGATGATGTGATCCGCGTACCAGCCGTGCCTGAGTTCCTGCAGCCCATCGTCACCGTCATCCCGTTGCAACTGCTGGCCTATCACGCGGCGATATTGCGTGGCTGCGACGTTGACAAGCCGCGAAACCTGGCGAAGAGTGTGACGGTGGAGTGACTTTTTGATTTCGCATCGCCGATTAATTTAGCGTCGGCGGCAACGCCGAATGACTGCCAGTCATGCATTTATCTGACCGAATTGGCACCGTTCTCAATCAACTTGTCCTCGGCCCAGCCCTGGTGAAGCAGGTGATTTACGAAATGCCGCCGGAGCTGCGGAAGCGGCGACCAGCACCGGGTGTGTGGTCCGCCCATGAGCATGCCGTCCATTTGCCAGCGGTGCAGCCGATCATGATGCGGCGGTTGGAGCAAATGCTGGCTGAACCTGGATGCAAAATAAAATCTTACGAGCCGTCTCGCGACGAGCCCGATGATGCACTATTGGAACTCGATCTGGATGTCGAAATGGACCGCTTCGAACGCGAACGAGCAGCTATGATCGAGCAGCTTCGCCAGCTAACTCCCGAACAATGGGATGTCGCCGCTGAACACGAGGAATACTCGAGCTACGGCGTGTTCATCATGTTCCGCCATATTGCCCTCCACGACTTACACCATGCGTACAAGATCGAAGAGCGATTGCTACGGAAAGAGTGGACGTAGCTGAAACAGATCGAGCCTTCCGAACGCTCTTCGTCTCACTCTTGCCTTCGTCTGCGTTCCCACACCAAAATCGCCAACGCCGTTTTGCCGTCATAGATTTCGCCGTTGTCGATCATCGCCAACGCCTGGTCCCAGGTTACGATATGATTCTCGATTTCTTCGTTGGCTTCGCGAGCATGCTCGCCTTCGGTCAGCCCGCGAGCGACAAAGATCCATATCCGCTCGCTGAGTACGCCCGGAGAGGGGTAGTACGCAATCAATTCATCGAATGCTGCTGCGCGGTAGCCGGTTTCCTCGGCAAGCTCCCGCCGGGCGGTTTCCACCGGTCGTTCATCGGGCTCACGCGTTCCCGCCGGCACTTCGATTAGCGTTTCGCCCACCGTAAGCCGGCGGCTATGAATCAAACAAACGCGGCCGTCCTCCAGTAATGGCAAAATGGCGACCGAGCCCGGGTGCTTCACGAACTGACAGGTCGCAATTTGCCCATCTGATCGATTCACCGCCTTTTCAACCACCGTGAAGCGGCGAGTTTTTAATAGCGTTTGCTCGTTGTTTGCCATGAAACACGACTCCTCACCGACGTCGATGGTCCGACTTGGCGCGGGAAAAAATGAAGCTTTCCGGCCGACCTACCCGGACCAGTCACCACGCCCCCCATGGTCATTTGCCCGCTTTTGGTCGGGCTGGTACGATACATTCGGCTATTGATCTTGTCGAGGGGCGCTTAACATTCACCGGCGCCGCGGCACTCATTAGCCACGTCTTCTTGCCAACGCGAGATGTGCCATGCCCGGGTGCTCTGTGCAACGATGGAGTTTGAGCTTGGGTCGATGGTGGGGCGTCGCCGTTTATCTACACGTCTTCTTTGTTCTGTCTGCCCTTCTGGCGCTCGCGTTCACGCTGCAAACGCCGGATTTGTTGGGTACCGGACTGCTGATGGTGGCCGTTTTGCTCGTGAGTGTCACCTTGCAAGAGGTGGGACATACGCTGGCGGCGCTTCGCGTCGGCGGTAAGGTGGACGCGATCGTTATTGGTCCGGTAGGAGGGCTCATTTCGCCTCGCGTGCCCGATGAACCGGAAATACATCTGTTCGTAGCCCTTGCTGGCCCGATTGTCCATTTGTTGCTCGCCGTATTGGCGGCTATTGTGCTGGCGGCGGCCCACAATACGCAGCTATTGGGATTACTTAATCCGTTTGCCACACCACAAAACCTGGTCGAGCCGGGCAGCACGGCAATTATCGCGGCCAAACTCACGCTCTGGCTCAATTGGATTCTGATGCTTTTGAACTTGCTGCCCGCCTATCCGTTCGATGGCGGGCCCGTGCTTCGGGCCATGCTATGGCCCGCCTTGGGGCGGCGCACCGCTCGAATTGTGACCGCTCGAGTTGCGATGGTGGTTGCCTTTTTGTTTTGCCTGGCATCCGTGTTGACACTTGCAAGCGAACTGCAGCCGCACATGCCCATGTGGATTCCGCTACTGACGCTGGGATTGTTCCTGTTCTTCAGCGCACGGCAAGATTTAGCTGTGGCCTCCACGCCCGAGTGGAACGAAGAGCCGGCTGGCTACCAAGTTAGCTCGGACGGCCTCGACTTGTTAGATGTCGATTGGTCGAGCGAAAACGATGATGAAGGGGTGCTCGTTGAGCACCAACAGCGACCGGCGGAGCAGAACCGCCGCGCTCAAGAAGCTGTGGAAGACGCCCGGGTTGACGATATTCTTGCCCGACTGCACGACTCTAGCCTGGAAGCCCTCTCGCCGGAGGAAATCGCGATCTTGCAGCGCGCCAGCCAGCGCTATCGGCGGCGACATCGCTCGGCGAGGAATTAAATCCCGGTCACTCGCACGTGGTGTGACCTCTTCAAGGCCGAATGCGCAGTGCGCAGGCCTCGCGTCTCGGGGTGGCCAGTCGGCATAACTCGCACAATCGTTGCGGTCGCTCTGATTCGTCTCGCCTTTCGGATGGGCACTTCGAACTTGCCTAAATTCACGTGCCGTTGTTAGTCAGAGTCGTTCTAACCGTAAAGTATGCTTCGGGTGTGATTCTATGTCCGAACGAAGTCGCCCGGCGCCGGCCGAGATCATCTGCGAATGGAGAAAGCCAATCGTGGCAAGTGTTTACGACGAGCATGTTGATACACCGAACCTGCCGGTTGGCGGAGGCTTTGCGACCCCAATCGACGCAGATTTGGCTTTGTCACTCGAAGCAAGCCAGATGCTGCGCTCCCTTGAGCGGGCGTTCTGCCAATCGTTCGCGGTGATCGAATGTAATACCGGACTCACCTTGCGCACCGCGACCAATGGGCTTGCTGTAGACCTTTATTCGCGGCTTTCAAATTGCGAGTTAATTGCCCAGCGCGGCCAACCAGAAGTATTGGACGAAGTTTCGCCGCTGTTGCTGTTAGCGATGCCGCTTCCCACCGCCAACGCGGAACGCGCGATGCTGGCCGTCGCCCCTTTCCTGACAGAGCGAGTCGAAACCGAGATTCAAATCGCGGCAGCCGCCGCGGAATTTGGCGTCGAAGTTGGACACGCATTTCAGTGGGCGCAAGGACAAACACCGTGGCCACCCAAAGCCATTCAAGAAGTTAGCTCCGCGATTGCCGAAAAATCGGCCTTGCAGCAAGCGAATTCCCAAATCAAGCGGCAGCTGGCCGACATTTCCTCGCACTTGCTCATGACGTTCGAGGAAATCACGCTCCTGCATCGGCTCACAGAACACCTGTCGATTTCCCAAAGTGTGACGGACATCTGCGAAATGTCTGTCAACTGGCTTGGCGAGGTTATTCCCGCCAAAGCCGTCGCTATTTGGTTCAGCTCCTTTGAGCACTTACAAAGCCAACACGTACAAGGCGCAGATGGTCGGCCGGTGCTCATCTCGCACGGCAATTGTCCGCTCAACCCAGAGGATTTTAAGATTTTCATCGAGCGGTTGGGACCTCGCGTGGCTGCCGACCCGCTCGTGCTCAACCGAGGTGCCACGAGCTCCCCCACCTGGTTCTATCCAGATGTACGCGAGATCATTTCCGTACCCATCCGCGAAGGCAACCGCCTATTTGGCTGGATGCTGGCGCTTAATCACACGGGCGCCGGCGACATTACCAACAGCGAAGCAGAGTTTGGCACGGTGGAAGCCTGTCTGATGGCAAGTGTTGCCACGATCTTGGGCATTCACTGCGGCAACATCGCACTGTACCATGAACAATCGGATTTCTTCAGCAGCGTCGTGCGGGCGCTGACGTCGGCCATTGATGCCAAAGATCCCTACACCTGCGGCCACAGCGATCGCGTGGCTCGCCTTGCCGTTTGCCTCACGCGCGAGATAGGCTGCGATACGGACGACCTCAATACGATTTACCTGTCCGGGCTGCTCCACGATATCGGCAAGATCGGCATCGACGACAATGTGTTGCGGAAACCAGGGCCGCTCACGCCGGCGGAACTGGAGCACATCAAAACGCACCCCGAGTTGGGTTGTCGCATCCTGGATGGCGTCAGGCAGCTCGATAAAGTATTGCCTGTTGTCCGGCACCATCACGAGGCCTGGAACGGCGCCGGTTACCCTGCGGGGCTGAAAGGCGAAGAAACGCCGCTGCTAGCACGGATCGTGGCCGTGGCCGATTCGATCGATGCGATGTCGAGCGATCGACCCTACCGCAAGGGCATCCCCGACGAAAAACTCGACGCCATTCTCCGCGACGGAGCGGGTAAGCAGTGGGACGCAAAAATCGTCGGTGCGGCTTTCCAGGTTCGCAACGAGCTACGTCGAATTGGCCAGGAAGAGCGGCATCCTCTGTCGCTGGACGTTACGGACTGGCAAGCCGAATCGGCGGCCGCACAAATGGCCGCCATCTAGCCTAGGCGCGTGTGATATTCTGGACGCATGGCACGCGACGAATCTAGTCGGGAAGATCTGCTCCGAGAGGCCACTGCGCTCGTCGAACGGATTGAAATTGTCCCTCGCTCGTCTGGATCATCCATCGCGGCAAACGAATTGCGTGGCGAGCACATCGTCGCCGGCTTTCGGCCCGATGGCGCGCTCAGCATCTTTTTCGGCGAAGACCCCGTCTATCAGTTCACCCCAGCAGGTGAATTAGGCCGCGCGTATTGCGATGGCATGCTTCTGAAGGCCGTACGCGGGCGACTGGTCGCATTGCAGCGAACGCGGACGCAACGTGAAGTTCAGCTTGTCCGCCACGAATTGAATGAGACTGAAGAAGCGGCTTCCGCCGAGCAGATGGCCAAATATCTTGGGGAATTGGTGACATTGCTTGATACCAATAGCTTTGAAGTGGCAGGCCAAGTGCCGCACGATGTCGATGTGGCAGGTCGCCTGCGGGATTGGTTGGCAACGCATAAGCAATGGCCAATCGCAAGACGACCGAACGCCTAAAGCGTGTAGGGCAATGCCACGTGCCTAAGTCGATACAGGCAGCGCGATCACTTCGCAGTCACCGACCCCCGACTCCAATCGCGTGCCGGGCAGGTTTGCCTCGCGCCGAACCATGGCCAGCGCGATCGGTGCGCCCAAGCTGGGCGAAAACGCTGCCGAGGTCACCGAGCCAGTATCTGCACCGTGACGGGTGAGTTTTGCACCGGGCTGCGGTAGATCATTTGCAAAAAAACGAATACCGGCAATCTTCTGATTAACGTGACCGAGCGCATCAATTCGAGCCACGGTTTCTTGCCCCAGATAGCAGCCCTTCGTGAAACTGATTGCTTCCTTGTCGCGAGCCACTTCTTGCGGGAAGTTACTGCTGTCGAAATCGACACCAAAGAGTGGCATGCCGGCTTCGATTCGAATGGCAGTAAACGCCTCAGGTCTCACCAACACGAGCCCGCCGCCGATTAAAGCATGGACAGCGGGCGATACGTCTTGTGGCCTCAATTCAAGCAATTTCGTGTCATTGCGACCAATAAAGTTCCACGAGATGGATTCGTGGGGGATTTCCAGCCGCGTGTTGCCGCATGTTAGGAAGTAATTTCGCTCTCCCGTCGTATCGCGCAACTTAACATCTTCGCGAATTACATATCGGTCGAGATGTTCCACTAACCGCGGCCCCTGGCTGGGCGCTCCCACAAACACGAGCTCGCTGTGGCGGCAGTCAATCAGGCCGTGCCCGACGATCCGCCCTTTGACGTTGGTGATAAACGCCTCACAACTAGTTCCCGGTACGAGGCGCCGCACGTCGTTCGTGCAGAAGTTATGCACGAACGCCTGTCGATCGCCGCCCGTGATCGAAATACTCGACCAGCCCGCCAAGTCAACGAGCGCTCCGCCTGTTCTCAGCGCACCGTACTCTCGATCGAATGACTCCGAATCGCTAGCGCTCATTTGCTGTTTCCGCAAGCTTCACGACCGCGTATTGTGCGTCCTCGACAACTGCAAAACTCTCGTGGCTGGCGGCGAGTCGCGCCAATTCGTCAACACCCTCCACCGGCGCCAGGCCCAAATCCTCCACCGTTTCCGAGTTAAGCTGGCTCAGGAAATACACCGGACCGCGCTGCAGAGCCCGCGCAACTTGCCAGGCGGGCCAGCTATCGGCGTCGTGATCGTGCAAGATCTTGCGCTCGACGGCCGCGAGATCGGGGTTTCCAATGAGCCGTCCAAGGGAGTGGCCCGGCGGCTCGCTCAAATTCGAGCAAATGGCGACGGCACAGCCGTCTTCGACCAATCGTTCGGCCATCGCCAAAGCACGGCCAACACACGTCCAATTCTGTGCTTCGCTACGGCCCGTAAGCGTGGCGATCAGCAGACTTACCTGCTGCGGGCATTCAAGGGACCACTGCTGACGCAAAAGCCTTTCACTTTGCCGCGCCACGGCATTCGCCTCACCGGCCAACACGTGCGAAATCCTTCCGCCCGTGCCCGGCACGATTTCTACTACCATCGGGACACCAATCAGCCAGCCGGCTTCATTGGTCTCGCGGATCCATGACTCACGCTCCGTGGCCGATTCGACGTTCCTGGGAGTGCGATACCGCTGGATGGCCGCGGCATTCGAGAATTGTGGAAACAAACTTTCGTACACACCGCGACCGTTTAACCGCGCCAGCCGATCGGTAGCACAACGTCGGCATCGAAAATCACGCGGTTCACCACGATCGGTTCGCCCCGTTTCGTCAATCCGACCAGGCATAAATCCTTGTCGTCATCGGAATCGTGAACGACAAATTTGACACCATTTGGCTCCTCGCCCGAACATACGTCGCGACACATCTCGATGGCGGCGACGTCGCATGATACGACTGAAATTGAATCCGGCTCGACGCCGGCTTTTTCCAGTACTTTGATCGCGCCGCGAACAATTTCAGCCGGACAGGGAACAGCTGCATCAAGAGCAATAGCCAGGCGGTCCCCCGGCACGATTCCCGCCGAAAGAGGAGGAAAATCGATCGGCTGTGTCAATGCCGCAATTGTGGCTTCCGCCGGGCTCAATGGTGATGCAACATCGTCGTCGATCGCTGTCACCGGCGAACCGTTCTGGGTCGCCGATTCGCGACTCAAGCGCACGAAGCCGTCATGAACTTGCGACATGCGGACCGCAATCTCGCCAATCGGATGATGCGACTTGACCAAGAGACTCTCGTTGTTGGATGCTGGAAGCTGTCGTGCAGGCCGGTAGTGGACGATATAAATGGGTTTTGGCACGCTAAATGCCCGCATTGTAAGTATCCAGGAGACAACGGCGGAGGACAACACATGGCTGTGAAGGAACAAGAAATGCAATCATGGTGCGAATCGCTTCTCGCTGGACGGGCCGCCGCCCTCGACCTGACGCTCGCCGACTATATCCGCGCCATCCCTGGCGTTGCCTCGTTGCAGGAACTGCCTGCTGGAACGCTCGTCTTAGTGCGCGGCGACCTCGACTGCAAGCCGGGACCGCAAACCGGCGACGGCGATGTTCGACTTCGCACCATGTTGGACACTCTGCGTTTCGGCAGGGCCCACAATTGGAAACAGGTCGTCTTCGGTCACATCGGCCGCAAGCCGGATGGCACACTCGCCAATGTGGCGCGCCGGCTAGGCGAATTGCTCGAATGCGATGTGCCGCTTATCGGCGATTGGTTGGACGAATCCTCGGTAACTATTCGGCCTGTAGTGGCCCAGCAGCTTTCCGCCGCGAAGCCCGGTGCCGTGCTTATGTTAGAAAATACGCGCAAGTACGGCATCGAGCGCGCGCTGTGGAAAGCAAAACCGGATGATTTGCCAAAGCTTGCTCCCACGTTGGCCAAACTGGCAAACGAGTTTGCGGAGAAACTAAGTACGAATTATGTGTTCGAGGCATTTTCGGCCGGCAGCCTGGACGCGTGCAGCGTTGTGGTACCTGCGGCGATGCAACGCGTCGCGCTCGGAAAATATGTGGCAGCCGAATTTACAGGCCCGGTGATGCGCTGTCTTGATGCGCAACTCGTCATTTTCAGCGGTCTGAAGGCCGACAAGCTCGACGACTTGGAAGCGATGATCGACCGCGGCAAGATCACTCGCGTGTTTGCCGCCGGGGCGCTATCGGGGGCTCTGCGCAAAGCGGTCGCCCAGCTTGATGGCAAGGACGCCTGCCTCGGCGTGTCCGAGAACCCCGCCGAAAAGGACCAGCCATTTTATGTGCCGCCGGCGCGCATCGAGCAGGCTAAGCAAATGATTGCCGAAGGTCGCAAGAAGGGCATCAAGTTCGTGCTGCCCGTGGACTTCGTGATTCAAGACGGCAGCACCGTGAGTGACCTGAAGCCAGGCGATCAGCAATTCGATGTCGGTCCGAAGACCAATGAGCTGTTCGAGCGAGAAATCGGCGAGTTTCTAAAACTCGCCGGAGCGGTCGCGTTCTATAACGGCGTGTTCGGCATGTTCGAGGACCCGCGTTTCGAAGGCGGCACGCGGCGATTCATCCCGCAACTGAAGCGGATGACCGATAGCGGCCTCGAAGTGTACGTCGGCGGCGGAGAGGGCGGAGAAGCCCTTGAGAAATATGGCAACGCCCGCTGGGCGACGCATGTGTTTACGGCCGGCGGAACCGTACTAAACGCCCTCGGCGTTGAACCGGTACCATATTTGGCGGCATTGCGTGCAGCGGCAGAAAAACCGAGCGCCTCAGTGTAACATTTACGACTAGCTACATAGTGTGCATACCGTTGACCGCCGCGTCGCAAAGCTGCCGTGCCTCATTGGCGGTTGGCGCTTCGGCAATGATCCGCACGATTGGCTCGGTATTACTCGCTCGCACTAATAGCCAGCGGCCGGAGCCGTCTGCGTTTTGCCAGTCGAGCCTTAGGCCATCGAGCCGATCGCTGGCGGCATCTTGGAATTGACGCTCCAGTGCTCTCAATGCCGCTGGAATTGTTTCACGGCCCATTTCAAGCTTCGTTTTGTAAATTGCATAGCGAGGCAGCTTAGCGGCCAATTCGCTAATCGGCTGTTCTTGCTCCGCCAATGCATCAAGAACTAGCGCCATCGCCACAAAGCTATCGCGCACCAGACCGACGCGGGGATCGATGACGCCGCCATTGCCCTCGCCGCCGATGACGGCCGACTCGTCGATCATCGTGTCGACAACGTTCGCTTCGCCCACCGCCGAGCGAAAGAACGGCACGCGGTATTTGCGCAAGATCCTCGGTCATTCGGCTCGTTGAACAATTGGTGACAACAGCTCCGGGCGTGTGGCGAAGCACGTGGTCCACGCACAGCGCGAGCGTGTATTCTTCGCCGAGGTAGCGTCCGTGCTCATCGATAATCGCCAGCCGGTCGGCATCCGGATCCTGACAAAAGCCGATATCGGCTCCGAACTCAGTTACGTTCGCGAGCACGCCTGCCAGATTCTCTGCGGTCGGCTCTGGCTCGTGCGCAAAGCGCCCGTCAGGCTTATCTCCCAGCTTAATAACCTCGCAGCCGAGCCGCTCTAACAACGGCTTACCTAAAACGCTACCCGAGCCGTGATTGGCATCGAGCAACACGCGGAATCGGCGCGAGCGAATGCGGTCCACATCAACAGTGCGTTCGATCCCCGCCAGATGCACAAGCGTGGTATCCGTGAGACCTTGGATGCTGGATTCCAGATGCCGGGTAGCTGACATCGAGCTTCCAACATTCAATTTCCTGTAGCGTTGGAGCACCGCCTCGCCGACAGTGGCGGGTACCACCCTACCTTGCGCTGAAAATAGCTTCAGCCCGTTGTACTGCGCCGGATTGTGGCTGGCTGTAATCTGGACCCCGCCGGCGCAGCGATAGTGCCGAATCAACACGCCGGTGGTTGGCGTGGCGGCGATTCCTGCATCAAGGACACATCGCGAATCGTTTTGCGAAAGCCCAGCTACTACGGGCGCCATGAGCTCTGCGCCATTGGCTCGGCCATCGCGAGAAACCACCACCGACCCGCTCGGCAACGTTGCGGCAAACGCCGCCGCATAACGAAACGCGACCATCGGCGTCAGGGTGTCGCCAACAACGCCACGCAAACCGGAAACGCTTATGATTGGATCGTTCGTCACGACGTGGAATTGTCTTGTATTAGAGCCACGAATCACCCAAAGTATATGGTCGACCGCACGGCCGGGCGATAGCAGCGGCAGGTGCGTCCTACGCCTGGCGAAAGTACAATAAAGAGCGCATGATTCCCGACCGGCACACACGTCGTAGTTTCCTACAAGGCGAGCGGGCCGCGCGCGAGCTTCTCGGCAGCGTGCAGCGGCCGAGCGATGACGTTGGCCTAGCTGCGGATCGAAGCTCTCTTTTAGTAAGTGTGCGCCGCCGCGCTATGGCGTGCGAGTTTGAAGCGCAGCTCGCCGCCAGCCGCAATGATAGTTCTATGGAGCATGTATTCGAAGCACTCGATCTGGTCGAGTTGCTCGAATCGCAAATGACGATCTATCGCGACGACAGCGAAGTGATCCGGATCAATCGCCGTGCATCCAATGAACCTGTAACAGTCGAGCCGCGGCTCTTCGCGCTGCTTCAGCAAGCCGACAAACTGCACAAGGAAACGGACGGAGCCCTGGATATTACGAGCGGCCCGCTGTCGGAGGCGTGGGGCTTTTCTCGCCGCGAGGGACGAATTCCGAGCGATGCGCAAATTGCCGCCGCCCGCCAGCGAGTTGGCATGCGGCACATCGTGTTGGACGACAAAAACAAAACCATCGCCTTTCGCCGCCCGGATGTCTCCATCAATTTCAACAGCATGGGCAAGGGTTACGCGCTGGATCGAATGGCCGCGTTGTTGGCCGAACACGGAATCGATGACTATTTGCTACATGGCGGAAAGAGCAGCATTTTGGCGCGCGGCGAACAGCCCAGCTCGGGCGCCGCGGGTTGGCGGGTCGGCATCCGACATCCGTTGCGACCTGCCGAGCGACTGGCCGAATTGACGTTGCGCGATGAAGCTCTCTCGACTTCGGGAGCAGGGACGCAATTCTTTATTCGCCGCGGCCGGAAGTATGGACATATCATTGACCCGCGCACCGGCTACCCGGCCGAGGGACTGTATTCGGCCACGGTCATCGCACCGACGGCGGCTGAGGCCGAGGGGCTTTCGACCGCGTTTTACGTGTTGGGTCCCGAGCGAACCGACGAGTTTTGTACTGCCCGGCCGGATATCGCAGCGCTCCTGGTGGCCCCCGGCGAGCGCGAAGGCGAAGTCCGGCTGTTCGCGTTCGGCCTGGACGACGAGCGGTTGCAGCGACCAGCCAGCAATTAAGTCAATTATTCCGAATCGTGCGTCATGCTTGATTTGTTATATCAACACGGAAGCTATTTGGTGATTTTTGTGTTTATCGCGGCCACCGGCTGCGGTATGCCAATTCCCGAAGAAGCGGCCATCGTGGTCGCGGGCGTCCTCAGTTCACAACAGCAACTCCACTGGCCATGGGCTTTCCTTTCCTGCCTCGCCGGAGCCATTGTCGGCGACACCTTCATGTACGGAATCGGCTACCATTGGGGACATGGGATTTTCACATCCCATCCGCGATTCGCAAAGCTTTTCGCTACCGAAAACGAGCAGCAATTCCAGCGGGGCGTTGAAGCTCATGCACTCAAGGTCATGATGCTCGCGCGATTTTTGGTAGGAATCCGGGCGCCCGTGTACGTCATGACCGGCGTTGTTCGGTTGCCATTTCGTCGCTTTTTGCTGTACGATGTGCTCAGTGCTACGCTAGTTGTCACCGCGGTGTTTGGCCTGTCCTATGTTTTCGGAGAGCAAGTAACCGGTTGGGTCAGACACGCCGAGATAAGGGCTACACTTGTCGTTGTGCTGGTCATTATTGTGGCCATTGCTATTATATACTACCGCCACCGCGATTACGTGTTAGACATGATCTTTGGCCGCGAAGTGCCACCGGCCGAACACTAATCGTTGCTTGCAAGACGGCCAAAGCCCGCAAAGCGGGCGATGAAGTGATCCAATCCACCGCTTGCGACGAACGCATCGCGGTCCCACGGCTCATCGCTCAACACTTGTCGATTCGCGGGCGGCACAACATAAGAGTCGGCGGCCCGTCGCTGGCCATCGTCGCAGTCGATCCAGATCGTTTGGCGGTCGTAGAAGTCGTCTTCAAATCGATCGAGCCGGTCCAACGAAGCACGGTCAACATCCAAATACACGACCCCCCGTACCGCACAATCGTCGGCTGCCATGACTATGCCGGGAAACACGGCATCGCGGACGCGATGAATCGCGTAGCCGGCTGCCCTACCCTCGACGGTTGCGAACTCCTGCCCCACAACTGCCCGCCAGACGCCGGGGAACATTAGCGTGCCGTACGTGAAAACGTGCATTCAGAAAACTATATCAGGTCTCGCGCAACGATTCTACCAGCGGCGCGTTGACCGATTGCAGTTTCGGATTGATTATGGACCCATGGCTCCGCTATCCCGCATCACAAGCCGCCAGAATCCGCGCGTAAAGGATGCAGCGCGCCTACGGATCGCCCATGAAAGGCGGCGCCAGCAACGATTCATTATTGATGGCGCTCGGGAAATTACCTGCGCACTCGCGGTTGGCATTCAACCCCTTGAGGTCTTTATCTGCGAGGAACTGTGCGGTTCGGCCGATAGTCGGCAGGCAAAGTCGGCCGCGGAAGCGAGTGGCGCAGAAGTATTCCGTGTCTCTCCGGAAGTGTATGAGAAGCTGGCATTCGGCGACCGCAACGACGGCATCGTGGTCGTTGCCAATTCGCCGCAGCGAGTGCTCGATGACCTTGCATTGCCGCAAAATGCCCTAGTGACGGTTCTAGAAGCGATCGAAAAACCTGGCAATCTGGGCGCAATTTTGCGAAGCGCCGATGCCGTCGGAATCGATGCGCTCGTTGTTGCCGACGGACGAACCGACCTGTATAACCCCAACGCGATTCGCGCCAGTCTCGGCACGGTGTTTCGACCATATGTCTGCGAAGCATCGTCGGCCGACGCGAGCCAGTGGGTGCGCGATCGCGGCCTATCGATAATCGCTGCCCGGCCGGATGCGGAGTTGGTCTACACAGATGTCGATCTGCGCGGCGGCGTGGCAATCATTCTGGGTAGCGAGGCGGCCGGCCTCAGCGATGCTTGGAACGCTGCAGGCGCGGTTGCCGTACGACTGCCGATGCACGGGTTGGCAGACAGCCTCAACGTATCCACGACCGCGGCCGTGTTGTTCTACGAGGCTCTACGGCAACGCCGGGGCGGCACAATCTGACAACTCGTTAGGCGCCGGCGCGCCCGGCGCAATTACTTCTCGCGTTTCGTACGCGCTTCGGCCGCAAGCTGATCGATCCGCCTGGCGCTCTCCCAATCTTTTTTGTAATCGACGGGCACGAGCTTGGTCGCATCTGCGCCCATCTGGCCCTGAAGCCCAGTGCCTTTCAAATTGAATCCCACGAGAGTTTCGCGAATCGCAGTCCGTATTTCCGGGCTGAGATTGTACACATAGCCGATCGTGGCGGGAGGAAATCGGTCCGATTCATACACTTTGCGAACCGCTTTATCCTCCACTTCGCCCTTTTCCTCCATCCGCTGCAAAATATCGCTCGCCACAGGCGCGGCCTCATACTGTTTCGAGGCAACGCCCTTGACGGACAAATCGTGGTCTGTCGAAAATCCCCAGTCGTAGTCCCGCTCCGGTTGCATGTTTTCTTTGTCCTTGAGCAACATTAAAAGCGCCTTGCAGCCGGAATTCGAGTCAGCCCGCGTGAAAGTAATCTTGTGCCCCTTCAGATCGGCTAACTTTTTGATTGGGCTGTCTGCCGGGACGATGACTTGCATTGTGTAGCCATACGTTCCATCGTCGTGCCCGAACGTGCACAGGGGGACAAATCCATCTCGTTGCACCGCGACTGGCACGAGGCCTGTATTCAATCCGGCGATGTGCAATTCCCCCTTATTCAATGCCGCAAGCTGCTCATCGGCGGTGTTGTAGTGAACGTATTTCACTTCGTGGCCCGTCTTTTGTTTGAGGGCTGCCAAAAGTTCTTTCCAGGCGCTCTCAGGCACGGTATCAGTTTCTGAAGCCACGAAAGAGAACAGGAGCACATCAGGCTTGATGCACTTCTGGGGATCATCGGGCGAATCGGCTACGAGATCGCCGTCCTTGTCCGGATGGGTCATCGCGGCGCCTGACGTCGCCGCGTTGGAGGTAAGAATCCGCGTGAATACGTTGTTCGCCATTTCGCTGCGCGCTCGATTCCCACGTCTTCGACCACAAGTACGCGGCAATCGCGATAATGGCGATGGGGACCACGATCATCAACACACGCGAAGATGAGACAGCACGTTGCGGCTCAGTCATGGCCCAACTCCTTAGAAGAGACGATTATCTACCCAAAGAACATTCGATTGCCCGTTCTCTATCCGGGATCAATCAGAATAACATTCCGCGTCAGGAATGCAAAGTATCCTTCCTGTCGTGTCAGACAACTACGCAGATTCATTCCGGCCCGATTGGCGTGGCGCCCGGCGGAGGAGTGCCGTTGCCGTGGCGGACGTAGTTCGTTCGGCCGCCAGCATAATCATTGGCATCCGGCAGCTCGAGCCCTTCGGATGCACCTGAGCCTGCCGCGTCAAACATCGTTTTGAGAAATGGCCGGCACCAGCCGCAGCCCGTGCCGGCGCCATGGCATTCGGCCAGTTGGCTCTCTCGCTGCGGCCGCTCGACTCGCAGGAAGTTAATCACCTTGCGTTTTGTGACGTGAAAGCAGAGGCAGAGTTCGTCATCGAGTTGCATGCTGCTCGGTTCTTTGCCGCCCCTTTTCATGTTCGAGCCGCGCGAGACCTGCGGCGCCGATATAGCCCGCGTCGCCGCCGAGCGAGGCGAATTCGATTCGAACCGTGTCGCGCAGCGGCTCCAGTACACGGGGTCGGACCTCGTCGCGGATTCGCTGCAAAAACGCCCGGCCTACCGGCGACTCATTGCCACCAAACGTCATCGCGCCACCCAGAAGCACCGCATTCGGGTCGATCGTGTGGATGAATGAGACGATGCCAATCGCCAGCCAGTAGGCGGTTTCCATAATTGCCTGCCGGGCGACTTCGTCACCGCGTTCGGCTTCCTGGGCGATTAGCCGCGGCGTAATTTCCTCGCCTGCGGCGCGCCTTTTTGCCAAAGAGCTGAGCGACTCGCTAGCCAGCGCGGCAAGAGCGCGATCAACGACGGCCGTGGCGTTCGTGTAACTTTCGAGCGAACCGCGGTTGCCGAGCGAATCCACCGGAGCATCATCGGCTGGGTTTACAAGAATGTGTCCGCATTCGCTGCCACAGCTATGCTCGCCCTCAATGAGCGTATCGCCGACAATGATGCCGCCGCCTATGCCGGTCCCCAGTGTAAGTACCACCAGGCTGTGATATTGTTTGCCGGCGCCCGACCAGAACTCGCCGTACGCCGCCGCGTTCGCATCATTGGCAAATGTAACGGGTATGCCCAGGTGATCGCTGACGCGATCGCGAATCGGAAAATCCCACCAATCGGGCAAATTACCTGGCCGCAGTATCATTCCGTTGCCAATATCCATCGGTCCGGGCGTCGCAAGGCCGGCGCGGACGATATCGGTCCGCTCGACTACCGCGTCTGCGATCAATTGCTCGACTGCTTCGGCCATGCGCGTGCAAGCGTCTTCTGCCCCTTTCTCCTGCTCGGTGCGGATGGAGTGATAGGCGAGCGTTTGGCCATTGTCATCAACCAGACCGAACTTGATATTCGTGCCGCCAACATCAATACCGACAAAAAACGGCTTTTTCGCTTGCGACAGGGTACCCGAAGTTTTCGCAACGACCATAGCGCGGTTTGCCGGCAATCAAGATCTCTCGGTGGATTCACCCAATACATCTCGGAGTATAAGGCCGCGGTGTGGAACCGGCAATCGTGTCTTCATTCGATTACGCGCCGCGCAGTTCGGTGGATGATACGTCTTCGCGGAATTCCGATTCGGGCACCTCATCGCACAATGCCCGCAGCGTTGCCGGTATAGCGAAGTCCGCCAGCGTGCAGAACGCCGCATCCATTGATCGTCCGAATACCAAAAAGCGACATCCTGCACTGGCGATTGCACCAATTGCCGCGTCGCGCCGGGCTGGTTCGCCACCGTAATAGATTTCGTCCCCGGTACGGGCCAATGTGTCGGCACCGACCACAAAAACGCAGCCTGGCGCAATTTGGGCCTTTTCAACAAACGTGGCAGCGCGAGTCAGCAGCACACGTTTACCCTGCAATTGGGAAAGTCGATCGGCAATTTCGATGAAGTCCAGCGGCGGCTTATCGACATTCGTGATGGAAAGCTCAAACGTGACGGGGCTGCGATACCGCTCCGCTGCAATTTCGGCCATCCGCTGGTGCGCGGAGTGAAGTGGATTAAACGCCCCCGGAAATACGATGCGCGGTGCCAGCAGCACATTGCCCGATAAAGTCGCTTGTGGTTCGGCGCCCTCCTGCGCAACGGCAACAAAGCTTCGCCGGCCAAGCAATAATTCGGTCCACTCATCCGTGGCACGCTGCTCGCGGCGCTTGATAGAGTTGCGAAACGTCACACTCAACACGGGTCTCTCGACCGCGCACGCATCCGTTACGGCGTCCAGGATCAGTTGGGTCGCGAGCTGCTCTTCGTCTGCCCGCGAACGCTCGCCGCTTAGCATACAAGAAGTCGCACATGTGTTGCCGGCAGACTGCCAGGCGACGTGAACACGATGCGGCCCGCGCTTGGGCCGGGTTGTGGTCAGGCTGGCCGTCGCACCGATACCACGCAGCGTGTGCGGGTCTGCTTGGGAAAGCAGGCGAGCGCGTTCGAACGCCGCCATCGCCATGGCGCGCGCCGTCCGGTCGCTGCAGTAGCGATCCGGCGGCCCCCCGAGCCAATCCTCCAAGGCCGCGGCGGCATAGGGCACAATCGCCTCCAGCACGCTGGCCGATGCACCGGGTACCTCCAGGAGAGCGGCAATGGCTCTGCTTCCCCCGCCGGTAACTGCGAGGACAAGCGGCTTTCCCGACGCATGAATTCGCTCGATGAGATTGAGTTCAGCGGACACGTCTATCAGTGTAACTGCTTGGGGTCGAATGAACATCGCGGCCGATGCTTTCTCGCAACATCGGCCAGGGGCATTCCTGCGCGATGTTGCTATTTTGCATCATGGGTTTGGCCTTCTCGGGTCGACCGTCGCGATTTCAGCCGTGAAACGGGCCCCAATTGGCCGTGGATCAAGGTCCCGGCGACGTCGGTGTTTGTCGGGCATGCCGCTTGCAACTCTCCACCAGTGCCGATTGCTCGTCTTTCGTCTCATCCAGCACTTTCGAATGATCCGCGCTTATGGTCGAAGTTATCGAAATCAACGACGTCGAAGAATTGTCGCAATATCGGCTGCTATGGACTTCGCTATTTCGCTGCACGCCGAACGCCACTTTTTTTCTGACGTTCGACTGGCTCGAAACCTATTGGCGTCATTTTGGTCACGATCAGCGGCTTCGCGTCCTTATCGTGTTCGCGGCGGGTGAACCGATTGGCATCCTGCCGTTATGCGTGCGGACCGAGCCTTATCGCCTGAGCAAGGTTCGTGTCCTTACCTATCCGCTCGACAACTGGACCACGTGGTTCGGACCGATCGGACCCAACCCGGCGGCGACCATGCTGGCGGCGATGCAGCACATCCGCCGCACGCCGCGGGATTGGGATATGATCGAACTGCGCTGGGTAGCCGACGAGGCGACGCGCGGCGGCAAGAGCGCCCGGGCCATGCGCGTCGCCGGGCTGTATAGCGAACGGCAGGAATACCAATGGACGTCGCTCGTCGATTTGCCGGCGAGCTGGGACGAATATCTGGCCGGTAAGTCGCAATCGTTGCGCCGCCAGTTCCGCCGCACGCTGCGCGACCTGTTTGCAAATGGGCATGCCCAATACATTCGTCACCGGCCGCTTCCGGCGAGCGAAGGCGACGGCGACCCGCGTTGGGACTTGTACGCGATGTGCGAGTCGGTGGCCCAGGCGAGTTGGCAATCGCACGTCGTCAACGGAAATACGTTAACGCACGAGCGCGTTCGCGATTATTTCCACGCCGCTCATGCCGCCGCGGCCCGGTTGGGCATGTTGGATGTCAACGTCCTGACCGTCGAAGGCCGGCCGGCCGCATTTCTGTATGGTTACCATTTTCGCGGCACCGTCACCGCACTGCGAACCGGCTTCGATGCGGCCAACGACAGCGGGATCGGCTCCGCGCTCATGCTCCAATCGATTCAAGACAGTTGCCACCGCGGCGACCGCACCATCGACTTCGGGCCCGGCGAACGCGAGCACAAGCGACGGCTGCGGACGCGAACCGAATCGACGTACAGGCTCACGTATACGCCGCTGGATTCCTGGCGGTCGCAAGCCGTGCGACTCACACGTTGGGCGAAGCGCCGGCTTCCGCATCGTGTGGAGGAAATTGCACGCGCGCAACCGGCAACTTAGCGCGAAATCGCGCCGGGCACGGCGACTGTGATCGCACCGCGGAAGTTTCGCCAACCGGTGGGAATTGTTCGCGCCATGTGCTAAAACGTTCTTCATGATGCAGCGCGCATTATTCAGGGACGATTCACGGACCGCGGGACGACAGCCGAAGACGGACCGGCTGATACTGGCGCGATTTCTCAAAGCGGCGGCCGAGGACTGGAAGCTCGATGAGGCGGCGATCGACGCGGCGCACGCGATCCTGTTGCGGTGGGCCGACTTGGAATCGAGCGGTCGGTTGGCCGAATTGCACGAGAATCAGCTTCAGGGCGATTTTTTAAGCGAGGTGTTTGGGCAGGCGCTGGGATACGGGCGCGCGGTCGAAGGCGCGGAAGTTTGGCACTTAGAGCAGCACTATACGATCGCCGGGCAGACGCCGGATGCGATACTGGGGACGTTTCGGCAGGGGGGGGATCGGCGGCCGCTGGCGGTGATCGAATTAAAAGGCCCCGCCGTGCATTTGGATCGCGACCGGTCGCTGGGGCGCACGGCGGTGGACCAATGCTGGGATTACCTGGTCAACACGCCGCCGGCGTGCCGGTGGGGCATCGTCTCGAACATGGTGAGCTTCCGGCTGTACGAGCGAGACAGCACGAAGCGCGCGTATGAGCATTTTACGTTGCAGTCATTGCGATATGCCGACGAGTTTCGGCGGTTCTTTGTGCTCTTTCACCGGAAGGGGCTAATTGAAGGGACGGCCGGCGAACCGCCGCGGGCGCAAGTGCTGCTCACGAAAACGCTCAGTCGGCAGCGGGACGTGAGCGACGCGCTGTACAGCGCGTACTCCGAGCGGCGGACGCAGCTCATCTCGCACTTGCATCACGAGCTACAATACGCCGTCGATCAGTCGATCGAGTACGTGCAGCGGCTATTCGATCGGATCATTTTCATCGCGTTCTGCGAGGACCGCGAGTTGTTGGGCGCGACACCATCAAAAGCGCGTACGAACAACTGCCGCCCGCATTCGCTCGAGTGACGAATCCACGTTGGGAAAATTTCAAGGCC
Organism: uncultured Planctomycetota bacterium; assembly: GCA_963807935.1. Classification (GTDB taxonomy): domain Bacteria; phylum Planctomycetota; class Planctomycetia; order Pirellulales; family Lacipirellulaceae; genus JABDGM01. The sequence goes on from CAWEDY010000012.1 coordinate 172,834, forward strand.
TTGTTTCGATTTGTCGACCACGGTAGCCCCGACGGCAAGTTTCAAGGTTACAACGGCGGGTTGTTCGAACAATCGCCCGTCGACGATCTGAAGCTGGAAGACAAATGGACGGAATTCTTCAACTTCGTCGGCGGCTTCGATTTCGCCGACGAAGTGAATTTGGAGGTGCTCGGCCATTTGTTCGAGCGGTCGATCACGGAGCTGGAAAAGCTCAAGGCGACCGGACTGTTCGGCGGCAGCGCGGCACGGGCGGCCGAATACGCGACGATGCCGCAATCGGCCAAGCGGAAACAGCTTGGAATCTATTACACGCCGGCGGAGCTCACGAGTCGAATCGTGCAGTACACGGTGGATGAGTTGGTCGAAGAGCGTTTCCAGCAGTTGGCGATCGAGATGGGCATCACGAAGACGGAAGCGGCGAACGGGATTGTGCCAGAGGGGGAAACGTATTGGCGTGGATGCCTGGATATTTTGCGGCGGCTGAAGGTGGTTGATCCGGCGTGCGGATCGGGCGCATTTCTGTTTCAGGCGTACAACGTGCTGGAACAGCGGTATCACGAAGTGATTGGTCACCTGGAGGAAGCGGGTGCGGCGGACGCGGAAGAACTGGCCGAGCAGGTGCCGCGATTTATTCTCAACGACAATTTGTACGGCGTCGATTTATCTCCGGAAGCGGTCGAGATCACGCAGCTCGCATTATGGATTCGGTCGGCCACGCCGGGGCAGACGCTGGCCACGTTGTCGCGGAACATCGTGCATGGAAATTCGCTGGTGCACGATCCGGCGGTGCATCCGGACGGGTTCGATTGGCGGAAGCAGTCTCCGGAGGTGTTCGGGGGAGCGGAGGGGGTCAGTCCCCATTTTCTCAGAGCAGAAAATGGGGACAGACCCCGGACGAAAGCTGAAAATGGGGACAGACCCCGAGGGCGCGCGAAGCGGGGTTTGATTGCGTGATCGGCAATCCGCCGTGGGAGCGGATCAAGCTGCAGGAGCGCGAGTTCTTTTCGCTGCCGGCGCCGGAGATTGCGACGGCCACGAATGCGGCGAAGCGGCGGAAGCTGGTGGCGAAGCTCGAATCGGATGATCCGGCGCTTTACGAGCGGTATCAGGCAGCGCTGGCGGCGGCCGACTCGCTGCTGACGTACTGCCGGACGTCGGACGCCTATCCGCTCACCGGTAAGGGGGACATCAACACGTACGCGGTGTTTGCGGAGCTGGCTTACGAACTGGTCGCGCCGCACGGGCGCGTGGGGCTGTTGACGCCGTCGGGGATTGCGTCGGACAAGACGACGAAGGATTTCTTTGCGGCGATTGCGGAGACGAATCGGCTGATTCGGCTGTATGACTTTGAGAACCGTACGAAGAAGTTTTTCCCGGACGTGGATGGCCGGTTCAAGTTTTGCATTCTGAATTTTGGTGGGTCGGCGGTGCGGCATGATGCGGCCGATTTCGTGTTCTTCGCGCACAAGATGGAAGACCTGGAGGATCGCGACCGGCACATTCGGCTGTCGGGCGACGACATTCGGCTACTCAACCCCAATACGCGAACGTGCCCGATATTTCGGACGCGGCGGGATGCGGAGATTACGAAGGACATTTATCGGCGCGTGCCCGTGCTGGTGGATGCGAGCCGTGAAGGACCGACGGGGAAGCCGTGGGGCGTGTCGTTCAAGCGGATGTTCGACCAAACGAACGACGCCGAGCTATTTCGTGATGCGGAGACTATGAAGAAAGAAGGATTTAAGCTCAAGGGCAATCGTTGGGTGAAGGGGAAGCAGGTGTTTCTGCCGCTGTACGAGGGAAAGATGATCCAAATGTATGATCATCGCGCGGCGGGGGTTATCACGGATCAAGCGAACTGGATGCGGCAGGGGCAAACCGAGGCTGCATCGCTCGTGCAATGGCAGAATCCGGAACATCTAGCGATGCCGCGTTTCTGGGTCGCCACAGGTAATGTCGAGGCGCAATTGACGGGCGATCATACGCATTTATTTGCGTACAAGGATGTTACGAGCCCGACGAATCAGCGAACGATGATCGCAGCAATGGTGCCGATTGCCGGGGTAGTGAATTCCGCGCCGCTGGTTTTTGTAGCCGCAAAAGTTCGCCAAGAGTGTTGTTTGTTAGCGAATTTCGATAGTATCGCGTACGACTTCATCATGCGGCAAAAGATAAGCAATGTTCACTTGAATTTTTTTATTGTTGAACAAGTGCCAACCTTCCCGCCGGACACCTACGACAAGCATTGCCCTTGGGACCGCAAGGCGACGTTGGAGCGGTGGATCAGTGAGCGGGTGCTGAAGCTGACGTGTACGGCGGTGGATATGCTCGCGCTGGCGGAGGCGTGCGAGTTTACGTCGGGCAGCTTTCAGCAGGAGTATGGCGGGCGGCTCAACAAGTGGGACGAGGCGGAGCGAGCGCAATTAATGGCCGAGCTCGACGCGGCGTATTTTCTGCTGTACGGCATCGAGCGCGACGATGCGGAGTATATCCTCTCGACGTTCCGCGGCATCCACGATCGCAGCCGCGCGCTGGCCGACGGGAAGAGCACGGCGGAGTCGATACTGGACACATATGATGAGCTGTCGGCGCGGGCCAAGAATTGATGTATGGCGGCCACGGCACTGGCAAAGCCAGTGGCACCGATTGGGAAATTGGTCGGTTGACGTGTGAGTTGTACGGCCTGACGGAGGAGGAGATTCGGTTGGTGGAAGGGGCGACGAAGTAGCAGGGAGCAGGAATGAAACTTCCGAACGGCGATCGGGCGGTGGTCGATCTTGAAAAGCTGAGCGACTATTGTCTAAATCCGGACCATCCGCGAGGCAAGCACAAGGCGAGGGTGTTTCTTGCGGCGTGCGGATTCTCTGCGGAAAATGCCGAATTGATGCGCGAGCAGCTTTTGGATGCTGCAGCTCATGAGGAGGCGCTAAAGATACCGCCAAATGTGCACGGCCAGCGCTACGTGGTAGAATGTCAATTATCTGGTCCAACCGGCGTCGTTCGCGTGCGTACCGCATGGAT
>CAWEDY010000013.1:0-30538 GCA_963807935.1 uncultured Planctomycetota bacterium
TGCTTTGCACAGAAGCGCACCGCGTTGCATCCCGTTGCACAACTCTACAACCTGCAATGCGTTCGGACGATCATCGTGTTCAACCGCTTCGCGGAACGGCGTGCCGTGCTGTGCAACGTGGTGCTAGAAATTGACCCTTTTCTCTGCGCCCCTCTCTGCGCTTTTTTTGGGGGGTTCTCAATCGGCACGTCGTCCGTGCCGGTTTTCCGCGCCGCTTGCGCCTCGACATTCGGCGCGTTGAGGAACTGCCCCAGGCCCGCGACCGCTTCCGCCTCTTGGTCGGGCAGTAAGTGACCGTAGGTGTCCAGCGTGAGCGTTATCACGGAATGGCGCATCACGGTTTGGATGGCCTTCGGCTGAGCACCGCTCAGCGCAAGCCACGTCCCGCAGGTGTGGCGAAGCGCGTGGAAGTCGAGCACCTGGCCGGCATGGTTCGTGTCGGCCAGAAAATCGCTCTGCTCGCGTGCAATGTAGGCGTCCAGGTCCGCCAGACATTCGCGGAGCCAGACCCGCCGTGCTTCGGCCAGGTCCGCCCGCAGCATCCGCGCTAGCCGCGTCGCGTCGCGGATCGAAAACAAGGGCGCGTTCGGCGCCTTAGCCCGCACGTGCTCGCGGAGCTGAGCGGCCAGCTCGGCACCGACGTACTGACGCGCGGTTTGCCGATTCTTGGTGGTGCCCGCCTTGGCGACGATGTAAGGCCGTGTCGAATCGAAAACGACGCTGGCCCGCGTCAGGCTCCGCAGCTCGTTCGCGCAGGCCCGTTTCGATCGCCGTGCGGTAGAGCAGCGCCCGCTCGCCAGCGGCCATGCCGTAGCGGACCGGGCCATTCGCCGCGGCCGCGGCCAGGTGCAACCACTCATCCGGCAAGAGCATCCGGCGCAATTGCTCTTTGGTCGGTTGCGGTTTTTTGATCGTCGCCAGGGGGTTGAGCGGCAGCTTGCCCGTGTTGTGAAGCCAGCGCGTGAATCCGCAGATTGCGGTCAGATACTTTTGCCGCGTCCGCGCCGCCGATCGGCTTGGGTCGTCTTTCAGCTTGACCACGAACTGATTGATCGAATCGGTGTTGATATTGGCGGCCTTGGCGAAGCCGGCCGCATCGCAGATTTCGCCGATCATCCGCAACGTGTCGGAAACGTAGTACGCACTGAGGTCCGAGGCCCGCAGCTTCGCCTCATACGCTTTCAAGTGCTCGCGGATCGGCCGGCGCGATTGTTCGGCCGCAAGATGAATGGCAGGATCGACGATGCCATCGCGCCGCAGCGCTTCCTGTTTCTCTAGCTCATTGGCAATGAGCTGCGCCGCGTCGCGATCGACGGTCCGCGTTGAACGGGATCGCGGCCGCCCCGTGTAATCGATCCATGCCGCGTAAAAGTAACCGCGCTTGTTGTCCCGTCCGCCCCGCTTGAAGATTGTCGCCATGTTTCACCTCTGAGACTCGCCACGCCAGGCGGTTCGGGTCTCAGTCCGAAGCCGCCCAGCGCAGCAGGTTGTCGGTCAGTGTACCATCCGTTTCGATTCGATCAACTATTTCCGCCGCTCGCCGGCCTGGCTCGCCACGAACGACCGCAAGTCCTCGACAGAAAACCGGACCACACCGTCCACCTTCCACTTGCCGATCAAACCGCGCGAGCACCACTCATCGAGCTTGCGCGGCGAGATGCCGAGCACGCTGGCCGCATCGTCGCGGCGCAAAAGTAGCGGCTCGATTTGCACGCTTACGCGCGGGTCGATGATGTTGGTTTCGTCGGGCATAGAAAATTAAAACGGGATGTTGCCGTCGCCGCGCAGGTCAATCGCGCGCTGGCGTTCGGCCTCGAATTCGGCGAGCGCCGCGGTGGCGGGCGCCGGCGGGTGCGGATAGGAGTAGTCGCCGTGGGGGTTCGGCGTGCGCGGTGCGGCGGCCGGCGGGGTGAGCTGCGACGCGGGACGCGCGATCGGCTGGCGCACGACGCGAACACAATCCACAAGCTGACCCTTGAACTCCGTTCGATCGCGCTGAAGAAAAATCGCCTTGCCGGGCCACGTGTCGTAATCGTCGCCATGCTGGTACGCGATGCGGTGTGCGTTCGTTTTGTTGCACAGCAGCACTTTCCGCTTGCCGCGGAAACGGATTTCAAGCTTGTTGCCGTCGTCGAAGGCGACCGGCCGGACCGCTTCGATGATACGGGCACTTGCACGCCGTCGGGCAGGTCCGCTGCGGCCAGTGTGTCGGACGATCGGTAAACGTCACGGATGGATGACATTTGGTTTGGTCCTTTCGGGGTTTGGGGTTAGAACGGGAGCCGCTCGGCAGGTCGGCCATTCGGCCGGCTCGGCTGTGCCGTGCGCTCGTCGCTGGATGGAGCATGCAAAGTGTTGTCAGCATCGTCAGCATTGTCAGAATGGCTGTTTTCCGCGGTTTCTGCTGACAACTCTGACAGCTCTGACAATACTGACAATGGATTTCCGCGTTCTTCCTTTTCCTTTGTGAGCACGATGCGACGGGTGCCCCGTCGGTCGGACCGCGGCGGGTAGGAAACGTCGATGCCCGTCTCCTTTAGGGCCGGAATAAGCCGCTTCAAACGCCCGCCGATGGCTTGTGGAGTCCGTGGCCAACCCTTCGGCGGCTTCTCCGCCGTGATGCGGGTCAGCAGCTCGGAGGCCGTCCCTTCCCACCAGCCTTCGGCATCGACCAGCGTCTGGATCGCCAAGGCCACAGCGTCGCCCTCAATGACGGTCTCCGCGATGCGTTCGCGCTGCCCCATGTAGATGTCGAGAGCACAACCCTCCTTGCGGACGCAATCCAGGGCCGCGAGCAGCCGCGCGAAGTCGGCCATCCGCGGCATTCTCTCCAAGTCAACAGATGGTAACTCACGCCAGATGCGGCAAAGCAAATCCAGCAAGGCGCCGAACAGCCGCGGCCGCGCCGCTCGATACTTCGCCTCGATGTCGCGCTGGGTGGCGCGTGCCCCTTCGTCGATCGGCTCCAGGTCTACCAGTAGTACGCGATCACCAAGATCACCCCGAAGGGCGCCGGGGTCGATCGACGTGAGCAGCAGCACGCGGCGAAACGCAATCACGGACAACTCGCCGTCGGTGTACAGCTTCCGGCGTAGCCAAGCGTCGCCCGTCACGGCCTTACACAGCGAATCGCTCCACCAGTCGGGAATGGTGGAAATGTTATCGACGCCCACCACCCACGAAGCCGACGCGCTAATGGCCCACTGTTCAGCGTCGCGCGGCTGCGATCGCAACAGCGCCGGCGACGGATCAACCAGCCCGACTAACTGCTCTGCCGCCGTCGTTTTGCCTGTGCCTTGCTGGCCGCCCAACAGGAGAATCGGGTGCGGAATGTTCGGCACCAGCGCGGCCACTAGCCAGCCGAGCACTAATGGCCAGGTGTCGCTCGTCACGTTCATCATCGCCCGCAGCTCAGCCAGGTCGCCGCCGCGCTGCGGCACAGGCAGCTCGCCCGTCACGGCGCGACGGAAAACCAGCGGCGAGCGATCAACCACCCGCCACTCGCCAGGCGCGACGATGACGGCCTGCCCAGCCAGGTTGCCAAGGTCAATCACGATGCCGCCTTCATGTTCAGTCACTCGTAAATAAACTGGCTCGGCATCGGCCGCATAGGCTTCGCCTTGCAGCAGCGTCAGCGCGTTGGCCAGCGCCGTGCTGTTCGGCGTGCGGCCGTGCAACTCGCGGAACAGCCTGGCTAACATTGAGCGGAGCCCGTCCCGTGAGCCGCGGAACATGATGGCGATGTTGGGGCCGTCATGCTCGACCGCGAACGCATCGTCGGTGTCGGTCCGGCCGATGCGATACCGCTCTAGCGCCAGCTCGACCAGTAGGTCGGCGGTGCTCTTGGCAGCATCACCACCGTTGCCGGCCGCCTCATCCGCGCGGTGGTCGGCCGCGTCGGCTGCGTCGATAATCGCTTGGTTCAACCAGTCCAAGTCCATCGCATCCGCGGCGAACTTTCGGGCGACGCCGGCAATAAACCGCGTGCGGGACGTGGCGGAATTGGTGTCGAGATTATCCCGGTATGCGCCGCGCGTCAGGTGTTCCGCGATCACCAGCCGCTGCGGCCGGCCGTTGGTGGGCGCCACGCCGATTGTGAATTCGCTTGGCCTCATCATCGTGCCCCCCGTTGTCGGCGCCGGCGACCGCGAACAGCCTCGCGGCTTGCTCGCTCGATTGCGTCGCGCGCGGTGGCCCGGCGTCGGCGGCAGATTGAGGCGACGTAAGCACCGCCGCGCGCACGAGCCGAGCCAGCAACTCGCGGTCGCGCGTCGTATGCAGCGGCGCGCCGATGTCCAAGCGGATCGCTATGATCTCGCGTTGCTGCCGCAGCGTGCCCACAAGCGGCACGTCGTCCGCCGCGGCCAGCACATCGCCGCGATAACCTAGTTTTGCGGCCGCGCTTTTAACGCCTCGCAGAACGGCCAAAAACCTGATACGATCCATGTTCAACTCACCTCCTTGGGCCGTCGCCGGTTTGATCGCGGGCGACGGCCAATTTTTTTTTGGGGCTACGCGGCGTCGCCGCTCCCTTTTTCGCGCGCAGCGCGCTCGGCCAATGCCTGTTCCACTGCCGCCGGCGCGAACAGGTAACGCTTCGCCGCGCCAAGCAGGGGACGCGCCCGGCGTCCGCTTCATCGCGGAGCCAGCGCTGCGTCACACCTAGGCGGCGGGCCATGCGGATGAGGCCCATCAGGGGCGGCGGCGGTGATTGGGGTACGGGCTGGCACATGGCCGGCAGCGTACCACGGTCGCGGATGCGCTAGCGGTGAGCTACGGGTGAGTTTCGGGCGCGCTAGATTTTTTTCGGCTCAGCCAGCCGATGCGCCCCCTTGGAGCCGCCAGAGACGATCATCGTTCCCCATCCAGGATGATCGCGGAAAAGAGTATTGAGTTTTGCGGGCGGCGCATCGGGATCGATCGCGAGTAGCAGCGTTTCATCGCCCACGTCGGGCGTCCCCTTCTCCCAATTCTCCCACAGTAGCCTAACGGCCGGCGCTTGCTTGGTGGTGAATGAGTACCTTTCACCAAACCAGCACAATGATCGAAAATCATCGCTATGCTCGCAATCGTTAGCCGGCTGCTTGGGTTGTCGATCGCGCATCGCTTCCAGCTTGTCCATCACGGCGTCGTATTGCTGGGTGACGGCCTCCCAATCCGGCGCCTGCACCGGGTCCGACCATTTCTTGCCGTTGGCTTGGAACGCATCGTGGAGCGCTTTTATCTTGCCGAACAGTTCTGTCCGCTGCCGATTCAGTTCGTCGGCAGATGACTCTCCGACCTCGACCGCCGTCGGGCGCCTGAGAACGGCCGACATAACCGTTGCGTCGCGCATTAGCTCTTGCTGTGCGGTTTGTCGAATCGATTCGACAAACCGTTTCGTGCGTATACGGTTTTCGACAAAGCTCGCGGCAAGGTCGCCGGTCAATCCGAGATCGGCCGCCTGCCGCCAGTAACCTGCGGCGTCGGCTAATTCGTGATTCTGAATCTGCGGCTTGTCACTAAGGTGAGAAGCTTCATAGGCTCGAATCTCGTCCAACTGCTCTTCGGTAAATTTGCCGACGACATTGCCCCCGATGGGTTTCTTTTGTGCGAGCGATTCGAGCAACTCGGCCTGCTTGCGCATCGCGTGCTTGTCGCCGATAGTGATGGCGACGGGCGATGGCATCGCGTCCTTTGGAGCTGTCGATTTTGATGGGCGGGGCTTCCGCTTGGTGCGCCGCGCCGGGCTCGACTTCCGCGTTGCCATGACACACACTCCTTTGGTCGAGCCGGCCAGCCGGCAGCAAGGCGAGTGTGTGATTTCCCCGCCGCGCGGCCGGCCCAAAGCGCGATTCAGCTTGCAAACCGAATCGCGAACCCGACATTGCGCACGAATGTACATCACTTCGCGGCCCACCTCCAACCGGCCAAAATTGGCCACGCTTAAGCGGCCAGCGGGCCGCTCTATCGGCGGTTCTCGGAAACTGGGAAGATCGGCCTTGGCGGACGGCCCGGCCAGGGAAGGCCACCCCCCAATTGCGTCAAGGATACGCCGGCTTCGGATTGGGCCGCGGGAATCAGTCCGAAGCACGGGGCCGCCGCCACTTTTAATCAGGGAGCTGCCGACGTGAGCGCCACGATCGCACTACGCGAGTTGGCGCACCGGGACGCGCTGGCGCTTATCGATCGGCTGTTGCGGCAAGCGATGACCGAGCGCCGCTTTGGCCGTCTGGAGCTGGTCTTTCAGGACGGCGTTCCGCAGTACGTGCGGGAAGAGCGGATCCACAAGATCGGCCGGCCGGCTGCGGATGCGGCTGCCGCGTGACGTGGTGGTTGCCGGCCTCGATTCTCAACAGCAGCCGACTTGTCTCAACAGCGATCGCACAGGATTGCGCCTAACGAGCGCGGACGGGTCGAGTCGATGCCTGACACCCTACTCAGCGGTCCGCACCACGGCGTTGACCGCGAGCTCGCCGACTGTGGCCATGGTCCATCCTCAAAATAAAAATGGCCGGGCCGCAACGAGCAGCCCGGCCGCGTCGGCCAAACAGAGCGACCAAATGTTAGGCCTTTATTCCGATAATTTTGCAAAGCGAGTTTTCGTTGAACGCGCCGACGTCCGCCCGCAGAAACACGGCGAAACCGATCATGTTGTTTTCGGCAAACCGCTGTTCAAGCGGCAACACCCGCAAACCGGATCGCATCCCGATCAGCAATTCCTGGAACCCGCCGACAACAATGCTGCTGCATTCGCCAGTCGCCGTGCCCTGGTCCTCAACAATCGAGAGCTTGGATGTCGAGAGAAAACGCATCGCCTTGATCTCGTCCGGCCGCGACAAAGGCTGCCCCGTCGTATCTTCCAATTTGGAAAATTGAGACTTGGTGCGCGGGTGCATGATGGCCGTCGTCGGCGTCTCGGCGTTGTCGACCTCGATTTCGTAGATCGCGTCGATGAGTGGCGAGTAATCCGCCAGCTCGGCGCCGTTGTCCCCCATGCTGACCGAGTTGATGTCGGTGAAATTCAAAACGCCCAACGGTTCGGCGCCTTCGCCAGAGCCCAGCAGCGCTACGCGGTCGAGCTCGCCGGCCATGGCTGCCGCAAAGATTGTCGGTAGCTTGCCGTTCAGATTGATCGAATCCTCCAGCAGCTCGCGGGGCACCTTAACCAGCATCCGAAGCGTCCGGGCCGTGAACCGGATTTGGCCGAACGTGGGAGCGGTTTCGGTCATCTCGGCGCCTTCGTGCAACCACGACGGTGACGGGTCGGCGGTCAGCTTGGCAAACAACTGGTCGGCGGATTCCATCGTAAAAGTCTTGGCCCCGGCTTCCATCACGCGAGACTTGGCACGCATCAGGTCGATCAAATCGGCCGAGAGAATTTCGGGAATCGTATAACCGCCGGCGGATCCCAGAGTGGAGCTCAGCGCATTGCGCTCGCGGCTGTTCCGCGGGCCCAGGGCGACGGCGCGGATAAAATCACCAATGGCGAACCCGGAATACTTGGCGGCCAGCTCAGGCTTTCGCTTCGCAGCCGCCGCGGCCATCGAATCGCCGCGAGCGAATAGCGGAGTTTTTTTCCCGCTCTTCGATACGACATACTCGCGGGCCGCACTTCGTACGTGGCCGCTGTTGTGGCCACCGGGGGCGGGGCGAGTCCCGACGCGGCCGTCGCCGGCGTCGTCCAGGCCGATGTTGTGTGGGTTGATCGTAGCATTCATTTCGCGATCGAGCTTCGCGCCGCGCTGGTTGACTTCGAGCGCACTCATCGTGGTGTCGTACTGTTCGTTCACGGCTTGCCACTTTTCGGCCTCCCCCTCTCGCCAGGCTTGGCCTTGTTTGTTAAAAGCCTCTCGCATGGCGGAGATTTTTTCGAATAAAGCAGTCCGCTTTTCGTTCAGTTCTTTGATGGTCATGATTTCGCCCCCTTAAGTTCTGGATCGCGGTGCGGAAAACCCGCGGCCGCCCAATATTTCAAGTCGCCCGCGCGCAGCGGTTCCGGCCGCCGAATTTGATGGGTTCTGGCATATAGCCCCGTCGCTCGCTCCACTCATAAACGGTCGACACGCTTACGCCCAACAGCGCCGCCACCTGGTAGACCGTGAGCAGATCGGCGGTGAGTGATGATTTGCTCATTCGGAATCTTTCAGGAGGTTGATGTACGCCAGGGCCATGTTGCCGACGACTAGCTGCTGCAATCGAAAACAGAAGTCCATCGCCGCCGGGTCGCCCGCGATCGCGGCCGCCTCAACTATGATGCAGGTCAGCGTCGCGGCTTGAACCAAATACGCCGGCGGCCACTGCGAAAAGTCGGTCATTGGATAGTCCGTTGCCGCTTCGCTTGTGGCGCGTCGCCGCCGCTCCGCGTTGAGGATGTCCACTATCCAAGCGCTAAACGCGGGCGATGAAAGCCGATCGACGCAATCATTGCTGAGCAGTCCGTGCAAGCCGTCGAGATTGTCGACGTTTTGCAGGGTGTCGATCAGCTCGTCGGCAACAGTGAGTGTCATTGGTCCTCCGTTTCAATTTCAATCATCGCAAAATTTTCAGTGATTTGTGATGTCTTCTTGTCTAAGGTAGACCGACGACGACGCGGCCACACGTTTTCGCGGGGAATCGCGCGGTACTTTACGTGGCCGCATTTCGCGTTTTGGCAGACGAGCCGCTGGCTCTGAGAGCCACCGACGCGGCGTGATGACTCAACGCGCATCGTCCCCGTCTCGCATTTCGGGCAGAGACGTTCGGCCGGCAACGGCCTGCCGCAGTGTGGGCACACATCACTGCTGTGCATCGTTGCGGTTCTCGGTGAGCGGCGCTTCGATTTTGTCCTTGCTCCGGCACCGCGCGTTCGAGCATTTTCGGTAGAGGATTAGTTGGCCGTCGCGGCGGGCGCGTCGATATGTGACGCGCATTTTTCCTGACAAACATCGAACGCATTGATCGGGGTCGATCGCCATGCTGGCCTCCTTGCCACCCCCCCCTGTGTTTTTGACAAAAAATCTGAAAAATTGGGGCTACGGTCTTCCGGGAGCCGCGGAAATAAAAATTCCCGCCCCCGGGTGTGTCGCGCGGCGAGATTAGAATTGCTCGCCGGTCTCGACAAGTAGAGTGAGCTGGCGGATCGACAGCCGCGCGCCGAGCGAGTCCAGGCGTATTCTCAGCGCTCTCTCTGCGCCTCATTTTCTAATTGCGCATTAGTCCCGTTGCTGTCGGCACTTGCGTCAAATTGGTTCTGGATTTCTAATCCCAGGGTCGCAGGTTCGAGTCCTGCCCGGGGTGCTTCGGTCTTACTGCTTAGAGGCCGGCTGCAAGCCGATCTTGGCTAGGTACTTGGCCGGTTCGTCGGTAACCGCCTCTTTGCACGACGGGCAGCAGATAAAGATCTCGCGACCGGCAACGTTAATTTTCTTTGGCGGGCCCATCGCTCCAAGTGGCTCGCCGCTCACGGGACAAATCTTCTGCTTTTCCGCCAACGCGCGATCCGCGGTCGAAAGCGATGCTAGATTGGCTTTGATCGTGGCGGCAACCGCCGTTTCGCTGTCGGCAGGTTTTGTGGCGCCGTCTGAATTCGCACTTGCGGTTGGATCTCCTTCAGTTGGTTTCGCGGCCTTGGTGGTTTCCGCTGGCGCCGCGGCCGCCACGTTCGTTGCCGATTTTCCGGCCGGATTGCCTTCCGTCGGCAGCGCCGCATGGTTACCTTGCGGCATCGCGGGCTCCGTCCGCTGTTGCGGTGGCGCGAGCAACGGACCTTCGCTCGTCTTTGGAGCCGGCGGCGCGACTGGCTCTTTTGCCCGGCAACCGACGCAGCCGACTATCAAAGCACAAAGCCAGATGACGCCGAGCCTGTCGATGTTCGACATGGTTTAGTTCCCTTCAACGTAAAAGTTATATCGATATCACACTTGAATTCACCGCAGCACTGCCGCATCGAATTATATCGGCAATCCCAGGATGGTTGCCAGCCGTTTAGTGTAGGCGTCTCGCTCTGTGAGATGCAATATCCTCTCGCTGAGCAAGTGGGTTATACTTTTTTGCGACCTCGATCTCCACCCGCCGTTTCAAGTTTTCAAACCAGATTGGCCGTACGGAGTCGAAGTGCATTGGCCACGACCGATACCGAGCTAAAACTCATCGCCGCCGCCGCGATCATGGGATTCAGAACGGCCGACATCCCAAAGAGCGGAACCAAAACTCCTGCGGCCACTGGCACGCCGATCAAATTGTATATGAACGCGAAGAACAGATTTTGCCGGATGTTACGCATCGTCCTGCTGCTCAGATGAAACGCGCGAACGATCCCTTGTACGTCGCCCTTCACCAGCACAATGCCCGCGCTCTCAATGGCGACATCCGTTCCTGTTCCCATTGCGATTCCAAGATCGGCGGCCGCCAGGGCCGGCGCATCGTTAATCCCATCGCCGGCCATAGCAACCACGTGGCCCGCCTTTCGACGTGCCGCCACCCGCTCGTGCTTGTCCTGCGGCTTTATGCCCGCCTCCACTTGCGTAATGCCAAGCTCCCTGGCGACCGCTTTCGCCGTATGTTCGTTGTCGCCCGTAAGCATGACAATTTGAACGCCGAGTTTCCGCAGTTCGTCAATTGCTTCCCTGGCCGATGCCTTTACTGGATCGGCGATGGCCAGTATCCCGGCCAATCGTTCGCCAACTGCGACAAAAATTACCGTGCGTCCCTGCCGTTGAAGCTCTTCCGAGCGGCCGGCGAAATCGTCGCCAATGACGACATTGTGCTTACGCAGAAATTCGGCAGTGCCGACATGAATAGTTCCTCCGTCAACCGCGCCGCGCACGCCGTCGCCCGTAGTGGAGTCGAAATCTTGTGCGTCGCCAAGCGCGATGTGGCGCTGGGCTGCGGCCTCGACCACTGCTCTGCCCAATGGGTGTTCGCTGTTGCGTTCGACTGAAGCCGCCAGCCGCAATAGCTCGTCTTCGCCGAACGGCTGGGCTGGTGCTAATTCGGTAAGCCGTGGCCGACCTTCAGTCAGCGTTCCCGTCTTATCGACGAGCAGTGTATCGACCCGTTCCATCACTTCCAGGGTATCGGCATTTTTTATGAGCACGCCCTCCCTCGCTCCACGGCCAATGCCAACCATGATCGACATCGGCGTCGCCAAACCCAGCGCGCATGGACAGGCAACAATCAGTACCGCGACCGCACTCATGAGCGCGTAGGCCAACCGCGGTTCTGCCGGCGACCAAACGGACCAGCCGACGAATGTCGCGATGGCCGCCAGCACGACCGCTGGTACGAACCAACCGGCCACGACATCGGCAACGTGTTGAATTGGCGCCCGGCTCCGCTGCGCGTCACCAACCATGTGGACGATTTGAGCCAGCACCGTGTCGGCGCCGACATGCTGGGCGCGCATCTCGAAAGCCCCCGTTTGATTCAGTGTGCCACCGATCACGCCGTCCCCTGCTTTCTTCGCCACCGGCAGCGGCTCGCCCGTCAGCATCGATTCATCCACCGAGCTGCGGCCGGAAACGATTTCGCCGTCCACCGATATGCGCTCGCCCGGCAACACTTTCAAAAGGTTGCCGACCTGGACATTTTCGAGCGGCACAATTTGCTCCTGGCCATCGCGGACCAGCCGCGCGGTGGGTGGTGCAAGCGACAACAGCTCTCGGATGGCGCTGCCGGTCCGCCGGCGTGCGCGAAGCTCCAAAACTTGCCCCAGCAAAACGAGTGCGACGATGACGGCCGCCGCCTCGAAGTAGACGGGTGCGTGCCCGTGTTCTTTGAATGCGTCCGGAACGATATTCGGCGCCAGAGTGGCGGCCGCACTGTAAAGAAACGCGGCTCCAACTCCAAGCGAGATCAGCGTGAACATGTTGAGATGGCCAGTTGCAATCGATCGCCAACCGCGCACCAGCAGCGGCCAACCAGCCCACAGCACGACGGGCGTCGTCAGAACGAATTGAAACCATTGCACCGACGTAGTCGAAATCCAATGATGTAGCGGGACGCCGATCATCGGCAGCATGGCCGATAACAAAACCGGTACCGCAAGCCCAACGGCTATCCAGAATCGCCGCGTCATATCGCGCAGCTCACGGTCGTCCTCCGGCTCCGCTGAAGCGGTCTTCGGCTCCAGAGCCATACCGCATTTCGGACAAGTGCCCGGATGATCTTGCTCAATTTCGGGGTGCATCGGGCAAGTGTAGAGCGAGTCACGAGCCCGACCATTTCCCGGCCGATGCTGCCTTTTGACTTTTAGCTCTTGACTCTCGACTCCCGGCTCTCGACTCCCGACGAACTTCCCCCGGCAGTGCTCCGAGCAAAAATAAAACGTCTGGCCTTCGCGCTCGGCCGAAATTGCCGTGCGCTCGTCCACTGTCATGCCGCAAATCGGATCGATCACCATAGCGTAATTCTTGGCGCCCGGGCGCTATTTTCAAATGTGTCAGACCCTGCCGTTTTCACCTTTCCACGATGAGTTATGGCAATGATACTAAACAATCGCCGGCCTGCTTGCCAAACGCGGCAGAGAAGGCCGATTTTGTTTTTCTTCTCGCGAGGCGGAAAAGAATGAAGCCAATTCAGCACGCGTTCAAGAATTTTGCAAAGTTGACTGCTCGAATAACCGGTCATCCGCTCGCTTTCGGAGCGGCCGTGGCCGTGATCGTCATTTGGGCCGTCACCGGGCCGTTGTTTGGGTATAGCGACACTTGGCAGTTGGTCATCAACACCGGGACGACCATCATCACGTTTTTGATGGTGTTCTTGATTCAAAACACGCAGAACCGCGATACCGGCGCGATGCAGGCCAAACTCGACGAGTTAATCCGCGCGATCGAGGGCGCGCACAATGCTCTGCTTGATCTGGAGGAGCTGGACGTTTCCGATATTGAACAGATTCGAAGAGACTATCGCGATTTGGCCGAGAGAGCGCGCAAGGCTTTAAGGCAGGGGCGTACCGACACCGATTGCCACGATGTGAAACACCACGAGGGGGCCCCAGCCATCAAGAAAAAAAAGAAGCGTTGATCGGCCGGCGCAGGGGCTAGGTCGCGACGTCCGGCGGCGCAGAGAGAAGTTTCTTGGCCTGCTCGATAAGTGCTGCGACAGCATCAAACCGACCAGCCGTCAACAATTCCCGCGGCGCCAGCCACGATCCGCCGCACGCCACCACCGACGGCAATCGCAAATAACGGGGTAACAGCTCTGGCGTAATGCCGCCCGTCGGAATGAACTGCGCATCCGGGTACGGCCCTGCAAATGCTTTCAGCGCAGCAACGCCACCCATTGTTTCAGCCGGGAAAAATTTAAGCACCTGGGCTCCTAGTGACGCGGCCAGTTCGATCTCGCTCGGCGTGGCAACCCCCGGCACCATCGGTAGTCCGCGCTTCAAAACGTGCTCAATAACTTTCGGATTCGTTCCCGGCGCCACTAGAAACTTCGCCCCGGCGTCGATCGCCCGGTCCGCTTGCTCCGTCGTAAGAATCGTACCGGCTCCCACAATCAAATCACGCTGTTTTGCCAAGTTGCGAATCGACTGCTCGGCAGCTGGCGTGCGAAACGTAACCTCGACAACCGGTAACCCACCGGCGATAAGCACCTCGCCAAACGCAGTCGCATGTTCGGCTTTGTCCATGACGACCATCGGAATGAGTCGATGTTCGGCGAGGCGTTCGGCGATGCCATTCATGTCTATCTCTCTGGGAATCAGTGGCAAAGCCGTAGGAACGAATTGCTGTCCGTAATCCTGTCATACGTCTGCCGAAGTTCATGTGCCTAGAGTCGTCGTAGAGTTAATCCTCCGTCGATGTTGAGCACGTTGCCCGTCGCGTAGGTCAGATCGCCGCGAGCGAGCATAGTGACTGCCCGGCCGACGTCATCCGGTTCGCCCCAGCGGTTCTCGACCGTCAGGCCATTGGCGACTAGCCGGTCGTACTTATCGGCGACCGGTGCGCTCATATCGGTGTGGATGATTCCGGGCCTCACTTCGTAAACGGCAATTCCGAATTCGGCCAGCCGGTGGGCCCAAAGTTGCGTGGCCATCGCGACCCCCGCTTTACTGACGCAGTAATCGCCTCGATTAATCGATGCCTCCGTCGCGCTCACCGAAGAAATATTTACGATCGCGCCGCGCCAAGCCGCATCGGCTTTGTGCTGTTCGACCATCCAGCGCGCGACAAGCTGCGTGAGAAAGTACGGCCCCTTCAGATTGATTGCGATCACTCGATCGAAACTGTCTTCACCCGCTTCGAGAATATCCGCCCGCGCGGCCGGTGCGACACCCGCATTATTCACCAACACATCCAATCGGCCGAACCGCTCACGCACAGAAGCCACGATCTGATCTCGATCACTTGCGGCTGCAACATCGCCTCGGCAGTATTGCGCTTCGGCGCCGCGCCCGTAGAGCGGTCAATACATCGGTATTCTCCGCCGCCTCGCGCACCCCGTTGATTGCAAGGTCGAACCCGTTATCCGCCAGAGCTTCGGCAATACCGCGGCCGATTCCCCGGCTGCCGCCAGTCACGAGTGCCACGCGTTTGGATTTGTTAGACACGAAATCAGTTGAACCACGGCGGCACAAGGAGCACGATGGAGGGAGAAATCTCAATCATCAATCCCAATGACCGATAGGATGCGGCGGCGCTCGATCTAATTGGTCATTGGTGGGTTGGCAGTTGCTCAGTCGTCTGTTGTTTCTATCGCGCCATTATAGTTCGTTTATTTTCTGTGCTGGGCCGTAGAACGTATAGTATGGCATGTTCTTTGCCAATCGCTCAACGTACAGCGCGACTTCGCGCATGTGGTAATCGCCCCACATGCTCGATTCGCCGCAGGGCACGTTGCGCCCGGCTGGCAAATAATCCCAACCGTTTGGCCGATGGTAAACGGAGTGAAGTATCAGGCCTTCGTGCTCCGGGTTGATCGAAAAGTACGGCTCGTCGAGCAGCGTCCGGACGACGGCCAAACCCGCCTCAACGTAACGAACCCCCGCTTCGGTCTCGCCAGTCTCGTGTACCAGGTAATGGCCCAATCGCAACAGGCCTTGAGCGGCAATCGTCGCCGCCGAGCTATCCACTGGCTCGCAATCGTTGAACGGGTCGGCCGCCCGATTGCGGTAATCGCCCAGCTTCGTGAGACCTGGTGCACCGGTGTCCCAATATGGCACCCCGCACGTCGGCGTCTCATCGATATAAAAATCGCACGTCGCGCGGGCAGCCTTTAGCCAGATCGCGCTCACTTTGTCGCGGCCACCCACGCTCGCTAGCTCGTCGCCGCCGCGGGTCGCGAGCCACTCGAGCAGCTCAGCGTATCCGAGCATTGCCCAAGCCAAGCCGCGAGTCCACGTGCTGAACGGCGAATAGCCTTGCTGCGTCGAGGAACAACGGTATGCACCGTTGCTTGTATTGAAGATGCTTTCGTGTGCCGTACGACCGGCGACGTCATACACATCGCGTCCTTCGCCGTACGAAATGTTGTAGCGGGCCGTATTGCCAGCATGTTCGACAAGTCGCTGGAGCAAACTGATCGGCTCATCGCGCTCGGCCTTTAAAACGTGGCCAAGCTGGTGCGCCACGCAAGCGACCGGCATGATCGAATTGTATCGACAAAGAGCGACTGCGGCCCGTTAAACGAGTAGATATAGCCCGTCCCCTCGTTGGTCCGGGTCCACCGGGCGGCCTGCACTGCCCCGCTAACTTTCAACGCCAGCTCGCAATACCGCCGCTGCCACAAATGGTACGGCACACGGTCTTCGATCATCAGCCGCCACAAGTTGCCATACGTGCTGATATTGTTAAACCCATGATCGTGGACGCCGACGTGAGTCAAATGCGGCGTCATCTCGGCCAACATCCGCTCGCGGGCAAGCTCCAAAACCTGCTCGTCGCCCGTTGCGTCAAAGTGAAGCAGCGCCGAACCATATTGAAATCCCTGCGTCCATTCGGTCCAACCCTTCGACGTGTATCGGCCCTTCACCGTCAACACCGGCGTCGCTCCGCCCGGCGGGAAGCTATTTTCAACCGCCTCAATACACTCGGCCGACCGCGACCAAAAACGCTCGAGCCCGGGTAGTAGGTCCGTCGGCGTGAGTTTTGGATCGAGCTGGATCACAACTTCCCCAATCTACACAGCGAAAGTTTTCACCACAGACACGGAGGAAACCGAGAGGAAAGCAGTGGTCAATGGTAGATGGCTCTTGCTGTACTATCTATGTCTCAGTGGTGGTGAATTTGCGCTCAGCGTATGATCCGCGCCGACCCCCCGCCCGCGATGTGCAACAGTTCATCCAGCGTGATCTGGCTCGTATCGCCGCGCGTGCTCATCAGTAGTGCGCCGTGCGCCACGCCGAGGTTGACGCACTCGCGCGGCGTGCGGCCCGTCAAAAAACCATAGGCGAAGCCAGAAGCAAATCCATCGCCACCGCCGACGCGATCTTCAATTTCCAAGTCTGAATACGCCGGCCCATCGAAAAAGGTCCCGTCGTGCCACATGATGGCCGACCAATCATTCACCAATGCTGTTTTCACGCCGCGGAGCGTCGTACCCACCACCTTCACATTCGGATAATCTTTCACCACGCGCTTCACCATCGATTTGAAAGCCGATGTATCGAGCTGTCCCCGCTCTACGTCCACGCCCTCGACGTCGTATCCCAGCACTTTCTGAAAGTCTTCCTCGTTCCCGATCAGGCAATCGATGTACGGCACCAGTGGTTTGGTGGTAGCGATCGCGGCGGCCGACGACCACAACTTCGAGCGGAAGTTGAGGTCGTAACTCACAATTGTGCCGGCATCGTGGGCCACTTTTACCGCTTCGGCCACAACCCGCCGCGTGCCGTCAGACAGCGAGGCAAAAATGCCGCCCGTGTGCAGCCAGCGAACGCCCTCGTCGTTGAACAGCGACTTCCAATCGACATCTCCCGCTTTCATACCGGCCGTGGCCGAATGGCCTCGATCGTAAAGAGTGACCGACGCCCGCTTCGAATGCCCGACTTCAGTAAAGTTGAGGCCAATGCGATCCACCTTGCCGACCCCATCGTACTTCCGCGTAACGGCGTGCGAGATATTCATCCCCGCAGCACGCGCATGATTGGAAATTATGCGACCCATCGGCGACGTGTTCAGTCCACCAACCCAGCCCGTCCGCAGCCCCAGCCGCGCGAGGGCATAGGCAACATTATATTCGCCGCCGCCCACCCAAACTTCAACCGTCGGCGCGAACTCGATCCGCCCATGCCCCGCCGGCGAAAGTCGGATCATGCACTCTCCCAGCGCAACGAGATCAAACTCGCAGGCATCTGCCGGTTTAATATCCAGTCCCATTTGCTTATTGAACCCTACCTACAGTGAGTAACTCCGGCCGCCAGACTCGGATGGTTACCATTAAAATCCCGAATGCATCACCAGGTAATTGCCGCGGCCGTGTCTGTGATGTCTTCGCGATCTATTCGTGTCTTCATCGCCATTGAAACAACAGATGCTTACCGTTTCTACGATACACTCCCTGGTTTTCACACGCACCGCTGAGTTGCCTCCTTTATAACGGCTAACACCAAGCCGTTCTACGCGGGCAGCGCGTGAGACAACCACGCCCCCTTTTCGCTTCGCATGCTTCTGGGTACCCTTAATACTACGCGCTGGAGTGGCGGAATTGGCAGACGCGCTGGACTCAAAAGTTGCTAGCCGCACCGCAAAAAGTGCCGTGTTTCTAGGGTATTTCTGCATTCTACACGGCGCAATTCTAGCGCCTAGTGTGGCCGTTTAGCGCCGCTTTGCGGACAAACGCGGACAAGCAGCACGCGCTAGATCAAGTGTCCAGAGACGCAAGGGAGTAGCGGTGTAGTCACGCGCTGGAATCAATCAGGCCTGGATTGGTACTGTCCTATTAGTGCTGAGGGAAAGTTATCTTCTCGCCACGTAAACCGCCAATCCCAGCAGAGCGGCAACTAACGTCGTAGCGATGAGCAACGTGCGGAGGCTGAAACGCCATTGAATAGGTTCCTGCAAATTGGTGATCCTGACGATTACAACGATGGTCAGCACACTAGCCGCAATCTCGACAATCTCCGCGATCAGCAGACCCCAGGAAAACTCCCAGAGGTGATCGAACCAAAGCGAGCCAAAACTCGGGATTTGGGCGAGTTGCAAGTGGCCGGTCACAATCGACCATGGCGAATATTGGATTATGCAGTGGGCGAACCAGACCGCCCACCACGCGCCCAATATGGAGGGCACGGGTGCGCGCTGCCAGTGCGCCCCAGCACCAGCGCTGCTTGCCTTCCAAAGTTCCCTCAAGACTCGGTACGGCATGAATACGCTCGCCACCGGTATGAAAAACCAGGCCACACTCCATGCGGGAGTGTAGCTCATCCCATTCGCTCCTAATTTGTGCGCATTTCGGTTAGCACGGTACACCCAAACTAGCAGCAAGATTGTCGCCGCAAACGAGAGCGATAGTTGGAGCGTCCCGAACAAGCGTTGTTGCGCGTCATTCGCTTCAGCCTGACCGGGAGGGATCGTCATGCCGGACCGTACCACATTCAGCAGTTGGATTTGGCCAAGCAGCGAAAGTGCCGCAAGAGCGTCGGCCACTATAAGGGCGACGTAAACTAGCGTCGCGCATATGGCAACCGACGAAGCCGAGCGATAGCCATTAGCGCACTCCTCCGCCCATGCGATTCCCAGCTTGCGGAATTTCGTGCCGCCGCTCTCTCGACTAGTTGTTTGGTCGTCCATACATGGTCCGTTAGCCCGCCAGACTTTGGATTATAATGGCAGCATGTTTGACAACAACCAGATTGATGAAATTGCCCTGAATACTAATCTCGCCGATAGCATGAGAGACAGCGACGTGCCGCATTCTTGGACGCGGTGTTGTATTCCTAGAATGCCCGTTCATCGGGTCCGCCCCACGCTTCCATTAAAAGTAGCTTGCGTTCATCGTTGGTAGCACGTTCCACGTAATCCAAAATCCGTTGTATCGACGTGACGGATTTTCGCTCATTGGCGGCGGTCTGTTTCTGCGTACTAGGCGATTCGACCATGTGCCCATCAATCATTTCGAGAACGCCAAAGCTATAGTGCAAGTCATGCAACTGAATGTCTTCGTATTTCAGCTTGCGGCGTTGGCTCTTGCTTTCGAGCGAAACGGTTGCAGCGTCTGGCGATGTACCGTGGTCCCGCTAGTGACTGGCAATTCACCGGCCATTATTCTATGATATTCTCGAAACGCGTCGTCCTTATCTGTGCCAAGTCGGACCTGCTTACCGCAACTGAGTTGGCAGTACCAAGCGCCGTGGGATTTTTTGAAGAAAGGCTTACGCATCGTGTCCTCCAATGAAAGGGCAGGACACGCCAGACTTGCGGACAGAATTACGGACAAACCCAGGGTGGCAGCCCTTGAAAAATTCGCCGTAAGTCAATACAAAATAACAACTTGCCGGAGTGGCGGAATTGGCAGACGCGCTGGACTCAAAATCCAGTGACCGCAAGGTCGTGGAGGTTCAAGTCCTCTCTCCGGTACTGGAATTTAAGGTGTTTTCTGAATCGTCCGTTTTGCCAGTCGAGGGGGTGTTACCTAAAGTGTTACCTACCGCCGCCCAGACTGCATCGGCGGTCGCTTCGGCGTTCGTGCCGACGTAATACTTCATCGTGGTTGATATGTCCGCATGGCGCATCAACTCACGCAGAACAGTCGGCATTACCCGGCTTGCCCAACGCTGCCCGAACGCCCTACGCAGGTCGTGAGCACTGGCGAATTTCTTGACGGTTTCCTTCCCCTTCGTGCGTTCATCGACAACCACGCCGGCAGACTTGCCGATAGCCGACGCGAGCTTGCCCACAACGCATCGTCCGCCGCGTAGCGGCGTACCGTCGATGTCCAGCAGCTTGAACACCCTGCCCCGCCGCTCACGCTCAGGGACGCTTACAAGCAGCGTAGTGAAGTCCGGCGTCATCGGTAGCAAGGTATCCCGTCCTGACTTCTGGGCTTCGCCGGGGATGCGGAGCATCGGTCGCTTGTGTGAGAAGTCCACGACGATAGCTCCGGGTGCATCGTCCCAGCGCAGCAACATGGATTCCGAGAGACGCAACCCGCTCGCCCACAGCCCGCGTAGGTAGAACTCCCACGACTTCGCCGCGGCATTCTCGACTACCTTGGGGACCGCCTTGAGCATCCGGTCGAACTCTTCGCCGGTGATTGGCCGACCACGCATTACCTTGGCGCCCTTCACCCGCTTGGGCATGGTGAACTTGGGCAGCACGTTCAATAACCCTTCCCGGTTCGCCCATCGCATGATGGCTTTCAGGTGCCGCAAGTGCCGTGCTATTGTTGCTTCCGCCAACTCGCTTTCACGGAGCTTCGTCACGAACCCGGTTATCTTCGCCGTCGTCACGTCGGATAACTTTTGTGGATTGCAGGTCCGCTCGAATACATTAAGCGTTGCGTCATACGTTGCCTGACTACTCAACGCCAACGCCGGCATGGCGTTCGTTGTGTAATACTGCCGGAACACTTCCCACGTAATGCGGTTTGTTTTTTGGTATCTCCCCTCCTGCAACTCCGATTGCCACTTGCCGGCTTCCCGTTCGGCTGCCCGCTTACTGCGGGTGCCAGCGCTCTTTGCAACATGCCTGCCGGTCAGCGGATCCTTGAAACGCAGCATCAAGTTGCGGCCGTGCCCATAGTCAATTACGTGAACTCGAATTGATTCTTCCATCGTTCGGTCCTCGAAAAGGTGCGGCCGGCTGGTGATGTCAGGCAGTTTCTAGTTGCTACCCGCGAGCCTCACGGTTGTCGCACGCCAGCCGGCGCGCATGGTTCAGAGACTAGAAAACAGACTTCGACGCCTACAGTTTACCGATGCTAGCAGTCGGGTGCTAGCATCGCTTTTCGGGTGAGTTTACGCCATTTTGCCAAACTGGCAGCCACCATTTCGCTTCTAACGAGCGCCGACGCACGTAGTCGAGGTTTGATACCTGCCCTATCGCGCCCCTGCCACCGCCAGCGGCGCCGGTTGATTGCTCGACAGCTTGCGCAGGTGACGCTCCATCGTCGAGAGTAGATTCACCATCGAATCGGTGTTCGATGCCACGCGAGGATCGCTAACTGTCTTCGCCGCCGTCGTCGTCTGCACGTTGGCATTGATATCCGGCATGACGAAGTTTCCGATTGAAGAAGTAATGTCGGCGACGCCAGTCTTGATTCCTTCCTTGAAGTTTTCCCATTGCCCGGTCAGTTTTAGAATGATGTAAATGAGCGCGAGCACGCCGCCGGTAATTGCCACAATCTCCCAGTTAGTGGCTGCCAGCAGTGCGGATACAGTCCCAAGCACGAACTCCAGCGCCTGCCAGATATTTACCAAGGCATTGATTGCAACTCGCGCTCCCCAGATGATGGGAGCCAGCGAGCCCAGAAGTGTAGCGATTGTAACCAGTCCCGCACTGACATGCGGATGGGCCTCGATCAAACTGCGAATCGGTGCCAGCAGCTTGACGATCAAATCGCTCGTTTGAATGAGCGCAGTGCCAGTGCATCAGCCAGTGCGAATGCAGTATTGCGGACGGCCAGACGAACATCGAGGAATCTGTCGCCGAGGTTGTTTGCCTGCTCGGCCAGTCGCGCAGTGATTCCGCCCCCTAATTGCTTGAATCGCTTAGACAAGTCGCCGACTTGATTTGCAAGTGGGATCAGTGCGGTTCCGGAGCGCCGGCCGAAATAATACATAGCAGCCTGAGCGCGTCGAATGGGATCGGTGATTGCCGAGATGCGGTTGGCAATCTCCACGAACCGGTTGGGGTCAATCCCGCGCTGGAAGAGATTGCGGGTGGCCTTCGTCAGTGCCTCGAATGGCGTGCTTGTCTGCTCTGCGGCATAGCGAAGGAAGTCGAGCTGCTCGACCGCTATATGTGTCGATTGGGACAGGTTGAACAGCGTACCGGCTGATTCGTCGAACCAGTGAACGAGCGAACCTAAGCCGGCAATGCCGCCAATGTTTAGAATCGTCCCTTTGAACTGCGAGAGCAGCCGAGAGGTCTTGCGCAGTCCCGCCTCAAACTTGCCAGTTTGAGCGGTAATGGCGACGACAAGATTTCCGATTGTGGGCACGTCACGTCTCCAGTTCAATGTTTGTCGCTGCGCGGGCCGCGGTTCGTTTGGTAGTCGTCAAATTTCACGCGCCGCTCGCACAGTTGCAGCTCGAACTCTGCGCCGCGCAAGTCGCTGGCGTGAAAAAAGTAATCTTGGCCCATGCTGCGGACAAAGCCAAAGCCTTTGGCGAGTTGCACGCTGATGATGTAGCCGTACTTCATATTGAAAAAAACGGCCGCCGCCGGTGTTACCCAGGGGCGGCCGCTGCGCATCCGCTCAGCTACAAGCTGGGGGAAGTGGATTTGTTAACTTGCAGTTTCCAATGCCACGTAGCTACCGGCGCTCACGCTGTCGCCGGGGTCATGCACTTGAAAGTCGTAGCGTGAAGTCGCGCGTAGTGTTATCAAGTCGTTCAGGAATCCGTAATCATCGCTCCGCGCGAGTCTGATCGGGCCCCGCACGCCCATTACCACGCCACGGTTGAAACTGCCGAACAGTGCAGACAGTACTTGTTGCCGTCGCTGTCGGCATTTTGCTTGTTAAGAAAACAGGGTAGCCCATGAAGCTCCGGGCGTTCGCCGGCGCGCTCAGAATCTCGGACATGGTGGCGCCGCCAGCGCTGTACGCGAGGTGCGCCATGGTGGAATTGAAAAATGAATGACTGCAAATCCACGCCGGCGCGTAATCGTGATATCTGTCGGGCAGCTTTCCAATGCAGGCGGCGAAGTCTGCAATATCTAGCTCAGGCCATGTATCGTGGCCACTCACGGCTTGCGATACGCCGGCCGTGCCGATGGAGGAAAGCAACCCGGTGACGCCAAAGTAAGTCGTTGCGGCGCCCGTGCCGTTGATTAGCTCATTGTCCTCCTGTAGCGCGAGGCTGTACGCCATCTCCATAAACAAATCGTCCACGAGGTTGAGCACAGAATCGTCATTCAATTCGTTTGATAATTGCGAAGCAACTGCGCGCTTCTTGGAGATGGCCATAACGCTCTGAAAATACACGTTGGACGGAGTAATCGTGCCGGCTTCGCCTGGAGCGTAGACGGTCAGTCCGGTCGATCGTTTGGGTATTGATTGCGTGTCGGCGGTCATCGGCTGGATATCACAAACACGGCGCGCTACGCCGACGGTTTCTAACACGCGGATCATCTGGGTACTGACAGGCGCCGGGACCGTGTAGCCGCCGCCCGCGCCAGTGCCTTCGGTGGCCGCATTCGTCAAATCGAAGTCGATCGAGTCTCTTAGAAAATCTTCGGCAGAACGATCGACAGCATGATTAAATTCTCTGGCATAAACCGCACGCGCGAAGTTAGCACCTATTGCTGCATCCTCGATCGAGTTGAAAAACCGCAACCGCTTCACGAGGTTGTAGCGCGTCAACTTTGGACGCTCTTCGCCGGGGAGTTTGCCATTCGTCGGCAAGATAAGGGCGGGCTCTTTGTAACCGGTGATTGTTGTTGCCATGTTCTGCTCCGAAATTACTGGCGTGAATTGCGCCATTCGTAAAGATCCATAAACTGCTCATTGCCGTAGTCAGCATCCCCTAGCCAGGTTGCGTTTTTCCCGGCTTGGCTCGTTGCGATAATCGCCTTGGCATACTTGGTGGCGTAACTTTGCTCTAGCCGCCATGCCGGGATCAGCTCGTCGCAAATTTCGTTGAATTGCGCCATTTCATCGGCAGCCGGTTCGCGCTGCTCACTGAGGCACCGCTGCATAATTTCCGTTGCCCGCGCCGCATGACCGTCAATTTTCTCCGCGCAAATCTTGGCGGAGACTGGCTTCGTGCGATGGCTTGATAGTTCAATGTCCATCAGACTTCCCGCTCCACTTTGGCTTTCGCTTCCGGTATCTCGAGACGCTCCGGCTGCGCAATCGGCCTGGTGCCAGATGCCAGCGTCCGGCTTCGTTTCCGCCGCTCGAGCTCGCGCTCGGCTGCCACGACTTGGCGGGGATCGAATCGCTCCGGACCGATAGTGCTATACACCGGGACGCCCGGACCTTCCGGCGAATCGGGGTTGATGCCCTTCAACCGGCAATGGCTCCGACGGCGCAGGTATCGCGCGAAAAGTTTGATGTCTTGCTCACGCCAGTAGCATTCGCCATCTAGCCGAATCGGCTCCGGAAGAATCTTTTTGGAGTGCATGTAGGCAATTGCGCGAATGTCTACATGGAGAATTTTCACGAGGTCGTTTTTATTGAGCATGGCTTGTCCTTGCTTTCATTGTGGCGCGTTTTTTTGGTTTGTGTGGCAGCAGTTTTCCGCATGCGGAATTTACGTCCAGATTTTTGTACTTGCTTGGCAACTGCGATAATGCGGAAAATTTCTTCGATTAGAACCGTGTCCGCATGTCCGCACTTCTGGCAATCTCGCCGTTTGCTGAGCAATGAACCCACTTCATGGACGCGGCTTAGCCGCATTCTGGCGCCGCACTGAGGGCAGGTTTGCAACTCGGTCACGCTTCGCCTTCATCCTGCCTTGACAGCCACCGATCCAAACTCATTCCGTCGGTTGAGCCGTCCCAGCCCAAACCCAGGTCGGCCCAGATTTTGGCGAATTGCCCTCTCGCTTCCCGCTCCACTTTCAGTAACGGGTGACAGTGAACCGCTCCGGTCGTCTCGGTGGTCGTTGTGAGATTGACCCCGAGCGCGGTGCGTGCTGCATCTGCCCGGTCGAGCGCTTCCAACCCGGCCGTCAACAACGCCAGTCGGCCCGCGGATCGTGCGCGCTCGGGAACTAACTCGGCCCACAATGTTTTGGTGCGCTCGCTCAGGTGTGCCGGTGGTGTGAATTGGTGTACCATGCGAATCCTCAACTTTCAATGTTTTGACGCGAGGAACAAATCAGCCAAAAAATGTGCGTAACTGCCGCTACGGCATAGCGACATTCGCTTTTGGAACGATACACCCCCCCCATGTGCCACGAACTCGTGGCTTGGATCAAGGTTACGAAACGTTGCCTTGATTTCACGGCTTCGTTCGGTGCCGGCGTCGGCTCGCTATCCGGTGCGGCGTCGATGTCGAATTGCTGTCCGGCTGCATTCGCACTGGGACTGGGACGCGGCGATGTTCGTATTAGTTTGCGGCCGGATCGCAATGCAGCAGGACTGGGACTCTCCCCTACGGGGAGAGAGTCCCGTCCCGTTGCATGCGATTGCATTGGGACTGTGTTAGTCCCGTTGCAAAATCCCAGTGCGTCCCCAGTGCGATTTTGACTCATGTTGAGTCCCCTAGTTTGTAGGCTTCATAGGTCCGGTTATTACCTTTGGTGATCGTCACGGCCTCAACCATCTTGTCCCGGACAAGCGAAGCGAATGCCGGCTCGAATCGTGCCGTGTTCAACCCGGCAGCGTCCCGAATCGTGCGCTTTGTTCCGGCTCGCTCTGGCAACGCCGCCACGGCCTCACAGATTGCCTTGCGGTCGGCTTCTATCCGTTCGGCGTTGCCTTGCTGCTTGGCTTGCTGCTTGCGTTCAGTCGCCGCTACGCGAGCTTCAGCGGCGTCGCTTAACTCGACTTCCCATCGCCTGCCACCGATGTCGGCAAGTGTGCCTTCGTTGATGTCAGCCGCCCACAGGCTGCTATGTCCCGCGCTGCCACCGATCGACAACCATAGCCGGTGCTCGCCGCTGCCAGGCTCGTACCGTTCACGTCGATTCACAAGCCACCACTGCGCGCGAACTCGGCATGGCCAGCCCACGCCAAGTGTTGCAGCTCCAAAGGTTCGTAGGCATCCTGTCCGGTGTTTCTTTTGGTGTGGTGACACAGAACTAGGGTGACTCCGCGCGGCTGGCAGATTTCCGCCACGTTGCGGAGTAGCTCGCCTTGCGCCATCAAGTTTCCGGCGTCGGCGCTTGGCATAGCGAGATAAGCCGGGTCGCAGAATAGCACCTCGATGTCATCACTAGCCAAAAACCTATCGAGCGCATCGAGATGGCCGAGGCTGGCAAACTTCGGAATGTCAGGACTCCAAATCAGATTGCCAAGATCAGCCAGCCGAACGCCCGCCGCTTCACTGATTCGCCGCGCGGTTTCTTGAATTGTGGCAAGTCCTGATTCGCCGGACATAACCAGCACGCGGCGAGGTGCGTTGACTTTCAGGCGCCCAAGGAAATAGCCGCCGCTGGCGAGACTCACGGCAGCGTCGATCAGCAAACTTGTTTTCAGGACTTTCATCGGCCCGCCAATCGTTAACGGCTGGCCGACTACCATCGCGCCTTCGATGGCAAACTCGACTTCGTAGTTGCCGCTTGCCAACTCCGCCGATGTAATTCGAGCAAACTCGATGCCATGCGGTTCAGGTTTTGGCGACGTGCCGGCTTCGCCATTGCCTAAAGCCCTAGCAACTAACCGATCGTATAGGCCAGCGTCGGGCCTTGGTTCGTACTTCGCACGCAAGTCGTGCCACGTCCAGCCGCAACTATTGTGGTGACAACCGGCAGACAAAGCGCCGCTTGCAAATTGAATGAGATACGGTCCGTCGCCGTCGTGCTCGCACAATGGCGACTTACGGAATGTCCACTTCCGGCCGCCTTGGTAGGCGTCAGGTCCGTCCAGCTCAAAACCGTGCCGGGTAATGAATGCGTCGATGTCGAAACCGGCGCCGTTGTTGGGTGCGCCGTTAACTTGCTGCGATGCAGGTTGCGGCGCTTCGCTTGCCAACTCTTCTAACTGCGCGAGTGACGACTATCAGCGGATCCGGCGCAGATAAAACCCGGCTCATGCGATGCGGCCGGTCTGTTGTGCTGTCGCCCTTGCAGGCGAGTGTGCCGTACAATTTCCAAATTCGCGGCAGGATTGAAAACGCCCGTATCGACTTTCACTGTGTCATCATCGAATTGTGCGGCGAGCGCCGAGAGACAGCGTTGCACCAACCCGCCGTCGTCAACCGGCAAGTCAACTCGGTACAGTAAGTGCGCGCCGTTGCCGCTGTCCGCTGCGATTGGCTCCGGCCAGCCGTGGTTGTAGTGCAGCGCACTCCAGATTGCTCGGCAGCGTTCGACGGCTGCTTCGTGCTCGCTATCCGTTGACGAGATACCAGCCGGACGCTGCGGGTCGCAGTCCACAAGCAGCCAGCGGCGAGTAACAATATCGTTGTCGCTGGTTGTGCCTCCCCTGTCCGCTTTCCTAATTCGATTGGCTGCACGTGCGAGTAATGCCGGGTTCACCGGGTTGGGAATGAGGTAGCAAGCCTTCGCTGCACGCACAGATTCGAGCGCCGCTAGTAACTTGTCAGGATCGGTGAAATAGCCGCTCGCAGTATGCGCCCAGCGGTCCGCATACGTCACGGCGTCCAATGCCCGCACTTCCGTCAGTTGTCCGCACGGCAGCAGCAGCCCCAGCGTGCGGCGAACTTCGTGGGCGTCGAACAGTTGCACATCTTGTGCGGTCGCTGTAAGATTCATTTGCAAAATCCTCGAAAAGGCAGCGGCGCCAGTGGTCATCCACCGGCGCCGTTGTCTTGCGCGGAGTTAAAAGGGAACTCCATCATTTGCGGCCGGCACGTAGGCTGGCTCTGGCGTGTTCACCATCAACTGCGACGTTGCCGGCTGTTGCACGGCGCGGACGCGAATGCCGTCGTAAATTTTGCCGTTAAAATTCACTGGCATTGTGAACAACTCCACTGAGCGCCCCGGCCAGCCGTCGGTATCGTCGCCGAATGCGGCAACAAGCGCGCTGGCATTCGTTTTGTTCAGCACCAAGTTTTTCTTCGCACCGACGAAAGCGACAACCAACTTTTTTTCGCGCTCGTCGCCGATTTCCTCTACGGCAACGGCCTCAATTTGCAGCCGGTGCGTTTTGCCTTGCAGCTCGGCGCCGCTGAGATACGTGCCGCCGTAAACTTCTGAAACTCTCATTGCAAAAATCCTCATTACTAAAGGGTAAAAAACTGTGAACCTATCGCCCTTGATTGGCAAAGACGATTGGCAAAAACTCCGCCGGCGTTGGCGCCACAAATTCGGAGCGGTCGCACCAATCGGCGGCCGCATTTATGATGCGGATTGCCGCCTTGCGCTCCGGCCGGTCAACCGGCAGCGAAAGGGCGCTGACGCATTCGCCAATTACGTCGCGCCACGATGGCGCGATGTCAATGCAGTCGCTAGGCTTTTCTTTCGTTGCTGTTGTCATTGCAAAAATCCTCTATGCGGCCAGATTGAAACAGCCACGCTGTGCTGGCCGCGGGCGGCGCGGACTAGGGTGGTTCGTTCAGACTGGCGCCGTCAACGCCGCAAGCCTCTCAATAAATTCAATGGCATCAACGCCGCGAATGAAAATGCGCTTCCCTACTTTCATCTGCCGGGGAACGATGCCTTGCAGGCGCGCTTTGCGCATTCTCGTTTGGGAAATGCCCGACGCGATTCGAAAACCCACAAGACTGTAGAGGCGGTCTGGGTCGACGTACGACCGTTCACAAACTTTTGGGGTCACGATAGATGCTCCACAACTTGAATCGCCCACAACTGCGGGCTAATAGTTAAGTTGTGTGCAGTAGAGCAAGCAATAGAATGCTTGTAAGTCTTAACCTAGGTATATACCTACTCCGGCAGCCGATATCCCTTTCCGTCTGGGCCGCTTGATAAGAATCCGTGCCGCTTGAGCGCGGCCAGAGTAATTTTCGTCGTGCCTACGCTCGGAATCTTCCCCTTTTTGGAAAGTGCATCGAGAATGGCGGCTTGCGAATCCACTTCGCCCCCAGCTTCGCGGATAACGTCGATGATGTCCTGCTCGGCCGCGCTATAATTCGGCAGCGGTTCTTGATCGGCTGTTTTTTCCGGTGCATCGTCGTGCCAAACGACCGTGTTTAAGCCGTAGGTCCGTCGCATCTTCTTTCTTTGCGACTTTGCCTGAGATTGCAGGAATTCGATCTGTTCCTTCATATTGTCGAGGCGGCCGCGATCTTTTAATCCTTCAGCAAGGGTCGCCGAGTCCAAGTGCCGGTCGTCGTCTGCCATGATGTCTCCCTACCAACCTGCCCGTGCGCGGCCGCTGTCGGGGAGACGTTCGCAGCCGTGCGCCAAGCAACGCCGGGAGCTACCCGGCCGATTGGTTCACTGTTACCTAAACTGTTACCTTTTGTGTGCATCCACCGGAAAACGCCGATAGAAAAGTGTCTTGTTTTCCAGTGTCAAAATTCTAACAGATAGTGAACAGCCGTCAACTTGCAGACTCAAAATCCAGTGACCGCAAGGTCGTGGAGGTTCAAGTCCTCTCTCCGGTACTGGCGCGCCCAAAGCGAATCGAACTGATTGGCGGCACGCTAGGTATGTGCGACCAACGGTCTGGCGGCGGTCGTCGCAGCGATGGCAGAATAAGCTGTCCCTAACCGGTCGATGCGGTCGGCGATTGTTGACGAATTGAAATCACGCTTTTTTCGGAGCAGCACTCTTCAGATCGTCGGCCAGCGGCCGCTGAGGCGCGATTCGCAACTTTACTAACGCGGCATGATAGGCTTTAACGGCTTCCACAGGCTCGACCGCGCCATTGGCCAGTGCCCGCAATTGTTCCACGAACGAAAGTTGA
The DNA here is from genome assembly GCA_963807935.1 of uncultured Planctomycetota bacterium. GTDB lineage: Bacteria > Planctomycetota > Planctomycetia > Pirellulales > Lacipirellulaceae > JABDGM01. The sequence goes on from CAWEDY010000013.1 coordinate 29,565, forward strand.
TGCTCGGCCGAATTGATCTTACGGCCGAATAAGGCCGCGCGGGCACCGTATTTCTTCGCTTCCCACAGCATCTGAAATGCATCGAAGGTCGTTCCCGCCGATCCGCCAAGAATACCGACGACGACTGATGAATCGTAGCCCACGAGTTGCTCCAGCGCCGCCGGACCAAAGTATGGAATCTTCAGGAAGATCGGCCGCGTCGCAGTGCCCGCACCCGCCAAAAGCCGGGCGATGCTGTCGTTGACAAATCTTGGAACGTCTCGAACCGCGTTTGCCGGCGCGTTGGGTGGAAACACTTCCAAAAAATGACGAAACCCCTTCTTCTGGGCTTCCTCGCGAAAATCACAGTAGGCCGCCAGTGCCGTGCGGTCCAACGCCGCATCATTGTTAAGCGTGATCGAATACAGTCCTAAATCCACCGCAGGCCGTTCACTGGTCGATAACGGGCCGTTCATGCCCATTGCTTCATCGATTATGGCGGTGCGAAACGGCAGCGATGGCTGGCTGCCATAGGCGACCTGTCCGCCAGCGAGCCAAATATCCGTTGTGTCGTTCGCCCGAATCGCCGGAGTGATCGGGCTCTTGTCGAAAATCCGTTCGCGGGTCGCCAGCACATCGCTCGAGCTCGACGCTCATGAGCATGATGTCAACGAGCCGCTGCTCGACAATCTGGCGAATCAGCTCCCGGAATTCCTGGATGCTGCGGTATCGCCTGTGCTCCGGCGCGTCCACGCTCTTAATCCCCGTCGCCGCGACGCCGTACGCCATGTCGGCATCCTTGGCATCGGCCAGGATAAAGTCGCCGCAAGAAGGCTTTGCGACAATACGGGCCAACTTTTCATCCAAAGACTTTGCCATATCGCGATTTTCCCCTTCATTTGAAGGGCGGGAGCTGGGAAGGATTGAAGCTGGATCGACAGGGGCGATCATCGCCGGGGCGACTGAAGTCTGCAAGCCGTCACTGCCTTGTCCCA
>CAWEDY010000014.1:0-258290 GCA_963807935.1 uncultured Planctomycetota bacterium
TTGTTTTGAAGTACACGATTAGCAATAGGTAGCAAACCAGCATGATGGCCGGCAGGACGGCGACGACGGACAAGGCGTTTTTCTTTGCCGTGGCGTCGATGTCGGCGACTATTTCCTGCTCGTGTGGGGGAAGCGATGTCACCCGCTTCTCGTCGATTGCATTGTAGCTTCCGAACAGGCCTTCCTTCTGAACGGCAACTTGAGCGTAGAGTGCAGGTTGGCTCTGTCGCAGGCGGTCGATCACATAGTGGTCCTGCAGGGCGCCGAAAAACACGGTGCCGACGACGCCAACGCTGAGGGCACCGACGCCACCGACGGCGTTCAGCGTGAGCGCACCGCCGCGCGGCGATTGTTCCGCCACCAGTCCCATCATCGTCGGCCAAAAGAAGCTCTTCCCCAGCCCATACACGGTCGCCGCGAGTAGGATCATCAGGCCTGTGGACACCTGTGAGAGCAGCAACAAGCCAGACATGGCGATCGCGGAGCTCAGTGCGAGCAAGCCCAGCGGGGAGACGGCGTGCACGATCGGCCCGGCGCTGAAGCGGAGCAGCATCATGATTGTCGAAGTATAGATTAGCACCCAGCCCGCCTGCAGACCTAACTTTCGCATGGGTGGCTCCATGAGAGGCGTAATCCAACTGTCGGTGCCGAGCTCGGTTGTGGCTAGTGGAATCATGATCAACAGGATGACGATGAAGAACGGCCGGCCTAGCGCCCGGACGTACAGCCCAAAGCCAATCGTTACGGCGGCGATCAACGCGAGCTTGACGGGGAGCGGCCAACCGAAGACGCGACCGACTTCAAAGATGATCAGGCTGCTTGTGATGAGTGCGCCGACGATACCAAACTCCTTGAGCATTTCGCGGTACGGCACACCGGCCGCCACGCGCTCGTGGATGGGGAAACGACAAAAGATCAGGATGGCCGCGTAGGCCAGCACGGGCAGAAGTATCAGGGCGATTTTGTACTGCCAGGCTGTTTGCGGGCCGATCGCCAAGGCCAGCAAACCGCCCAGCACCATTCCCGCGGGCCAACCGGCATGCAAAATATTCAACCACTTGGTTTTTTCGGTGGGGAAGAGCGTCGCCACGACGGGGTTGGCGACTGCCTCCACGATTCCGTTGCCAATCGCCAGGACAAAAGTGCCGACGTACAGCGACCAGTATCCGTTGGCGAAGATCAGGATGATGGTTGAACCGGCCTGGCAAAGGAAAGCAAACACCATTGATCGGCCGTAGCCCATCTTGTCTATCACCAAGCTGAACAGGATGATGCTGGGGGCAAAGGGCCAAATTCCCACGCCCAGAATCTCGCCTTGCTGGGTCTGAGTGAGGTCGAATTGATGGCCCCATTCACTGATGTTGAAGGAACGCACGACAAAGCCGAAGGCCGTGGCCATAACCGCGGTGAAGCAACCCCAGAACAAGAGTTTGTCGCGCGTCGCATGCATGGGCTAACCGCCAGCGTAGTGGTACAGTTTACTTCCGCAGGCTAGCAATCGGGCAATTCGTATGATGTACCGGATTGTGCATCCGATCAGTTTTTGTGGACAACACACTATAAAGGAATCCGGCGTTGATGCACATCAAACCACCTGTAATTCAACTTGCTCTGGACTTTGCCACCATTGAGGAGGCGCTGGCGATGGCCCGGATCGGCGTCGAGGCTGGCGTCGATTGGCTGGAAATCGGCACGCCACTGATTGTTTCGCAAGGACTGGCTCCGATTGGGCAAATGGTTCGGGCTTTTCCCGATCACACGGTGCTGGCCGACTATAAAACGATGGACTCCGGCGGCAAGAATGTTCTCCGCACGAAGGCGCAAGGGGGCCACATCATGACGGTCTGTGCCAACGCGCCGGATGAAACGGTTCAGGCGGCGGTTACTGCGTCGAAGGAGGCGGGTGTCGCGGTGGTGGCCGATACTATTGGCGTCAAGCAGCAGGCGGCGCGTGCGCGGCAATGCGCCGAGTGGGGCGTGGACATGATTTATCTTCACTACGGCACGGACGAGTGGTTGGCCAACAAATCGAAAGACGCGACGCAGTGGCTGGACGAAGTTCTTTCCGCCGTTTCGATTCCGGTGGGGGTCGGTTGTTTCGGCGTCGAGGATGCGGTTCGAGCGGTCGAGCGCGGGGCAGACAATGTGACGATCGGACATCCGGTCATCAGCGGCGCAAACCCCTTGGAAGAGCTTCGCCGGTTCGTGCGCGAGGTGCGAGCGAACTACCGGCCGCGGGCCAAGTGCTAGAACAATTTGTCAGACGTCCCTCTCCCGGTGGGTTCTAAGAACGGAGATACAACAGTGGCCTCGTTTCATTATTGCTTCAACACCAGCACGATCCGCGGGCAGAAGCTTTCGATCGTGGAAGAAATCGATATTGCTGCGCAAGCCGGCTATCAGGCGATTGAACCGTGGCTCAATGAAATTGAAACGTATGTGAAGCAAGGCGGCTCGCTACCGGACCTGAAGAAGCGAATTGGCGATTGCGGATTGACGGTCGAGAGTGCGATCGGTTTTGCCGAATGGATCGTGGATGACGATGTTCGCCGCACCAAGGGACTGGAGCAGGCGCGGCGCGATATGGACCTCGTCCAACAAATCGGCGGTAAACGGATCGCGGCGCCCGCCGCGGGGGCAACCGATGTTTCCAACATCGATTACTTGAAGGTGGCCGAGCGCTATCGCGCGCTGTTGGCGCTGGGCGACCACTTCGGAGTGGTTCCGCAGGTGGAAGTCTGGGGTTTTTCAAAGACGCTTACGCGATTGGGGCAGGCCGCGATGGTGGCAATCGAAAGCGATCACCCGGGTGCCTGCGTGTTGCCAGATGTTTACCACCTCTACAAGGGCGGCTCGGACTTCACGGGCCTCAAGCTTCTCAGCGCCTCAGCGGTACACATCTGTCACATGAATGATTACCCGGCCAAGCCGCCGCGTGAAATCATCGCCGACAAAGATCGCGTTTATCCGGGGGACGGCGTAGCACCGTTGGGAGACGTGCTACGTACGCTGCGGGAGATCGGCTTCAACGGCTACCTTTCGATCGAGTTGTTCAATCCGGGTTACTGGCAGCAGGATCCGCTGGAGGTGGCGCGGACGGCGTTGAGCAAGCTGAAGGCGTTAACGGCGCAATTGAACTAGCGAATATTGGATTCACGCAAAAACGCTCGTGGCTAATTCCCTCGCATATTCCTTCGCGGCAGTCGCCTTCCAAATCCCGCGAGCTTCTAAGTCGCTCTTGCCCTATCCAATCTGACCCATTCTTTGACCATCTTTGGGAGCCGTTGGACGATTTCCCTTCCGAATAGCACTTCATCGACGTATCCCATATGAAGCATATCAACGATCCGGCATAGGTAAGATCGACCGCAGTCCCACCAAGTAAAGCGATCGTCAATCATCAGATAGTGTTTGACGTCAATCCCTTCATTTTGCCTTAGCTCTTCGAGTTCCAAGCCATCCAAAAGGGATTCATATACGCCGTCAGCGACACGACTGCCGAAAGTCGTCGTGTAATAGTATTCCTTGATTTCCCAAACAGCAATTGGATTAACCGGGCCTGGAAAGGCTCCGTCGATTCGCCTTGCCAAAGTTCGAAGGGCGCCCCGTTTCGGGTCACTGTCGTGAGTTCTAAAGGGTTGTAGTTGCAGGGCAATCCATTTGCGTTTGCTTCGATGAGCATGTTAATCGCGCCCGTAAAGTATGCAGGCGCCTTCTTGGCCCTTTTCTGCTTGTTCATTGGGAGGGGGCAATTGGGATGCAGCTTGGCCTTCAATTTGTTAAAAAGGAACTTTGCATCATCTGCGTCCATCAATTTTGTGCGGACGTAATTATTTAGCACGTCTGCCCGGTAATCAAAGTATTCCAACACCTGCACACCTAATGACGTCGGTTTTCCAGCACTTGCCATTAGATGATCATAACGGACTTCGGCATCCTCGAGTGCCGCTGTGATTTCCGCCAAATTTGGAACCTTTATGGGGCCGACTTTCCGCTTCACGGCGGTCTTTCTTGCGTCTTTATATGGACGTGGCCTCGCAACCCGTTGCGTGTAGCCAACATGCTGGCTAATAATGCGAACGTTTGCCCAAAACTGTTTTGGCAACCCTGTGAATTTCGTATTTGGACTCATCTTAGGAGCGCCTCCAACCGAACTACGAACTCGGTCAAAGGGACTCCCAAAGCGCGGCAGACTTGTCGAAGCTCCAAGAGGTCGAGGCGGTGCTCGCCCGATTCATATTTGCTAACAAAGGACTGCGGCGTTTTAAGAAGCTCGGCTAAATCGGCTTGCCGAAGGCCCGCTCCTAACCGAAACTGCCGCAGTAGCTTACGAAGCTGTTTTTGTTCATTGCTGTGGATTGTTCGCCGCATAGGTCCGCAATAGACTCTCCTTGACGCCATATCCCAAATGGGAATAATCCTAAAATAGGATATTGACATTTAGTGTACATCCGCATACACTGCGCGTCGGCTCGCGAGGATCGTTCGAATGCAACGAGTGCTATTTGATGACGGATTGATTGGGCGTGTATCTCCACTCACGCCGCAACTCCTTAAGTGGGTTGGCAACAAGCAGCGGTTTGCCCACAAAATTGTCTCTCACTTTCCGCCGCGATTCGGCTCGTACTTTGAACCCTTTTTGGGAAGCGGCGGTGTTCTAGCAACTTTGGCGCCTGCAGCTGGGTTGGCATCCGACGCTTTCGGCCCGTTGATGGAGATTTGGGGTACGCTTCGCGACAAGCCGGCACGTCTAAAGCAATGGTATGCGGAGTGCTGGCAAGCACTTGCACAGGGCGACAAGAAGACCGAATACGAAAGGGTCAAGGCAGCATACAACGCAAGTCCTAACGGCGCCGATCTCGTTTTTCTCTGCCGCAGCTGCTATGGCGGTGTTGTTCGCTTTCGCCAAGCGGACGGGTATATGTCAACGCCGTGTGGCATCCATCAACCGATTTCACCGAAGGCATTCGGTCGGCGCGTGGACCTATGGCACAGCCGCTTGCGGCATGTGCGATTCGCGAAGCTTGACTTCGAAGAGGCGATGAGTATGGCCAAACCTGGAGATATGATCTATTGCGATCCACCATATTCGCACAGCCAAGCGATTCTCTATGGTGCGCAATCTTTCTCCCTTCAGCGGTTATTCGCTGCAATTGGCAGATGCAAAGATCGCGGCGTTTATGTCGCACTCAGTATCGACGGAACGAAGAAGTCGGGCAGCCACATTTGTCAATTGCCCGTTCCTACGGGACTGTTTGCGCGTGCGCAATTAGTAAACTGTGGTCGCTCAATGCTAAAGCGATTTCAAATGGGAGGCCAAAGTCTCGAAGCGGAAATCGTGGCAGATCGACTCCTTCTTACCTATTAGGAGAAAGAAGGGGCATCAGAAATCGAACTCAAAAGATTCCAAGCTGTTTCATTTATTTCTTCTGCCACTTGTCGCCGGGTTCGAGCAGCTTATGCGGGCCGTCGCCGTCGAGCCATGATTTGGCCTGTGCGTCGCCGCGCAGGTACGCATCCCAAAATGCCGTGCTCAATGCGACAATTACATGGTGATGATTGGGATTGCGATTTTCCTTGTCGCCGGGTAAGGGGTGATCGGTGAAGGCGGAGTGTTCAGCGTTTTCGAGGACCACCTCGTACTTGCCGCCGGGCGGTAGTGCGGGGAACACCGACAGACGCGATTTTACATCCTGCTCGCCGATCGGGGCCGTGTCTTTGGTCCCCGTCATCAACATCCACGGGATCTTCACTTGGCCGAAGGCCTGCTTTGGATCGGCGCCTTGCCGCGGGCCGCTCGGACTGAAGGCGATGGCCGCCTTGATCCGTTTGTCGGTTAGCGACGTGCCACTTAGGGGAAAGCGTTGGCCGCTGACGGCTTGCGTGGTGACGGCGCCAAACGAGTGGCCGGACATGCCGACCTTATCCAGATCGAATCGTCCTTTTAAGGCGTTATCGTCGGCCAGATTCCAGCGCTCAAGCTGATCGAGAACGACGGCGACGTCTTTCACACGCAGGAGAAAGTTTTCCAACCCGGCGGCCTGGCGCAAGGCCGCCATCCGTTCGCGAGGCGGCTTTCCTTTCCACACCGAGTCGTCGCTTCCGGGATGCTGGAGGAAGACGGCGACGTAACCGCGAGCGGCCCACTGCTTACCCAAAAATGCCGAGCCATAGCGCGATCCGCCCAAACCGTGACTGAAGAGGACCACCGCGGCGGGTGAGTGCGCGGCCGGCAGATAGATGAGCAATGGTATCTCGCGCGAACGCCGTTTGTCTTTGACAACCGTATCCACGGGCGCCGGCGGGCGATCGGTGGAAATTGCGAGCGGGTCATAGCCCGCCTCGGCGGCCACCGCCCAGCGAGCTGAATAGACGGTGGCCGATAGAGCTATGAAAAATAATTGAAAATGTGTCCGGGCCATGCGAATTCCTTTGGGTGTCGTCATCGGGCTGTGCGACGGGCCGCTTCGTGGCGGGCGAGGACCAAGCGGCGGGCCAGTTCATCAACGATGACGCCGATAAGAATTACGCCACCGATGATGGCAAACTCGATATTTTGATTGTTGAAAACCAGGTTAATGGTGTTTCTAAGCACGACGATCACGGCGGTTCCGATGACGACGCCGGTGATACTACCTTCGCCGCCGCGGAGCGAGCAGCCGCCTAACACTGCGGCGGCGATCGCATACAGCTCGAATGAATTGCCAAATTGACTGGGTTGGGCGGCGTTGACATCGAGGACGAATAGCATGCCACCAAGGCCCGCGAGCGCCGCCCCGATCACATAGGCCAACACGGTGAGACGGTCGACATTGATGCCGCTGTATCGGGCCGCCTCGGGGTTATTGCCCAGCGCCAACAGATAGCGGCCGTAAATCGTTTTGTTGAGAAAGATCGCGGCTATAACCGCGATGACGATCAATATCAGCGTGGTGGAGGGAAGATGAAACACTTCATCGCTGCTGCCGAAAATGGGCAACCGCGTTTTGACAATCGCCTTCAAACCTTGAAAGCCGATACCGAACCCTTGCGACTCTTCGGTAATTCCGCGGGCGATACCGCGATAAAGCAACAGCCCGCACAGCGTGACGACGAACGGTTGAATGCCCAACCGGGTGATGAGCAGGCCGTGAAATAGCCCGATCATAACGGCCAGGGAGAGTACGGCGCCGACCGCCAGCGGAACGGGCCAGCCGTGCTGCGTGAGTAAATAAGGCAACAGAACGCCGACCAAACAGACGACCGATCCGATCGACAAGTCGATGCCACCGGTGATAATGACGAACGCGGCGCCAATGCTGAGGACGCCGTCTAGCGCCGTGCGGTGAACGAGACTTTCCAGGTTGCTGACACCCAAGAACGAATCGCTGGCAACAGCCGTCATGGTGCAGACGATAACCAGCAGCCCGAAGATGCCCCAAATTTTGGTGCGTGGTCCGGAAAACAAGTCGGCCAGTCGCTTCGGCGAAGTTGCTGATTGGTTGCTGAGGCTCATCCGGCGCCAATCCTTTCTTGCGAGCCAAAAGATCCTGCGGCCGCGGATCGGTCGTTCGGCCCCGCGTCGCCGGTTGCCAATCGCATGATGGCCTCTTCGTTCACATCCGCGCGGCTGAGCTCGCCGGCCAGGCGACCTTCGTGCATGACGAGCGCGCGATCCGCCAGTCCCATGATCTCCTCCATTTCACTCGACGCAAACAAAATGGCGACTCCTTGACGAGCCAGTTGATCGACGAGCTTGTAGATTTCCTCCTTTGCACCGACATCGATTCCGCGCGTCGGCTCATCGAGCAAGAGCACCTTCGGCTCGAGGCAGAGCCACTTGCCCAATACGACCTTCTGTTGGTTTCCGCCGGAAAGGTAGCGGACCGATTGTCGGTCGTTGGCGGCTTTGATGCGCATGCGGCCGATCATCGCGGCGGCGACGCGGTTTTCCGCGCGATGGTTGAGAAAGCCGCGGAGCATCCCTTGATGTTGATCGCGGCGCAGACTGGCGAGAGAGAGGTTCGTTTTGACGCTCATCGGCAACACCAGGCCGGTGCGGCGGCGGTCCTCGGGGGCGAGCATGATTCCGGCAGCGATCGCTTCGCGGCTGGTTCGCGGCGGGCGGCGCAGCGTGCCGATCCGCATCGAGCCGGCCACGGCGGGCGTGACGCCGAAGAGCGTCGCCAGCAGCTCGCTCCGCCCTGCCCCGACGAGTCCGGCCAGACCGACGACCTCGCCGGCCCGCAGTGAAAAGCTGAGGGCATGCCGCGGAAAGGCCGAGGACCGCAGGTCGCTGACGGAGAGCACCTCGTCGCCGGGCGAGTGGGGCGTGCGCTGGTAGAATCGCGAGACCTCGCGACCGATCATGAGGCGAATCAGGTTGGTTCGGTTTATGTCGTTGCGCGACAATTCGCCGGTGCATTTGCCGTCGCGCAAGACCACGACGCGGTCGGCCAACTGCTCGACTTCATGCAGCCGGTGAGAGATATAGAGGATGCTCACACCGCGCGAGCGCACATCGCGCACGACTTCGAATAAGCGGGCCGCCTCGTGCTCGGAAAGGGACGACGTGGGCTCGTCCATGATGAGGATGCGCGCCGCTGTACTAAGCGCCTTGGCGATTTCCACGAGCTGCTGCTTGCCAATGGGGAGTGTGCCCACGACCGTTTGGGGACCGATATTGAGGCCCACTATGTCAAGATATTTGCGCGATTGGCGGTCGATTGCCGAGTTGTCGATCCATCCGAAGCGAGCAGGTTCGCGGGCAAGGAAGATATTGGCGCCAACCGTGAGGTTATCGGCCAGGTTGAGCTCTTGATGGATCAGCGAAATGCCCAGCCGGAGCGCTTGGGCGATCGACGCGAATCGGACGCATTGACCATCTAGCAGGATCTCGCCGGCAGTAGGCGTTTCGACACCGGCGACAATTCGCATCAGCGTGCTCTTGCCGGCGCCGTTTTCGCCGACCACGGCGAGCACTTCGCCGCGCTGGAGAGTCAACGAAACATCATCGAGTGCGCGAACGCCGGAGAATTGCTTGCTGACGTGGCGGACTTCCAGCAGTGGATCGGCAGCGTACAGCATGTGGCGACGAGCGAGATAAAGATGCTATCACGTTTGTCATTGCAAATTTGTCATTTGCCAATTGCTGTTTCTTAAATGGCCGATTCAAATGACAAATTTGCAATAACCAATCTTGTGTTCGCCACGACTTCGCGGCAGTTCATTTCTTGCCGAGGAGCTTTTTGCACTGTGTCCAGAACTCGTCCACGTTGGCCTTCGTGATCAGCGCGCAGGGACGTCAATAAACCGGCTTTCGGGGATGATCGATTTGTTACCCTTGTGCAGCTCGTTGAGAACATGGATCGACTGGTATCCATACTGATAAGGGTTCTGCACGACGGTGGCGACGACGGACCCATCTCGAATGCCCTGCAGCGTGGCGAAGTTCTCGTCGAAGCCCATGACTTTTATTTTGCCGAGCTTGTGGAGCGGCCCCAGTGCTTCGACGATCATTTGCGGATTGTATTCGAACAGCCCGACCATGCCGTTGAGGTCCGGGTATCGGGTGACGGCGTCTTCGACGTTGGCCTTGGCTTTGACCCGGTCGAAATCGTCGGTCATTGTGCCGAGGATCGTGAACTTTTTGTCGTCGCTCGACAGCTCGGCGGAAGAGGGATCGTCGCGTGTCGAGTCGGGGTCGCGGCCAAAGAGCCCGTCGATAAATCCCTGCCGGCGGCGCTTGGCGTTGTCCTGATCGACCGCGCCAACAAAGATCATTACTTTGCCGCCTTCCGGCATGGCGTCTCGGAGCGACTTGCCGCACATCAGCCCTGCCTTGTAGTTATCCATGCCGATGTACACAAGCCGCTTGGACTTGGGGGCATCGGAATCGTGCGTGATGAGAATGGTCTTGTCGGCAGCTTTATTGAGTATCTCGATCTGGTTCTTGGGATCGATCGGCGTGACCGCGACGCCCGTGGTTCCGCGAGTCAGCAAGTCTTCGATCTTGCGAGTCTGGTCGGTCATACCACCAGTCGGTGTAATGACAGAAACTTGGACGTTTTCGTCGTTGCCGGCCGCGTTGGCACCGGCCCGCGCGTATTCCCAAAAATCGGCAACGCAATTTGTAATAAAGGCAAATCTGGGACGAGAATCCCTGGCGCGGTTGCAACCGGGCATCATGCTCAACGAAATGGCGATCGCGGCGGCGGTGATAGCTCGATGCACGGACATAAATCCTGAGGCCAAGTGGTGTTCATTCGATAATACCTCCAATAGCGGCGCCACGCTATAGTTCGGCAAGCGAGCTGCGCAGATGCACACGTGCTGCGTCGCGCACTGGTCAGCAATTGGATTCATCCATCAAGCTGCGAATGCCATGCGTTCCGAGGTATTCATCCAAGAGGGCCGGATTGGCACCCGGATCGACGAGGCCGAGGTAACCGTCCGGCCGCACGAGATAAAGAGCGCCTTTCCGGAGGCCGGCGCGTTGTGCGGCAACTTGCCACGGAAAAGCGTAAAAGGCCACACCCCGTTGCTGGCAAAGTTCGGCGAGATTTGGAGCGGACGGGCCGTAGACGTGTGCTTGCCAGTCCAGCGAATCGAGCGGCGCGAAGTTGTCGCGCGCGCGCCGGAAGCGGCTTCTTCGAACGGAACCCAGGGAAGGCGGTCGCCCGCTTCGACGCGGCCCGCGGCGCCTTGGCTCAACGCACTGTGTCGATAATTGATTCCGATCTGGGAGACGGTGCGGAACATATAACGGCGGACTGCCTTGGATTCGAAAAGCGGGGGCAGCACCCGGGGGACAAGGGCAAGGCGGACGAAACGAGCGATGCGTCCCGGGCTCGTGACTAACGTGAACGCACGGTCGGTGGTCGCGACCAATCGCCGCGCAAATGCGATTCGCTCGGGTTCGTAGGTGTCCAACAGCGACCGCCCACCGCGCCCGCGGAGGACTGCCGCGAGTTTCCAAGCCAGGTTCACTGCATCGCCAATGCCGGTGTTCATGCCTTGCCCGCCGACGGGGCTGTGGATATGTGCCGCATCGCCGAGCAGAAACGCGCGGCCTTGGCGAAACCGGTCTGCCACGCGATGGTGGACATGATAGGTCGAGAACCAATTCACGTGTTCAACCTGGACGCCCAGACGCTCGATGACAGTTTTGCTGACGTCGTCCCAAGAGAGAGCTTCTTGGGTTCCGAGGGCCTCCTGCCGCACGGTACCGATGAGCCGCGCGTGGCCGTCTTTTCGGAGCGGAAAGACCGCCAGGAAGTCGGCTTCGTCGAGCGCGACGTGAAGTTCTCCGTTCATCACCGGGCCGGCGGCAGCCACATCGGCCACGTAGAAGAGGTGCTCGTAGGTACCGCCGGGGAAGCCAATGCCCAGTTGCTCGCGGACGGTGGAATGCGTGCCGTCGCAACCGGCGACGTAATCAGCCGTGCATGTATCTTCGGCGCCGCCGGCACGGCGGAGACGGACAATCACGCGCTCGTCGCGATTTTCCACGTGCGTACATTCGGTGGACCGCTCGACGACAACGCCCGAATCGGCCAGCCGCTCGATGAGCAGGCGTTCGTGTTCGTCCTGCGGGTAGACCAACATGTAGGGAAACGAACTCAGGCCTTGGCCCAGGGCGCCGAACCCGACGCGCCCGGCCCTGCGGCCTTTTACCCACAGGTTGGCGGCGACGAACTTGCGAGCTTGCCGGACGACCTCGTCGGCAAGGCTCACTCCCTCCGCCAAACCGATCTGGCGGTAGAATTCCAGCGTTCGAGCATGGACCACCAGCGCCGCGAGGTGGTTCCGGGCTCGGCCGTTTTGTCGAGGATGCGAACGCGTACGCCGAGGCGGTTGAGCCACAGCGCCAGTACGAGCCCAGTGGGGCCGGCGCCGATAATGAGCACTTGCGTTTCGGACATTGGTGCCGCAGCTTGCGTGGATTTGGCCGTCGCTGGCAGGTTAGCTGTTCGCCGGCCGCAATGCACTATACAGTAAGCTGGCCGCCGCTGAGATGCCGGTCCTGTTTTGCGGTCCCGTCGTTTGGCGCTGCTGCTTCATTTCCGTTGCAATCGGGCGAGGGAATTGATGGCATCGCGAGCCTGTAAATAGTCGAGGCGATATGCGAATTCTGGCAGCCGTCATTGGTCTCGCGATGTTGTTCACGGTGCTGCTCGACGCTTTTGAAGCGATGGTGCTTCCAAGACGAGCGACGAGAAAGCATCGGCTTGCTCGATACTACTACCGTTCCCTCTGGTTCCTTTGGGTCAGGGCCGGGGACACACTTCGGCAGCGAGCCTGGCGGCAACATTTCTTGAGTATTTTCGGCCCGCTGTCGATGTTCGGCCTGTTCACGCTGTGGGTGACGTCGCTGGTATTGGCGTTTGCGCTGTTCCAATGGTCGCTGGCCGAACCGCTTGGCGGCGAGTTATCGGCGCCGAGTCTCGGGGCTTGTGCTTACCTGAGTGGGGAGACGTTTTTTACGCTCGGGTACGGCGACCTTGCGCCAAATGGCACGATCGGCCGCTTGCTAAGTGTTGTCGAGGCCGGTATGGGGTTTGGATTTATGGCCGTGATCATTGGTTATTTGCCGGTGTTGTATCAGGCATTTTCACGACGGGAGCGGACGATCGGGTTGCTCGATGCAAGAGCCGGGTCGCCGCCGACGGCCGGGGAATTCTTGAGTCGATTGGCAAAAGCCGGCGCCCTTTCGCAAACCGACAATCTACTTTGGGAATGGGAAAGCTGGTCGGCCGACTTGCTGGAAAGTCAACTGTCGTTTCCGGTGCTGGCGTTCTATCGGTCGCAGCACGATAACCAGTCGTGGGTGGCCGGGCTGGCGGCAATTCTCGACACGTGCGCGGTTATGCTGTCGCACATTTCCGACATCAACCGGCACCAGGTGCAAATCACGTTTGCAATGGCCAGGCACGCCGCCGTAGATTTGGCGCTCATTTTCAAAACGCCGCCGCGCGAGCCGCCAAGTGAACGTTTACCGGAAGAGTGCTATGGGCAATTGTTGGAGAGCCTGAGCGCTTCGGGGTTGAGAGTCCATTCGTCTGCCGAGTCTGCCGCAAAACTCAAAGAATTGCGGTTGATGTACGAGCCATTTCTGGCGGCGCTTTCGAGTTATTTTCTGTTCGAGCTTCCGCCGATCATTGTGCAGGAAGTCGCTGCCGACAACTGGCAACGGAGCGCCTGGCAGGAACGAGCGCCGGGAATTGGATCGTTGCCGATTGCCAAGCCGGGCGATCACTTTTCGTAGGGCGGCCCTGTGGAGACCGGAGGGGATCACATGAACAATTTCTTATTGTGCTGGGCGATGCTACGTGCGGCTCAATAACGCTTGCTGAATGGCTCCCTGTAAAGCCTCGACAGACGCGGGTTTCACGAGACGGGCCACGACCGGCTCCCGTTCCACGACGACTTGCCGCGCGTCTGGGTGACCAGAAACGAGGATCACGGGAATCCCGCGTTCGGCCATGACTTCGGCGGCGGCCAGAGCCATCAACGACCGGCATATCGAGGTCGACAAACGCGACATCCACCTCGTCCTGGAGGCATTGGTCGATCAATTCCTTGCCGTTCGCTACGGAAAAGACAACCTTGTGACCAAGATATTCGAGCAGGCGGACGAACGTTTTGCGAACGTCTGGCTCATCCTCCGCCACGGCAATTCTCACCGGCGATAGGACGTTTTCTCCCATACTTTTCCTAGCCGCTTCCTGGAGCAAGTGAGGATCTAGATCCGCCGCTCAAGTATTGTACACGGCCCTTTTGAATTGGTCGAAACAAACGGCGACTGCGCCAAATTGTCGGACGAGTCCATTATCGAGCGCTACTCAAGCATATGTCAATTCCACGACGATGCCTTCGTTTGCACGCAGCTCCATTGCGCCGGCGACACTTTCATTTTCGCGATCGAGATGGGTTGACAATACGATCACACCCTGTTGCGGAATCGCGGCGCTGTGAAAGGTTGCTGGGGCGTCGGCAAAATTGAGCAGGACCAGATAACGGTGCGCATCGCCGAATTGTCGCCTGTACGCGAACACGTCGCCGCCCGTTGGCACGTCGGCGAATTGGCCGACTGCCAGCGCCGGCTCGCGACGGCGCAGCTCGATGAGGCGCCGGTACAAGTTAAGCGTAGAGTGGCGTTCCTTCATTTCGACTTCCACATTAATCGTTGGATAATCTTCCGCTACCGGAAGCCACGGCGAACCGTTCGTAAAACCGGCGTTTTCGGCCGGCGACCATTGCATGGGCGTGCGCGCCGGGTCGCGGCCGAGACCGAGTCCGGGCACATTCTTCTCGAACGGATCCTGCACGCGCTCGGGCGGGATCGGCACGTTGTGCATGCCGATCTCGTCGCCATAGTACAGCGTGGGCGTGCCGCGGAGCGTGAGCAGCAACATGGCAGCAACGCGGGCCTGATCGCGGCCGATGCGGGCGGCGATTCGCGGGTTATCGTGGTTCCCCAAGACCCAATTGGGCCAACCGTGCGACGGCAACAGCGCTTCGTAGCGATCGACCGCATCGGCAATCGCGCGGGCGTGCCAGGGCAACTCGATCAATTGGAAATTGAAGGGCAAATGCACGCCGGAGCCTTGTGCTCCGTAATAGGTGACCATCCGCTCGAGCGGCAGATAAATTTCGCCGACCATCATCCGCTCGCCGTATTCGTCTAAAACGCCGCGCATGCGAGCGATGATGTCGTAAACCTCCGGCCGGTCGGTGTTGTACGTGGCGAGCAACTGCCGGTGGGGCGCCTGTGTGCGGCTTGTAGTCGGGGTCCGGCAGATTATCACGAAACTGGTCGTCCTTAACGATGTGCCAGATCACATCGATACGAAACCCATCGACGCCGCGGTCGAGCCAGAATCGCAACACATCCAGCATCGCGTCTTGCACGTCCGGATTGCGCCAGTTGAGATCGGGCTGTTGCTTGAGAAAGGCGTGATAGTAATATTGGCCCGTGTGTTGGTCGAATTCCCAGGCGCTGCCGCCGAAGTTGCTGAGCCAGTTGTTGGGCGGCCCGCCGCCGGGGGCCGGATCGCGCCAGATGTACCAATCGCGCTTGCGGATTGTCGCGCGACGAGCGGGATTCGACGAACCACGGATGCTGGTCGGAGGTATGGTTGGGCACGAAGTCGAGAACGATTTTCATGCCGCGGCGGTGGAGCTCGGCCGATCAGCTGATCGAAGTCGGCCAGCGTGCCGAAAATCGAATCGATGCCGGTGTAGTCGGAGATATCGTAACCGAAGTCGGCCATCGGCGAGGGATAAATCGGCGAGAGCCAGACGGCATCGACGCCGAGCCATCCGAGATAGTCGAGCCGCGAAAGGATGCCGGGCAAATCGCCGATACCGTCGCCGCTCGAGTCCTGAAACGAGCGGGGATAGATTTGGTAGATAATTCCCCGCTGCCACCACTCATGATGCCGGCTCATGCGTGGCTCCTCCTTGCGTGCTTGGATCACAACAATGCTGGGCCGAACGGAACGAAATTGCCACAGAACTTCTGAACAGGAGCCAACAGAGAAAACGGAGAAAGAAATAGCAATTGCAAATGCGAGTTTTCCATTTTACAAAGGACGAATTCTTCCTGAAAGGAATTTCGAAATGCCTCCTCAGCCGAAATTGCAGAAGCAGAACAAGATCATGACAGGTTGTGCAGGAGAGCATCTTCATCGGTATAAGCTCTACGCCAATGCACAACGTTGTGGCTTTGGCCAGGGTGGATCGCCCTCTGTTGAACTGATGGTTGGATCGCCGAATGGAAAGAAGACAGTGACGATCCAGGTGAAGACGGCGAGGCAGGCATTCCTGCCGTATGTCAGAAATCGAGAAAAGAGTTCCTGGTATTGGCACGTCGGCGCCGGCGCACAACACCTTTGCGGAGAATCGGTTTTCTACGCATTCGTTGATCTTCGAGAAAACACTAAGGATTCTGCAAAATCAGAATCGATGCCCGACGTGTTCATTGTTCCCGCGGACTTTGTAAGCAAAAACCTGAACAACTACCCGAAGCCGCCGCAGAAGCCCACCGATTTCTGGTTCGATATTCTTGAGAAAGACAAGGGGAGATGGCACGAGGCTTGGCACTTAATCAGAAAACAACTCGATGACGATCATTGATAGGAATATTGAATCGGGGGGGAGAGGGGTCAGCGGGGGAGAGGGGTCAGAACTATTTTCGGTCAGCAAAAAAAGTTCTGGCCCCTTTTTCGTTGAGCGTTGCCCAGCGGACGTAGGCCAAGAGCTGCGGCTGGGAGGAAAACGTGGCGACGAGCCGGCGCGGAATATTCTGTTTTGATCCGTAGAGGTAATGCACGATTGCACCTGGCATGGGGGATTCTGTGCCGGGGGCGGCGCTGCGCAGCGGCTAGGGGAATTTACTGATTCTTGTTGGCTTTCTCTGCGGCTTCGACGGCGGCGGGAAGGGTTTTGTCGGCCACGCCCAGTGCGCCGCGGCCTTCGCGCAAGCGGTCGTTCACATCCTGTCGCACGTCTTCTACATCGGCCTCCCAAACTCGCTTCTTCTCTTCTGCGGTCAGCGGTTTGAGTGGTCGCATGATGCGTAGCCCAACACCGGTGGCCGGTTCTTCGGTGTACCACCAGGGACTGAGCGGGATGTTCGGATCGGAGAGCTTCCACTCTTTCTCTTCCGATTTTTGCCGAGCGGCGCTGCGTGCGGCGGCAGCAGGCGCCAGCCAACTTCCACCGCGAAGGACTCGCGGATACGTTTTCGTGGGCCAGCGGATCGCGTCTTTCGCGTCGACCGGGCCGGGGCCGAGTTTCGCGTACGCATTGGGGTAGTACTGGTCGAGCGTCCATTCGGCAACGTTGCCGTGCACATCGTAGAGGCCCCATGGGTTGGGCTTCTTCTTGCCAACGGGGTGCGTCATGTCATTACTGTTTTTATCGTACCAGGCGTAGTCGCCCAATTTGCTCGCGTCGTCGCCAAACGAATAGGCGGTGGTTGTTCCAGCGCGGGCCGCGTATTCCCACTCCGCTTCGCTGGGCAGGCGGTAGTTGTGGCCCGTGATGCCGCTGATCCACTTCGTGTATTGCCGTGCGGCGAACGGCGTAATCGTGACGGCGGGCTGATTGGGCTGGTCGCCGACGCCGTAGGTGAAGGTCGAGTCGTAGAGCGGTGTGGGCGAAGTGACGGCATCGACGTTCCATTTGTCTTCCAGCTTGCCGTTCCAGGCGTGCATCTGGATGAGCCGCCAGTCGTCCTGCGGTCCGCCAGTGGCGGCGCCGGCGTTGGAAGCGAGGCGCTGCAACTTCTTGAAAGCATCGTACATGGCCATGAAGGCATGGTATTCGGCCCACGTAACTTCGCATTTGCCGATCCAGAACGGCTCGACTTTCACGCGAACTTGTGGGCCTTCATCCTTGGCACGGTGCGCTTCGGTGGGCGGGCTGCCCAGTAGAAACTCGCCACCGGGGACGGGGATCATTTCGAAACTGACATCGGTGCCCGGGATTCTTTCGGTGTAGGCGACCATGTAACCGCCATCGACTTTCACCGAGCGGACGCCGGTTGGGGCAGACGCGACGAGCCCGGACGCGGCAGGGGCAGGTTTGGCGGCCAGGCGCAATTGGGCAGGCACTCGCGATCGCGATGCGGCAGCCAATACGAAACCAGCGTTGATCGATTTTCATAGCATGCCAATTGTGCGTGAAGTGGGCAATTCGAGTATTGGTCAGTTAGGCTAATAGCATAATAGCGCCCCGCGGCGCTGCAATTCGCAGCCGGAACGTAGCCAAGACTTGGCCGATTACCAAACAGGGCGGCGGTCGCCGAACGACGCAAGCCAACGTCAAGGAGTTTGTTGGTGTGAAATCGTTTGGGCAAAGTGTAAATTGGGAGGATGGCATGTCACGCACATTCTGTCGCGGGCGTGCTATATGCCTTCTTGGCCGCACCGCCCGAAGTGAGTGCCAACGTGTGACCGCCAAATTGCCCATAAACTGGCCACAGGCCGTGGCGTTTTCGCCCGACGGCAAGCAGGTCGCCGTGGGCGGGATGGAACGTGACGGCAATGAGCCGATCGACGGACTGGTGTTCCTCCTCGATGTGCACACGGGCCAGCAGCAGGCAGTGCTGCGCCACTCCGGCACGATTAAAGTCGAGCATGGAAGCTCCTCGTCTCAAAACAGGATTTACGAGATCGCCTATTCTCCAAACGGACGAACGCTGCGGTGGCCGCCACCTGGGACGAAAGCTGTGGAACGCGGCAATGACAGCGAGCTAGCCATACTGATGGGATACGGAGTCGAGGATTACAGTGAACGATTTCCAAGCGGTATTGACGAGGATGATACGCTGCGTTCTGGTCGGATGGCAAGATGCTGGCGGTGCGCGATCCCCGATCGAATTGTGGGATGTAACAGGGCAGAAGCCGCTCCGCGAAATCGAAATACATGGTGGCACTGACGTGACATACGAAGGATGGTTCAGTATTGGTGTCGCAAGTTACAGATGAACGAACTGCATCTTTGGAATGTGGCAGACGGAATGATTGGGTCGCGTCCACGAGCAAATGGGGCTGCTGTATGGCGTGGCGATCCATCCCGACGGCACACTGCTGGTGGCGGTCGGCGAAGCCGGGGCGAAGATGTTGGCGCATCTGGCGAAGCGAGGCAACAGATCATTGGTCATTCGAGGACGAAGTTCGACTCGCGGAGGGGGATTTCGCGCGTTCGTTACGTTTCGTTCTCCAGCGACGGCAAGCTGCTGGCGAGCGCCGACGACAATCACGTCCTGGTGCTTCGCGACCCAAAACTGCGCGGTGGTCAGCGTCCTGGCCGACGGCGGCCCATTCGCGTTCTCGCTCGATGGAAAATCGCTGGCGGTTGCGCGCCGGCGCCGCGCTTCGACCAAAACTCGCTGCCGATGGGAAGTGGGTAGGAAACGAGAAGCCGAGAAACTGACGGCTGGTGATCTGGTCGGTGGACGAGCTGCTCGACGCGCACGCTTGGCCGAGCAGGCGTAATACCGCGAACGAACTCGTCCAGGCGATGTCCACTCGAGAAAAGAGCTGGCAAGACCACGGCGTGATCCCGCGCATGCTGGCTGTCCTGGATGGACCGCACTCGCAGGAGGCGGTACCGATCCTCATCGCCGCGATGGAGAACCCGAACGTCACACAGAAAGAAGGAGTCGCGTGGGCTCGGGCAGTTCGCCGCGACACCCCGAATCGCAAAAGGAACTCAGTGGTGTAGCGGGGACACTCGCCAAGGTCGTGCGGAGCGATCCCAGCGTGGATACGCGGCGGATTGCAGCCGCAGCCCTCGCGCAACTTCTGGCCGCGATCGCCAAAGCGGCGGTTCCGGCGAGACCGATGTCGCGCTGGACGACGAGTCGCCGCACGTGCGGTCGGCGGCGGTCCAGGTGCTGCAGCGGCTTGATCCAGCCGCATTTCGACGGGCAGCCGAGAAGGCCCGCGCCCGCGGCCCCGTTAAAGCGAAAGTGGTGCGGCGCGATGGAAAGCTGTTCTTCGAGGGCCGCTCGCTCGAAGAGTGGCTCCAGCGGCTCAGCGTCTCCTACATACCCAACGAAATCTTTGGCCGGCCGAGACCCGATGAACCGCTGGCGGCCATCCGGGCGTTCGGTCCTGACGCCCCGCCGGTGCTGATCGAGACGCTCAAAAGCGATCAATGGGCCATGCGCCAAGCGGCGGCGGCCGCGCTGGAGGCGATTGGCAACGAGGGGCGGCCCGCTGTCGATGCGCCGTGGCAATGATCGAACACGCCAAGATCAATGACTTGGCGACACCGGGTATCGCGGCCGACGCGATTGCCGCGATTCTCAAAGGCGCCGAGCCACCGCCGAAGCTACTCGCGTTGCTCGATTCTGGCGATCCCGCGGTGCGCGTGACGGCCTGCGCGGGCCATCGCCCAGCTAAAACCGGGGCACGAGAAGGCAATTCAAGTGCTACGCGGCGTGGCGGACGGACAGTATCCAAATGAAGGGACCTCCCTTGGCTATCACACGGCGGCGGCCGAGGCGCTGCAGCGGATTGGTCTGCCGGTGCCACCGCGCCGACGGCCGCCTCCGCCAGGAATCCGGCCACAGTTCCGGCCGCCCACGATCGAATCGCTTCGCAAAACAATCGCGGACCGAAACGCCCCGCAGGGCGAGCGCGTGGCCGCCGCGAATCAGATTCAGGTCCTGGGCGAAAAGGCCCTGCCCGTGTTGCCCGCGCTCTGGACGTGCTGGCACGCGAAGAAGATCGCGGCACTAGTCGGCACTTTGAAATGGCCATTCAGCGTCTCGGCCCCAAGGCGATTCCCGCCATCCGCGACGCCTTGAAAAACACGTCGTCCGACGAGACACGACGCCGGCTCATCTCCACACTAGCGGGCATGGGGGCCGAAGGCCAGGCCGCGCTGCAAGAACTGCTCAAAAATGATCCGGCGCCGGGCCGCTGCGCGTCCACCGCAAGAACCGCGACAGAGCATCCGCGGCCGCCGCAAAACAGGAGCAACAGCCGGCAAACGGCAATGCGACCCGCCACGTGCGCAAAGGGAAGCTCGCGACGACGCCTCATTTCGATGTTCGCCTGCAATCGAAAGACTTGAGATCAAAGGTTGGTTAAGATAGACAATTGATACGTTCACGATCGCTTCTTGGAGCGATGCAAGCGGCTGAGCATGGAAGCCGCAGCCAGGATCACTGCCGCTCGTGCTGCGTGCCTACAAGCAGGACGGCTCGCCGTTTGACGTGCCGGACGACTGGGACGGCCAGCTTTCCGGATTCGCATTTCTCCTGCAGTCGGACGAGGATCTTCGCAGCGTCGCGTGGAACGAAGGCACACCGGATGTGTTCTGGAAAGGGGCCTCGTTCGGCTGGGGCGGACTGCGTAACAGCCTGGGAAAGATCGTTCTCCGCGACCGCCGTTGTTTCTGCTATGTCCCCACCGATCGCGGCACCATGGACCCTGAATTCGAGACAGTGACGATCACGCCGGTGCAACCCGAAGCGCACTAAGCCGCGACGTGGCATCACCTCGGCACGCCTTTGGCCGCCTCGCCAAGGTTGTGCTATCTTTAGGGAGACCACCTCGACGGTCACGCGGTGCGGATTCCGGCACCCGTGGGCCCTCCGGAGTGAGCAGCGACCCGCGATATGCGAAAGGTTCCCAATGCCCGAAACTGCTCCCTGGATCACCTACCGCCCGGAACTCAAGGTGCTCGATTGCACGATTCGCGACGGCGGGCTGATCAACAACCATCAATTCAGCGACGATCTGGTGCGCGCCGTGTACGAAGCGTGCGTCGCGGCTGGCGTCGATTACATGGAGATTGGTTACAAGAATTCGCCCGGCTGCATTCGCCGCAAGGAATTCGGTCCATGGCGGTTTTGCGACGAGGACTGTTTTAAACCGCGTATTTGCCGATCACGACGCCGACAAGACGGGCCTCAAGCTTGTGGCCATGGCGGATGCCGGGCAAGAGCGATTGGCACGAGCAGATCGTTCCGCGGGCCGAGAGCAAGCTCGACATGGTCCGCGTTGCGTTCTATGCCCATCAGGTTTCCGAAGCGGTGGAGATGATCGAGCATTGCCACGAATTGGGCTACGAAACAAGCGCCAACCTGATGGCGGTGTCGAACATCACGGAAGTTGAGATCGACACGGTGCTAACCGCCATCGCCCCGACGCACGCGCAAGTGATGTGCATTGTCGACAGCTTTGGGCACTTATATCGCGAGCAGATCGACAACCTTTATAACAAGTATTCCGCGGCACTGGCCGGCACCGGCAAAGAAATCGGCATGCACGCGCACAATAACATGCAGCTTGCGTTCGCCAACACGATCGAGGCGATCATCCTGGCGCCAACCGTGTCGATGCGACGATGGGTGGCTTAGGGCGCGGGGCCGGCAACTGCCACATGGAGCTGCTGCTCGGCTTTTTGCGGAATCCGAAGTTCAAGCTACGGCCGATCATTCGGCTGCTGCAGGACCACATTGAACCGTTAAAGACCACCGTGGAATGGGGACCGCTGGTGCCGTATAACATCACGGGCCAGATGAACCTGCATCCGCGGGCGGCGATGGAATTCCGCGCCGGCAAAGAAAAGAACGACTACGTAAAGTTTTACGATCAGGTGGCGGCGGATATTTAAAAAATGGCCATAAAGCCCCGACCGTGTTGGCGAGATATCGCGACGACGGGTGGCGGCTTTACGGACTCCCCCTGGAAAATTTCGGCCGGGCGGGTTAGTTTGCTAGGAATTCGCACTCTTCGTATGCACGGGTGCTGCGGAGGGTTCGCGGGCACGGTAAGCAGCGCTGGATAGCTGCTGAGGGAGACCGTCCATGAACATTCTGCTCGTCTCTCCGCAGACGCCGTTGACATTCTGGAGCTTGAAGCACGCGGTGCGATTCGTGGCGAGGCAGGCGGCGTTTCCGCCGCTTGGGCTGCTCACGGTGGCGGCGATGTTGCCCAAGTCGTGGAATCTGCGGCTCATCGATATGGACGTGACCCGGCTGCGCGATGCCGACTTGCGCTGGGCAGATTACGTTCTGATCGGGGCGATGATCGTTCACAAGCAATCGATCGATGAGGAGATCATCCCGCGCTGCAAGCGGCTTGGCCGGACGATCATCGGCGGCGGGCCGCTGTTTACGACCGGCTACGAAGAGTATGCGGGCAAAATTCACACCGTGTGCGGCGAGTGCGAAGACATTATCGATGATGTGGTCCGCGACATGGAGCTGGGCGAGCTGAAAGAGCGCTATGAAAGCTCGCACGGGTTTCCGGACGTCACGAAAACCCCAGTGCCGCGCTGGGATTTGATCGAGCTGCGGCGTTACGCGACGATGCCGATCCAGTTTTCGCGGGGCTGCCCGTTCGATTGCGAGTTCTGCGACATCATCGTGATGAACGGCCGCAAGCCGCGCACGAAAACGCCGGAGCAGATGGTGGGCGAGCTGGACGCGCTGCAAGACGCCGGCTGGGTCGGCACGACGTTTTTTGTGGACGATAATTTCATCGGCAACAAAAAACTGGTCAAGCAGTTCTTGCGGCAAATGATCGCCTGGCGGGAGTGCCGACAACCGCAAATGGATTTTATCACGGAGGCGTCGGTCAACCTGGCGGATGACCAGGAGTTATTGGACCTGATGGTGGCGTCCGGCTTTGCCCGCGTATTCATCGGCATCGAGACGCCCGTGCCAGAAAGTTTGCGCGAAGCACAAAAATATCAGAATACGCATGGCGACCTGGCGGAGATGATCCGCATCGTGCAGCGGAGCGGCATGGAGGTAATGGGCGGATTCATTATCGGTTTCGACAACGACCCTCAGGAAATCTTTGAGCTTCAGTACGACTTCATCCAGAAGACGGGGATTTCCAACGCGATGGTGGGCCTCCTCACCGCATTGCCGAAGACGCAACTCTACCACCGCCTTTTGAAGGAAGGCCGGCTCGACACAAAGAGCACGGGCAACAATACCGAGGCCGTGCTCAATTTCGTCCCGAAGCTCGACCGCGAATTTCTGATCGCGAATTACAAGCGTCTGATGAAGACGCTTTACGAGCCGGCAACGTACTACCGGCGCGTGCTGACGTTTCTTAACGAATACGGGCCTCGTGGACCCAAGCTGAAGCTCACCGGCGAAGATTTCTATGCGTTCTTCCGCTCGCTGTGGATGATGGGCGTTCTGCATAGCGGCCGCCGGGCCTTTTGGAAATACTTGGCGACGATTCTCGTGCGCTATCCCGACAAGCTGCCCAAGGCAATCGCCCTGGCGATTCACGGGTTCCACTTCCGCAGGGTGGCGCAGCGGCTGTGATTTCGGCCTGATTTACTTGGGCATCGATCGTTGGGTGCGGCTTTATCCCAGGTTTGCTAAAGCAACCCGCTTACACGTGGCGATTGGTCCGTGGACAAGTCGGCACGGTTGCCGAGGTTTTGTCGCCCCCCACCTACGAATTGGAGTTCGCGGACGATCACGGAGGGACTTACGCGAAGTTGCCGCTTCGAGCCGACCAATTGATCGTGCTTCGCACTTCCCCAGTGCGCGTTTCTTATTGAGAACTGCGCAGTAAATGACACCAGCGGCTCATGCTAGTTGTCATTCCCGCGAAGGCGGGAATCCAGGCGATAGCGCCGAATTTCTAGATTCCCGCCTTCGCGGGAATGACGCATTTCGATTCCAAGGACCAATGGCCGCGCAGTTCTCAATAAAAACCAGGCGAGACGTCCCGGCTCGCCCGTGCGTCACGCATATTCGGCCAGGGCGGGGATCAACTCCACCAGCGGCTCGGTGAGCGGTTCGGCATTGAGCAGCGAGAAGGCGAGCAGGTCGCGGCGGGTGACAACGCCAATCAGATGACCGTCTTCAACGACCGGAAGCCGGCGGATGCCGTACATCGCCAGCATCGTCGCCGCGGTCGAAATTGGGTCGGTCGGGCGAACGACCTGTACGTCGCGGGTCATGAATTCGGATATTTTCTTTTCGCGCACGTCCTCGTCGAACAGTACGTCCATCAAATTCGGTTCGGAAATAAACCCGATGACTTCGCCCTGAGCAGAAACGACCGGTGCGCCGCTGAGATGATGTTTCGTAAGGGATTTTACGGCTTCGATCATTGTGGCGTCGGGACGAATCGAGACCACGCTCTTGCTCATGATATCGCGAATGACGGGCATTGGTTGCGGCTCCATTTTAATTCTCGGCCGATTGGCCTGCGGTCCCGCTACTTGGTGCTTCATTGATCGTCGGGATGGTTCCCAGAACGAACATCGCGCCACACTCGTAGCAAGATTCGCCCATGCGGCGGCAGCGAACGACTTGTATTTGAAACTCTTTGGTTTTCGGTAGGCGAATGCGGCAGCGTTCTTTCGGCATGAGTTGAATCGGCGACAAAAAACGAATGCCTTGGCGCGAGGCGTCGGCAGTGTAAACGCCAAACGACTTATCTTGTCGCTGCAGGATCGCCTTGCTTCGCAGATAGAATCGCTGGTAGGCGCGGCGGCTATCCGGGTGGACGGGCATCAAGCCGCGGCGGTCGAAGAAGTCGTCGCCCTGCTCCGGAAGTCGAGCGTGCCCGTCGGCCTCGTCCCAGGCAATCGAGTTCACACTTGTGTCATGGCTGATGTCCAGCATTCGACAACCTCTCGATCAAAGTGAGTATCCGCCTCCTGCCGCTGGTGCTCGAGCGCCTCGTCCAGAGTGACCGGCTGCCGGTGGGGACGTTTGGCCGTCATGGCGTCGAATACATCGGCGACAGCCAACATTCGGGCCCATGGATGGATTTCGTCTCGTGGGACGCTGACCGGAAAGCCGGTACCGTCCATCCGCTCATGGTGTTGGTAGACCATCATGAGTTGTCCAAATTCGAGATCGGGTCGTTCGCACAGCTCCTCGTACCCGCGCGTGGGGTGCGATTCAATGATTTCGCGTTCCTCCGGTTTGAGCCGGCCGGGCTTGGCGAGAATGCTGGCGGGAATGAATCGCTTGCCGATATCGTGCAATATCGCCGCTACGGCAATCTGCTCCAGTTCTCGCACATCGCTCACGCCCAGGCGTTTTGCCAGCATGATGCTGTAACTGGCCACATTGGTGACGTGCGTCGGGGCTTTGAAGTCGTGTCGGGCGATGCCGAATAGCTCGCGCGGTAGAAGGTCGCCGTCGGCCAGTAATGCGACAAGCTCTTGGCCAACCCTTTCGGCCAGCACACGCAGCTTCGTGCAATCGAGCAGCCGCATGGCGACTTCGAATTCGGCAGCAACCGAAAGTTGGATCGCAGCAAACTTCGTCTGAGTGGCAGCGTGCATTGCGATGTGTCCGCGCCCTTCCCCACCCGAGATTGAGTCGGAGAAAGCCTGAAAAAACCTGTCTTGCCGATAAACGAGTTTAGGCCGCAGCCCCGGCGGTGTCCTGACGTGAGAGCGAAAACTTCGCTCGAGATCGCGAGTTGCGTGAGCGGGTCGGAACCGAGTATTCGGCCAGCGCCACTTGTAGGGAATATACCGGGCCGACCGATGCCCGGGTCGACTGATTCAATGCTTCGGGGATTGGTATTGAGAACGTCCGGTTGCGAGTCAACATGTGGCCGCAAACACTCAGAGCACTACCCAAGAACCGCCAGCCGAAAGGGGACGGGCACATTTTGCTCTAAAATCCCCTGCGCTATGCGGACTTTTCGAGGTCGCTTGCCTGGTTGATCTTGTTGTAAAGCGTCTTGAGGCTGATGCCGAGCTCGTCGGCTGCTTTGGGTTTGTTGCCGCCGTGGCGTTCGAGGGCCTGGTAAATGGCCTGCATTTCGAGGTCGCGCAGTGAAATGGGGCCGGGGTGACTGGCCGCGGCGCCGGTAAGTTGGCGGCGGTTGAATTGGGCAGGCAGGTGCGCGGCTGCGATGGGGCCGTCGTCGCAGAGGATTGTCGCGTGCTCAATGACATTGGCAAGTTCGCGCACGTTGCCGGGCCATACGTGCGACTTGAGTAGCGCAATCGCATCGTCGGCGAGCTGCCGATTGGCGGGATGCGCCTTGCCGCGGAACCGGCCGAGCAGGTATTCGGCCAACTCGGGAATGTCTTCCAGTCGATCGCGCAAGGGGGGCAGAAAAATCTCGAACGTATTGATGCGGTACATCAGGTCTTCGCGGAAGTCGCCGGCGGCGACCATCTCTGGCAAGTCGCGATGAGTGGCGCAGACGACGCGCACGTCTACGGTGGTCGCGCGGTTTTCGCCGACGCGGCGAATTTCGCGGCTTTCGAGCACGCGCAGCAACTTGGCCTGCATCGCCTTGGGCAGCTCGCCGATTTCGTCGAGAAAGATCGTGCCGCCGTTGGCAACTTCAAACAAACCAACGCGATGCTCGTCGGCGCCGGTGAACGCACCTTTGCGATGGCCGAACAGCTCGCTTTCGATGAGCGTTTCGGGTAGTGCTCCGCAGTTGATCGCGACAAAGGGCTCGGCGGCTCGCGGGCTTTGATCGTGTACGGCGCGGGCCACCAGCTCTTTACCCGTGCCCGTTTCGCCCAAGATGAGCACGGTCGAGGGCGTGGGGGCGACCTTGGCGATCAGCGTGCGGACACGGTCCATGCCGCCGGACATGCCGACAAGCCGCGGTGTGCCTTCGATCCGCTCCAGCCGACGCTTCAGCGCGCGGTACTGCTGTGTGAGCTTGCGTTTGTCTTGTACGCGGCGCATGAGCGCTTCAATCTCGACGAGCTTACAGGGCTTGGTGAGATAATCGAACGCACCGTGGCGCAACGCGGCAATGGCCGTTTCCAGGGACGATTTGCCGGTGAGGACCACCGCATCTGCATCGGGGCAAATGTCCTTGGCTTTGGCGATGACGTCGATCCCGCCGAGGCCCGGCATATCCAGATCGACGAGCAAACAGTCGAAGGAATCCTTTTCCAGGGCGGCGGCTGCGGTGACCCCGTCTGGACAAACGGTAACACGATGCCCCATGCGCGGGATTTCAAGCTTCATTAGCTCCTGCAATGATCGCTCGTCATCGGCGAAAAGGATGGCCAAGCCCTTGGGCTCTTGTGGGCTGTTCGAATCATTGGATTTGTTGTTTGTCATGGGAATTGCACGTCATTTTTGGGGGACAAGTACTGAAAACTGCAAACCGAAACATGAACGCGGTCGTAGACAGCTTGCAATTTGCATTTTTTTGCATTCTCTTGTGGGTTAATATCTTTAAGCCGCAACCGGTTCGTGTTGATGCGGTCGAGTTCCTGACTTGCGTGTTGCAGGCTGGCGCAGCGGCAGGGCGACGATAAAGGTCGATCCTTTACCGGGACCGGCGCTTTCGGCGACGATCTGCCCGTCGTGTTCCTCGACAATCCTGTAAGTGATGGACAGGCCCAGCCCGGTGCCCTGCCCGCCACGGCGGCGCGTGAAGAATGGTTCGAACAGGTGCTGAATGATGTCGTCGGTCATGCCGCAACCGTTGTCCTCAACGACAAGCCGGGCCTTCGCGCCGCTTACCGCTACCGAGACGGTGACGGTTCCGCCTGGTTCGACGCTATCTAAAGCGTTGGTAATCAGGTTGAGCACGACTTGCTTGATTTCTTGGGGACACACCTCTGCGATCACGGCTCCGTGTTTGTGGAGCACGACGTTCTTGTTCTGGTATTTGCCAAGATGGCAGATCATGTCGATCACCCCGGCCACCAACTCGAGCAAGTCGGTGTTGTGCCGCTCGGGATCTCCCATACGGGAAAAATCGAGCAGCTTCTCGGTGATCTGCTTGCACCGGAAGGCTTCCTTTTGGATCATTTCGAGGTAGCTTCGTACGACGTCGCGCTCGGCAGAGTGGGATTCGCCCACGTGATTCCACAGTTCGGCCAGCCGGCCCTCAAGCGACTCGCTGCACATGGCGATCGAGGCGAGCGGGTTGTTGATTTCGTGAGCCACACCGGCGGCGAGAAAACCGACGCTCGCCAACTGTTCGCTCCGCACAACCTGCTTGGTACGCTCGCGGACCTGGCAATCGAGGTCGTCGCGGATTTCCTGAAAGCGGGCGGTCATCGCGTTCATGGAATCGGCCAGCTCGCGCATTTCGTCGTCGCTGTCCAGATGAATGCGGTGGTCGAATTTTCCGGCCGCGACTTCTCGCGAGCCTTGAACGAGCGTGGCCAAGGGCCGGGCAATCCATTTGCGAAATAGCTGCACGGCCGAAACAAGCAGAATGGATGTGAGAATGGCGGTGCCCCAGGCCAGGCTAATCGCCCAACGATACTGACTGTGGACTTCGGAGGCGAGTTCGCGGAACCGCTCGTGCAAGTGGCTGGGCAATTCGGCGGTCCGCTCGCGGAGCCTTTCCACCTCCTTGCGAAGTTGGCTAACTTTAAACTCATTGTCGAGCCGCCAGCCGGCGGTGTCCTCCGCATCGCGCTTGTGGATTCGCGCGAGCACGTCGTCGATTTTTGTGAGAGTTTCTCGCTCAGACCGGTCGTCGCCGATGCCAGGATCTGTGCGAAGCCGATTGGTATCGAGCTGGGTACGATATTGTTCGAGCGTCTGGCAAAACAAATCGAACTGTGTTCGACATTTTTGCCGCAAGATTCCATCGGCGTCCCAAACGGTTTGCTCGTTCGAATTTGCTGTGGCGAGCCCGCTGCCGGCGATCTCGTCGGGCCGTTGACGAGCCTCGACCTGGCTGAGGATCTCGTGCAGCTCGGCTAGATAATCGCGGAGCTGATCCGCCAAGGGCAGTTCGGCCGAACGGGCGCTTAGGCTTTTGACCAATCCCCGATAAGCATACAAGCCGTAATACGCGCTGCCGAAGAGCGTAAGGACCGAGGCGGCTAGCAGCCCCAGACCGAGTTGCAGCTTGTTGCGAATTGGCCAGCGCGAAAAGAGCACGTTGCGACCTCCTGTCGCAGGATCGGCGGTTTGCCGCTTGTTGGCCGGGGATCGGGCGCGACCGGGCACGCCCAAAAAGCGACGCATCCGCCCAGCCAAAAAATGGATTGGGAGTGTACTGGCAAAGCGCGGAAGGGGGAAGGCGGGCGGCAAGCAGCTAGCAGGATGCTAATGGCGATTGCCGCGGCGAAAAAGGTAAATGCCGGCGATCGCCAGCACGATATTCCCCAGCCAGACGGCCTGTGGTGGAAAGGCACCGTCTTTGGCCTTCCCGACACTCACTGCAAGCAGTGGATAATACACGACCAGGATCGGCAGAAAGCAGATAAAAAAACTAGCGATGAATTCGCTGAACCGCAGTCGGATCGCCACCGGTATACCAACCAGTACGAAGCACAAGCAACTAAAACCATTGGCCCAGCGACGCCACGGCTCGGTGTGCAGGCGATACAGACGCGCTTTGGCCGTATCGATGTCCTTCTGGCGGGGCTTCCAAGCTGCATTGGAGAGTGAATCAAAATCGCCGGTGAGCATGCCGAACGCAGCCTCCGCGATATTACTCTGTTGGACCCGATCAAGCACTTGTTCTTGTTCTTGAATGGCCGGCGCAATTTCAGCCAGAGCATAGTTGGAAGGGCTGCGATTCTTAGGCGATGCGCCCGTCAATTCGGCTATCGGCGCGATGAATTCTTGGGTCTCCGGATTGATCCAAATGATCGGACCGTCAACATCCAGGTCGTGAAAGCTCATAACCAATTTGCCTTCATCTGGTATTAAATGAAGCTCGGCGTCCTTCGCCGAGGCAACAAAGGCGGACCGATTCTGGGATTGTTGAACGATCAGCGTCGGCAAAATAAGTTTGCGGCCGTCAACGCCGCGAACCAGAATATTGGCTTTGCCAAAATTGTAGGAACTATGAAGAGCCAATTGCCGGTACGCAATTTCCTCCAGGCAAGCGTTCACAACGCGCTGTTGGCCCATCGTTCCCCAACTCACGGCGATATCGTTAATCACGACGGCGGCGAAGCTCACCAACGTAGCCAGTACCAACGTTGGCCAGATGAGAACCATCGGCGAAATACCGAGTGACTTGACCGCGACGATCTCGTTGTACGAGGCCATTCGGCCATAGACGCTCGTCGTCGCCAGCAACATGGTTCCCGGCACGGCAAACTGCATGGCTTGCGGAATCATGTAGGGAACGATCTGCAGTAGCACGCCCAGACCGATTCCCTTATCCACGGCTTCTTTACCGATCAGGACGACGAAAATCAGCAGCGTCAGCCCGGTCAGTGTCAGTAAAAACACCTTGAGCAGGTCGAACAGCACGTAGCGCGTCAAAATGCGCATCAGCATGTAGGGCAGGCTTTAGCCTGCCGTAGACGGCTTGTTGGCAGGCTGGAAAGCCTGCCCCACAGAAAAGAGAAACCGGGAACTGTGGAGGAGTTTTAACGGCTCAGCAAACTGTGGCTCGGACACTCTAGCAGGATGGCCGACACTAAAACAACGACAATGAGTTTCGCCCCGCACGGTTCGCTATCTTGAATCGAAGGATGCTAGCGTCGCCGCGGCGCGGATGTGCCGCGCGGTCGATCGGCATCAGCCATTGACTGTGCGGCGCACAGTCAATACAAGCGTTGCCTGAAATCGATTCCACGTGCGAAGTAAATCCGTGGAATAATTTGGGTGCCTGGCGGCCTTTCCCCAACCTGTTGTGAATAAAACTATAGCAGGCGGAAATGCCTGTCCCACCTCGTGAGATACATTATGGCAGGGAGACCCGCGATGCTCGGTAGTGCGCAAGAACTTCCGGCCGAAACGCTCTGGCAAAAGCTGCTCGCATTTCTAATGCATCGGCGCGTACGAATCACGGCCGTGCTCTTCATTCTGCTGCTGCTGGAGGACGTGTGGAATCAAGTCGATCCTCATAATCTCGCGAACCTGACCGATTACAAGGTGCTGCTGGGCCTGGGACTGGTCCTTTGCGGGCTGGGGCTTCGATCGTGGGCGGCTGGCACCTTGCACAAACGTACGGAGCTGACCACGAGCGGTCCCTATGGATTGGTGAGACATCCGCTCTACATCGGTTCTTTTATGATGATGGTGGGCTTTTGCGAGTTGATCGATGACGCAGAAAACATCTGGTTCGTATTCGGACCGATGTTAGCGCTTTACGTGTACCGTGCACTGCACGAAGAAAAAATTCTTGCCGCGGCCTTTCCCGATCAATGGGCTGATTTTGCGCGGAACGTTCCGCGATTTTTTCCGCGCCGCTTGCCAAAACAAGTCTTTGCGACTTGGAATTTCCGGCAGTGGATCAAGAATCGGGAATACCAAGCCGTCAGCGCCGTTTTGCTTGGCCTGGTGGCATTGCAGATTTGGCAAATGATGGATCGGCCCTAAAGAGGGGCAGCATCGACGGTACGGCCTTGCTCGCGGTACCGCTTCATCACGTTGCGGATGGCGGCGCTGTATTGACGAATCGCCGCGACGTAATCGCCGCTTGTGGCCGAGGCAGCCGCTTCGGACCGCGCGTCATCGAACGCTTGCCAATCGAGTTCGCGGTTGACTTTCCCATCGCCGGAGTGCTCCCGGAGCTTGGCGGCGATGTCGGCGAGCATTGCAACGATTCGGCCGTTCGGCGTACACGTTGCCTTGCGATACGGCCCATTGCCATAAGGTCCGCCAATCGATTGAGTCGGCGGGCGGTTGTTTGCGGTGGAAATTCGGAACTTCAATCCGGCAACCGCCGCCGCGATAAAGCCGATCGCCGAACCAATGGCGCCAGGCCAGAAATGATACACCAGGCAATACGCGAACATGGCAAGGAAAGCGCCGGCGGCCACCCACAGGGGAGCAGTCGGCCAGCGCGACGGCGACGATTTGTTAACATCTTCCGTAGCCGCGGCATTGGGTATCGCGCCATCGACTTGAGCAATAATCACCGAGATGTTGTCGGGCCCGCCGCGGAAGTTGGCCAGATCGACAAGCGTTTCGGCAGCTTCTTCGGGCGAGAGGCATCGCAGCATGGCGCCAATTTCCTCGTCGGTAACGGGGCCGCTGAGACCGTCGCTGCAAATCAGAAACACGTCGCCCGATTCGGCAGAGTAAGGGCCCTCCAGATCGATGTGCACGGAGGGGTGGGGACCGAGCGAGCGCGTGATCACGTTTTTTGGAATGTACGCGGGCACATCGGCTTCGGTCATTTGGCCGGCCGCGGCCATCTCCCACACGAGGCTATGATCGAATGTTAGCTGCTCCAGAACGTCGCCGCGCAAGCGGTAGACCCGGCTATCGCCGATGTGCGCCACCAGCGCGCCTGGGGCAGCAGCACGAGGCAACTGCAGGTCGTGCCCATGCCTTGAAACCCGATGCTGCTCTGGCCCTTGGCGTGGATGGTGGAGTTGGCGTCGCGGATGGCCTGGCGTAGCGCGGCCGGCGGATACAAATCGCGCAGCTTGAAATAGGTGTGCGAAATATTATCGACCGCGAGCTTACTCGCCAATTCGCCGGCGGCGTGCGCACCCATTCCGTCGGCGACCATCAGCAGGTGGCCGCGAGAGGCCCAGGTGGCGGCGTCGTCGGTGACAACCACGGCGAGCGCATCTTGATTGTTCGTCCGGCGCATGCCCAAGTCGCTCACCGAAGCATGCTTCAGGATGAATGTCGGGCAGAGTGAGCCGTTGTTGGTCGGCATGCGCGGCGGAACGGGGTGCGCGGGACGCCGCTAGCACCACTGCTACAGGTAGCAAGGGTTCGAGGTGCAGAACGGTCCCGCCGTGGTTTAGAAGTTTTTATTCTATCCCGGACAAAGCGAGGCGGAAACTGGCAATGGCTGCGCCGCGGCCCAGCCGGACTGGTTTAGGGCCTCGACGATCCCTATACTCTGCCGCCCGATCTGCAAGTTGTTTGAGGTGGCTTATGTCGATTACTGGCCGGA
The DNA here is from genome assembly GCA_963807935.1 of uncultured Planctomycetota bacterium. Lineage (GTDB taxonomy): Bacteria > Planctomycetota > Planctomycetia > Pirellulales > Lacipirellulaceae > JABDGM01. The sequence goes on from CAWEDY010000014.1 coordinate 33,273, forward strand.
CGCGAATGAACCGCGACAGGCGCCGGCGCACAATCGCCTTTCGGGTTGTTGGGCTCGTGCTAATGTTTGCGTTCGCGCTCCCCGCTAGTGGGGCGGTTCGACGGCGATTGAATGTCCACAGCAACCCGCCCGGGGCGCTTGTTTACGTCGATAACCAGCAAATCGGTATCACGCCCTGCTCGGTAGACTTCACCTATTACGGAACGCGCGAGGTCCGGCTGATCAAGCCTGGCTTTGAGACGCTAACCGTGAATCAGCCGATCCCGACGCCTTGGTATGAATACGTGCCGCTGGATTTTGTTAGTGAGAATTTGTTGCCGACGAAGATTCGGGACAATCGCACGGTGACGTACAATTTAGCTCCGCAGCTTGTGGTGCCAACGCAGGAACTACTCGACCGAGCAAATCAACTGCGACAAGATTCGCTGCAATTTCCGGTGGTGGCAGGGAGCGCCAACGTACCTATCGGCACTGCGCCGGGCCCGATCTTTGCCCCGGCATCACCCGTTGTCTCGCCGCCGCCGAGTGTTGTCGTCCCGCCCACGGGCGGCCCGGAGCCACTGCCCGGCATTAGCCCGCCGCCGTTTGGTCAGCCAGGCGGCCCGCAACCAATTCCCGCGCCACCGTCGGCGGCCGTGCCGATCATGCCGCAGGCGCCGTAGAGTTGCGGCTGGCCGGAGATTGAGCTTTGCTCAGCGCGCGGGCACAATCGGCTTCATGTTAAATCGAACTCCCTTAAAGAAGCCCTCGCCCGACGGTGAATCGCTGTAGGCCGCTCCTGTGAAATCGGCCGTGCGCGTGACGCGGTCGGTTATTTCGATCAACCCCAGATTGCCTTCTCGCGTCACAAACAGGAAGGCGGCATTCGCATCGGGCACGAATTGTTTCGCAACGGAGTCGTAGTGCATCAAGAGTTGCCCTACATCTGGCCCTTGCGGCAATTTATTGTTGGCCACTAGCTGGTCGATGTTCCGCAAGTCGCGCGAGCTAATCTCCCAGGCCTTTAAATTGAAGCCCCGCAGAACGTACGTCGGGGTACCGTCCGGCAAACGGTGCGTGATACACATGAGGTCGACGCCGTTTTTCGCTGCCCAATCAGCAAGCTGTTTCTGATCGAAATGGGCTTCATCTTTGGCGATCTGCACCGGCCATCCCGGTTGAAAGCCAGTGTCGAGATCGAGAAAGTGAACGGCATATTGACCTGTCTGAGCGACGGGGGACAGTACTTCACCGCGAACTCCGTCGCCAAGGCGGGCTTTAAGATTTGCGGGGTCCGGCGCCGGCGGCAGCGCCTCATCCGCGGTAGGCAAATTGGCCTTTTGATAGGCCGCATCTTCGGTCAGCGTTCGCCAATTGGCGTTCCACCAGGTTTCCCACCGCTGTGCCTGTCGCATGAAGATGCGGCGCTGGATCACGGCGCGCCGGGGGTCGTCGCTGAGATACATTGAAAACAATTGGGCGTCCTGAAAGTGTTGCCCTGTGAGCTTGTGCAACGCCCCGAATACCTCGCGGGGCGGACGGCCAAGATCGAAGTATTGGCCTTGGCTTTTGGATAAGTCATGCTTTTGCATGAACGCCGCGAGCTCGGCATCCTCGACTATCAAGCCGTAATCGCTCGACGGCGGCTGCAGCGTTTTCGGAATCGAGCGAATGAGTGCGGGTACGGCGCGAGTGTCGCCAATCGCACGCAGGGCGAAAGCCAACCGCCGCTGGGTACGATCTTCGGTTGTGCGATCAAGTTCGTCGCAAATTTGCGGCACCGCCGCCGGCCCGAGGGCCACCAGCTCGCGCATGAGCATGCACCACAATTCCGTCTCGTCGACCGTCTTGCTAAGTTTGCGAAATTCCGCGAGGATCTGGGCGGTCCGGTCCGACGGCTGGTTCGACAGCCGGGCTACAACTTTGCGCGCCGCTTTTAGTTTTTTCTCGGGCGATATGGGGGGCGTAATCAACATATTGAACGAGGTCGTCTTGCCCTCGTTGACGACGACCGGTGGCTGCTTGAGCGTGTTCCACATCATGCGGTCGCCGTGCGTATTGATGAAATATGGAAAGTTTTCGCCGGCAGCGGCACGCATGACGAACCGACCCGCGTGATCCACCGTCGCCAGTGAATACGCTCGCAACACGCCACCCCGCGGTTGTGACGGTCCATAAAGGCCGATCGAAATAGGTTCGTTACTATCGGAAATGTTCACGGGCTGGCCGGTTGCGGTGTTGATAACCTGGCCGGAAATGAATCCACCGCCGACCAGCGTCATGGTTGGTAGATTAACGGTTTCACCTGCCAGGCATTCTTGAAGTGTTTTGGCTACACAAACGCGTTCTTTTGCTTCTGCGAAAACGTTGTATCGTCCTTCTGAGACGACCGCGCGAAATCGTCCGGCCGCGTCGGTGGCTGCGACGGTTTGATCGCCGCGAACGGCGTTCTGAAGTGTCACGACAGAACCAACCGCCCGCTGCCCGGTAATGCCATCGGTTACCGATCCTGTGACGATACAACCTGTTGGCAATTTCACCCTGATATCTGCCGGTAGCACATCTGTGTGGGCGCTCGTTTCAGGGTAGTCGGGATGAACGATCGTAAGGTAGGCGTGGTCACCATTTTCAAACCTCCAAACCGGCAAATCGTCGATCTCAAACCAGCCGTCCGCGTCGGTTTGGGCCGAGAGAACGCCGGGGATTGCCCCCTGCTGGAAGTACTTTTGAAACACGGTAGCCTGCGCGACTGGCTGGCCCTTGTCGTTCATCACCCGCCCAATCACGCTCGCCTTGTCGCGAGCCATCCGGATTTCCATTTCCTCCGGCTTGCGTGGCGGCGAGGTAAAGAATTGCACGCCATAGGGGCGACCGCGACCCTTGGCAAATGCCCCATAGGTCAGGCTATCCGGCCGGTCGCCCGGGCGAGGTGGAGCAAGACCCGTGAATTCAAATAGCCCCTTTGCGTCTGTTACCGTTCGTGCAACTTCGACGGGCGGTGATGTTCGGCCTTCGGCTTTGAACAAAAGGATATTCATGCCGGCTAGAGGAGCGTTGTCGGTGTGGTCGATGCAGCGTCCGCGGATCGCGTAATCACTGGCTACCGCCGGTTTATTGGACGCGGCGATTTGCGCTGGCGCCGCCTGGCCGGCAGCATCTTTCGGCGATTGGATTGCGGAAGGCGGCTTGGCGTCCGTCAGGCCGAGCAAACAACATCCGACCAATACGCCGGCCGCAATCGGACCTCGAATGGTTGCGCTGCGGGTCGGCCGCACAAGACGCTCGACCCGATGCTTGAGCCGCCTGGCCGAAGAAAACAGCCCGATCAAGCCGGGTACCAGGGCCGATGGCAACAAGCTCGCCGTCAATTCGATAATCGTGTGGGCGTAGGCAGTTCGTTCCGCCTCGCCTAACGCCTGGAGCGCCAATTCGTCGCAGGCAGCTTCGCGTTCGGCCTGAAGCTCGCGCACGGTCCACCACGCTATCGGGTTAAACCAATGCACGACGCGCGTAGCCAAGAGTACCCAGTTCGTCGACAAATCACCACGCACGAGATGCGCCAATTCATGAGCCAGCACATGACGCAGACAACTCGGCGGCGACTCCGTGACAATCGATTCGGGTACAACGAGTCGCGGATTCCACGTCCCTACGATACACGGGCTGAATGATTCCGGGGACACGAGCAGCGTCGGCAGACGCCTAATTCCAATCCGCTGACTCGTCGTTTCCAACATAATCAGAACGGCGCGATCGGTGACGCGACGACAGGTAGAGAGTCGTCGCCGCAGCAGGAGTGCAGCCGCCAATAATTGCCACAGAGACAAAGCACAGCCGGCCAGCCACACCCAAGGCAAGCACTGCTTGATGACCATGGACATCGTCCACTTGGGGGTGCGGGCCGGATTGCTAGTCGTGGATACGGCAGTCGCCGCTGTCGTCTCGTGCCCACTCTGCACAGTGGGTCGCTGGCCTGACACGACGGAGGGCGATCGTCCGTCTTGCGTTTCGGCACTCTGGCTCGGCAACTCGCGCATTACGACGGCTGATTGCCGCTCGGAGTCCGTTGGGTCGCCCTCGATACGATCGGCGATTCGCTCTGTAATGGCCGGATCGTGCCTAGGAATGAGATTGAACAAGCTCCAGGAGCTGCCAGGCGCTGCGATGAATAAAAACCGTGCGAGGACTACACTCCAGAGTAAGAAACGCCAGCGGGGCGTTAGCCGGTCGCCGGATACCTTCAGCAGAGCGAAAATCAAGAGCGCCAAAATTGCGGCCTGCCAAGAGGACCGCCAAATAGCGGATCCGATTCTTTCGAGCAGTGTCGTCATTTCCGCTTCTCCCTGGGTGATTTTCGCTGTGCGAGGAGCTGGCGCAGTTTTTGAATCTGATCTTGGTCCAGAGATTCGTCGCTGACGAAGTGAGCGAGCAACTGGCCGACGTCGCCGCCAAAGCACTTATCGAGAAACGAACGGCTTTCCTGCCGCACGCACTGGTCGCGAGAGACCGTGGCTCGATAGATGTAGCGCGAGCCGTCGACTTCGTAGTCTAACGCTCCCTTTTCAACAAGTCGGGCCAAGAGAGTGCGGATTGTACTGTGATTCCAATCGTGCGTTGCTCGGAGCCGCTTGATGACATCCGCGGCCGTCGATGCACCGGCCTGCCAGATTGGCTCCATGACGTCCCATTCCGCACTCGAAATCTGGATGGTACGCTGCATCGCTAGTCTCCTGTGCCTACATCTGTGGCCAGAGTTGACTACAGTTGTGGCTGGGTGTCAAGGGCAGAAAACGCCAGGGGCGCGGAGTAATTGCGCCGGGGGGATGCCTCGGGCTCAAACGCTAACGGCCGGGCAAAGCCGCAGCCACGTCAGGCAGCTAAACCACCCCCACGCAGGAGGAGCGGAGCGGCGAGCAGTTTGAGCGCAGGGCAGCAGCTCGCGAGAGTGTCACTTGACGACACTCGGGTTTACCGCCCCGCTTATCAACCGACCCGGTTCGGTGGCCACTTTGTCCAAGAATATTCGCGCATCGTTGATCACGGGCTTCAGGCGGAAGGCGAGGTCACGAACATCGCACAGCACGGAATTGAAGTTCAGCATCAATTGATTGAGGTTTTCGTACACTTTGTCATCGTAGAGTAATTTCCCGATCGTGCCTTGGCGATTGTTGAGCGCCTGAGTGAGCGTGCTGAAATCGGTAACCAGCTGATCCAGGCCGCTCACGGCTTTTAACAGGGCTCCGGCGATGTCGCCCCCTTTTTGGCCGAGCGCTTCGGTGAAGCCCTCCAGGTTTTTAAGATTCTTTTCAGCCGATTGGAGCACGATGCGGAAATCGCGCATGGCGGCGTGCATCTCATGAACGGTATCGGGAATCTCGTTGAGACCTTCGCGAAGTCGCTGCCGCATTTGCGGACCGTTGGCAGGCGGTTGCATGACACCCGGCGGTTGCTGGTTGAACGGCGGCTGGGCCACGCCGGGTTGCACCGGCGCCGGTGGCACGTCGCCGATGATTTCATTAAATGCGGTCATCGTGTTGGCGAATTGCGTCATTGCCCGGTCGGTCGTTTCGACGAGATGATTCAGTCGACCCTCTTTGTTTTCATCGCCGAATGTATCGTTAAATCGTCCCGCCAGCTTCGCCACTTCCTTGCCGGCTTGATCGAGTGACTTGGCCGCATCGGAAAAATCCTCCTTCAAGCTGCCAAACTTTGCAATCGCGTCGAATGGGCTTTCATCCGCTATACCGTTAAAAACGAATCCGTCGGCAACGGGCTGGGCGTCGGCGGCCAGACGTTTGTGTTTGAAATCAAACTCAAAGTCAATGGTCGCGTCACCAATGACGGTCGTACGAATATGGGGCTCGTACTCGGCATAGAGTGGCCGGTTGGCATTAATTTCGGCGCGGAGGAGTATGCCGTCCGGTTGTTCCTCGATCGACTTTACGCGTCCAATGAGAATCCCGTTTTTGCGAACCGGCGTGTTCTGATCGACACCGGGGGCCTTATCGACCTTGATCCCGACTTCGTAGGTGTGGCGTCCCCAGGGCAACCAGCCACTTGGCAGTGGTCCGCTGAGCGTGGCCAATAGACCGCCGATGATCATCGTGGCAAATACGACCACTCCGACCCGGAATTGCATTTGTCGTTCGTTCATGTGAAAGCTCTTAGCTGTTAGCTATTCGCTCACCGTTCCATCGCCGTATGTATTTTCCGGCTAATAGCTAGTAGCTAATAGCTTGCTCCTGCATTTCGACGAGTCGCTCGCCGGCTTCGCCGCGGACGAATTGGGCGACGCGCTTGTCCTTAGACTCGATGATTTCCTTGGGCGTGCCGTCGAAAATGATTTGCGGCTCGCGCGGCTCCACCCGGTTAAGCGGGTACAGCATCACCACGCGATCGGCCACTCGCTGCGCGGTTTTCATGTCGTGAGTAACGACGATGCTCGTAACCAGATTTTCTTTTTTTCGCGTGCGGATTATCAGCTCGTTGATCACATCGCTCACGATCGGGTCGAGGCCGGTGGTCGGCTCGTCGTACAACAGGACCTCTGGGTTCATGGCGAGGGCTCGGGCCAAGCCGACCCGCTTCCGCATGCCGCCAGAGAGCTGCGCCGGCCTTTTGCCGAGCACGCTGGTGGGGAGGCCAACTTGAGTCACGCGCTCGACGACAATTCTTTCTATCTCCTCTGCAGGCAGCCGGCGGTTTTCGCGGAGGGGAAAGGCGACGTTTTCGGCGATTGTCATGCTGTCGAAAAGGGCCGCCCCTTGGAACAGAAAGCCGATCCGAGCCCGCAACCCGGTAAGCTCTTTCTCGCCGAGCTCGTCGATCCGCTGGCCGTCGAAGACAACGTGGCCGCTCGAGGGTCGCAGTAATCCAATAATCGTTTTGAGGAGCACGGTCTTGCCGCAGCCGCTTTCGCCGATAATCGCCAGCGTTTGGCCGCGGGGCACCGAGAGCGTGATATCGCGCAGCACGAGCTGCCGGCCAAAGTTGAGGCCTAGCTCATGGAGCTCGATCAGCCCGGCCTTTTGTTCGTTCGGTAGGGACGTTTTCGCGGCCATCATTTCTTAGGTTTCGCGAGCCGCGCGGCGCGTTGGCGCCTCGGCTCGGCGGACTTACCGGGTCATCAATTCGGGCCAAATAAAGGCGTGAACTCGATCCAGCCCAATGCTGAGGAACAAATCGAGAATCAAGATTATCACAAACGACAGTACGAACGCAGCGGTAGCGGCTCGGCCAACGCCCTCGGCGCCCGGTGCGCAATTGAACCCGCGGTAGCAGCTCACGAGTGCGATCGTGGCGCCGAAGAAAACGCTTTTGAAAATGCCGTAGAACAAATCCCAGTTATGAACAAACTCTTGCGAGTTGTGCCAGTAATGGTAGGAATCGATGCCGTACACGTTCACGCTGTACATCCAGCCGCCGACCACACCCATGAAAATGGCCATGATGGTGAGCGAGGGGATCATGAGCAGGCAGCCCAAAAAGCGGGGCACCACCAGGTAATGGACAGGGTTGGCGCCCATGGAGGTGAGCGCGTCGATTTGCTCGGTGACGCGCATCGTGCCGATCTCGGCGGCGATGGCGCTACCGACGCGGCCGGCGAGCATCGTCGCGGCTAGCACCGGGCCAAGCTCGCGGCACATTGACAGGTTAATTAGCGCGCCTAGTCGAGTTTCAAAACCGAACTGCTTGAACTGCGCGTACGACTGCACGGCCAACACCATGCCGATAAACGTGCCCGTCAGGGCGATGACAGGCAGGCTTAGCACGCCAATGTTGTAGAACGCCGGTATGAGGGTGTCGCGGCGGGGCAAGCGGGTGATGAGCCACGAAAAAGTCCGCAGCATGAAGAGGGACATGTCGCCCAGCGTCTCGAACCAGCGGATCACGACCGCGCCGACATCGGCGATCGAATCGGCGACGGCTGCGAATGGACCGCGTCGCCGAATGGGCATTGCCGTGTTGTTAGAAGCTGAGGCCATGGGGGAATTTGGTCCTGTCGGTGCCGCGCGCCCAGCGGCGATTGCTTGTACGGTCCACCTCGGCTCGATGGACTTTACAGCGCAGCACCGGCGCGCAGGCGCCCCCCTGGCGTACGTGCTTCTAAGTCGGTTGGGCCAACCCTGCCGCTTGAGTAAAGTTTATGGTCGAATAGCTTTCGGCCAAGCCACCGAAAGGGGGAATGCGGTGCTGGCAGCTCCCCCGCCGCGAAATCGTGGACTTGCCATTTAGCCCCCGGTCAATGACCGGGGGGCTAAATGAGGAGAAAATTCCTTTGACCGACGCCCATCCAATACGTCTTAACTTGATAGCGGGGCTGGCGAGCAGCCCGCAGCCGGTGGTCGCGGCAGCGAGGATCGAGCCCACGGTGACTCCACCCTTCGACGCCATCGAAGAACACGTGGGAAGCGTTTATCGCTACGCGCTGCGTTTGGCCGGCCGGCCGGAGTTGGCCGAGGATCTCACACAGGAGACCCTGCTGCGTGGATGGAAGAGCAGGCACAAATTGCGCGACGAACGAGCAGTGCTAGTTTGGCTGCTGAGGATCGCAACTAATTTGTGGACCGATCACTTGCGGCGTGGGAGATTTTGTGCCGCTCAGCTTGGAGAACGAGCCGCCCTGCCCTCGCCAATTGCCGGCCGCGTCGAGCGATGAGCGTGAGAATGTGCGATTGGCGCTGGCGGCTATGGACGACCTTCCACGCCGGCAAAGGCAGGTGCTGTATCTCGTAACATGCGAGAACATGGCGAACGCGGAGGTCGCCACGATTTTGAAAATCAGCGAGTCTGCGGTGAAAGCCAACCTGTCGCTGGCACGCAAAGAGATGAGGCGAAGACTCAAAGACTTATACGCGGAAGCGTGCGGCCGGCGGAGTCGTAGTGAAACATGAACACGGAGTGCAACAATATTGAGGCATACCTGGCCGGTGACTTGCAGGTTGAGCAAGCCGTGGACTTCGAGGATCATCTGCCGCAATGCGATGCGTGCCGCGAGACGATCGACCAGCAGCGGTGGATCGATGGGTTGTTACGTTCGCCGCTTCGCCTGCAAGTTGAACCGACACCGGTCGATTTGATTGTGGCGACGTGCCGGGCCGCATTCGCGGCGTCGCCAAAGCGTGCGACTGGCCGCTTGCGGTTTAGCTGCGGCCGCGTCGCTCATCCTGGCTGCCGGCTGGACCGCATTCCACCAGCGGCAAAGCAGCAAGCCAACCGTTTCCGTTGCCCAAGCGTTACCACCGCAAGTGCAGCACACGCCGTCGCCAAAGGTCCAAACCGCGACGTTCGTTTCCAACGGCGATGCCATCGCCATCCCGCTCGAAAGTCCCGCCGCCGATGTGACCGTCGTGCAGGTTTATCCGACCATCGAAACGCAGCAGCGTTGGCAGCGTGACGTCGTGCTGCAAACGATTCAGACAAATTCCAAAGGAGGCTAACCGTGACCCGTTCGTTCACAACTATCCGATGGTTCGCCAGCCTATTGGCGGCAGCAGGATTGATGGCCGGAAGCCTGTGCAGCTCGCTTCGGCGCAGGAGCCGGACAAAAAACCGGAGGCAAACACCGCCGACCGTAAGAATCTGGATACCAATCTTTCCTCGCAAAGAGCACAACTGGAACGCGCCGCAGCCGAAGAAGAAGCTCAAAAGCAGCAGATGGAAAGAGCCCAGCGGCAACAGTTGCAGATGCAATCAGTTCAAAGTGCCAAGCAACAGGAAGAGCTCTCGAAGCACTTGCAAGAGCTTCAGCGCAACTGGCTGAGCGCGATGCGCCAAATTGCCACGTTGGCGAAGCAGCTCGAAGAGCAGCAACGCCATCGTCCCTTGCCGCCGATTGAGAACGGACAGGTGAAGGTGTACTCGTTGGTGTATTTGGCGCCGCGGGAGGCCGCGCAAACGATCGAATCGCTGTTTGGGACCCAGGCCATTCGCATTGCCGTGGATGAGCGCAGCAATGCGCTGATCATGTACGGAAAGCCGGATTCGTTCGCCGCGGTCGATGCGCTGATTGATCGACTGGATAAGCAGGCGGCCCCCGCCAATGCGGCGGAAAAAACCAGCCCAAACGCCGCCACCGTGCCGCGTTCCCTCCTGGTGCGAATCTTCTGGCTGGCCGATCGGCTGCCCGAAAGCGAAGGTGGCCAGTATGCTGGTGATTATCTTCCTCAAAGCGTGCTGGACGCGACGCAAAAACTTGGTCTCGATATGCCGACGCTAGTGACGCAAACGGTCAATTCGCTCGCCGTGGGCAGCGATGACGTAACGAGTTTTTCTGCAAACGCCCCCGCCCTGCTTTATGGACAGCCGTCGATGCTCGGCTGCGGTAGCCGGCTGAAACTGGTAGGAGGCGACAGTGTACGCATGGAGTTGAACGTTCACGTCAGCGGATCGGCCAACTGCGATCTTAACGGCTCGCTCGTCACGCCGTTGAATCATTTCATAGTTTTAGGTACTGCCAATTCGCTGATTGCGCAGGGCGGCGCCCCGGCGAGACGAACCTGCCGGGCAGGACAGGCCCCGGCGGTGCCGACCATACTGCGCGAAACTCCTGGATTGGGCCGCCCACCACAACCTTATAGTCCCGAAGGAGGCAGCCCGAAGGGCCACAAGTGGAACCCGGCGGGACTCCTGGTCAGCCGCCATCGCGCCCGAACGTCCACACGTCGCGATTCGCTTTTGTCGTGCAAGTGGTCGAAGGCCAAAGCTATTCGCCTGACGCAGCCAAGCCGCGCGGCCCGCGGAAATCAGAGCCAACCCCAGCCCAATAAAATAGCCGGCGAGCTACGCTCGCCGGAGACGTTATGAAATCCTGCGGCGCTTTTACGGCGACCGTGGGTCGCCGGCTATTGCGATCGGTTGTTGTGCATAAGAAACGTCAGCAGATCGCGAAGATCGGCGATCGAGAGCGTGGCCTGCAGGTTCTCCGGCATGATCGACTTGCTGGCCACCTGGCGTTCTTCGATCTCGTCGCTGGGCAATGTGAAGGCGTTGCCGGCAGAATCGACGTAGTCCTCCTTGCCATCATCGCCCGGCTTCGGCAGCCGCAGGCCGGTGTAGGTTTTTCCATCGGTCGTTTGGAGCACCCATGCCTGATAATCGGGTGCGATTTCCTGGCTTGGCTGGAGGATCGACGCGATGATCTTTTGCGCGATGTGCTGCGGCCGATCTCAGTGAGGTCGGGGCCAATCTTACCGCCGCGACCGCCGTGGCGATGGCACACGCTGCAGCGCGGCCCGACGGGGCTGAAAAACAGCCGCCGCCCCGAAGCCGCATCGCCGGGTGTTTCCAACACATTTTTCCAAGCGGCGATGCCGTCCGCCGGCCGCTTTGCTTCCGCAGGCGCGGCTCGCAGCCCCGCCAGCACAGCGCCCGAGCCGCCTCGCATCGAATCGCGTCGCTTTTGCTCTTCGCCAGTTTTTCTAATAATTCTCGGTTTTGTTTCGCCGCCGCCGAGAGGCCAACAATTGCTTCGGCCCGCAGCTCATCGGTCTGCGACTCGTCCCCGACCATAGTCGCCAGAAGCGGAAATCGCTCTGGATCGTTTTGCTGCGCCAGCGAACGAATGGCCTCCAATCCCAACGGCTGGTACGTTGAGCTCAGATAGCCGCGCAGGCGATTGATTGTCAGAAACTTGTCGTCTGGCTTCAGCAGCGACAGCGCAAGCGCATGTGCTTCCGGCGAACGGTGCTCGTTTTGCAATTCGCGCACGAGCAGCTCATCCGTGATTTCCGCCCCGCGAATTCCCGGCTTGTGGTCCAACCAATCGACGGCACCCAACACCGCCAAATAATACCGCTGGTTCGGCTGCGGACCTTCCAGCAGCCTGGCCACGTCCTCTCGCAGCGCCACGATCCGTTCGTCCGATATCCAGCGGACTGCAAACAGGCGAACATCGGCGGATTTATCGTCAACCGCCCGACGCAGCATTGCTTCGGGCTCGTTCGTTGGGCGTAATCGCGCGGCTTCAAGTAAGGCAAGACGCAGCCTCGTGTTTGGCGACGCCTTGACCACCGCTGCACCTTTATCGAGGTGTTGGCTCAATTGCCACACACCGCGGCGTGAGCAAACGGATCGGCCGATTCGGCGTTCGCCACGGCGTTAGCGGTCTCGCTGAAGACAGCCAAGTCTTCTTTCGAGCGCGGAGGAAAAGCCTCGCGCTTTTCCGCCGGCGGCAGCGCGAGCCGCCAGATGCGGCCGTGGCCATGCACTGGATAATCGCGGAGCACCCAATCGCCGAAGTACATCGAGCCATCGGGCGAAACGGCCATGCCCGTGGGGCGGAAATCGCTGTCGCCCTGCACGACGATCTCGTGAGTTCCGCCATACGATGCGTCGCGGGGCACGAGCGTGTAGCGGTCGATCCGGTGATCGCCCCAGCTTGTTACCCACAAGCTGCCACTGTGCGGCACGATGGCCGTCGGCGATTCGCCCACGCCGCAAACCATCGGCAGCGTGCCGGGCAATTCGCCGTCCCACGCTTGAAGCGGATGCGTGCCCGCCCGGCCGTACTCGTAGCGAAACCCGTAGTCGCCGCCCCGACACAATCTGCAAGAGCTTGCACGGCGGACTCGCATCCGGATCGTTTTCAATGGAGAAAACGCGGCCGTCGCGCAAGCGCACACGCTGAACGGGTTCCAAAGGCCGGTGGCCATTCGCCGAAGTTCGTGGCCTTCCGGCGTGCATTGCAGAATGGAACCGGCCCCGTCTCGGCCGCTGAGCGTCTTGCCGTCGGAGCCAACGAGCCGATAGGCGCGCAGAAATTCTCTCCCATGCCAATGAGCAAATGGCGCCCGTCCGGCTCCAGCGCAATAGCGGCCAGCCCGTTGTGCGGATAATCGTTCGCCGTTTCGAGACGCAGGATTTCCTCTTGCTTGTCGGCCAGGCCGTCGCCATTCGTGTCTTTGAGCAGCGACACCTTTTGTCGCGTCACCACGTAAACCGCGCCGTCGTTGCGCACCAGCAGATTCATTGCATGCCAGACCCTCGGCAACGTGCTCCGATGGTCGAGCCGCCCATCGCCATTCGAGTCGGACATCATGCGAATGCGATCGGCCTGCCGGCCCCTCGTGATCTTTCGGGCGCTGATGCGTGTGCGATTCGATCACCAGCGCGGCCCTTGCGGTCGAACGCCATCCCGATCGGCGTGACGATCTGCGGCTCTTGGGCCACCAGCTCCAGCTTGTACCGGCTATCGGTAACTCGCGGTTCGGCCGCTTCGCCGATATCGACAATAGCAATCCACCCTGGACGATACATAAGAATGTTAGAATTCTCGCGACCATAGCTGCAATTGTTCAAGCCGGCAGATTGAAGTTCTCAAGCGCTTTTCGGGTTAGTGTATCGCATAGCCGCAATGTCGGAAGTAGTTACGGCATTCGCGGTCGGGGAAACGGTCGAGCAGTTTGCCGATGGCAATTTCCAGTTCTGTAACGGTCCGTGCGGCCGCTGAACGCAGGAGTGTTTTGGTTTGGCGAAAACTTGCTCGATGGGGTTGAAGTCTGGGCTCTAAGACGAGCAAGTACACAAGCTTGGCACCGACGGCTTCAATCGCCTCGCGGATGCCGCTGACCTTGTGGCTGGCCAGATTGTCCATGATCACGACGTCGCCGGGGCGAAGGGTAGCGATGAGTTGCTGCTGGACGTAAGCTCGGAACACGTCACCGTTCATCGGCCCATCGACCACCAAGGGGGCGGTGATGCCGTTATGGCGCAGACCGGCGACGAGGGTGGTCATTTTCCAGTGACCGTGCGGCACCTCGGTACCGGACGTGTCCCGCGGCGAGCGGCCACGGAAGCGAGTCATTTTCGTATTCGCTCCCGCCTCATCGATGAAAACAAGGTGCCGCGGATCGAGATGAGCTCGCCGAGAATAGCCAGGCCGTACGCCCTTAGGCCACATCTGGCCGATCTTGCTCAGCAGCATGCACGACTTTTTTTGAGCGTCAGGCCCAATGCTTTGAGGCTCCGCCAGATGGTGGCCACGCTCACCGCCAAGCCCAACGTCTGCGAGTTCGTCCAAAGTGGCATCCGGCTGCTGGGCCACCAACTGCATCAAGCGATCTTCCTTCCCGGAAGCTTTGGCTTGGGTTCCGTCTTCGCCACCCGTGGACACACTTCCCCCGATTCGCGATGGCGTTGTTTTAATCGCCGTACCCAAGCCGTCAATACCGATTACTTCTCCGCGACCTTCCTGGTCGCCATGCCAGCGTTGCAATCCGCCAGCACTCGAACTCGCAAATCCAGCGAATAAGCGCCATTGCATATCCTCCTCGATCTGCAACTGTTCATCTCACAAAATCCACGAACTACGCTATATCAACCTGAAAAGCGCTCTAGAAGCAGTTTCAGAACCGTCTGGGAGAAGGGGACAGACCCATTTTGCTTCGAGACTGCGCAAAATCGGGACATCCCCGACGGTTTTGAAACTGCTTCTATTCCGTTCCCTGGCTTTAACAGGTTTGCGATCGTACTTCAGTGTCGCGGTTACTGGATAGTGATCGGATGGCCAATGGCCGTCGTAACTGTGCGGACGATTTCCGCGGCAACTGGCGCGAACTCATGACTGTGCAGAATGAAGTCGATCCGCGATCCCTTGCGCGTACCTTTCCAACCGTCGAAGCTCGCCTCGTCGGCGAACACTTCGGGTGGAGCTCGCGAAAGCTGTCGCCGAGATTGCGGCCGGCATCGCCGTTTGCGCCGATGAGAATTTGAAAGCGGCGTGCGCCTCGAGTTAAGGTCACCGGTAATGATCGCCGGCAAGTCAGGGGCGATTCTCCAGCCGCTCGCGCACCAGCGCGGCCGATTTCTCCCGCGCGTCGGGGCTGATATGGTCCCAGTGCATGTTGAGCAACACGAACTCGCGGTTCGACTTGTTGTCGCTAAGCCGCCCCACGAGGCGATCCGCGGACAACCGTCCACCGCCAGAGCAAACGAGGTCCCTGGCGTCTCCGGCGTGGCACTCGGCCAAAACGAACCGAGTCTTTTTCGTAAAGCGGTTTTCGCGATAAAAGATGCCGCTGAAAATTCGCCGGCCGTTTTGCCGTCATCGCGACCCACGCCGTAGAACGCGTACTCGGGCAGCGCTTTCCGGAGGTCGTAACCTGCAACTCGCGCGCTTCTTGAACGCCGAGGACGTCGGGCGAATTCTCGCGGATCACGCGGATGGCCCGCTCGCGGCGCGGGTATTTCGCATCCGCCCAATTGTTTTCGGTCGCGGCTTCGCTTTCGCCAACTTGGCTATAGCGGACATTGAACGACAGGACGCGGAGTTCCACCGCGCCGGCAGCGGCGGCTGACAACAATCGAAAAAGCTGCCACGTGCAGCATTCCGATGATGCGACGGTCGCGAAGCTTACTGTAAGTCCATCTGAACATTGAGATAACCCTGCGCTGAACCGCAAGCGGCTGGTACGTGGACTGAATCGGTGACGCGAAAATCAATCCTTGCCGACGTGCTTCACTTTCGGCCAATACTTTTGGAAATCGAAATCGGGGCTGTTATCCAGATCGTGGCAATCCATGCACATATCGACAACTTTGGCTTTCTCGAACACCTGGTGTTCCTTATTGCCTTCGTTTTTGACGATCTTGAGTCGAAGGTCCGCGCGAAGTTGTTCCTTTCGGCATCGTTGACTTCGATTTCGCCGTTTTCGGCGGCCGCGTGGCGACCGGCCGGTCCGTGGCAATTCTCGCAACCGTTGCCGACCAGGTCGGGCGTCTGCTTTAAGCCGAGGTAACCGGACTCGAACGGAAAAAATTTGCGGCTCCCAGCCGGTCACGTGGCAACTCAGACACTCCGGATCAAAATGCCGCGGCGGCTTGAGATGCATAGCGTATCGGTCGCATGCGCGTGCGGCGTCTTTTCATAGACTTCACTCGCCTTCGTATGGCAATCCGCGCACGTCTTGCTGCCAACAAACTTGCGGCCCGTCGTATGCGGACCGGCTTGACTCCGAGCGCCGTCGAGCCGCCGTTCTAAAGCTGCTCGAGCTGGTTCTGGTACTCGACCTGCATCTGCTGCATTTCCGGCGCATCGGCAAACCGATGATCCAGCGGCACGCGCTGGTAGCGGAATGGCATGTGCCATTCTTATAAAGTCCGACGACAACCAGATACTCGGCCTTTTGGCCAACTTCGACGATATGCGTGTTCGTGCCCTCGATGGTTCCCGGGTCTTTAGGCGGCTCCTCCGCGCCGTGCGCGGTCATCACCCAATCGAATTCGGGAAACCTCCGAGCTAGGTCCTTCGTCTCGTCCGGTTCGGCATTCGCGAGCAGCACCAAGTGATCGCATTTTTTTTCGCGCAGCTCGCCGAGAATGCGCGGGATCGCCTGATACGGCTCCAACAGAGCGAAGTCGCCGGCTTCCTTTCGCCCGGCAATTTCCTTCTTGCCGAGCACCGACGTGATGCCGATCCGCATTCCGCCGACTTCGACGACTTTATATAGCTCGTTCGAATTGCTGTCGAAATTGCCGAGCGCCACGTTCGCGGAAACGAGCGGTTTGGTGGCCTCATCGAAATTGATCACGATTGGGAACAGATCGATCCGCAGGTCGCCCGGACCGAAACCAACGGCCGCATAGCCCATTTTCACCAGCGCGCGATAGGAAAAATCGATCTTCAGCTCCGCTTGAACGCCGGTGCGCGATTCCTGGCCGCCAAGGTCCATCGGCACGACGTTCCAGCCCTTTTCGCGAGCTGCTTCAGAAACGTGAATCGCCGTTTGAGCCCGCCTTTTTGGTTTTCCAACCCGGCGCAACCGCAAGGCTCGAGGTAGCCGTTTTGTTCGCCGGAAAATACCAGGGCAACGTCCGGCTTGGGCCAGTCCACGAAAATCGCACCGTTGACCACGATCGGATCGATCTTTTTTTGTTCGGGCCGCTGGGGAGAGGTGGCGTTATCGTTCTCCGCCGGCCGATCACCACGAAGATAGAAGCCACGATTGGAATCGCAATGCCAAGCGAGACGATTGCCAGCCACCTTGCTCGCAGGTAACGTTGAACATTTCAGTAGGGCAGGTTTCAGCCTGCCAATAAATTCGTCCGCGGCAGGCTGGAAAGCCTGTCTGAATACAGCTTATCGTTCGACAGCAAATCGCACCGACAAAGACAATTCTTTGATCTTGGGATGAGTCGTTGAGAACACAATCCGGGCCGCGTCGCCCTGGGCCGTATCGAGATGCACCATCGGCCGCGTGCCGGGCGGAATCTCGATATCGACTGGCACATGAACAAGCGTATCCTTGAGTTTCTGCGGCTTGCCGAGCGTAACCTTCAGCACATTGGGGTCTTTGGATAGCACGTGAAACTTGACGTTCGCCGCGTCCGGGCCGCGCACAACGAGATTCACCTTGCCGTGCCCGCCGTCGCTGCTCTTCACGCTGCCGATGATAAGCATGCTCTGCTCTTCATTCCAACCCACGACGCCATGACGCTGATGTCGCCCACGACCTGGCCAAGATCGGAATATCGAGCTTCTCGGCTCGGGCAGATTCGTGTGCAGCGACAACCAGGAATTGAACCGGCCAATTGGCAGGCCTGGTTTTGCGGTGACGGTCACCTTCACGCCGCGTTTCGCCAATTTATTCGGCAACGCTGCTCGATCGACCGGTTCGATCTTCACATCGAACTTGTCGCGAACCGTCGGATCGGCGAACTGGGCATCGTTGACCGTCAAATCATCCTGCAACATCGCCATCACATACACGTGCGCCGATTTGATTTCGCCGACTGAAAGTTTATCGAAAAGAAATCCGGCGGCTCGACACCGCTGATTGCCAGAATTTGGCCGTCAACCGCCAAATCGATTTGCGAATGCCGCGGATCGTTGGTGAGGATCGTGGCCGATTGGCGGAATGGTCCGTTATCGGACTTCGCCGTCCACTCGAGTTTCACCGTCGTTGATCCGCCGGGCGGGATCGCTGCGTCGGCACTTCGGAAAGCGTGCATTTGCACGTGGTGCCGCCGGACCGGATCTTCAGCGGCGCGGTGCCGACATTGCGGATCACGAATTCATGCGACTTCGACGTGCCGCGCTGCATCGTGCCAAAATCGTAATGCGGCTGACTGACCTCGATGCGCGGCGTGTCCTTCGCACCGGCAGCAGAGGCGCCGGAGTCAAGCTCATCGGAAACCTTGTCTATCGCGTCGCGGTCGGACCGCACTTCGACGTAGGCAACCGCGGCGCCCGCCATGATCCCGACTAGCGCTGCGATCACGATGGTGCGAATGATTCGCATGACAATTTCTTTGGCCTGGCCGCTACAAGTTTTACGAATCGCGGCGACTTGCTGTTCGCGTCATTTTACCCCCCGCCACGCTGGCCGCAATTCAACAGCCACTCGCGGCACTGCGTGAAGAACCGCTGGTAGTCGTCGCGCCGATAGTCGGGATACGTCCATTCGAGCGGCTGCCACTTCCGCTGACGAAAGACGAGCGTGATTTCGGCAAAGATACCGCGGTCAAATAGATGCGGTGCGCATGGTCCTTGGTGGAAGCGAGCACGAGCTTGGCCGGCGTAAGATAGCCGGGGTCAAGATTCAACGGCCGCGGCTCCGCATGCCGCCCAATCGCAGCATATTCGGCTTCCCAATCGTTGGTCTGGCGTTTGATGTCGGCCAGGGCGGCAGGATCGATAAGCCGCTCGAAGGCAAAATTGCTTTTTGAGACCGGTGCCCATCGTGGCGGTGTAATAGTCGGTTTCCGTGAAGTCGAAGGCGCGCTGGAACACGCGATGGGCCCGTAAGCGTCTGCGCACCGCTGGCTCGCCCACTGCAGCGCTGCGTCATATCGGCTGCTCGCGGCGAGCACAAGAAGGACAGGGGCTGGAGCGCTGAATGTCCCATCGCGTGTCGAAGTGTTTTGAAGACGATTCGCTTGCCGCCGTCGCTTGTGGGTCAATACGCTTTGGCGAACACGCCGCGGCGCTTGCTGGGTTGGCCGGTGAAGATGCATTTGCCCGGCTCATCATCGCCAGCCAGCGGCACGCAGCGAATCGTTACTTTGAGCGATTTGAGCTTCTCATCCATTTCGGGCGATTCGACGAAATGGGCGTAGGCCAGGCCGCCGTGGATTTCGGGCCGCTCTTCGTTTTTCGGCGTGAAGAACGCCTCGAAATCTTTCAGGTTGTCGATTCGCACGGTGGCTTGTTCTCGTAGCTGTCGCGCACGTTGCAGCAGACCGTGCTGAATTTCGTCGAGCATTTTCGGCAACGTCGCGACGAATTCGGCGCGGGCCGATTCGAGCTTGCCGGGCACGTCGCGGCGGCCGAACGAAATCTTGCCGCCCGCCACGTCGCGCGGACCGATCTCGACGCGGATCGGACGCCGCGTTTCACCCATTGCCACTTCTTATCGCCGCCGCGGATGTCGCGATTGTCGATCCGCACGCGAATCGGTTCGCCCGCGTACGATTGGCCGTCAGCTCGCGTTCCAGTGTTGCGCAAAAGGGCATGACGTCTGTTCGTTCATCGTCGTTGCGATAGATCGGCATGATCACCACGTGCGCCGGGGCCAGCTTCGGCGGCAGCACGAGTCCATCATCATCGCCGTGCGTCATGATGAGGCCGCCGACGAGCCGCGTCGAAACGCCCCACGAGGTCGTCCAGGCGTACACTTCCTGCCCGTTTTCATCCTGAAACTTGATATCTTGCGCGCGGGCGAAATTCTGACCCAGAAAGTGCGACGTGCCGGCCTGCAGCGCTTTGCGGTCCTGCATCAGGGCTTCGATGGCGTACGTATTAACCGCGCCGGAAAACGCTCGCCCGCCGTCTTCTCTCCTTTGATGACGGGCATGGCCATCGTGTGCTCGGCGAAATCGGCGTACAGGTCGAGGATCCGCATCGTTTCTTCGCGGGCCTCGGCTTCGGTCGCGTGAACCGTGTGCCCTTCTTGCCATAAGAACTCGGTCGTGCGCAGAAACAGCCGCGTCCGCAGCTCCCAGCGCACCACATTGGCCCATTGGTTGATGAGGATCGGCAGGTCGCGATACGACTGCACCCAGCGGGCGAACGTGGCGCCGATGATCGTTTCGCTCGTTGGCCGCACGATGAGCGGCTCTTCCAATTCCGCCGAGGGCGCCGGCCGCAACCCGCCGCCGGGCTTCGGTTCGAGCCGGTGGTGCGTCACCACGGCGCACTCTTTCGCGAACCCTTCGACGTGCTCGGCTTCTTTTTCCAGGAAGCTCATCGGGATGAACAGCGGGAAGTAGGCGTTCTCATGGCCGGTGGCTTTGAACATGGCGTCCAGCCGGCGCTGGATGTTCTCCCAAATCGCAAAGCCCCACGGCTTGATGACCATGCAGCCGCGAACGTCGGAGTTTTCGGCCAGGTCGGCCGCCTTGACGACTTGCTGATACCATTCGGGAAAATTCTCGGCCCGCGTGGGGCTGATCGCGGACATGGGTTGTTTGGCCATTGCGGAGTGGAGTCGAGAGTCGAGAATCAGAAGATGCGGAATCGCCCGCAGCAGCGCTGACCGCATTCTAAAGCATTGAGACCCGCGAGAAAATCGCACTCACCGCAGCCCGCCTCGGGGCCGGTTGTGATCGATCGCGTGCAGCCCTAGAATTGCGTGTTAACTGCCGGCTTTGACCTCTCGAATCTTGACGCTTAGCTCTCGACTCCACATGTCCACCACGACCGACCGACGTTACGTTTGCCAGCTTGGCCACAACGAGCAAATTAGCCAGGTGTTCTTGGCGTCCGAGAAGCAGTTGCGGCCCAACCGCAACGGCAATCTTTATCTGCAATTGCAGCTTTCCGACCGCAGCGGCGCGATTGCGGCCCGGCTGTGGAATGCCAGCGAAAACGATTACCGCGCGTTCGAAAACGGCGACTACGTAAGAGTCGAGGGCAATACGCAACTGTTTCAGGGCAACATGCAGCTTATCGCCAGCACGATCCGCCGCGCCCGGGCGGATGAAGTGGATGAAGCCGACTTCCGCGTGCTGCGGACTGAGGAAATCGATCGCATGGCCACGCGGCTGGCCGAAATATTGCGGACCATTCAATCGCCCGACCTGCGCAACCTGGCCGAGTGCTTCTTGATGGACGCCGAGTTCATGGCGAAGTTCACCGCTGCCCCGGCCGGGATGAAAAATCATCACGCATACAAAGGCGGGCTGTTGGAGCACGTCGTCGGACTGATGAACTTGGTGCTTGCCGTCGCGCCGCGCTACCCGCGGCTGGATCAGGATAAGCTGCTTGTCGGCGCATTCCTGCACGATGCGGCCAAGGTCGATGAGCTGTCGTACGAGCGCGAAATCTCCTACACCGACGAAGGCCAGCTACTGGGCCACATGGTGCTCGCCATGACGATGATCGACGACAAAGTGCGCGAAGCCGAGCGGCTTTCCGGCGAACCATTCCCCAAGCAGCTCGTCACGGAAATCAAGCACATGGTCATCAGCCACCACGGCGAGTACGAGTTCGGCAGCCCGAAACTTCCGATGACGCTCGAAGCCGTCGCCCTGCACCACCTCGATAATCTGGACGCCAAGTTGGCCAGCTTCACGCAACTGATGGTCGACTGCCCGAACGTCGAAAGCAACTGGACGCAGTATCACACGAACTTGGGAAGGAAGTTGTATAAAGGCACGAGAGTTGAGGAGGGAGGGGCGAAAGCAAAATAGCGACGGGCGGCAACACCATCTATATTGGAGTCAAATGTCATTCCCTAATAGAGGCGCACGATAAACATCACTTCTCGCTACGCCGACGAACCGACGCGCTGGAGGCTACGCCTAGAAAAAACATATGACAGAAAAACTTCGCGACACGGTTCTCAGCCTTGTCGCCGATCCCAATTATCAGCCTGTAAAACCGGCCATCATCGCCAAGAAGCTGGGCCTCGCCAACGAGGCCGTTCACGAGCTCAAACAAACCATCAAGCGAATGGTCAAGGCGGGCGAGCTCACTTGGGGGCCGAGCCATCTTGTGCAGCCGGTTAGCAAAACGCAACGCGAGTGCAGCAAGGAGAAGCTGGCGAACGCCGTCAAAATGGAGGTCGCTGTAGAGCGAGCCGCCGAGCGCAAGAAGGACAAGGCCAAGTCGACGACGCCGCGCGATTTGAAGCATTTCACCGGCACGTTTCGCCGAGCGGCGGGTGGATTCGGCTTTGTGCGGCCGGATGGCACGCTGCGCGCCGAAGGTCGCGACGCCGATATTTTCGTGCCGGCCGACAAAACAGGCGATGCGGCGAGCGGCGACATCGTCTCCGTGCGGCTCGAATCCAAGCGCGGCCGGATGGGCAAACATGAAGGCCGAATTATCGACGTCGTGGAGCGTGCCACGAATCGGTTCGTCGGAGTTTACTTCGAACAGGCCGGCATGGGCATGGTACAGATCGACGGCAAGATTATTGCCAATCCGATTTATGTCGGCGATCCCGGCGCGAAAGGCGTGCGGCCGGACGATAAAGTTGTCATCGAGATGGTCCGCTTCCCGTCGCACGTTCACGACGGCGAAGGCGTGATTGTCGAAGTACTCGGCCCGCGCGGGCAGCCGGGCGTGGACACGATGTCGATCATTTATGAGTTCAACCTTCCGGGCGAATTCGCCGAGGACGCGCTGGAGGAAGCCCGCAAGCGGGCAGAGCACTTCGATGAATCGATCGGCCGCGGCCGGCACGATCTCACGCAGCTGACGATTGTAACGATCGACCCGGTCGATGCTCGCGACTTCGACGATGCGATATCGTTGGAGCGGCTCGATAATGGCCATTGGCTGCTGGGAGTGCATATTGCCGATGTGTCGCATTTTGTTGAAGCCGAAGACGCCGCTCGATCGCGAGGCACACGACCGGGCAACGAGCGTGTATCTGCCGGATCGCGTGATTCCGATGCTGCCGGAGATCATTTCCAACAATCTGGCAAGCCTGCAGCCAGGCAAAGTCCGTTACGCGCTCTCGGCGATGATGGAGTTCACGGAAGAGGGCGCCCGCGTGGCGACCGACGTTTTCAAAAGCGCCATCAAGAGCCGCCGGCGATTCACGTATGAAGAAGTGGACGAGTATTTGGCCGCCAAGAAGCTTTCGCCAGAACAGCAGCGACATTCACATCGGCAGTAAGAAGAACGCATCCGAAAAGCGTGTTTCGTCGCACCTTACGCCTGAAGTCGATGAGCTACTTACGCGGATGCACGAATTGGCGATGATCTTCCGCGCGCGGCGGTTCCAGCGCGGCGCGCTCGAGCTTTCGATGCCGGAAATGAAAATCGACCTCGACGCCGATGGCCGCGTTACGGGCGCGCACCTTGCGCAAAACACCGAAAGCCATCAGATCATCGAGGAGTTCATGTTAACCGCCAATGAGGCGGTGGCGGAGAAACTGGCAGAAGCGGGACTTTTGTTTTTGCGCCGCGTGCACGGCAGCCCGGACCCGCGGAAGATGCGCGTGTTGACCGAATTCGTTCGGGAGCTGGGTTACGAGGCCGAGAATCTCGAAAACCGCTTCGAGCTGCAGAAGCTTCTCGACATGGTGAAGGGCGACCCGCGCGAGCACGCGATCAATTACGCCACGCTGCGGTCGATGCAGCGGGCCATCTACAGCCCGGAAGATGAGGGGCACTACGCACTGGCCAGCGATTGCTACTGCCACTTCACGTCGCCGATACGCCGATATCCGGACCTTACGGTGCATCGGCTCATCGAAACGTTCAATCGTGGCCGCAAACCCGAGCAGCGAATGGACCAAATGCTCGCGTTGGGCGACCATTGCAGCGAGCGCGAGCAGCGGGCGGCCGAGGCCGAGCGCGAGCTCAAGAAGTTGAAATTGCTCCACTATATGTCCGACAAAATCGGCCTCGAGCTGGACGGCATCATCACGGGCGTGGAAAACTTTGGCCTGTTCATCACCGGGGTGGAAATACCGGCCGAGGGCTTCGTCCACATCAGCAGCCTCACGGATGATTACTACCGCTACGACCGCGCCGGGCACGTGATCGCCGGCTTTCGCTCGGGGAATTCGTACCGCCTGGGCGACACGGTTCGCGTAGCGGTCGCCGCGGTGGACATCGACACGCGCGAGCTCGATTTTCGCCTCGATTGCCCGCACGGGTGGTCCCAAGAAGAGCCGCGTCAAGCGCCCGGCCAAATCGAGCGGCAAGCGCGGGGCGAAGCCGGGTAAACCGGCACGCGGCAAAAAGAAGAAAATTCGCCCCGGAAAGAATGAACGGCGGCAGAAACGCGGCCGCTGACTACGCACCACGCTGTCGCCCTCGCGAACCATTCGGGTGAGTGATCTTGGAACGGTGGCCTTGGAAACTGTGTCGAATTGTTCGATTATCATCGCTCGATAATGTTCCTACTGTGCTTGCTTTGCAGAAGCGATGCGGAACAAATGCTCATCCCCGCGGATCAACAGCCCGCCGCGGATCGGCACCGGCGTGGCGATGATTCGCTCGCCCATATCATTGTGATCGGCCAGCAGCTCGAAACCTTTGTCGCTCACTCGGCCAACGAAAACGACTCCGTCCTCGCGCGCACAATACAGCTTGTCGCCCGCCAGGACGGGCGAGCTATAGAACTGATTGCGATTCTGCGGCAGGTCGGCCGACCATAATTCGTCGCCAGACTGCAAATTGAGACAAACGATTCGGCCACGGTCGGTTAGCAGATACGCCTTGCCACCGGTAACAATCGGCGTGGGAACGTCTGCGCCGTGCCGCGCCCGTTCTTCTCCCAAATGCGGCCGGTTTTCGTAATATCGCCCGTGCCACCCAGGCGAACGCCGGCAAGCGATGCGCCGCGCGCGTATGGAACCAGGGCGACGCCATCGCTGATCGCGACCGACGCGATCGTCCGCAAATTCGGCTGCTTGTCTGGGTTGAATCCGCCGCACTCCCACAGCAGCTTCCCCGTAGCGGCGTCGTGGCCGGTCAGATGGTCGGCGCCCCAAGTGACGATCACATTCTGTCCGCCGATGGAAACAACCTGCGGCGTGGAATAACTTTGGTCGGATTCTACCGGACAATCGTATTGACGCGGCGTGCGCCAAGCGACATCTCCCGTATTCAGATCGAAGGCGACCAGGTACGAATCGCCGTCCTGCATCACGGCGACAATCGCACGGCTATTCGCCAGCACAGGCGACGTGCCCAAATCCCACCACAGCGTATCTTTGCCAAAACGGTCCTGCAGATTGATCTTCCACTGCTCCTTGCCATTGAGTGTCCAGGCAGACCAGCGTGCCGCTCTTGTAGTACACAACAACGTGATTGCCATCGGTCACCGGCGAGGGATTGCTGCCGCTGCCGTGCGGATTCCTGCCGGGCCGCTCGGAGCCAAACTGTCGTCGCCATAGCTCCTTGCCATTCATGTCGAAGCAGACGATGCCGTCGCGGCCGTCGATGCCGCAGGTGACGAAAATACGGTCGTCCCATACGGCTGGCGTTGAAGTGCCGACGCCTGGCAACTTCGCGGCCCAGGCCACGCCCTCGGTGCTAGAAAACTTAGCCGGATAATTGCCCTCGGCAGCCACGCCGGTGCCCAACGGTCCGCGCCATTGCGGCCAGTTTTCGGCGGCTGGCGAAATTGCGCAATGCAACGCGATCAGGAACGTTAAACAGAGAATTGTGTAGCGGTGCATGGATGCTCCCCGGGAGGTAAGCGTGCTGATCTGCCTATCGCCCAAAGTATCCCATGTTCAGAGCCGCGATTCCAGGTTCCCCTGAATTCGCGTTGACATTTGGGGGCGGATGATAGCCCCATGACAGTTCGGTGGGAAGCTATTAAAATGCGTTGGCACTTTGACAACTGAACCCTTGATCGGCCGCAGCGATCCCCTGCCGATGACGATGACCACCGAACTGCTCCGCACGCCGCTACACGATTGGCACGTCGCGCACGGCGGGCGAATGGTCGACTTTGCCGGCTGGTCGATGCCCGTGCAATATACGTCGATCGCCGAAGAGCACGACGCGACTCGCAACGCGGTTGGCGTGTTCGATATCTCGCACATGGGCCGGCTCGCAATTGTTGGTCCCAAGGCAGATATATTCCTAGATTCACTTGTGACTCGCCGTGTCCGCGAAATGAAGCCGAACCACATGCGCTATTCGCTCGTGTGCAACAGAGCAGGGCGGAATTCTTGATGACGTACTGGTCTACGAGAATTCGCCGAAAGTGACGACGCCTTTTGGATGGTCGTCAATGCGGGGAATCGCGAGAAAATTGTCGGATGGATGAAGTCACATTGCAACGGCATCTGTAAGCCTTCAGTATCCATGATGAGAACTACCGAAACCGCGATGCTTGCCGTCCAGGGGCCCAAAGCGATCGTCAGCCATCGAGCCGCTCGTTCAAGTACGGCAATTCCGATCTCTCGATATGCGGTACTACACTGTGTTCGACTGGACAATTCGACCAGTTCTCCATTCTGATAAGCCGCACCGGTTACACCGGAGAAGACGGCTTCGAAATCATTTGCGACGCAGATGCCGTTCCCGCATATCTGGGAACACATCATAGATGCGGCGAAGCCGTTGGCGGCACGCCTGCCGGCCTCGGCGCCCGCGATACGCTCCGCCTCGAAGCCGCAATGCCGCTTTATGGACACGAACTATCGGAGACAATCAATCCGTTTCAAGCGGGGTTAGGTTTTGCCGTGAATCTGGGCGGGCGGGAGTTTATCGGCCGTGAAGCGCTGGAGCGATTCGCGGCAGACAAATCGCAGCCGGTTCGTATCGGCCTGCAAGTGCGAAGGCAAGCGATTACCCCGGCAAGGGTGCCCGGTGTTGCACGGAGACGAGATCGTCGGCGAAGTCACGAGCGGCACGTTCTCGCCGACGTTTGAGCGACCGATCGCGATGGCCTACGTCCGGCCAAGCGCGCACGCTGTTGGGACGCGGCTGGCCGTGGATATTCGCGGTACACAACACGCGGCGGTGGTGGTGCCATTGCCGTTTTACGAGCGAGGAAGAAGAATTAGCCACAGAGCCCGAGCACACGGAGAAGAAGCAGAATTATTTGACAGGAGACATCAGAGGTACGAGGAATACAGACGAGATAAGTTGTTGTCTGTTTGCTCTGTGATCTCCGGTTCAGAATTGCTGCTCTGTGCACTCTTTGCCTCGGTGGTAATAAAATGAAGGAGAAATCGTGAAACCGGAGAATCTTTTATTCGCCAAGACGCACGAATGGGTCGCCGTGACGGAGGATGCGGGGCCAGAAGATTGCGACCGTAGGACTTTCGCGCGTTCGCCGTCGAAGCGCTTACGGATCTCGTTTTCATCGAGCTGCCCAAAGTTGGTCGGCAAGTGAAGGCCGGGGAGTCGTTCTGCGAAGTCGAATCCGTCAAGGCGGTAAGCGATGTGTACGCGCCCGTCACGGGCGAAGTGGTGGCCGCCAACGAGAAGCTGCCCGACAATTTAGAAACCCTCAGCAATGATCCTTACGGCGAAGGCTGGATCCGCGCATCCGCATTACCGATGAATCGGCGCTCAAAAACCTGATGGATTATGCCGCCTACCAAAAGCAATGTGCGGAGGAATCGCACTAGCAAAAGCAGCAATGACCAAATCCCAATGACCAATCAGATCGATGTTCGGTGGCCGTAGTTGGTCGTTGATGCTTGGTAATTGGTCGTTTTTTTGCCCCAATGCCTTATCTCTATAATACGCCTGAAGACCAATCGGCTATGCTCGCCGCCATCGGCGCCGGCTCGATCGACGAGCTGTTCGCAATGATCCCGCCGGAGATGCGACTTCAGCGGCCGCTGGCCATTCCGCCGGCGCTGTCGGAAATCGAGCTAACGCAGCATATGGCGACGCTGGCTGCGAGGAACGAGCACGCCGGTTCGAAGGTGTGCTTTTTAGGCGGTGGCAGTTACGACCATTTCATTCCGGCTGTTGTCGATGAGATCGCCGGCCGCGGCGAGTTCTACACGTCGTACACGCCTTACCAACCTGAAGTCAGCCAGGGCAATTTGCAGGTCGTGTTCGAATACCAAACATTGATTGCCCGGCTTACCGGCCTCGATGTCTCCAACGCGAGCCTCTACGACGGCGGCAGCGCGGCGGCCGAGGGCGTGCTCATGGCTGTGAGTAGCACGAAGCGCTACGGCAAGGTCGTCACGGCGGCGAGCGTGCATCCTGAATATCGCCAGACGATCGCCACGTATCTGAAAGACCTTGGCGTGGAGTTGGTGACGATCGGCACGCCGCGCGGCGTAGTGCAGCCACAGGAGCTAGCGGCGGCCGTTGACGACGAAACAGCGTGCATTGTGATTCAACAGCCGAACTTCTTTGGGTGTATTGAGGACGCGGCTTCACTGGCAACCATTGCCCATGATGCCGGTGCGCTTGTGGTCGCGGCGTTCGACCCGATTAGTTTGGGCCTGCTGAAGCGGCCGGGCGATTGGGGGGCCGACATCGCGGCAGCGGAAGGCCACACGCTGGGCACGCCGATGCAATACGGCGGGCCGTATCTGGGGATCATGGCCTGCCGCGAGAATTTGGTCCGCCGCATGCCGGGCCGCATCGCAGGCGAAACGGTCGATCGCCGCGGCAAGCGGTGTTTCGTCCTCACGCTGCAAACCCGCGAACAACATATCCGCCGCGAGAAGGCCACCAGCAACGTCTGCACCAACCAAGGCCTGTTCGCCCTTCGCGCGACGATCTACCTCGCCCTCCTCGGCCCACAGGGCCTTCGCGAAACGGCCAACTTGTGCCTGCAAAAATCGCGGTATGCGATGGATCAAATCTGCAAGAGCGATCGTTTTGAACTGGCGTTCAACGCACCAACCTTCAAAGAATTCGTCATCCGCGACCGGCAAGAGCGCGTGGACGAACTCTTGGCGAGTGCACAGGACGCGGGCTTTCTAGCCGGCGTGCCATTGGGTCGATGGTATCCGGAATTAGCCAATTGCTTTTCCATCGCGATTACCGAAAAACGGACGAAGTCGGAAATCGATTCACTGGCCCGCAAGCTGTGCCAATAGAGATGCGAAATACACGCGATACAAAACTGCTGTTCGAGCTCTCCGAAGTCGGCCGGCGCGCGCATCGGCTGCCGGCTTGTGATGTGCCCGAGCGACCGGTGGACGAACTGTTGCCGGCCGGCGCGATCGCCGCTGCGCCCCCTGCCCTGCCGGAATTGAGTGAGCCGGAGGTCGTGCGGCATTTTGTCAACTTGTCGCAGCTCAATATGAGCGTTGATACGCACTTCTATCCGCTTGGCTCATGCACGATGAAGTACAACCCGAAGCGGAATGAGCGGATCGCCCGGATGCCCGGCTTTGCCGACGTGCATCCGTATCAACCAGAGGAAACGCTGCAGGGGATGTTGCAACTGCTGTACGAACTGCAGGAGTATTTCAAGGAGATTTCGGGGCTCGGTGCGTGCTCGCTGCAGCCGGCGGCCGGGGCGCACGGCGAGCTGACGTCGCTTTGGGTGGCGGCCGCCTATTTTCGCGATCGGGGCGAGAAGCGCACGAAAGTCCTCGTGCCCGATAGCGCGCACGGTACGAATCCGGCCAGCGCCACGATGGCCGGCTTCGAAACGGTCACAGTGAAAACGCTCGCCAGCGGCACGCTCGATATGGACGACCTACGCCGCCTGCTCGACAACCAGATCGCAGTATTCATGATTACGAACCCGAACACGGTCGGAGTCTTCGAGCCGAAAATGCATGATATCGCCGCGGCGGTTCACGAGCGCGGTGGCCTCGTGTACCTCGATGGCGCGAACATGAACGCCATCCTCGGCATCGCCCGGCCCGGCGATTTCGGCGCCGACATGCAACACTACAACCCGCACAAAACCTTCAGTGGCCCGCACGGCGGCGGCGGGCCGGGCGCGGGACCGATTTGTGTGACAGAAACGCTCGCACCATATCTGCCGGTGCCCATCGTCATCAAAGATAGCGATCGCTATCGGCTCGATTACAACCGACCCAAATCGATCGGCCGCGTGCGGGCATTCTTCGGCAATGTGGGCGTCTTGGTGCGGGCCTATTGCTACATTCGCACGCATGGGCCCGATGGGTTGCGTCGCGTGAGTGAAAATGCCGTGCTCAACGCAAACTATCTGTTGAGCCGAGTGAAGCATTTTCTGCCGGTCCCACAGGGCGATCGGTGTATGCATGAGTTTGTCGCGTCGGCGGCGAAGCTCAAGAGCGACAAAGGCATTTCGGCGATGGACATTGCTAAGCGGCTCTTGGACTTCGGCTTTCACGCGCCGACGGTCTACTTCCCGCTATCCGTAAAGGAGTCGATCATGGTCGAGCCGACGGAGACCGAAAGCAAAGAGACACTCGACGCCTTCGCGGAAACGCTGTTTCGCGTGATCGAGGAGGAGCCCGACCTACTGCACGATGCCCCCCATACCACGCCGATCAGCCGGCCCGACGAAGTCCGCGCCGCGCCAGCCGATTCTGGTTTGGCCGGAGTGATAACGAGTGTGATTCTGTGCCGCCTCCTCATCGATCGACCAGCCGCCGGCGCCTGGAATATGGCAGTCGATGAGGCGCTGCTGGCAGACGCTGCGGATAACGGCGCCGCGAGCCTGAGATTCTACAGTTGGAAGGAGCCAACACTTTCGCTCGGTTACTTCCAAAGGTACGTGGATCGGGAGAGGCACGTTGCCAGCCGCGATTTCGCGGCTATCCGCCGACAAACGGGCGGCGGGGCGATTCTGCACGATCGCGAGTTAACGTATAGCCTCGCCTTGCCGGCAGGCCACCCGCTTGCCCATCAGAGCGAAAGGTTGTATCGCGCTGTCCATCACGCGTTCATTGGCGTTTTGTCGGCGGCGCCCGATGCCGCCAGCTCTCGCTGGAAGTTGCAGATGCGCGAGGAATGCCGCGAACAACGAGTCGCTGAAGAACCGTTTCTGTGCTTCCAGCGGCAGGCACGCGGCGACGTGTTATGGGCACCGGCGGACCGGCCGAGCGCCTACGGCGCCTCGCGTTCGGCAAGCTCGCCACCGCAGGAATCGAAAATCATCGGCAGCGCCCAACGGCGACATCATGGTGCCGTACTGCAACACGGCAGCCTGCTGCTGGAGCGTTCGCGGGCGGCCCCGGAACTGGCCGGCCTGCGGGACCTCACCGGTCTAACTGTCGCCTCCGAGGAGATCGTGGCCAGCGTCAGCGGCCGGCTGGCGGAGGTACTGGATATGCCGCTAACCAAAGCGACTTTGCCGGCAGAGCTGAAATCAATGGCGGCCGAGTTGGCGAATATTAAGTACGGATCGCCAGATTGGACAAAACGTCGTTAAGGTCGCCGACACAGCGGCCGAACTAAGAAAAAGGGCGATTATGAGCGCGGCGGGAACTGCCCGCGGGGAACGCCTTTTAGCAACGCCGAGGCGAGATTCCGGAGGGAGTGAGGTACGGGGACCGTGGCTTACCACATACTGACCTGATTCTCGCCTTGAAAGCACCCAAATGGGGGAGTATGCTGAGAAAGCGGAATTATTACAATACGTCGAATTTTGCAGAAAGGAGCCCCGCGCCAGTATATGATTTAATGAAAGCCTCGTCGCATGAGTGGCGCATATATTGCAGTATCTTTCGGCGACCGCAAGTCGCCATCCATTTTGGTTGCCACTCAAATTTGCCTCCGCAAAAAACCCGGTCTCGTTTTGTAGTTTCCTATAGTTAGCGGAAGCAGGGCAAAGAACTTGATGAAGTTGAAATTAATCGTACTGGCCGGCGCGAAAGAAGGCCTGGAAATCCCGTTGACGAAGGACAAGTTTCTCATCGGGCGGGCTAAGGAGTGCGCGCTGTGCGCGGGCAGCGAAGCGATCAGCCGTCGACATTGCGCCATCATTCGTCGCGAACAAGGTTGGACGGTGCGCGATTTGGGCAGCCGCAACGGCACTCATGTCAACGACGCACGGATCACGACCGAAGTGCCACTCAAAGCTGGCGACGAGCTGCGCGTTGGCCCGCTAAAGTTTCGCGTTGCCGCCGCGGTAGCGAAGGATACGGCAGCAGTTGCCGCTACCGAATCTGCTGAGCCGAAGGGCGCCAAACCGCGCAAGCAGCCGCCCGTAAAGGATGTCGCCGATGTGGTCGAGCGAACGATTAGCATGTCGGATAGCGCCACAGAGGAGGATGTGACTCGGTGGCTGCTAGATCCGCCGGATGATGCGGCCGAGACACTCAAAGAAACTCGCTCGATGCGAGCCGAAGACACGAGCACCACGATCCATCGAGTCTCGATGACCGGCGACACGGCCACCGTGGAAGACGTATCGCAAGTGGGCGAATCGTCAGGTGTCGAGGATGAAGCGGCTGCCGCGGCCGATCAAGAGGGCGAAGAAGAGAGCGAAAGCGGCGTCTGGAAATGGCTCAAACGCGGCAAGGGGGCCGCCAAGAAAGAACCGGGCAAGCTTCCAGCGCGCCCGGAACAACCCACCAAGGATAGCCGCGAGGCCGCGGCCGATATTCTTCGCGAAATGACGCGGCGACGATAAGCGGGAATCTCTCTTTCCCTTGGTTGGATCGCTAACTACGATTGACGTGGCGGGCAAATTGAATTTCGCCCTCCGCGGAGAATCATCACGCAGCTTGTAGGACAGTTTCTCCTCAACCGCCGATCCGAGGTTGAGAGAAACTCGGCTACGATGTCCAATTTGATACACAATACAATTTGCCGATACAGCGATGAGCAACAAACGACGCTTTTCTGACCGGCGCATCGCCGGGCTGCTAGGCCTGGCTTTTGACGCCACCGATGGCCACAAACGCATCACTCGCGGCAACAACTTTCTACTTGCCGGCGGCTCGGAGCAAACTCACGGCTTGATGCGAGACACCATCCTTAAAGTGAACGAAACGCTGGATGCCCGTGGACTCGATCTGGCCGACGTTTCTGCCGATGAGTTGCGCGACCTGCTGGACGAAGCACAGCCCTAATCCGAAATTCAGGCAGCAACCAGGGGAGAGGTTCTGCCCCGTGTGCCGCTACTACTGGCGGTGCAACGATCGGCGCCGCCGGTTCACTCGCACCGCTGGTCGCTAAACTCCATGATCGTTGAGGCCAGGCGGTGCCGTTTACTGCTCAAACCAATTGCGCTTCCGCCACGAGTAGCGCCACATTATCGGCGGAGGCCTGCAAATCATTCGGCATTGGTTTTGCCGAGGGGGCTGAAGAATTGTCCGGCTGGGCGGACATCATCTGCGTCGCGGAAAGCTTCACGTAACCTAACGAATGGATGACTTCCAAAACCTCGCTGCAAGTGGGGAACATCCGTCCGCTTTTGCGCTTGTAATCGTCGAGAGCGTTCATGAACTCGACTTCTTGATCGGTATAATCTCGCTCGCAAGTGGTCGGGTCGATCTGGCGGCGGCGATTGACTTTCTTGCGACGTTCAAGCTTCGGTGCTGAGGCCGCTTCTATCGACCGGGCCTCATCTTCCCGACGTTCGGAAGTTCGGCGGCGGTCGATCGTGATATCGACTTCGCCGGCGGCGCTGGCAGCGTTTCGTGCGGAAGTGTCGCTGCACTTTTCCTGCGCGTGGCCGTGCTCTTCTTCGTAGATTTTGTTGAGCGATGCTTGCTGCTCGATTTTGTTGCCGTTTTTGCCACCGGACTGTTTCTCCTGGTAGGTCAGACTTCAGCCTGACGGAATGTGTTGACTGTCTGCTGTCAGGCCGAAGCCTGACATACGAGCGCGATCTGCCGTTGTGGAAAAATGACATCAACGACGCATGAAAGCATCGGAAAGCGGCCTGCGGTAGGTAAAGCAATCAGAAAAAATGGGCGGATTGCACAAACATGCCGGATTGTGCGGTTTTAACGGGTTGCCCAAACTTTCCCGCCGCAGCAGGTGGCAGCCGGAGCGCCATGGATGGCCACGGATCGGTTGCGCCGTTTGCCGTGATTGTGCGGGAACCACACCCTCGGGCGTGCCAATCAAGCGGGCAATGCCGGCCATCAATCCGCCTTGCACGCAGCGGCCTGCATTGATATTCTCCGCCACCTTTTCCCGGCCGCCAATGTGCCGGCACCCAGCTTCTCTCAGCACAGCATTGCCTATCTTCTGAAATGCGGTTCGTGCCCAGTCAATCAAGTACAGTGCCGAGCAACTTCCTCTCCACGAACGGATGGATCGCCGCTGCACTGCTGGTGTATGCCGCAGCCGCTAGTGGTTGCAGCAATATCCAGTCGCAAGCGGCCAATGTCGAAGGTGTTCGGCTGTACCAACAAGGCAACTACCAACAAGCCTCCGACCGCTTCCAGCAAGCCATCGCCCAGAATCCGCGGTCGCCGGAAGGCTATTACAACCTGGCCGCGTCGCTGCACAAAACGGGCACGCTTTACAACCGGCCGGGCGATCTGCAGCAGGCCGAAAACTTGTACAACCAATGCCTGGAGCGCGACCCGAATCACACCGAGTGCTACCGCGGCCTGGCGGTGCTGCTCAATGAAACGGGCCGGCAACAAGATGCTTTCAAACTGCTAAATCACTGGGCGGGTGCGAGCCCGAAATCGGCCGACCCGAAAATCGAATTGGCGCGGTTGTTAGAAGAGGTCGGCCAGCAAGAACAGGCGAAAGCCCAACTCGTCGATGCGCTGACGATCGACCCGCACAACGCCCGGGCCCTAACTGCCCTGGGTCGGCTCCGGGATCAATCGGGCGATCACGTGCAGGCGCTGGCGAACTACCAGCGGTCGCTCAACGAGAATCGCTTCCAGCCCGAAGTCGCGGCACGAGTTGCCCAACTGCAAGGCGCCGTCGGCGTACCAACTTCGCCAGCTCCCGCGTCCGAAACGCGAACCGCCGCCGGGATCCAACCGCCCATGCGCTATTGAATACCCGTCCTTTTGCAATTCAAGCGCATTTCGAGTCACGCAAGTCATTTGTTCTGGCGCAAAGCCGGCTTACAATTCGACCGCCGCGCCGGACATCACTTCGATGATCGCCCGGCAGAAATGCGGCAGGTCGTCTGGCTTGCGGCTGGAGACGAAGTTGCGATCGACGACGACTGGCGCGTCTTTCCAAATTGCGCCGGCGTTCACGAGATCGTCCTTGATTCCCGGCGAGCCGGTGACGCGCACGCCGCGATAGACGCCTGCTGAAATTGGGATCCAGCCGCCGTGGCAGATGGCGGCGACGAGCTTTTCGCCTTCGGCGAATTCGCGCACGAGCCGCTTCACATCGTCGTCGCGGCGGAGCTTATCGGGCATGAAGCCGCCAGGAATCACCACGCCGTGAAAATCGCTGCTCTCCATGAGCGCGATCGCAGTATCCGAGCGGCACGGGTAACCGTGCTTGCCACTGTAAACCCTCTCGGCAGCCGGTCCGGCCACCGTCACGTGGGCCCCGGCTTCCGCCAGCCGGAGTTTCGGGTACCACAGTTCGAGGTCTTCGTAATCGTCGCCAACAAACATCAAAAGTCGGAGGTCGGCCAGTGGATGATCGTGAGGCATGGCTTGCTCCTGTTTCGGTTGTCCGTTGCGACCGCCCACACAACGGACCACGGACAACAAACGACGGGCGATTCAATTATATGCGATGCACGCTATCGTTTACTAACCCCGACAGCAGGCAATTTTTGCTCCGCCAATTTTTCAAGCGCATCGCAGGCGGCGGAGAGTGCGGCGGGGCCTTTGCACCGGGCAGCTAGCTCCCGGCATCGGGCGGCGACAGTTGGCGAATTCATTAGCGCTAAGAGGGCATCGGCCACGCTTCGACCAGAGAAACGACGCACCGAGATTTCTTTAGCGACGCCGAGCCGCACCAGCCGGCGCGAATTATCGAACTGGTCGTACGACATCGGCCGCACAATTTGCGGGACCCCCGCCGCCAGGCCCTGGGCGCAACTGCCAATACCGCCGTGATGCACCAAGCCAGCCGAGTGCTGCAATAATTGGCTCATCGGCAGGAAGCCGACATGACGCACCGATTCCGGCAGCTTGGCAGGCAGTTGATGATCGTATTTGGTGAGCAGGATTCCCCGCCGGTTAAGCCGCTGGCACGCTTCGACCGCGGCGACGAAAAAATGATGCGCTTCGCGGTTAGCCGAGCCGGGCGAGAAGGCGATCGGCGGCGATCCAGTGGCTAGAAACTCGCGCACGCCGTCAGGCAGACCATAGGCCGGTAAGGGGTCAGTCCCCACTTTCGCAGAGCGGAGAATCGGGAGACTGACCCCGGCGTATCCCAGAGCGGGAAGCCAACAGTCTCTGTGTTTACCGGCCAATCGGGCTGCGGCGGGCCGAACCAATCGGGAAACATTCCAAGGACAAGATCACTGGCGAACAGCCAGCGGGAAAAAATTCTCCGCACGGGCGGCAGGTCAAGCTGATGGCGTAAAGCGTTTAGTTGCGGCGCGAGCAGCGGCCGCACGAAAAGCATGTCGGCCACCGAGAATTGAAAATGCTTCACCCAACGAGGCATCGATGGACCAAGGAGCGCCCCTTTGAGCCGCGGCGAGTCGTGCACGGTCCATAAAACCCCGGGGGCAAAAATTGTGCTCACCACCGGCGCCCGGTTTTTTCGCCTGCCACGCGGCTTGCCAAGTCCATTGCGTGCGCAAAACACGGTTTGGCCGGGCACATAATTGGCAAGCAACAGATCGTACAAGGGTCGTAACATGCGAGCCGACGCGTATGAGAGAACGAGTTTGGGTCCCCGCACCGGATGCCAAAGATGCGGATGCTGCGAAAGACGCACGTAGTCGTCGCGAGTTCCGAGCGGCACGATCTCTAAGCTTGCGCCCGCGACAACGTCGTCGAAGTATGGATTTGTAAAGATCTTGACGCGATGGCCGCGCGCCGCGAGGGCCGCGCCGAGGCCGACCATCGGATGGACGTCGCCATAGCTGCCCAACGCGGTGATAAGAAACTGGGGCATCAGCGTATGCAGATTGTTATGCCTCGCGAAGACGCAAGCGGTTTTCGCATGATGCTTGTCACTATACGCACGCTGTCCCACAATGGAAGTGCCGTGTCACACCTGACTCATTACTCTTACTCGAGGCACTCGGCCCTCGGCCTCTCCTATGGATGAACGGGAACGGGACAAGTTCTATTCCGAGCCGGCGAATGTTGCCGACGATGACGAGTACGAACTCGAATCGCCTGATGCGAGTGTAGTTAGCGCCGAAACGCGCCACGCGCAAGAGATCGCGGAATCGGCCAATGCCGCGATCGATCTCGACGATATCTATCGCGAAGCGGAGCGCCAACACGGCGGGGAAATCCTTGAGCAATGGATCCGCGATTTTCGTTTCCACTTTCAAGTGAAGCACTTGCTGATGGCAACCGCCGTATTGGCAATCGCGCTGACCCTTTCCAAATTTGGGCTGTTATGGATGACGCTCATAATCCTGCTAATGCTTTCGATTGCCGTCCTGTACGGGTACGTGCGCTGGGAAGAACGAAAACATGAGGCGGAAGTCGATCGCAAACGCCGGGAACTTTATGCACGTCGGCGGGAACAATTCGGTGCAAGAGGCGCAGCGCCGGCCGGCGATGAGCGCGTGCAGGCGAGTGCCACGACGCGTGCTGCCGCTCCGCCGGCCTCGAATGAGGTCGATGAGATGTGGCAAGCAGCCATAGAGCGAGAGCCGTTTCGCTTTCGCTTTTCACTGAGCGAGCTGATCATCGCGATGACAGCGGCCGCCGTGATTCTGGGCATGATCCGAATTTTGGGCGGCGCGGCTCCCACGGCAACGATCCTGGGTTTTGTCGCGCTGTTTGGATTAGTCGCTCACGCGATGGGATTCGAGGCGCCGCAATCGGTGATCCTCGGCTGGTGGTTCATCTTGGTGCTCTATGTGCTGCTGAGTATATTTGCCGCCGTATGGAGCAGTTTGACGTGAACCTTCAGCGCCCGTAATTGTCTGCTCCGCGGGCAGCGAAGAAGATGATAAATTGTCGCGCAAGTGGGCTAAGTTTCGTTTCGAACAGGAGGCACCAAAGAGAACAGAGTAGGAGTGCCGCTCCGTTTCGTCTGGGTTCTCTCGCAGATGCGACAAATCACATGCACGATACGATTCGATATCTTAGCACGATTGAATTGGAACAAGGACTGGCGGATGTGCTGGCGTCGCCGGTCGATGCCGGCCGGTTGGAAGCGATCTTCGTACGGCCTGCTCCAAACGAGCGCCTGCGCTCGAAGCAGCAGCGCTCACGCCGGAGCGCGGCATCGAAGGGGACCGCTGGGTGACGGACAGCTACTATCGCTTGAAGGACGGGCGATCGGACCCGAGGTGCCAGGTATCGGTAATGAATGGACGCTTCCTACGCCAAATCGCCAGACAGCAGGATGCCATGTGCCTGGCGGGCGATAATCTGATCATTGATTTCGATCTTAGCGAGGCCAGCCTGCCAGTCGGAAGCCAACTTGCCATAGGCCCGGAGGTGATTATTGAAATGAGCGATCTCTCGCACACGGGTTGCTCGAAATTCGCCGGTCGCTACGGTCAGGACGCCCGTGCGTTCGCCAACGATCAGCGCGGCAAGGCGCTTCACCTTCGAGGCCGCTATGCACGAATTGTGCGCGGCGGGATCGTTCGCCTGGGCAACATCGTAGCCAAGCACCCGGCAACGTAACGCGACTTCTCAGAGTGGTCCCCGTTCGCTATAACGCATCCTCCGCGTTTTGCCTCTCCCACAATTCCGCTCCTCTCCACCGACGGCCCTGCTTCGTGCCCACGCTGCCCGTTACGCCCGTCCAGCTTGCCGCCGCGCTTGGCTTGGTCGTCCTAGGTTCGGTAATTCAGGGTTCAATCGGCTTTGG
Organism: uncultured Planctomycetota bacterium; assembly: GCA_963807935.1. Classification (GTDB taxonomy): domain Bacteria; phylum Planctomycetota; class Planctomycetia; order Pirellulales; family Lacipirellulaceae; genus JABDGM01. The sequence goes on from CAWEDY010000014.1 coordinate 71,941, forward strand.
GCTGGCGGCGGTCGTGGCTCCGGTCCTGCTGTTGGTAAATTCCATCTTCTTGCCGGGGCCGATGTTGGTCACGTCGATGCTTCTTACGGTGCTGATTGCCTGGCGTGACCGGCGTCATACCGTGTGGCCGGAAGTGGCGGTCGGCACAACGGGTCGCATTTTCGGCATGCTTCCCGCCGCGTTGGCGTTGCGATTCCTGTCCGGAGCTACGTACGAATTGCTGTTTGCGGCGGCCGTGCTGGCGGGCGTCGCGATCAGCTTGGGAGGCTGGCACTTCCGGCTGACGATAAGGAATTTATTTCTTACCGCGATCGGGTCCGGTTTTGTGAGCACGATTTCGGCCATCGGCGGGCCGCCGATGGCGCTTGTTTATCAACATGAAGAAGCGCCAAAGATTCGCGGAACGCTCTCGTCCATGTTCACGATCGGCACACCCATTTCGCTCATTGGGTTGTGGTGGGCCGGGTGGTTCGGCCTGCCCGAACTGATGCTCGGCGTGATGTTAATGCCGGCCGTCGTGGTTGGCTTTGCATTTTCGCGATATACGGTGGCACGGCTCGACGGCCGGCACACGCGGCCGGCAATTCTCGCGCTGTCTGCGTCGACGGCCGTGGTCGTGATTATTCACGCACTCCATACGTTAGCCGCCAGCTCTTGATTTCGTTGCGGCGATCCACGCGCGGACGTTCTTCTGCAACACGCCCAGTGGCACGGCGCCGCCATTCCCTAGCTGTTTTTGGGAGGGGGGCAGGTAGAAGCGTCGTAAGGCAGTTTAGCCGACGGCCGCTGAGTCGCCCACGGTTGCCGGGCCGGCCGACCTCGCCCGCCAGCCGACCAAATATCCTTGAAAACATGTTCGCCGACGCTGGTAATTCGGCGGCCAATAATTAGACTCAAAGATGGAGGAATTGGGTTCGATCCGCAACTATTTGCCAGGGAGCCAACTCATGTCCGCTGAATCTGTCTCGCCCGCTGCCGTTCTTCGCCACGAATTACACACACTTCACCAACAGTGGTGGTGCTTTCTGCTGCTTGGTATTTCGCTGATCGTTCTGGGGTCGATCTGCATTGTCGATCCGCTCATTGGTTCTATCGCGTCGGTTGTGTTTCTGGGTTTCGTACTGTTGGCCGGCGGGATCACACAAATCGTCAGCTCATTTTGGGCCGGCAAGTGGAGCGGTATGTTGTTGCACTTGTTAATTGGGCTGCTCTACGTCGTAGTTGGTTACATGATCATCGATGCGCCCGGGATCAGCATGGTCGTGTTGACAAAATTCATTGCCATTTTCCTGATCGTGGGGGGCATCTTTCGCATTGTGTCGGCGCTGGTCGTACGGTTTCACGATTGGGGCTGGGTGCTACTAAATGGTATTGTCACCCTGATTCTGGGACTGATTATCAATCGCCAATTGCCCGAAGCCGCATTATGGGTCATCGGTCTGTTCATCGGCCTGGAAATGATCTTCAATGGTTGGGCCTGGGTGATGCTTGCAATTGGCCTGCGGCGAGCCGGCAGGGTCGTTTAGCAATTCGCAACGAGTAGCAGGAACCGCTACCGCAGCGGCGGTTGGCCCATCGGCCGGCGCAGCATCGCGATCTGCCCGGCATGCACGAGCTCCTGCTGCGGACACGACTCGACCGCCGCCAAATTTGTCTTAAAGGCCAGATGAAGCCGTCCTGCGAGCACGTCGAGTTCCGCCTCGCTGCGCTCCGCCAACTCGGCGAGCGCCGGTTGATGAACTGCTTCGAACACTTGCTTCATCTCATCGAGCGAGGGATCGCGATCCGCGGATGCGGTTAATTGCCCATTGCAGTCGAATGTGGGAAGACGTACGCGATTTTCTCGAAATGCTTTTTGGGGCGGCGCGAAGGCCATTTGCACGATAGCACGGCCGCCGGTACGCTACGTCTCCCCCCGCCGGCCAGTTTACTTTTTGCAGTCCATCGGTCAGACTGCTCTGGTGGAACGAGGCTAATACAGGCTGTTTAGGAAAGGGAATATCGATGACACGGCAACTCTGTATTTCGCGGCGCCATTTGGGTATTCGCATCGAATTCATCATCTTCGCGCTATTTGCTTTTGTCGCGCTGCCGTTATCGAGCGGACTCGGGGCCGACTTGGCGGATCAGGCTCACTCGCTCCACAAAGTGCCGGCAGACGCTGCGTTTTACTCCGCCAGCTTGCGACTCAGGGAACAATGGCACGCGTTCAAAAACAGCAAGGCGTACAGCAAGCTGATGGAAATCCCGCTCATTCAATTTGCCAAGATGCAAGTAGAGTTTCAATGGCAACAATCGGAAGAACCAACCCTGGCCAAATTTCGCGACTACATTCAGTCGGCGCCCGGAAAAGATGCGGTCGCGGTTCTCAAAGAGATGTTTTCGGAAGAAACCTTTACCTACGTGGGCAGTGATATCACCGAATCGATCCGGCTCTTCATGGAACTCAACTCGCTCCGTCGTTCGTCAAGCGTGGCGCCCCCCGGAGAGGAAGACAACCCGCATGAGATTGCCGTCAATCGCATCATGGAAATATTGCGCAAGCATGCCGATACGTTCAAAGTGCCGACGATGGTATTCGGGTTCCGGGTTAAAGATCAAGCGCGTGCAAAGCGGGAACTCGACGAGGTTCATTCGCTCCTTCGAAACGTGCTCGATGAAAAGCAACCCGACCTGGCTGCCCACCTGCAGCGCGACCAGATTGGTGGGCACGAATTCCTGACGTTGCGGCTCGACGGATCGATGCTTCCCTGGGACAAGATTCGCGAAGATGGCACCCGGATGCTGGACGATAAGCAATTTGACCAATTGCGCAGTTTTGTCAGCAAGCACAAGCTCGTGGTGGCGTTAGGAGTGGTCGACGAGTTCATTCTGCTGTCCTTCAGCGAAGCCACCGACCACCTGGAAAGAATGGGCAAGGGACCGGTTCTCGCGGAGCTAGCGGCGATCAAGCGCCTTCAGAAGCATGCCGATCAGCGCGTTGTTTCAGTTCAGTTCGTTAGCAAGGCATTCGCGCAAAGCTTGGGTTCGGCACATCAGACACTCGAAGATCTGGCGAGCGCTGCCGAGCAGGGTCTGGCGAAGGCAAAAGTCAGTGAGGAGCATCGCAAGCAAATCGTTGCCGATATTCGCGGACTGAACCTGGCCCGGTACATGCCGCAGCCGAGCGATACGGCCGGCGTCACGTATCTGACACCCCGCGGTTATGAAGCGTTCCAGTACAGCGATTCGACGCGGCCGATGATGGACAGTTCCAAGCCGCTGACGATCCTTAAACATGTGGGCGGCAATCCCATGGTCGTCGTCGCATCGCGGTCAAAACAGAATATCAAGGACTATGAGCAATTCGTGGCGTGGTTGAAACAGACGGCGGTCCACATCGAGCAAATCGCCGAGGAAAAAGCCAACCCGGAAGATTGGGCCAAATATCAGGAATATCGCAAGCGCGGCATCGCGCTGCTCGAGCGATTGGACCTGGCGAACCGGGAGTACTTGTATCCAGCGCTGGCCGACGGGCAAGCAGCGTTCGTGCTGGATTTTTCCGCGATGAGCAAGCAATGGTTCAAAAGGATGCCCGAGTCGCCAAAGCCATTGCCAATGCTCGAGCTGGGGTTCGCCGCCGGTGTGAGCGATGCGGAAAAGTTGCGGGCAGGCGTGTCGGCCTATATCGATGTGGCACGTGACGCCTATAAGCTAGCTAAGGAAATCCATCCGCACGACATGCCCGATCTAAAAATGCCGAGGGCGACCGTCTCCGAGCTATCGGCTGGCGGGAAGCTTTATAGTTATCCGTTGCCGAAGAAGTGGGGCGTCGATCCGCAAGTCGCCGTGAACGCAGGGTTAAGCAGCAGCATCGTCGCCGTAAGCACCATGCCGAAAACAACGGAGCGCTTGTTGCGCGAAACGACGCCCGACATTCGATACGTCGCTGAAATTAGACCGCCCGGCGGCGCTCGCAACGCACATTGAATTCGTCAAAGTTATCGACGCGGTGAGGCCATGGATCGACTATGGAGTGGACGTCGCATCGGGGAAATTGAAAGTTCACAAGGATGAAGACGCCGACGATTCGGACAAAGAACGGCCTGCCGAGCAAAACCCGCTCATGCTTCAAATGGGTTTCATTGTGCCGCAAATCCACCAATTCCTGGACGTGGCCTCGGCCCTGCGAAGCGCGTCAAGCATCACCTACGAAGAAGGGGGTGTGTGGGTTACGCATTCGGAAGTGCACATCCAGGATCTGAAATAGACGGCCTGGACTGCAAACGAGGCAGATCAAGAAACTGCCGGAGGGGGAGCACCGCGGGATCGCCAGAAGCAGCCGAGGTTAGCTGCGCTTATCCCTCGGCACAAAATCGCGATTGTTCGGCCCGACGTAAATCTGGCGTGGACGGCAGATTCGCGTGTTCGGGTTCTGATGCATTTCCAACCAGTGGGCAATCCATCCGGGCAGCCGGCCCATGGCAAAGAGGACGGTGAACATCGGCACCGGAATGCCAATAGCCCGGTAAATCACGCCGGAATAGAAGTCGACGTTCGGATAGAGCTTCCGCTCGATGAAATACTCATCGTGCAAGGCTACGTCCTCCAGTTGCTTGGCGACATCGAAAATTGGGTCGTTGATGTGGCGCTTTGCCAGCAGCTTATCGCAGGCCGTCTTGATTATCGTGGCCCGCGGATCGTAGTTTTTGTAAACGCGGTGACCGAAACCCATCAGCAAAAAGTCATTATCCTTGTCCTTGGCCATGGCGACGTACTTTTTGACGTTGCCGCCATCGTTGACAATTCTCTGCAACATGGCAACGCAGGCTTCATTGGCGCCGCCGTGCAACGGACCCCACAGCGCACAGATGCCCGCGGAGACCGATGCGAACAGGTTCGCTTCGGACGATCCGACCATGCGTACGGTCGAGGTGCTGCAATTCTGCTCGTGGTCGGCATGGACGATCATCAATAGATTGAGCGCATCGACGAAATCGGGATCGGCCTCGAACGGCTCGGTTGGCACCGCGAACATCATCCGCAGGAAATTCTCGCAATAGGTCAGATCATTGCGCGGATAGACGAAAGGCTGCCCGATCGATTTTTTGTAAGCGTAGGCCGCGATGGTGGGAAGCTTCGCCAGCAAGCGAAGTACCGAGCGGTTGACTTGCTCCGGATCGGTCACGCTGAGCGAGTCCTGGTAAAAAGTGGACAGCGCCGCAAACCGAGCTGATAATCGCCATCGGATGCGCGTCGCGCGGAAAGCCGTCGTAGAACAGGCGCATGTCTTCGTGCAGCATCGTGTGGCGCCGCAGATTGTTTCGGAAGTCTTCGAGCTGCTCCGTCGTCGGCAGGTCACCATACAGCAGCAAGTAGGACACTTCGATAAAATCGCAATTGGCGGCCAACTGCTCGATCGGATAGCCGCGATAACGCAGGATGCCCTCTTCACCATTCAGAAATGTGATGGCACTGGTCGTGGAACCAGTGTTCATGTAGCCTTCGTCGAGAGAGATATAACCCGTCTTGGCGCGCAGTTTGGAAACATCGATGGCGTGCTCGTTCTCCGTGCCAACGACCACTGGCATTTCCAGGTCGCCGGAGTCGAGTCTCAGGTTAGAGACGCCTTGCGTCGTTAAATTATTTTCGAACGTTCTATTCATGCGGCCCTCTCTTGGCTTGGTCGATCAGGGGCACCGGTGCAGTGAATTTAAGTGTACCGACCGCCCACGAAGCGCACAACGGGCCAGTTGACGGCGAATTGGCGGCTTCTGATTCGTCGCGCTTGTGTCTGAAGTCGCAGGCGCGAGCCACTTTGGATGTCGCGGACCGCTGGCACACTCTTACGATGTTGGGCGGCGCGACGGTTCATTCAGACGCCGAGTGGGTCCGACCCCGCGCCCTCAAGCCAAGCAAATTGCGAATGGTTGTTGTTGCAATCACTGGAGCGGGGACGGTTCACAACAATCACCAAATCGCATCCATCGTGCGTTCGAATCAGAGCCGTTTCAACCATATCCCCCGACGCTTCTACTGTATGGCCATCGTTCGTTCAATTCGGTAGCGAATCGGTCGCACCCCCATTCAAATATAGCGCTCGCTGGCAAATCAACTTCGCGACAAAACCCACTCGAAAAAGTTGGTAGTACGCTACCAGCCTCGGCGCGACGCGGCACAATGTTTGCAGCCCTTCAAATTCCGTAATCGTTCACGACGGAACGCGGCTGCACGAAGATCAGATGCGTCAGGTTGTCCGTGGATTGCCGTAACCCAGTGAAGGCCGTTTTTCAGCATCTTCTTCGGCCGGAGGGGACGTTCGGGCGACAGACCCGAATCGGTGACGCGGCAAGAGCGGCCAGTTCCGTCGTTTTCAAACTAGCGCTCCGCGTGCCGTCCCCGTGATACTGTCGCTTATGTGACGGCCACGCGGAGCGCTTCGCGTAAGCGTCCCCCTAAGCGACGTGCTACGCAAGGATGCCGTTCACCACTTTGCCGGCCACGTCGGTCAGCCGGAAGTCGCGGCCTTGGTAACGGTAGGTGAGCCGTTCATGATCGATGCCAAGTAAGTGCAGCATCGTCGCATGCAGATCGTGTACGTGCACGATGTCTTTGACGGCATTGTAGCCAAATTCATCCGTCTGCCCGTGCGAGATGCCACCCTTGATGCCGCCGCCGGCCATCCACATGGAGAAGCCGCGAATGTGGTGGTCTCGGCCGGCCTTAGCCTGGGTTACATCGCCTTGCGCCATGGGCGTGCGACCGAACTCACCTCCCCACACAACGAGCGTATCGTCGAGCATGCCGCGTTGCTTAAGATCGCTGACCAGCGCGGCGCTGGCGCGGTCCGCCGACTGACTCATCTCGGGCATATGCTGCCTAATCCCATCGTGGTGATCCCAACCGCGGTGGTAAAGCTGAATGAACCGCACACCGCGTTCGGCGAGCCGGCGAGCGAGCAGGCAATTGTAGCCAAATGAGCCATCTGCCCCCTTGATGCCATACATATCGAGCACGTGCTGCGATTCACTGGCAATATTCACCAGTTCGGGCACGCTCATTTGCATGCGGAACGCCAGCTCATACTGAGAAATGCGGGTGGCGATTTCCGGGTTCTTCTCCACCGCGTCGCGCATGCGATTCAGGTTGTTGACGGCCGTGATGACGTCGTTCTGCCGCGGGCGATCGACGCCCGGCGGATTGCTTACGTAGTGGACCGGATCGCCCGTCGAGTAAAGCTGCACGCCTTGAAACTTGCCAGGTAGGAAACCGCTGAACCACTGTCGCGAGGAAACCGGTTGCGGCGAGCGCGTTCCGCCGCGACTGAGCAGTACGACAAAACCCGGTAAGTCGTCGCATTCGCTCCCCAGACCGTAATTGACCCAGGAGCCCATGCTTGGCCTGCCAGAGATGGCCGTACCTGTGTTCATATACGTGTGAGCCGGGTCGTGATTGATCTGCTCGGTTTGCATCGAGCGCACGATGCAGATGTCGTCGGCAATGCTACTGATATGGGGCAGAAAGTTGCTTATGGTTTGGCCCGACTTGCCGAAGCGGCTGAACGTAGCCTGCGGCCCGAAGCACAACAATTGCTTCTGGTTTTGCAGTTGGGCGATGGGCTGGCCCTTGGTGAGAGACTCGGGCACCGGCTGGCCGTGCATGGCGGCGAGCTTGGGCTTTTCGTCGAACAACTCAAGCTGCGACGGGCCACCGGCCATGCACAGGAAAATCACCCGCTTGGCCTTCTGCACGTAATGGAGCGGGTTGACAACGCCGAGGTATTTCTGCGGCCCGCGATGGGCGCCGGCGGCTTTTGCTGCAGCGGCCAACAAGCGGGGTTGCAATAAACCGGCCAATGCCACTGAACCAAGACCCAATGAAGCCCGGCCTAGAAATGTCCGGCGAACGAGCTGCTCATGCGGAGAATTCAAGTCCATCATTTCCTGCCTCTACGAATTCCGAAATCGCTAATGCATACTCATGACACGTTATTCGCGCCATTAGAGCTTCAATTAGCGTTTACAACTCTTCTGCATGTTGACTTCAGTTACGTGTGATTGTTTCATTTAAATTGAGCAGCACCCGGCTGACCGATGTCCACGCGGCAAGCTCGGCGACATCGATATTCTTGGGCCGCGGCGAAATACCGACCGTGAGGATCGCCTCGGCCGCCTTCGCATCGGCCGCATATTCCTTCCGGTGCTTTTTCAGAAGCATTGTCAATACGTTGGCTTCCGTGGGAGACGCATCTCGACCCAGCACTTGCCGCCATGCCCAATGAATGCGCTTGTTATCATCGGCCGGGGCCTTGGTCAGAATTTGCGCGGCCAGCGCCCGGGCCGCCTCGACAAACGACGGATCATTCAGCAATACGAGCGCCGCCGTTGGCGTGCTGGAAATTGGACGCTGGGCTGTGCATTCCTCGCGCGTGGGCGCATCGAACGCCAACAGCCAGGGGTGGAGGAATTGCCGCTGCCAATGCACGTAAACGGCCCGGCGGAATTGATCCTCGCCGGTCGAGGCCGTGTAATCGCGCTCCGGGAAATTCAGCGCGGAGTAATACTTCTCGGGTTGATAGGGCTTAACGATGTCGCCGCCCAACTTGTTGACCAACAGGCCGCTTACGGCGAGCGCGTTGTCGCGAATTTGCTCCGCCTCCATCCGAAAACGCGATTGGCGCGCCACCAGCCGGTTATCGGGATCGATCGCATCTACTTCCGGCCGCGGCAACGACGATTGGCGATAGGCGCTGCTGGTAACCATCAGCCGAATGATATGCTTCATATCCCAGCCGTGGTCCATGAAGTCGATGGCCAGCCAGTCCAATAGCTCCTGGTTCGGCGGCACTTCGCCGCGCGAGCCCATGTCGAGCAACCCCTTGGAGAGCCCGATGCCGTAATACTGCTTCCACAAACGGTTCACGACCACACGTGCAGTGAGTGGATTGTCGCGGGCAACGAGCCATCGCGCGAGGTCGAGTCGGTTTGGGCGGCGGCCACCCGTATCGAGTTGCTTCAAGAAGTGGGGCGTGTGTGGCTGCACGACTTTACCGGATTTGTCCATCCAATTGCCGCGTGCCAGGATGCGAATCTCGCGCGGCGGAACGGCCTTGGTGATCATCGTCGGCACGAATTGGGCTTCGAGATCGACGCGCTCCTTTTTGAGCTTGATCAGCTCGTCGCGCTGCTTCTCCCACCCTTCTTTGAGTAGACCCGTGAGTGAAGCCTCCTTTTTCTCGATCTTGGCATCGAGCTTTTTCATTTTCTCGTACACGGGCAGCGTCCAAGCGAGCATCTCGGGCGGCCGTTGCGTGGGGATGGCGTTGCCGCCGACGGCTTGGAACGAGCCGTACTCGTCCACGTCGGCAAAAAATGCCTGCAGGCTATAAAAATCGTCCTGCGTATAGGGGTCGAATTTGTGGTCGTGGCACTGCGAGCAGCCCATCGAGGCGGCTAACCACGTTTCGGAAAAATTCCGCACCCGATCGGCCAGATAAATCGCGCGGTATTCGGCGTCCTGTGCGCCGCCCTCGTGCGTAGTTTGCAGAACGCGATTGTAGCCGGTGGCCACAAGCTGCCACATCGTCGGGTTCGGCAGCAGATCGCCCGCAAGTTGTTCGATCGTAAACTGGTTGAACGGCAGGTTGTCGTTGAAACTCTTGATGACGTAATCGCGATACGGCGTAATGCGATGGTCCTGATCGCCGTGGTAGCCAACTGTGTCTGCGAAGCGCACCAGGTCGAACCACCACGTGGCCATCCGCTCGCCGAACGCCGGCGATGCCAATAACTTATCGACGAGCTTCTCGTAGGCGTCGGGCTGCGTATCCTTGACGAATTTTTCAACTTGCGCGTGCGTCGGCGGAAGACCCACAAGGTCGAAATACAATCGGCGAACTAGCGTAATGCGATCGGCCTCCAGCGACGGTCCGATGCCGCGAGCTTCCTGCTTCGCTAACAAAAATCGATCGACGTCGTTGCGCGCCCAAGCAGCCTGTTTCACTGGCGGCACCGCCGGACGCTGGGGCGGAATGTACGCCCAGTGCAGCTCATATTTCGCACCCGCCTTGATCCACTTGCGGAAAAGCTCGACCTGCTCCTTCGTCAGCGGCGGTCTCTTCGACTCCGCCGGCGGCATCCGCTCATCCGGGTCTTGGCTGGAAATCCGGCTAATGAGTTCGCTAGAATCCGGGTCGCCGGGAACAATCACCGATTCGTGGGCGCTTTCTTCCTTATCGAGTCGCAGATCAGCCTTCCGCGTACCTGAATCGGGACCGTGGCAGGTGTAGCAGCGATCTTCCAAGATCGGCCGGATGTCGCGATTGAAGTGGGGCGACTCGTCGGCTGCAAGGAGATGACCGGGCGCCCAAGCGGCGCTAAATGCGGCAAAAGCCGCCGTCAAGATAATCCGGGAATGCCCCATATAGTGTAGACGGCGCGAGGCGGCGAATTTTTGCGGACACACGCCGCGTGCCGGGCTGAAAATCCGCGAAAACGCCGCAAGAACTGGCGGGTTACAAATCAAGATTCATTATCCATTCAAAAGGGCGGGCAGGCAAGTTAATGCCGTAGCGCGGGCATCCTGCCTGCCTGGCAGGAAGAAGTGTTTGTCCACCGTTGATTTGCGAGCCAGAACATGCTGAGGCATAATGGACCGACTTAACGGCCAACCTGGCGGCATGAACAGTGCGACAATTTCCACATCGAGCTGATTCGTGAGGAACCAAAAAATGGATTCACCAAATCTTTCTCGGCGGACATTTATCAAGAATACGGCCGCGGCGACCGCCGTTGCGATCACAGCGGGCTCGACGTTACAGGCGAAGCCAGCCGCAACTTCCGCCAGCCCCAATGAGCGGCTGCGGCTCGGATTCATCGGCGTCGGCGGCCGCGCTCAGCAGCATCTCAATTCCGCAATCAAACTGCAGAACGACGGCAAGGTTGAAATCGCCGCTGTATGCGATGTGTTCAACCGTCACCGCGACGAATCCGCGCACAAAGTCCTCCGCGGCACACAGCACAAGCCGAAAGAAATTGCCGACTACCGCGACGTTTTGAACAACCCATCGATCGATGCGGTTTGCATCGCCACGCCCGATCATTGGCACGCAAAGCAAACGCTCGACGCCTTCAAGGCCGGCAAGCATGTGTATTGCGAAAAGCCAATGACGCATAGCGTGGCCGAGGCGATCGAAGTTTACAAGTCGTGGAAGAAGTCGGGCCTCGTGATGCAAGTCGGCGTGCAATCCACGTCGCTGCCGGTTTGGAAGGATGTCCGCGAACGCCTCTGCGACGGACAACTTGGCAAAGTGCTGATGTACCAAACTTCCTATTTCCGCAATTCCGATATGGGCCAGTGGCGATACTATGATCTTACCGCCGATATGACGCCCAAAAACATCGATTGGCCCATGTTCCTCGGCACCGAGTTTAATCTGGCGCCGGACATGCCGTTTGACCGCGAGAAGTATCACCAGTGGCGCTGCTATTGGGACTTCGGCGCTGGTATGTTCACCGACCTGTTCGTCCACCGCACGACCGCAATGTTGAAAGCCACTGGACTGCGTTTTCCAGGCCGCGTGGTGGGCGCGGGTGGCATCTATTTTGAATTGGACGATCGAGATGTGCCGGATGTGGCGACGGTCGTTGCCGATTTTCCCGAAGGCGTGCAGGGCATGGTCACCGCCACGATGTGTTGCCAGGAAACGCCGGTGCCGCAGATCATTCGCGGCCACCTCGGTTCCTTTAGCCTCGGCAACGGCGAAGAAATCTCCGGCTACGAATTCGTCGCTGAGCGGCCCCAGGTCACCCACGATAGTGGAATCAAGAGCGAACACTACGACGTCGGTGGTTTGCAAAACTCGTCGCTCGTACACTTCAGCAACTTCGTCGAATCAGCTAAGGCCGGTAAACCAGACGGCGTCAATTGCACGCCCGAACTCGGCGCCGCCGCCATGGTCATCGTCAAGCTGGGCTCGCAGAGCTATCGCGAAGGCAAAGCATATCACTTCGACAGCGAAAAGCTGGCCGTTTCCGACGGCGATAGAAGTTGGGCTGAACGCTGGGAAAAAATGTCGAAGGACCACGCATCTGTCCAACACATTCCTGGCTGGCAAGGCGGCGACAAAGGCACCAAGCTCTACCCGCGCGAGTATCAGAAACTGGCCGGCCCATGGATCAACGGCGTCGATCCGGCTAGCCGATCCTAAGCATCAAACGCGAGAATTCGGATTGCAGAATGGCCGGCGTACGCTCCTTTTGGTGCATTCTGCAATTGTCAATTTGCATTTTGCGTTTTGCGTTTTGCGATTTCGACCTGGAATCAGCCGCCGCCCAGAGCATCATCCACGTCAACCCGCAGGGCGACGATGCAGCCGATGGTTCGACCGCGCACCCTCTAAAAACGCTTCACGGCGCAGCAGCGAATCCGCGAGCGTTTTGCCATGGGCGTCCCCCGGTGGGTGCGCGTGGAAATGGCTCTGGTGCTAGTTCTCGACAAGCGTTGTACTTACGTAGAGCGACTCTGGCGAGTAAGAGAACATAAAGTGACGTTGACGCGGCGGCTAAAGGGTAGGCCAGGCTGTGCCTGACGGTTCGAGTATACTACAGATGGCAAAAGCGGCCTCGCCGCGACTTTCGGCAATGCTACTCGCCGCGGCCGAAGCCTTCTTCTTTGCCTGCGAGTTCAATTACGGACACGCGGGATAGCTGGGTAGTCCCTGAGCCGGGCACTGTCCCGTAAGCGATTGGCGCCTACGAGAATCTGGCCGAGAGCGGGACGTGGCGCTTGCCACGGTTCCTGACGCTTTCAGGGGCTTGCCACGCGGAACCCAACGTTGTTGTTCTCGTTCGTCGGATTGTTGTTGTTCCGGTTCGAGGCTGGCAGGTTGTTCGCGTTGTTGTTCCACGAACCACCCCGCAAGCCGCGAAACGAGCCGCATGTTTATCCCAACCACCCTTCCTCGCTCCGCCGGTCAGCACCGAGCGGCGAAGTCCAAAACTTTGTCCATGTCGAGTATGGGCCACCCAAGCCCGAGACGCTCTGCGTGACGCTTGCCGGCGATTTCGATGCGGTGTCGCACTTCCCAAAGCAAGCGTTTATACCGCCGGTCAAAACGCCGCACGCTCGACGATCGCACGCGCACACGGCCATCGGCAAACACGACAGAATCCAGCGAAGTCAACGCCGCAGCGCGTGGGCACGAGCCGATACTTATCCGGGTGCATTTCAAGTTGCAACGCCGCCATCTTTTCGCGAACCGCCGTGCCGTTCCTCCGCAGGCCTTCCGATCGTGTCCGAACAACACGAAATCGTCCAAGTAGCGAACGTAACCTTTTACGCGCAACTCGTGCTTGACGAAGTGGTCGAGCGGATTCAGGTACACGTTGGCGAAGAACTGGCTCGTCAGGTTCCCAATCGGCAGCCCGACCTTGTGGAACTGCACGTCAAACAGCTCGCCGCCGGCGGCCATCTCTGGCGAATATCGTCGGCGTGTGTGTCCAGGATCGACGGCGATCAGCATCAGCAATCGCTCATCGGCAATCATACGCGCGAGTTCGTTTAACAGAATGCCATGATCGATCGACGGAAAATACTTCCGCACATCGCATTTCAAAGCGTAGGGGAACCGCCGCGCGAATTGGGCGGACCGGCGCATCGCCGCGTGCGTCCCCTTACCGCGCCGGCATGCGAACGAGTCCTCGATGAAACGCCGCTCGAAGATCGGCTCGATCACCCGGACGATGGCATGGTGCACGACGCGGTCGCGGAACGGCGCGGCGGCCACCAGCCGCTCTTTGGGCTCGTAGATCGTGAAGTACGTGTAAGAGCCGTGGCGGTACGTGCCCGACAGAGAGCTCGTCGTGCAGCGCGCAGATTTCGTGCTCCAACTCGAGCCAGAAGCGAAAGCCGGGGCCCCTTTGTCGCTTGAACCGCGGAGCGCATCGGCAGGCTGCGCCGAGCAAGTTCTCCAGCGAACATATCCGTTCAAACAGGTGGCGGTGCGTGTGCATGGGCGGCACCTTCCTTGGCGGCTGCTTGTTTCAGCCAGCCGCCGACCATATGACCGCATTGGGTCAATCCCTGGCAGGCGAAGCCGTACTGCCGCACGGTGAACAATTGGCGGTCCTTTGCTAGTCGCACCAGCCACCGCAGCAATTCGATCTGCCGATTCGCTTCGGCCAGCAACTCGGCTTTTCGCGACCGGTATGCCGCGTCGACCAAAATCTCCAATACCCGGATCGACCGATCCGCCAAACGCTGCCCAAAAATGAATCGTTGGTTCTTCGGAAAACTATCCACCCGCTCCAGCACCCATTTCACGAAGTCGTACCACTTCACCAGCACGACCGGCGGTTCTCCTCCGGGTGATAAATTCCGGTACAATGCCACAAATCCGTTACGAGAACTTTATTCGTAGTGCCGTCGTGTTTTTCGAAATCGCGCGCCTCGCAAGCTCGGCGGCGGAAAGATTAAAAGGGGTAAAAGGAATAAAGAATAAAGGGTGCTACTTCTTACGCCTCCACAACATCGACATCATCATTCCGGCAAAGCTCAACGTTAGGCAACCGGGCTCAGGGATACTTGCCACGCGGAACCCAACGTTGAAGCGCTAGTCCGTCGGATTGTTGTTGTTCCGGAACGAGGCTGGCAGGTAGTCCGCGTCGAAGTTCCACGAACCACCCCGCAAGCCGCGACCCGAGCCGCTAATCACCGCTTCGTTCCACTCCCAGACATTGCCTCCCTGATCGAACGTGCCATAAAAGCTTGGCGACCACGTGTAGGCTCCCACGTCGGTCAGGTAATTCTGACTGCTGCTATAGCTTGTTGACCCTGTAACGGCGAAGCCGTCGTCATAACCGTTCGCCAAACCATCGTCCCGATAGAAGTTTCCGACCCGCGTGTTATCGGGGGTCGCGCCGGGCGGCTGGTCCGAATAGGCCAGGCTGTTGGTTTTCATCGGATAGTTCCAATAGTTGTCGGTGTCGCCGCCCTGGGCCGCCGGCTGGTAATAGGCCGCCTTGTACCATTCACTCTCCGATGGAATGAACCATTTTGCGCCGGCATTGCGTGAGACCGTGTTCAGCGCCGCGTCGGAAGTCGCTCCATTAAGCGTGTACGCGCCGTCTTCGGTGGTGCTGGCGTTTTGCGCCGGTGGGCTGGCCGTTATTCAGCCAGTTGGCGAACCGGGCCGCGTCGCCCCAACTCACGTACGTGATAGGGTGATTCGGCGAGCCGATGTAATAAATACTTGTCGTTGGAAGGCCCTTGGATCAGCCGCGTGGACCCGGCAAGCTCGTATTCCAGGTTGCAACGCGCGAATCCGCGTTGGAGAATGGCCGTCGGACGATCCCCCATGCGCATTCTGCAGTTTTCAATTTGGATTTTGCAACTTGCAATTTGTAATTCCGCAGGGGCATTGTCGACTCCAGCACAGACCATCCTCCATGTCAGCCCTCAGGGCGATGACGCGTCCGATGGTTCGCTCGCCCACCCGCTGAAAACGCTTCACGGCGCGCAGCAGCGAATCCGCGAGCGTTTCGCCATCGGCACCCCACGGTGGGTGCGCGTGGAAATCGCTCCTGGTCGCTACGTTCTCGACAAGCCGTTCGTACTTACGTCGAGCGACTCTGGCGAGTCACGCGAACATAACGTGACGTACGCCGCCGCGGGGGGTGAAGTGACGATTAGCGGCGGGCAACGCCTCAACGGCTGGCGGCCAGCCGGCGTGCAATGGATCACCGATATCCCGGCAACAATGCCGGCACCGCGCGATCTTTGGGTCAACGGCCGCCGCGCGATTCGCGCACGTTCGCCCAACACCGGTTATTTCCGCATCGATCACGCTGGAAGTGACAATCGAAGCAGCTTTACCGTTCAGCCGAACGACTTTTCAAGGTTTACCCATCCGCAAACGGCTGAGGTCGTCTTCTTGCACGACTGGTCGATCTCTCGGGTTCGATTAGCCGGAATGGATGCCACATCGCGAACGTATCGTTTCGCCGACCCGATCGGCCCGAATCAACCCCAGTTCGCGATTTCGAATTTCGAGCCGCACCCACGTTATTTTGTGGAGAACGCACCGCAGCTTCTCGATGCTCCCGGCGAGTGGTATTTCGATGAAACCACCCGGAAGGCGTTTTACATGCCGCGCGACGGCGAAACGGTGGATTCGGCAGAAATCGTTGCACCCCGGTTGGAGCAGCTTGTTGTGCTTCGCGAGGAGCGCGGAAAGCCCGTCGAAAACGTCCGGTTTGAGGGCCTGACGTTCTCTTACTCGCAGTTCCAGATGCCGCCACATGGTTATGCCGGTATTCAAGCATGTGTCCACGAGCGACGCGCCCACCCCAACGACAGCCAAGACGTTGCATTAACCGCTGCCGTGCGACTTGAAAATGCCCGCGGATGCTCATTGTCACATTGCCGTTTTGAACATCTGGCCGCGTGCGGATTGCACATTGCGCACGCACGCGACTGCCATATCGAGAGCACGGTGTTTCGCGATATCGGCGGCAACGGCATTATGATTGGTTCAATTCATCGGCACGAATCGCCGGTTGCTGAGAACAACGTTATCGATAATTGCTTGATTGAGAAGTGCGGCACGACGTTTTTCGGCGCCGTCGGATTGTGGATCGGTTTTGCCGCGGACACGACGGTGAGAAACAACGAGCTGCGCGCGCTGCCCTATTCAGGAATTTCCGTCGGCTGGGCCTGGGGCGACGTAGAAACGGTCTGCCGCCATCACGTCATCCGCCAAAATCACATCCATGGCGTCATGCAAATCCTTTCAGACGGCGGCGGAATTTACACCCTCGGCCGGCAACCCGGCACGGTGCTCTGCGAAAATGTAATTCACGACATTCCGCCCAACGCCGGTCGAGCCCAGAGCAACGGCATTTTCATGGACGAAGGCTCCACCGATATTCGCGTGGAACGCAACACCATCTACAACGTGGCCCGCAGTCCGATTCGCTTTAATCTTGCCGGAAGGAACGAGATCGTCGCCAATCGTTTGGCGACTGCGCCCGGCGTGCCAACTTTTCACTACGATGGCACCGGCGCGAAAATGATGATCGCCAGCAACGAGGAGATTGCGGACGCCAACTGGCGGCCGAAGCCCAGCGATCCGGCCGTGAAGCGCGCAGGACCGGCGCCGGGCATGTTGCAGCCATAGTCGGTCGAGATGGCAAGTCACGGCTCGCGGATTACGAGCAGCCGCACTTCGGTCATACTCTCGATCGCCCAGCGAAGACCTTCGCGCCCCAGGCCGCTGTCTTTCGTGCCGCCATACGGCATGTTGTCAACACGGAAAGATGGCACTTCGTTAATCATCACGCCGCCCACGGCCAACTCGTCCCAGGCTTTTTGGATCTTGCCGATATCGCGCGTGAAGACGCCGGCCTGCAGACCGTAGCGGCTATCGTTCACGGCGGCGAGCGCCTCATCGAAGTCGCTGAACGGGTACAACAATGTCACGGGGCCGAAGATCTCTTCACAGGAGGCCTCGGCATCGTGCGGCACGCCTTCGAGAACCGCCGGCTCGACCATGCGACCCTGCCGCGAGCCGCCGCACAGCAGCCGTCCACCCTTCCCTATAGCGTCACGAATCGATTCTTCAATCCGCCTGGCATCGCCTTCAGAGATTATTGGCCCAACGAACGTCTGTTCATCGCGCGGATCGCCCATAACGAGGCTGCGGACCGCGTCGACATATTTGACCCGAAACGCATCGTAGATTTCGCGGTGGACGTACACTCGCTGGACACTAATGCAGCTCTGGCCCGATTGGTAATAACCGCCGAACACGCAGCGCTTAATCGCATCGTCGACATCGGCATCGCGTTCAACGACGACTGCCGCGTTGCCCCCTAGCTCCAGCGTCACGAGTTTCTTGCGGGCTCGATCTCGCAAGTCCCAGCCCACTTCGGCCGAGCCAGTAAAGCTCAGCTTTTTGATGCGCTCGTCTTCGACAAGCGCCGCCGCATCACTGGAGCGCATCGGCAAAATTGAAAACGCGCCCGGCGGCAAATCGGTCTCGGACAAGATTTCGCCCAGAATGAGCGCGCCGATCGGCGCGTAGCTAGCCGGCTTGAGAACGAACGGACAGCCGCACGCGATGGCCGGAGCAATCTTGTGCGCCACCAGATTCAGCGGGAAATTCCACGGCGTGATGAACCCGCAAGCTCCAATCGGCACGCGCCGCCACATTCCACGATACGCGCCGGCCCGCTGGCTAATGTCCAGCGGCAACACTTCGCCCACGATGCGGGTCGATTCCTCGGTGGCCAACTCGATCGTATCGAGCAGCCGGGCGACTTCGGCCCTGGCGAATTGAATCGGCTTGCCCGCCTCGACCACCAGCACATTGGCAAGCTCGTCGCTACGCTCCTTGCAACGTTCGGCCAGATGCTTCAGAACAGCCTTGCGTTGCCACGCTGCCAGCCGCCGCATGGGCCCGGCGGCCTCGGCCGCCGTGGCAATCGCCTGATCTAAAGCGCGCTGATTGGCCCGTGCGACGCGTGAGACGGCTTCATCCGTGAATTTATCCACTACCTCCAATTCGGCATTCGGTTGCTGCGGCCGATTCGCGAGGTAAAACGGATAACGCTCCTGGACCATACGGAGAATCGCCCTCTTTGGCGGAACCGATGCCCAGGCAGGGACCCAATGGGGTCAGTCAAGACGCACCAGCACCGGCTCCCGCAAGGAGAATTCTCGCGCGCACCCCGCGTCAACTGTTGTCAGTCATTCTCTTGGGCTATCCAAGAGCGATTCTGCGACTTCGGTACCCCGTAAGGAGCAAGCCTGCGGCCAGACTCAGCAAGAATCCCGTGGCTGGTTCGGGCACGCCGCCACCGCCGCCGCCGGGGGTGCTCATATTCTTGTCTTTGCTAATCAGGAATGTCTGGTTCGGCGCCAGTACAAAATCCCACTGATAGGCCCAGGTCACATCGCCAGGTCCAACCACCGTTCCAAGGGGCGTGTCACTAAGCGTTGTAGGCACAGCGTCGGTGAGCTTGTTCAACGTATTCGCAAAGAAGTCGATTTCTCGATGCGAAGGCACCGGTGTAATGACCGTCTCCTGCAATTGCGATGCGCCCTCGGATTGCTGAACTGTATTTACATTGGTGAATTCGGCCGAATCGAAGTCGGCCGTTCCTTTGAGATCGAAGTCCGCGTATTGGAAGAAATGGAAGTCCATCGGCGAAGCAGACTGGTTGGTGATCGAAATCTGCTCGGCCAAATCCGAACTACCGCTGGCCGGCAAACCACCGTCCAATTTGTAGCTAGTTTCAATCTGCAATCCGGCGCCGTTGTTATAGCGCACGAACAACGTGTCTGGAAGCGCGTCGAAGTTCGTATCGGTAGTTCCCTGAAGGGTGATGGGCAACAGATGCACCGACTGCTCGGCTACGTTTCCGATGCGATACCAAAATGACTGTTCAAAGAGCTGGTTCACACCGTCGACGGTCCAGCTAAAGTTGTTTGATGACGATGCGGTATTGAAATCCGCGCTCGAATTGTCGTCAATCAAAGTAAAGAGAGCCGCAACTGAACGTTGGGCTAACGGACCAGCAAGTCCCCCGATTACCAAACCGCAGCAAATAGCGCGCACGATCACGGTAGAAAACTTTCGAGATGTCGAGCTCATTAGACGTCCTTTTTAGTACAACTTTCCCAGAGCGCATAATCAAAAAAGATCAGACGCTACATAGCTTACCCGAGGGGAAGGGTTATTTCAAGCAAATTCTAAGAAAAAAGTCAGGTGGCCTTTAGCCTGAAAAAGACGGTGTTTTTGCGGTGTTTGCCAGAAAAACCGACATTCCGCCCCCGGGGAGGACCCCTCTACCACAGCACTTTGCCGTCACCCCGCCAGCGGACGAACCCTTCGATCGCTTCATACTCGGCCAAGCCAAGTTTATCGAAAAGCTGGGCCGTATCGCGATTGCGATCTTCTGCTCGTTTCCAGAACTCGCGCATGTCGGGCCCGGGGAAGAGAGCCCGGTCCTTTTGCGACTGATGTTTGAAGATAGCGGTTCGCTTGCGATCGACCTCAACCGGACTGAGCGGCACAGCCATTTCGATTTCATGGGGTCCCCATTCGTGCCATGCACCGCGGTAGAGCCACACTTCGCAATCGGCGAACCAGTCATCCTTTTCGCAACGATGGCAAGCCGTGAGCACAGCGTTCAGGCACACGCGGTGCGTACCGTGCGGATCCGACAAGTCGCCCGCCGCATAAATCTGATGTGGCCGAATCTGTCGCAACAGCGCCACTACCATCGCGATGTCCTGCTCCCCGAGCGGCTTCTTTTTCACGCGACCCGTCTCGTAGAACGGCATGTCCAGGAAGTGCAGTCGTTCGTCCGGCAGACCGCAGCTCCGGCCCGCCGCACGCGCTTCGCCGCGGCGAATCATGCCCTTGATGGTCTGCACTTCAGGGCTATCAACCTGTCCCGGCTTTTTGTGGCGTAGGAATTCCTCAACGTGGGCTTCCAATTCGGCCGCTCGTTTCGGCGAGACATCAAAATGCGTATTGAACTCGGCCACGAAATCGGCGAACCGAATGGCATCGTCGTCAAACACCGCGATGTTGCCGGATGTCTGATAGGCGACGTGCACCTCATGTCCGTGGTCAACCAGCCGGATCAGCGTGCCGCCCATCGAAATCACATCATCATCCGGATGCGGCGAAAACACGATGACTCGCTTGGGAAAGATCGTATCGCGCGAATGGATGCGGTCGCCCGGCCGCTTGGCGTGCGCCGGTTTGCCGCCCGGCCAGCCAGTGATCGTCGATTGCAGATGCCGAAATACCTTGACGTTAATGTCGTACGCCGGGCCGCGTTCGGCCAACAAATCCTGCAAGCCCTCCTCGTTGTAGTCGTGATCGGTAAGCTTCAGAATCGCCTTATTCAGCTTCCGGGCCAGCCAAATCGCCGCTTTACGCACCTTTTGCTCGTCCCATTCGACGGGACCCAACAGCCAGGGTGATTTGTAGCGAGTCAAAGCATCGGCGGCCGCTTCATCGATCACGACCTGGGCGTTGGGATGTTCCTGTAAGAAGCTGGCGGCAATGGTCGGACTAACTTCGCCCTCGACGGCCCGGGCGATGATAGGCGCTTTGTGTTCGCCAAATGCCAGCATGATGATCTGCCGCGCACTAAGAATCGTGCCGACACCGATCGTGATTGCCCGCCGCGGAACGTTCTCCTGGCCGAAGAAGTCGCTGGCCGCGTCGATCCGCGTCACGCGATCGAGCGCGATCAGGCGCGTGCGACTGTCCTTCCCGGAGCCCGGCTCATTGAAGCCAATGTGCCCCGTGCGTCCGACGCCCAATAACTGAATATCGATGCCTCCCGCTTGGGTGATCTGCTCCTCGTACCACGTGCAAAAGTCGGTCACCTGCTCGACCGGCAGCGTGCCATCCGGCACATGCCAGTTGCCGGGCCGAATATCGATCAGGTCGAACAAATGCTCGCGCATGAATCGCACGTAGCTCTGCAGCTCGTTCGGCTGCATCGGATAGTATTCATCGAGATTGAACGTGACGACATTGGCGAACGACAGGCCGTCTTCTCGATGCAGCCGTACCAGCTCGTCGTAGATGCCCAGAGGTGTGCTGCCCGTGGCGAGGCCGAGCACGCAGTTTCGGCCTTCTGCCGCCCGCTGGCGGATTAAATCCGCAATTTGCCCCGCCACCGCCCTGCTGCCCTGCGTCGAATGCGGATACACGCGAACCGGGATTCGCTCGCGCTGCGCGAATGGCTCATTGGCGGCCGAAACCTGTGTGGCAGAATCGTGCGGGTTGGATGTCGTCGCTCGCGATTCGAATCGGGTGCTCATATTCAGTGGAACGTGAGAATCAGCGGCGGGCCGGAAAGCAATTTTCGATCGACCGCCCGCCGCCGGTTGCGCAGCGGCCAACGTGGTTGAATCCAATCCTTACTATAAGTGACGAAAACGCGATGCGGAAGCTCGACGCATGGCTATCCGCTGGCCTGTACCAGCACTAAAATGACGACACCGTCGGCTTTCAAATTATTTCCATGACGATGAATGAAGGAGGACTCCCATGCGCAATCGAACGTGGCTGGCAATCGTGGCGGGACTTGCGGCAATGATTGTGGTGGTTCAAATCCATACGGCGCAATCGCAAGGGCGCAGGGCAAAGGCGGCGGAACGAAGCACCACAGCGGCAGCCCAACGCGGGGGCATGAGCAAGGTCACTTATGCTGTCGCGGTAGTTCACGGGCTCGGCGACCACAAGGTCAAAGGCAAAGTTACCTTCACGCAAAAGGATGATGGCGTCGAAGTCGTCGCCGAGTTGACCGGCCTGCAACCCGGCGAGCACGGTTTCCACGTTCACGAATTTGGCGACTGCTCGATGGCCGACGGAAAATGCGCGGGCGGCCACTTCAATCCCACAAACATGCCACATGGCGGCCCGGATAGTCCGAGACGCCATGTCGGCGATTTGGGAAATATCAAAGCCGATTCCACGGGAAATGCCATGTACAAGCGCCTCGATACGGTGATCGCGCTCCACGGCCGGAACTCGATCATCGGTCGCTCAGTCATCATCCACGCCAAGCGCGATGATGAAACAACGCAGCCCTCCGGCGACGCCGGCGACCGCATCGGTTGCGGCACGATCGGCATCGCCGACCCGAAGATGATGGGGCACTAACACGCGGCGCGAAGCGGCCAACTTACGTCGGCGTGAGGTCCCATTGTTTTGCACGTTCAACCAAAAGCGACTCGTACTTCGGCCAATCATGAAGCGTCGCTGGATCGAAATCCGCACCGTTAGGCCATACCAACGTGTGAACCTCTGGATCGGTGCGCACTTGATCGAAAACCGAGAGGTTCCGCAGCGGCCGACAAAGTTCGCCCGCCAACATAGGCTCGAAATTGATCACTTGCTCCGTACCATCATCGAAGCTCACGCCCAAAGTGTATGGTGCTTCAATCTGATACGATTCGACACGATAGATAGGGGCACTCACTTTTTGCGGCGTCGCCAATAGGAAATGGCATACACGCTCACCATGCGATCGTCCGGGTAGACATCGTATAAAACGGTCAATGGTCGCTCGATAATTATTCGCGTCGAACCCGCCCGATATTCGCCGACCTCAAGTGGGTTATTGGCGAGCATCTTGTCGATCTTATCTGCTGCATCCGCCACAGCTTGACGATCGGCCGCATTGAGCCAACTATTTGCCAAATCGTCCTGAGCGGACGGTCGGTACGTTACTGTCCATTTCACTTGCGGCCCACCCGCTTCCAGATTTCTTCGAGGGAAGAGCCGCCCGTCTCAGACCGCCGCCGCGCGATTTCCTCCTTGGAGAATGGAATCTCCACCGAGCCGTAAAGAATTTCCCTATACTCCTCCTCGGGGAGAAAACGACCAAGGATTTTGCCATCAGAGCTACAAAGCTCGACGGATCGATTCATCCCGCCAAGCTTTTCCTGCAACGCCTGATCAATTTGCACTTGGGTCATTGACTGGTCCTCGTGATTCAGCAATTCGTACGTCCCAATTATACCATCGGGCGTCACTGGATTGTCATCGAGCCATTGCCCGCGTTGTCGGATTTCCATGATGGCTGCCCAAACGGCCATTCGATGGAGTTCATAGCTTGGATCGTAGCGTCGGTCCAAGCTGCCATCAATTCTGCGGTGTTACGGAGACATCTGGCGATAACGTATTCGCCCTTTCGGTGAACACGGATGTGTGTTGACCCGTCTTTTACAACTGCCTCTGTTAAATCAAAATTGCTTAGGAGGTTCGGATGCAGGTACTCACACAATCTCTCGTATTCTCGCTTCACCCCTTGATATTCTTCATCTTTGTCTAACTTCTCGATAAGCGTCATGATATTAATCGCCGTCCAATCTTCCTTTGCATCATCGGGCGCCTCCGCAAAGTCACTGCAATTCTGGGAAAAGAAGTCGTAATGCTCCGCCCTGTTGCCGTATATGAACCGAACGAGCGCTCGATCGACAGTGCGTACTTGATTGCGCTCGGCTCGGACGTTAACGAAGAACGTATTATGGAAACGGGCCTATAAAGCGCAGCTAATAGCTCCACTTGGCATCGCGCCGTGGTATACAGCGCGTAGGGGTTACCCGTTTCCACACCCATGATAAAGCCACCCACGAAGTGATAGGTTTTTGCGGCCGTAAATGCCGTCAATTGCAGAATTCGTTGTGGAATAACACTCCGTGCGTACCGAATCACTCTGCTGGAGTCGGACTCGCCTGGCAAATTGCACCATGCTTTGACAAGCGGGCATACGTATGGAGTCGGTAGTCCGTCACAATAGTCGCGTGCTTGATGAAGACACGTTAGGGCATCTGCAACACCGGCGAATGATCGCATAGCAACCTCCATTTACTCGTGCCGCAGCGCTTCGATCGGGTCAAGGCTGGCAGCGCGCGCGGCGGGGTAGACGCCGAAGATGACGCCCACCAGCACCGAGATCGCAAACGCCAGCGGGATCGACCACGGGATGAGCGCGGGTTCCATTTCTTGAATGAGCTTTGGCACCGTGGCCATCTGCTGTGGGAACCAATGAAAGAGCGCTTCGCGGGCGACGAGCGTCAGCGGACGGCAGAAGGCGCCGCCCAGAATTCCGAGCGATCCGCCCAGTACCGACAGCACGATGCTCTCGGCCAAAAACTGCCGCGTGATGTCGCGCTTTTTGGCGCCCAACGCACGGCGGATACCCACTTCTCGGGTCCGCTCAACCACGGTGGCCAGCATGATATTCATGATGCCGATGCCACCCACCACGAGCGAAATGGCCGCAATCAGGCCCAGGAACACGATGAACATAAGTTGTGTCGTGCGGGCCTGCTCCAACAGCTCCAGCGGAACCACCACCGCGAAATCGGGCATCGTGTGGGCGTATAGAATGGTGTTGCGTACGACGTCGGCCGTGGGCAGAACCGAGTCACGGTCCTTCACCTGGATCGTGACCTGCGTCACCTCGTTGATGTCGCGCTGGAATTGCCCCGGCTTGATCGAGACGATCATATCCCCCTCGCGACGCCACAGCGTGGTGATCGGAATATAGATGTCTCTCGAAAAGCTTTCCGCGGCGAGCGAGCCGCCGATGCCGGCCGAGGCCGATCGTGGTCGCATCACGCCGACCACCCGGTAGAAGCTCTTATTGATCATGACCTCCTGTCCAATCGGTTCGCCGAACGGAAAGAGCGCATCGGCGACCTCGGCGGCGAGCACACAATAATTGCGTTCCCCTGCAATGTCGGCATCCGATAAAAACCGCCCGCGATCGACCGATAGCCGTGTGACCGCGGCATAATCGGGCGTGGTACCGACGAGCCGCCCCTCCATCTTGCGGTTTTTATTGTGGAACTCGACCGCCGGAATAATCCGCATCGGAATCGCTTTGGCGATCGTCGGCACGGTGGCCACGAGTCGCACGTAGTCGGCTCGCGTCAGCCCGTAGCCGGCGTCTTGTGCCTGTTCGCCCGAAGGCTTCACCGTACGCACGAGAATGTTGAGCGCGCCGAGGCTGGAGATTTGCGCTTGGGCGGCACGGCTGATTCCTTCGCCCAACGCCAATAGCCAAATCACGCTGGAAACGCCGATGAAGATGCCTAGCACCGTCAGCGCCGAGCGCAGCGGATGCATCCACAGGCTCTTAACACTGAGTTGCAGGGTGCGTAACCAAACGGAAAGCATGGCAACAATCACTATTATCAGACGGACGCGACATGCAAACACCAACTACCAAGTCTCAATGACCAATCAATCCGTTTTTGAAATCCGACCTTTGGTCGTAGGTGCTTGATCGTTGTCCATCGTGTCGTCGCGATTAATCTTGTCTACAAGCGGTTTCAAAACCGGGGGCTGCTAGCGCCCCGCGGCTGATCGGATCAGCCGGAACGCGCTAGCGTCCGGTTGATGGGGGTGAGTTTTGAAACCTCCTTCTAGTTCCTCTCGTCGGACACCACCCGACCATCGAGCAGGTGGATCGACCGTTTGGTGCGCGCGGCCACGTCAGGCTCGTGCGTCACCATGATAATCGTGCGGCCTTGCCGGTTCAGGCCATCAAGCAGGCCCAGTATTTCGTTGGACGTCGCGGTATCCAAGTTGCCGGTCGGCTCGTCGGCCAGGATAAATTCGGGGTCGTTCACCAAGCTGCGGGCGATTGCTACGCGCTGCTGCTGGCCGCCGGAAAGTTGCGTCGGCCGGTGGTTTAGCCGGTCGCCCAACCCAACCATCTGGGCCAGCTCGAAGCATCGCTGCTTGGTCGCCGGGTTGATGCGCCGGCTGTAATACAGCGGCACCTGTATGTTCTCTACGACTGAGAGCGCCGGCAACAGATTATAGGATTGAAAGATAAAACCAATCTCCGTGGAACGAATCTCGGCCAACCGGTCGTCGCTCATCTGCGCGACATCGACATCGCTCAGCAGATAGCGGCCCGCAGATGGCCGATCGAGACAGCCGAGCAAATTGAGCAGCGTGCTCTTCCCGGAACCACTTGGCCCCATGATCGAAATGTAGTCGCCCTCGGGCACGTCGAACGATACGCCGCGCAAGGCATGGACGGTTTCGCCGCCGAGCACGTAATCCTTCTGCAGGTCGCCGACGCTAACGGCCAGCCTCATTGGGCGGCCCCCGAGGTCGAAATGGGCCGCGGTTGCGCCTCGGCGCTGGTGTTTGCCGGGGGGCTGGCGTTCGCCGGCGCACCGGACCGCCGGTGTTTACCCTGGGCAGCCGGTCGGCCGCCCGGCACTAGCGTCGCCTGGCGCTGGCCAGCATTTTCCGGCTGAAGGGATGCTTTTTCCGCATGCGTCTTCGCCGTGTTCTCGGCAGTGTGTGTTGCGGATTGCGGCTGGGGCACCGCACGCTGCGCTTCTTCCGGAGGAAGCTTGGGCAGACTCACATCATCGAGATACGCACGCGGGTTCATGGCCACCTGCTGCCCCTCGCTAATTCCCGACTCGATCACAAAGAACTTGTCGTTGGTAGGTCCAGCCTTCACCTCGCGTGCAGCCCATTGGCCCTGATTGTAGACAAAGCAATAGAACTTCGGACCGTAGGCGTACATCGCTTGCACGGGCACCTGGATGGCATTCGGCACATCGGCACAGTGAATCGTCACGGAGGCCGTCATCCCCGAACGTAAATCGGCCGTCGCGTCGTCAATGTGTACAAACGATTTGTATTCCTTGACATTGGCCTGCCGCCAGCCGGTCGGCTCCGCGTATTGGTTGACCTTCTCCACGGTGCCGTGGAACACGCGGTCGTAGCCAACTGGGCGAATATCGGCGGCGAACCCGGGCTGAATATACTGTACGAGCGATTCATTAACGGTGAGATTGACTCGCATCGAGTCCGCATTGGGCAGCTTGATAATGGTCTGCCGTTCGCGGACCATGGCGCCTTCTTCGACGATAAACTGCTGATCGCCGTGGTTGTCGTTGACGTGGGCATATTTCACGATGCCGTCCTGCGGTGCAACCATCGTACACTTGGCGATTTGATCGTCGATATCTTGAAGTTTTGCGATCTCGAGGTGCTCGCTGTTTCGAGCCGCGTCCCACTTGGCCTTGGCGATCAAAATCGCGCTGCCGAGCGTGGATGCCTGCTTTGGCTTCGTGAACTCATCCAAAACCTTCAGCTTCGTCTTGGCGGCGTCGAGGTCCTTATTCGCCTTCTCCACGGCGAAACGATCGGCTTCCAATTGGTTCTCATTCACGTAGCCTTTGGAGGCCAACTTTTGGCTATACGCGTAATACTCCTTCGCGCGATTGAGATTCTCCTCGGCCACGAACAATTCACTTTCGATCGCCTGCCGATCTTGCAAATACGTTCCTTCGAGATACTCTCGCTCGGCGATGACCGCCACGTCGTAGTTATTGTGCGCCTCTACCTCGGCTGCCTTGGCGTCGTTCACGAGTATCTGCTGGCTGGTGCGTTGTGAGGCCAATGCCGACGAATCCAACTCGACCAGGAAATCGCCTTTTTTCACGTGCGTGCCTTCCGGCACGATTCGCAAAATGGCATTCCCGCTTGTATTGTTCGACTTCACGAGCGAGCGGATTTCCGTAACGTCGAAGGCCTCGACCTCGCCGCGTTCCGTGATCGTGAGCTCGAAGTCGCCGCGCTGCACCGTGTGCAACAAGATGCTGTCGTCCTGGGACGAATCGTCACGCCCCATCCACCACCAAATACCGCCGCCAGTCGCGACCATGATCGCAACGAGTGCAGCAGCGGTAATTACGGTCAACCAGCCAGCCCGATCGGCTAATCGCCGCGATACTGATTTGCAATATGCTTTCGCTGGCAAAGCTCTACCCAAAGCCATCATCAAAGACTCCCCATCACGGGTGCAATGCGTCCGCGCAAATGCCCCGCCTGCTTAAACACCGATTCGCCGACGAAGTACCGAAGCGCGCAGGCTCGGTCGGCGGCAAACCGCCAGATCCCGCTCAAAATTAGATTATAGCCGCCTGGCTGCAAAATGTTAGCAGCCAATCGCGGCCGGCTTAGCTGCTTGCCTATTTCGGACTGGAATTCTCGGGCGGCGGCGGCAAAAGCTGGACATCCGACGGCGAAGGCAGGCCGGGTGCTTGGAACACGGGGCTTGTCTGAATCGGCGGCGCCGGAAACATGTCCCTTATCCCAGCCGCTTCGGCGTCCATCATCGCGCACGCATCTGGATCTTCGCATGGGACGGTGCAAGGTAAATTCGTCAAGTAGGTTTTGAGCGGCTGGTTGTGCTCGATGCGAACACCCCGGTTGTCGAGCTCCATAATTCCCAAGTCGTAATCCAAGTTAAGTTGTTGTACCTCGTGATCCACCCAAACACTCAAGAAATCGTTTTGCACATTGAGAAGGTCGATAATCGCGGTAACGAGGTCTCGGGCGATCGTCTGGCCGAATTGCGATTGTCCGCCGGGTTCCGTGGGTTGCCCCGG
Source organism: uncultured Planctomycetota bacterium (assembly GCA_963807935.1). GTDB lineage: Bacteria > Planctomycetota > Planctomycetia > Pirellulales > Lacipirellulaceae > JABDGM01. The sequence continues at coordinate 100,888 of CAWEDY010000014.1, forward strand.
GGCCGATGGCGCGACCGGGCGGGCCGGTTCGGAAAGGTGTAACCGCGCCAGATCGACCTGCGTAATCGCCACTCGAACCGCCGCCCGGCGTAGTTCGAAGTTGAGGTCATCGAGCTTTAACTGCCGTAGCGAAGATCGCACGTCGCGCTGCACGCGGTCACGGAACTGGTAATAAGTTCGTTTGGCCTGCTGGTATTCGATCAACGATTCGCGGTAGGTATTTCGCTGCGCCAGACGCGTGAGCGGCGCATCGAATTGTAGTCCCACGCGCAGCTGACCGTTGGACGGTCTCAAATTGAACGGATTGTCGCCAACGTTGCCGATGTCCCCGTTGAATACTAGGTTCAGGCCGCTCCCCAAATCGTTCGCATTGAACGCGATGAGCCGCCAGGAATCTACGACCGCAGCGCGGGCATTCATCCAATCGCGCCGATATCGGCTGGCGATGCAAAGGGCCTGTTCATTCGTCAGATCGACCGGTTCGAAGGTGATCGCGTCGAGCCTCGTGCGTGCCTGAAGAAGTGACAGCTCCAGCAAATCGCCGGACAATTGGTTCAGGGCACCGGTCAGCTTGGCGCGGTGCTCGGCCGGCGACAATTGCGAAACGCTGGTTAATTCACCGATCTGAGCAAATAGCACCGTGACTCTTTGGCTGAGCGCGGCGTATTCCTGCTTGATGGCGCCCGCCCGTTCATTGAGCTGCTGGACGCTGACAAGCTGCGGATCGATCTCCGCTTGTTTGGCGTCCTTGCGAACGCTCAATCGCTCTAAAGTGGACCGTCTCGCCGGCAGTGCGGCATCGAGCCGGGCGATGTCATTTTCCGCCGCCGCTAAGCGCTTCGCGGCATCGGTGCGCAGGTCTGCGCTTCGCTTGATCAAGGAAGCGAAATCGGCGTGCGGTGGCGGTAAAGCTGGCGACTGCTTGGCGCCGCCATCAACCGTTGCGGCGAGCGCACCTTCCCGCAGTTCGTTTAATACTTCGGTAACTCGAATCTGCAATGCCGACAGTTCCGGATCGAGCAAATTGAAACGGTCCAGCATTGGGTCGGCAATCTTCACATTCAGCCCCGGCGGCAGGCCATATTGCAGCTTGACGTTATCGAGCCCATCGTCGTAAATGTTTTGCGAATTGAGCAACTGGCTTTGAGCGTTATAGAGTGCTTGGCGGGCCAGATCGACTTGAAATCGATCGATTCGCCCGGCATCGTTGGCGGCCTGAAGCTGCTCCAGGCTATCGCCCAGCGCGGCGATGTTGGCAAATTGATTGCGGATGATTTGCGCGGTTTGCAGCAGGCCGATATAGCCGCCTGCGGCTTGGGCGCCGGCTCCGCCCGTGAAGCCGAAACCCTGGACAAGTTGGGCGCCGCCGGCAGCGCCGACGCGCCCGAAGCCGCCCACGCCCACGCCAGTGAATCCTTCCAAACCACTTCCGCCAAAAACGCCGCCGCGCCGGCTGGGGCCTTGGCCCGGATCGCGGCCCGTAACCACGCTCATATAGAATCCGCGGCGATAGTGCTCCATCTGCCGCACGTTGGCCAACAGTCCGCGCTCGGAAATTGTCAGCCGCTCCAATACGCGCGCCCGGCCGCCGGCACGCAATAGCGGCTGTACGAGATTGAAATCCAGAAGCGTGCTGCTCGAATAGTTGTCCGTTCCCGCAAACTGCCAAACCAGCGAATTGGCCAGGCCAACCACGAGTTCGCCACCGGTCGCGGTGAGCTTTTCCGCTCGCAATCGGTTGGTCGGGTCGAACGGGTTAACTTCCAACACACTCGAGCCGCCAGGTTTACCGGCCCGCACGGGGCCTTCCGCGGTATAAAAAATCGAGGAGCCGCCAAAGAATTGTGTATCGAAGCGAAACCGTTCGAAGGAAACATCCAGACCGGAAAGATAGAGCGTCTCCAACTGCTGCTGGTAGGTGGGCGATTCGAGCAAGGCCACTTGCACGGCGCCGGTCAGATCCAAGACGACGTTGCCGTCATTGTCGCGCGGCAGGAAACCCTGCCATGTCGGATTATCCACACGCGTCGTTTTCCCCGTTTTGTTCCAACCGGGCGCACCCGGTTTTCCGTCAACACATTTCATCAACTGGTGGGAGATCGGATCGTCCGGCGGCATTGGCGGACAATCCGGGCTGTTGGCATCGAACATTCGCGATCGTGGATCGACGTCGATCCGAAATTCGCCCGGGATTTTGCCCAGCGCGAGTGATTTATCGTCGATGATAGAGTTCACTTCGCGATCGGCTTGCCGGCGATAGTGCGCGCGGGTGCAGCCGACCAACGCGACGAGGCCGGAAAGCAGCAAGGCAATCGAAAACGAGTGCCTTGCTGATAGCCAGCGTCGCCAATGCCCAAGCATGGCTGCCATCGTATTCGAATTCATGCGATTGCCTTCCGCGAACTGTCCGCTTCAACGACGCCCTCATCTGCCGGTAAGCCGGCTCGCGAAAGCTCGCCACCCGCAAGCAGCATCCGTATGAGTAATTCGTTCCCTTTTAGAGAGAGCTGCCACAGCCGCCGTCGCCGGTCGCCCGGCGCCTCCCGCGGCGAAATCCAGCCGCCCGAACGCAGCTTCTCCACGGAGGCACTCACTTGAGCCGGAGACAATGCCAATCGCTTGGCAACAGTCGTCTGGTCGATGCTGCCATCGGCCGCATCGCGCACGCACCAAAGAATTTGAGACTCCGGCTCCGTGAGCTGGAAACCTTTGGACCAATGGGCTATCGCCCTCGCGGCACGGCGCCCCTCGATGGCCGTTTGGCAGGTTTGTTCGATAAGGCGAACCACGGCATCGACCTGCGGCGCCGGCGCAGAATCGGCAACGATGCGAAGCTTCGTACGTCGTGCTGTCAACGCTAGCCGTCCTTGGCAAGCAAGCAGAAAAGAGATGGATGAGCCTGCCGAATCCGATAACTCGCGGCGTTTGCGAATGAGAATGCTTCAGCCCTGAATCATTCGGCTATGCATACTTCGGAAATGAATCGTTCAAACTTGAAGGATTAAATAGAAGCTACACGCAGAACGGCAGAGGTAGAGATCGCAACATTGCCGCCTGATGGCTGTGCCGCTCTCCTTTCTTTGCATCTCTCCATCATCCTGTGCTGCTATCCATACATTAAGAAAGGTCGGACCCCGCACCGTTGCGGCATCCGACTTTTGTAGTGGCTTTCAATTTGCGAGATCGATCAGCTACTAACTGCTCGACTTACTCTCTTTCGATTGGTCGCTACCACGCTTCGCGCGATTGCGGCCCGGCCGTCCGCCACCGCCGGCTGCGCGAAGCTTCGACATATCGATATCGACCTTCTCACCCTTGAGAGATTCCAGTGTTTTCTGCTGCTCGTCGGTTAGCACAGCCATAACAGCCTTGTCCATTTTGGCGTGCATTTCCTCAGGCGAACCGTTCTCGCCGCGCGATTCGCGCATTCCTCGCATCGACTCGTGCAGCTTCGTCCTTTGTTCGTCGGTGAGATTGAGCTCCTTGGCAATCGCGGGGTCCATTACGGCAGCGGCGCCGTTGACCTGAATAAGAATTCCCATCAGCCGCTTCCGCTGACCTTCATCGAGCACTTCGTTGATCTTGCCAGACGTACTCTCCATCATCTTCCGTATCTTTTCGCGATCTGGGCGGCCGCCCTGCTGGACACTCGTGCGCATCTCCTTTCGCATATCGTCATTGATCTGCTTGATCTTATCTTTCTGCTCATCCGTAAGCTTTAACGCGTCTTGCACCTGGTCTAAGGTGGCGAGTCGTGCCATCGTAACGGGGCCGCCGGGACCGCCAGCGCCGCCCTCACGGCCGCCGCGGCCACGCCGACCTCTTTCGTTCTGTGCAAGCGCCACTTGCGACACCACGGCGAAGATCACCGCCGTGGCGGCAAACGCCCAAAATCTGCCAGAAAAACGCATCATATTTGGTCCTTTCTGTCCAACCTTTGCCCCACTGAACATTACAGAATTCGGTCCCCCGCCAGATTAAACCCGTCGCATACGACCGGGTATCGAGAAAATTCGCCGGCGATTTACCGGCGGATTACTACGCGGCTCTTGCCGGCTGCTACCCAGCCGTTCCTACGATGGCGGTTCAATTCAAGTTCGCCGGATCTCGAAACCGGTACCCGATACCGCGGACGGTTTCCACAAGCACCGCATGCGGGCCGAGCTTCTTGCGAAGCGACCGGACATGAACGTCGATCGTTCGCTCCAAAACCAACGAATCGCCGCCCAATGCGGAATCGATAAGTTCAGAACGCGAGAAGACACGGCCAGGCTGGCGCACGAGCACTTCGAGCAGCCCGAATTCACTGGGAGTTAAGTCCAGCGGCCTTTCTTCCACCGTCACGCGATGCCGCTCGCGATCGACCATCACACCTTGGCTCACCAGCACACCGCCATTTGCGATGTCGCCCTCGCGACGCCGCAACAACGCCCGGATTCGCTCCAGCAGCACCTTCACACTGAAGGGTTTAGCCACGTAATCGTCGGTGCCCACCGAGAAGCCAACCACCTCATCGCTCTCCTCGGTCTTCGCGGTAAGCATCAGCACCAGGATATTTCGCGTGACGGGGTCGGCTCGCAACCGACGGCAGATTTCTAACCCATCCACCATCGGCAACATGAGATCGAGAATGATCAAATCCGGCGATCGCAGCCGGGCCTGGCGGAGGCCGTCCTGTCCGTCGTTGGCCACGGCGGTTTGGTAGCCGTCCCGACGCAAATTGTATTCCAGCACTTCGGACAGCGACCGGTCGTCTTCCACAATGAGAATCTGAGCCTTGGTCATGGTTGGCACCCGGTACGGTTCCGTTCTTGGTGCGATGGTCGAAGTTGACATAGGCATCGTGCGTAAGCAATTCAAACAGCAATGATTCTTACGCAATGGCGCAGGGATCGCGGAGAGTTCGGGAATGCGGTGCACAACGGGAAGCTTGAAAGGGAGGATTGAGAACAGAAATCGGCCGTCCCCAATTTGGATTTGCCATTTCGTAATTTGCAATTTGCATTCTCTTCACCGCGTGCTCTGGCTTCGGCGCGAGGTCATTAAATGACTGGATTAAGATTATCGAAATGATGACGAGCGATTTCGCCTTCTACGAGATAAATCACGTCCTCGGCAATGTTGGTGGCACAGTCGCCGATACGTTCGACGTGTCGGCAAACGGAAAAGAAGTGAAGAGCCGCCTCGACCAGATCGGATCGCGAGCGCATCGTATCCAAAAGATCGTCGATGATGCGGCGGTTGTAATCGTCCACTTCATCGTCGCGGCGGCAAACATCGCGGGCAGCTTCCACGTTTTGGTCCACGAACGCGTCGAGCGCTTCGTGAACCATGTCTGAGGCGCGGCGGAACATCCGCTCGAGCTTGGAGGGAAGTTCAAACTCGGGGTACTCAACGAGCGAAATCGTCCGCTCGGCGATGTTCACGGCCAAATCGGCGATCCGCTCCAATTCGGTGTTGATTTTTAGGACCGTCGCGGTGCGCCGCAAATCCACGGCGACCGGCTGGTGAAGCGCGAGAATCTTCAGGCATTCCTCCTCGATCTTGACCTCACGCACATTGATTTCAATTTCGCTGGCGGCGACGTCTTCCGCCATATCGGCCCGACGCTCGACCAGCGCCTGGCAGGCTTTGGCGATCATCTCTTCGACTCGCGATGACTGGTCGAGGATTTCGTGCTCTAACGCCTCAAGGTCACGCTCTAAATGCTTCGACATATTCGTACGTACAAAGTTAAGGATGGCGGATGCGGGGTGCAGGGAGCGGGGAAGCCCAGTATCCGCTACGTTTGATCCTGTGTCTGTATTTCCTATCCAAATCGTCCCGTAATGTAGTCTTCCGTCTGTTTGCGGGCCGGGTTTGTAAACAACTCGTTCGTCGAGCCGGCCTCAATCAATTCGCCTTGATAGAAGAACGCGGTTTGATCCGACACGCGCGCGGCCTGCTGCATATTGTGCGTCACAATCACTATGGTATAACGGTCGCGCAGCTCGAATATAAGGTCCTCGATGCGTGCGGTGGAAGCCGGGTCCAGGGCGGATGCCGGCTCGTCCATCAACAGCACCTCTGGATTGGTTGCCAGCGCCCGCGCAATGCAAAGCCGCTGCTGCTGTCCGCCGGAAAGCTGCAATGCCGATTCGCTCAACCGGTCTTTCACCTCGTCCCAAAGTGCGGCGCGGGTGAGCGAATTCTCCACAATCTCGTACAGCACTTGTTTTCCGCGGATACCTGCTACCCGAGGTCCATACGCTACATTCTCAAAAACCGATTTCGGAAATGGATTCGACTTCTGAAACACCATGCCGACCCGCTTGCGAAGTTCCACAACATCCACCTTGGTGCCCAACACGTCGGCCCCATCGAGGAGAACCGCGCCTTCCACACGTGTCCCGTCGATCAAATCGTTCATCCGATTGATGCATCGCAAGAATGTGCTCTTTCCACATCCGGAGGGGCCGATCAGCGCGGTAACGCAATGCTGCGGAATGAGCAGCGACACATCGGACAGCGCTTGCTTGTGACCGTAGTAGAAATTGAGGTGGTCCACCGAGACCTTCGACGTGCGGTGAGCCAACTCGGCAGCCGTGCGCGCGGGTCGATCTCGAGAAATTGAGGATGGCCGCATAAGTGTTGGTTTTACAGTGGTTTCTTGCATAAACGGGTACTCTTCGACTTGTACCGCTGATTAGCTCATGCGCCGGTGGACCGGTTGCCTTGCAAATGGTGAACGGTGAATCGGAGCGCCAGATTCAGCACGAACACGATTCCAACAAGCATCAGCATACCAGCCCAGGCCAGATTCTGCTCTTCCCGGTAGGGCCCGGTGGCGTAGACAAATACTTGCACCGTAAGCGATGGGAACGGCTGTGCCGGGTTCAGCGTCAACAAGCGTGATCCAAGCGCGGTAAATAATAGGGGGGCGGTTTCACCGGCCACGCGCGCGATCGCCAACATAATCCCCGTGATAACACTCCCGCCGGCGGCGGGAAGAACGACGTGCATGATGGTTCGCGCTTTCGTAGCACCCAGGGCAATCGAGGCATTGCGATAACTGTTCGGCACCAATCGCAACATTTCCTCCGTGGTGCGCGCCACGATGGGAATCATGATGAATCCCAGCGCGGCGGCGCCCGCATACCCGTTGAAACGGCCCATTGGCACGACAAACAATTCGTAGCCGAGAATGCCCACGACAATCGAGGGAACGCCCGTCAGCACATCGGCGATAAAACGTGCCGGCGCTGAGCCACGAGCGGGCCGAATATTCGGACAGGTAAATTCCGGCCAGCACGCCAAGTGGAATACCAACCGCGCCCGCCAGGGCGATGAGAATGCCAGTCCCCACCAGCGCGTTCTTCAAACCGCCCGGTGCGCCTTCCATACCGGGCGGAATTGGCACTTGGGTAAAGATATCCCAGCTCAAATAACGAATACCATTGGCCAGTAAATAGAACGTGATGAAGGTCAAGATCAGCAAAATGCACGTGGTGAAAACCACACACAATACTTTCATGCATGCGGAGTGAATTGCGACGAAACGGCGGTAAGCCGATCGTTCGTGTCGAGCAGCCTGTGGCAAAGTAGCGTTCATCGCGTCTACCCACTCGATCAATGCGCCGCAGCGGTGCGAGCGCTAGCGCCCACAACCAGCCAACGTGCGGTGACGTTAAACAGCAACGACATCAACAACAGGATCAGGGCGACCTCCATCAGTGCTGCCCGATGCAGCTCGGTGCTTGCTTCGGCAAATTCGTTGGCGAGCAGGCTGGACATGGTCTGGGCGGGTGCGAAGATCGAAGCGCTAATATGGTTGTTGTTCCCAATGACCATGGTAATGGCCATCGTTTCACCAGCCGCCCTCGCGAGACCAAGCATCACCGCGCCAAACAGTGCGGCACGCGCATAGTGGAGCATTTCCTTCGAGCTTTGCCACCACGTAGCACCAAGGGCCAGCGTCCCCTCGATCTGCGCGGGGGACCGAGCGCAGCACATCGCGGCTGATCGCGGTGATGATCGGCAAAATCATAATCGCGAGCACGAGCCCGCCACAAAACATATCGCGGCCGGTGAGGGGCAGCGCACGGAGAAGGGTTTGACCGCCCCGCAACGCGGTTTCTGTAAACAACCAGGCTTCGACGCCGGGAATCCACCCGATGCCACTGCGAATCGCCGGTTCGACATAATGCTGGAGAAAAGGCGCCAGCACAAACAACCCCCACATGCCGTATGCAATCGAGGGAATCGCGGCCAGAAACTCGATTAGGAACGAAACTGGGCCAGCCAACCAGCGCGGGCTCAATCGCACCAGGAATAAGGCCGCGCCGAAGGATAGCGGAACTGCGAACAAAATCGCAAGCATCGAGCTCACCGCGGTCCCATAGATCGCCGGCAGCGCGCCGAACGCAGGCGGGATGGTCTTCATCACCGTCTCGCCATCTTTCATGATCACATGGCCGGCGGCATCGCGCCGGAACGATCAGTTCATTAGGCCGCCAATCGCTGGTGAACAGAAAACGCCAGCCAAATGTCTCAACGCTGGGCAATGCGGCATAGATCAGAACGGCCAGCAGAAGTACCAACATCGAGATGAGCGCAACCGCGCCGAGTCGCGCCAAGCCGACCATCAGGCGATCGCCCGTGATGATCGCTCGGCGCCGTATCAGGGATCGAGTCGGAGCGCCCGGCACCGGCGCTCCAATCCCCGCCACTCGTGATGGATTCACTTGCGACATTCGTTTTCGCCCAATCTACCTCACTGCTGTGTAGGTGGCCTCTCGGAGGCCGGCGACGCGTTTTCCGGGATCCGCAGCTCCCAGCTACTCCACTATATTCAGCGGCTCGCCCAGGTAGCTAATACTCTTCAACGCCTGCTCGACCTTGGCGCGCACCTCTTCGGCCAGTGGTGCATAGCCAAGCTCTGCGGCATACCGCTGACCGTCGTGCGTGGTCCACCACAAGAAATTTACAAGCTCCTGCGCGGCCGCTCTGTCGGGCAAGTTTTTTAAGTCTTGGTAGACGACCAGATACGTGAAGGAGGCAATCGGATAGGCCGCTTCTCCTGGCTGGTTCCAGATATCGGCAGCCAGCACGTGACCGCGCAAACTAGAAACGGCGCCCGCGCCAGCCGCCGAAACGCTTTCTGGCGACGCCTTTACAAATTTCCCTTCTTTATTCTGCACCGTGCCATATAGCAAGTGATTGTTGTCGGCGTAGCTCTGCTCGACGTAACCAAACCCACCGGCAGTCTGCTGTACGACCGCCGTCACGCCCTCATTTCCCTTGCCGCCCTGGCCAAAAGGCCACTGCACCTGCTTGCCCATGCCGATCGTCGTCTTGAAGTCTTCAGATTGCGTAGCAAGGTAATTGGTGAAAATGAAAGTAGTGCCCGAGCCATCCGTCCGCCAAACGGGAGTGATGGCAAGGTCCGGGAGTCGAACTTCGGAATTGATCTTGGCAATGGCCGGGTCGTTCCACTGGCTCACCTTGCCCATATAAATTTCGGCCAGCAACTTGCCCGTGAACTTCAGCGGGGCTTTGATATCCGGTACGTTGTAAGTGGGCACCACCCCGCCGGCGCACGAAGGAAATTCGACAACGTTTTTTTCACCGCCGACAGCCTGCAGCTCCTTCTTGCTCATCGGGGCATCGGAGCCGCAGAAGTGCACCGTCTTGTCGGTGATCGCACGGATCCCTCCGCCAGAGCCGATCGACTGGTAATCGATCAGCACTTCCGGATGAATCTTCTGATAGACGACCACCAGACGCTTATAGAACGGAGCCGGGAACGTCGCGCCCGCGCCCTGTAGACGAGTCTTTCCAATCCCTGTTGTGGCCGATTGACCGCAACCAACAGCGACAACGGAAACGATAAGACAGAGCAATACCGCGACGATGCGACATATCCCTTTGCGGCTAACATTCCTATCTGCTGGCTCAGAACGATCGTCCCGCCAACAGGCCGAACCAAATTTTCCCGTTGGGAATGGCATCTGCTTCCTCCCCACCCGTAGCGGAATCGAACGTGATAGGACCGTGCGATAGCATAATCACAGTCCGTGAAGACTGCGTTAAGAAAGCGCGGTAAGGGGCCTTTGATTGACGCACGGGCGGGCAGCATATGAAGTTTGGGGGAAATGGCCGGTTATCAACCTTTCGAGCGCGCGATATGATCATGGGGTAATGAACACAGCTTCAGCCAAGTCGCGCCTACCCGCCATTCTGCAGTGGACCGCCGCGGGCAGATCGCTCGCATTCATCCTATCAGCGACATCTATTTGGTGTCTGCTGTCCGAAATGTACGGGCTGGTGGATATGCGGACGTTTTTCTATGCCATTCTCCTCCCGGCAACGGCGCTGCTCTACGGCATCGCTCTACTGGACAATGCCCGCGGCGATGGTCGGCTTTGGCGCGCAGTGGTAATTGGTACATTAGCGGGCCTAGTCGGGGCCGTTGCATACGACATCTTTCGCCTACCGTTTGTATTTTCCGACGCCTGGGGCCTTGGCCGCTTCGGCATACCACAGATGCCGTTGTTCAAAGTTTTCCCGCGCTTCGGCGCATTGATCCTCGGAGAACCGGTGGAGCAAGCCAGCTATTCGCTGGCCGCACAGCTCATCGGTTGGGCCTACCACTTTTCGAACGGCGCCACATTCGGCGTGATGTTCGCCGCCATTTATGCGGAAGGGCGAGAAGCCATGGATGCAGCCCGCGGACGAGCATGGAAACCGATCGTTTGGGCAACGCTCATGGCGGTGGGGATCGAGCTCTGTTTATTGGTATCGCCCTACGCGCGGTTTTTCGGCATTCAATTGACGCCTCGCTTTGTCGTCGTCACGCTGGTTGCCCACCTCATATTCGGCCTGGGTCTCGGCGCATACTTTGCCTGGCACGCCGCCCTGTGGCGTCTGCCAGAAACCGCTCGTTCGTCTCCTGTGTCGTGAGAATCTACTGATCGCTGCGTCATCTGCAGACAGGACTGCTGGTATGTCGCGCGTGCCTCAGCCAGTCGGCAGCCCAACTGTAAATGTGCTGCCTTTGCCGACTTCGCTTTCAACAGCGACCGTGCCGTTCATCGATTGGGCCAGGTGCTTGACAATCGAGAGGCCCAGGCCGGTGCCGCCCAATTCGCGCGAACGGGCTTTATCGACGCGGTAGAACCGTTCAAAAATCCGCTGCTCGTCCTCCGGCTTGATGCCGATGCCGGAGTCGTGAACGGCAATTTGAGCCATCGTGCCGTTCGAGCGCCAAACGATCGAGACGTTTCCTCCCTCCGGCGTGTACTTGATCGCGTTATCGAGTAGGTTGTCGAGAATCTCTCGCAGCCCTTCCCGATCCGCCCGCACGCGGCAAGGCGACGTCGCCCGCGACGGCTCCCCGTCGTATCTCGCGAGTATTGTGAGGCGCTTCGCTTCGGCCGCACTGCGGTGATCTTCGAGGCACTGCTGCACGACTTCCGCCACGTCGAGCGACACGATTTCAAACGCCGGATGATCCGACTCAATTCGAGCCAGCATCAGCATATCCATAATCAGCCGATTAAGCCGCTCCGCTTGCTCTTCGATGCGCTCCAAAAACCGCTGGCTCGCATCGGGGTCGCGGAGCGCGCCATTGCGAAGCGTTTCGGCATACGCCTTGATCGAGCTAAGCGGCGTTTTGAGTTCGTGCGAGGCGTTTGCCACAAAATCGCGGCGAATCGATTCGAGCCGCCGCAAAGCGGTCGTATCGTGGATCACCAACACGACGCCGGGGCACGGCTCGCCCGGCAGTGGTTGCACGTGAATATCGACGCACAGGACGGGCGGTCCGGCGCGCCTGACTTCCATACGCAGTGGCTCGCTCGTGGAAAGCGCGCTAGTCACGGCTTCGTGGAGCGCATGATTGCGAATCACTTCGAGCAGCGACCGGCTCTCTGCGGAGGCCGGCCGGAAATCAAACAGCCGTCCAGCGGCCTCGTTGGCCAGCACAATTCGCTGCCGCGCATCGACGGCCACCACACCTTCAATCATCCCGCCCAACACCGTCGCTTGCCGAGCTGCGGTTTGGCTGAGCTGCGTCGTCCGCGTGTGCATCGCCTGGCTCATGCGATCGAGTGTATTCGCCAGTGCACCAAGCTCGTCGCGATTGGGTACATAAACGCGATGCCTATAGTCGCCTGCGGCAAGCGCTTCCGCGGCGTCTTTCAGCGCGGCGACGGGACGAACGATGCGACCGATAATCCAGTAGGAAAGGCCCGTCACGCACGCGCCTTCCATTGCAACCGACAGCCAAATCCAGCGCACGACGCCGCCCGAATCAACAATCGCGCCCTTCTCCCATACTGAGACAAGAACTCCCACAACCGCCGCGACGACCAGGTTCAATGCCGCGACGGTGCCGAAGAGCTTCCAAAAAAGTCGCGAGGAGAACATGGCGTGCCAAGCGAACAGCCGGATAAGAAGAGACAGCTTAGTACAAGCGTATCATGCGCCGCGGCGCTCGACGAGTGGAACGCCCAGCGTAGTCTGCTTGGTGCGCGAGTAGATCTTCTCATGGAGCAAGAGCACAGCCCTGTCACGGCTGGCCGGTTGGCGGCAAGCGCAGCGGTGCCGCCGGCTCGGTGGTAGGCTCGCGCAAAGCCGCGGGGCGAAGAGATATTTTCGGGATGGGGACCGTCAGCGGATCGCCATGCCCGGCGCCAATTGCCTGGGGAACGCTGCCCTTGATCGCGGCAGGCGTCGCAGCTTGAACGGCCTCCGGCTGCGCGAGCCTCGAAGCCGGGGTTGTGCCGGCCGCCGGTAGCGGCAAGACGCCATTAATGGGGACTGGCAACGGCAGGACTTCTTCTGGCGGCGTCTGTATGGCCGGCGTCGGTGAATCGGTCCCGCCCGACGGTGGAGGTGGAGATGCTGTATCCACATGTTGTGCGAATGGTCCCTGGCTAACAACTGCTGCGCGGGACGACGCGTAATTGAGCGGCACGGGCATACTGCGCGAGGCTTCACGCATGGCCGCGTCCACGTATGCCTCGTCGGGCCACGGGCCTTCGGCCAGGTGAACGCCATCGTAGTCCAACAACGTGCCCTTGACGAAGTGGACGTTCTTGGTTGCCAGCGTATAGCGGGCGCGGTTCAGATAATAATCAGTCTCGGCATCGGCCACTCGCCGCTGGGCATCGAGAAATAAATCGAGAGGCGACTTGTCGGCTTCGTAGGCGGCCTTAACGGCGCCAAGCTGATCGCGGTTCGCTGCCAACCGGTTATAACTGGTTTGGAGCACGGTGTAAGCACGATCGACTTCTGCAACGGCATTTGCCGCTTCGTGGACGATTTCTCGCTGCTGGTCGCGCAGAATGGCCCGCTCGCGCGAAAGCTGCAGCTCGGCGTTACGCGCTGCGACGTGTGCCTCGCGGAAGCCGATCGGCACGTTCAGCTCGAAGCCAAGCTGCCATTCTTGGAAGTCGCCGCTTGTTAAATCTCCATAGGCATTATCGAATCGCGGCAGCGGCGGATCATTCGGTCCCGGGAACAGATCGTCGCCGAAGCCGCGCCAGCGATACCGGCCAACCGCATCGAGCCGCGGCAGCAAATGATTCTTGCTCGCGATAAGCTCCAGTTCCCGCCGTCGCACGATCCACTTCTGCCGGCGCAACTCGGCTCGGCGGGTCGTGGCCTCGGCAGTTGTCTGGCACCAGTCGAAGTCGATCTTCGCAGCGACTGGCTCATCGATTGGCCGCAGCAGCTTGCAATCGCTTGGCGGCAGGCCCATCAACAGCCGCAACCGCCGTTCGGCCATCAACACGCCGCCGGTGCCGCGGAATGCCCCGCTGGGCAGGCCGTTCCAGTTGTGCGTCGCATCGATTGGTTCGCCGCTGAGGGCGTTCTGAACGTCCTGCTGAAAGGCAAAGTATTGCGATCGGGCCTGGGCTTCCTTCTCTGCTTCGCCGCCGCGCCGATTTACCTCGTACAGCGCATAGATCTTTCGCCAGGTGTCGAGCCCCGCGTCACGCGCCTTCACCTTGGCATCGAGCACGCGATATCCGTAGTACAGATCCCAATACGCATTCTCGACATTGCTCACCAGGTCGCGAACGGCGAGCTCGAAGTCGGATAACGCGACATCGGAATTGAGCCGCGCTATCAGCACGCCGTTGTATACGCCGGGGGTCGAAAGGGGCCCGGCAATTCGGTTGAATTCCACACCGCCGCCTTGCAACAGCGGATGGCGAATTTCCATCTCAACATTCGTATTCCACGCGCTGGCAAACAGATTGCCCGGCGCGTTGTTGGCGTCGTAATCCACATTATGCCGGATCGTGAACTGCGTGCCGGTCGCGGCTCGCTTGGTGATCGCGGCTTGAAATACGGCATCGTCCTGAAGCAGGATTCGCGTGCCGCCGCCAAAGAATTGGTTGTTCAGCGCTCTGTCATTTTTTTCCCAGAACGTGCTCATGAGAAACTGTGCGTCGAACGCGCTGAGCGCCGCCTCGATCCCCGTCCGCGGATCGGTTTCGGTCGCGGCCGGATCGAACGCGGTGCGCGTGGACGCAGGCGCTCGAACGACCGCGCCGCCCAGGTCGCGCAGGACGCGCGAGTTTTGCAAGGTGATTTGAATCGCCTCCTCGAGCGATATGTCCCGGTATTGCGGCGTGCCTTGGGTTTGAATGGTCCACGGCCGAGGCGATGCCAGCGACTCATCGGCATTCATCTGCGTACACGCCGATTCGGCCGGGTACTCAATCTCGGACGCCACTTGCTCGTATACGCCCGGCGGCGCCGCGCCTTTGAATGATCGCTCGCTATGCAAAAAGCAACCGCTAGGCAACACCAGGGTGCCCGCCAATATAAGTGCCAGAACTTTGCGAAGGCGATTCATGCCGTGTACGTTTGGGCAAATTCCACTGATGTACGCCGCCGGCGCACGGTCCGGCTGCAGTATCCGCGCGGAACCGCTTTGCCCATTTATCGGCAGGCAAAGTCAGCGTCACCAGATTTTCCGCTACGATTGATACACAACTAGCAGATTGCCTATCTTCACACTTACTCGAAAATAGGGGCGAATTAGGGCCGCGCGAGCGAAGCAACTTCCGCTTCTGGGTTGGGCCGGCACACAATATCCCGTCCCGGCAGAGCGCGGCTGCATTCGATGATGGCAACAAGTGCGATCCCCCTTTGCTGGCTATACTGAAAAGATATGTCCGCTCCTCTTTCGACGAGCGGCGCGCCATTGGAGCTTCACGCCTGGCAAGAGTTGGAAGACGTATTTGCCAGACTGGGCCAGTTGGCCCGCTCCCCGGTCAGCGCCGCACGAATTCTATCGCACCGCTCTCGACCAGTGTGTACGCGCGCTCTCCGCCGAGGGCGGAGCGGTGTGGCTCCGCGCGGCAAACGGAACCGTGCAGCTCGCGGCGCAAACGGGGCTCGCGGGCGGCGCAAACGGGGCTCGCGACGAGCAAGCGCAACGGGCGCATCAGGCGTTGCTCCAGCGAGTCGCGGCGGAGGGGCACGTCGTCTGCATCGGACCCCAATCCAAGTTCGCAGATGCGGACGCGGTGAATCTGTCCGATCGTGTATTGGTGCTCGGCCCGGTGAAAATACTGGCAGATGAGTCGCATCCCGAGAAATCAAATTCCAATCAAGTGCATCAGCCGCCGGGTCGGTCTGAACGTTCATCTGCCGCCACGTCGCCAGCGAAAGTTGCGCTGGCGATTATTGAACTATGGATGCGCGCCGACGCCAGCCCAGCAATCTACCGGGGATGTGAACAGTTTTTAATGGGCGTGTGCGACATCGGGGCCGATTATCACGCGTTTGAAGAGCGCCGACGTTTATTGCAGGAGGATCATCATCGCGCTGATTTGCTAAGCCTGGGGCGGCGCGTTCACAACCGATTGAAGCTGTCGGCCACGGCGTACGAAGTTGCCAACGAGGGCCGGCGCGTCGTCGATTGCGATCGCCTCAGTGTGCTGATGGCCCGCGGGCGGCGTAGCCGGCTGTTGGCCGCCAGCGGTGTTAGCCGTATCGAGCGCCGCAGCGGCGCTGCGCGGCGTCTGCAAAAGCTGGCCGAATTGGTCCGCCGAACCGATGAACCGGCGTTCTACGCCGATGGGCAATGCGATGCATTGCCGCCCGTGGCCGAGGCGATGGAGCAACATGTAGCCGAATCTCACGCGCGGCACATGGCGGCGATACCGATCCGCCGGCCACCGGATCCTTCAGAAGACGACTCCAGGTTGACGAAAAAACGATCCAACCGAAGGCCGACCGGAATGGGCGGGCTGTTTAGCCGACGCAATATGAGTCGGCCAGCTTTTGTCTTGATTGCCGAACAATTTGATTCGCGTGAAGGTGAGCTGCGGCGAGACTGGCTGGCGGAAGTTGCGGACGTGTGCGCAACGGCTTTATACAACGCACGGGCTGTTGATCGCATGCCGCTCGGCTGGCTGCTGCGGCCGATGGGAAGTTTGACGCGGACCATTGCCGCGCACCTGCCGCGAACGTTGTTGGTTGTGGCGGCGGTTGCTGCCGCGGTCATTGCACTTGTCAAAATGCCGGCCGATTTTAATATCGACGCGCCGGGTACGCTGCAGCCTGTGGTGCGGCGCGACGTGTTCGCGCCGCGCAGCGGCGTCGTTGATGAAGTACTGGTTCAACATGGGGCGAGTGTCGCGGCTGGCCAGCCGCTCGTCCGGATGCGCGATCCGGCGCTCGAGTTGGAACTCAAGCGCGTGGACGGAGAGTTGGAAACGGCCCAGCGGCAACTCGATGCCGTAAGGGCAACCAGGACAACTCGCGCTGTTCGCGACCCAACGCCAATCGATTCCTATCGGCTTTCGGCCGAGGAGGGCGAGTTCGAACAGAAGCTCACGAATTCACGCCGTGAACTGGAATTACTTCAGCATGAACGCGACAAGCTTGTCGTCACCAGTCCAATCACCGGTCGGGTGCTCACCTGGGATGTGGGACACCAACTTCTCGCGCGGCCGGTCGAGCGGGGCGACGTGTTGGTGACGGTGGCCGATCTTTCGGCGGATTGGCAACTCGAGCTCGATGTGCCGGACGACCGCATTGGTTACGTGCTGGCAGCGCAGCACGAGCTTCAGCCCGACTTGACGGTACGATTTCGACTAAGCTCCGAGGAGCGCAACGAACATGTTGGCAAGATCGCGGAAGTATGCCAAACGGCCAATGTTGCCCAGGAGAAAGCATCTCGGCCAAAGCCAACAATTTTGACCAAGGTTGCGCTCGATACGCCCGAGCTGGTCGCGGTTGTGGGCGACGAATTGCGACCGGGCGTTTCGGCGAGGGCAGAAATTGCCTGCGGCCGGCGGCCGCTTGGCTACGTTTGGTTCCACGATATCTGGGATGCGGCGGTCGAGTGGTGGCGGTTTTGAGATCAAAGCCGTTGTCCGCGATCACGCTGACTATGGAGCGGGATTATGCATTACGCTTACTTGTGCGATTGGGTGTCTCGTCCCGGTCTTCGAAGGGCGTGGTTTCAAATCCAGACATGCCACGCCCGTTGCCGAGCCTCAAGGCGTGCCATCCCGCTGCGAGCAACGATGTTGAACCGCTATTCCACGCTCGTTTGCTGTTGCACGGCATTTGCATTGGCGGGAACGACTATTGGGCTGGCCGCCGATCAAAAAGATGTTGCGGCGGCTTCGGCGGCCGGTCAATCGCCGACGTCGGCCCTTGAGGTGCAATCTGTTGTGCTGCGCTTACTCGAGGAGGCAGAAGTACCCGCTCAGGAAGCCGGCGTGGTTACCAGCGTGGCTGTCCGCGAAGGCCAGCGCGTGAAGCAAGGCGACTTGTTGGCGCAGATCGATGACCAGGTCGCTCGATTGGCGGCAGATGCTGCCAAGTCGAAATACGAAATCGCTCGGGCGAAAGCCTCGAACGACATCCGCATCCGCTATGCACGAAAGGCGAGCGAAGTTTCAGAAGCCGAACTACGGCGGAGCACCGAATCGATCGAGCACTTTGCCAAGAGCGTATCGCAATCGCAACTCGATGTAGAGCAGCTTACGGTTCAGAAAAACCGGCTCGAAGCCGAGCAAGCCACGCAAGAGCAAGCTATTGCAGTTCTAGAGATGAAGCAGCAAGAAAGCGAGTTAAACGCGGCACTTGCCCAAATCAGTCGAAGGCGAGTCGTCGCTCCGTTCGATGGCGTCATCGTGCAAATTTACGCGCGTAAGGGTGAATGGGTCGAACCGGGGCAGAAGGCGATGCGAATTGTTAATGTCGATCGTCTCAAGGCCGAGGGATTCATCCGCGCCGAGGATGCGACCGACCACGTGGCCGGCCGGACCATCTCGCTGATGGTCGGGCCGGGCGGGCCGCGAAACTCTTTCACAGGAAAGATCGTGTTCGTCAGTCCGGAGGTTGATCCGATCACAGGCCAGGTCCGCATTTGGGCGGAGATCGACAACCGCGACGGGCGACTGCGTCCGGGGCAGCCGGCGCAGATGGTTGTTGGTAAATAGCAAGTCATCCGTTGTTTCCAAACATGGCACGCCGGTTCAACGGACAACGAACAACAAACAATTACGGACAATTACCAAGTGTCTCAACCTCAGGCATCCATTAATCGACCGGTCGGATTACGGCTGCGGGGCGACCTGTTGGCGCAGGCGGTCGAGTCGTCCGGCACGACGACGTGGATCGTCAAGGACCCGTTTACGCTCGAGCATTTTCAGTTTTCCGCCGAGGAGTTCGCGCTGATGGATTGGATGCGCGAGCCGGTAACCATCGCCGAATTGCAGCGTTTGTTTAATCGGAAGTATTCGCCACAAACTATCACTCCGCACGTGATCTGGGATTTTGTGAGCCGGCTGCACGGCTCGGGACTGCTGATCGGCGATGCCGCCGGCCAGGGGCACGAGCTATTAGCGCGGCGGGACCGCGAGCGGATTCGCCGCTGGGCATTCTCCTGGACCGGACTGTTGGGCATCCGATTTCGCGGCGTGGATCCGGACCAGTTGCTCAACGCTATCCATGATGAATTCGGCTGGCTCTTTTCGCCAGGCACGTTCATCGCTGCAATGGCGTTCGTGCTGTATGCGCTCATGCTGGTGGTGGGACACTTCGATGCATTTCGCAACCGCTTGCCGGAGTTAAGTGCACTTGTCGATCCGCGAAACCTGTTTTGGCTGCTGCTGGCCATCGGCTGCGTGAAAGTGCTGCACGAATTCGGTCACGCGATGGTTTGCAAGCATTTCGGCGGCGAGGTCCACGAGATGGGCTTCATGCTCTTGGTGTTTTCGCCATGCCTGTATTGCGACGTCAGCGACGCCTGGCGATTGCCGAGCAAATGGCGGCGGATTGCTGTCTCGGCCGCCGGTATGACCGTCGAGTTGGTGCTCGCCGCGACGGCTACGATCGTCTGGTGGTACGCTCGACCCGGTGTCGTACAACTGGTGGCACTCAACATCATGATCGTTTGCACAGTCAACACGCTCGTGATCAACGGCAACCCGCTCATGCGCTACGACGGCTACTATATTCTTTCGGACCTGGTGGAAACGCCAAACTTGTGGCAACGATCGCGAGAAGCGCTCCGGCATTTTTGGTCCGACTGGCTGTTGGGCCAGCCGGCCGTCGATGACCCGCTCATACCTGCCAGCAAGCGTCCGTGGCTAGCGGCCTACGCCGTACTTTCCAAAATTTATTTGACGGCGGTTTGCGTGGCGATTGTGTGGGGAATCGCCAAGACTCTGTACCCCTACCATTTGCAGAATCTGGCGTATGCGGTCGGATGCACCGTTTTGGGCGGCGCGCTTGTCAGCCCGATATCCGGTGTGGTGCAATTGGCACGCAACCCCCTGCGTCGCGCCGAACTTCGCACCGGCCGACTCGCGCTTCTCACGGCATTCGGCCTGGCGGCGGTTGTCGCCGTGCTGGCCATTCCTGTGAATTACAACGTCCATGCGCCCCTTCTGTTGATGCCAGAAAACGCAGCGCGGGTATATGCACCAGAGGCCGGAACGCTCATTAGCATGGCGCCTGCCGGCAGCCGCTTATCCCGCGGTCAGACAATCGCGCAGCTCAAGAACAGCGAGGCCGAGTTGGAGATCGCCCACCTGGAAGGCGAACTGAATTTGCGGCGACTGCACGTGGAGCACCTGGAGCGGCTCCGGCTACTCGATCAGCAAGCAAACGATCAGTTGCCCACGTCACAAACCGCGCTGGACGATAGCCAGCGCCGGTTAGAAGAACGCCGAGGCGAAGCAAAACGGCTAACCCTCACGGCACCGATGAATGGCGTCGTGATTCCGGCGCCGCGCTCCAAAGAGGATCACTCGGCGGATGGCCGGTTGGCAGGCTGGTCGGGGTCGCTGCTCGATCCGAATACGATTGGCGCAAACGTCAAGGCCGGCACGCTTATTTGTTTGATTGGCGATCCAAATAAACTCACGGCCGTCCTACTCGTGGACGACACCGACATTAAGCGGCTGCAGCCAGGCCAAAAAGCTCGCTTGCAGATCGACGAGTTGCCGGGCCAGGTGCTCGACGGCGAAGTCGTCGAGGTCTCTAGGCATGAATTAGACGATGCAGATCAATCGAAAGTTGGCCGAGCCGATCTATCGCCACTCTTGACCGGCCTCGTTGCGCCGGGACGAGACGAGGTGCGCTACGAGGTCCGGGTCAGCTTCCGTGCCCCCGGCCATCCGCTCGTGATTGGTGGCCGCGGCCAGGCCAAGATCACCGCCGAACGAATCACACTAGGGCAGCGAATCCTGCGATATCTGGCCCAAACGTTTCGGCTGCCGATGTGAGCCTACAACTACCGGCTGTGGCAAGAAGACTATCAAGCAAAGGCTGACCGCCTGCTACGGAATCGCGAAGATCAGCCCGGTCAGCACACCGGCTTCGGCATCTGCCGCCACGATATCGCAGGGTGGCCAGTGCCAACGCCATGGCGGGCAACTACCCGGCCGATAGTGGCCAAGCGTGTAGATGCAATCGCCGGGGCATTCGACGGTCATGCAATATGGCAGCACGGGGATCGTGCCGAAGAAGTGGGCGGCGGATGCGGCGGGTTGCAAACAGCATTCGTAGCCGAGGCAACATTTGTCGCCGCATTGGTAGCCGTAGCGCTCCAGGTTAATTTCTTCGAAGTACAAAGGCTGGTGGCAGAAGCAGGTGGCGTCCCATTGGTAACAGAACATTGGCCAGC
Organism: uncultured Planctomycetota bacterium; assembly: GCA_963807935.1. Lineage (GTDB taxonomy): Bacteria > Planctomycetota > Planctomycetia > Pirellulales > Lacipirellulaceae > JABDGM01. The sequence goes on from CAWEDY010000014.1 coordinate 122,042, forward strand.
ATCGGGCGGCCGCACCTCCGCTCGATTGATTGATCTGCTCCCAGCAGGGCCCCGCCAAATCAGTCGGCAACTGACCTGCCGGCTGCGCGATATTGATTCCCAGCGCGTTCAGCGGCTTGGCCACGGTCGCGGCACAAGGATCCTTCGCCGGAGCCGCCGGGCTGGTGGACACGCCGGGGGCGTTCGCCGGATCGTCGCCGAAAGGCGTTTGCTTGTTGGTTTGATAAATCGCAGGTTGCAAATCATGTGGCGATTGCCGCCGCGGGGGGTACGCAGATGCGTCCACAGGGATGGCACTCTTGACGTTGAAGAACGGTTCCGAATAGTCCGCCGCTGCTTCAAACGGATCGCGTACCTGACCCAGGGCGGGCCCTACGGCCGATTTCGACCCCGTCGATTCAGCCGGCGATTGTTTTGGCGCAATGAGCCCGATCAATAGTGCGGCCGGCAGCAAGGCGAGAAGTAATTTCAATGCCCCCGCTCTCCCAAAAAGAAAGGGCTTTGAAACCGCGTCGAGCCTGCTGACCGCGAACGCGAAAGAGTCGGACGGCGGATAGGAATTGTGTTCACGCATGTAGATGCACAGCTATCGGACGAGATGCGGAAAAGGGTATCCGGCGATCCCTGTTTTCGACCGTTATTGGCCACAGATTTAGCCCGGCGGCCGATTTCACTTTTTCCGAGTTTGCTGAAGACTATTTGCCGGCCGCGACTGAGACGTGCTGGCGGGGGTTCGGAATCGCCGCAAGTTTCCGTCTATTCTAGAGATACGGCCGAACAGAATGTTTGACACATCGCCCGTTGGGTCGTGATAATAGGTGTGCTGCTATTTTGGGCCGCAGGCACTTTCGCTAGCCACTCGGAACCTGGCTTCGGCAACCAAGCCATCTGACTTTCTTTTAGGGTTCGCCAACATGCGACTGTCGTGGTTTACCGGGTCGCGCATCGGGCGGCGTCGCCAACGTCGTCCGAAATCGGCGCCGCTGCGCGTTCGGCAGCTCGAACGCCGTCGCGTGCTTGATGCAGCCATTCAAAGCCTGGCCGTCAGCGCGGTCACAACCACCATCGGCCAAAACGCGCCGGCTGCGACTTCCACCGCTACCGATTCACCGCCGGTCAATAATCCGTCGTCCAATAATGCGACCGATACCGCCCATAGTGCGGCCATCGCGCAAGGGGCAATATTGAATGTGCCGCCGGTGCTAGTTGCGGCTGCAGATCAGGAAGTTAACGAAGGACAGTTGCTCGATCTCAGCGCAACAGGCGGGTCGCCGCCACTGGGGCTGTACGTCGATCCCGACTTCGCGGATACGCACACGGCGACCGTCAATTGGGGCGACAGTTCGCCGACCGAAAACGCCACGATCTTTGCCGGGGCCGGGGCCGGGGCACTTGGTGGCACACACGTTTATGCCGACGACGGCACCTACACTGTCACGGTCAACGTGATGGACAACAACGGCGGCACCGACACGGACACCTTCGATGTGTTGGTCAAGAACGTGCCGCCGGTGCTCGTCACCGCTACGGATCAGATGGTGAACGAAGGCCAATTGCTGGACTTGAGCGGCACCAACGGCGCGCCGCCGCTCGGCCTGTTCGTCGATCCGGGCCTGCTCGACGCGCATACCGCCACCGTCAACTGGGGCGATGGAAACCCAACACAAAGCGCCACGGTCTTTCAAGGCATGGGCGCAGGTGCGCTCGGCGGAACGCACACGTATGCCGACAACGGAGTCTACACCGTCACCGTCTCGGTGATGGATGACGATGGCGGCAGCGATACGGCCACTTTCGATGTAACGGTTAAGAACGTGCCGCCGGTGCTCGTCACCGCTACGGATCAGATGGTGAACGAGGGCCAATTGCTCGACTTGAGCGGGATGGGCGGCGCACCGCCACTCGGCCTGTTCGTCGATCCGGGCCTGCTCGACACGCATACCGCCACCGTCAACTGGGGCGATGGAAACCCAACACAAAGCGCCACGGTCTTTCAAGGCATAGGCGCAGGTGCGCTCGGCGGAACGCACACGTATGCCGACAATGGAGTCTACACCGTCACCGTCTCGGTGATGGACGATGATGGCGGTACCGACACCGAGTCCTTCGAAGTAACCGTCAAGGACGTGACGCCCGTCGTGGTTTTGGATCCTTTGGCAGACCTTAATGAGAACGGTTTCGTCACGCTAACCGGAACCTACACGGACCCCGGAATCCAGGACACGCAAACTCTGACGGTTCACTGGGACGATCCGAACAACAGTTCGCCGTCGACGTTCGCGATTGCAGCCATCCAGAACGCGGCCGGCATGGCTACGCTCGGCGTCGGCGACATGTTCAACTCGTCGACTGACGGCGCCGTGCTGACCATTACTTCCGTCAACGCATCGACCGGCCAAGTCGGCTATTCGGTCCAGCATCAATACCTCGACGACGGCCTGGCGCCGGGCAACGGCACGATCAGCGACACGAGCACGATCATGGTGAGTGTCGCGGACGATGATGGCCAGACGGGAGCAGCACGACGACCGTCACGGTCCACAATGTAACGCCCAGCGTTGCATTGAATGTGGTGCCCGACATCAACGAGAACGGCACGGCTACGCTCACCGGCAGCTACACCGATATCGGCCTGTTGGATGTTCACACGCTCACGGTCAACTGGGGCGACCCCAACAACGCCGCCGATTCCACGTTCACCGTGAGCGCCATCGAGAATGCCGCCGGCATGGCTACGCTCAGCGTGGGCGACATGTTCAACTCGTCGACTGACGGCGCCGTGCTGACCATTACTTCCGTCAACGCATCGACCGGCCAAGTCGGCTATTCGGTCCAGCATCAATACCTCGACGACGGCCTGGCGCCGGGCAACGGCACGAGCAGCGACACGAGCACGATCATGGTGAGTGTCGCGGACGATGATGGCCAGACTGGGAGCAGCACGACGACCGTCACGGTCCACAATGTAACGCCCAGCGTTGCATTGGACGTGGTGCCCGACATCAACGAGAACGGCACGGCTACGCTCACTGGCAGCTACACCGATATCGGCCTGTTGGATATTCACACGCTCACAGTCAACTGGGGCGACCCCAACAACGCCGCCGATTCCACGTTCACCGTGAGCGCCATCGAGAATGCCGCCGGCATGGCTACGCTCAGCGTGGGCAACATGTTCAACTCGACGACTGACGGCGCCGTGCTGACCATTACTTCCGTCAACGCATCGACCGGCCAAGTCGGCTATTCGGTCCAGCACCAATACCTCGACGACGGCCTGGCGCCGGGCAACGGCACGATCAGCGACACGAGCACGATCATGGTGAGTGTCGCGGACGATGATGGCCAGTCGGGCAGCAGCACGACGACCGTCACGGTCCACAATTTCGCACCAACCATTTTGAATCTCACCGGCGATTCGATCGACGAAGCGCAGGTTGCCACGATCAGCTTCAACGTCGGCGATCCGGGCACGCTCGACGTTTTCACCGTCAACGTCCGTTGGCTAGATGGTTCCATGGCCACCGTTGGCGGTTTGGGAGCAACGGACACCAGCGGCGCCACGGATACTACACTCTACTCGTGGACGGCCGCAACTCGGCAACTGACGTTGAGCCACTTGTATCCGGATAATGCAGACTATCTCGTCGTCGTGAATGTGGCCGACGATGATATGATGGCAAATTTCACGGTGGCGCCGGGTAATGACAACTACGTTCAGCTAACGACGTTGGTACACGTCGAAAATGTGCTTCCTGACCTCGCCGGCACGACGAACCTGATGGTCGACGAGGGAAGTGCCGTCACGCTTGCCGGTCTGGGCGTACATATCGTAGACCCGGGCTTCGACAACCCGGCAAACCAGACCGCGACCATCCCGGGCAATTTAATGACGGAGGATTTTGCCGCCTATTCCATCAACTGGGGCGACAACAGTCCAACGGAAGTAACGCTGCCGGTAAACATCGTTAATCGCATTTCTGGGCGCTGAACCCGGACCTCATGACGGCCAGTCTCACGACCGCCGATTTCATGCACGACCCGCACTACTATGCAGACGATGGCACGTACACCGTAACGGTTCGCATGGCGGATGACAACATGCGGGCGTACAGCGACCCAACCTTTTTCCAGACCGGCGTCGGCATTGCTGGCGTCGACTACATCGACCGGACGTTCCAGATTGTCGTGAAAAACGTAACACCGACGTTGGTGGTAAACAATATCACGTCCCAACAGCAAACCGGTGCTGCTACGCAAACGACAACTCCTGTTACCCCTGCGACGACAATCAGCATCAATGAATCGGGCACGGTGAGCTTCGCGGCTAGTTTCACCGATCCAGGTTTTTCGCTCGATCCGAACCCGGCGAATCCATCCGGCACAAGTTTTCCGCGCAACGAGATATTCCGCTACTACATCAATTGGGGCGATAACCGGGAAACCATCGGCGAAATGACCGCGGCGGATGTGGCAAATCTCGTCAACGGCGGGCCGACCGTGCTGACGAGCGGCGCGTTCAACACGCTTAGCAATACTCATACGTATGCCGACGACGGCACCTACACGGTCACGATCCGCCTGGCAGACGACAACATGGCGGCGTTCGCTGATACGTCAAGGTTTGTCTCGGTCCTCCAGGGCGGCCAGGGTGCTGCCGCCCCATTCGGCAGCGACACCGGCATCGGCGACTACGTCGAGACAACATTCACTGTGGTGGTGAACAACATTGCGCCATCGTTCGTGCCGCAGCCGGGCGGAGCGAACGTTGTGGGCACCGATGTCTCGTCGCAAGGCATCACGACGATCAATGTGGCGTTCAACGATCCGGGTTTCGACAACGTGGCGAACCTGAACGGGCCGGCCCCGCCGACGATCACCGACACCCTGCACGAAACATTCACGCATGTCATCGATTGGGGCGATGGCACGGTCGATGCCGTCCATACATACACGGATAGCAGCTCGCACAATGTCACGATCACACAGACCGGACCGGGCGGCACCCAAACGTTCACCGTCGCCGGCATCGGCGGCGCGAGTCCTGTGCTGACCCTCGTGAGCAGCCAGGCGATCAATGATCCCGGCGTGGTAGCTCAGCCGTTTACGTTCCTGGTCGACTGGGGTGATGGCAACGTCCAAACGATCTCGCTCATGCTCAAAGCGCCCGGCTCCCCTCTGGTTAACGGCCAGACGTCAGTTGGCACATTGCTGAGAACGTCCGGCGGCGTAGGCGTTGCAACGACGGGTTCGTTCGGAATCTCGCATCAATATTTGGGTCCGCCCGACCCGCTGAATCCGAGCGCCAATATCCAAATCACCGTCACGGTCGTGGACGACAACAACGGCAGCGTCAGCGATTTCACTACGATCACGAACCCCGGCATTCAAACCACCATGGTGGCGATCGACACCACTCCCCAGGTGCCGCGGTTGGAGTTCGTCCCGCAACAACCGCCCGAAGCGCTGCTGGATCAGCAGTCGTCCGCGCCGCAGAGTTTGCAAGCGAGCCAATCGCGTATTGCTCGCGGCGAAATCACGACTGCCTCCGACAGCTACATGGAATTAGTGGTGGTGACGCCCGACGGCAAAGAAATCGGGCCCTACCGCCTCAAGGACGAAGCGCTGCTCGATCTGCGCGGCTTGTTCGCCACGCTGCCGGATAATCACTACGAGATCTTTTGGGTCCGCAGGGGGAGCCCGCGGCGAATGGTCATGAATGTCTATGTGCGGCAAGGCCGCGTGATTGATCCGTCGGATGATTCCGAAGGCACGCGCGACAAACCACCAACCGACGAGGGGCCGCAGCAAAACGGAGGGCCACAAACCCAGGCAGTGCCGCTTCAAGACAACCCGCTATTGCAACTGCTGCCAGCCGGGAATTCGACCGGGGCTGCGAACCAGCCCAGCCAGCCGGCCAGCAATCAGCCGGTGGATAGCGTCCATCAGGCAACAGACAAGGAGTTGGTCGATACACCACGGCCCGGCACCCATGCTTCACTGCGATGGGCCGTTCCGCTAACGGAGCTGGCGTTCGTCGCGAGTAGCGAGAGTTGGTCGCGGCGGGTCGGTGCCGCCTTTGAGTGTGCCGACGATCGTGCCTGGCAGCGGGTCCGCCGTGCCGGTCGATTTGGAAGGATTCCCACTATTGCCAGGAAAGCGTTGCCCGCGATTACCAATGATGCGACGTAAAATAGAAACTCGGATCATCACTCGTTTGCCTAACAATACACAGCCAGGCTGACCATGCGAACTTGTCACGCTTGCCACCGCGAACTGGATCAGGCCGCCATTTTGAAAGGTGAGTGCCCGCATTGCGGCGCAATACTCAGGAAGCTGTCGCAGCGCACAATCGACGATAGGCGGCTGCACGATCCCACCGACGATGTGAAAACCGGCGACGACGCGGATCGGATCGATCCGGACGAATTGCTCGAGCTGACCGACACCGACCAGGGCGGCCCGACCATCGAAATCGGCGAATTCAAGCTCGACAAAAAAAATGCCGCGGCAGTGGATAGCGACGATATCACGCCGCCCGATGTGTTCGGCGAATCCGACCGAAGCGACGATGACGACCCGGCGGTAGACGACGACGATATCACCCCCCTCGAGATAGTCAGCGAAATCGACCCGCTCGACGATGACTATGAACGGGCTGTCGACAAGGAGGGAATTCCACCGCCGGAGGTGGTCAACGAGCCCGCAAGAAAATCGCCGACCGTCGCGGATCGCTCGGACATGACGATGGAGTTTCAAGGGCCGCCGTCCTCGGACGCGCCGGACGTGCCTGTAGAAAAACGGACGCGTCGCTCCACCCACACGCTGGAAAGCGACAAAACGATCGATCTGGGAGCGTCGCCGGCCGAAGCCCGGCACCTCGACTCGCAATGGCGCGGCACATTCGATCTGGGCGCCAAGCAAGGCCAGACGATTCGTCAAAGGGAAACGGTCACCGGCTTCCGGTCATCGCTTCCAGTGAAGTCGCGGTACGTTCGCGAAAAGCGCAAAGCGGGCACGGAGCCGCCGAAAACACTGGCCGATGTGCCCGACTATGAACTGTTAGACATCATCGGTGAGGGCGGCATGGGCGTAGTTTACGCTGCCCACCAATCTTCGATCGCCCGCACGGTGGCCGTGAAAATGCTCAAGCCCTCGGCCAAGATTCGCGAGGAGCAGCGCGACAAGTTTATTTCCGAAGCGGTGGTCACGGGCGAGCTGGATCACCCCAACATCGTTCCGATTTACGACCTGGGGTCGAACGACGAGGGGGCGCTGTTTTACTCGATGAAGCGGGTTCGCGGCACGCCGTGGGATAAAGTGATCAATCACAAGTCGCTCGACGAAAACCTTAGTATTTTGATGCGCGTAGCCGATGCGGTCGCGTTCGCGCACAACGGAGGAGTGATACACCGCGACTTAAAACCCGAAAACGTTATGCTGGGCGACTACGGAGAAGTGCTTGTCATGGACTGGGGATTGGCGCGCATCACGCCCGAGTTTGCCCACGTCGATGCGGTGTTTCAGGCCGATAGCCTGGGCGGCACGCCAGCCTATATGTCGCCGGAGATGGCCAAGGGGCCTGTCGAGTCAATCAACAAGACGAGCGATATCTACTTGTTGGGGGCGATCCTATACGAGATCATCGGCGGCCAGCCGCCGCACTCGGGTCGCGATGTGATGCAATGTCTGATGGCCGCCTCGCAAAACCGCATCGACCCCAACCGCTACGACGGCGAGCTGAAGGTAATCGCCCTCAAGGCGATGGCCACGCATCAGGAAGATCGCTATCAGACCGTCAAAGAATTCCAAGAAGCGATCCGCGTCTACCAGTCGCACTCGGAAAGCCTGGTGCTCACCGCGCACGCAAACCAGAATCTTCAGAGGGCCCGCTCCAGCAACGATTACAAACTGTTTGCCCGCGCGCTGTATGGCTTTCAGGAGTCGCTCACTCTGTGGGACCAGAACCAGCGGGCCCGCTTGCTCCTGACCGAAACGCAGCGCGATTATGCGACGTGCGCCCTAGGCAAGGGCGACCTGGACCTGGCGGCGTCGCTGTTGGATACGAGCCACCCCGAGCACCAGGCTCTCCTGACGCGAATCGATACAGCCCGCGCCGAACGCGACGCGCGCCAACGCCGGTTGCGTTTGGCGAAATTCGCCGTGGCGGCGCTGCTGGCAATTGTTGTCACGACGGTCTCGATCGCGTTCGTTGTCGTCAATAAACAAAAGGGAATCGCAGTCGAGCAGCGGGGGATCGCCGAAGCAAAGAAATTGGAAGCCGACGAGCAACGCGCTCAGGCCGAGAAACAAAAGGGCATCGCCGAGAAACAAAAGGCGATCGCCGAGAAACAAAAGGCCATCGCCGTGGAGCAGCGCGGAATCGCGGAGATGCAAAAATCGGAAGCCGTGCAACAGCGCCAGCGGGCCGAGGAGCAGACCGGAATAGCCGTCCAGCAGCGGCAGCGGGCTGTGGAGCAAACGAAGATCGCTGTCAGCGAAACAAAGCGGGCCGAGGAGCAAAAGCAAATCGCCGTCACGGAGCGTCAGAAAGCCGAGCTGGCAACACAGGCCGAAGAGTATGAGGCCTACATCGCCCAAATCGGCCTGGCGAATGCGAAAATAAACGACAACGCCTACGACTACGCGCTCGAATTGCTCGACGCGAGCAAACCCGATCTGCGAAATTGGGAGTGGGGCCGGCTGACGCACTTGTGCCAATTGGTGGCCGCTAATTACAAAGCGGCCGGGCCGGTCGATGCCGTAGCGTATTCGCCGGACGGCCACTCATTTGTGACGGGCGATTTGAGCGGCAACGTTACGGTGCGCGATGCGACGACTGGCGCGGTTCGCGTTCAGGGGAAGCATGGCCAGTACGTACTCTCGGTCGATTATTCGCCGGATGGCAAGGAAATTGCCGTCGGCGGCAGCGACAAAGCAATTCAAATCATTGATTCGGCCACGGGCCGCGCGATCGGCCCTCCATTGAAAGGCCACACAGAGAGTGTATTGACGGTGCGCTTTTCGCCGGATGGCCGGCAGCTTCTCAGTGGATCGTACGACAATACGGCGCGCCTCTGGGACATCGCCACTGCCACAACGCTCCAGGAGTTTAGAGGCCACAGTTGGTGGGTCTGGGCCGCCGAGTTTTCGCCGGACGCCAACCGAATCGTCACCGCCGGGCAGGACGGCAAAGCGATTGTGTGGCAGAAGGCGGGCATCGGCCCGCCGTCCGCCAGCGCCAGTGCGCCGTCCGACGTGACAAATCCGCAGCCCCCAAATCCCGGCCCCCAATCTCTTTACACGGAGTTGACCTCTTTCACTGGCCATACCGGCGCCGTCGATAGCGCCTGCTTTTCGCCGGACGGCAAATTAGTCGCCACCGGCGGATACGACAAGTCCGTGATGATCTGGAATCCGGACGAAGTGCAGCCAGTCGATATCGGCCGGCGTTTGGACCACCAGCCCGAGGCAAAGTCCAAATACGTTCGCCTGGCTGGTCACGATGGGCCCGTCCGATCGGTCTCCTTCTCACCCAAAGGTCAGCTTCTGCTAAGCGGTAGCGAGGACAACACGGTCCGCATTTGGGACATCGCTTCCGGCAAATCGCTGAAAGCGCTGCGCGGCCACGGCCGTAGTGTCCGCTCGTGCGCATTCTCGCCGGACGGGCAATGGGTGCTTTCCGGCAGCGACGATGAAACTGCCCGCGTATGGAATATCCACGGCTACCAAGAGACTCGCGTGCTCCACGCAACCGTATTTGCCGGGCATGAGGACGCGGTGCTTTCGGCCCGCTATTCGCGCGACGGCCAACATATCGTCACGGCCAGTCGCGATCGCACTGCCTGTTTATGGGATGCCGGTAGCGGGGAGCCTCTGCAGAGTTTCAAAGAAGGTCACGAGTTTCTAGTGTCCAGCGCCGTGTTCCTGCCCGACGGAAAACGCCTCGCCACCGGGGCTGGCGACAATTCCGTTCGCATCTGGGACATGGCGGCCGGAACGCAAACTGCCGTCCTGACACCGACCGGCCGGATTGGCGCGCTCGCTGCTTCTGGCGACGGCAATTGGATTGCGACCGGAAGTCCGGGCACGGATGTAGAACTTTGGAACGCCCGCACTGGCGATGCGCTGGGCAAGTTGAGCGGCCACGACGCAGAAGTTTCGGCACTGGCGTTTTCGCCCAATAGCCAACTGCTTGCCAGTGGCGACGACCGCGGCCGCGTGCGGATCTGGCGAAAGGAAGCTCGTCCTACCGATGATACCAGCGCTTGGACGTTCGAGCGTGAGTTAATCGGCCATAACGGCTCGATCACCGCGATGCGATTTACGCCCGACGGGCGGCGACTCGTCACTTCCAGCGGCGACCACTCCTGCGGCCAGTGGGACCTTGCGACCGGCCAGGAACAACGCCAGCTCGTGTTGAAACACAACGATTGGGTGTCGTCGCTCGATATCTCGGCGGACGGCGCCCGTGCGCTCACCACGTGCGACGACGGTTACGCGCGGCTCTGGCGGCTGGCCGACGCCACCCAGCTCGCCTCCCTGAAGTCACCGGGCAAGCCGTTCAATTCAGTCGGCTTTTCGCCCGATGGCAGCACCGCGATCCTCACATCCTCGGAAGATAAGCTCGTGTCGCTTTGGGATCTTTCGGTCCAGTCCGCAATCGTCACGCCGACTGCGTCGCCGCAATCCCCAACTGTCGCGAACACCAAGACTCAAGCTACAGCCACTACGCTGCTCGATTTCAATCAGCTCGGCGGCGAGGTGTGGGCCGCGATGTTCGCGCCGGATGGCCGACACGCGCTTACCATCGGCGGAAACGACGCCCAATTGTGGGACATCCACGCGCGTCGGCCAATGGTGCGCTACAGTCCGAACGGAGCGGTAGCTTCTGCGGCCATATCCCCCGATGGCAAGTTGATCGCCACCGGAAGCTGGGACCATTCGGCTAAAATCTGGGACGCCGCGACCGGCCACGCTATCCGCAAGCTGGATGGCGGCCACACCGGCTATATCAACTCGGTCGAGTTCTCACCGGACGGCCGCGAGTTGCTAACGGCCAGCGACGACGACACAGCCCTAATTTGGAATGTCGAAACGGGCAAGCAGACCGGCATCGCGTTTCTCGGTCACACGGCCCGCGTGCTTTCCGCCACGTACTCGCCGGACGGCAAGCGCGTGCTCACGGCCAGCGGCGACAAGACGGCGCGAATCTGGGATCGGGCCACGGGCACGCTGCTGCTCCCTCCCCTCACTGGGCATGAGCGGGCCGTTCTTTGCGGCAAATACTCCGCCGACGGAGAGCGCATCATCACGGGCAGCCAGGACGCCACGGCCAGAATTTGGGACGCGCGCACCGGGAAAGAACTCATAAAGCTGGAAGGCCACTCGGCGGCGGTGACCGCCGTCGCCTTCTCGCCCGACGGCACCCGCGCGCTCACTGGCAGCCAGGACGACACCGCGAAATTGTGGGATGCCGCCACCGGCAAAGAAATCCTCTCGCTGCCCGGACATTCGCAGGAAGTGACATCGGTAAGCTTTTCGCCGGACGGTCGCAATGTGCTCACCTCCAGCCGCGATGGCACCGCCATCATTTGGCTCGCCCGCGATTGGCGAAAGAGCGAGCCCAAAGTCGCCAGCACGCGGGGCGCCGTAGCATTCGTAATTCGGCGGGGGTGCACGCCCCCGAGGCCCAGGATGATGCAGGTGGTGTCACTCGTAGCAGACTGGAATTAAACGGCGTTCATTCGTCCAATTCTTCGCCCTGGCAGCGTGAGGCTCGGCCCCGGCTTTCGGGAAGGGCGTGGCATTGCGTTGCCAGTACCACTCTGCGTCGCTCCTTTGCAGCACTGCTAGCTGCCCGATTTCTTCCGCGATTGCGCCAATCCTCAAGGCCCGCACAATTGGCTCCCGATACTGACTGTGGCGTGGTAGCGTTTGGTTCGTTGTGGCTGCGTCGAGCTCGGCGAACGCGAGTTTCGGAGAAGCTCGCCTACGTGACTTTGCAATGGATTGCCATCAATGAGCAACGTATCTCGCGGTTCGACAACGGATAAAAATCGGCCGCTCGCCGATAGCCCGCGCTGGCCCGTGCTTGCGCGGTTGCCCAACGTATCGGCCAACGCGATGGCCCGCGGATCAACGAAGCAACCCAAACTCGGTGCAATTGAATATCGATTCGACCCACCGCAACTGCAGGCGTCCGCGGATCAATCCGCAATACCAACACAGCCCCACGTGTTCGAACGCCGGCATCCCGCGGATCGCCAAAGCAGACTTTTGCGGCGCGAGTCGCCAATTCTGCCGCGCTCGAATCCATTTTCGATTCCCAGCACCAGTCTCATCGATTCACTCGCGCCGGCCGTTCGCTTCCTGACAATGGTCGGGCTGTTTACGGCGGCTGGAATTTGGTTTCAGATGATGGGCCGGCACGCGCAGCCGGCAGCCCAGCCGGTTGAGTCCCCGCAAACCGCGCAGCAACCAGCCATTGCGCCCGCCAAAAACGCAGTCGATCATACGATTCCCGCGACGTCTGCCGTCGGACCAATCCAAACGCCGCCGCAATCCGGTGCTCGCGTCGGTCGCGCCCACGATGGTGACGGTTTTGCGAGCTACGGCCCACCGACGGCGCCAACGCATGTCGCCGATCATCCGGCAATCAGGCCGCCCCACTTTTTAGTCGCCGGCAGCCGCTTGCCGCGCGTACAAACATCCGACGCGTGCCCGATCGCGGACGGCGTCGGCGGCGCGGTCGAGGACGAGCCGGCTGGCCCGGATGAATTCACTCGACGCGACAACAACTCCGCAGACAACAAGAAACCGGACGATACGTCCGTGGCCCGCGTTCCGGGCTTTCTGATTGAGATTCCTTCGCGCTAGGCTCACCATGTCCACAACCAATCGAGCGTTCATCAAGGCGTACCGGCAGGATACGGCCCAATCGGCGCCGATCGCCGGCAATTCGCGGCCGAACGCGCGCGAAGCCGCCGTCCGAACGGGCACAGCAGTCGGCGCTGCGGCGGGCTCAGGCCGCGATCCACAGCCGGCCGCATCCAAGCGGCCGTTGTCGTCGTTCATCGGCCGGCCGCAAGTAACGGAAGTCGCGGCCCCTAACGATAACGCCAACCTCTTACGACCCGGCACGACGGTGGCCTCGTTTGAGTGGCCCAAAATCTGCCGCTCTCTGAGCGTTCAATCGGGCCTGCAGCTTGATCGTGTCGTCGATTTATTTCGCGCGCAAGCGGGTGCGGGCCACTCGCTGATTGGAATCGTAGGCCTTTTTCCGCGCGTCGGCACGACGACGACCGCCCTATGTCTTGCGGCCCGCGCTGCACGCCGCGTTCGCCGGGTTATTCTGGTCGATGGAAATCTGCGCCACCCGCGAATTGCGTCCTGTCTCGAAGCGGCGCCCACCGTTGGTTGGCAAGAAGTGCTCAAGCACGCCGCCCCGCTCGCCGACGCCGTCATTCGTGCCACCGGCGACAACCTCGACCTGCTGGCCCTGAGCGCCAAGGCCCCCAAGGATCCACAGCCCTTGGCCGCCGGCCTGCAGGCCGCCGTTACGGCCGGCGTGCTGCGGCACGCTTACGACATCGTGCTCATTGATCTAGGCACGTTTTTCGAACCTGCCTCGCAGCCGATCGTGCTCGAGCTGGTGCGAAACATGGGCATCGACTCGGTGGTCGCTGTCACGGGTTCGGGGCCGGCCGATCCGCGCGATCTGGCAACGGTCGCCGAATATCTCGAGCCCAGCGGCTGCGCGATTTTGGGCACGATTGAAAATCGCATTGCAACGCCGCAAGCGACGTGATCGTGCAACGGCTGAACCAGCAACACCCAACGATCGAACCTAATCATGTACCTCGACTACTGGCAATTGACGACGAAGCCGTTCGAGCCCGGTGCGAACGGCGACACTTTTTTTCCCTGCGAAACGCACGAGGCCGCGCTGCTGAAACTCCGCTACGCCGTGGAAAACCGCCGCGGCGCCGTACTTCTGGCCGGCCCGGCCGGCGTCGGCAAAACCACGCTCGTGCAGCTATTTCGCGGTGAACTGGACCCGGCGTATCGGCCACAGGTTCACCTCGTGTTTCCGCAAATGTCTAGCCGCGATCTGCTGGTCTATCTGGCGGAGCAGCTCGGGGCGCCGCCGGCCGATACACCGCGATACACGACCGAAGAAAGCGTTCGCCGGCTGGAGCGCTTCCTGCGGCAAAACGCCGAACAAGGCAGCCACGCCGTCGTGGCGATCGACGAGGCCCACTTACTCGAAGATTGCGGCGCACTGGAAACGTTGCGATTGCTACTCAACTTCGAGGTGGCCGGCCAACCCGCGTTGACGCTGCTGTTGATCGGGCAGATGAACCTCGTTTCGGCGGTCGGACGGCTGCCGAGTTTGGAAGAGCGGATCGCCGTTAAGGCACTGGTGCGGTCGTTCACGGTCGATGAAACGGCCCAATACATCCAGCACCGGCTGCGCGCGGCCGGGGCCATACGCGAGATTTTTTCGGCCGACGCGCTTGAAGCATTGCACTACTTGGGCCACGGCACGGCGCGGCAAATCAACCGGCTGGGCGACCTGGCACTGTTAGTTGGCTACGCCGACTCCCTGCCACGATTGACGGCCCAAGAAATCGAAGCGGTGAGCGAGGAGCTGGTGACGATCGTGGCCGAATGAAGAATCCAGAGGCTGAAGCGCTCGCGGAGCAGCCAGCCACGTCATCGCCGCGGCTCGGCAGGAACTTCGCCGGTCATCCATATAAAAGGCCCAAGGCATCTTCGACAGCCTTGGGCCTTTGCATTGCAATGCTGAAATTGGCCGAACTTACGCGCTACGGCGCCGCCAGCACAAAGTCACGATGCCAATCAAGAGCAGCGCGGCGCTGGCTGGTTCCGGCACGGCGGCCTCACCCAGGCCCGATCCGCTGCCGGCGCCGGGCGGGGTGCCAAAATTCTCTCGCCACAGATCGTAGTGCGCCGAGGTGATGGGCGTCCCCAGGCCGTTGTCGTTGGGCAGCGCGTTGTTGGTGCCGTCGTTCTTGCGCCAAGTGACGTAGTCGCCCGCGTCCACTTTGCCGTCGTTATTAAAGTCGCCCGGCAGGCCGCCTGCGGCTCCCGGAACAAATGCCACGCCGCGGTAAATCGTGTTCGTCGGGGCGGTCGCCAATATCGTGAAGGCTGAAGCGGCACCGGTGTCGGTGAGCGTGATGAGATTATTAGCAGAATTACCAAACGTCGTCGCGTAGAGCACCGTATCGGAGCCCACAACCGTACCAGTCAGACCGCGGGCTCCGCTTCCCGTGTCGAGCGTATAGCTCAGATCCCACGTGCTCGTGTCGCTGTTGAACTCCCATTTCTGAATGCCGCCGCCGAGCGCGATCGTGCGATCATCCGCCACATAGACTGTATTATCGTCCTTGAACCAAAAGTCGTATGGCGATGCACTCCCGGAGCCAGTTACCGAGGTATCGACATACAGCGTGGCCGTTTGCGGACCAGTTGTCGGCAAGCCGGTGCCAATCGTGTTGACGCCCTATGAACGCACCCGATCCTGAGAACGCCAGTACAGTTGGCCGCCGGAGATATTGACAATGCGAGTATTCGATGGCCCATTAGGAAAAGTCATCGATCGACGTCGAAGTTGTGCCTCCTAACGTCGTATAGCGTACGCCGTCACTTCCGCTATCGTTCGGCTGAATGAAAGCCCCGAGTTCCAGCCATCCAGAGCTCGGTGCCGTCGGTGGAGACAGCGCTGCGGATTGAACCAGCACCACTGGTCGGAGTCGTTCCTGCCCAGTCGTACGCGTCGGTCAATGCTGTCGTTGTATCGACTGAGCCGGCGCTGACTGTGATCCGGCCAATGACGCGATTTATAACGGCAGGATTTCCGCACCTGGGGTTGGCGTGCCGGGTGTGGCGCCATAGCCAGCCCATCGTTAAGTAATTGCCATCGGTTAACCGAAAGAGCGATATGCCCTTCGGACCCCGATGTTCCGGTGACAGTTAATGGCTGGTTTGCCCCGGAAACAGCCGTTGGCATCGCAATGGTCGAAAGCGGCGACCCACCCGCTGTGGAAAACTTCTGGACGAAGACGCTCGTGGCGTCGCTAGTAAGGGCGGCCGATCCATCGCCAAATTGCACCACGTACAAATTGTCGAGGGCAAAGGCGTTTTGAGCCCACGCCGTCAGGATACCTACCGCGAGAAACGTGCAAATCTTTCTAATCATTGGATCGCCTATCAATAAAATTAATTCGCCTGAAACAAGGTACGAAAGGGCTTTCTTGATCGTACCCAATGTGGCGTTCAGGTCAATGATTCCGCGGCCTGAAAAGCAAATTTTCACCAAATCTTCGCAAAATGAGGAAAATGAGCACCCAAGTTCCGCATCAATAGAGGGGGTTACCGCGTCATCTTTGACACTGCACAGACGCGGGCCGGCAATGCGATTTAAGCACCCAGTCTGTATGACTGTGTTATGATAATAAATCTGCTCCCAGATCGACACCGAGTAATGAATTGATGCGTGGCCTTTGGAATAGATTTTCGAGTTGCCCCGGACCCTGCTCTGCGCGCTCCGGCAATGCGCGATCGACAACGCTTACGCTGGGTATTCTTTGCTGCCTGGCCGCGGCTCAATCCGCGCGGGCGCAGTTGCGGATCGTCACCTACAACACAGCGGCCGCGGCCTATATCGGTTCCGGCACCGATCGTATCGACACGGTCCTAAAGGCCATTGGCGAAGAGACCGGGAACAATGGCAAGGTCGGTGGCACGTATCTTACCGATGGCATTGCCAAACCGATCGATGTCTTGCTGCTTCAAGAACAAGATCTTCCTGGGACGGGCGCGGGAGCCAATCATCCCTCGCCCACTACGCAGTCGATCCTTTCGCTGCTGAACGCGGCTTATTCGGGCCAGGGCGTTACTTACAGCATGAGTAATCGCACCGGCATAAGCGACGGCGCCGGCACCCAAACGCTGATCTATCGAAACGAGACGGTCCAGTTGATCGCCGACACGGCATTCGGCGCCACCGGCCAGGATCGACAGACCCTGCGCTATCAGCTCAGGCCGGTCGGCTATACGAGCGCTGCCGATTTTTACATTTACAACAGTCACTACAAGGCAAGCCTCGATAGTTCGCCGCCCGGAACAAATGCCAACAAGCGATATAACGAAGCCGATGCAATTCGCACGAATTCCGACGCACTCGGTGAAGGCGCCCACGCGATTTATGCCGGCGACCACAACTTCTACTACTCCGATTCCCGAGAACCCGCTTGGGGCAGGCTCGTGGCGGGCGGCGCCGGCCAGGCTAACGACCCGGCCAATCAGGTCGGCGCCTGGCACAATAGCGCAAGCTTCGCGGCAATCCACACGCAGTCGCCCTGCGTGAACTCGACCGGCAACTGCGGCGTGGGCAGCGGCATGGACGATCGTTTCGACTTTCAGCTCGTGACCAGCGAATTCCTCGATGGCGCCGGATTGAGCTATATCAACAACTCTTATCACTCATTCGGCAACAACGGCTCGACATACAACACGGACATCACTTCGGCCAATAATACGGTTCCATTAACCGGCGTGACTTCCTACACCAAAGCACAAGTGCTGAGTGCGCTGCACACGGTCACCGATCACTTGCCCGTCGTTGCCGATTATCAGGTGCCCGCCGTCATGCAAGCCATGGCTGGAACGATCCCCTCTTCGATCGACCTGGGGTCGACGTTCAATCTCGGCGTCACTGTGAGCAATTCGGCCGATGTCATGTTTTCCAACGGCGCGGACGTGCTTCATTATTCGCTAACGACAGCGGGCTCCGTGACGGGGTCGTTTTTGAATCAAAACGATTCTGCCCTCGGCGGAAGCAACCTGCATTCCGTGGGATTCGACACTTCGTCGATCGGATTGAACACTGGCACGATCACCGTCACCAGCTCGAATCAAGCGATCCCGGTCGGTACGATCAACATTCCCATAAGTTTTCTGGTCGTACTGCCCGGCGACTACAACGGCGATGGGACGGTGGATGCCCGCGACTACGTCGTATGGCGAAAGAATTCCGGGCTCATGGGCGGCGCCACCTACACTCAAGGGGACGGCAACCGCGACGGCGATGTCACCCAAGCCGATTACACGATCTGGCAATCGCACTTCGGTCAAACCGCGAGCGGAGCCGGCGCCGACCTCGCGTCGGCAACCGCCGTCCCCGAACCTTCTACGCTGGGGCTGGTGATAATTGGCATCTGTCTCGCTGGTTGGCGGCCGACTAAACTTAAGGCATGGACCCGCCAGAGTTGATCGCGTTTGCTCGGCGCCTTATCGCCGGCGAGATTTCGCCGACTGATTTCGAGCAGCAAATTGGCCGGGCGCGGGGACGCACCGACTCGCCGGCAGACTTATCAGCGAGCCGGGACGTCCCCGATCCCGCCGCGGCCACGACCGTCGATCTAGATCGCCGCCGCCGCTGCGGATTTCCCGAAGTTGTTTTTGGTCCGGGAAAAACCCTCGAGCAACTCTGCCAGATTGTGACCACACTCATTGGGCATGGTGAACCGGTACTGGCGACACGAATCGACGAGCAGCAGGCAACCGGTTTGTTGGCCGCGTTTCCGCGGGGGCGATACAACGCGGTCGCGCGGACGTTTCGGCTGGCGAGTGAATGCTCTGAACCATCCCCTAACCCATCCCAACAAGGGAGGGGAGCTGCGCGGCCGCAAGTCACGGTGATCTCGGCCGGTACCGGCGATCTTCCCGTTGCCGAGGAGGCCCGCGAAACGCTCGATTGGATGGGCGTTCAGGTAACGATGATTCACGACGTCGGCGTCGCCGGGCCGCAGCGACTGCCGGCGCGGCTGGCCGATTTCGAATGCGCCGATGCGATCGTCGTCGTGGCTGGCATGGAAGGAGCACTTCCCAGCGTCGTCGGCGGCTACGTGGCGTGCCCCGTCATCGCGGTGCCGACGAGCGTTGGTTACGGCGCGAATTTCGGCGGCGTCTCGGCACTCCTTTCCATGCTCAACAGTTGCGCGAATAACGTCGCCGTCGTCAACATCGACGCCGGTTTCAAAGCCGGCTTTTTGGCCGGCTTGATTGCCATCCGATCGAATCCAACATAATTAGCGTCGGCGGCCCCGCCAGTTTATATCGAAAGACTTTCCGACCTCATGAAGCTCGAAGACCTCACCCACGCGCCCTTGCCGCTGCTTCCGCCCCGCCGCGCCGACAGCCACAAAGGCGACTTCGGCAGGGCCCTATTGATCGGCGGCTCGCGCGGAATGAGCGGCGCCATCGCGCTGGCCGGGCGAGCCGCGCTCCGCAGCGGAGCCGGACTCGTGACGCTCGCCATACCAAACAGCATTCAGGATGTCGTCGCATCGATCGAGCCTTCGTACATGACGAAAGGCTTTACGGACGAGAACGGACAATTCATGCGCTCGGCAACCGACGAGCTAATCGGCCTGGCACTCGAGGGAGCGACCGCTGTTGCTCTTGGTCCCGGCCTTGGAAGGGCCGATACGATAACCGCGTTTGTCGAGGGGGTATTTGGCGCACTCAGTACGCCCATGGTCGTTGACGCGGATGCATTATTCGCACTTGCTCAACGCCCGGAGGCGCTTGCGCATCCGGGCGGACCTCGCGTATTAACGCCACACCCCGGTGAGTTCGCCCGCCTCACGGGGGAGCAACCGGCGCATTCGGATCGAATTGAGGCCGCGGCGCGGTTGGCCCGGCGTGATGCAAACGGGCAAACAATCGTCGTACTCAAAGGCCACAACACGGTCATCACCGACGGCCACCAGTACTTTATCAATAGCACCGGCAACGCCGGCATGGCCACCGGCGGCACGGGCGACGTGCTCACGGGCATCGTCACCGCCCTGCTCTGCCAAGGCCTTGCGCCGTTCGACGCGGCCCGACTTGGCGCACACGTACACGGCTTGGCCGGCGATCTGGCCGCCGAACAGCTTGGACAAGTCTCCCTGATCGCCAGCGATTTGATCCACTATTTGCCAAAGGCGTTTCGGGCTGTAGTCGGCTAAACCGCAAGCGGAGTTGACGCGAAACCGATTTCTTACTCCCTGCTTCCCGCACACCGCTCTCATGCAAA
Source organism: uncultured Planctomycetota bacterium (assembly GCA_963807935.1). Taxonomy (GTDB): domain Bacteria; phylum Planctomycetota; class Planctomycetia; order Pirellulales; family Lacipirellulaceae; genus JABDGM01. The sequence goes on from CAWEDY010000014.1 coordinate 142,155, forward strand.
TCATCCGCACTCTTGCATCGCTACCCGCCGCAGCTCGCGGCGGCGCCGTCTCGATTGGCAATTTCGACGGCGTGCATCGCGGACATGTGGCCATCGTGCAACGATTGTTGGAGCGGGCCGAGGCGGTTGGCGGGCCGGCCATTGTATTCACATTCGATCCGCACCCGGTGCAGTTGCTGCGTCCCGAGCAGTGCCCGCCGCCGCTGACGTGGACCGAGCGAAAAGCCGAGTTGTTGGCCGCGCAGGGCGTCGATTGGATCGTCGCCTATCCAACCGATGAAGCGCTGCTGCAACTCTCGGCTGCCGAGTTCTTTGCGCATATCTGCGCGGCACATTGGCCGCCCGCGCCCTGGTCGAGGGTCCGAACTTTTATTTCGGACACAATCGAGAGGGCACGATCGACCGCCTTGCCGAGCTAACCTCAGCCGCCGGTATCTCGCTCGACGTCGTTCCACAGGTCGTAATCGATGGCGAGGTCGTCTCGAGTTCACGCGTTCGCGATTTGATTCGCGATGGCAATGTGCAACAGGCCGCAAAGCTTCTTTCGGCGCCGTACCGGATTCGGGGTATGGTGACCCACGGGGCCGGCCGCGGCGCAAAAATCGGCTTCCCCACGGCGAATCTCAGCGCAATCGACACGCTGCTGCCGGCCCAAGGTGTCTATGCCGGCAGAGCTTGGCCCGTGAGCCGGGCAGTCTCCGACTCCGGCCCGCTGGCTTACCCGGCCGCCATCAATCTGGGCCCAAGCCCCACGTTCGGTGATACGATGATTCGTGCCGAAGTTCATCTGATCGGACTCACAGAACCACTGTACGGCCAACCGTTGGAGGTTGACTTCCTGGCCCGGTTGCGAGACATTCGGCCGTTTGATTCACCGGCAGCGCTAGTTGAACAATTGAATCGCGATATCGAGCAAGTGGAACAAATCGCACACTGATACCTGGCCCTCCGACCTCTCACCTTTCGCCTCTTTTCAATGTCCATCGACTGGCGACCATTCACGAAGCTGGTAAACGAATCGCGGTCGTTCGTGCTCACGAGCCATATGCGGCCGGATTGCGACGCCATCGGCAGCGAAATAGGGTTAGCGCTGGCACTGCGGTCGCTGGGCAAAACAGTTCGGATCGTGAATGGCGACCCGGTGCCGCCGCATATCGCGTTCATCGACCCGAACCACGATGTGCTCGTTCTTGACCGCGATGTGACACGGGCTGATCTAACGTGCGATGTCCTGGCAGTGCTCGATACGAGCGCCTGGAGCCAATTAGGGCCAATGTCGGATGTCGTACGCCGGACGACTGTTCGCAAAGTCGTCATCGACCATCATGTCAGTCAGGATGATATGAGCGCCGAGGTGTTTAAGGAAACTTCGTCGGAATCCACCGGCAGGCTCGTGCTGCAAGCGATCGACGCGATGGGCGCAGTGCTTACGCCGCAAATCGCGGCGCCGTTGTTCGCTGCCATCGCCACCGACACAGGCTGGTTTCGCTTCCCTTCAGTAAACGAGGCGACGCTTTCGGCCACCACGCGACTCGTGGCGGCCGGAGCGAAACCGCATTTGATTTTTGCCGCCCTCTACGAGCAAAACTCATTGCCGCGGCTGCTGTTGCAAGGGCGCATTCTGAGCAACGTGAAATCGGAGCTGGGCGGCCGGCTGCTCTCCAGCGCGATCACGCAGGCGGACCTCATGGCTGTCGGCGCCGAGCCGACGGATACGGAAGACGTCATCAATCGGCTTCTGGGTGTTGCCGGAGTTGAGGTCGCGATCTTGTTCCTCGAGTTGGGGCCCAATGAAACGAAAGTTAGCTTGCGGAGCCGATCGACGCTGGATGTAAACCAGATTGCGGCCCGCTTCGGCGGCGGCGGCCATCGTGCGGCTTCCGGCGTGCGTTTTCCCGGGCCACTCCGCGACGCTGAACCAGCTGTGCTCGCTGCGGTGTGCGAAGCGATGCAGTGAATGCCGAGTGTCCAGAAGCCATTTCAAAACCGGCGGCTAGTGCCCTGCGGCTGATTGAATTAGCTGAGACGCGCAGCGTCCGGTTCTCCTCGCGAGGTTTTGAAGCTGCTTGTAGTGTCAACAATCGAATGCCGGACAGGCGAATGGCTCTTGACTCTCGACTCTGGTCTCCGGACTTCTTACCATGGATGGCATGCAAACCGACGTTCATTCTGCGACTCATGCTGAACCTGCGGCACGTCGTTCGTTCTTCGTTCGCGCGGCCGCCATCGTCGCCGGGGCCATCGCAACATTATTCCCATTTGCGGTCGGCTGGGGAGTTATCACCGATCCACTGCGGCGCGGCCGCGGCGCCGCTCGGAGATGATTCGCTTGCGGGAGTTTTGACCGCATTTGTCCGCTCGACGCCCTGCCGGCCGATGGAACGCCCCGCCAGTTCGCCGTTACGGCCGATGTTTCCGATGCCTGGACACATGCTGCCGCGCAGCGAATCGGGGCCGTGTTTTTAACCCGTTCCAGCAAGGGTGCCAATCAGGTCACGGCGTTCTCCGCCACTTGCCCCCATCTGGGGTGTGCGGTGGAATACGACGCGGCCAAGAGCGAATTCAAGTGCCCTTGCCATGCGAGCTGGTTCAGCAAGGACGGCCAAAGGCTGTCGGGCCCTAGCCGCCGCGGACTCGATCCGTTGCCAGTGAAGATCGCGAACGACGCTGGCACCAAGGAAATTTGGGTGGACTTCGAGCGCTTTCGGGCGGGCATCGCGGAAAGGAAGCCGATCGGATGAGCCGCTTCCTCGATTGGCTGGACCACCGCACCGGTTTCCGCACGCTGGTTCACGCCGCGCTGTACGAGCACATTCCCGGCGGTGCGCGCTGGCGCTACGTCTGGGGCAGCACGCTCAGCTTTTGCTTCTTCGTGCAGGTCGTGACCGGCCTCGTGCTGTGGACGGCCTACAGCCCTAGCGCGCAGACCGCCTGGGAGAGCGTTTACTACATTCAGCACCAGATGACGGCGGGCTGGCTGCTGAGAGGCGTGCACCACTCCACTGCCCATCTCATGGTGCTTTTGCTGGCGGTTCACTTTGTGCAAGTGGTGGTCGACGGCGCGTACCGGCGCCGCGCGAAATCAATTTCTGGGTCGGCCTTATCTTGATGCAATTCGTGCTGGCGCTGCGCTCACGGGCTATCTGCTGCCGTGGGACGAGAAAGGATATTGGGCGACGAAGGTGGCGACCAACATGATGGCCCTCGTGCCGGTGATCGGCAAGCCATTGCAGCGACTGGTGATCGGCGGCAGCGAATACGGCCATCAGACACTGACGCGATTCTTCGCCCTTCACGCCGGCGTGCTGCCGGGGCTGCTGACGATTTTTTTGGTCCTGCACGTGCTCTTGTTCCGCCGCCACGGCCTGAACGTCCGCGACCCGAACCGCGCACCCGACACTACGTTTTGGCCCGAGCAGTTATTGCGCGATGCGGTCGCTTGCCTGGCCGTGGCGATCGTGGTGCTGGTGCTGGTGTTGTGGAACTATCCGCGCATGGAGCCGGGGAGCCGCTCGCAAATCATCTCGGCGCCGAGCTGGGCGCACCGGCCAATCCGGCGGAAAGTTACGCGGCCGCCCGGCCGGAAGTTTACTTCTTGTTTTTGTTTCAAACGTTGAAGTATCTGGAAGTGTTTCCGCCGGTGGTCGGTGCGGTGGTTGTGCCGGGCATGGTGATGTTGTCGTTGTCTCTGATGCCGATCGTCGGCCGCTGGGAATTGGGCCACCGGTTCAACGTGGTCTGGACGTTCGCACTGCTGATCGGCGCCGGCGTGCTGACGTCGTTGGCATGGACGACGATCACTACGGCAAGACCCCGAATCGCAGCAATATCTGGCCGCCGTCGCCAGCGCGAAAGTCGAGGCCGAGCGGGCCGTCGAGTTGGCCGGTTCGCCCAACGGCATCCCGCCGACCGGGGCGCTCGCCATGCTTCAAAACGATCCCAAAACGCAGGGCCCGAAGCTCTTTCGCCAGCATTGTGCCGCGCTGCCACAGCCACTCCGCGGAAAGTAGCTCGGCCGACGAATCGCAAATGATCATCGCCGAAAAGCCGAGCGCATCGAACTTGTGGGGTTTCGGCAGCCGCGATTGGGTCCGCGGCATTCTCGACCCGAAGCAAATCGGCGGCCCGCAATACTTCGGCAACACGGCCCTCAAAGATGGTGACATGGTCGCATGGGTACAAGACAACATCGCCAAGCAAATCAGCGAATTAAAGGGCGACGAGCTGCCAAGTTTCGCCAAAAGATCGACGATGTCGCGCTCGTGCTCGCAACCGAAGCGGGACAGCCCGTCGGAATGGTGGCCGACTTGGACAAGCGTCTGGCCGCCGGTCGCGAGGCAATCGTTAAGGATTTCTCATGCATCGATTGCCACAAGTTCCACAACGAAGGCGAACTGGGCAATGCGCCCGACCTCACCGGCTACGCTTCGCGCGAATGGCTGACCGCATTCATCAGCAACCCGGCCGACGAGCGATTCTATAGCGACAAGAACGACCGCATGCCGGCGTTCGCGGCGCACCCCAACGACCCTACCGCCAATCGGCTCAGTCCGCAAGAACTCTCGCTGCTCGTCTCCTGGCTCCGCGGCGAGTGGTACGAGCCAGCCGTCCCGATCAATCCGCCGGGCAAGAGCACGAATCCGGTAACAATAGCCGCGTGCTACCGATGTTGCTTTGATTCGGACTGGTCGCTTAAGCGACCAGCTCGCGCCGGGGCGCCGCCACGTGACAGCAGCGCTAAATCTTGCCAAATCGTTACAGTTTCGCGCGCTCCGCGCCGATATCAAAAGCGCAGCGCAACTGGCGGATATCTGCGCTGCGGCCAAGCTAGCTGCTGGCAGTGATCCCACCAATCTCAACCTATGTGGTGCAGCACCTGTCAACAAGAAACCCGGGCGTCGCCCACGCGACCAGCGGTCGATTCGTTTGCTCGCGCTGCCAGCAGCCCATGCAGAGACGAAACCCGACCCACACCACGCGGATTTGCGACGAAGGGCTCGCGCTGGACGAGCCGCAGCTCGCCGCGACCGCGGCAGCCGGCAGGACGCCCTTTCGCACCGATGACTGGGCCGCAGGCCAACGCGTGCGCACGGCCGTCCGCGAATTGCGGCGGCCGAACCCAACCATGGCGACTTCCCCAAACCGTTTCGCGTCGGATCGCCTGCGATTTGACCCGCCGCACGATCTCTTCGGCCAACTCGATCACGCGACAGTGCCAGGCTGGCCGCAATGACATCGCCACTCGCCGCCAACACGATTCTGCAATACCGCCGCGGAAGGCAGCCAGATCGTCGCGTGGCTATTGGTCATCGTCGGCATACTGGCATTGGCCGGCGGTGTCGGCCTCATCGGCTGGTCGCTGTCGACAATCCATGCGATATTGGAATCTCGCACTGGGTCTCACCCTCGGCGGCCAGGGCACGTTGATCCTCGGCCTGGTGCTCGTCATCTCGCGCCTGTGGCGCACAGCCGCTACGCGACCGCGAAACTGCAAGACGTCCACGCGCGGCTCGGCCAGTTTCAGCACTCGGCCGAAACACTGGCCACCACGCGCTCCGGCGGCGCCCCGGCCTTCTACGCCGACCTGGTCCGCGGCGCCAGCCCGCACATGCTGCTCGCGAATCTCAAAGGCCAGGTCGATCAGCTGGCCACGCGCGTGGGCAGCACGTTGGTAATTGCCTAAGAACCGCTAGCTGCGACGCCACCATTACGGGTCATCCTTCCACCCGCTTGGCGATCTCTTCGACCACGTCCGCACTCTTCACGCGCCACTGCTCGAGCGTGTCGCGGTCGCGGATCGTGACGGTGCCGTCCTGCAGCGTCTGGCCGTCGACCGTGATGCAGAACGGCGTGCCGGCCTCGTCCTGGCGGCGGTAGCGGCGGCCGACCGCCCCCTTCTCGTCGTAGAACACGACGAACCGCTGCTTGAGCGCCGGTAGATCTCTTTGGCCGCTTCCGGCATGCCGTCCTTCTTCACCAGCGGAAACACGGCCGCCTTGATCGGCGCAATTCGCGGGTGGAACTTCATCACCGTGCGGGTCTGCATGTCGCCCTTTTCGTCGGGCGCCTGGTCCTCGTGATAGGCCTCGCACAGGAAGGCCAGCGTCGCCCGATCGGCGCCGGCCGACGGCTCGATCACGTGCGGCATGAACCGCTCGCTCGATAGGTCGTCGCGATACGTCAGGTCCTTGCCGCTGCCCTTGTGCTTCGGCTTGCCGTCGGCATCGAGCTCGACTTCCAGGCATCCCGCCGCATTCTTGACGAGCTTGCCTTCCATGTGGCTGCGCAGGTCGAAGTCGCCGCGATGGGCGATCCCCTCCAGCTCGCCGAACTCGCCCGGCCGCCAGGAACGGAAACGCGTATTCGATGTCGGCCGTGCCGCACCGAGTAGTGGCTCAGCTCGTCGTTGTCGTGCTCGCGCAGCCGCAGCCGCTCGCCGGCCAAGCCCAAGCTCGTGTACCACGTCATCCGCCGGTCGCGCCAGTATTCGTACCACTTCCGCGACGTCGTCGGGATGGCAGAAGAACTCGATCTCCATCTGCTCGAACTCGCGCGAGCGGAACGTGAAGTTCCGCGGCGTGATCTCGTTGCGAAAGCTCTTGCCCGATCTGCGCGATGCCGAACGGAATCTTCACCCGCGTGCTGTCGAGCACGTTCTTGAAGTTGACGAAGATGCCCTGGGCCGTTTCGGGCCGCAGAAAGGCCGCGTCCTCTTCGCCGCCCATCGCGCCGACGATCGTCTTGAACATCAGATTGAATTCGCGCGGCTCGGTGAGCCGGCACTTCTCAAATTCGCCCGGATGCTTGCTCGGCTTCTGCGGACATTCAGCGCGATTGCAAATGGTCGGCCCGACAGCGCCCTTTGCACTCCTTGCAATCGACCATCATGTCGTGAAACAGATCGTAGTGCCCCGAGCACTTCCAGACCTGCGGGTGCATGATGATCGATGCAGTCGAGGCCGACCATTTCATACGTCGACGGGGCGCCGGGCGGCTTCACCAGCTCGTCGTGGCCGGTGACCATGTCGCGCCACCAGGCCTCTTTGATGTTGCGCTTCAGCTCGACGCCCAGCGGGCCATAGTCCCAGAAGCCGTTCAGCCCGCCGTAGATCTCGCTCGACTGAAACAAAAAGCCCCGCCGCCGGCACAGGGCGACTAGTTTGTCCATGTCCATGATGAATCACTCGCTACTTCACAAGGCAAATTAACCACGGAAGACACAGAGAACACGGAGAACAATACGAATCGATGCTTCTCTGTGTCTCCGTGTCTCCGTGGTCGAAATCTTGCACTTTGATTCTTGTCTACATTGAGTTAAGCAGCTATTTTACCGCCGTTTGTCGGCGAGCGTCTACCACACTGGGTTTTCCGCTACTTCGTGGTGATTCGCCATTCTGCACGTCGAGTTCCGGCACGACGTCGAAGCGATCGATTTGGGCGCAATCCGACAAGATCGTTTCAAGTCCGATCTCGATCAGATTGCGCCCGCCGGGCGTATCGCGAAGTTCCAGGGCAAGCTCATCACGAATCGGTCGGCTTGCCAGACTGCGCCTGCTTATTCAGCGAACTGCCAAGCCGCGCCTGCCATTGCGTGCCTCATTCATTTGTTGAGACAGGATGCTGTATCGAAGTACACAATGAATGCACCATGCCCCCGCCGCCAGAATATCCTCTTCGCGTCTCGCGGCCGTCCGTGCCGGCGCACAGAATATCGACCCGGGGCTCATCCTTAACAGACGCCACCACGGCCGACAGGTTCACCATCGCGCCGACCACGACACGCTCCGCCAGCCGTGCATGACACGCCCGCGTGCCGTTGGTCGTGGTGAGAAACACGCGCTTGCCGGCCACCGCTTGCGGCGTGTACTCGGCCGGCGAATTGCCCAGGTCGAAACCCGTCGAATCTGTCCGCCGCCCCGCTCGCCCCCCAGCACAACGTCGCTCGACGGCCGCCTTCTCGCCGCCGCCAGCGCTTCGTCCATCTCCAGAAACGGCACGACCTCGCTCGCCCCCGAGGCCAGCGCCTGGCAAATCGTGGTCGTCGCCCGCAACAAGTCGATCACGATGACCGTGCTGCCGGCAAGCTCTCGCTCGGTCGACAATTGCTGCGCGCAAATTGTGAACACGTTACGCAGTCGATCGCTGGCCGTATATGCCGGCTCGACATTGCTGGTTCGAAAATCGCTCGGCTGATTAGCCATTCCGTGCTACTTTCGATGCACATTCATCCGTGGTTAGAATCTCCTCCATGCCTGTTGACAAGTCATCCGATCGCGTTCGCCAAATGTTCGGCCAGATCGCCGGGCGGTACGATTTCTTGAACCACCTGCTGTCGCTGGGCATCGACCACTAGTGGCGGTGGCGAACGGTGCGGCTCGTGCCGCCATCGGGCCGCTGGCCGATTCTCGACGTGTGCACCGGCACCGGCGACCTGGCGCTGGCGTACGACCGGGCGGCCGGCGGCACAACGCCGATCGTCGGCGCCGACTTCTGCCACGAAATGCTGGCGATCGGCCGCCAAAAGGCCGCTCAGGCCGGCGCCGATACCGGATCGACGTTCATCGAGGCCGACGCCCAGCGCTGCCCGTTGCCGAGCGACGCGTTCCAAATCGTCTGCGTCGCGTTCGGCCTGCGCAACGTGGCCGACACCGACCGCGGGCTGGCCGAAATGACCCGCGTCTGCCGCACCGGGCGGCCACGTCGCCGTGCTCGAATTCTCGACGCCCGCGCTGGCAGCCGTTCAAGGCGATCTATGGCTGGTACTTTCGCCATGTGCTGCCGCGCATCGGCCGACTCTTCGCGCGCAATCCGGCCGACGCCTACGAATATCTGCCGACCAGCGTCGGCGAGTTTCCGCAAGGCGAAGCGCTGGCCGAGCGCATGCGCGCCGCCGGACTCGGCGGACGTCCGCCGCTATCCGCTCACTTTCGGCGTGGCTACACTTTATGTAGGGAAGAAAGCCGATCAGCTGTTAGCCTGACGAAGCATAGCGTAGCTCGATGACAAGTGGCTGGTTGCTTCGAGTCCGCTACGCACCACACCGCTACAGAGTCTGATTCTCCCGATGCATCCATGAAGCATCCCATCATTGTCGGCATCACCGGCGCGAGCGGCGCAGTCTACGCCGTGCGGCTGCTGGAAGTGCTCCGCGCCGCCGGCCGCGACGTGCATCTGGCGATCAGCCCCTCCGGCCGCGACGTGATCCGCAACAAGAGCTGAACTCGACATCGACCTCGACCACTTCGACGCCGCCGATTTCAGGCCTGCGAATCTCAGCGACCAGTCGCCCAGCCACGCCGGCAAGTCTGCACTACTACCACTACCAGGATTTCATGGCCCCGATGGCCAGCGGCTCGTTTCTCACCGCCGGCATGGTGATCTGCCCGTGCAGCGGCACGACGCTCAGCGCGGTCGCCAGCGGGGCGCGGCGAACAATCTGATCCAGCGGGCCGCCGAAGTGCATTTGAAAGAACGCCGCAAGCTGATCCTCGTGCCGCGCGAAACGCCGCTGTCGCTGGCCCACATCGACAACATGCGCCGCGTCACCGAGGCCGGCGCGCGTCGTCCTGCCCGCCTCGCCCGGCTGGTATCACGGCGTCCGCTCGACCGACCGACCTGGTCGATTTCGTCGTGGCCCGCATCTGCGACCAACTCGGCATCGAACACTCGCTCACCAAGCGCTGGGGCGAAAGATTAACCACGCGAACGCACGAGAGCGCAGAGAAGAGCATACAGAGACAGCTAATCTACGCTAATCATCGCAAATGGATTAGTCCGATTTCGAAGATTCGCCTCCGTGTTTTCCTTCTCTGCGTCTTTGCACCTTTGCGTGAGACTCTTCGACGTGCTCAAAACGATTCGCCACTTGCTCGAACTGATCCGCTTCAGCCACACGCTGTTCGCGTTGCCGTTTGCGATGTTGGCGGCCGTGATGGCGTGGCGGTGCAGGCATCGATGCAAGTACAAACATCGATGCCACGATGCTGGCGATCCGCCATGTCACATACCATGGTCTGATCGCAATGGTCCCCATGAAGTTCATTCGCTGGCAGATCGTCGGCATCCTGCTGTGCATGGTCACCGCCCGCAGCTTGGCGATGGCATTCAATCGCCTGGCCGACCGGCAGCTCGACGCGCAGAACCCGCGCACGGCCGGCCGGCATTTGCCGGCCGGCATTCTTCAGCGTGCCGCAGTGACGGCGTTCGCCGCGGCTATGTGCGATCGGCTTCGTGCGCCAGCACGCTGCTGTTCCTGCCCAACCGGTTGCCGCTGATCTTGTCGGTTCCGGTGCTCGCGTTCTTGGCCGGCTACAGCTTCGCCAAGCGGTTCACGGCCCTGGCCCATTTCTGGCTCGGCACGGCGCTCGCGCTTTCGCCGGTCGCGCCTGGATCGCGATTCGCGGCGAAGCCGTGCTCGCCCATCCGGCCGATCTGCTGCCCGCTGGTGCTCGGCGGCGCCGTGCTCACGTGGGTCGCCGGCTTCGACATCATCTACGCCTGCCAGGATTACGACGTCGACATCACAGCCGGTCTCCACAGCGTCCCCGTGCGCTCGGCATCCCGCGGCGCATTGCGGCTGGCCGCCGCCTGCCACTTGGCAACAATCGTGCTGCTTGCCTGCCTGCCGCTGGTGTATCCCGCTTTCGGCTGGGTCTACTGGCTCGGCATCGTCGGCCGTCGCCGTGCTGTTGATCTACGAGCATTGCTCGTGCGGCCCGACGATCTTTCCCGCGTGAATGCCGCGTTTTTCAACGTCAATGCGGTCATCAGCCTGGCCTGTTTGCTGTCGGCAGTCTGGACCTGCTGGATAGCATCGTGGGTGATACTGGGAAGCAATCGGCATGTCGCAGTCGCCGATGGTTCAGCTCTGTCCTCGATCTAGATTCGCCGTGCCATCTGACATCGACCTCATGCTCCGCACGTCGTCCCCATCTCTGAAACCCATCCGCGAAAAGGTCGAAGCCGGCGAGCGGCTGTCGCTCGACGACGGCCTCGTGCTCGAGCGGCCCGACGTGCCGCTGCCCGAACTCGGCGAGCTGGCCAACCTCGTCCGCGAGCGCAAGAACGGCAACTTCGCCTACTACAACATCAACACGCACCTCAACCCCACGAACGTCTGCGTCTATCGCTGCGTGTTCTGCGCGTTCCGCTCCGACCTGCGCGACCCGAAGGGCTACGTGATGAGCGACGAGCAGATCCTCGCCCGCGGCGCCGAGGCGGTCGAGAACGGCTGCACCGAGATGCACATCGTCGGCGGCCTGCACCACCAGCGGAAGTACGACTGGTACGTCAACGTCATCCGCCTGCTGCACGACGCCTATCCCGAGCTGCACCTCAAGGCCTGGACGCCCGTCGAAATCGATTGGTTCTGCCGGCTGGCCGAAAAAGCCGTCCGCGAGGTGCTCGAAGACATGGTCGAAGCCGGCCTCGGCAGCCTGCCCGGCGGCGGCGCCGAAATCTTCCATCCCGAGGTCCGCAACCAAATCTGCGAACACAAGGCCGACGCCCGCCGCTGGTTCGAAGTCCACCGCACGGCCCACGAGCTGGGCCTCCGCTCCAACTGCACGATGCTCTACGGCCACATCGAGCAGCCCTACCACCGCATCGACCACCTCATCCGCCTCCGCGAGCTGCAGGACGAAACGGGCGGCTTCCAGACGTTCATTCCGCTGGCGTTCCACCCCGAAAACACCGGCCTCGTCGCACATCAAGAAGCCGTCCAGCCTGATGGACCTGCGCACGATGGCCGTCAGCCGGCTGATGCTCGACAACATGCCGCACATCAAGGCCTACTGGATCATGCTCGGCATCGGCACGGCCCAAGTGGCCCTGTCCTACGGCGCCGACGACATCGACGGCACGGTCCGCCACGAACTGATCTACCACGACGCCGGCGCCACGACGCCCGAAATTCTCTCGGTCGACGCAATTCGCCGCCTGATCACCGAAGCCGGCCGCGAGCCGGTCGAACGCGACACGCTCTACCGCCGCATCACTCGCGACGGCACTCATTGGCAAACCGGGCACCGAATTAAAGCCGGCGCGTAACCACTTGTCACTGGTGGCTTCTGTTTTCCTTCGCCGTTCGGCGACGGAAGGTCAGAATGGCAAGCACGCAATGAGAATCGACAAAACCGTAGGTTCTGGTATGGCCGTCGACGTCAGGCCGCTGCCGCCAGGACCGTTGCCGAACCGGGCACGCCAGAACGTGTAGTCGAGGCCATTTACGACTCCGTCCGGGCTGCCACCGGGGCCCGTACCATCTGCCGCCAAGTCGCCTTTGCGCCAGAGTACATAATCGCCAGCGTCAACAACGTTATTGTGGTCGTAGTCACCGGCCGGCGGGAACGTCGGGGGACGAAATGCGATGGCGTCCAGCGCGTTAACTGCCACGGATGCAACATCTGTGACTGCACCGCTCGTTGTATCGATTGTTACAAGATGTGGCGGCGTACCAGTGTTGAGTCCATAAAGAACACTGCCGTTGAACGCGAAAATGCCATAGCCTCCGCCCGCTGGTTTGGCCTAGTCGGTGATATTCGTAAACTTTCCCGTCATCTTGTCGTAGGTCCCGAAGCGGTGAAAGGTCGGCGTCGCGAAGACGGTTCCGTCCGGACTCACCGCCACGCCGCCGCCCTCGGTAATAGTAAACCCTGAGTCGCCGACCTTCGTCGCCAGACCTGTGCTGGTGTTGATCGAATAGAGATTGAGCTCCGCTGACTGTACCGATGCCGTATAAAACATCGGTTGTCGGATCGAAGGAGAGGTCAGCCATCGAACCGCCCGCCGGGACTGTAGGGCCCCATCACCGTGATGAGCGCCGTCGCGGGATCAATGGTCACCAGCAGATCGTGTGTCGCCGGATCGGCGCTGCCATGAGACGTTGAACCGTAGAGCAACCCGGAGACAGGGGCGAACGCCAGCCCGGTCATTCCGTAATTCACGCTACCTGAATCGTTTAACGGTCCAATATCCTGAAGAACGGCCCCGGTGTCCGAATCGACTTTGTATAGCTCACCAGCGAGCGGCGCCGACGCGTCGATGCGTACAAGTCCAAGGCTTCCACCCTGGTCGCAAGCAAAAAAAAAAAAAAAAAAAAAAAAAAAAAAAAAAAAAAAAAAAAAAAAAAAAAAAAAAAAAAAAAAAAAAAAAAAAAAAAAAAAAAAAAAAAAAAAAAAAAAAAAAAAAAAAAAAAAAAAAAAAAAAAAAAAAAAAAAAAAAAAAAAAAAAAAAAAAAAAAAAAAAAAAAAAAAAAAAAAAAAAAAAAAAGGTAATTCGTCCAATGAAATGACCAATGTCCAAGTTCCAATGACCAATTTCCGGTTTTTCTGAACCCTTTTCACGCCCGGCGCAGACTCTACCAGCATGACGGCCATCGACGCAGCCGCCGCAAACGGAACATCCGACCGATCTTGCCAGCCTCGTGCAGCGGCACCAGCCGGCGTTTGGCGATACGTGCGGTTTCTGGGCGCGGACGTCGCCGAAGCCGACGATCTTACCCAGGAAACGTTTCTGGCGTTGGCCCGGGCCAGTTCGTCGAACGCGACGAGCGGCAGACCGCCGGTTACTTGCGCGTGGTTGCCCGCAACCAACTGCTGGCGTTCGCCGCAAGCAGAACCGCGAGATCAGCACGGTTGAGCTGGAAGCGGCCGATACTGTATGGGCAGCCGCAGCCGGTCCCGATGGCAGTCTTAAAACTACCTCGACGCATTGCCGAATCTTGGCGCAGCTCGAAGGCCGCTCACGCCAGGCGATCGATTTGCATTACCACGATCATGCCGGCCGCGATGCGATTGCGTCGCAACTCGACATGAAGCCAGACGGCGTAAAAACGCTACTCCGCCGCACCCGCCAAGTGCTGCGCGATGCGTCGAACGAAGAATCAAAACCGAACCAACCCTTTAGCGTCGGCGGCCACGCCGAATTTACCGCCATGAACCCCCCCCCCGAAAACCACGAGCCCAATACGACGACCATCCCGATCGGCTCATCGATCTCGGCCTCGGCGAATGATCGGCGGCCACACGCCGCCCGACTCTCGAACCGAATCTCGGCCGCCCACCACCGACAACCCGCGGTCGCCGCTCAGGCGCCAAGAACGCGCGCCGAGCGTTTCTGGTTCGGCCTGGCCATCGCCGCCATGCTCCTGATCGGTGGCACGATGGCTATCCTGCCGACGTCCAGAACTCCGAAAACAGCTTACACAAATAGGTGCTTGTGGATGGCTCTGATCCAAACTGGAAAACATCACCAAGGCGAGAAACACTGATCCGTCGAGCCTTTAAACGAAGAATTTCCAGCCGCCAACGGCTCAAGCCAGTTGATCCGCACTTCACGAGTCCTCTCCCGCTCCGTTGAATCGTGCAAAAGCGCGGCGATCAAATTCACATGATAGCTATGTACCCATCGGCATCGGCATCGAGGTGGATGGGCAGCCGGTCTGCGATACGCGGGTATCAAGCTCAGAATTCGAAATGATAAACTCGAAATATTTTAGAAATCGTGGGTTCGCCGGAACCACAGGGGAGAGATTTGGGTCTCTCCATTCAGTGCCGGAATCGCGGTACCCCAGTGACTGCCAGTGCCCAAGCCGAAGTGCCGTCCGATCCAGACATACCGGAGTTGCTCTATGGTGGCGGCCGGGGCTTCAACGTAGAACAGCCATGCACAAATTCGCAGGGATCGGAAGAGTTGCCTTGCGCTACCCCCGATACGGCGATTTAGCGGAATCACTCGGCGGCAAAGACTCCTTCTGGAGGGCGACGGGCATTGCATTTACAATGGCACGATCGCACCCAACCGCCGAAGGCACCGGCCCCGGCCTTTCCGGCGACCAGTACACGCCGATCGTCGAAAACCCATTCATGAAGGCCGAGGGCGGCGCGGCGGTTTCCACGTTCTCGATCGACGTCGATACGGCCTCCTACGCCAACGTCCGCCAGTTCCTCATGGAGATGAACCAGCTCCCGCCGCCCGATGCCGTGCGGATCGAAGAGCTCGATCAATTACTTTCGACTACAACTACGCTGCCAACTCGCCACGCCGGACCCAAACACCGGATGGCCAAGCGTATGTGAGGCAGGCCGATTCCGCCTTCGCCGCCCACGTCGAAGTCGCCGGCTGCCCCTGGACGCCGAGCATCGGCTCGCCCGCATCGCCGTCAAAGGCCGCGAGATGGACCGCGACAAGCGGCCACAGTCGAACCTCGTGTTTCTGGTCGATGTCTCCGGCTCGATGAACGAACCGGCCAAGCTGCCGCTCGTGGTCTACGGCCTGGAGCAGCTCACGCGCGAACTCGGCGAGAACGACCACATGGCGATCGTCGTCTACGCCGGCAGCGAAGGCCTGGTGCTGCCCAGCACCTCGCGGCAGCAAACAAGACACGATTCTCGCCGCGCTCGGCCAAGCTGCAAGCCGGCGGCTCCACGGCCGGCGGCGCCGGCATCCAGCTCGCCTACCAAATCGCCGAGGACAATTTCATCAAGGGCGGCACCAACCGCGTCATCCTCTGCACCGACGGCGACTTCAACGTCGGCGTCACCAGCACGGCCGAGCTCCAGCGGCTGGTCGAAAAGAAGGCCAAGGACACCGGCGTGTTCCTCTCCACGCTCGGCTTCGGCCGCGGAAACCTCAACGATGCGATGATGGAAGCGATCAGCGACCACGGCAACGGCAACTACCATTACATCGATAACCGCACCGAGGCCCGCCGCGTGCTCGTCGAGGAAATGACCGGCACGCTGGTGACGATCGCCAAGGACGTGAAGATTCAGGTCGAGTTCAACCCGGCCAAGGTCGCCGGCTACCGGCTGATCGGCTACGAAAAACGCATGCTGCGGACCGAAGACTTCAACGACGACAAGAAAGACGCCGGCGAAATCGGCGCGGGCCACACCGTCACGGCGCTCTACGAAATCGTCCCCGCCGGCAAGAAAGTCGAAGTCGGCCCGGTCGAGGATCTGAAGTACCAAAAGCCGGCTACGACAGCAACCGTCCGCAAGCGGACCAGACAAGCGGCATCGACGAGTCGCAACAACGAACTCCTCACGCTCAAAATGCGTTACAAAGCACCCGACGGCGACACCAGCAAGAAACTCGAATGGCCCATCACCGACGACGGCAAATCGTTCGCCGCCGCCTCGGACGACATGAAATTCGCCGCCGCCGTCGCCGGCTTCGGCCTGCTGCTGCGAGACTCGCAGTACAAAGGCAACCTGACCTACGCCGCCGTGCTCGAACTGGCCCAAAGCGGCGTCGGCGAAGACCCGCACGGCTATCGCAAAGAATTCCTCGAAATGGTCCGCAAAGCCAAAGAATTGCGGCACGAATCGGCGAACGCCGACAGGCGTTCCACTCCGAAGCTCAGGATCGCCCTGTGCTTTGCGCAGCCGCACCTGGCAGCATTCTTCCGATCACCCCACGTCGCTCAGTTCCAGCGCGTTGCCGTAACGCACCAGCATCTGCCGCCGCAGCCGCGCATGATCCGGATGTTTGAGCCCCGGGTCGGCCGCAAAGAGTTGCTGCGCTTCGCGGCGGGCCTCTTCCAAAATCGCCCGATCGCGCCGCAAATCGGCCATTCGCAGCGGCGGCAGGCCGTGCTGCTGCGTGCCGAACAAATCGCCCGGGCCGCGGAGTTCAAAATCCATTTCCGCCAGCTCGAAGCCATCGCTCGTCGCCGCAAACGCATCGAGCCGCGCGCGGGCCTGCTCCGACAATCGATTCGCCCACCAGCAGGCCGCAAAAGCCCGGCCAGCTTGCCGCGGCCCACGCGGCCACGCAGCTGGTGCAACTGCGCCAGCCCAAACCGCTCCGGCGAATCGATCACCATGATGCAGGCGTTGGGCACATCGACGCCCACCTCAATCACACTCGTCGAAACGAGCACATGCGTGTGGCCGGCGCGGAAGCTCGTCCATCGCCTCCGTCTTTCTCCGCCGGCGACATCCGGCCGTGAATGATCCCGACGCGAAACGCCGCCAGCTCGCCGTTCGTCAGCCGCTCGAACGCTTCCGCCACGCTGGCCGCGGCGATGTTTTCCGATTCGTCCACCAGCGGCGCAACGACATACGCCTGCCGCCCGGCTCGCAGTTTCTCGCGCACGAAATTCCACCACCGCGGCTGCTCGCTCGGCGCTACGACGTACGTCCGCACTTCCTGCCGGCCCGGCGGCATCTCGCGCAGCGTCGTCACATCCAGGTCGCCGAACAGCGTCATGCTGATCGTTCGCGGGATCGGCGTGGCCGTCATCACCAGGTAATGCGGCGATTTTTCGCCCTGCCGCAGCGCCGCCCGCTGCCGCACGCCAAACTTGTGCTGCTCGTCGATGATCACGAGTCCCAGCTTCGCGAATCGCACGTCTTCTTGCACGATCGCATGCGTGCCGATTACCAGGTCGATGTTGCCCGCCGCGATTTCCGCCAGCGCGGCTTCGCGCTGCTTCGCCGTCAGTCCGCCCACCAGCAGCAAGTACCGCACGCGGCTTGCCTTCAACAACTCGGCCAGCGTATCCGCATGTTGCCGGGCCAGAATTTCGGTCGGCGCCATCAGCGCGGCCTGATAACCGCGGGCGACGCACACCAGCATCGCATACACGGCGATCACCGTCTTGCCGCTGCCCACGTCGCCCTGCAGCAGGCGATTCATCGGCGTTTCGCTCGCCAGGTCGGCCGCAATTTCGCCAATGGCCGCCCGCTGGCCGGCCGTCCACTCAAACGGAAACAGCCGCTCGATCCGCGCATTGATATCGGCCGTCGCTTCCAGCCGCGGCGCCCGGAACCCAACCTGCTGCTGCCATCGCCGCGCCACCACCGCCAACTGCAAGATGAACAGCTCCTGAAACACAAACCGCCGCCGCGCACGTTCCAGTTGCTCGGCGTCCTGCGGCGAATGAATCGCCGGCAGCGCCTCGGCGAGCGGCATCAAATCGTATTGCCGCAACAATGGCTCCGGGAAAACTTCTTCCAGAACATGGCCAAAGTTTTCCAACGCATCGCCACCATCCGCCGAACCTGGTACTGCGTCAGTCCTTCGGTGAGCGGATACAGCGGCAGCAGCCGCATCTCCGGCTGGTCCTCCGCGCCATCGAGCCAGGTAACTCGCGGGTGCGGCATCTCCCACCGCCCGCCCCGAAATCGCGGCTTCGCCGACAGCAGCACGTGCTGCCCCTCGCGAAATTTCTCGCGCATGAACGGCTGATTGAACCAAATCGCCCGCAGATAATCCGTGCCCTGCTTCACCAACACGCCCACGATGCTCTTGCCGAACCCACTGCTGCGGGCATCGATCTCCACCACCTCGCCGCGCACGGTTTGCACGTGGTCTTCATCCAAATTGCCGATCTCGCGGCGATCGGTAAGATCCTCGTAGTCGCGCGGAAAGAAAAAGATGAGATCGCCCGCCGTCCGCACGCCCAGCCGCGCCAACAACTCGGCCCGCTGCGGCCCCACGCCGCGCACAAACTCCACCGGCGTGGCCAACACTTCGGCCGGCGTCGGCTGCCGTCGCGACGGGGTTTGCTGCTCGCTGCTCCGCGGTACGACGCTCATGCCGTCATTGTACGGCGCGAAGGAATACCGCGGCAGGATGCCGCGTCTACATAGCTGGGCCTGGCCCTAGCGATTGCTACAAAAACTGCTGATACGCCGCCACCGCCAGCTCATCGACGCGGTCATTTTCCGCATGCCCGCTGTGGCCGGCGACGCGCGTGTATTTCACTTCGTGTTTGGCCAACAGGGCGTCGAGCTTGCGCCACAGCGGCTCGTTGGCGATCGGCACCAGCTTGTTGCGCTCTTTGCGCCGCCAACCGTTGGCCTTCCACTTCGGCAGCCACTCGCTGATGCCCTTGCCGACATACACGCTATCGGTCAGCAGCTCGACATGGCTGCGGCGCTTGAGGCCTCCAGCCCGCGCACAGCCGCCGTAAGCTCCATCTTATTATTGGTGCTCAGCGCCTCGCCGCCCGAGCTTTCCATTTCCTTGCCGGTCGCCGGATGGCGCAAGATGAACGCCCAGCCGCCCGGCCCCGGATTGCCGCTGCAGGCGCCGTCGGTGAAGAGTTGAACGGTTGGGAACGAGTGGTGAGGCAAGAAAATTGCGAGCCGGCCAGTTATTGCCTCACACGCCCGAGCCCTGGCTTTCGAACGTGTGAAATCCATTCGGCAGCGCTTCGGCGACGCGGGCCGTCCGCGTGAGTATTTCCAAGTCTTCGCGGAACTGCGAATCGAGCTTCGGCGACTCCTCCAGCCGCCACGGCAGCCGCACCGTAAACGTGCTTCCTTTGCCCAACTCACTTTCCAACGAAACATCGCCGCCCAACAGTCGGCACAACTCGCGGACGATCGATAGCCCCAAACCCGTGCCCGAATATTCGCGCGTCATCGCATCGCCGTCGGGAAGCCCGCTCGAACCCTGCCGGAATTTCTCGAACACAAGTTGCTGCTCGTCCGGACTGATTCCGATGCCCGTATCAGAGACCTTCAGCCGCAGATCGCCCAAGTCATCGCGCTCGGCGGAAACGAAAATCCGCCCGCCTTCGGGCGTGAACTTGATCGCGTTGGAAAGCAGGTTGTTGAGGATTTGTTGCACCTTGGCCTGATCCTGCCGCAACGGCGGCAACGTTGCCGGAGCGTCGCAGTCCAGGTCGATATTCTTCTTCTCCGCCAGCGGCCGTGCCATTTCACACTGCGTGGCAATCAGCGAGCCGATCTTGAACTCGCTGAGGCGGATCTCCATCTTGCCGCTTTCCACTTTCGCCAGGTCCAAAATATCGTTGATCATCTCCAGCAGCATCCGCCCGGATCGCTGGATATTTCCCACGTATCGCAGCTGCTTGTCGTCCAGCGCATGAACGCCGCTGAGCACGTCGCTAAAGCCCAAAATGCTGTTGAGCGGCGTCCGCAGCTCGTGGCTTACGGTCGCCAAAAAATCGCTTTTCAGGCGGTTCATTTCGTACAGCCGCATGTTGGCCTGGGCCAGCTCATCGAGCCGCTCATCCAATTCGCCCTTACTTTCCCGCAAGTCGCTTTGCTGGCTGAGCAGTTGGCGCAACATGCGGTTGAACGCGGCGCCCAGCTCTTCGAACTCGTCGCCGGTGCGAATGACGCCCGCTGCTCGACATCGCCCTCGCGCACCGCATTGGCCACGTCCCGCAAATGCGTCACCGGCTTCACGATCACGTATCGCACGACGGCCCACAACGAAAACATCGAAACAAAGCCGACGACAATCGCCGCCGTCCACAACATGGCCTGGTTTTCTGCCACCTCGGTCGCCGTCGGACCGTAATCGGTGGTTACGCGGATCATCGCCATCAAGTCGCCCGCTTGAAGATGTCGTGGCCCGCCGCCGCTCAACATGTACTGGTGGCAGCCCACGCACGATTTGTCCGCGTACATCGGCTGATAGTATTGATATGAGCGGCCGCCATCTTTTATCCACGTACCGCTGTCGATAGCCGCGCTCGCCCGAATGGAATGATTGCCGGGGGGCTGGTCGGGCTGCTTATCGGCGAGCGGCGCTTGTGGACCGGCTTTGGCCGGCGCAGCCCACTCCGCCAGCCACTTCTCTTCCAATGCATCTGCGGCGATACTTTTCCGGCACCGGCGATTCGAAGCCGATTTGCGGAAGAATTGCATCCCACTGGTATTTGCGGCCCAAGTCGCGGCTGCTTTTACCAGATCGCCATAGAAGTCGTCTTCAAATTCATTCGACCGGCGGTGCCAGTCCCGTCGGTCCGCTGGCCGCGCTGAATTCGGCCGATATCGGCAAGATGCGTGAGATGGACTTCCAGCCAACCGGCCCGCACCAATTCGGGCCCGATGAACTTCGGATTCAATTCCTTGACGATCGTATCCGTCCGCCGCCCGTACCAGAAGAAACTAAGCGTCAGCAAAATGAATAGCGATGTCCCGAACCACCAGCGGCATTTCCGCTCGAGGTTGGTTTCACCCAGCACACGTTTGATCGTCCGGTACGACATGAAAACACAATTGGTTGAGCGCTCCCGTTACCTTTGATTGTAAGGCCGGGTGCGAATACGGTCCAAGTGCAATGAGCGCGCAGTTTAGCGTCGGCGGCAACGGCGAATAATACCGCAAACCGCGATCTCCGTTGTATTCGGCGTTGCCGCCGGCGCGAACGCCAAACAACGCTTGCGGTTTAGCTCACATCATATCCAGCGGATCGACATCCACGATCCACGCCACGCCCTCGGGTGCCTTCAATTCGCCCGTTGCGCGGCGAACCACGTCGCGCAGCAAATCGCCGTCGGTCGAATGCAACTGAATCTGGTACCGGTAGTTGCCGCGAAGCTTTGCCATCGGCGCCGGGGCCGGGCCAAGGATTCGCACCGCCGATTCTACGTCCGCGGCACATTCGTGCAGCCGGCGCGATACTCCTCAGAAAACGCCTGTCGGACCGGTCGGCGTCACCGCGAATCACGATACGAATCATCGATGCAAACGGCGGATAACCAAGCGCCTCGCGATGCGGCAATTCTTTCTTGGCAAACGCCGCCAGATCGTGCCGCACTGCCGCCACGATCGCCGGCGCATCTGGCGAAAGAGTTTGCACAAGCACGCGGCCACCTTTCGGCCCGCGGCCGGTTCGGCCCGCCACTTGCGTCACGAGTTGAAACGTCCGCTCCGCCGCGCGGAAATCTGGCAAGTGCAACGCCGTATCCGCATTCACAACACCCACCAACGTCACATTCGGAAAGTCCAATCCCTTCGCGATCATCTGCGTGCCCAACAAAATGCGATGCCGGCCTTCGCGAAAAGCGGAGAGCGCCTCTTCATGGCTGCCGCGTCCGCGCATGCTGTCGGTATCCATCCGCACGCACGCATAATCGGGAAACCGCGCCCGCACCTCGGCCTCCAATTTTTGCGTTCCCAACCCGCTGAATCGTATCCCCCGGAAATTGCATTCCGGGCACGAGTTCGGCGCGGCCGAGTGATAATCGCAATAGTGGCACACGGCCGAGTTATCGTGCCGGTGAAACGTCAGCGACAAATCGCACTGCGGGCATCGCACCGAATGCCCGCAAGCCGGGCATTGAATGTGCGTCGAATGCCCGCGGCGATTCAGCAGCAAAATGACTTGCCCCCCCTCGCGCAAAGCTTCCTCCATCGCGCGGTGCAGCGGCCGGCTGATTGCGCCGCGCGAGTATTTGCTGTGCACTTCGTTTCGCAGATCAATCGTCCGCACCGCCGGCAGCGGCCGATCAAGCACGCGGCGTGGCATCTCGACGAGCTGATATTCGCCCCGCTGCGCCCGGTGCCAACTTTCGAGCGAAGGCGTCGCGCTGGCCAGCACCAGCGGCACGTTCTGATCGGCCGCTCGGCGCCGGGCCACGTCCCGAGCATGGTATCGGGGGGCCGTTTCCTGCTTGAATGTCGATTCGTGCTCTTCATCCAGCACGATCAGGCCCAGATGCGGCGTAGGAGCAAAGATCGCACTGCGGGCACCGACCACGACCTCGACTTCGCCCTGTGCGATCCGTCGCCAATGCTCGTGACGCTCGATGTCGCTCATGTGGCTATGAAGCACCGCCACACGATCGAATCGCGCCGGAAGCGAGCCACCGTTTGCGGCGTAAGGCTGATCTCCGGCACCAACAGAATCGCTTGCCGGCCAAAACGAACGACCTCTTGAATCGCCTGAATGTATACCTCGGTTTTGCCGCTGCCAGTGACGCCGTGAATGAGAATCGTGCAGTGCTCGGCTGCATGCAGCGCATTGCGAATCGTCGCCAGCGCTTGTACTTGATCCGAATTCAATTCGTGCGGTGCCTGCCGCGGATGCCTGGCTTCTGCCGTCTGCTGGGCCCCAAGTCGCTCGACAGTGGCAACAAGGAGCCCTTTCTTGCGTAATGCATTCACCGGCGCAACCGTGCAACCAGACCGCACGGCAAGTTCTTTGGCCGTTAGCGGCGCTCGCTCGCGGCCAGCAGTCGAAGCGCTTCCGCCTGCTTTGCGGGCAGCTTCAATTGATCGATGCGCTCCGCCGCATTCGGTGAAGCCGTGAAAAATGTGACATCGCGGCCACCCGCATCGTGCCGAACGCCCGCCGGCACAACTGCCTCCAAAACCTGGCCCCATGGGCACAAGTAATAGTCCGCCATCCATCGCGTCACGCGAAGCATGGCGGGCGAGAGCAATGGCCGGCGATCGAGCACCGCGGCAACCGCTTTGAGCTTCCGCCGCCCGCTGGCTTCATCGCCACTTCCACGCAGTACCCCACGACGCTCCGATTGCTCCGCCCCAGCGGTACCCGCACCCGCCGGCCCGCTTCGAGCATTCGCTGAGGATGGCGCCACTGGCCATCTCCGCCGGAACCACGTAATCGAACTCGCCCACCGGTCCACCGGCCAAAACTACCGTCGCCACAAGTGCCGCGGCCGCATCGTCGATTTCCCACGGCGGCGGCTGAGTATCGAACAGCGATTGTTGAATGGAAGCCATGGCCGGGGGACTAGGGACGACGCGGAGTTATCAAGCTACGATACAACCATTGTCGCGTAATTCATGCTGGTCCCCCAGCCCCTAGCCCCAGTGCTCTACCATGCGTCTTGGTATTTTCGGCGGAAGTTTTGATCCAGTGCACAATGCCCACTTGGCGCTGGCACGTGCCTGCCAGCAGCAGGCCAGGCTCGACGAGGTCTGGTTCACGCCCACCGCCATTCAGCCCTTGAAGCATCGCGGGCCGCATGCCACCGATGGCCAACGGATTGAAATGCTTCGGCTTGCCACCAGCGACGAGACAACATGGCGAGTCTGCACGCTCGAGATCGAACGCGGTGGACTTAGTTACACTGTGGAAACGCTTCGGCAAATTCACGTCGAATTGCCCGAAGCCCAACTGTTTTTTTTGATCGGCGCCGACGCACTTCGCGACGTACCCCAATGGAAGGAACCTCGCGAGATCTTCCGCCTGTCTACACCGCTTGTGGTTCGCCGCGCGGAACTGACAGCGCCAGCCCTGTCCCATCTCAAGCTGCTTTGTACCGACGCAACGCAACCGCAATCGATTGAGATGCCGGCGCTGGAGGTGAGCAGTTCCGAAATCCGCCGCCGAGTTGCCGCGGGAGAATCGATCGGCAATTTGGTGCCCAAAGCGGTCGCCATGTTTGTCGCGCAGCACGGCCTGTACACTCGGCCGACTTAAGAACTTCGTCGTTCTTTGGCGAGCAGGACGACGGCAAGAGCATCGGCGTTACGCCACGCTGCGAACGTCGAGGCGGCCCACAAGTTCCGGCGACCGTATGATACGGCGAGCGCCGCTTTCGCCGCGAAGCGCCTCAGTTACAACATGAAGCTGCTCTTCAGCCGTTTGGGCCACATCCAAGAGCAGCCACTTGCGCCGCGCACCAGGCAGTGGCCCCCACCATTGCCGCCCAGCCAGTCGTGACGAACCTCATACCCCAGCCCGCGCAGCTTCCACTGCTTCATTCAACAATTCCACCGTGTGCATTCGGGCAGCTCCTCAACAAGCTGTAAACTCTTAGCTGTCAGCCGATGGATAGAAACGCGAATAGCAAACAGCCATCGCTGTTCGAACGGCGGATTCTATCGGCATGGGTTGGAGTCCGCCAGCCAGATTCGACGATACATCCTATGGCCGTAACCATCTTGGCGGCAATGAGTTAAGAATGGTTCTCTCGGCAAAAGGGCCGCGCTGCGGCGACCGGCGAAAGTACGCTGACAAGTTGGGATCGGTACTTTTTTCCGGCGGGTTCCGCGCTAAACAACCTGAAATGGATGTGCGGACCTGATTCGCACCTGGCCCTCGATGCTCGCGCTGCTGGCATCCAGAACACCAATTAAACTCACGGCTACCATGTCAGAACGGCCAGTCTCACTCGAACGCCAACTGGAGCTTCTTAAAGCCGGAGCTCGCCAGGCCCGGCGAATGGCCGCACTCGGCGACCTCGTCAGCACGACGACTCATGAATTCAACAATGTGCTCACCACGATCATCAACTACGCCAAGCTGGGCCTGCGGAACAAGGACGAAGCATCTCGCGATAAAGCCTTGACGAAAATTCTGGCCGCCGCGGGGCGAGCCGAGAAGATCACCAATGGCGTACTCGGCCTCGCCCGCAATCGCGGGCACGACCGCGTTCCAACCGATCTGGCCAAACTGATCGAAGGGTCGCTCGTGCTGCTGGAGCGGGAAATCAAAAGTATCGCATCCTCGTGGAGGTGCAAATCGAACCGGCGCCGCCGGCGCTTGTGGCCGGCAACGAAATTCAACAAGTGCTGTTAAACCTGTTGACCAATGCGCGGCAAGCGATGCCGCGCGGCGGCAGAATCCTCATTCGCATCGCTTCCAATCCCACTGCCAATACGGTCGATCTCACCATCGCGATTCGGGCAGCGGTATTCCGCCGGAAGTCCTGCCGCGAATTTTCGACCGCTACTTCACGACCAAACAAGGGCCCGACTCCAGCGGCAAAGGTGGCACCGGCGTCGGTTTGGCTATGTGCCGCGAGATAGTTGAATCGCACCAGGGAAGAATCCGTGTCGAAAGCACGGTAGGCGTCGGCACCGCGTTTACGCTGAAGTTGCCCGTCGCAAAAGTGGAGACGGCTCCAACACTACCGCTGCCCCGGCTCGGCCTTCCGACAAGCGACGCGATCCAATCTCGCTAACTCGGCCGTTCATCTTCCCGGCACGTCCAAAAGCGTTGAGTTTCGAGTGAGCCAACGCAGCACAAAGTACGTCGCCAGTCCACCAAACAGCAGCGTCGCCCAGAATGCTTCCCAAACAATTCGGTGCTAATTAATCAAGTGCTCGAAGAATTCCTGCCCCGCGTGGCAAAGAATCACGACCATCAAGCCGGTGTATTCCCGGCGTAATACATTGAGCCACGAAAACGGCAACGGGGCTTGCGCCATTGCCTGAACCGCGGCCAAAAGGCCGGCGTTGCGCGGCCCAACGTCGATACACGTCGCCGAACTTCTGCCGAAGAAATGCCTCTCGGCAAACATGATCCGTTCGTAGTACAGCCAGAATGCAAGACTGTAAATCACCGGTAGCCACCACACACCGCACGAGCGAAATGCCAAGCCCAATCAAAAAGTTCCCCAAGTACAGCGGATGCCGCACAATCGAATAGATGCCGCTGGTATTGAGATCCTCGGCGATTTGCCGCTTCGTATTGCGGCCCGAAGTATGCCGCGGCACGAAAGCCACCGTCATCACACGAACGAACAGCCCCAGGAACGAAACGCCCAGGCAAAAATATTCCCAGCTCATGGAACGTGCCCTCTTCGCGTACATCCATCTCAGCAAAGGCCACCGCGATGAGCAGGGATGAGTACGATCGGCATATAGCTTCGCCAGCGAAATAACCACTCGCCTTGCTGTTTGAATTCTTCAACTAGCGCCATGTTGCGGCTCGCAAATCCAAAAGGGTTGGGTTGTATGGCAAATCGCTATTAACGTTCAGCACACTTTTCGTGATAGGGGTCACCGATCCCAATCGAAAGCGCGTTCCAAGGTGAGCATAGAGCTGCGCATTGTGCGGCGCGAAATAGTCTATCAACTTGCGCCGCGTTTCGTCGCTCATTTTGACCCGATACTGCCCAGCAAAGTGTTGGCCAAACTGCGCCGGTTGCCAGCGCGGCAAGCCGAGAAAATCGGTTACGCCCTGATAGACCTCGGCAGTACGCTTGAAAAACGCACCACTTTCGAGAATTAGTAAACGCTCCGGCGAGAAGAACTGTTGAAAGCGACGAATCTGCGGAAGGTATCTGCCACGAGCCAAGTACGTATACAGGACGTGTGCTTGACTGCGATAACCTGGATTGTTGCAGATTTTCTCTTCCTCACCCGCGGTTCGATCTTCTTCCGCGTCGATGGCCTCGTCAAATGAAAGCGTTTCCTGGCCGCGGCGCCACTTATGTTGATAGTGCGAAAAAGCGCGGTCTACCGGATTGCGCAGCAAGATTATGACTTTCACCTCAGGCAATGTCTCGGCAATGCGTTGCGCTGTGAGCGGGTGAAACACGTAATAGGAGCTGGACTCGCCCGTAATCAACTTTTTGGCCGCGTCTGATTCCGAACCATCGGTGGCGCGGAGCGGAAAATGCAATCGATACCATTTCGTCCCGCGTTCGAAGTTTCTATCGAAAAAGGCTAATTCCTTCGCGATGGGCGTCGTGACATTCGGGTGCTCCTCAAGATAGCGGTATAGCGAAGTGGTGCCCGCTTTCTGCGCCGGCGATAAGGAAGTCAGGCAATCGGCGGCTTTCTGCAGTGAGGTGGCGATAGATTCGAGTAACTGACATCCGGTGTCGCCAATGACTCACCCGGGGCGACTGCCACAGGTTCTGCGTCTTGGCGCGGATAGTATTTTGAGCCATTGAAGTAATCCCTGACTTACTTGTTACTGAAATCGAGCCCACGGGTGCTCATGCGTAGCTCTCGCGAACGTTGCCTACGGCTAATAAGGTGTTTCAAAACCGTCTCGGAGAAGGGGACAGTCCCAATTTACTCCGATGACTGCGTAAATTCGGGACAGTCCCCGACGGTTTTGAAACTACTTCTAAGAATAATCTCCACTTTGTCATTAGCTCGAAGTTTGCAGAGCTAGCTACTACCCATGTAGTGGGCGGCATACGCTACTGAACGGAGTGCCGCGAAGCAATAGGAAATGCCAATCGCGTGAGTCCGATGATCGCTGATGGCCTCGAAAGCACGCTAGCACCAACCGCGGCATTCAACCGCCGCAAATTCACTGAGCAAAAACCGATCGTTGCCCAGTGATGCCGTTCAGCCGGGCATGGATGTCGGCGAGGATTTGTTGCTCCAGTGCCGGATCACGCCCTAACGGAATCCACCTCGGCGAAGTATGCGTGCGCGTAATTTCTTCCAACCGCTGACTCGGCAATGTTTGATCGCTGCCAAATGCAGCCGGTCCCGCCGTCGCCTTTTCAGGTTTCGCAAGATCTTCCAGTTCTTTCAGCACGATAACTTCCACCAGGTAGCCGTTCGGATCCGGAATCACGCGAACTGTCGCACGCCGGCGAATCGATTGGAACGTGCTTTCCCAACGGTTGAACGAGCCGACCGAATCATTCGATGCGGCTCCAGCACCGTGGCTCCGTCTAACGGCGCAGTTTCGATGCGACCTTCCGTCCAAACCTCGCCCCAGCGTCGAGCTCGCTGCTCGCGAGCGATCTTGAAATAATCGTCCACCACGTCCGAAATCTGGTCCCATGCCAGGCTTTCGTCACCCACCGGCACCAGGATCGGATTGGGCGGTCCCGCCACAACCGCGGGCATTCCGGGCGGTCCCGGTTGAGGCACCACGACAGCCCCGGGCGGAAGCCCAGGGTTTGGACCCACGATCGCCGGCCCCGGAGGTGGCCCAAAAATCGAACCCGGCGTCTGACTCGGCAACGGCACCACCGTCGATTGTGGCGGGTAAACTGCCGCGGCCGGCGCCCCGGCTGAATCATCGGCGGCCTGAAGATACGGCGGCCCAATCGCCACGGGCGGCGCCCCAGTCGTCGGATACGGCGGAGCCGCCGGCGCAATCTGCTGCGACGGCAAGAACTGGCAACCTGCCAAAAAAACTGCCGACGTCAGAATAATTTGCCACTTATTCATCGATTAGACAGGTACTTCGTTCCGGACTATGCCGACCCCTGGCAATTGCTATCTCTTTTCCACGGCGGGCGGATGCCGCGCCGATATTGGTGTCTGTTGTCCCGCCAAATCGGCCGAATTCGCAGGGCCGCGATCAGCGGCATTCGCCCATGAAGAGGCAAGACGCGGCAGGGACGCCGCGGCTGGCCTTCTTGCACTCGCCATATTCGCAGCGAGCCGGGCCGTCCGCGGCCCCGACAACCAAAAAATAACGGGCCAGAATCATCCGCTAACCCGCAAAAACCCGCAAGCCAGATTTACTTGGCATCCCAGGAAGACTGCATAATCTACGTGCTTTCGACGATCCTGAAACCTTTTCAACGCCATGCGTCCAACAACGTAGCCCGGAACAATGACCCCGCAGCAAATCACGTTTCCGAAGCCGGCCTCATAAAGGGACAACAGGAGTCGACCATGTTCCGTCTCAACCTCTTGTCATTGCCACTGATCGTTGTCGCGTTTCTTGTTTTCACTTCTGACGCGTTTGCCCAAGGCGTGCTCGTCGATGTCCGCATCGACCATCCAATCCGCCTGCCACGGCCTATCCCGATGCCGCCGCGAACCATTCCGCATCCGCCGTCGAGCTACAAGATCGACTCCATCGAAGTGAACGCCAAGCTCACCGATCAGGTTGCCCGCGTGCAGGTGTCGCAGAAGTTCGAGAACACGGGCAGCGTGCAGATGGAAGTCGGCTTCATGTTTCCCCTGCCGTACGACGGCGCGATCGACCAACTGACACTGCTCGTCGACGGCAAAGAATTCCAGGCCAAATTGCTGTCGAAGGAAGAGGCCGGCGGCGATACGAAGAGATCGTCCGCAAGAATCGCGACCCGGCCCTGTTGGAATGGGTCGGCAAGGGCATGTTCCAGACGAACGTGTTTCCGATCCCGCCGGGCGCCAAGCGGACGGTCACGCTCCGCTACTCGCAGTTGCTGCGCAAGAGCACGGCCTGACCGATTTCATCTTTCCGCTGAGCACGGCCAAGTACACGTGCGAGCCGGTCGAGAAGGTGAGCATCCGGCTGGCGATCGAAAGCAGGCGCCGATCAAGAACATCTACTCGGCCACGCATGCCGTCAATATCGAGCGGCCGGACGACAAGCACGCCATCGTCAAGTACGAGGCCAAGAAGACCGTGCCGGGCGAAGATTTCCGACTGTTCTTCGACACGGGCGAGGAAAGCGTCGCCGCGAGCGTGGTCAGCTATCGGCCCGAAGGCGGATGAAGACGGCTACTTCCTGCTGCTGGCCAGCCCGGAGGTCAAAGCGGCCGACGCGAAGGCCGTCCCAAGACCGTCGTGTTCGTCGTCGATCGCTCCGGCAGCATGAGCGGCGAAAAGATCGAGCAGGCCAAGGGGGCGGCCAAGTTCGTGCTCAACAACCTGCGCGAAGGCGACCTGTTCAACATCGTCGCCTACGACAGCGAAATCAAAACGTTCCGGCCCGAACTGCAAAAATTCAACGACGAAACGCGGGCCGCGGCGATCGGCTTCGTCGACGGCCTCTACGCCGGCGGCAGCACCGACATCGACGGCGCCCTCAAGCGCGCCCTCGGCATGCTCGCCGACAACAACCGGCCTACGTACGTGCTTTTCCTCACCGACGGCCTGCCGACCAGCGGCGAAACGGGCGAAACGGCGATCGTCAAGCACAGCGAGGAGGCCAACCACGTGCGGGCCCGCGTGTTCGCCTTCGGCGTCGGCTACGACGTCAACAGCCGGCTGCTCGACAAACTGGCCCGCGCGAATTTCGGCCTGAGCGAATACGTGCGGCCCAACGAAGACATCGAAGCCGCCGTCAGCGCGCTCTATCGCAAGATCGGTGCGCCGGTGATGACCGACGTGTCACGTGCCGTCGACGTCGAAGCGGCTCCGAACGGCGGACGCGGCCGTCAATCGGCTCTACCCAAAGGGCGAGTTCGACCTGTTTGCCGGCGACCAGGTCGTGCTCGTCGGCCGCTACCACGCCAGCGGCAAGGCCAAGGTGAAGCTCACGGGCAAAATCGGCGACGAGGAAAAGTCGTTCGACTTCCCCGCCGACCTCGTCGACAAGAGCGACGACGACACCAACGCGTTCGTCGCCAAGCTGTGGGCCACGCGCCGCGTGGGCGAGATCATCGACGAGATGGACCTCAAAGGCCGCAACGAGGAGCTGGTCAAGGAGTTGGTCGCCTTGGCGACCGAGCACGGCATCCTCACGCCTTACACGTCGTTCCTGGCCGACGAAGACAGCGACGTGCGGGACGTGCCGCTGAATCGCAGCCGGGCCTTGAGCGAGTCCGAAGTCATTGGGCGAAACGTCCGGCCAATCCGGCGTTCGCAGCAGCGGCGCGAAGAAGATCGCCTTCCAAACGGCAAGCCAGGCCCGGCCGCGGCCAAGCGAACATCTGGCCCGGCGCCGAGCCGATTGCGCAGTGCCGGCGGCGGCTACTTCGGCGGCAACGTCCTGTACTACGATGCCAAAAAGGACAACACGAGTGGCCGCCAACTGCCGCCAGATCGGCCGCAAGACATTCTTCCAACGCGGCGACCGGCTGGTCGATTCAACCGTCACCGAGGACAAGAAAAATCGGCCAAGAAGATCGAACGCTACAGCCGCGAGTATTTCGACCTGATCGAGCGCTATGGCAAGCACGTGGCCCAATACCTGGCGCTCGACGAACCGATCTGCATCAACCTCGGCGGCGAAACGTACGAATGGTGAGCAATATTTAGCGTCGGCGTCCAGCGCCGAAGTCGCCAGACATAGTCGACGGTTCAGCGTTGCCGTGATACGCTAATCGGACTACGCTCACGGTATGGTTCGCCCGATATTAACCCGCGACCAATGCCGCGAAATCGATCGCCGCGCGATCGAAGAATACGGCATCGCCGGCCTCGTCCTGATGGAAAACGCCGGCCGCGGCTGCGTCGACGTGCTGGAGCGGCTCGGCATCGATGGGCCCGTCGTCATTCTCTGCGGCAAAGGCAACAACGCCGGCGACGGCTTCGTGATCGCCCGGCATCTGGAAATTCGCGGCCACGCCTGCCGCGTGCTGCTGCTCTGCCCGCCGAAAGAACTGCGCGGCGACGCCGCCACAAACTTCGCCATCCTGCAGAAGACCGACGTGCCGATCGTCGAACTGGCCGACAGCGAGCCGGGCCGTCCACGGCCGCCGATCGAGCTCAGCGAGCTATCTCGACGAGCACGCCCACGGCGCCACTTGGCTCATCGACGCCATGCTCGGCACCGGCGCACGCGGCGAACCGCGCCCGCCGTTCGACACGGCCATCGATTGGATGAACGCGCGAGCCGCGCAAGAGAAGCTCGCGGTCGACGTCCCCAGCGGCCTCGATTGCGACACAGGCCAACCGGCCCCGCACACCGTCCGCGCCGACCACACGTGCACGTTCGCCGCGATGAAGATCGGCTTCACCCAACCGGCCGCCGAAGCCTTACACCGGCACCATCCACGTCTGCGACATCGGCGTGCCGCCGCGGCTGATTGAAGATCTTGGTGCTAGCCAAGTCTAGGCATGTAAACTTGGCTGTGAATTTGATTCGGAATCGCGATGCAACTGTGGTAAGCTGCTTTCAAGAGGTGCACTATGGACGTCTGGCAAATACGAATCGATCCAGCCATTTACCACGGCGATCCGTGCATCACGCCACGACGAATCCGAAGAGCGATTGTCGGCAACATCGCCATGGCAACACCTGGAAGCACGAATGTCGGATCTAACGGAATCGCGAGGGATATTCGGCAGCACTTGCGAATGACGATGCAATTGCTGTCAATCGCTTGAAAGAATCTCGACTCGGCAGATACTCTCGATGCCCGTTGCCGGTCAAGTTGATGAGGCTTTCCGGCAGAGATCTCACATGGTACTGACGCTACTGGACACGAAGCGAAACCGTTTTGACCAAGCGAATATCGGCCAGCCCGACGAGCGTCTGCGCCGAAAGTGCAACTGACGCTGCGATCACAGCCGATAAAGTATCGCGAATGCCGAGTTGATTTACGCGGTTGGCATGCCGAAGTAGGTCTATCATTTCTCGAATCGCGGCCGGAAGATCAAAGCTAGCCTCTGAGCGACCTGGATAATTCGCATGGAAGTGTGACCGATCGCGATTCATGTGGTGCGAACGGGCTACGCATTCAGCTTCACGCTCGGATCATCCGCCACGTTCACCCACACGTGCACGTGCGGCGCGCCGCGATAGTGCCACACGAACGACGGGCCTTCCAGCCGCCAGATGTCCCACACTTCGTCGTCGCCGATGTCCTCTTGCGCGTAGTACGCCAGGTGGCAGGCGTCGAGACCGCCTTGCGACTTGAGGCACTTCGTGACCTCGTCGCGATCGCTTTGGCGATACGGCTCGACGAGCATCGCCATCACCTTTTGCAAGATGCTCCTTCTGATCGCTCGAAAGATCGGTCACTGCCAAGCCTTGGAACTTGCCCTCTTGCCGTGGAAACCGACATGCGATTCATTCGGCAAGCCCTGCGCAACAGCGCCTGCTCTTGTTGATGCTTGTCGAGCATGTCGTACAGCTTGTTCGCCGCCTGCGCCTGCGGCCAGAACACGTTGCCCGGGTGCGTCGCCTTTTCGTTGAATCCCTGGGCCGCGTGGCCGTAGAAGATCGGCCCGCCGAACGCCACGTGATCGGCCAGTTGCCGTCGCAGCGGATCGTCATGTGCCGGCCGGTCATCACGAACTCGAACTTGTCGCTGCCGGGATGGCCGAAAATGGCGATGCTGTTGTGCGTGCCGTAGCCGCCCGAGTCGTCGCCAAGCTGCTTGTCGATCCGCGCGTGCCACTCGGGGCTGATGATGCCCTCGAAGATGCCGCGGATGATGTGCTCGCTGGTCGTTCGTGTAAAAATCGCTTTTGATGATTTGCTTGGTGATTTCCCAATTATTCGCCACGCGCGTCCGCAGCAGGCCGCGCTTCGGATCCTGATAATCCCACGCGAAGCAAATCTTCTCGCGCTGCTTCGGCGAGAGCGTATCGTACAGCACCTTCACCAGCGACTCGGGCGATTTCACCGCAGCAGGCAGCCGGCTCCGTGCGGCTCGATTTCGCCTTCGCCCAAACGCGGCCCGCCGGCAGCACGCTGCCGATCGCACTCGCGCCGAGCACCGCACCGCCTGCCGCCGTCAAAAACTCCCGCCGCGGCATGCGGCGCTCGTCGTGCAGTTCCTGGCAGCAATCGCACTCGGGTTGCGCCAATTGCGATACGGTATCGTTTGGATCGTTCGTGCGCGGTTCCATGACTGTGTCCTTCTCTCGCAAGCGGTGAATGCTCGACTAGCCCAGCCGCACCCATCATTAGAGCGAAACGTCGCCGCGAATGCAAAGTTCTCGCTGGCGAACACCGATATCTACGCTACGCTTTCCGCTGGCACTTCGGGCAAAAAAACGTCGACCGCTGCGCCTGAACGATGCGCACAATCGCGGCTACCGCATCGCACGCAGGGTTTGCCGGCCCGATCGTAAACCCGGTGATGATTCTGATAGCCGCCCGATTCGATTCAGCGCATTGCGATAGGTACCGTCGCCCAACGTCGAGCCTTCGTAGCGAATCGCCGTATCGAGGACCGCACTGCGTCGCATCGGCCAACCGCTGCCATTGGGCTCGCGTTAACTTGTCGCACGACCGCACGGATGAATTCCGGCCAAATGCAGAATCTCTGATGCATACAAGTTGCCAATGCCGGCCACGGCCCGCTGATCGAGCAACGCCACTTTTACCGCCCGGCCGCTGCCGCCCAGGCGCTCCCGATACAGATCGGCCGTCATGGCTAAGGCATCGGGGCCGACTTTCGCCGGTCCAAACGCGGCCTCCAACTCCGCTGGCGAAAACAGGCGAACATTTCCCAGCCCGCGGCGGTCCCAATACAGAAGCTCACCGATGCCGCTGCCCGACAGCGTGCAGCGAAACCGCAAATGCTCGCGGGTCGGCGGCTCGGCCACAAGCACCAGGCCCGTCATCCGCGGCTCCAGCACGATGGCATCGCGCGAATCCAAATGCACCACGACCCGCTTGCCGATGCGGCCGACATCGCGAACATGCACGCCCCGACCGCCCGCCGACGAAACCGATCGATCCGCGGCGCGATCGCGATCGGCCGACGCCGGCAAGCCACCCGCTCGACATGCTCAATCCGCGAACCGACGATGCCCAATATGCCCCGCCGCATCGTTTCAACTTCTGGTAATTCGGGCATGATTTAATGACCGTTCAATCTCCTTAGCGTCGGCGGCAACGCCGATTGTGCCTCAATCCGGCCTTGCGAGCTTACGCACTTGATTCTGCCGCATCTGCCGCTGAGAATCAACGTAATGACAAATAGCTCTGCAACTACTCAAGTGCCCGATTCGGCTGGCCGCTTTGGCCAATTCGGCGGACGCTATGTGCCGGAAACCCTCATTCACGCTCTCGATGAGTTGGCTGCCGAGTATGACAAAGCCTGCCAGGATGCCGCATTTCAAACCGAGCTCTCACAGCTTCTGAAGCACTACGTCGGCCGGCCCTCGCCGCTGTATCACGCAAAGCGGTTGAGCCAGCAGTGCGGCGGCGCTCAAATCTGGCTCAAGCGCGAAGACCTCAATCACACCGGCGCGCACAAGATCAACAACACGATCGGCCAGGGCCTGCTCACGCTGCGAATGGGCAAGAAGCGAGTGATCGCCGAAACCGGCGCCGGCCAGCATGGCGTCGCCACCGCCACCGCCTGTGCCCACTTCGGTCTCGATTGCGTCGTCTACATGGGCGAAGAGGACATCCGCCGCCAGGCGCCGAACGTCTTCAGCATGAAGCTGCTAGGCGCCGAAGTGCGGCCGGTCTCCAGCGGCTCGCGCACGCTCCGCGACGCCATCAACGAAGCCATGCGCGACTGGATGGCCAGCGTCGACACGACGCATTACATCCTCGGCTCGGTCGTCGGCCCGCATCCGTTCCCGCGAATCGTCCGCGATTTCCAATCGGTCATCGGCCGAGAAACGATCGAGCAATCGCGCGAACAGCTTGGCCGCCTGCCCGATACCGTCGTCGCGTGCGTCGGCGGCGGCAGCAACGCCGCCGGCATGTTCTATCCGTTCATCGAGCACGAAGAAGGTCGCACTCGTCGGCGTCGAAGCCGGCGGCCGCAGCGCCAAACCCGGCGATCACGCCGCCACGCTCAGCCACGGCCGCCCGGGCGTGCTGCACGGCAGCTTCAGCTACGTGATGCAGGACGACGACGGCCAAACGTGCGACGTCCATTCGATCTCCGCCGGCCTCGACTACCCCGGCGTCGGCCCGGAGCACAGCTACTGGAAAGACACGGGCCGCGTCACCTACACCAATTGCCGCGACAACGACGCCCTCGCGGCGTTCGACGCGCTGGCCCGCAGCGAAGGCATTCTCGCCGCGCTTGAAAGCTCCCACGCCGTCGCCAAAGCCATGGAACTGGCACGCGGCAAACCGAAAGAACCACGCCGATCGTCGTTTGCCTCTCCGGCCGCGGCGATAAAGACGCGGCCGAAATCGCCCGCTTGCGCAACAACCGATAGAAGCCAGGTGACGAATAGGCGACGTTTTCCCGCTAACGCACAATCGAAGTGTCAGAGTATACTGTTCAGAGGACTAGTTCGCTTCCGACAAGGGACGAATGAACCATGGTTAACATATCGGTGCCTATTTCCCGAAGAGCTGCGACGAGCTGAGCGGCTGCGCATGTGC
This sequence comes from uncultured Planctomycetota bacterium, assembly GCA_963807935.1. Taxonomy (GTDB): domain Bacteria; phylum Planctomycetota; class Planctomycetia; order Pirellulales; family Lacipirellulaceae; genus JABDGM01. The sequence continues at coordinate 178,512 of CAWEDY010000014.1, forward strand.
GATGAATGTCGTTCGATAAGTTTATGCGACTGCAAGATCTTCACGAAACTAAATCCGATGGCAAACCCGATCTGCGTTCGCTGATAGCAAGTGTATACTGAAGACGCCCCGCCTGACTTGGCTACGAAAATCACGAGCGGTACCTCAACGGCTGACAAGTGATTTTCACGAACGGTTTATTCGCCGAGTATGTAATGCGAAACCAGTAACATGTGAAAGCTACCGAGGTTGAGGATAAATTGACTCGTGATAATGCGACTTGTTTTACCAGCAGCGTAGTACTCAACGAGACTTTACACTGTTGGGGCTTGCATTCAACTCCACCTCAACGGCTGGAAAGATGGTCGAATCATCGCTCCAGATACTGCACTGCGGCCGGAAAAGCGAGCGTTGAATGGGAATCACCAATCTCGAATTAGATCCGCTCACCAAATGGTAAGTTTCTGCGACTGCGTGTCCATGTCAAATTATGCCGGCACATTCGGAATACCGGGCGTCGACAAAATCGAAGGCAAACCGATCATTTCAGTCGTTCATAGATTAATAACTGAAGGCAAAAGGGAACTCCATGTAAACTAGACAATCATTACAAAAATGTTTCCGACCATGCCATTGATCGACCAATTATTCTCCAACCTCCGCCGCGACAAGCACAAGGCATTCATGCCGTTCGTGACGGCCGGCGATCCCGATCTGGCGTTCACTGCGGCCGTGCTAAAAGAAGTCGTTCGCCGCGGCTGCACATCTGTGCGAAGTGGGCATTCCTTACAGCGATCCAATCGCAGATGGCCCCGTGATTCAGGCCAGCTACACCCGCGCGCTGGCACACAAAATCAAGCTGGCCGACATTCTGAAAACGCTCGGCGAAGTCGCCCCAAAGGTTAATGCGCCGCTCGTAACGATGGTCAGTTACGCCATCGTCTATCGTCACGGCCTCGAAAAATACGTGGCCGACATCAGCGACCGCGGCTTGGCCGGCCTGATCGTGCCCGACCTGCCGATCGAGGAATCGGCCCAACTATCATCCATTTGCCGCCAGCGCGACATCAGCCTCATTCAACTCGTCACGCCCACCACCCCACGCGATCGGGCCGTCCGCAAATTGCTGAGACTTCAACCGGCTTCCTCTACTACGTCTCCGTCGCCGGCATCACCGGCGAACGTACCGCCTTACCCTCCGAACTCGTGGACAACGTCGGCTGGCTTCGCACGCAAACCGATCTGCCGATCTGCATCGGCTTTGGAATCAGCACGCCGCAGCATGTCCGGCTGTTGGCGCCCGTGGCCGACGGACTCATCGTCGGCTCCGCGATCGTGCGGCGAATCGCGGCGGCCGCAGAAAAACCTCGCGAACAAGTGCTGCGCGAAGTCGGCGACTACGTCGCGGCACTGCTCGCCGCCTTGCCGTAGCTGAGCTCGCAAGAGTTCAGTTCCAACTTTGAGAGTTCACGCCTGAAATTTTGCGAATTCAGCTACTCTTCTCGGGGCTCGCTGTTGGCGGCGGCTCCACATCGAAGTCGATCCACTTCATCGCCCGGCGGAACGGCTCGATACGCAGCATCACCTCGCCATTCTGGAACAGCCGCACCGTGCCTGTCGATTCGCTCACCGTAATGGCAACGGCCGACGTCGCCCGCGTAACCTCCGCCGCCGCCCAATGCCTGGACCCCAAGCCTTTGGACAGCGACAAATCGGTCGAACGCGGCGCGTTGATCTGCTGCGCACCCGCCACCACGTGGCCATCCGATGAAACGATAAATGCTCCATCGAGCTGCGCAATCTCCTTGATCCCTTCGCGAACTTTGGCGTCACCCAGATGCCGCTCAGTCCGACTGTATCCGCGTAGCGGATCGAATCCCATCGGCCGGCAAAAGTTCAATACTTTGCGGTGGTCGCCAACCACAAATATCGTCCCCACCGGTTTGCCTTCCCGTCCTTCGCGGCCAATATCGACGGCCACATCAACCACCGTTTTCAGCGTGTCGAGCGGAATGCGGGTCTTTAGTTGGCGCAGATCCCGCACCGTCAGTTGCCCCAGGTGCTCGCCCAATCGGATGATGCTGAGCGAATCGATCACCGTCGGTTCGAAGCCGCTGTAAACCGCCACCACCGACGCGCCCGGCGGCAGGAGCTCCCTCGCCACCGCTTCCAACAGGGCTTGGGTCAGCCGCTCATAAACGGGTGCCTCTGGCGGCATATTGAGCAAGATCGTCGCGAACTCACCTTCTACCACGCCTTCCAGCGTTTCCGCCGTATCGCCTGCCAGCAGGACCGGATGCTGACCGCTCGCCTGCCGGAGCCGGGTCCAATCGGTCGGCCGCTCCATCAAAAAGAGCATCGCATGGGCATCGTGCAGCGTGGCGAGCCGATCTGCCAATTCGCAAAATGCCTGCAACTGATCGGTAAATTTTCGAGGGAAAGGCACCGGGGAGTCCGCCAACGGTCCAGCCGAGAAGCATTCATCACCGAAGCAATGTAAACTGCGGCGCCGGGTAATTCAATGCAAGACCGTACGTAGGGATGCTTTGAATCGGACAATTACAAATGCCAGGCTGAAGCCAGATCTACTCAACGACGGAGCGTAGTGCTTTGAACCCGCCTCGCCAATGTCCGGGCCGGCCGATAGACTGCCACCTCGCCTGCTTTATCGAAGGGTTGAAATACGCGCTCGTCGTAGAGCAGCAGCGCGTGCGTTGCGTGGGATCTTGGCCCAATTTCCCAGTCGTTGTCGTAGTTGGAGTACATCAAGTTGGCCAGGTATGTGACGGCTCGAATCGTTCGCTGTTCGCGGAGCTCTTCATCGCTGAGCGAATAGCAGAGCCATTCCAGGATGTGGCCCGTGGTCTTGATACGCCGATTGATGTCGTCCTCGTCGCCGCTGCCGCGAAACCAAGACGTGCTCAGGCTGCCGTCGCGATTCTGCAGCCGGAAGGCGTATTGCTGATACCTCTTCACGAACTCGGCGGCGCGCTGATACTCGCCGTCGAGAGGCTCGCCGCGCCGCAAGCGCGTTTTCACCGTCAGGCTCAAACCCGAGAGACGATGCGTGCCGCCGCACGCCGCCCCGCGAATCGGCTGCGCCAGCTCCTCGCGCAACAACCGCGGAAAGTCCCAATCCAGGCCCTGGTCGTTTACCCACTTGTCGTTTAAATCGGCGTAATGCTGCAGGGCGATTAGCTTGAAGGTCAACTCGGACTTCGGGTAACAGGTCTTCTTCTCGGCTTCAATCAAATCGTGAATCGTAAACTCGTGCCCACCGACGCGAATCGGGTAATCGGGTGAAACGTGGCATTGCGCTAACATAGCCAGGAACTGACCCAAATGGCCCTGCAGACCAACGCCGTACTTAGCCCGCAATTCGCCCGCCGGTGTCACGTACAACATTGTTTGACCCTTGCACGGCTTGTTGTAACAGAGCCAACCAACGCTCGTGATGAGCTCGCCGTTTGGCCCGCCATCGTGGACCCGACTGTATACCCCGTACGCCAGCATACCGTGCATGACTTCCCACGGGTCGTTCTCACGGCTCATCAAGGGTTTGCGGTAGTAGCCCTTCAGCACGGCGCGTATCCGGTTCCGCAGGTAGATCAATTGTTTCGTCAGCGGCGGCGACTCCTTCACTGGCGTGACGTCGGTCGAGGGCGCCGTTGCTGTTGGGCTGCTCGACACGACGGGGGCTTTTTGCTGCGGCGCGGCAATGGCCGGTTCTGGAGACGAGTCTGCCGTGTCGTCTGTCAGTTGTCCGTCCGCCTCGGTTGCCGGCTTGGGTGCGGTCGAATCAGCCGGCGTGGGCTCAAACGTCGCATCGCTGAAAGCTTCTTCCGCCTCGGTATCGACGGCTGGGTCTTCCTGGATTTCGCTCGCCGGAGCCGGCTCGGACAGTTTCGACGCCGGCGCCGCGGGAAATGGCGCAGGTGTCGGATTCGGTACGGCCTTCGCATTTACGACGCCGGCCGCCCGACGTTGAAGCGTACCGATGCGAGTGGTCAAGTCATCACCGCTAGAGGCTGACGACTGACCCACGGGTCGCCAGACGTCAACGCCTTCTGGCCGCACCGCAAAACGTACCCCATCCGCATGGGCGTGCTCTGGCTTCGATTGCGCCGCGTGCCCCGGCGCCGGTTTACGCAGAAGCGGTTGCTGGGACTGCTCCAATACGTGACGAAGGATGAGTTGTTGCTCAAGATTGGCGGGGGCCGAACCCGACGCCAACGGCGACGGAATTGCCACAGCCCACCCCGAGTCAATTTCCTCCGCCCCATTGCGAACCGCAAACACGGTCCAGCCGAGCAGCGCGGCGACGGCGAGTAACAGCCAGCGCGGCCTTTCACGTCGAGCAGTTTCTCTTAACCTGCCAAATCCGCCTTTCGGAAAAACTCGACTGCGCCGGCCAGTGGTGCGGTTAACTTTTATCATTCGTGAGGCTTTTCGGCAGGTGGCTAATCAATCGAAGGAGACTAATTCTTGCGACGCGTTGTTTGTCGAGCTCGCAAACGCCGTGGCGATAGCGATTCGCACCTCAGCCACTGTCCAGACGAGACATGCAACCGGAACTAAATCGTTAGCGCCGACAATGGTCTCGCCGTGGAGCGGATTGGCTGAGATAACGCTTGCCACACGTTCGGCGCTCGATGGCCGCCGCCGACACGACCGGCACACGCAAAGCTCTAGGCCCTGAAGTGATATCGGGCCACCGTGGCGTGAAGTTCAAACCAAGCCGCGACTTTCTCGCGGCGCTTCAGCGCTTAGAGAGGCTAGTCAAAGTCTGCGGACAGACATTTTTTTGACAAAGCCGTAAAAGACGCTAGCAACGAGCGGAACCGCGGACTTTGCAGCAAAATAAACTTTTGTTCTGAGTCCCTGCACGCCGCCCCCGGCTACCCGCTAAAAAGGCGAGACTTTACGTAAGCGTTCCGCTACAGAAGGCGTGTACGGTGGCGGGTTTTCGCCCGCAACGACCTGTCGCCACGCTTGCACATTGGGGCCGTAATCTCGCCCCGTAACCGCTTTCAACGACAGCACACCAGCATATTGCAGCGCAGGATCGCGATCGTCGAGCGCAATGCCGAGCGCCTTGATCGCCTCGGGCGTTTTGATCTTGCCCAGAGCTTCCGTCGCGGCCAGCCGTACGTCCACATCCTTATCGTTGCGGAGCGCATTGGCCAAACTCGCCACGGAAACCGCCTCGCCTCGCCGGCCAAGCGTCCGGCAACACGTCATCCGCACCGCCGCGTTTTCGTCGCTCAGACCCGCTTCCAAAACCTGCTGGGCCATCGGCGTATGGAACTCGGCAATTGTGGCGACGACCGCCTGCCGCACCAGCGGGTCTGGCTCGACCTGAATCTGGCGGGCAAGCTGATCGGTGATTTCCCGCTGTTCCGGCGTATCAATGCCCGTCGACCTCATGGCAAATTGATGGATCGCATCCACACGCATCGCGGGCGTGTGATAGGTCGAAAGCTTCCGCTCGGGAAACGGCCAAAATGTCGGCCGCCAAACCGATTGGCACCCGCCGAGCGCAACGAGCAATAGCGCAGCCGGCCAGCAGTTTTTGGCGAAACATTGCATCGTGGAACGTCTGCGCACGTACACGGATCGCGGGCTTACAAAGAGAAGTTCTCTGCCGCCCGCAGGAAAAGGTCGCGGACGATAACAGATGGCCGTGCCGCTCGTCCATGGCGGAATCGGCATCTCCCGAAGGGCACTGCCAGCACTGACTGCGGCGTCGTGACGCGATCGATAATCGGGACTACATCTACGCCAAGAGATTAATAAGCGTCAGCGTGTTGCCAAAGTGGCTTGTGTAGACATTGTAGTCCGCGCTGTCGACGATGCCGTTATCATCCCCGTCGGCTGCCAATCCGGGTCCGGTCAGTCCGCTTTGCTTGCGCCAGACTATGTAATCCGCCGAGTCCACGGTCATATTCGAGTTGTAATCACCCAATAGTTCGAAGACTTTGTCGGGTGCCGCGCCCGCACGCCAAGCAACGCTCGTCACGCCCTCGACGCCGCGGATCGTCAGCGAGTCGGCGATATCCAGGTCGCCTTGGGAGATATCCATTTCGACGGATGTCGACGCCGCGATCCGCTCGCGCGTAAGGACGAACTTCCAAGCAGGCAGCCAAATCTCCTGCGCACTGGCCGTTGTATTGGCCAAATCGATCGCATCGCGGACGGACGTAACTACGGCGTCATCCGTATGATCAAATGTGTCTGCAATGCCGGTAACTACATAATCGACGGCCGCGTTGATATAATCGCCGCTCACGCCGAAGCCGGTGCCGCCGCTGGTGAGCCGATTGTTACCCCCGGACGTAAAACTACGGCCGGTTTGTGCCAGCACATCCTTGCCGGATGCTTGATAGGCCGTGTTCTTCGCGATGATCGTGTCCGTCACCACGACCTGCGGCGAGTTTACGCCGGCGGCGAATGCAAGAAACACGCCGCCAGTAAAGCCTGGGGGATCTAGCGCATCGTTGCTCGTAATCACAGAATTAGAAATCGTGCCTCCAGCCCGCGGATAAAAGTAGATACCTCCGCCGTCGCCGGTACTGACAACATTTCCGACAATAGCGGCATCACTGAGATTAAGAGTCCCGCCGCCGGAGTCGGCGGCGCTCCCGCGAACGGTGATTGCTCCACCGTTTTCGCCACTGACGACGCGTGTTTTGCCACCGGTAAGCGTCACCCGTGACAGGCTAAGTGTGCCGCCGACCGCCACGTCAAAAATTCGGTCGGTCGTGGAAATAAGCCCACTACCATCGATAATTGTTTCGCCTGCACCCGTTCCGATGATGGTGACGTTCTTCGAAATATCGAGGTCGCCCTGCATATCGCCGCCGGTCCCCTCGATCGTGAGCTTGTAGTTGCCGCGCGGCACATAAATGGAACGAGCCAGTGTGCCGCCGTTCGTATCGACGATCGCCGCTCGCAGCGCAGACTTGATTCCCGGGCACGCTGACATCGAGATCGACAATGCCATCCCCAGGCGTACCGGCGCTGGCCGAGTCCTGGTTGCTGCTCACAACATAATCGACATTTGTAACCGGCACACTAATGCCCGTAACGGTTTGGGTATCGGTACCGCCGTTTTTAGCGATGATAATTTGACTGACCTGCGCGGTCGGAACTAGTTCGGTGGTGCCGTTAACCACAACACGAATGTTGCTTCCGACAGTGTCGATCGTGATCGTGTCGTTCTGCCCGCCGGTACGACCTTGAACCAGCAACGTGCCTGTTTGGTAATCGAGCGTTACATTGGCGGTGTCGCGCGTGCTCGGAAGCGTAACGTTGTACCCGTACGCATCCGCCAAAAGCTGAATATCCAAGTCACTTATGAACTGGCGCACCGTCGGAATGGGATTTCCCCCTGGCGGCGGAACGGAACGACCAGAATTCATGAGCTCATTGGGGTGGACCACAAGACCAACCGGATCATTCACGTTTCCTTCGTACAGATGGCCGCCGCCATCTTCAGTGAAGGTTACGGCGGCACCGCCTGGAATCTGGTATTGCCATAACTCGTTAACGACGGTGAAAGGATCGATTCGACTAGTATTGGGATCAAAAAGGAAAACTGTCCGGGTCGGAGTGACCTGATCGTAGCCAACGTATGTCAGCTGGCCCAAGCCGTCGTCCGTCGTGTCTGTGGGGAGGCTATAAGTTTGAAGAGTTGTCTGATTTTGGATAAGCCAGTTGCCTGAGTTGAGCCCGAATGTGGTATCTACAAGCCGAATACCAAGAGCATGCCCGATCTCGTGCGTGATCGTTCGGTAGAAATCGTTGTAATTGAGATTGTTTGTGCTCACGTCGACAAAGCTGGCCTCAAATGCAGCGCCGGTGCCGGCCGCACCGGAGTTTACAATGCCCGTGAATTCCGCATCGTCCAGAGGCGTCTGGTCGAAGAACCAACCGTCGCCGCCGCCGTTGTCGTCGAGCGTGATGCTTGCGGCCATCGGCACACCAATCGTCCAACCGGTTTGCCCGGTACCGCCGGTGGTGGTTTGAGTGACGCTTGTCTGGCCGCGCCCGCCGGTCGCCAGCGTGCCTTCGAAGATCTTGAGCGCAAAGTTATTCGTGGCCGGATTATTGTCGTTATCGAAGTTTTGGTCCGTGATAATCGTGTTCCAGTCGTTAATGGCACGATCAACGATTTGGCGAGCGACAGCTTCATTTGCAAAATAGTTATTGAAGTGCGGATCGTCTGCGCCGGTGCCGAGCTCATTGGCCCAGATGATTGCCAGCATCCGCCGATCTTCAAGGCACTCGAGTCCAAGTCGTCGTCCAAAGTCAGCCTTAGCGCTTCGCCTTCGGTCACTCTTTCTAAAAGGCATATCCGGTTACCTCCTACAATCGGATTTCTTACATGAGATTACACGCGACGGTCTGAGTAAGGCAAATATCGCAAACCATGTCATTGCAAAGTTCGTGGGTTCGGGAACCTCGACAAACGGTCCGACGAATGCCTGAAATCCTACGTGTCCTACTCCATCTCCAAAGGAGACCTCGATCGAACGCCACAAGAAGAAGCTGTTCCAAATACCAACCCCCGACGGCACGCTGGCCTGCGCTAGAACACTGTCGGGGGCGTACAACGTCATCCGGAAACCCGACCTAGACGGATCTAAGTTCGGAAAATCTGCGGGATTCGCCGCCTGCAAGCCGCCAGCACCCACCGTTAATGAGTCAATGCGGCTGGCCAATGGAAAGTCGGAGATCGACGAGTTGTTCACGGCCTCGATCTGGTAATTCGGCGCGGCGAAGACGGCTCCATTGATGTTGAAAGCAAACTCGTGCGGCTGGAGTGAATCGAACAGCATATTGCCGTCGCCGTCCGCCGGATCGAACGTGAATTGCCCTGAAGTAACATCGCCGACCGCCAAGTTGATGCCAGACTCGAACGGGATAGCATCATAGACGTTGCCGATTGTGGCGTCGAAGCGAAACGTAATCGGCGCCGCATGCGACGTCGCACTTGCAATACAACAGGCACTACTCAGAATCACAGAACATACGAGGCGCGACCAAAACGATAGTGCGTGGTCAGTGGCCATCCGACACCAAGTGCTGCTGGACATGAACTCTTCTCCTTCGACACGGCTAACATAAGCTAATGCTGGGGGGGGGCATCAATCCTTAATTCATCATAATCGCAAATTCACAACGCCCCACTTTTCCGAACAAATAGCGCGGTAGCACCGACGTTTGGCCGAAACCGACGTCGCCACTTCAATTGCGAGAATCGGCCAATTGTCGGTGCGCTTGCGCCAGAGGCAAATACGAATTGCCTCGCACGGCTGCGCCGCAGCGGCATTCGGCCGTGGCAAATCTTATTGGCGGCGATTCACAACCGGCCGAAAGTCGGTGCCACCCCGCGGAATCGGCATCTCTCGAAGGGCGCTGCCAGCAGTGACTGCGGCGTCGTGACGCGATCGATAATCGGGACTACATCTACGCCAAGAGATTAATGAGCGTCAGCGTGTTGCCAAAGTGGCTCTGATAGACGCTGTAATCCGAACTATTTACGGTGCCATTGTCATCACCATCGGGGGGAGAAAAGGCGGGAGAGGGGGCGAAAACAGTTCTGACCTGTTCTGACCCCTTTTCTCGCACCCGAGACGCCTCAATGCTCCAGATATTGCCCACATGCCGCACAGCAAATTGCACTGGGTTTAGCGTGAGGACGTGCCGTTGCCCGATTCAGGCTCTTTCTAACAGCCGATTACGTTATCAATCCGGGCGGCTATCGTCACACTCTCAGTTCGCGACAGCAGGCGACCGGAGGCGATGAGCATAAATAACCATCAAGGCGACCGCGACTGGCACTGTCATCGATGGTTCCGGCACACTGAGTGCAGCGATCGACGCAGCGGACAGCAGGTTATTGCTGCCGAAATTCTGCCTCCAATCGTCATAATCTTCCTGGCCCACCGAGCCGTTACCAGAGCCATCGGCGATCAGCCCGATGCCACTTTGGCCGACCGACTTGCGCCAGACGACATAGTCTGCGGCGTCGACGCGCCCGTCACCGTTGTAGTCGCCGGTAAGCCCCGTTTGCCGATGCCACACGCGAACGTAGTCGATGAGCATCGTCTGTGGAAAAACGGTCGTGCCGTCCGGATCGCCGCCGAAGTCGCCACCCACCGCAAGGTTCAAGATGATGTTTTTCGCGGTGGTAAAATTAGCATCCGACATCGACGAGTTTTCATCCACTGTAAAGTGCAGATTCCCATCCACGTAAAAACGAATTTCATTCACATCGGTCGTTGCATTCTTGTCCCACTCGATGGCGTACGTATGGAACCCCGTCGTGAAGTCAACAGGCATTCCACCGCTCGTCGCTGTGTAGCTATGGCTCACGTATTGATGGCTGTCGCAACACGGGCCTGGGTCCTTTTGCCAGTGAAATGCGCTGCTCGTGATGGTGGGCTGACTGCCCCTGTTTTCCATAATGTCGATCTCTCCACCCAGCGGCCATTGGACTTGGTTCGGATTAAGCCAGAATGCCGGCCACATGCCCTGCGTCGTCGGCAGATCGATTCGCGCTTCGAACCGGCCCTGACCAAACAGCGCTTTCGATGTGATCAAGCCGGATCGGTATTGCTTGTTGCCCAGCGGTTGATTCGTAGCCGTGATATGGAGTTCGCCGTTGGCGACAGCCACTTGGCCGGGAGTATAGTACTGCTTTTCGTTGTTGAAGCTATTCTGACGATTGAGCGGTTCCCAAATTGTGGTGTTGAGGCTGTCGCCGTCGAATTCATCGTGCCAGAAAAGCTGCCACCCGGGGACATCCGGGATCTGGGCGGCGACGGTTCCAGCGCACAGAGCCCACGCGAGAACTGCGGCAACCGCGCTACCGGGAAAGCCGACGGATTTGAAGAGCTGCAACATGGAGAACGATTCTGCAACGGTATTAGTTGCGTTGTGTTGAAAGGCTGTAATCAAAACGGTTGTTTCCGGGCGTCACCTCCGCCGTCAATCCAGAGTTCTTTGCGTTCGCATATTTGGGCGGCGTCGCCAGCCGGCCGCTCGGAGCTGCGCCTTCAATCTTAGGCGGAATAATCTCCGTCGCCGATATCGAGACGAGATACTTGCCCGGCAACGCTCCGACACGGGAACCAGAAGATAAGCTGTATCGCCCGTTTTCATCCAAATACCCAACTGCAGGCGTGCCGTGACCATCTTCGGGAGAAAATTGCACGGTCCCACGCAGTTGCTGACTGCCCGCTAAGGGACGGCCGTCGAGAGTGACCGTGCCGCTCACCAAGGCCAGGTTGCTGCCGCAGCCAAGGAGCGGCGCACATAAAGCCGCCAATAGCGCTCGTCGCATCCGATTACAAACCTTCCGCTATCGCCTCTGCACCGTTGCGGGTGCAACTCGTGCGGTAAACAACGTTGTCCACGTCCTCCGGCAGAAACCGAACCGATCCATCGACGAAACAAAAATTAACGCCGCCGGGGTGCCTGCTGCGGAACCCTTGGCCCTCCCACCAGGTAGACAAAAATACTGGATCTTGCGGCGGCAACGTCAGGCCATGATTCAGCGGCAGGTTGCAACTACACCAGTCGCCGTTGGAATAGTAGGCCGTGGAGTGCCTGTTGTAGTCCGGCACATCCTCGCCGATCATCAGCGTTTTACTGGTGCCATCCGTTACTTTCGCAATGGTAACTGGGCGACGGAACGAGTGCCGAAAGAATATGCCCCGGCAGCGCGTGTCGCGATGGCAATCGCGGTCGGTGCCACTCACCGGCGATGTCGTCGGCTCGCTATAAATACCGCTCTGATAGGGCGCCGCAGCATCGTTGTGGTAAATACTGCCTTCGGCTTGGCCGAGCCACGTGTCGCCCAGCACTCCCTTGTAACTTGTCAGCGCCACGTAGCAGCCGAAAAACTCATATTGGAGGTTCGACAGTTGTTTCACCGATTCATCTGAAGGACACTCCAACACCGAAAGCTGCGTCTGCATGAGGGCAGGGACCGAGATGCCGTTCTTAAGAGAGCCAACGCCGCGATCGGGTTTCGGTTGCCGGCAGCCGCCGCCTTGGGCCGTGTAGGTTCCCTCAAACGCTCCCCCGCGCTGAAATTGATCGTAAAGCGGTTGTTCTTCTAGCTGCGGCAGAACATTGAGAATCCAGCCGACGCAGGGCTGATCGATACCCGGCGCCTCGCCGCCTTCTAGCACATAGCCCATGCTAACCGGGAAGTGTCCCTTAACGTCGTGATGATTGAGGACCGCCAGCCCCAGATTTTTGAGATTGTTCGTACAGGAGGCTCGCCTTGCGGCTTCTCGCGCCGACTGAATGGCAGGCAACAGCAATGCGACTAAGATGCCGATGATCGCAATCACGACCAACAGCTCGACGAGGGTGAAACCGATGTAGGGGTCGAGAGAAGCGGTTATGCTTCTCGGAAGTGAATTGGTTCCTTCGACCCCGTACATGGAGATTCCTGGAATGTCGCTCAACCATCATTGGTGCGTCGGTGTTGACTTGCATAAGGACACGCTTACGGCCTGTGTATTCTGCGGCTGCTGCGGGGAAGTGTCGTTCCAAAAGATTCCCTGCAAGTGCCGGAAGCAGATTGCCGCGTACTTCGCCGGCTTGCCGCGGCCGCACACGGTGGCCATCGAGAGCGTGGGTTTTTATCGCTGGTTGTGGGAGATGCTCGAGCCCGTGGTCGAAAAGCTCGTCTTGGCCGACGCCACGCAGGCCCGCGCGCTGGCCGGCCGGCGGCTCAAGACCGACCGCGAAGACTCCTTGAACATTGCCGAGCTGCTCTCGGCCGGAAGATTGCCGACCAGTTATGCGCCGCCTATGGAGGTGCAGATCCTGAGGGACATCACTCGTCACCGCAACGGCTTCTCGCGACAGCACGCGCGGGTGTTGTGTCGCGTGAAATCGATCATGAACGCCAACAACCGGCCCGGCTCGGCGCGCTGCAAAGCGACGGTCTGATCCGTTACCTCAAGGGGCAAGGCGAGAAGTTGCCGGCCCGGCACGTGGAGATGCTCTGGCAGTGCGTTGATCAGCTTGCGCTCACCGAGCGGCAGATGGACCAGGCCGAGCGGACCATCGGCGAAGTGGTTCGGCGCGACTTGTTCCGCGAGGTGTATGAGATTCTGGTGAGCTTCCCCGGCGTGGCGCTCGTGACCGCCGCCACCGTGATCGCGGAAATCGGCGACTTCCAGAGATTCGCCGATGCCAAGGCGATCGGCCGCTATGCCGGACTCAATCCGCGGGTGTTCGCCTCGGGAGGAAAACAACGGATCGGCCATATCGCCAAGACCGGCTCGGCCGATCTGCGGTGGATTCTGCAACAGGCGGCCTGGACCGCCATCCGCACCGATGAACACGTGCGGCGCGTCTTCCTGCGAATCGCCAAGCGCAGCGGCCACAAGGCGGCCGCGGTGGCCATCGCCCGCAAGCTTTTGACCTGGATGCACAGCGCCGTCATCAAAGGAGAACCTTACCGAACACGCGCGGCCGCGTGACGATTGAACTGCGGGACCTCGGAGTGAAACACGAGGGACGACAGCTCGAGCTGCTTTTTGGGCCAGGGACTCACCGTCCAGAGCTCGTGAGCGTGAATGGGCGTCGTCGCTCGCGCATGAGATCTCATGGGCCGGAGGCATGTCCTCCTGAGCTCGAATAGCTGAATGCGCCCCCCGAGGCGTCTGCGAGGTCAAAACCAAGAAAGAAAGCATGTTGGAACGCTCACTTCCTTCCTTGAGGAAGAATGACAGCGGGGAGTGAACGAGCCAACTCAGACCATGAGAGAAATAAATGTAAACACCCATCAACACTTGACAGGCCCCTACATAGCTAAAACCATGTTGCGTAGCAGGTCCGCCCGGCCGAGACGGACCTCTCTGAGTGTGCAGCCGAGGGGTCGTGCGGCTCGCGGCACGTGCTAAATGTGCGCGGGTTTCCTGACCCCGCACGTTCATCGCCTTACGACGCTTCCCTGATCCCATATTTATCCGCGAATCCGACCAAATTTTCGCGATGCAATAAGCGGAACGATCAAGCAAATGAGCACAAGTGTCGCCGGCTCTGGCACCGCCTGGTTGCCCGCAAGACCGCTGCCGGATCCGCTGCCCGGCGGATTGCCGAAGTTGGCGCGCCACAAATCGTAGTGGGCCGAGGTGATCGGCGTACCCAGGCCGTTGTCGTTCGGCAGGGCGTTGTTCGTGCCGTTGTTTTTTCGCCAGCTCACATAATCGCCGGCATCCACTTTGCCGTCGCTATTGAAGTCGCCCGGCAATCCGACCACGTCGGCGGTCAGGAGATTCAGCGATGCGTTGTCGAACCACACAGCGCCGCCTTCATTGTTTAGTTGAATGAAAAACAGGCTTTGCCGAACGAACGCGGTACCGGCCGGGGCAACGGCGTCTACGCTGTATTGAATCCATTGGTCCTGCGGCATGTTTGGATCGCGGCCGTCAAAGATCGGCGTATTCTTCTCATTCGTGCCCGGACTGTAATTCACCGAGCCGATCACGTCGCCCGCGGCGTTGACGAACGACAGCGTAACGTTGGTATAGTTCTGATTGTTGAGAATCGAATCACCGCTCGGCGAATAGGCCCAGACCGAGCCTTCAAATTGCTGTCCGGGCGTGGCCGGCACGTTTTGATACGCGCCCGATGCATCGACGCCGCTGGGATTGAACGGGCCAAATGTCTTTAGAGCAACGAATCCGTTCTGCGGCACCACGGGCCCAGTATCCAAAAACGAATTGTTAAAGAGAGTCCAGCCACCAGTGCCGTCGGGCGCGGGAGTCGCGAAATTCTCGAAGCTTCCGTCCGCCAGCAAATTATTGCTGACGGTCGTATTGAACCGCTCGATCTGTATCCGATCGACTTCCACGTGATACGTGGTGCCGGGGGCCGTAGCCGATGGCGTGAGCCCGGCGTTATAGGCGGCCGCAAAGGTGCTGTCCGGCGCCCAGAAATTCATGTGTGCCCGCATCGGATCGTCAGGCACGACCGTCGTCTCCGTGCGGACCAGCGTGTTATCGATGTAGTACTTGACGCTGTGTGGCGTCCAATCGGTGCGATAGTCGTGGAATTGGGTCACATCGAAACCGGCCGGGTTGGTGATCGTGACCGGCGACCCCGGGCTGGCGAAATCGCCATCGTTCCACACATTGGTCGACGTGTTATCCGGTCCAGCCGACTGGGCGAAATTGGTGATGATCTCGTGGTCGATTTCGTCGCGCACCAGCGTGCCGGGGGGCGATTCGCGCTGTGTGTCGTACAGGAACGGCGCCGCCACCAAACCGCCAGGAATGCCGGCTTGCACGCGCATCCGCGTGGTCATTCTTAAACCGCCACCGACTGCGTAATTTCGCTTGGTAATGACGTCCGAACCCAAGAACGACGTGCCCGCGTCGTTCGGATTATATGTGTCTAAATCCAGCACCGCGACCTTGCCGTCCGTGCTGCCCGAGGCGGCGGTAGCGACACCATCTTGTGGCAATGTGAAGCGGAAATTGGTGCGGTCGATAGAGTCGTCGCCCGTCATGCCGCCGAACGGTACGCGGTACGACGTTACATCGACGACACCGCCCGGATGCAAGCTCGCATTGCCGTGCGTGCCGTCGAATTCATCGTCCAACAGAACCTGAGAGGACGCCGATTGCGCTATCCAGATGGCACCCACCCAAAATGCAACTCCAAAACAAAACCGGCATGCGAATCGCGTCTTCATGTGACTGATCTCCGCTCCGTGGCCAATCAAAAGCGCGCAAACCAGACGATCGACGCAATCTGCTTGCGGCTCGATAAGTTCCAAACCGAATAGTACAGCAGCTCGCGGAAAACGACAACTAACGTCGTCGCCTCCGGCACGCGGCCAGGCAAATCGCTGCGAGTCCGAACAGGCTCAACGAAGCCGGTTCAGGGACGGCGACGTGCTCAAATGAGGCATCGTCAAAAAATGGCGCCCCACCGCCTCCACCGGCAAAAGCTCCCGTCAACAAGACAAACCGTGCTGTCGCTGTTCCGGGCGGTGCGATGCCCGCGACGTTGACTAACGTATAGCCGGCTGCGTCGCTTCCCTGGGGGGTCGCTGCCGTAATGGGCGGGACACTCGCCTCGAAGGAAATCAAACCGCCTCCCCCATCGTGCCATTCGATATTGGCGGTCGCAATCTGGGACGGCACCATCGCATCAAAACTGGGGTTCAGAACCCAAGCGCTGCCTTGCCATAATTGGCCTGGAGCGGCGGGGAAGTCCTGATAGGCTCCGCTGGTCTGACCGAATGTTTTGAAAGCATTGTCACCACTGTGCGGAGCCAGCTTGATGGTATAGGTGCCCCCGCCGAACACGTTCCAATCGACAGCGCCAAACGTGTCTCCACCCGCGAGCACGGGGTCTTCAAATCCAGGATTCGCCAACAAATTCGCGGCCTCCACGGAAGCCGAGGTGCCAACCAGCGCCAAAGCGGCGCTCACCGCGCATGCTAAGATCCGATTCATTAGTCGTTCTCCTCAAGATGAACGTGCCGAAACCGCCTGGCACAAATTCTTGCTACAGCGATAACGTCCGCCAGCAAACGATTCGTGCCAACTAAGAAAACCTTTGCAGTACAGTCTCAATATCCACTAACTATCCCTGACAAGTCCGTTTGTCAATCACTTTTCATTTATTTTGCGCGATTCCGTGACCCAGTGAACCGATCTCGGTCCGCGATGCGATTGCAACGTGGCAGTCGGGCTATCGAATTGAGCTTTCGCTTAGTGATCCAGATATTGCCCACACGCCGGGCAGCGGGCATACCACATCGGCACATGCTGGCCGCATTTGCATTTGATGTTGTGGCGGATGACGCTCGAGCCCAAGCAAGCTCCCGCTGGTGCCGCTGCTGGATGGCGCGGGGCCCTCGTTAGGATCATCGAACACGTGAGAGCCACTCCATTGTGAGCCGCTCGACGATTGATGCGGCGCCACTTGATGCTGAGACGCCTGGCGCCGCTGGATCGCTTCACGCTGCAAGATGTCGCTCGCCGAATTGGCCGAGAGCGCATCGGGAACCTGAACAATCACCTGGCCTTCGCAATGTGGGCAAAGGCCCTTCTTGCCCGCGTACTTATCTTTAACCTTAAAGATGTGTCCGTGGGGACATTCGACTTGAATTCCCATCTTCGGCCGGCCTCCCGAACCGCTGAGGACTTAGAAAAGGAAGCATGAACCTGGAACGAAGAGCACAGGGTAAGAAATCTCACTCCCTGCTCAACGCTGCTTGCTCGCTGCTATTGTTCGCCTCAGTCTCAAGATCCGACAAAGAATGGCGCGATTCGGGGATGAAAGATGAGAAATAACCCCAACCTGCCACGTCTTTGATTTCTCATCGCCTATATACTGCAGATTAACACAGTTCCCGCCCAATAGCAATAAAAGTATGCGCGTCAGTCTTCCCCGCCGAGCCGGACCAGATTTCACAATTTCTACGCCGTCGGCACGCCCCTCGCCGCCCCCTGCCTCGACGCCCAGTTGTTGACCTACACTGAGGAAATGCCGAATTTCGCCCCTCGCCTGAGAGCACCGGCCGTAAGGCTGACGCTCGTCTTACTCTTCGCTCTGCTCGCGGCGACACTTTGGCACCTCGACCCGCGGGTTGGCCGGCTGTGGCTAAATTCGGCTCGATTGGCATGCGCAACCTGCCTGATCGCCTTGCCCCTCGGCACACTCTTGGCCGTGGCCATTTTTAAGACGGACGTTCCCGGACGCAAACTAGCCACGTTGCTTCTCGTGGGACTGCTGTTCGTTCCGTTGTATCTCGTCACAGGGGCCTGGGACGCCGGTTTCGGCATTCAAGGCTGGTACACACTAGCCACTAATCCGCACCTGGCTCATCAGCCGTGGTTGTCCGGATGGCCGGCTGCCATTTGGGTTCACGCCTTGGGCGCCGTGCCCTGGGTGGTGTTGATCGTCGGAGCCAGCCTGCGCGGTAGAAGCGGAGATCGAGGAAGATGCTGCTACCTGTGCCCCGCCGCAAAAAGTCATGTGGTATGTTTCGGTCCGACGCGCGGCGCCGGCCATCGTCTTAGCCGGCGTTTGGGTCGCGATCGTGACGACGACCGAAATTTCCGTGACCGATTTCTTCCAAGTCCGCACATTCGCCGAGGAAGTCTACACGCAATCCGCCCTCGGCACGTTCGATTTCAACACCAATGCAGTTCCGGCGAGCCGAGGCGGACCCGGTTCCGCTCCGCTCGCGGCGCCGACTTCTCCTACCCCGCTTCCCGCTCTATCTGCGATCGGCCTGTGGAGCGGTTTACTACTTTCCACTGGCCTTGCACTTGCAGCCATCGCCGCCGCCGGCCGATTGTTTGCCGATCTGGCCGATGCGCCCCATCGGGCGCCGTGGCTCTGGCGCCTAAGGAGTTGGCGCGGGCCCGCCACGCTTATCTTGTGGCTGAGCATGCTGTTGTTGGTCGGCGTTCCGCTCGGCGACTTGTTGTATAAAGCCGGACTCCAAGTCACCGCGACAGACGCCGGCCGGATGCGAACTTGGTCGGCCGCAAAGGTCCTGGAGGGTCTCGCGGCAGCGCCACACCAATTCCGCGGCGAGTTGTGGCTCTCCACATGGCTCGGCGCGGCCGCAGCCACCGCGTCCCTTGTATTTGCTTTGCCGCTCGCTTGGAGCATGCGACCATCGTTGACCAAAGCTCCAGCCGTAAGGCTGGTGCTCCGTTCACCCTGGCTACAACTCCTGGTAGTTTCCCTCTGCCTGACGATTCCCGGCCCGTTGTTAGGTGTCGTTGTCATTCGCATTTTGAATCGCCCGCCGGATTCGCCATTGTCATTCCTCGCAGTATTGTACGATTCAAACTTCGCACCGTGGCTCGTGCAAACGGTGCGCGCCATGCCGCTGGCGACACTCATTCTGTGGCCGGCGTTGGCCAGTGTTCCGCAGGTAATGCTCGATACGGCGGCGACCGACGGCACCGGCTGGTGGGGCCGCCTGTTGCGAATCGCGCTTCCGCAACGCTGGCCGGCGGCGGCCGCCGCCTGGCTCGTCGGTTTTGCCATTGCCGTGGGCGAGTTGGCGGCGACGATCCTTGTCATACCGCCGCAACGGGGCGGTACAGCCATCGCGATTCAGATCTTTCAGTTGCTCCATTACGGCGTGGACGACCGCGTAGCGGCCATTTGCCTGGTCATGGTCTTCGCAATTGCCACCATCACGGGCATAGCCGCGGCACTGCTGAAACGAAGAATGTAGCGCCGCCCTCCGCTGCGGTACAATGGATCACCCCACACATTCGAGCAGTTCCGAGCCATGTCGAACGACGCAAAAACCGAAACCGACGAGCAGCGAAAGTGGTCGCTGTGGGCAATCGCCGCCGCCGCACTATTGCTGATGATGTTCGGCGTCATCGCCGTCGGCACGCTGCGCGGCTGCCTCTTCGCCGGGACGGATCAGGCCGCCGATGCGGGTGAAAAGAAAAAAAGGAGGAGGCCGAGAAGAAAAAGAAGCCCGATTTCGAGCTGGCGCCGCCCATCGTGCTGCCGTCAGAGGCCGACGTGCCGCTGCCGCCGGTGAAGCCCGGCCACTGGGCGACAGCTAGCCAGAAGATGCGCGCCAACTACCGCGACTTCGTCGGCGACTCGCGTCTATCGATCGTCAATAGCCAAAACCGTCCTTTTGCCGTCGCGGGCACACCGTTCCACGTTCGCTCAAGCCGGCCGGTGCTGCTGAGTAAGGGCCGGCCCAAGGCGACTGAAACGACGTTTTTCGTTCCGCAAGCTTCCCAAACGATAAACCTCTCGCTGGAGCTTGAGGAGCGCGGCCTGGGTTCCGGACCGCCGCAGGCGCGAACGCCCCTGATGCCGATGCCGTCGTACCAATATCACTTCGTGGTATTGGCGAAAACGCCTTCCCGCTATTCGTACATTAAAACAATCGATTCCGTGAAGGTCCCCTTCAACGGCGAATCCGACGCCGACAACACCGAAGATACATTGCATTACCTCGTCGTCGAGCTAGGCGCCGACCAGATCGCTTCGCTACCCGATAATCCGCTGACCTGGACGAGCGTCGCATACTTGTTATGGGACGAAATCGATCCAGGCGAACCATTCCCTGCGGAACAGAAGAAGGCGTTGGTCGATTGGCTCCATTGGGGCGGCCAGCTCATCATCAGCGGTCCGGATTCGCTCGACTTGCTGAAGGGCTCATTCCTAGATGCGTACTTACCGGCGACCAACGGCGGATCGCAGAAGTTTGCGGCCGGCAATAAGGACCTCGCTGAACTAAGCAGCGGTTGGATGATTTCATCGCCCGCAGCGCCCGGCGTACCCTTAAGCCGACCGCCCCGTGGTCGGGCATCAAACTCAAGATACGACCTGGCCCGGAAAACCGCCCATTGCCCAACACCGGCGGCTTGTTCGCCGAACGCCAGGTCGGCCGCGGCCGCGTCGTCGTTTCCGCGATTCAGCTTTCCGAGCGCGATTTCATCAATTGGCGATCCGGCTTCGAAAGTTTCTTCAACGCCTGTCTGCTGCGCCGCCCACCGCGAAAATATCACGCCGGCTTCTTCGGAAACTTGACGCTGAATTGGGCCGACGAGGCGCTCACCGCTCGCCGACTGGATGCCTCGCTCAATACCCAACTCCACTACTTCGCCCGCGACCTGGGCGTCGCCACCTCCTACCATTACGAAAATTCGCCCGATGACCAGGCGCAGCCAGGGCCGCGGACGACGGCGTTAAGTCGAGCGCGAATGAACCGGCCCGCGGTTCCGCAGGTGGTTCGCGAATATCGGCCGCCGGATAAGCCGGCGGCATCGGGGCGTGGAACGATTTCAGCGCCACCGCCAACGCCGCCCGCGTCGCCCTCCGCGAGGCAGCCGGCGTCGAAGTGCCGGATGCAGGTTTCGTCGTGCTCTGCCTGGCCGCCTATTTGATCGCACTCGTGCCGCTCAATTGGCTGGTGTTTCGCACGCTGGGCCGCGTCGAATGGGCCTGGATCGCCGCGCCCGTGATTGCCATCATCGGCACCTGGGTGATCGTCCAACGCGCCCGGCTCGATATTGGCTTCGTCCGCTCGCAAACCGAGATCGGCATCCTCGAACAGCAGCCCGATTATCCGCGGGCCCATCTTTCCCGCTACACGGCCCTCTACACGTCGCTCTCCACGACATACGATTTCGAGTTCGGCAACATGACGACGCTGATCGCCCCTTTTCCCAGCGATGCCGATTTTCAGCTGCTCTCCGGCCAAGGGCTCTCGCCCGTCGATTTCCAACGCTACGACAGCGTTCGCCTTGCCGGCCTGCCCATCTCGTCGAACTCCACCGGCATGGTTCACAGCGAGCAAATGTTCCCGCTCGATGGCCCGATTCGCATGGGTATCTCATCGGTAACAAGAGGCGAGCAAATCGAAAACCACTCCAAGATGAAACTGCACAGCGTGTGCGTTCTGAAAAGGTTGACCCCGGATGAGAGCGACCGAAAAAAGCACGAGTTTGAAGGCCGGTGGATCGGCGATTTGTTGCCCGGCCAATCGCTTCCGTTGGTCATGGCCAGCCTGCCAAGCGATAACCGCCATTTGCCGACGAACGCGCCACCGAAGCCCGAGCCACCGGCGCGATCGACTCAATCTCGAGCCAATGTTCCGCCTCGCGCTCGACCAGAAGAACATCGACAACGGCGAAACGCGACTAGTCGCCCGAGTCGACGAACTTTTGCCCGGCGAAGCGATCACTCCCTCCGCCTCGCAGGTCCGCGGCGCAACGCTCGTCGTCGCCCACCTTCGATACGCGCCTCTACCAACGCCCGAGAGAGACCGCAACACCAAGCAAGAAATCAAGTCCACCGAACAATCCGAAGAAAACGGACCGATTGAGTTATAGCCAAGCAGATCGCCTTGACGTCGGCGGCCACGCCGAATTTCCCGCCGCCACCCGCAACATTTGAAAGACAGGGAGACCAGAAGAGAACAAAATCAAGCAGAACAATCGATCGATGTATTGTCGTCCCTATGCCTCTGCTTAGTGCTTGTCCTTTCCCCACATCTTCCCCATCCTCCTTCATGATCGAACTTCGCAACTTCACCAAGGTCTACGGCGAATTCGTCGCCGTGTCGAACTTGAATCTCAAGATCGGCGCCGGCGAGATGTTCGGCTTCATCGGCCCCAACGGCGCCGGCAAAAGCACCACGATCCGCTTCCTGGCCACGCTCCTGCGGGCCACCGCCGGCGAAGGCATCGTCAACGGCCATAGCGTGACCAGCGACCCGATCGGCGTCCGCAAAAGCGTCGGCTACATGCCCGATAACTTCGGCGTCTACGACGGCATGAAGGTCTGGGAGTTTCTGGATTTCTTCGCCGTCGCCTACCAAATCCCCCGCAGCCGCCGCAAAGCCGTCATCGGCGACGTGCTCGAACTGCTCGACCTCACCCACAAGCGCGACGACTTCGTCAACGGCCTCTCCCGCGGCATGAAGCAGCGGCTCTGCCTGGCCAAAACACTCGTCCACGACCCGCCCGTCCTGATCCTCGACGAACCGGCCAGCGGCCTCGATCCCCGCGCCCGCCTGGAAGTGAAAGCGCTCCTCAAAGAGCTGCGCACCATGGGCAAAACGATCCTCATCTCCAGCCACATCCTCACCGAGCTGGCCGACTGCTGCACGTAGCATCGGCATCATCGAGCGCGGCCAACTGCTGCTGCACGGCCCGATCGAAACCGTCTACCGCCAGATCCAGCGGAACCGCCACATCGAAGTCCGCTTCGCCGGCAATCCGGAAGCGGGCGTCAGCCTCATCCGCAGCGACCCCAAAGTCCGCGACGTCCAGATCAACACCGCAGCTGCACGGTCGAAATGGACGGCGACGAAGCCGACGTCCAGCGCTCCTCCGCCAACTCGTCACCGCCGACTGCGGCCTGTGTCAGCTTCGCCGAAAAAGAACCCACGCTCGAAGACGTGTTCATGATGGTCACCAAGGGGCTGGTGACGTAGCCAGTTCTTACAAGCCTCTGACAATCACCACATGTTGAGCGACGGCGACGGATAGTATTGCCGAACATGGCAATTCGGCAGCGCCTGCTGCAAGTGCTTAACCGCCGCGCCATCGGTAGTCACATTCGTCGTTTGCACATCCAAATACTTCAAATTCTTCATGCCCTGCAGATGGACCAGGCCGCGGTCATCGATCTGCTTTCCGCCCAGGTACAGCGTTTCGAGCTGCGTGAGCTTGGCAATCGTCGGCAGACCACGGTTGGTAACCGCGGCCGAGAGACGCAACTCGGTTAACTTCGGCAGTTCAAGAAGTTTGTCGAGTGATTCGTCGCCGATCTTCGTGCCGGCGATGCTCAGCAACGTTAGATTCTTTAACCGGACAATATCCTGCATCGCCGCGTTCGTGATCCGCGGGCTGCTGAGACCAAAACACTCCAGCCGGTCGAGATGGCTCAGCTTTTCAACGCCGGCATCTGTAATTTGCGTGAAACTCAACTCCAATAGTCGCAACTTGGGGAATTCGACGACCGCCTCTGCGACTTCGTCTCCCAGCTCGTACTTCTCCGTCGCAATCGGCGCATTATTTGGACCATTTTCATAGTGAACGCAAACGATCGAGAACCTTTCCAGCCGCGGCAACTTTTTGAAGGCCACCACTCCTTTCGGTGAAATCTTCGATTCATCGAGCGATATTGCTCGCAAGCTTCGCGCCGACGACAAGCCGGCTGCCGCTTCATCGCTGACGTCCATCCGGATGACGCTGAGTTTCTCCAATGCCGAAGCTTTCCGACCATGGCGAATTCCTTGTCGTCCATCGCCAGGCGGGAAAGATTCAGCTCCTCCAGCCTCGTCAAATCTGCGAGGTGCGGACCAATGGCCGTGAAACGCTTGCTCGCCTCGTTTCGCCAGATCTCCTCATTCGATGGCGAGATCGACGCGTAAATGACCGTGTCGAAAAAATGCGGTCCAATCAACTTGGCAACCAGAGCGGCCCCGGTGGACGCGGCTGGTTGCGCGAACCGTGTTTTGCAAAGTCGTACTGATAGTCATAGCCCACCGTACCGCCCGCGGCTTCAATCGCCTTGACCGCGCGCTCCCGCTGTCGGGCCTGCGTTACCGTCATCCCCAGCCAGAGGCAGAGCGCGGTCGCAAACAGGAGTATCGTCCGCAACGAGAAGCGGAACCAACGGCGGTGCCGCTTAACCGGCCGCAGGTCGGTGGTAGGATCGACCGTCATGCGATCTTAATAGCCTGCGCCACGCCAAAGAATCAATCGGGCCGTCGTCTCGCATTCAACCTAATAGCAACGGCGCATCCGCATCGCCGCTCTTCTCCCACTGCCGTCGCACTTCGCCCAAGCCGTACACGCACAAATCGAACTGCTCGCTTAACCGCTTGAGTACTTCCGGCGCCGGCGTTTCTTTTTCAACGGGAATCGTACTCGCGATCCAATACGCCCGTTTGCCTTGTTGCTGGTAGTCGATGAGCGCGTCCTTGCTGTCGCGCCGCAATCGATCGACCACCTCCGGGTACACGCCCGTCCAGAACAGCGTGAAGTCGCCGATGTGCCGATGAACTTGCTGCCGCGCCGGGCCCTCGCGATGTTGGGCTTCTGCCAGCATATCGGCCACGGCCACCAGCCGTTGGCCGCGTACCGAGCGCACCGGATAGAGTTCATCGGACCGCACGAACCGGACCAGCAGCTCCGCGATGTAATCGATCAGCGGCGGATCGGCTACCCCGAGACGGCCTTGAAAGGCGTACTCCGTCAGGCCCGTAAAGAATCGTCGAATAACCGACAGACGAGCGTCTTGTTGCATAGACTGGTCCCTCTTCTCCGCGGGGCGCTGCCCAAGAAGGACCATCCTGCAGTCGCCACACGAGGCATCGGCGGCAGGGCCGCAACCGAAGTGCGACCCTTCCGCTGTAAGCCGGAACTTGGGCCGGCCGACGCCGCATAGTCTTCGCCGCGCCGCCTCGGACCCAATCAATTTTACCTTGCTATCCGGATCGGGGTCAAATTTGGCGCCGCCTATTTTGTCTCTTCTGTTATCGGCGGCCAGGGCTACTTCTGAACAAGTTTTCCGGATTGTAGCAGGCACACGCCGAGTGCCGTTCGCCGCCTGCTATGGCGCACGGAGCACGCCCGCTACATGGCCTGCCAGCGAGATCACTACCTGCAGCGCATCGCGAATCTCTGCTAGTCGTTCCTCGCACTGCGGCTTTTGGCCGTCCCGTTCGGTAACGTAAAAGACATCCACGACCTGATCCAGATATGTGCCAATCTTTGCGAAACGAATTACCAGTCCGGCATCGTGCAGTGCGCGAGCCAGCCGATAAAGCAATCCCCGGCGATCCACAGTGAAGACTTCCACGACCGTACACTCGGCGGACATTTCGTTGTCGATCCGCACCTCGTTGGGCAAGTTCGTCAGTGCGGCCCCGGCCTCCTTTTGTTCGCGTCCCAAAATCTTGGGAAATTTTGGCGCCTCGTCAACATCGATCGACGCCACCAGCGCACGACAAATCGCAGCCAGCCGCTCGGCCGATGGCTCGCCGGGCGACTCGGGTTCCGACGCAACGTATCGCAGCAGCAACAAACCATCGGCCAACGTGTTCGTTTCGGCCGCCAGGATTTGCATGTTCTTGCTCGTCAGCGCGCCAGCCATGCTAGAGAAAATCGCCCGACCGATCCCTTGGTCGATCCCCGCGATGAACTCCACCGTCTCGGTATCCTTCAGATAGTTCGCCCAAGCCGCGCCGGCCCGCGTCTCCAGGCGCCGCAGTCGGCGGAACATATCGGCCAATTCTTCCGCCGAGCGCTTGCTTTGAAAGCTCTCCGGCAGCGCGGCCAGTTGTCGCTCATACCAGGGATCGTCCTGCTCCGCTGCGCACAACAATCGCCACACCGAACTCTTTTCGTTGTCTTGTTTCGCGGGCAATGCGGCGTCCGCTGCGCCAAACCTTTGCGACGCGCGAAAATACAATTCCGAAAGCACTTCGATTTTCCAACTGTTCAACACGTCGGGGCCGACGGCTGCCAGGTCGGCACAAGTCACCAAATACAACATGTCCAATCGCGATTGCGAACCAACCTCCGCTACGAATCGCCCGACGAGCTGCGGCTCCGTCGTATCGTATTTGAGAGCAAGTTGCGACATCCGCAGGTGTTTGTGTACGAGAAACTCGAGCGTTTCCGCTTGCTCGCTCGGAAGGCGCAGCCGTTGTGCCGTGTTTTGTGCAATTCGCCGCCCCACCTCGCTGTGATCCTCTTGGAATCCCTTTCCCAAATCATGCACCAACAACGCGAGATGGAATGTCGCCTGGTCCGGCAGTTTTCGATAAATATCGCCTAACTTGTCCGCACGTTCGGCAAACCTCGTTGCTTCCTCCACAGCGCGAATGCAATGCTCGTCCACCGTGTACTTGTGATACTGGTTGAATTGCAACAAACTTCGCGCGTGGCTAAACTCGGGAACGACTTTTTCTAACACGCCCATTTCGTGCAAACGCCGCAACAGCTCACCCAAACGCAGTGGATTCGCCAATATCCTCAAGAAGCGGTCCACGACCGCCGGCTTCGGATCGCTCGAATATTTTGGCGCGGTGCGGTACACAAAGTGCCATGTATCCTGCGATATCCGCTTTCCTTCGCGGCGGGCCAAATCGACCAGCTTGAGCACCTCCTCCGGATGTTGCTCGAGCCGCGCCGTGGCACGGGAAGTCGCGCTGACTTCGCGTCGGCCAATTTGGTAATCCTCCTCCATTTTGCGGCCGAGCATCGGCTCCAACATTCGGCTCACGCGCGAAACCGGTTGCATCAATTCACTCAGCCGGTGCGCCATCCGCCACACGTGCGAGGTGTGGTGAAAATAATCGCGCATGAATTGCTCGACGGGCAGCATCCCCTCGCGGCCCGCATACTTAAAATACTCCGCCAGTCGAAGCTGCTCCGCGCGACTCAATGCATCGCACGTTTCATTGGCATTGAAGTGCATCTCGTTTCGCAAGCGCAACAGAAAGTTTTGCGCCGATATCAGCCGCCGGTGATCGTACTTCGATAGCATCCCCATATCGAACAGTCGATCCGGATCGGCCACGCCCGCCTTCAGATACCACAGCCACCGCAGCAGATGCACGTCGCGCAGCCCGCCGCGCGAGCGTTTCACGTTCGGCTCCAACAGGTAAACCGTTTCGCCATATTCGAGCCGCTCCTTCCGGCGTTCCATAATGAATTCGCGCGTCAGCGCCGGCCCGCGCTTCTCGATGAGTGCCCGCATCATGTCACTGTAGCGGTTGTAAAGTCCGCTGCTCCCGAACAGCAGCCGCGACTCCAGCAGCGATGTGCCGATTTGGGCGTCGATGCGAGCTTGCTGCACCGCCTCGGAGGGCGTTCGCAGGCTGTGCCCAAGGTGCTGATACACGTCGCAAATATCTTGCGTCAACCGGGAAGCAAGCTGGCCCACCAGCGCATCACGCTTGCCGTCGTACAAGATCATCAAATCAACATCGGAAAAAGGCGCTTGCTGCCGGCGCCCATAGCCACCGTGTGCCACCAGGGCTACACGCTCGCGCACCCGAGCTGCCTCGGGCGCCGATAGCTCGCCCAAATAGGCGTCGTACAACCGGCCGATCGCTATATCCACCAGCGACGTGTAACGAGCACATACCCGGCCGCCTTCCAAGCCTCGATCGTGCTGCGCGCGTAGCTGCTGTCGACCGTCCACCAGGGTTTGGCGAACTTCGCGCACAATGGAACGTAAACGATCGCCGGAACTCATGAAACAAATCAGAACTGAGTGCGATGGGGCATGACAACAATGCTTGATCCGCAAGCGCCGTTAAATTGCCTGCGGCTTAACTCACCCATCCAGAATTATAGCGCCTCGGCCCCCGTTTCGCCGGTTCGAATCCGCACGACTTCGCTTAGGTCGGAAACGAAAATCTTGCCGTCGCCGATCTGGCCCGTGTGCGCGGCCTTAACGATCGTCGCGAGCGCTGCCTGAACCTTGCCGGCATCTACCACCACTTCAATTTTCACCTTGGGAACAAAATCCACCGTGTATTCCGTACCCCGATACATTTCGGTGTGTCCCTTTTGCCGGCCGAAACCACGAACTTCGGTGATTGTCATGCCGCTGACGCCCTGTTCGGTGAGCGCGTTCTTCACGTCCTCGAGTTTAAAGTGCCGAATGATGGCCTCGATCTTGTTCATGTCCGTGCCTCCTGTTGCCTGCTGTACTGGGCTCATCGCCCCGTTAGATTATGACGCAATCACGGCATCGTAAAGCTGACACGGCTATTTTCGCTCTGGCGTTCGTTCCGCGCTGGATACCCTTTGCGCGCGCGCTGCTCCCAAATCACATCCGGCACCCGGTTGGCGTGATTGACGATGCGCGCCAGCACGAATAGCAAATCGCTCAAGCGATTGATGTAGCGAAGCACTTCGCCACGAACTGGCTCCAGCGCCGCCAACTGTACCAGCCGCCGTTCGCATCGCCGACAAACGGCCCGCGCAACATGAAGCTGCGCAGCGGCAGGCGTCCCGGCCGGCAGAATAAACGCACGCAGCGGTTCGAGGCCCGCTTCGTATCGATCGATGGCTGCCTCCAACTCGGCAACGTCAGCATCGCCGAACGCGCCGCCTCGCGGGCCATCCGTCGAAGCCGCGGCCAACTCCGCGCCTAATTCAAATAGCCGATGTTGTACCTGGCCAAGCTCACGATCGAGTTCTGGAGGAGCGACACCTCTATGGGAAAGTTCCATGCGTGCCACGCCCAGCGCGGCGTTGACTTCATCCACGCTGCCAATCGCCTCGATGTGCGCATCGTCCTTACGCACACGTCGCCCCCCCAACAGCGACGTTTCTCCCTCATCGCCTGCCCGCGTGTAGATTTTAGCCATAGAAACTGCTCGGCTCTTCGAATGAAAAACGCTCGCTCCGCGAGAAGAAATCAGTCCCGCAGCTTCAGCCGTCAGTTCGCGGCCAACCGGAGCGTGATGACTACATTCGGTCGGTTGCAATTTAACCCTTCTGAGAGGAAAATGACAGATGACCCCCGAGGAGACCGCGATGAGGCGTTTTGCTGTTCCTGCCCTGATTGTATTTGTTGTCTCGCTGAGCGCTGCTGCCGGCCTGGCCGCTGTCCAACCCACTCAAAGCGCCGCCACCGACGCCAAGGAAGAAGCGGCAAAGAAAGATTCGGATTCGGCAAAAAATGGCGCAGCCAGCGACGCTGCATCCAAGAAAGAAAAGACGCCCGCC
Source organism: uncultured Planctomycetota bacterium (assembly GCA_963807935.1). Classification (GTDB taxonomy): domain Bacteria; phylum Planctomycetota; class Planctomycetia; order Pirellulales; family Lacipirellulaceae; genus JABDGM01. The sequence goes on from CAWEDY010000014.1 coordinate 207,743, forward strand.
AAAGACGCCGACAAGCCAGCCGGCGCCGAATCCGAAAAGAAATCACAAGACAAGGCCGCAAAACCGGAAGAAAAAAGCGGCGCGAAGGACGAAAAGGCAACGGCTAAGACCGAGGCCAAAAAACGCAAAACTTATAAGGTCGAACCCAAGCGCCTGAAAATCGATCTACCGCTCGACGGCACATTGGTCGCCAGCAAGACTCATGAAGTGGCACTTCGTCCCAAGGTCTGGACCGAGTACGAGATCGTCGACGTGATCGAACATGGTGCAAAAGTCCACAAGGGCGAAACGCTCATCAAATTCGATGACGATAAAATTAACGACGCCATCGCCGATTTGGAGCTGGAGCAGCGCCTCAACGAACTGGCCATTATGAAGGCCGAAGAAGATATGCCCCGCATGGAAAAGTCGCTCAAGCTCGATTTCGAAGACGCCGACCGCTCCGACATTCACGCCCAGGAAGATTTGAAGCGCTACAACGAAACCGACCGCCCGATGGCGGTCAAGTCAGCTGAATTCCTGGTCAAGTATTACAACTTCATGCTCGACTACGAAAAAGACGAGCTCAAAGAGCTGGAGAAGATGTACAAGGCCGATGACCTGACGGAGGAGACCGAGGAAATCGTCCTCAAACGGCAGCGCAATTCCGTCGAGTTCGCCAAATTCAGCCTGGAAAGTGCCAAGCTCGAGAGCGACGAAATGATCAAAATCCGAATACCGAGAATGGACGTTCGGATCAAAGAGGCGTTGGACCGCGCCAAGCTTGCCAAAGCTCGCGCGCAGATGGCGCTGTCGCTCGACCTGGACCGTGCCCGCTACGAGCTCGAACAGCGCAAGAAGTTGCGCACCAAGTCGATCGATAAGCACACCAAGCTCCTCGGCGACAAGGAGCTCATGGAGATTAAATCGCCGGCCGACGGCATCGTGTACTATGGCCAGTGCGTCAATGGCCGCTGGTCGGATACTCCGTCGCTGATCAACCGCTACAAGCCGCACAACAATGTGCCGGGCGGCTCGATCATGATGACAATCGTTGAATCGCGGCCGCTGTACGTCACGTCCACGGTCGGCGAGGGCAAGCGGCCCGAGGTGACCAACGGCCAAAAGATCAAGGTCGCCTTGCCGGCCGAGGGCAGCGACCGGGTGGCCGGCGACGTCAAATCCATCTCACCGATTCCGGTAAGCCCCGGCAAATTCGAAATCACATTTCATATCAAACAGGATGAAATCCCCGCGTGGGTCGTTGCCGGCATGAGCTGCAAGGTGCAGGTAAACATCTACGACAAGAAAGATGCACTCGCCGTACCCAAAAAGGCGGTTCACGACGACACGGACGACCCCGACAAGCACTACGTGTGGCTCGTCAAAGCCGACGATGAGCAAGCCAAGCCCGAGCGCCGCACCGTGAAACTCGGCAAGCGGAAGGATGATGAAATCGAAATATTGAAGGGACTAAAAAAAGGCGACGTCATCTCGCTCGACGACGAGACCAAGGATGCGGACAAAGATAAAGAAGAAAAAGACTAGCAGTTCGGGTCGCAGCATCCCGAACGCAGCCCCGCCACAAATCGTCCTTCACTACTTTCGCTTTAGCTGGCCATCGTCCAAACCCATGCGCATTCGCAGTCCATATCGGACGCATTTCCTTTTACTCTTGCTCCTGGCGTGGGCAGGTGCGGCCTCGCCACGTACGGCCGCAGCCGCCACCAATTCCGGCGCCACAAAAAAAACAGCCGACGCCGCGGCAACAACGAAGAAGCTTCACATCTCTCCCCTGGCCACCGAAGGCCCCAAACCCGCGCCCATCACGCCGCCGAAGCCTGAGGAAATTACCTCTGCTATTGATCGCGGCATTCAATTCTTACTCGCCGACCAGCGGGCGAATGGCTGCTGGGGCGGGCCCGAAAACAGCAAGAGCAGCAACATCTACGCCCCGCCGCCCGGCGCCCACGACGCCTTTCGCACCGCAACCACTTCGCTGGTCATCATGGCGCTCATCGAAGCGGAACCGAAACTTCCAGCGAAGCAGCGGGCCGACGTCAATCGGGCAATCGACCGCGGCGCCGCCTGGCTCGACGGTCATCTTGCCGAGCTGCGCCGCGCCACTGGCGATGCCCTGTACAACGTCTGGGGTCATTCGTACTCCATTCAGGCCCTCGTGAAATTGCACGACCGCGCAACAGGCGATCCGGCTCGCCAGGCCAGGCTAAAAGAGCTGGCCCAATCACAGGCTGATATGCTGGCCCGTTACAGCTTCGTCGGCGGCGGCTGGGCGTACTACGATTTCCTGGCAGAAACGCAAACGCCCTCCGATGCGGCCTTCAGCTTCACGACCGCCACCGCACTGATCGCACTGAAGCAAGGCGAATCGATTGGCATCACCTTTCCCGAGCGGCTCGCCAAAAAAGCCATCGCCTCGCTCCTTCGCCAGCAAAACCCCGACTTCAGCTACGACTACGGCGAATACCTCCGCTTTAGGCCGATGCATCCGATCAACCGGCCCGGCGGAAGCCTCGGCCGCTCGCAAGCTTGCAATCTGGCCCTGCGAATGTGGGGGGACCAGCGGATTACCGACGATGTGATCAAGACCTGGCTCAACAGGCTCTTTGCCCGCAACGGCTGGCTCAGCATGGGCCGCAAACGCCCAATCCCTCACGAATCCTTCTTCTACGTCGCCGGCTACTTCTATTACTACGGCCATTGGCACGCGGCCTTGTGCATCGACCTGTTGCCCGCCGCCGAACGTCCCTATTTCCAGGATCATCTGGCCCATATCCTTCTTCCGCTCCAAGAGCGCGACGGCAGTTGGTGGGATTTCCCACTCTACGACTACGATCAACAATACGGCACCGCGATGGCCGTCATGTCGCTACTGCGCTGCCAAAAGAAGTAGGTCGGGTTGTGCCTGACGTGGTTCAACAGTCAGTTCCAACCTGCCCTTCGTTCTGAAACGGCATCTATTAATGCGTTCTCGCGACAGTTGTTGCCGAGAAGCAACAGCCGAAAATCGGCCGCCTTCCCGCAGACGCTCTCATTTTCCCGGCGAATTATAGCCCTTCGCGGTCTGGTCGGATCGTGCCGCCTATGCCTTGGCGCCAACCCCGATTCCGCCGCGACGTCTCGGCCCGCCGGGTTTGGCTTGCACACCGTGACCTACCTTTTAGCAGACATGCCGGTCGAACGGCGACTAGAAAGCTGTCCCCCATGAAGCTCGAAGCGCCTCCCCAATTGACTACTTACAGCGTGTAACAAACTGGCCGGGGACTGTCCCAATTTCGCGAAGTCCGCGGAGCGAAATGAGACTGTCCTCTTACTCTGGGACCAATTTGTTACACGCTCTTACAAGCAAAAAATTGACCCGAGACGACGCGAGTTCTGAGATGGGGTTCCTGAAAAACTTCTTCACCAACGTGTACGCCAACGAAGCCCCGGCTCGCCCCGCGACCGGCTTCAATCAGCTTTCCGACGAAGAGCTCGAAGCCCATCTGGGCGTCGCCCGCTATGGCGACTTCGAGCTCAGCGACGCCGTTCGACCCTCCTACACCCTGGAAGTCGTGCCCAGCGCCGGCTTCCGCCACGATGTTTACCGCGACGAAGAGAATCGTGCCGAGGTGCCCGTCCTCATGGCTGCGGTCACGCGACCGCGAATGATGGATTCCTTCATGTCGCTTATCGAGGCCTTGGGAGATGTCGTCGATGTGGTCCTGGAAACAAGCCACGGCCACCAGTCGAACGGTCACACCGACCTGTACCGCGAATACATCGACATGCCGATCCTCCAAAGCACCTTGTGGGACTTCGAGGACTTGTTGGTCAACGACGGCTGCACCGGCATCGCCATTCTCAACCCCAGCCTGCCGCAAGAAGTGCAGCTCGACGAGCACAAGCTGTTAATCGTTTACGGCCAGCAGTTGCGGCCCTACGAACAGATCCTGCTCGATTACCACATCCCCTGCCGCGACGACATGCGGTTCATCACCGAAGCGGAGCACGTTCACTCGACCAGCGAGCGCTACCTCGAGCAGTTCGAAGAGCTGAAAATGCGCCTCGGCATGGACGGCTATCGGTAACGCCATCTCTCGGCGACGCGTTGTGATCCCAGGCGTGGCTCACCGCCCGTTCCGCATGCCAGAGCACCGGCCGACGGCGCTCCCCCGTCAACTGCCCAAAGCCTCCCACTTCACACCCTATTCCACTCGTTTTTCTTACCTTACCCGGCCAACATATCCTCGAAATCATCTGGTGGTCGATTCACACGACCATGCTTTTTCCGTGGATTCCTCAAATATTCCCGGATAAATGATTGACAATTCCCGCGCAGCGATTCTAATGTAGGCGGCTGGGGACGGTTCCGTGGCAATCGCAACCATTCTCTTTGCGCGACCACGTCGCATCTATCGCTTCTTCGCGGGCGATGAATGATGCGGCTTGATTATAAAAGTTTCTGCTTTCCTACTGGGAAGTGTTGAGGCCAGCCTGCCTCGCTGGTCAGGGGGAGGCGTGCCGCGAGCGTGATCTGTGCAATCCGGCCGCCGAAGCTTCGAATCCTTTTCAATGGAGGTGACTAATGAGAATAGTTCAATGTTGTGCCGTACTGGCACTGCTGGCCGGTTTAGCCCTCGTTCCGAGAGTGGCATCGGCCCAACCCGCCGCCCCAATTTCTGATTCTTTGTCAGAAACCGTTGTCGACCTGGGTTCTGGCGCAGCCGTTCCAATGGCCCCTCCTTTCGGGCCGATTCTGATCCCTGAAGTAACTCCTGAGCCGGGAGGCCCCCTGCTCGTCCCGTCGCGCGTGATCGACTTCCTTGAGCCTCCCGGCGTATCACAAAGCCCGATCAGCGACCGGCTCATCATCGGTCCACCAAATCAGGCGTACCCCGTGAGCATTGTGTCCGACGATGATCCGGGCGGCCTGCCATCCCGCGCCGGAGCCACGCTCATCCCGGCGTCGGCGCGCGAGGCCTTCCAACCTATCCGGATCGAGGCGGTCTCTGATGGCGATCTTCCGGGTACGCAAGGACCGTCCGACAGCCTGACGATTATTCTCGGGTACTATGGTCCCGGGACCGGCACTGTGATTCTTGGGAGCGGCCCGATCCCCGAGCCACCGGAGGGTGTGCCTGAGTCGCTGACACTGACGATTCCCCCTACATTGTTCGACATCGAGGAGCCGTCATCGACGGGTGGAAGCACAGGTATCATCAGCGACTACTTCGATATACCCCAGCCGATTGTGGTGACCTTTTTATCTTCTGACGATCCCGGTTCCTACGAACCGATTCCGCCGAACGGCTTCATCGTGGAAAGCATCGAGAGCGGCGGCAGACTGCTTTACGCTCTGGATTTCCGTTCCGACGCCGAAGTGCCCGAGCCGGCCTCGTTTGCCCTGCTCGGCATCGCGATGCTCGCGGCCACCTTGTTCGGCCATCGACGACAATCCAGGTAAGAGTGGGCTTCATTGCGCTACACGAATCAACGGCGTCCGCCATCCGGCGGTCGCCGTTTTTTATTGCTGTCTTTTCTTCCTATCTTTGGTGCCCCAGCCTCCGCCCGACCGAACGCGTCGTGCGCCCGTTTCCGTTCTCGCTGTGCGCGTCTCTCGACCCGGCACCCTTCATTTTCTACAGCCCGAAAACGGCGTCAGCCGCGCACACTGCCTCGCGCCTTACCATTCTCCAGATGTAGCACAGGACTTGTCTTCGTGATCGCGTTTGAGAACGGAGATTCGTTCGGGCGATTTCAACAGCAAATCTCGTGGGAAACAGAAGTGTGAATAGCGGCTGAACCGGGTGCTTGTTTCCCGGCCCAGCATCCTGCATCCCGCATCCTCCACCGCGCAGCGCCTTGAACTCCCGCCACCCCATCGCCAACAATACACCATTATGAGCGACACGCTGCCCGACAAAATTATCGCCACCGGCCTCACGTTCGACGACGTCCTCATCGCCCCGCGCTACAGCAGCGTGGTGCCATCGGAAGTCGACGTGCAAACGCGGCTCACCGCACGGATCGCGATGAACGTGCCGGTCCTCAGCTCGCCCATGGATACCGTCACCGAAAGCGCCATGGCCATCGCGCTTGCTCAGGAAGGCGGCCTGGGCGTCATTCACAAGAATATGTCGATCGAGCGGCAGACAGCCGAGGTCGACAAGGTGAAGCGGTCTGCCAACGGCATCATCGTCGATCCGGTAACGTTGCCGCCGGAAGCTAGCGTCGCTACCGCGCACGAGACGATGCAGCGATCCAAGGTCAGCGGCATTCCGATTGTAAAGGACGGCCAACTCGTGGGCATCATCACCCGCCGTGACCTGCGGTTTCTCGAGCATAACGACGTTCCCATCAGCGAAGTGATGACTCGCGACCATCTGGTGACAGCACGCGGGACCGTATCGCTTGAGCAAGCTGAGAAGATATTGATGGCAAAAAAGGTCGAGAAGCTATTGCTGGTGGACGAAAATAACAGACTGACGGGGCTCATCACGATCAAAGACATCGACATGATGCGCCGCTTCCCGCAAGCAGCCAAGGACCGGCAGGGTCGGCTGCGTGTTGGGGCAGCCGTGGGTGTCTTTGATTACGAAAGGGCCGGCAGCCTGATCGGCAAGGATGTCGATTTCCTCGTCGTCGATAGCGCCCACGGCCACTCGGCCAACGTGATCGAGACGGTCCGCGAAGTGAAGCGGCGGTGGGATATCGACGTGGTTGCCGGCAACGTGGCCACGCGCGACGGAGCGCGCGACCTCGTCGCTGCGGGGGCAGATGCGGTGAAAGTTGGCATCGGGCCGGGATCGATCTGCACAACGCGGATCATCAGCGGCGTCGGAGTGCCGCAGGTCACTGCGATTTATGACGCCGCGCAAGCGGTCAAGGGAACCAACACTACACTCATTGCCGACGGAGGAATCCGCTACTCGGGAGACATCACCAAGGCGCTTGCGGCCGGGGCCAACGCCGTCATGGTCGGCGGCCTGTTGGCCGGCCTCGATGAAAGCCCGGGCGAGCGCGTGCTGTTCCAGGGACGTACGTACAAAGCCTATCGTGGCATGGGTTCGCTCGGCGCGATGGTGCACGGATCGAGCGAAAGGTATCGACAATCGCCAACGGAAACGAACAAAGGGAAACTGGTGCCAGAGGGCGTCGAAGGGCGCGTGCCGTACAAAGGTTCGCTGAGCCCGTTCTTGTATCAACTCGTCGGCGGCTTGCGGGCCGGCATGGGATACTGCGGCGCCAAAACCATCGATGAAATTCGCACGGAAGCACGATTCATTCAAATCACCGCGGCCAGTGTGCGGGAGAACCATCCCCATGACATCGCCATTACGCAGGAAGCGCCCAACTACACGGCCGAGTTTTCGCCGGAGGAATAGTCCACAGCCCACCGCCGACAGTCAAGAGCCGCGGCGTCGCTTGCGAGTTGGCTCGCTTTCAATACTTCCTCTACCTCTCCCCACAATGATACGCTCGGCGGCTTTAATGACGCTTGTTGCCTGCTTATCGCGCCCAGCGACCGCCTCCGAGTTGCGGTGGCGGAGCGACCCCGCCACGACCGTCAAAACGACAACGATAGCCAAGCCGGCCCCAGCGAAGTCGTCAACCGAATTGCGATTCGTTCGTCCGCAGAAATCCACACAACGCGTCGATTCGTCGGTGCATCTGGTGGCGTTCGAGGACGAATCGCCGCGGCTAACCAGTGGCCGCGAGGCGGATACTCCATCTCGTAGCGTGATCGTCAATCGAGAGGACGCGACCGACGCGTTCCGGTCGGCTCAACTCCCGCCACCGGAAACAGGCGCGAGTTCGACCGGCGCGCCGGCCGGGTCGCCGTTCGGTGATGTACCGGCCGACATGCCTCAGCTTCAAACGCCGCAACTCGAGACACCCCCCATGCCCGAGCCCACGGCAGAGCCGCCGGCGCCCCGAAACAACACGCTTCAGTTCGAACGACAGCAGCGTCAGCCCGTGCAGCAGCCAGTACGAAATCCGCCCGTGGAACAGCAGCCGGTTGCAGCGCCGACTGGCCAATTTCAGCCAGTGCTGCCCAGCGGACCGACGCCGCCAGAAGGGACAGGCCCACCTGCTCCAATCACCACTCCCACGGCCACGATCGAAGCGGACAACGTAAAGGCCAAGGATTCGTGCTCGAAGAGTTTGGAAAATCTGCGGGCATATACCATCGACAAGGTGAACTTGCGTATCAGCATCACTGGTGCAGAGGGCCAGGACTACCCATTCGAGTGCGCAATCGACGACGGCACACAGCACCCAGGCCGCTGCTGGGAGCAAACGACGTACTTGTGGAAGGCCTCGGCCCTGTGCCACAAACCACTGTACTTCGAAGACGAGCAGCTCGAGCGTTACGGGCATTCATTCAGCCCGTGCTTCCAGCCGTTCATCTCCGGCGCACATTTCTTCTGCACACTCCCGGTGCTGCCGTACTGCATGGGTGTTGAGCCGCCCTGCGAGTGCATCTACGCATTGGGCTACTACCGGCCGGGAAGTTGCGCACCCTACATGTGCAACCCGATTCCGCTCAGCCCGCGCGGCGCTCTGTTTGAAGTAGGCGCCGTCACCGGCGCAGCGGCAGCGTTGCCGTAGCGGGAAGCTGTTAGCAGCTATCCAGCAGGCTGCATACAACGCTTTTAGCGCCGAATCCCGAAAGTCGAGGAAGCTCGGCGATTTTTGAGCTTTGCGACTCTCGCTGGGCGCGCGAAGCTGGTGTGTCTCTATTACTAATTCGTGTAGAATGTTGTTTGTCGTGCGAGAGTTAAGGAGTCGTCCAAAAGTTCGTGACCGGTTGCATCGCAGATGCAAGCGCATTTCGCTTGGTGCTTGATTCTTCGGAAAACTATCCACCCGCTCCAACATCCATTTCACGAAGTCGTACCATTTCACGAGCACGATTGGCGCGTCGATCTTTTCTTCCCGGTGCGTACCCAACTTCGTAAATTCAAAATCGCGCGCTGCTGCGCAGCGAAGAAGAAAAGGGTAAAAGGAATAAAGGATAAAGGGTGCTACTTCCTGCCTCTCCTCAGCATCAGCATCAACACACCAGCGAAGCACAACGTGATGCTAGCGGGCTCAGGAATAAGACTTGCCACGCGGAAACCAACGTCGCGGGTCTCGTCCGTGGAGAGGGTGCTGCCGCGGTCGGACGCGAGCAGGCCAACCGAGAAGTCCCACGACCCGCCACGCAGACCACGCAAAGAACTGATCGCCGTTTCGTTCCACTCCCACACGTTGCCGCCTTGATCGAACGTGCCGTAGGGGCTGTCGGACAACTGGAACTCGCCGCCAACCGTGCGATAATACGGGCTGCCAATCGCATAGGGGCCCGTGAAGTAATTCGCGTTGTTGCCCGGGTTGGTCGTCTCGGTGATATCGTTTCCCGGCACCGCGTTCGTCCCCGTTGGATAGTCGAAGTAAGTCGCCGCCAATCCGGCGTTCTTATCGTGATAGGCCGCTTTGTACCATTCGTCCTCTGTGGGAATAAAGAAGCGTGCGCCCGGCTGGCGGGCGAACGTGGTTTGATTGCCGACGTTGATGTACGCCCCGTCCTCGGTGGTTCCCGGACCCTGCGCCCCAGTAGGCTGGTTGTTGTGGAGCCAGTTGGCAAACCGGGCCGCGTCCCAGAAGCTCACGTAGTTGACGGGCCGGTCGGCCCAGTCGGGGTCAACGCTGTAACTATAGTTGGGGGAAGAACCCATTTGCTGGATGTTTGCGCCGCGCGAGCCGACGGGATCGCCCATCGCCGGGTTGTACAGCCCGTTGGGATCGGCCTTGGCCACGGCATTGAGGAACTCGGTGTACTGCCCGGCCGTGACCTCATACTTGCCGATCTGGTAGATCGAGGCGACCGAGCCGACCGAGATGCTGTTGTAGCGCGTATCCGGCGCGTTGCCGGCGTTGCCGACCGGAACCATGTCGATCGTGACGGCGCGCGTCGAGGCACAAGAAAAGAATGCCGCCATGAGCAGCGCAACCAATCGGGTCACCTTCATTAGTCGTCCCTCCCAGATGGCAGCCCCTGCAGGGGGCGCATGCAGTGAAAACACGGCCAAACGCCGCCATTGTAACCACGCGCCCCCCCCCCGTGCCTAGCGCCTGGCAAGAATTTTGAAAATTTTTGGGCCGGTCGTAGCCCCGGCGGGTCGCCTAAAGCGGCACGACGTTTGAGGGCAAACATCATCCTTTCGATTTTGGCCTGTCTTTACAGCGCAAATACATCAGCTTCACGCTTACCGTCGACGACGGATGCTCCTCATTTTTTCGCAGAATTCGACAGCCAGGCTGCCGAACTTCCCTGAAAAGGGCCTCTTTCGGGAAAGTCCGTTCTTGCCGATCAACCGGCCGGCCGCAGTTGGAACCGGCGGCGACGACGGACACGGCGATGGAGATATCACGGCGGGTGATTACGATGTGTGGCGCACAGATTTTGGGAACGCCTTGCCGGGGACGGGCAGCGGGGGGCAGGGAGCGGGAATTCAAATCGCCGTACGTCGGGCCGCGTCTGACGAAGCGTTGGCGACATTGCGTCAGGCACAGCCTGACCTAATTGCAGCAGGTATGGAAGGAGCAATAAGCAAGGAGCAACGAGCGAGTGTACGAGCCGCATTACGGATTGCGGATTTAGGATCGGGGATTGGGCCGAGGCGAGCGCCAAGCGTCAAGAGTCCAGAGCCAGAAGGAACACGGCTGGTCGCTACAGGCGAGACTTTGTATCGCGACGATGCGCTCGTGGCTTGGCTGGCTTCGCGAGCCGATTACCGTCTCGTTGACCATAACAATATTGCGGCGCAAATGGACGGCAAGACACATCGCGCCGCGACGGATGATGCGATCGATGAGATGTTTGATGTGCAGGTTGAAGTAACAGTATGACGGGCGCCACCAGCGCGCGAGGGTTTAGCCGCGGCAGTTGCATCGCGGCATCCGGTGTATCATCCACTCATCGGGAGGTTACCTAATCGGCGAGAAGTCAGTCGGAGCCGCGAACACCGATTCGACTTTGGTAACGATCTTGCCGGCCGCTTCGGATTCGTGTTGGACCTTTTGCCATTCGGGGTCGCTCTTGAACGCCTGCCAACTCTTTTCGGCTGCCGCGCGGCTATCGTGGGCAAGGATATAGATCAGCGTGTTCTGGGAACGCGGTTCGTCGGTCGGCGTCCAGTAGCCGATGTTCGTCATGCCGTGCTTTTCGAACAGCTTCGTCGTGTGGTTGCGGAACCGGGCGAGCAAGGCGGGCAGCTTGCCTTGATTGGTGGTGTAGGTGCGGATTTCGAATACGCGCCCTTTGGCCTCGCCGCTGGTCGGATCGGATTGCGCGAGCCGGCCAGCAAAGAAAGTTGCGGCACATGTAACCAGAGAGCCGATTGCGAACTTTGTGGTGCGATTTTGGAGCATGGGTCGTTCCTCTTTTGAGATTTCTGAATATGTCACTACGATCAATGGATTACAGCGTGGAATCGCGTAAGATATCTCACGCAAAGTCGCAAAAACTGCAATGGGAAATCAAGATTGTGGAACAGGAGATAAAGGAGAGAACAGAGCGTTGGACGTAACTCTATTCCTTCTGTTTTCTCCTGTTCAAATGAACCCAGCCCTCACCCTGGCTTTCTTCCAATGAAAGAGGGGAATGAAGCGGTGCAATTGAAGAGGATCGCAAACAGTGCGGCGAAGAGCAATGTTACGGTCGCGGGTTCCGGCACTGCCGCGCCGCCGCCGCCGAGCGCTCCTGCGCCGCGCCGGGCGTCGCGCCGAAATGATTTCGCCAAACGAAGTAGTCGTCCGTCGTATAATCGCTGCCCGCGTATTTGCGCCACACAATATAATCGCCGGAATCCACGGTGCCGTCGCCGTTGTAGTCGCCGGGATTGTAGACGAGCGTAAGGTATTGATCGCCGGCAACGTTGAGTAAGCTCTGGCTCGTCCCATCGGCCCAGCGGATCAGGAGGCGATCGACCATGCTTGCCGCGCCGAGGCCAAAATGGACGGGCAGATCGCTCTGATTGAACGTGTCGGCGTTGGTGTTGGCTTCGCGGCGGAGCGTGATCTTTTGCGGCGTTCCGTCGTTCAGCGTGGCGTAGAGCGATGAGCCAATGCCGGTCGTATCGTAACTTGGGCCGTCAAGCGTCACGTAGAGCCAATGGTTGCCGTTGGTCGAGGCGTCGTTCACGTAGACGCGTTCCGGGGTAAAAGTGCTGCCCTGCTTCGCGTTATTGGGGTTAATCAGGTCCAGATCTCCGTCGCGGTCGATGTCTCCCCAGACGCCATCGTAGCCACCCGAGCCCGTTCCCGTAATGCCTTCCTGCGTCGTTACGTCGGTGAACTTCCAGTTGCCGTCGTTGCGGTAGAGCTTGACTGTGCCGGTTCCGGACAAGTTATCGTGAAAGAACAAATCGAGGTCGCCGTCGTTGTCGTAATCGATGGCTTTGCTGCCGTTGAGGTCGGTGCCTGTGTCGCTCAATAGAGGAACGCCGGTGATCGTATCCACATCGACGAACTGATTATTGCCCAAGTTGCGATAGATTTTGGTAGGGTTGCCATCGGCGCCCGTCACGTACAAGTCGAGCTTGCCGTCGTTGTCGAAATCCACAAATTCGGTTCCGTAGGTGTTGTTCAGATTCTGCGTCCCGTTCGTGTCGGCGATGTCCTGAAAGCTCAGGGTGCCTGTCTCCTTAAGCATGTTCTTGTAGAAGTTATTGCGAATGTTGCCACCGCCAATGCAAGTCGAAATGAAAACATCCAGGTCTCCGTCGCCATCCGTGTCGCCGATGGCCATGCCGTACGCCTTATTGCCATAAGGCTGTTGGAAGCCGACGGCCGCTCCAACCGCCGTGAAATGATTCGCCGGACCCTGGATATAAACCTGGTTAAAATCAGGCGCCGGACCCTCCATGCCGATAAGCAGGTCCAATTGGCGATCGTTGTTGATATCCACCCAGGCGACGTTCTGTGCAAAGCCGGCGTCGTTCAAACCGGTAGCGACGCTGTCGTCAACGAATCCGCTCCCCGTATTTCGGAGCAAGGTGCCGGTGGTAGAACCGGAATTGGTCTGGCCGACGAAAACATCAATCTTGCCGTCGCCGTTGTAATCTCCCCACGCGGCGCTCCACGAATCAGGCAGGCCGGAGGGCAACATGGTAGCGGTTACGTTCGTAAAGGTATGCGCGCCCGTACCGATAATATTGTTGCGAAAGAGCTGTCTCGCGGGGTCAACACCGCTAGCCGTGCCGCCCTGAAAATAAAGGTCGAGGTCACCATCGCCGTCGATATCGGCCAGCGAAGCACTGCGGGCCGAGTAATTCGCGCCGCCCAGGATCGTCGCGCCCTGCTCGGTGAATGCGGCCAATGCCGAAGATTCGGTGAACGCGATGAGCGAAAAAAACAAACACCCGACACAAATGCAGCTGCGCGGCAGAATCGATGATCGCATGTTGTGTCCTCCGGTTATGCACGGCCGGCTGCAGGAATCATTTGCGGCGCACGTCCGGCAGGTCGCCAGCCATCGATGCCACTTAGAGCCTATCCCAGAACCGCCGGGGACTGGCCGGGCACCATCGCCGCGATGGTCGTGCGGAGTCTTCGGAGCAAAATTTGCCTGTCCCTTTTCGGCCGACGTGGCAGCAGACGTGACGCAATCGTGATTATAACCGGTCGTGCGCGCAAAGCGAGCGCGTATTTCCGCTCGCTTTGGGCCTTTTCCCTACCGGGATGCCCGTGAACAATATCGTAGGCCGTTCGGCGAACAAGAATTAGGAACCGGGGGCGCGTTTACCCACCGCATCCAATCGGTTACCGCGTTGTCGCTATAAGGAAAAATGCCATGCCTACAAGTGAATTGACCCGCAGCAAGAGCGATCGGATGATTGCCGGCGTGTGCGGCGGAATTGCGCGCTGGTTGGGATGGGATTCGACGGCGGTCCGCATTCTGTACGTGCTCATTTCGATTCTCTCTGCCGCCTTTCCCGGCACCATCGTTTACATTATTCTCGCGCTCGTCATGCCGGCGGAGGAATGACGCTCGGCCGACCAGTTCGCATTCGTAACCAGATGTCGTGCCGCGCTATCGGATGGGCCGGCGCAGAAGCCAGCCTCCCACCCCCAGAAATAGTAACGCCAGGGCGTTCGGCTCGGGAGCTACAATCGGCGTGACACTCCCCATGCCGACACCGTAAATCGACTGAATCCCGGCAATGTCGTCGGGAAATAGCTGGCCGGTGCCGAGTCCGCTGAAGCGGTGAAAGATCCAATACATGTTCGCGCCAACGACAGTGGTGTGATTTAAACCGAGTATGTGGCCAACCTCGTGGATGGTGGCGCCCAGGATGTCAGGATTCGGTTGGGTTCCCACCTCCTGCCAGCGGTCGCTGTCGTCAAATTGGACCTCGCAGCCATTCCCGCGGCCAATACAGGTGGCCTGCGCTTTGGCAATCGGAGCGGCCGGGAACGGAGGATCGGGACCGTTTATGCGAACGTGGCGGAAGCGGAGTTGCGGATGAATCAAGCCGTCGTTGGGAACTTCGACGAAGTTGATGTTTACGGCGGTGGTCCACACATGGAGCGCTTCTTCGATCGAAGCTTTGATCAACGCATCCGGCAGCGGACTTTCGTCGGGCATTTTAATGCCGCCATCGAACATATTCACAAAGCTGTAATCGATGATGACCGGCTCGCCCCGGCAACTAGAGCCGCAAGGAACCGACGCAGGCCATGGCGTGCCCCCAGTCGCATAGGCGAGCGCCGAGGTTGCGGTCGAGGATTCGATTGCAACGAAAACGAACAATAACAATGACAACGTCTTCAAGCGGCTCATGGAAAACGACTCGCCGGGCAAATCAAAGGTGAAAAACTCGAAACGCACAAGGGCCGGCGACTATTTGCCGCCCAAAGGAAGCGCCAAAGAGTGGCGCATTGAGATTTAGTGCATTAGCTGCGTCGAGTGATTCTGCCGCAAACGAGCGACCGAGGAGCCGCGTGTGGCCGTCGCCCATCTATTGTACCCGAGCGTCCGCCCATCACAAGCAAAAAAACGCGGCATCCGCGATTGTTGGGATGTTACATGCTTGTTACGCGGGCGACTGCACTTGCGGCCGTAGAATCATGAAGAGGCGGATTCATCGGTCGAGTGAAAATGGAGACTCAAATTATGGCTCAAGTGCTGCGGATTCTAGCTGGGATCGTTGTTTGGGGTGCCATGACGGAAGTCGTGGTCCAGGCTGCGGATGTGGATATTGGCAACCAGCCGCCGCGGCCGGAAACGGTGGCCGCTATGCGGGCGCGGGGGCCGGAAGGCCTGGCGCAAGCGCTTTCCGTCTACGACGGCCTGCTCGAAGAGCAATCGCGGTTGATGTTCACGTGCTCCGCCCCTCCAGGAGAGCAATTGACCAAGGTCGGTCGCAACCTCGAAGCATGGCGCGCGGCCATCGACCAGATCGGCGCACAGCGAGGTTGCACCGTGTCGCGGCTGTATTGGTACACCGATCTAGCCAAAGCCAAAGCGCGGGCCGAGCGCACTGGCCGACCAATTCTCAGCCTGCGCATGCTCGGCAAATTGACCGACGAATATAGCTGCGCAAACAGCCGGTTCTTTCGCACTGCGCTCTATTCCAACAAGCTGGTCAGTGACTTCCTGCGAACGAATTACATCCTGCATTGGCAAAGCGTGCGACCCGTGCCGCGCGTGACGATCGACTTCGGCGACGGCCGCAAACTCGAGCGTACGATCACCGGCAACAGCGCGCACTACGTATTGGCGAGCGACGGAACCCCGCTGGACGTGCTGCCCGGCTTGTACAGCCCGCTGGCCTTTCGACAATGGTTGTGGGACTTGCGAGATCTCCAGTTGAAATACGCGGCGAGCGCGTCGGATGATCGTCCGGCCAGGCTGCGAGAATTTCATGCGCAGCGCAGCGCCGAACTACTGGGGCGTTGGGATCTCGACATCCAGCACTTGGGGCAGCAGCCAGTAGACCTCGTTTCAACGCGGATCACCACCGCCCTCGCCGGCGCCCGGCTAGCCGGTCAACAGGTTCCGGCCGATCCGGCGCCCAAGGCGGTACAGGCGGCGACGCGGGCCGTAGGAAAAACAGCGGCCGAGGCGCCCGTGCTGCGCTTCGCGAAGCTCGGCGGCACGTGGCTGGAGCGCGGCATGGACGATGACCTGTGGCAAGCCGTGGCGAACTTGCACCGCGACGACGTGAAGCTCGATCGAGCGAGCGTCGAACTGATGCGGCGTGAGTTTCCACGCGCGGCCATCGCCATGCGACTGGCCGCATCCAAGGCGCGGCAGGAAGATCCGGTCCTGCGGATGGTACGCTCGTTCGAAAACTCGATGTCGCTCGACACGGTCCGCAATGAGTACCTGCTCCACCGACGCGTTCACGAGCTCTTGGCCCGAAGCAAGACGGGCACGATGGATTTCGATGCGCTCAACGAATGGGTCTACGCCGAGCTGTTCCTGACGCCAAGTAAAGATCCGTGGTTGGGGCTCGCGCCACCCGACGTTTACACGGCGCTGCAAAACGATGGCTGCGTGGAGCCGACCGCTCAGGGTATAAATCCCAGCGGTGGATAATCTGCCGGTAAACGACATCCGAAGCGACTCCCGGTCCCTTTCGTCGTCGCTCGGCGGGACGGGGAGTCGTCATTTTTGATAAAATAACTGGGGCGTCTTAGCCCGACGACTTGGTTAGATCGCGGCTATGAGTTTTGCGAGATGGCAACGCACCGGATACTGACGATTGAAGATGATGCGGCGATCCGGCGCGGAATCGTCGATGCGCTCTCATTCGCTGGCTACGATGTGATCGAAGCGGCAAACGGCACCGACGGCTGCACGGCGGCCGTGTCGCGCGAGTACGACCTGCTGCTGTTGGATATGGTGCTGCCCGGCAAGCCAGGTTTGGATATTTTACGCGACGTGCGCAACGTTCACCCGACGCTGCCGGTGATCATTCTCAGCGCCCGCGGTGAGGAGCGCGACCGCGTTACGGGACTGAAGCTGGGCGCCGACGATTACGTGGTCAAGCCGTTCAGCGTGGATGAATTACTGGCCCGCGTCGAAGCAGTGCTGCGGCGCTCGCCGGCGCGGCCCATCGATGTGGACGAGCTGCCGATTGCCGGCGGGTGTGTCGATTTCGCCCGATGCGAGTTGCGATTCGACGACGGAACGCGCGCGGAACTTTCGGAACGCGAGCGGCAACTACTGCGATATTTTGCTTGCCACGCCGGCCGCGCCATCAGCCGTGACGAGCTGCTCGCCAACGTCTGGCAGATCGATGCCCGCGGCGTCACGACGCGGACGATTGACATGCACGTCGCCCGCCTCCGCGAAAAGCTGCGCGACACGAACGGCGAAGCAAAGCTGCTCCTGACCGTCCGCGGCAAAGGTTACATGCTGGCAGATAGTCGTAAGTAGTAAGTCGTAAGTTGCCAGTTGTCAGCGAATCGCAACGAGGGAATGAGAGCCCAATCTACTTATTACTTAAGCCTTACGCCTTACTATGAAACGCCCCTGGCAAATCTGGCTCCTGTTTGGCGCCTGCGTGCTGGCAGCCACGGCGGGGATGGCGTGGCTCACTCGGCAAACGCTCCAGGCCGACGAGCATCGCCGGGCGGCCGAGGCCGAGGCGGAACTCGACGAGCGCGTCAGCCTGACGCTGTGGCGGATGGACACCGAACTGGCGCCGATCATCGCAGAGGAAGTGATTCGGCCGCCATCCGCGTTCCGTCCCTCGGCTGCTGGACCGGCCGTGCCGCCGCCGTACGTCCTGCTGCAATTCGAAGCCCGACCGAATGGCGCCTGGCTCTCGCCACCGAATGGCGCGTGGCTCTCGCCACAAATCGAACCGAAGAGGCTGGCGGAGCTTTCGGCCAGCGTGGATGTGGCGAAACTCATCGCGGACTTGCCGACTGCGCCGCTGCCGAGTGCGGCGGATGTCGGCCGCAACGTGCTCGCATCCAATTCAACGCCGCCGAAGCAGCAGAATGCCGGCGACGAGGACCTAGTCGAGTTCTTTGAGGGCAATACATTTAGCCAACCCGCGCAGCAGCAGGAGCCGGCGCAACAATCGGCCCCGCCACAGCTCGCTGGCAAGGGAACCAAGCTCAGCCAGTCGGCCGATTTCGAGCAGCGCGGCAAGCGCTATCAGAGCGCGGCTCAGCAAAGCCTCTTGAATTACGGGCAGCAACAAGCCGCAGCGAATGCACCGCCGATCTCTCATCCGCTGCAGGAGAAGGACTCGCAAAAACCGCCGGAAGAATTAGTTGGCGTAAGCCGGCCGGTATGGGTGGGCGATCGCCTGCTGCTAGCGCGGCGCGTTAGCGGCAAGCATGAAACATTCTTGCAAGGTTCATGGCTCGACTGGGCACACCTCAAATCGCGGCTATTGGCCGAAGCGGCCGACTTGTTGCCGAAGGCGGACCTGGCGCCGGTCAACGGCGATGCGGCGATCGATCCTTCGCGAATGCTGGCAGGCTTGCCAGTGCGGCTCGTGGTCGGCGAGACCAAGGTGGCGGGCGCCGTAGGAACGACGCTGCGTTGGGCGCTGGGAATGGGTTGGGGCGCGGTGCTGTTGGCCGTGATTGCCGCCGCGTTTTTGTTGCAAGGTGTGATGACACTGAGTGAGCGCCGGGCCGCGTTCGTCTCCTCGGTTACACACGAGCTGCGCACGCCGCTGACCACCTTCCGCATCTACGCCGAGATGCTGGCCCGCGGCATGGTGCCGGATGCGGCGCGGCGGCAAGAGTATTTCGACACGCTGCAACGCGAGTCGGAGCGGCTGACGCTGCTCGTCGAAAATGTGCTGGCTTACTCCCGATTGGAGCGCGGCCGGCGGCCGCAGGCGCAGGACCGATTGACGCTTGCGACGTTACTCGACCGCGTTGGGCCACGACTCAAGCAGCGTGCCGCCCAGGCTGGCATGGAGTGCGAAATGCAACTGGACGAGAACGCGGCCAATCAAGAATTCACAACCGACTCGGCCGTGGTCGAGCAGATTCTGTTCAATCTTGTCGATAACGCGGCCAAGTACGCGCGAAATGCGGCGGACCGACGGATCCACGTCGAAGCCAGGCGCAACGGCAAGTTCGTAAAACTTGTTGTGCGTGACCACGGGGCGGGAATCGATCGGCGGCAACGGTCGCGGCGCGTACAGCCGTTCAGCAAGAGCGCAAGAATCGGCCGAGTCCGCACCCGGCGTCGGCTTGGGACTCGCGCTCTGCCGAAGATTGGCCCGCCAACTCGGTGGCCGGCTTGAAATCGGTGGGACACCCGATGGCGGCGCAACAGTTTCGCTTTTCTTGCCTGCGTTGTAAACCGCTCTCGGACGCTGCCCTGCCCTCTCGTTCGCAGCAAAGGTATATTTCATTGTCTGGCGCTAAGCCGTAAGTTGAGGACATTCCTAACAATGGGAACGGATTGCCCAGTCGAGTATGTAATCGATGCAAGAAATCGAGTATATCACCGGTGCAGAAAAGCTTGTTGCGGTCTATGGCTATTGGCCATCGTTTCACGATGCAGGGGTCCTTTGGATGCGACTTGACCGAGGGTCGTCAGATAGTGGTTACGGTCCAACTCTTGAAGCTATGGTTCATACGTTCGAAATGACCAGCGAGACTAATGCCGATGGATACTACGTCCTTCGACATCATGTGCTCGCAAATTTGCGCTTGCGACGAGTAGTCGAGCTGCGGCTCGATGGGTTCAACTACCAGAATGCTCTTATGGAGATAAAGCTCGTAGATTTGCGGGACCTGCAAATGGAGCGGGTGCTATGGGATGTAGAGATCGCCTCGGCACATGGGGTAGCCGCGTCCTTCCGGTGCCAAGACATCGAAGTTGTGAGTGTCGTGCCCTGCACTAAGAATGGGGAGCCCGTCCCAACGTAACACCGGGATACCGCCAATTTCATGCCGCGTTCAGTGCCAACGCAAATCAAAATGACCCCCTAACAAAGTTCACAATGAAAACTGACGAATTACGCGAAAAGTATCTGGCCTTCTTTGAAACGAAAGGGCACACACGGTGTCCGAGCGATGTGCTCGTACCCACGTGGGATCCCTCGGTGCTGTTCACGCCGGCGGGCATGAACCAGTTCAAGGACCACTTCCTGGGCAAGGTGAAGCTGGAATTCACGCGCGCCACAAGTTGCCAGAAATGCCTGCGCACCGGCGATATCGATAACGTCGGCCGCACGGCGTATCACCACACTTTTTTCGAAATGCTGGGCAACTTCAGCTTCGGCGATTATTTCAAGCAAGACGCGATTAATTGGGCGTGGGAGTTTCTCACCGACAAGAAGTGGCTGGGCATCGATCCGGCGCGGCTGTCGGCGACTGTCTATACCGATGACGATGAGGCAGCCGGCATTTGGGCGAAGGATGTCGGGCTTTCGGTCGATCGCATCGAGCGTTGCGGTGAGGACGAGAACTTCTGGCCAGCCAACGCGCCGAGCCAGGGTCCAGACGGCGTGTGCGGGCCGTGCAGCGAAATATATTTTCATCCGGACCAGGGCAAATCGGTCGAAATTTGGAACCTCGTATTTACGCAGTTCAACCGCGTGGGAGAGCCGCCAAATAACCTGCGGCCGCTCCCCTCGAAGAATATTGACACAGGCATGGGCCTGGAGCGCACGGCCGCCACGTTGCAAGGTGTGCCGACGAACTATCACATCGATATCTTGATGCCGATCGTGCTGGCGGCAGCCGAGGTGTGCGGCACTAAGTATGAATACGAATCGGACAACGGCCGGCGGCTGCGCCGCATCACCGACCACGTGAGGGCCTGCACGTTTGCGGTCCATGAGAATGTGTATCCGGGCGCCAACAAGGAGAAGTACGTCGTCAAGCGACTATTAAGGCGAGCCGTGCTCGACGGCCACCAGATGGGAATGCGCAAACCGTTCCTGCATAAACTTGTGCCGGTCGTGGCGGACATAATGAAGCGGCCGTATCCGGAGCTGCAGGAAACAGTGAAGCGCGTCAGTGGGGTGATAGAAAAGGAAGAGGCAAATTTCTTCGGCACGATCGACGCCGGGCTCAATCATATCGACCGCGTATTCGAACAGATGCGGCGCGAGAGCCGCGTGGCGGTCGATGGCGCGGTTGCCGCCGAGTTGTATCAAACGTACGGCGTGCCGCCGGAGCTGTTCGAGTCGCTGGCCGCCGAGCACAACCTGGCGTTCGATTGGCAAAGCTACCACCGCGCGATGGAGCAGCACGGCGAGGTATCGGGCAACGTACAGCACGCCGTGATGGGCACGCGTGGCCCGATCGATTCGCTCAAACAGGCGCTCCATTCGACCGAGTTTCTTGGTTACGAGGCAACCGAAGCTGAGGCGACGATCAAGGGCATCATCGCGGGCCAGTCGCCGCAAGATCACCTGTGCGACAAGATGGAAGAACTCGGGCACGAGAACGCGGTGCGCGTGGTGCTCGATCGCACGCCGTTTTACGGCGAAAGCGGTGGCCAGGTTGGCGACACCGGCAAGTTGATCGGCGACGGGTTCGAGTTTCTGGTCACCGACACGCAAAAAGACGGTGGACTGGTGATTCACAAGGGGCACTTGGTGCGCGGCGTGATGCGCGAAGGCGCCAAGGTGCGGGCGGTAGTTGATGCCGAACGGCGGGCCGCCATTCGCCGAGCCCATTCCGCAACCCATATCCTTCACTACGCACTACACAAGAATCTCGGCTCGCACGCGCAGCAGCAAGGCTCAAAAGTCGATGAAGACTGGCTGCGGTTCGATTTCACGAATCTCAGTCCCGTGACAAGCGAGCAATTGGCGGCGATTAACGCCGATGTCGCCGCGCGGGTCGCCGGCGCGGATCCGGTGCGCTGGACTATTTTGCCGCTGGCTGAGGCGCGCAAAGCTGGCGCGATGATGCTCTTCGGCGAGAAGTACCCCGACCCGGTGCGAATGGTGTCGATGGGCACGTTCAGCAAAGAGCTGTGCGGCGGCACGCACCTGGCAAATACGGGCGAAGTCCAGCAGTTCGAAATCTTAAGCGAAGAGGGCGTGTCCGCAGGTACGCGGAGGATCACGGCGCTTACGGGTCGCAAAGCGGCCGAGCACGCACAGCACATTGAATTGGCAATCGACCAGGCTGCAAAGCTGTTGGGTGTTTCGCAGATGGAAGTGGCGGAGGCGGCGGCCGTCCTTGTGAATCATGCGCGGGAAGTGCGCAAGCTTCTGGGTAGCGGCGGAGGCCTGGTGGCTAAGCCGCCGGCGAAAGACATCATTTCGCCACGCAATGGCAAACCGTCGCATGAGCAAATTAAGCAGGAGTTGTCAGATACGGCGCGGCAATTATCGGTTGCGCCGTTGGCGGTCCCACAACGCATCGCGGCGATCCAGGCTGAAGTCGCGGCGCTTGAAAAGCAATTGGCCGAACGCGCCGCTGCCGGACCGCTGACCGGCGATCGACTGCTGGAGTCGGCCGAGCAGGTGGATGGTGTAACGCTCGTCGTGGCCGAATTGCCGGGTGTGGAAAGCAATCTCATGCGGCAACTTATTGATCAGGTACGGGCTAAAACGTCGTCTTCCGCAGTCCTGCTCGCCAGTCGGCAGGGAGACGACAAGGTGACGCTCGTGGCGGGAATTAGTAAGGAGCTGCAGGCCCGCAAATTGAGCGCGGGCGATTGGATTCGCCCGGTGGCCGCCGCCGTCGGCGGCGGCGGTGGCGGCCGCGCCGGATATGGCCCAAGCCGGCGGAAAGAACCCCGCCAAGTTGCCCGAGGCTCTCCAGATTGCCAAAGATACAATCCGCGAATTGATCGCCCGTTGAAATAAGTCCGACGTCTCGCGCAGACGTCCGGCAATCGGTTGGCAAACGTTCACACTGAGCGAAGACTAATCATTGTTGCTAGCAGCGAAGATTTCGCAAAGACGCATTGCAGCCTCCTGTCGAAAACTCATAAGATGAAGTCTTGGCGCGGCAAGGCATCGATTGGTGAGTCAGAATGTGCCGCTGCGTAACTATTCTCTCAGGAACGTGCCTCTCTGGCACCTCATTGGATGGAGCGTACCATGGCTGTTCATAATGTTGATGGCCTGGAGTTGAATGTCGATCGTGGTCCGAACTGGTTGTTCGTCAAGCTACGCAACAAGCAATCGTCTCGGGCGGAAGTGCCTCAAATCGCCGACAAGCTTTGGTCGATCTCCGCGCGGCACTTCATTTACCGGCTCGTGCTGGAACTGGAAGACCTGGAAGAATTGCCCAGCGGAATGATGGGGCAGTTGGTCATGCTGCAAGAGCGCCTGGCACAATGCGGCGGGGCGCTTCGCATTTGCGGCCTATCGCCCGAGTGCGAAGAGACGCTGCACAATTGCCAATTGGATTCGGCGCTGCCGAATCATGCGTCGCGCGAGGCGGCAGTGATGGGAAGCGAGCAATCAACGCCTCAATAGATCAGAATGCGGGATACGCGCCGCTGCTCGCGACAAATAAGGGACAGCCGCCCTGAACGATCAGGCGACGCGCCGGCGATCATTTTCCGTCGTTGAGGTATTGCTGGCGAATCTTTCGCAGCGCTTCGAGAGCCGGCTTTGGATTATCCACGGCATCGAATAACCCGCTATGCGGATAGTGATGCGGCTCCGCATCAGAAAGTTGGTTCCACAAAACGATCTGCACCGCATTTTTGGCCAGCAATAGCGGTACGTGCTCGTTGATCCAGTCGCGCTGCGAATTCGGCGTTACTTCGTCCTCGGCGCTGCTCAGAACTTGAACCTTGCTGTTGGCTTGCGGGTCTTCAGCGGCCGAGCTCGGCAGCGTGAGCGCGACCAACAATGGCAATTCCAATAAGCTCCACGAATCGACCAGCCGACTGATCGCCAACGGACCGCGATGCACGGACCCGAATGGATGGTAGCCAAGGTTTATCTCCAATCCCAGGCCGGACAGACCAAGATCCGCTCTCACCAGCGCATCGGCAAAGTGCATGGGCGCCAAGTCGAGCTGTTCGCTGGCCAGATACTCGGCCCAGGGCTGATCGAACGTCACCACCAGCGGCGTCGTTGGATCGAGCTGGCGCACGGTGGTAATCGCCTTTGCCGCAAGCTGCAGCCGAGCCTCTTCCCCCAGGCCCAGAGCATGGCCATGGGTCATGCGGGCGGCTACCTGCCAGAGATGAACTTTGCCCCGATAGCGCTCCACCACGGCGCGAACGTGGTCCAACATGAACGACAACAAGCTGTCGAAATCGCCTTCCCAAAGGTAGGTCCAATCGGGCACGCCGCGATCATCGAGCTCCAGCAGCGGGCCGGCGCACGTTCTTAGCCCGACCGAATGGGCCCATTCGACTTGAGCATCGGCATCGCTCCAATTCCGGCGTCCCTCGACGGCCTCGATGGTGCGCCAGGTCAACGGCAAGGAAACCATGTTAAACGTGTTCACCACTTGCCGCGCGACATTTGCTTTGGGCAAATGGCCGCCTAAGTGAACGCCGAACCAAGAGGTGAATTGCCGCGCATGCGTGCGACGCATGGCGAGCGCTTGTTCGATATATTGGGCGGTCAACTCGCGCATCGCATCGACGGTGGTCACCAGCGACCGCTCGGCCCAATCGGCTGCGGTTGCCGGATCGTTTTGCGCCGTGGCTGCACGAGAAAATTGGCTGCAGGCTTCCAACATTTTGCCACGGAGCGACTCCGGCACAACGAGCCCCATCATCTCCCATTGGGCGATTTGATTGCGCAGGTTGTTGACCGCGCCGCGCGCCAACTCAACCTCCAAATAGTACGGCCGGTCGCGCTCCATCAAGGTCGAAGTGCCAATCAGCGTCGGGCCGGCTTGGCCAATCCGCCAGGGCACGTAGACGCGGCCGGAATCATCTTCGTTCCGCTCAACGATCAATTGTTGGCCGCTGAAGTAGGCCCGGCCGAACCAGGGCAAGTCGTCCGCCCCGCACATGTGGACGTGTTCGAGCCCGCCCGGCGGAATGCGCTGCCGATCGTGGACGATTAATCGCAACAAGCCCATGGCCGGGCGAACCTCGAAAGAACAGTCGCAGCATCGGGGGAAGAAATACCGCAAAAACCTGCGACCGTTCCGGGCGGCGCGGGACGAGAGCGGTCACATTTTGACAAACGTTTGATTTTACTCGCGGCCGCAATATTCAACAACCATAGCGAACATTGCCTTGAACACGGTATACTCGAACTAGCGCGAAACGGTTTCGCCGCAGGTCAGGCTTTTAGCCTGATACCGAATGAAACGTCAGGCTCAAGCCTGATCTACCTTAGGATTGGAAGCCGCTATGCCTTCAACCGTCACAAAAACAACACTGGCCGAGCTGCCCGTGCGCCGCGGCAAGGTGCGCGATATTTACGACCTTGGCGATACGCTGCTCTTAGTGAGCACCGATCGCATTAGTGCATTCGATTGGGTTTTGCCGACTGGCATCCCGGATAAGGGGCGGGTGCTGACCCAATTGAGCCGGTTCTGGTTCGAGCACTTCAAAGGCGTGCCAAACCATTTGATCTCGTGCGAGGTAGGCGATTTCGATCTGCCGCGCGGAATTGATCCATCTCCCTTGGTGGGCCGTTCGATGCTCGTGCGCAAGACGAGCGTGGTACCGATCGAATGCGTGGTGCGCGGCCATCTTTCCGGTTCGGCCTGGAGCGAGTACCAAAAGAATGGGGCCGTGTGCGGCATCGAGCTGCCGACGGGGCTGACAGAAAGCGAGCAGTTGCCCGGCGCGATATTTACGCCCGCGACCAAGGCTGAGCAGGGCCAGCATGATGAAAACATCAGCTACGACGATCTTTGCGCCCGAGTCGGCCGCGACTTGGCAAAGCAGCTTTCGCAGCGGAGCATCGATCTTTACACGCGCGGCTCGGAGTATGCGAGCAGTCGCGGGATCATCATCGCCGACACGAAGTTCGAGTTCGGCATGGTGGATGATGAGCTGATCCTGATCGATGAAGTGCTGACGCCGGATAGCTCGCGGTTCTGGCCGGCCAGCGAATACAAGCCCGGCAGCGGTCAGCCATCGTTCGACAAGCAGTTCGTCCGCGATTGGCTGACGCAAAGCGGTTGGGACAAAAACAGCCCGCCGCCGGAATTGCCGCCGGCGATCGTAGACAAGACGCGGACCAAGTATATCGAGGCGTTCGAGCTGTTGACTGGGGATGCGTTTCGTTGGAAGTAATCACTGGAAACTGGAACCACGCCATGCGCGGCGCCGGGGCGATTTTCTGGTTGGCCTTACTGGTATTCTGTGTATTTGGCTTTGTCGCCGCGTGGGAGCCGATGGAGGCGGCAACGGCATGGACGTGGAGGATCGTCTACACCGTGGTGGGTGTGGTTTGTCTGGCGATGATCATGCGGACCATGCGACGACATTCGTGATGGAAAATGAGCATTCTATCGTGGCTGAGAGTGTCCAAGTAAGATGGTAGATGACCGGCGTGGCCGCCGGCGCTCAATCGTCGCATTGTTTCACTTAATATGTTGCGCTACCTCACAGCCGGCGAATCGCACGGCAAAACTCTCATCGCCCTTATCGACGGCTTCCCGGCCGGTGTGACCGTCGATTTGGAGCCGATCAACGTCGAGTTGCGGCGGCGGCAAGGCGGTTATGGCCGTGGTGGCCGGCAACGAATTGAGGCCGATGCGGTCAACGTTCTCAGCGGAGTGTGGAAGGGCGTCACACTCGGCAGTCCCATCGCGTTGGAAGTTCCCAATCGCGACAGCAAATTGGATCGGCTTGATGATTTGCCGCGGCCGCGGCCGGGGCACGCCGATCTAACCGGCGCGATGAAGTTCCTGGGCTCAATCCGCGGCGTGCTGGAACGGGCCAGCGCGCGGGAAACAGCCGTTCGCGTGGCTGCCGGTGCGCTTGCCAAGCAACTGCTGGCCGAGTTTGGTATCGTGGCGTTCGGCTATGTCTTGGAGCTTGGCGGCGAGCGGATCGAACCGGTCGATGCGCCGCTCGATCGTTTGCGCTCGATTCGCGATCAGAGCGCGGTGTACGGCCTGAATCTAGCGCGTGACGAAGCCATCCGCGAGCACATCGACGCGGCCGGCAAGGAGGGCGATACCCTGGGCGGCGTCGTTGAAGTTCGCGTCGACGGGCTGCCTTTCGGATTGGGCACGCACGCGCAGTGGGATCGTAAGCTCGATGGCCGATTGGCTCAAGCCGTTATGGCTGTGCAGGCGATCAAGGGCGTCGAGATCGGATTGGGATTCGAAGCGGCCCGGCGACGCGGGTCACACGTCCACGATCCGATTCAATACGACGAATCGCAACAGGATAAGCCGAATCTGGGTTTCGTGCGTCCGACGAACAACGCCGGAGGGCTCGAAGGTGGCATGACCAATGGCCAGCCGCTCGTGATTCGCGCCGCCAAGAAGCCGATCAGCACGCTGGCTCGGCCGCTGGAATCGATTAACCTCGAGACGAAGCAAGTGCAAGAAGCGAGTTACGAGCGAAGCGACATTTGCGCGGTGCCGGCTGCAAGCGTGATTGTGGAAAATGTAGTCGCATTCGAGATGGCCTGCGCGTTGGTGGACAAGTTTGGCGGCGATAGTCTACCGGAAATGAAAGCACGCTACGAGTTATTTCTTAACATGGCGCGAGAAAAGTAGCACAAAGGGGCATCGCGCCCGAAGTCTTCGATGAGCATAGCGAAGTCGATACAAACCAATCCCTTCGCGAAGCGGGTCCCGCCACGCTGGATATCAACGATAGGCACGTGCTACTTCGCGCCGAGCGCGATCACACCGCGCGAGCCTTCGCCGATTTCATCCGTGCTGCGCCGGCGATGCAGCCGAGACAGTTCCCGCTGCACGTGCTCGATAAGAAAGCGCGACGGGATTTCAGGAATGTTCACGTCGATCGTCGCCAAAATGCCAAGTGCTTCTTTCAAGCGGCCCGTTTCGAAGGCTTTCAGCGCCTCGCCGTAGATGTGCCACGCTTCCGACAATCGTTGGTCGAGGGTCCCGGTACACACGCTGAAAAGATCGATCGGCCGCTTGAGGCCCAGCATCCGGGCGTGGCATATTCGATGGAGCGCGAAACGATTCGACAGGTGACTGGCAGTGGCCTCGGTCGCCAGCAGCGGCAGCCCCAATTGTTTCGTTGCGGCTTCGATGCGGCTGGTTAAATGAACGCTGGTGCCGCGCGGCCCGTATTTCGTTCGTCTGCGGCTACCCGTATTGCCGACGTGTGCCATGCCCGTGTGTATGCCGATACCAAGCTGTAGATCTCGTTGGATGGTGTCGGTCCAATCGCGCGAGATATCGGGCAGCGATTGCAGCATCCGCAGACCGGCGCGGCAGGCTAGCTCGGCGTGATCGCTCTGGTCGGCCGGTGCGTTCCACATGGCGGCCAGGCCGTCGCCGTAATAGTCGATGATGAGACCGTCGTGGTCGACAACGGCCGCCGTCAGGCATTCCATCACCTGGCTCAGCAGCTCATACGTTTCATTTGGTGCGAGCACCGCGGAAAGCGCGGTGGAATTGCGGAGGTCGGCAAACAGCAACGACACTTCGCGCTGCTCGATGCCAATTTCCCGCGTCAATTGATTCTGCGACGCGGCGACTGCCTGCTCCAACAACACGCGGCGGCGATCGATCTCCGCTTCGCGCTCGATACGGGCAATTCCCGCGCTCACCGCACCGGAGAGTAGCTCGATCATGTGCGCTTCGAGATAACGGATGGTGCGACGTGCGTTTTCTGCGCACACCGAGCGATAACCGTAAACGGCGCCGGCCAGTTCGCCGGCCGCATTGCGAAGTGGTGAAACGACAATGGCCGGCTCATCCCCCAAGCCGGCGCAGCACCCGCCACAAAAGAGCGTCTGCGGCGAGGCGAGCAGCTCGTCGAGGGCGGCCACATCGCAACGAATGCCCAGTTCGGGACGCGGCAGATAGCTGGCGGCAATTTCCCACGCGCCGTCGCGCCGGCGAACGACGACGCCACCATCCAAGCCGATGGCCTCCACCGCGCACTTAGCCGCCTGCACATACAGCTCTTGCAGACTTGTGGCCGAATGATTGAGAGAGCTCAGTGCGGTGAACCAGCGAGACAGCGTCGCGGGTGAGGGACCCGCGTCCGACGATCGGCGGCTTCGCCAATCGCGTTGGCCATTGCGCAACGTTTGCAGCGTACGACGCGGCGCAATGCAATCAGCGGCGACGACTTCAAAGCGCGTATCGCCAATCGTAAAGCTCGCCGGGACGGGCAAGCGACAATTCCCGATTGGGCCGCGGCTCTGGCCACCATGACATTGGGCCTCGCAGCCGGCCATTGCAAGCGAGACGCCGTCGAGCTGCGGAATGATCTCGATGCGCGTATCTGGACAATCGAGGCCTCGATCAACCGTCGTCCACAGCGCCGGCTCAAGGGTGGCGCGTGCGAGCACCAGTGGACCCGACTCGCGGCAAAACTGCTTGTGTTGACGCGGATTGTGGAGGGCGATTTCAAGCATAGGTCGTGACGTGGCGCTCAGTCTGCCCGGGCGTTATCTCTATTCAAGATAATAGGTTATGCGCGATGCGCCGCATTGCTGGCATGTCGGAGCGTATCGGCCGCGGCGGCCAGGTCGGACCCGTCCCACCTGATTAACCGGCATCATCGGCCAAAGATTTTCGAATTCGCTTGCGGCCGAAGTCAAAGCGCGGACTAGCGAGATCGCCAGTGCTAGCGGCAGTGTTATGGACACCGCTTGGGCTTTCCGGAATAATCGCCGCCCCACTCTAGATTCGTTGCCGGAATGGGGCGCATTGTTGTATGCCAGCATGAACAGCATCGGACAAACGATTGGTCTTGCGATGGGTTGGCTGCTTCTCGGCTGGGTGAGTCTGCAGTCGCTAATTCTTGCTGCGCACATGGCGATTCGTCATACGCGGTGGCGGCGCGACTACGATCACCAACTCGAGGATTTTCGCCGAACGGTGGCGGCCGCGGCCCAGGCTGCACGAGCCTCGAAAGCAATTGCCGACTGGAATGGGTGGCGGCCGTTCCGAGTGGCCGCGATCATCGACGAAGCAAAAGACGTGAAATCGTTTTACTTCACCCCCGTAGACGGGCGGCCGCTATCGCCATTCGCACCGGGCCAGTACCTGACATTTCGGTTGGCAATAGATGGCACTGAAAATTACATCGTTCGATGCTACTCGCTATCGGACCGGCCTCGGCAGGATTACTATCGCGCCACGATTAAGCGAGTCGCCGCGCCGCCGGAACAGCCAAACGCGCCGCCCGGCCGCGGCAGCAGTTTCTTTCACCGCAGTGTGCATGTTGGAGACATTCTGGATGTGCGAGCGCCCGCGGGAACGTTTCTGATTGATCCGCTGGCGAACGAACCGATTGTGTTGCTTGGAGCCGGCATCGGGGTCACGCCGCTCATAAGCATGCTCGAAGCAATCGTTCATGCGGGCCGCCCGAGAGAAGTTCACGTCTTATTTGGCTTCCGTAGCGGCTCCGAACACCCGTTCCAGGACAGGCTCGCCTCGTTGGCCGAAGCGAATCCAAACATCCGGCTGCATGTAAGTTATTCGGCGCCAACTGACGCGGATGTGCTGTATCGCGATTACAACCACCGCGGTCGAATTACGATCGACCGCGTGCGCCAAGTGCTGCCATCGAGCAATTATCGGTTTTACGTGTGCGGGCCCGGAGTGTTGATGCAATCGCTGGTGCCGGCGCTTTGGAAATGGGGCGTGCCGGAGTCGCATGTTCACTTCGAGGCATTCGGTCCGGCAAGCGTAACAAGGGTCGTGGGCGATCGCAACCGCAGCCACGTCTCGCCACCGTGCGACGTGCGCTTTGATCGCAGTAACCGCACTTTGAAATGGGATGGCTCGTTTGAGTCGCTGCTGGACTTCGGCGAGGCAGCCGGACTGGCAATGCCCTCGGGTTGCCGCGCGGGCAGTTGCGGTGAGTGCATGGTGGCCGTTCGCAGTGGCGCTGTCAGTACCGTCAAGCAACCAGGTATTCCAGTTCCTGCGGGCTACTGCCTTGCTTGCATTAGCGTACCGGAAGAGGCGCTGGTGTTGGATGCGTAACGAACGATTTGTCTCCCGCAAAGGCGCTTAGGGGCGAAGGAAATCGGAAGAAATGCAGTCCTCCGAGCAATGGCGATTTGCACGACGAAGTGAACGACAACTTCTTTGCGCCTTTGCGCCTTTGCCTGGCACCAGTCTTCGCTTGCTCATTGGCTTCGTGTGTTTGCTCGTTTACGGCGGGATGGCGTTGGGCGCGGAGGTTTCGGCCGGGCCGGCGAAGCGCGACCCCGCCAAAATAGTCGGCGCCGATCAATGCGCGAAGTGCCATCAGCAGGAAGTTCAGCAGTGGATGCGAACACCACATTACGCAACGTTTGAATCGCTTCACCGCAAGCCGCAAGCCAAAGAGATTGCCGACCGACTGGGATTGCGCTCGATCAAGCGCAGCGACGTCTGCACCCGATGCCACTACACACAGAAACTTGAAGATGGACACGAGCGGGTGGTGGCCGGCGTTTCGTGCGAATCTTGCCACGGCGGTGCCGCGGATTGGCTGGCGGTACACAACGATTACGGCGGCCAAGGCGTCACTAAAACGTCTGAGCCAGCCGAGCATCGCATCCAGCGAGAAGCGGATAGCATCGCGCGGGGCATGAACAATCCGCACAACATCTACCTCATCGCGCGGCAGTGTTACGATTGCCACACGGTGCCGAACGAGCGATTGGTAAACGTTGGTGGGCACATTTCCGGCAGCCGGGATTTTGAATTGGTCGCCTGGTCGCAGGGCATGGTGCGGCACAATTTTCTGCGTTCCGGCGGCGGCACGAATGCCGCGCCCAGCCAAGATCAGCTACGGCGGATGTTCGTCGTGGGCGTGATGACCGATCTGGAATACAGCCTGCGAGCAACCGCAGCGGCGACCGAGAAATCGACTTTCGGCGTGACGAGTGCGAAACGGGCTGCGCGGATGAAGCAGCAATTGCGCGAGATCCAGAAACTCGTAAATGATCCGTTGCTCGCGCCCGCTTTGGATGCCGTAGCGACCGTCGAGCTGCGGATCGGGAATGGGCCGGCGATCGTCGCGGCGGCCGACGCCGTCGGCAAAGCGGCGTACGAGTTCGCCGAGCATGCCGATGGCAAGCGGCTCGCGGCGCTTGACTCGAAATTGCCGCCGCCGAGCCAATACAAAAACTAATGTCTGGAACTCATGGAACCACGAATCGACGTCAGAGCCTATCCCACAACAGTCAGCCGAGAAGGGGACAAGCACATTTTGCGCCGAAGACGCCGCACGACCATCGCGGCGATGATGCCCGGCCAGTCCCCGACGGTTGTGGGATAGGCCCTTCATGTTGACTAGAACCGGTTTCACGACTTGAGAGGGAATGAATTGGAAATTGCAGTTCCTCGACCGCGGCGATGGGACGTGCCGTTTGGACAGATGACTGAGCACGACGTCGATCGGTTGCTCACTATCGAGCCGTTTCGCAACATCGATGCGAGCGCGTTTCCGCCGACGCTGCCGTTGCGCGGAATCTTGCTGGGCGACACTCGAATCAGCCACTATCGCGCCGGCGACGTGATCGTGCGCGAGGGCGACTATGGTCACAGTGCGTTTCTTACGCTTGCCGGCTCGGTTCGCGTGTTGCTCGAGCGGCTCGATCCGACGCTGTTGGGACGCGACGGTCCGCCGCGGCGTCGCTGGCTGAACTCGATCGCACAGCTTTGGCAAAACTCTCGGATACCGGAAGCGCGGTCTGGCAACGGTGCGAATGTGGCGGCCACTGGAACTGGTTCGCGCGAGGAGGATGGCACGACGCGAATCTTCCTGCAAGATTGTCCGCGCTTATTGGAACACACCGGCACAGCATACATCGGCCCAGGCGAAATCTTCGGCGAGCTCGCGGCGCTTTCGCGAACTCCGCGCACGGCAACGGTGTTGGCAGAGGGCAGCGCGACACTGTTGGAAATTCGCTGGCAGGGACTGCGCGATTTGATGCGGCGCACACCCGCTCTTCGCCAGCACATCGAACGCGTCTATCGCGAAAACAGCTTGCGCGTACACCTGCGCGAGACACCGCTACTGAAAAATCTACCGCTCGCGGCGATGGATCAAGTCGTCGCCGCTACGGCGTTCGAATCGTACGGCAATTTCGATTGGCACACCGATTTCGGCCAGCACAAGTCTGGCGACGCCGCAGAGCAAATTGCGGCGGAACCGCTTATCGCGGCCGAAGGTGACCGGCCGACCGGCCTCCTGCTGATTCGCTCCGGGTTTGCCCGCGTCAGCCGGCGACATGGCCGCGGGCATCGCACGGTCGCCTACCTAGGGAAGGGGCACGTATTCGGCTTGGCCGAGTTGGTTGAGTCGTTCGCAAGCGGATCGGACGTGCCATGGCAGTGCTCGCTGCGGGCGGTCGGTTATGTCGACGTGTTGCGGATACCGGCCGATATCGTCAGGCGCGAAATCTTACCGCATTGCAAAGGATCACGCGCCGATGGCGAAACTGCGCGAGCCGGCTCTTCCTCGAGCCAGGTCGGTGGCGGTGGCAATCCGGCTTCCCTCGTAGGCGTCGATTCGGCCATGCTCGACTTCCTGGCGGACCATCGGTTTCTTAACGGCACGCAAACGATGCTGATCAATCTGGATCGCTGCACGCGCTGCGATGACTGCGTGCGGGCGTGCGCCACAACCCACGACAACAATCCGCGATTCATCCGCCAGGGACCGACGCACGATCACATCATGGTGGCCAACGCGTGTATGCAATGCGTTGATCCCGTGTGCATGATCGGCTGCCCGACGGGGGCAATTGCCCGCGATTCCGACACAGGCACGGTGCGAATCAACGACCGCACCTGCATCGGGTGCAGCACGTGCGCCAATAGTTGTCCGTACCGTGCGATTCGAATGGTCGAAATTCGCGAGCCGGGCGGGGCGTTTTTCGTCGATGCGGTTACGCACCTGCCGATTCTAAAGGCTACGAAATGCGATTTGTGCGCGTCGCAATTGACCGGGCCCGCCTGCCAGCAGGCGTGTCCGCACGATGCGCTCGTACGCATGGATTTGGGAGACTTGGCGAGCTTGACCAAGTGGCTCGAGCGGTAACTAAAAACGGTTTCACAACGGTAGCTGAAGTTCCACAACTTCAGATGCCTGCTGAATTCCGACGAATTCAGCCAGGTTTTTGGACTACTTCGCGATGAGATATTTTACACGTCGGCGCGTTCGCAATATCGGCCTCGCCATGATAGCGCTGCCTGGCATTTGGTTGTGGACCAATATGCTGGCGCGAAGCCTGAGACCGCCGGCGTACGCGACTGGCTACTTGCTGCTGTCGGCAGTGTTGTTTCTGGCACTGTATAACGTGCGCAAAAAGCTGCCGTTTTTGCCGCTCGGAAGCTCGGCCGCATGGCTGCAATGGCATCTGTATGTGGGCATGGGCAGCATAGGGGTATTCGCGCTTCATGCGGGCATCCGGTGGCCGACGGGTGTCCTTAACACGGCATTGGCTAGTATATATCTCGCGACGGCCGCGAGCGGACTGGTGGGACTGTATCTGACGCGAACGATTCCGCATCAGTTGTCGCGTGTTGGCGAAGAAGCGATTTACGAGCGCATCCCCGCGTTACACTATCAAGTTCGACAGCAAGCTAGTGAGGCGGTGCTCGATTCGGTTGCCGCATCCGGCGCAACGACGCTGGCCGATTTCTATATCGCGCGTTTATACGGTTTCTTTCATCGATCGCGCGGCCCTTGGTATTTCATCCGCCCGACAACGGCTCTTCGGCGATCGCTGATGCACGAGTTGCGAGCCGTTCGCCGGTATTTGTCCGAGCACGAGCAGGCTGCGTGCGAGCGGCTTTTTGCACTGCTGCGGCGAAAGGATGATTTGGATTTCCACGCGGCGCGGCAAAAGCTGCTAAAGACGTGGTTATTCGTCCACATCAGCTTGACGTATGCGCTCGTCGTCATGGCTTTATTGCACGGGCTGTTGGCGCTTGCCTTTCGCGGAGGTGCCGCGTGAGAGAGCCCGCACCCGATTATTCGGCAAGCCGGTACGAGCGGCCCAACCAACCGTGGGTCTGCGGGCTTGCTGGCCAAGGCCAGTCGTGCCCAGCCGGCCCGACCGCGCGCGGACGCTGCCCGGCACTGGCCGAATGCGCACCGACGCGCAACGGTGATCGATGGAAATGTAATCGCTCGCCGCTACGCGGCGGGCCTTGCGACGCCGGGCCCACGCCGGAAGGCGACTGCGGGCGCGTACACAACTGCCACCCGATGCGCAGCTTGCGGGCAATCCGTGGCCGATTTGTGAGAGCCTGCGCATTGCTGGTCGCCGGTGCGGGAATCATCGTGCTCAGTGCGGGTTGGCGCGACCGCGTGATCGCGCCGGGGCCACTGGCCCAGCAGCACGCCCAATTGATGGAGCGGTCGGGCACCGAGCCGAATTGCGCCGCATGTCATGCGGCCGCAGGGCAGAACATCGCGGGTTGGATTGCGTCGCTGGCAATCGCTCGCGGCACACAGCCCAACCAATGGCAATTGTGTATGAAATGTCACGCCAAAACGATTTCTGCCGAGTTCGCTTTGGCGGCGCATAATACTCCTCCGAATTTGCTGGCGCAGATCACGGCGACTCGAGCCTTCCCCCAGCACTACTCTAAGAGGGACGCGGATACGATTGCATGCTCGACCTGCCATCTTGAACATCACGGTGCGCGGGCGGACCTCACGGCGATCGATAACGTAGCCTGCCAGGCGTGTCACCAACGGCGCTATGCGAGTTTCGCTGCCGATCATCCTGACTTTGGCATTTGGCCATACGAGCGGCGAACGCGGATCGCGTTCAACCATGCGGCGCACCGCGACAAGCATTTCGCCGAAAAGAAACAGCCATTTGACTGCCGCTCGTGCCACTTGGACGATGCGACGGGGAAAGTTCAACTATTGGCAAGTTTCGAGTCGGCGTGTGCACAATGCCACGACGAGAAGATTTCGACAAGCGTGGCCCGTGGCGCGCCAATGTTGGCGATGCCGACATTGGATATTTCCGCGTTGCGATCGGCCGGATTCGATATCGGCTCATGGCCGAAGGTCGCCACGGGCGATTTCGATGGCCGGTTCCCACCGATGATGAAACTACTTTTGGCCGCCGACCCCGCGGCATCGCAAGCAATTGCTAAACTTGGCGCCGATTTCGATTTTCAGGACGTGAATCCGAAAGACCATCAGCAGCTCGAGGCTTGCGCAACGCTTGCTTCGGCAATCAAGAAGCTGATGGTGGAAATGGCTGCATCGGCGGATACGGCCGTTCGCGAACGCTTGTCGGTGCGCTGGGCCGGCCCGTCTCAGCAGCACAAGCCGGCGCGCTTGTTGCGGGTCTATCGCTCGACACGGTGCGAAGCGCCGCCGATGCCTGGCTCCTCGGATCTGGCGCGGCGGCCGATGTCATGAAGCCGAATTCCATGACAAACTCGCAGGCAAGGACGATGAACGCGACAGACAACCGCCGGCCAATCGCGTTCGCGCTGGCTGGCAAATGGGTTCGCGATGACCAATCGCTGTCGATTCGATACCATCCCGGCGGTCACTCCGATCCAGTTCTCGCCACGTGGCTCAATGTGCTGGCCGAAACGCCGGATTTGAATCAAAAGCCCATTGCGGCGGCCATGTTCAAGGAGCTTTCGAAACCAACTGCGCCGGGACTGTGTGTGTCGTGCCATAGTGTCGAGCAAGCTGCCGCCGGCGAATTAGTCATCAATTGGCGGGCTTACGACCGCACCGCTGAGCCGCGCGGTTTCACGAAGTTCTCGCACAAACCCCATCTGTTGCTGCCGCAGCTGGCCGATTGTACGCACTGCCATTCGATCGACGGTGCAGCCAGCGTTGCCACACCGTATGCCGACGTCGACCCCCAGCGGTTCGTCAGCGATTTTGCAGCCATGTCGAAACGGCAATGCACACAGTGCCACACGACGAAGGCGGCCGGGGACCGATGCCAGTCGTGCCATAATTATCATGTCGAGTCTGCTGAAGCCTGGCGGCGAACGGGATTGTGATCGCAAAAAAAAGCGGGCCGGCGGCTAGTGGGGAGACGGTTGGGCTCGGGGGCCAGGACGACCCGGCTCACGCGGCGAGTCGCCAAATTCGCTAGAACTTCCAGCGGTATTCGGCGCGGGCGCCGGTCACATCGTCTGCGTGGTCGAGCCAGCCGTGCATTACGTCGAATCGCAGTAATGTCGCGTTCGAAATGGGCACTTGGTAGCGCATACCGAAGCCGTACTGGTTGCCGGGCGCATTGCGGAGTGCCGCGTCGTCGAACACCTGGAGCGCCGCCGCCTCAAGAATCAATTGATGCGTGAACTCGGGCGAAAGCAGATCGATGCCGATCGCCGCCCCGTACGTGTTGCTGCCGCTCGCGTCGAGCGTGGGATAACCGGTAAGGTTATCGGACTCAAATAAAATGCCCTCATTGAATAGTACGCCTCCGGCTGCGCCCGCCCGAGCAACCGATTGCGGATCGTCGAAGCCGACCCATGTATTTACGTAAGGAATTACAGTATACGGCCAGGGCGTCAGAAATGAATTTTCGAAAATCAGCAGCACGCCATTGGCCGTGCGGTCATCCACTGGACTATCCTGGCCGGCGTTGACGATCACCCGCATCGAATTGGACACGAAGTTGAGATACCGCCGGGTATAGGACAGGCCGATGTTGTGGTAGCTGCGGCCAATCTCGGCGTTGTCGTCGAGGAACGCATAGCCGGCCTCGATATAACCGCCATACGCATCAATGAACGTGTTGATGCCGACAACATGGGCGGCCGAGTTGTCCTCGTCAAAGGCGGGACTCGTCACCTGGTCGAAGCCGGCGAAGAACGTCACGTCGAAATTCGACCAATCGAGCCAGGCGCTGTTGCGTGCCGGGATCGTCGCGGCAGCGCCGACAAGCGCATCATTCACCCACACGCCGTTTTGAAATACCAGCGGTATCAGGCCGGCCGCTATCGGCAGATCGAACGGTGCGTAGCGCCCGGTCCAACCGCCAATCATGTAGCCCAGGTCGCCTTCGAAATACAGACTATCCGTATCAGGATCGAAGAAATCCATTTCGTTGAAGAATTTGCTGTGGCCGCCGTCGAATTCGACGCGCTGAAAGTCGTTGTCGCGCTGCATCGGGCAGGTTGACATGTGGAAGCGTTCGGTCGAAGTGAGCCATAAATCCCACTCGAGATTCAGCCTGTCGGCGAGCACTCCCTTGGCGTCGCCGTTTTGATCGTTGTACGCGGCGGCGGCTCGATAATCGCCATACAAGTAAAACCGCGGCAGCGAAGGGTTCGTGGGACCGCAATCACAATTCGGCGGCGGCACGGGGCCGCCCAGGTACAGCGGCATGCCCAATTCGACCAGCGGCCGCTGAGTGGGATTCAGGTATTTGTCGCCATAAATACCTAACTCGGCGCAGGCGTTGTAGGGCTGATCGCAAAACGGGCCCGACGAAAAATCCTCGCTGCTATACGGTGAAAGCTGCGCACGCGGATCGCAACACGGCCCGCCCTGCCCGCACGTATCGTTCGATGCCGCGCACGCCGGCGGTGCGAACAGCGGCTTGGGTGCGGGCGGCGACCACGCTTCCGACGGGTACGGCGGCTCCGCCTGTGGCTCGTCGGCGAAAGTCGCTCGGCTAACCGCTAGCGCAATCGCGACCGTCGCCAGCCAAATCATGAGGCCGGATGTGCGCTGTCGCGGATGTCGATCGGCTGGTTTCATCTTGGCGTGAGGCAATGCGGCTCTAGCGCACGACAAACTCCACGGTCATCGGGTGTACATCGATCATCCACTCGTTTTCTGCGCGCTGCATCTCCTCCGTCGCGCCGACGAACCGCATCAGGTACATCGGCTCCGACCGACTGCGCAGCCGGAATGAAACGCGATACGTGCCCGATTGCTGAATGAACCTGGCCGGGATGTGGTACAGCGCCTCGCGCGAGCCGAGCGGGGCCAGCGAGTGGCTTTCCATGCGGATTCCCGGCGGGTGGTTGATCGTCGAAATCGGCTGCACGCCGGGGCGAATGAACGGCAATTGATCGATATCGATATTCACCGGCACGAGGAACTCGCGATCGGTTCCCGTCGCGCCCTGGATGAGGAACATCGTCTGCAGGTTGAACAATTGAAAATCGTAGGGAGCGCGGTGTTGGCGAACGTCTTCGGAGTGAATGTTGGCCAGGTCGCCAAAAGAATCTGTGTAGCCGCTCTCCCACAGCCGCCTGCCGTCGGGGCCGATCAGCACGATGTCCGCCCACAATTGCGGCTGGGCGCCGAGCGAGGCGGTGAGCAGGTTGTGCCCTTCATTCGTGTTCGTGACGACGTAGTGAAAGTTCAGATCCTGGCCGCGGCACAGCGGCGAATCGAAGAACGGCCCATCGACGTGCGAGCCGTTCTCCATAATCTGCGACCGCACGTCGCGCTTGTGGTTGAGCTTCTTGAAATTCTCGTCGATGATATCGCGAGCATCGAAGCGGTCATCGGCCTCGGCCCAAACGGGCGGAAAACTCGCCTGAAGCCGGCCGTCGGCCACGCTCTTCTCAAACTCCTTGGTGCCCCAGCCGGCTCGCCAATCGAACGTAAGCCACTGTTCCATCGTCCAGCGCTTCGCTTTCAAATTGAACGGAAACACGCCCGGATGGGCGATCGGGTAGTTCGGCCCGTAAAAAATGTGATTCGATTTCCTGCGGTGGTCGTTCACCGTTTTGTCGGCGATCTTGGCGACTGGACCGCAATCGTAGCCCAGCGGCAAACCGGGCACGCGGCCCATGTGGCAATCCTGGCACTGAATGCCCTTCTTGCACGCCGGCGATGCGCGGTACTGCTCCCACACCACCTCCAACTTGATCCCCGGATCGACGGCAACCTGGTGACACGGCGTACAAAACTCGCTGCGCGTCAGCGGTTCGAAGAAAATGCCGGCCGCATGGATATTCAGGCCGGGACCCTTCTCGTCGGGCGACGTCTTAACTTTGAATTGCTCCTTGTGATGAATCGCCTCCGCAACGCCCTCGCCGCCGATACCGCCCAGGACGGGCGAAAAAATGGGGCCCGGCTCGATCCGCCGCTCCCCGTTCGATTTGCCGTAAACGTATTGCACACGATGGCAGGCGATGCACGTGATGCCTTCGCGGGCCGTCTCGGGCAAATTCCACAACGGCTCCGCACGCGATGCGCACAGTGCCGTCGCCACCGGCGCGTGACACCGCATGCAAAAGTAGCCTAGCGTGCCGTGCGACAAATCGTTGAGCTTCTGTTCGAACTTGTGGAACATCGGCGACACCGCCGCGTAGGCGTGGGCCGAGATGCTCCAATCGTTGTAGATCTCCTCGTGGCACTGGGCGCACTCGCGGGCCGACGGATA
The DNA here is from genome assembly GCA_963807935.1 of uncultured Planctomycetota bacterium. Classification (GTDB taxonomy): domain Bacteria; phylum Planctomycetota; class Planctomycetia; order Pirellulales; family Lacipirellulaceae; genus JABDGM01. The sequence continues at coordinate 248,116 of CAWEDY010000014.1, forward strand.
GGCGTTCTTGGTGAACAGCTCTAAGTGCGGATCGACGCCGGCCGGGCCCGCATTACGAGGCACGTCCGGCGAGCCGGGGCGTCCCCGCCCCACGTCCGTTTCGTTACTCGGCGGCGCTGGCAACTCACCGGTAGCCGCCGGCGGCGAAAACAGCGGCCGCGACGATGGCGGCGGCAACGGCGGCGATGGTGCTGCAACATCTAACGGCGGCGACGCCGGCGCCGGGTTGCCTTCTTCCGCGACGGGTGGTTGAGGCGACTCGTCTTTTGGCTGAGGCTCCGTCGATTTTGGCTGAGTCTCGGGCGACTTCGACGGCGCCTTCTCCTCCGGCGTGTACCATTCGCGCGGGTCGATCAACCATTCGCCAACATTCGCCCTCCCTTTTAGCGATGGGCCGGGGGAGAGTTCGCTTGCCGTTGCCCCCGGCCCCGATTTCTCCTCAGGGTGAAGTGTAGATGGCGGCTGGGCAATGCGAACCGAATCGAGCCCGTCCAACCGGCTGCCGCTACTTGGCCGCACCGCGACCGGGTAGCGAATCCGCGGAATGGCCGGCTCGACGGGCGGATCGGGCACGCGGTGGGCCAGGGCGCGGTACGCCGGCACCAGCTCGGCGACGCCCTGCGGCGAACTGGCGACCGTCTTCAAATCGATCACCGCCGCCATCGGGCAGGACGTATAGAGCGAGGCAAGCTCGGCGTCCACGTCGGCCGCTTGTGGGTCGGTCGAGCGGTTGACGAACGCTTCCTGTGCCTCGACCTGCGATACAGCCGAGCTGCTCGTAGCCAAATAAATGATGCGGCCTGCCGCAACGAGCGAGGCCAAGGCGAGCGCAAAATGCAGCGCCCACCGAGCGACCGAATTCTTGGCGTGGATTTGACTCACGGCGGAATCGCAAACCGAGTGAATGGCCCCGCAATCAGCCGGCAAATCCGGCTTCACCTGCGCACGGCGACACGTCTTTCGGTATCGAACATGCGCGGCCGCTAAATCCGGCCTTTTGCGATTGCACGGCACATGCCGCCCGCCGCGAGGAACCGGCAAAAGCGTTACAGCCGGCAAGGGTTAACAGCTGCTGATGGCGGCGGCGAAAGGAGCGAAAAACGACGAGCGACGACCCGCGCGGGCCGAGTGTTTGCAGCTTGTCGTCTGTCGATTTGATTACGGCCGGTCGGCCGTCGCGACAGCTAAAATCGTCACGAGTCGGTCCGGTTCGCTGACGCGATACAACACACGTAGCGGCAAAACGCAGAGGATGCGCAGTTGATTGCGGACAAGGCTCCCTTTCTTGACTGGATCGACCGCCAACTCCCGATCGATTTCGTCTGCAGCGTTGGTAACAGCTTGGCGATCGTTCGAAACAAGCCAAAGGCGCGCCAACCGGTCGCGCGCAGCCGGATGCCAAACGACGGTGTACCGCGTCATTCCTGCTCCAGCGTGCGGAGGTAACTAAGCACCTCGGCCGTCGTGTACCACGGTCCCTCCGAATGGGCCCGCTTCTCGGCTTCGTCAATTTCGTCCGCTGTAAAACCGATGTCCGTCTTGACGTATCCGATGAAACCGCCCCCCTGGTCACAAAGGGCTACCGTGTCGTTCGCGTGGCGAACGGTGTTCGCCTGCTCGTCAGTAAGAAATACTTGGGTCATGGTGATGCACTACGGAGGAAACCGGGAATAGGGGGATCGCGACCTCCACAACAATTATAGTCCGAGCCAGCAGCCAGCAACAAATGCAAAAAGGCCCTCGGAGAATCCCAGGGCCTTGTGCGTTTCAAGTTGTCATTCGCAGCCGATTAGGCACGGCGACGGCGGATCAGGGCGGAGGCCACCCACCACCGCCAAGCCAAGGAGCGGCATCGACGCTAGATCAGGAGCGTCGTGTCGAGTTTTTACAAGATTTAGCAGTTCGAGCGACTTGCAATCATGGTGTTGAAATCAATATGACATTGGTGACGGTCACCAATCGATCGGGCTCGCTGATGTTGAACAGCACCCGCAGAGGCGGCACGCTCAGCTCACGTAAACTTGCATCGGCGAAGACACCTTTCGTGGTTGCGTCTCGCCCCAACTCGGTGTCTATGTCGTTGGCGGCACTGGTCATCGCTTGACGATCGGCTGCGGCCAGCCAGAGCCGCGCGAGTTCTATTTGCGCGCTGTATTTCCACACCACTGTGTAGCGCGTCATGCCTGCTCCAGCGAACGTAGGTAGTCCAATACCTCTGCGGTCGTGTAGCAAGGCTCGTTGGATGCTAATCGGCGATGGGCTTCGGCAATCTCTTCGGGTGTGGCGATGGCCCTTGGCGTGGCGTAGCCGACCACGGCGCCGCTCCGGTCGCAGAGTTCCACACCGCCTGCCGACTGGCGAATTGCCGCCACCTGATCGTCGTTGAGCGTAAGCTGTGTCATGGATTGCGCTGGTTTGAGAATGTCATCTTCACAAACAATTATAGTCCATTCGAGAAGACAGGCACAAATGCGAAAAGGCCCTGGGAGAATCCCAGGGCCTTGTGAGTTTCAATTTGTCGTTCGCAGCCAGTTAGGCACGGCGGCGACGAATCAGGCCGAAGCCACCGACCATTGCCAAACCGAGCAGCGACAGGGTTGCCGGCTCGGGAATCGTTGGTACCGCCGGGGGTCAGAATACGGCGTATGTAGGGTCGACCGCAATCACGGCGTAGTCATTCGTCGCGCCCACACGTTGCCGCATTATTGGCGTTCTGGCGGATCAAATCCGGGCTGAGCCCTAACGGGTCATAGTGAGTAGAGCGAGGCGAACGGGTGGTCGTATCTGCGGGTCGCGGGCCGGTCCAACCGCTACTCACCCGACGTGGCATCGCGGTGGTCGGGAAGAAAGCGGGCGTGAGCCGCGGACAGTTGCCCAAGCATTAGCCGTCTGGCCGAAACCATAAATCAAGTTGCTCGGGGTCCGCTAATCGGATCTGGCCAGCCCGAGAGGTCCGGATTGACTGACCGCGCTTGTGGGTCGGTATCGCACCGCGCCGGGTGCTCGGAACTGAGTCAAAGCCGGCCTGGGCGAAAGTCTGGCAGTTGACAGTGAGCGGTGAAACGTTATCGAGGTCAGTGACACTTCCCGATAGAGCGGACACCCAAGGCGCCAAGCCGCCATTGTCCCCGAGACTGACATCGGCGTACAGCGCAGACGTGCCCGGCGTACGCAGATCAAGAGTATACGTGATGGTAGCGGCGCGGAGCGCTGGTGGCTAGGATGCAACGCGGCTGCCACCGCGAAAAGTACTTTTCGAAGCATGTAAGTTGTCCTTGTCATTGAAGTGTCGTTAATTCTTGGTTGAAAATTAAACTTGGTAGACGCCCGCCAAGCTTTTACCAATCACCGCACAGCGGGCGTGTACGTGAAATGTAGTAACTCACTGCTGCATTAGCACATCGCTCCTGAAGAATCTCTAACCACTTCTTTGTATCCTGGCGAGGACCTCTTTGCAAGCACTATTTGCAAGGTTCCTCAATTTTTTCCTTAGTTAGTTGCCGCGTTTCCGACGAATAATCCCCAGGCCCCCCAGCAGGGCCAAGCCGAACAGGGTGATCGTAGCGGGTTCGGGCACAGCCGAGGAGCCCAACGCTGCTGACCCGGCACCAGCTCCCGGAGGCGCCACCAAATTAAAGGAGCCGGTGAGGACCGTATACGCGTTGTTCGGGGCACGATAGTTCGTCTGCCAACATCGAGTAGTCAGCAAAGCCGACCGTCGCCGTCGCCGTTATAATCACCATGGTACCATTGCTTCGTGCCTGACCGTCATCGAAATCTACTTGCTAAGCAAAGCCGAATAGTCGAGCAAGCCAATATTGCCCGTCCAGGTTGGTGTCACCGGCCTTCGCAGTAAAGGTAACCGCTCCCTGATAGTGGTAATTGGTAGCGTCCGACGAGGTGCTGGCAAGTGCCGCAACGCGGGCGCGGTCGCCGCCAGGCGTGCCAACGCTTGGCGGGGCGACGGCATTGCCGCTCGAGTCGTAGGCGCCGTTAAGCGTAAGTGTGGTTGTCGAGAGCGCGGCAGCACTATTGGTCCGACGGGTGCTGGACTTCGATCCGCAGCATGTTCTGCGGCGACGTGCTGGTAATCAGGGCGCTACCCAACGCGGCGAAAACCTGGTTGCGAGCGAGATCCGTCTGCACACCAACCGGACAATTGCCCGGGTTAGCGCTTCCGCAGTCGCCACTGCCACCGAGGTTGGTCAGCGTCTCCCAGCCGAAAATCACATTCCCCGGATTATTCGTATCCCAGACCGTCGCATTGTTATTGGTGGCGTTGACCGCGATATTGCCCGCCGCTGCCCCTGGCCGAACAGAAGCTTGCTGGAAGCCCAGCTCGGCGGCCGCGGGATTGCCGGGCGGAGTGCCAGTGGGATCCGTGAAGCTCTGGGCAACGCGGACCTGCCAGACCCAGTCGCCGTTCGCATCGAGATACCCGGAGGTACCGGCCTGCGTACCGCCGCCGACAGCGCTAACTGATGGCGCGGCCAAAACCGGTGACGCCAGAACACACATTAAACCCGCAGTTACTAAGCTCTTCCAGGACATTAGATTTCTCCACCCTCTTAGATAAAGAACAAGATCAGAGTTGCTGAGCTAAGCCTCGCCGAGCAAAGGAGTCAGAGGTGAGAGGTCGGAGGTCAGTGGAACTGACGCGACATCTTTCTGACATTTCATTCAGCGATCGAAACTCCCAACGCGCGGTAGCGCGTGCTAACCAAGGACACAGTAATACTGACGAAACCTCACACAAGCGTTCGCGGGCGAATATTAAATTGCCCTCATTCAGTCCGTCCTGCCCCACATGCCCCGCCGAGAGCTTCGTAAAACCTCCATTCCGGCAGTGCAATTTCCGGCGATCTCACTAACTGCTCAGACCGCCGAACGAAAGTACCGAGAATAAAATCTCGACTTCCATCGGGCATTATGTTCGCGGTTTCCAGGACTGTCAAGCAGTTTCTAAGTCTATTAACGCTTTTTTCTTTGGATTTTTATAGTTGGTCGAAAAGGCCGTAAAATACGGCAAATCTCGCTAAAGCCGACTGGTCATTCCCCCCTCGCACGGCATCTTCTTCGCGCAAAAGACTCTCGGTTGTTGTCAAGGTTTCCGGTTTCGGGGTCGCGATTCGTTCGAACGACTTTTGACGGCTTGCTATCCGTTGTTCGAGCCATGATGCGCGTCGTGCTCAGTTGTTCACCGCTCGTCGGTTTGCGGCGCGCGGGTCTGCAAGCACGAAGCACACTTTGCTCCGGCGACTGCGCACAAGCAGCCACTCACCCAGCATCGCGCCAAGCACCAGCAACATGCAACTCATCGGTTCTGGAACGGCATTCGTGGTCAGACCTGCGCCGCGCCGGAGCCGAACGCACCGCCGAAGTGTGCGCGCCACAAATCGTAGTCGGGCTGGTTGATCGTGCCGTCGCCGTCGCCATCGGCGCCGGACCCGGGAGGGACCGCGGCCTGGCCGAGCGTTTTGCGCCAGAGCACGTAGTCGGGCGCATCAACGCGGCCGTTGTGATTGTAGTCGGCCGAATTCGCCAGGTTCGTGCGCACGATCTTCGTGATTGTTGTCGCGAGCGCTTCATCGCCCAACGTCGTCGATGTACCGAGCGAAGTGAAAACATTTCCGTTGCTGTCGGCGAAGAAGTCGGGCGTCATGCCGGCGCTAAATGTTCCATTGATTAACTTAACGCCGGTGTCCCACGTGGCGTCGCCGAAGAGGTCGCCGGTTGCCCAGGCAACACCGGAGACATTGGTGAGCGACGTGAAGACCGGACCGATGAAATTGGAGCCAACTGGTTTTCCCGGATAATTCGGCGAACCGTTGGTCAGCGTGCCGACGCCGTAGAAATAGCTTTCTTCTTTGCCGGATGGCAGCGGGCTGATCGGTACCTGGTCGATCGCGAACTCGTGGTAGGCGGGGTTAGGCGGACTAGCGGGGTGCGCTATGTCGCTCAGGAGTTGAAATCCGGCCGCATTCGTGCCGTTGACGGTGCCGCGCGGGGCGGCGAGTTGTACGCCAGAGTCGATGCCGCTAATGCGGGCAGTAAGGCCGGCGATACCAAAGTCGCTGCTCTTGGCGATGAGCTCCCAAACGCCGGCCGAACTCGGGTCGCCAGGGTTCGAGTAGAGCAGATCCAGGCTGAAGTCGATCGTTTGCGCGTACCCGGCCGGTGCCAGCACAATGGCCAGCGCGCAGGCGAATGCACCGAGCGTATGGCGGGAAAGTGACAGGGCATCGAACATGCCAGATTCTCCGTTGCCGTATGCCAAATTATAGGGTTCCGCGCCCCGCGGCGGACAAAAACGCAGTGCCGCATTGAGCAATCGCCAGCGGTTACGGCTGGTGCTCGGCGACCCCAGCCATGGGCCGGGACTCGGGGCACTGCATCTTGCAATTGATGTCTGTTCCGTGGATCGGCAACTAGCCGAAAAGGGCGGCATTTCTGCGGCAAATCGCGAGGCGAACGGGTTAACTCGGCGGCCGCGGGCGGCCCGGCTCAGTCGCTAGCGATTTGCAGCCGAAAGTGTCGTCACAGTACTTCCAGTCTAGCAGGGACGGGCAATGCTGCAACAAAAATTGCGTGGTTTTTGGGGGCCAAAAGGCCGCCAAAATGACGGCTGGCGGCGGGTGGCGCGGACCGACGGAGACGGGAATCGACAGTTGGCGGCGGGAGGCCGGAATCGATTCGGTCGGCCGGCCGACGCTAAGATGCTCGGGCGGCGCTAGGCAATGTTTCGCTGATTGTTACGACGCGAACATCGGCGCGAAAAAACTTGGCTGCGAACCCAAAATAGTGGCAAATACATTTGCAGTGCACGGGGCCGATTTGATAAGTAAGAGTCGTCGTGATTTTGTCCGCTACTCGAACCAGGTTTTGAAAGGAGAAATTTACGCATCGCATCGGGTTAGTTCGCGTCCTCTATTTTGTGATCGCAGGGCGCGGACGATTGCCGAGCAAGAAGTGGCCAATTGTGAATCGCTCTTGCGAACCAACCATCAGCGTATTCGACCCGCCGACGTACGTGATCGCTTCGTTACGGAAGCGCGATCGGGTTTCCGAGAAACTCGCGTACGTGCTGAGGCGCGACGTTCGATCGCTGTCGCCCAGCCGGGCTACCCGCAAGCGTTCCATGAGGACCACGACGCCGCTCGGCAAAAGGCCGCGCAGGTCGTTCCACTGACCCCGGAGGCATTTCGATGGTCGAGCAGACATAGCCCGTCCTACCGGCAGCGGTAGGGCGGGCTTTTTTTTGTTCGATGTTCGGCGTCGTGCGGGGTCGGTAGGCCCGCGTACGGCAGCGATCCCGGGAGATTGACGGTCGTGGTGGAAGGCGGATGATTGAATAGACATGGCTGAACTGAAGACGATCTTGTTTACGGATATCGTCGGCTCGGTCGATCTCAAGAGCGAGATGCCGGGGCACAGCGATACGGAGCGCGATCAGGCGTTCATCGATCGCGTGCTTACGCCACATCGCGAACGGATCGAACGGGACCTGGCGGCGTTGGGGGGCCGCGTCGTTTCGACCGCCGGAGACGGGCATCTTCTCGTGTTTTCCGACACGATTTCGGCGGCCCGCTGGGCGATGGCGATCCAGCGGTCGCACCGGGACGATCCCATTCGCACGCCCGGTGGTCATACGGTCTCGGTGCGGATCAGTATGCACCTGGGAATTCCGCAAATCGATCCGCGCGACGCCAATAACTTCATCGGCAAGCCCGTCGATTACGCCGCGCGGTTGAGCGATTACGCAACGGGCCAACAAATCCTGGTTTCACGCAGCGTGGTGGCCGTGCTGGAAGATGCCGGGATGGACGGCGTTTCGTTTCACGACCATGGGCGGCGCGAATTGAAAGGCATCGGGCGGGTCGAGATTTATGAATTGCTTTACGATCGCCAAGTCCCGCGGCAGATGCGGCCGCAGCCACGCGAGAGCTATTCGCGGCAATGGACGGTGCTGCCCGCGACGATGGGGCTGACGGAGTTTCGCAAAGGCCCGCCTGGAACTGGCTCCAATGAGGCCGGCCTCGCCAAGGCCGGCTACAAATCGCAGCCGGCGACCGATGTTGTGCCGATGCGGTTGGGGAACTACGAGCTCGAGCAGCGGTTGGGCAGCGGCGGGATGGGCGACGTGTATCGGGCCCGCCATTCACAATTTGGGCGAGTGCGCGCCGTGAAGGTGATCAAGCAGCACTTTGTCGAAGCGGGGCAAGACGAAGTGATCCGGCGGTTCTATCAGGAGATCAAGGCGGTTGGTGCGCTGGAGCATCCGAACATTGTCGTGGCGATCGATTCGTCGGCGCCGACCGATGCTGTGCATTACCTGGTGATGGAATATATCGAAGGCGTCGGTGCGGATGAGCTGGTGGCGCGCAACGGACCGCTGACGGTTGCGAACGCGTGCGAGATCGCGCGGCAAGCGGCGCGCGGATTGGCCTATATTCATCAGCACGCGATGGTTCATCGCGATATCAAGCCGTCGAACTTGATGCTGACGCTGGTGGGGGCCGATGATCCAAGCGGATGGCACCCTCCGCGGATTACCGAAGAGCGCGGCGAGCAGGAAGAAGCACCGCCGGACCCTCCGAAGACTCGGGGTGTGCCTCCCGGTGGCGACGAGCAAGTCGTCGTCAAGATTTTGGACCTCGGGCTTGCGCTGTTGGTGGGCGACGATCAGCAGCGCCTGACCGTGTTCGACAACCGGGCCATGGGCACGGCAATGTACATGTCGCCGGAGCAGTGGAAGACGACGAGCGTCGATATTCGGGCCGACATCTATAGTTTGGGTTGCACGCTGTATCACTTGCTGGCCGGGAAACCGCCATTTTGGGAATCGGATTTGAAGCCGGAAAAAGCCCACGAGCGGGAGAAGCTGCCGCCGATCGAGCGCGATTCGCGGATCCCGCGGGCGCTTTGGGAAACGCTCGAACGGATGACGGCGAAGAACCCTGATGACCGATTTTCCGATCCGGCGGATGTAGCGGCGGCGCTCGCACCGTTTGCGCAGGGACACGAGCTGGCGAAGTTGGTGCGGGGAACCATCGGCGCACCATCCGGATCGCCAACGCAAGGCGTCGCAAAGTCGGATACGCTCGTCGCCAAGAGTGCGGAGTCCGATACCCGGACGCGGACGCGAGCAGGCCGGAGCGCGCTGCCGGCAATTACGGCACAAACGCGGCACAAGCTGTGGCGGATCGGTATGGCTGGCCTCACGTTCGCGGCCGTCGCGGCTATTGGCTGGTTGGCCTGGCAAGCGATTGGGCGCCAAGAATCTCTGCAAAAAGCGGTGGTAGCGCAGCAAAACGCGCTCCAGGTGGCGGCGCGGTTCGCCGCCAGCGAAATTCTCAAGGAGATCAATCGGCGATTCGATATCTTGGGCCGACTGGCCGCCGACCCCGACCTGCGGCAGCAAATGGTGCAAATCGACAATCATCCAAACGACGACGCCCCTTGGAAGCGGCTGGAAGATTGGCTCGGAGCCCGCAAGGCAGATCATGCCCGGGATGCGGCCGCCGATAGTTGGTTCATCAACGACGCGCGCGGCGTTCAGGTGGCGCGTAGCCCCCATAGCGAGACGACCTGGGGCGAGAATTTTGCACGCCGCGATTACTTTCACGGCCAAGGAACCAATGTGCCGGCCGACGCAACGCAGCTCAAGCCGATCAAAGCTCCGCATCTGTCCGTCGTGTATCGCAGTACTTCCACCAAACATTTGAAGGTTGCGTTTTCGGTGCCGATTGAAAACGGCCTCAAGGGAAAGGACCGCGAAGTTGTCGGCGTGCTGGCCATGGCGGTCGATCTGGGCGAATTCAATGTCCTGGAGAAGAAGCTGCCGCCGGGGCACGAAGTGGTGCTGCTTGACTTGCGAGAATCGACCATTGATGGCCAGACGCGCCGGGGGTTGATCCTGCATCACCAAAAGGAGGATACATTCAGGAAAGGAGCGCCGACGCCGTGGGTGGGGAATGAAATTTTGGCTCGGATCGACCAAATTCTGAAAAGAGTCGATTTTGACGCTCCCGAGAATGGCGCCATGCTCATAGATTATCGCGATGATGCGCTCACCAATGGCAAACTTTATTGGGGCGCACTGCAACCACTAATTGATCGCCACAATGACCCGGTCCGCGATAGCCACTGGGTGGTGCTCGTTCAAGAGCCGGTTT